>NZ_JACVQB010000001.1:48985-1177153 GCF_018881575.1 Polynucleobacter sp. UK-Kesae-W10 | reverse complement strand
GATTCAACCGGCCGCTGGTTTATCTCAAGCAGTTGGTCCATGGCGCTTGGAATTGGCTGGCATGGCAACGATTTATACCAGCAACACCAGTTATATGGGTAGCAATACCCTGTCACAAAACCCCGTCTACTCCGGTGAAACCCATGTCATTTACTACTTTCCGAATACGGCCTGGATTTCAGCGGATGCGACTTATTTCACTGGCGGTCAGGTCTATATCAACGGCCTGCCGATCAATGGCACGCAAGAAAACTGGCGTTTTGGTAGCACCCTCTCTTATCCAGTTGATAAGCAGAACTCAATCCGTCTAAGTGCCAGCAAGGGCGTCTACTCACGAACTGATACCAGCTACAACGCGGTGGGGATTTCATGGCAGTTTCGCTGGGGTGGGGCTCCCTAGGCTTGGTTCAGCCTTATCGCTACAATCAATAAAAACAAGAATGAGCAATCGAGACAATATGAGCACTAAGCCAAAAGATTCCAAAGCCAGTACTGAGACTGGATTACGCAAAGGCCTGACTAGCTATGGCGACAAAGGTTTCTCTTTGTTTTTACGCAAAGCTTTTATTAAGGGCGCTGGTTACACCAACAGCGCTTTAGATCGCCCAGTCATTGGCATTATTAATACTGGCAGCGCATATAACCCCTGTCACGGCAACATGCCCCAACTATTAGAGGCTGTAAAACGCGGCGTCATGTTGGCTGGCGGCCTACCAATGGAATTTCCCACGATTTCAATTCATGAGAGTTTTGCAGCGCCGACCAGCATGTATCTGCGCAACCTTATGTCTATGGATACCGAAGAGATGTTGCGTGCACAGCCGATGGATGCGGTTGTCATGATTGGCGGTTGCGATAAGACAGTGCCCGCTCAAATGATGGGCGCCGCTTCAGCAGGTCTTCCTGCTATTCAGCTCATTACCGGCTCTATGCTGACCGGCTCACATCGCAGCGAACGTGTTGGCGCCTGTACCGATTGCCGTCGCTACTGGGGTAAGTTCCGCGCTGGTGAAATCGACGAAACCGAAAAAGATGAGGTGAATGATCAGCTAGTGGCCAGCGTTGGAACCTGCTCCGTAATGGGCACCGCAAGCACCATGGCTTGTATCGCTGAGGCGTTAGGCATGACCGTGCCAGGTGGCGCTACGCCACCAGCCGTCACTGCCGATCGTATTCGGGTTGCAGAGGAGACCGGCGCTTGCGCAGTACAGATGGCGAAGGACGGATTGACGATTGATAAAGTACTCACAGCAGATGCTTTTGAAAATGCCATGCGCGTTTTATTGGCTATTGGCGGCTCCACCAATGGGATCGTGCATCTGGCAGCAATTGCTGGCCGCATGGGTCTAGAGATTGATTTAGATGCCCTAGATAAAATGGGCAATGAAACACCGGTATTGGTCGACTTAAAACCATCCGGCGATCACTATATGGAAAACTTCCATGACGCAGGCGGTATGACCACGCTACTTCGTGAACTCAAGCCTCTGTTAAAGCTCAATGCAATGACCGTTACCGGCAAAACCTTGGGCGAGGAAATTGATGCTGGGCCACCGAGTTTTAAGCAGGATGTGGTGCGTAAAATTGATAAACCGATCTATCCCCGCGGCAGCATTGCGGTGCTGCACGGCAATCTTGCTCCAGGAGGCGCCATCATTAAGCAATCGGCTGCCAATGAAAAGCTCATGGAACATGAAGGTCGTGCTGTTGTGTTTGAAAATGCGGAAGATTTAGCCAATCGCATCGACAGCCCAGATCTCGACGTCACTGCCGAAGATATTTTAGTTCTCAAAAATATTGGCCCCAAGGGCGCTCCTGGCATGCCTGAGGCAGGCTATATTCCGATCCCTATGAAGCTGGCTCGTGCTGGCATCAAAGATATTGTGCGTATCTCCGATGGCCGCATGAGCGGCACTGCTTTTGGCACGATTGTGTTGCATGTCACTCCCGAGTCTGCAATTGGCGGGCCGCTAGCGCATGTACGCAATGGCGACCGCATTCGACTCTCAGTCAAAAATCGCGAGATTAGCCTACTGATTTCAGATGAAGAGCTGGCCAAGAGAGCAATAGAAAATCCGATAACTCCACCGACTGCAGAGCGTGGCTACAAAAAGCTATTTTTAGATACCGTTACTCAAGCCGATCAAGGAGTCGACTTTGATTTCTTGCGCGCCGTGAAGATGGTTGGCAAAACACCTAGCAAATAAGGGCAGGATTTTTAATAAGGCTAAATGAACTCAGAGACTTCTGAGTTCACGCCGCAATATCTTGCCAACATTGGATTTTGGTAGCTCGTGAATAAACACTACTTTGCGTGGTCGTTTATAACTAGTTAGATGGTCTTTGCAGTATTGCAAAACATCTGCTTCAGTCATGTGGTGATTGTCTTTCACAATATAGGCCTTGACAATCTCACCCAATTTGCGATGTGGGACGCCAATCACGGCGCACTCTTTAATGCCACTCATTTGGACCAAGACGTCCTCGACATCATTCGGAAACACTTTGAAGCCTGCCACCACTATCATGTCCTTCTTGCGATCCACAATCTGGATGTGACCACCTGTCGTAACAAGACCAATATCTCCAGATTTGAAATAGCCATCACTGGTCATGCAATGGGCAGTTTCTTCAGGCTTGTTCCAGTAGCCCGCCATCACCTGGGGTCCTTTGATGCAAATTTCTCCAGGTGTACCCTGCGGCAGCTCTACCTCATCATCATCGAGAATAGCGACGTCCGTACTAGGCATTGGCATTCCAATATGGCCTGTGAAATCCTTTTCTAAGGGGCTGTTGACGCAGACTACCGGGGAAGTTTCGGATAATCCATAGCCTTGTGCGATCGGGCACCCTGTTAAAGCCTGCCAATGGTCTGCAGTCTTCTTATGAACAGCCATTCCTCCACCAATGGTGACCAATAGATTGGGAAGTTTGACTTTCTTAAATTCAGGGCGATGAATTAATGCATGAAACAGTGTATTGACGCCCGGAAAGATGTTGATTTTGGGATGCTTGATCAGTAGCTGAATAAAGTTGTCAATATCTCGTGGATTCGCAACCAAAATTAAAAGGCCTCCCTTGCTAATACCCAATAATGCACAGGCCGTTAATGCAAAAATATGCGTCATCGGCAATGCACATAAAAATTGAAGTTGTTCTTTAGTCTCAGGCTTTAATCCCGGATTAAGCCACGCTTCAATTTGCATCACATTAGAGAGAATATTTCGGTGGAGCAAGACTGCACCTTTTGAGGTTCCTGTAGTGCCGCCGGTGTATTGTAAGAAAGCAATATCTTCCAGGCCAATCTGGGGTTTCTGGAAATGATGCCTTGCACCGATTGCAAGCGCTGATTTGAATTTACAGTGCTGAAATCCCGTAAGGTCCCAAGCAGGAATCATCTTTTTAATATTGCGCGCTACCCAATTAATCAGATGTCCTTTGAGTCCCAGCATTTCACCTGGGCTGCTAATAATGACTTGCTTTACTAGAACATTATTCGCAATCGATTGATAACTGGCAGCAAAGTTTTCCATCAATACCAAGACGGATGCCTCACTATCCTTCAGTTGAGACTCCAACTCTCTTGGGGTATACAAAGGGTTGATATTGACAACTACGTAGCCGGCTCGCAAAGTACCTAGCATAGCAATGAGGTATTCCACTACGTTTGGATACATCAACGCCACACGAGCACCCGGCTCTAAATCTAGGACTTGTAAATAAGAAGCAAAGTCTTTTGAAAGGCGATCGATTTGACGGTAGGTAAAAAATACCCCCATAGACTCCACTGCCTGATGATTTGAAAATCGATCGAAGCATTCTTCTAGAAAATCCGTCAAGGAAGTATGGCTAGGCGGACCGATCTCCTGAGGCACGCCTGCAGGGTAATTTTTGAGCCAAGGTCTAGAAGAATTCATATCGATATAAATATCTTTAACTCAACTGCTGCTTGAGTTTTTCCAAGAATAAATCTTGTCCATGATGCACCTTATCCTGCCAATCTTTACCAGAGTCGGCATTCGCATCATCAGTAATGTATTTATAGGCTTGCCAAGGCACTTGATGATGATGGGCACAGGCTGCAATGGCAAATAGCTCCATGTCCACCACATCAACCCCTTGTTCATGCAACCAGGGGTCATGCGCTGTGACAAAGCTATCACCCGTTCCACATCGATATTGACCTAAGGCATGGTATTCGTAAGGCTTGTTGCAAAAAGGAGTTTGACCGCGTGGCGCTAGAGGCTCGGTCTGCATATCGCGTTGAATAACAGTGCCAATCTCCAATAAGCCATACAGGCTTGAATTAACCTTGCCGGCAGTTCCAAAATTTATAATCTGCTGCGGAGAGAATTGCGCAATGGCTTTCACAGTAGCGATCGCAGCGTTAATTTTCCCAATACCGCAGTACACAATTTCCACGCCTACTGGAAGTGCGGAGCGCTTGAGCTCACTTTCTAATGCGGTGATAATGAGGAAATGATTTTTCATGTCTGCTATTAATGAATTTATTAGATTATCTACCCGGCGTGCCGGACTTTCCGAAGCCTGGAATCCTCTTTCGAGATATCTCCCCTCTATTAGCCAATCCAGCAGCTTTTAAGGAGGCAATTGCCCAATTGGCAGCGCTGGCTGATACTTTTGACTATACCCATATTTTAGGCATTGAATCCCGAGGCTTTATCTTTGGATCTGCATTAGCCCATCATGCCCACAAGGGTCTTGCCCTGGCCAGAAAGCCCAATAAACTTCCCCTGGCGAGCCATCGTGAATTCTACGGCCTGGAGTACGGTGATGACTCTTTGGAGATTCAGCAATCCACCCTTCCAAAAGATGCTCGCGTATTACTAATAGATGATGTGCTCGCTACTGGAGGGACGCTGATTGCAGCTGATAAATTACTACGTAGTGCGGGCTTTAGTGTTTGTGGCGCGATAACACTACTAGAAATTGGCGCACTCAATGGCAGCACCCTTTTAAACCAGAACGGCATTCCCAATAAGTCTGTTTTAGTTAGCTAGCAGACTTTCCCGAGAGCTTAGATAAGCTTCTTTGCGCTCTTGAGTAACTTCATGGCACCCCAACCGACTGCCAAGACCTTGCTGGCTAACTTCGGCCTGTAATGCGCCAAGGCGGCAAAGGCGCTGGTCCACAACAATGGATTGTCTTTAAGAAAATGAAAGGCATCAATCCCCTTATCAGCCCAAGAGAGCGGCTTCTCCCAGGGTTCAAAGTGCTCCGCGAATGAACGGCGCTCATGTGCGGATTGCTCTTGAAGAAGGTGGCGACGGGCCTCGAGGTCGTGAATAGTTTTACTCATCCTAGTGTGAGAGCTCTTCCACATCTTTAGCAAACTCTGCGATAGAAGCCTCAAATAATTGCGGCATCGTACGAAAGGATTGAACAATCAGCAAAGCCAAGATTACACCAATCGATATAAATGCTCCGGTAAGCAAACTTAAGGCTAGCATACGATCTGATTCCCAACTGTAGATCACGATGAGCAAAGCCAACATCACCAAGCCAAAGAATAAGAAAAACAGGGTACATACAATCATCACTAGCAAACGAATAAATTTGCTACGGGCAATTTGTACGTCTACAGAAAGAAGCTCAAGTCGTGTTTTAGCAATCGAAGCGCCTGTTGCTGCCAGACCCTTAATCGAGGAAAGTAAATTTTCTTGTGACATAAGAACCTAACGACGACGAATAAAAAGGCCAAGCAAGAGACCCAAGCCTGCGGCAACGCCGACCGCTTCCCAGGGATTGCGATGCACAAAATCATCCGCACCTTCAGCTACCACTTTTGCTTTATCGGCTAATGTACCCTCTAAATTGGAAAGGCTTTGCTTCGCACCAGATAGGGTTTCTAAAGCCTTATTACGAAGTGAGCTAATAGCATCGCCAGGATGATCTTCGGTTGCTTTGATTAAAGCTTCAGCATCGGCCATGAGGGATTTAAACTCACTTACGAGTTGATCGGCGCCTACAGAAGGCGCTTCAGAAGCAGTCATATGCTCTATTTTTTTACCTGTCATGACAATTTTCCTTAGTTACCTTTATTACCTCTATTACTTCCATTCTAAGCACTTCTGCGCACAGACCCAAGCAATAACACCGTCATTCCAGCGTTACCACCTTTGAAATGTCTTAAATAGTGTTTGAGACCGGGGCGCTGCTTCATTAGTGCGTTATAGGCAATACTCCCAAATGCGACGCGTTCACCAAAGTGATATTCCTCAACACGATCGGCATATCGATTATTTTCAAGGGCGTTATGAATAGCCCACTTAATGCGACCACCCTCACCGCTCGATCCATACCCGTGAATTAATATGATGTTTTTGATACCGAGCTCCTGATACGTCCGAATCTTTTCCGTTAAACGGTCAAGTGCCTCCTCTACCGAAGGATTGTCAGATTTGATATTCAGCTCGATGGTGTCAGCGCTTAATATCGGCGGCGTAGGCGATCCACAATGCGGACAGCATTCTAGTAAAGCCCTCGAATTACCGCACTCGGGGCATTCAGCGATTTGCGCCATGATGCCCCGCTATTGCAGCCTGGTCATTAAGAACAATACTTACCCTCTAGTGTTGTTGCGTCAATCGACTTGTCATCCACCATGAGGTTGAGTTTTTTATGAGCTAGATCGCGATTCTCTTGAGTCTTGAGGTGGCGATCAATCAAACTGGCTACATCCTTACGAATGGATGTATTGCCGTACTGCAGGGTCTTTAAGGTTGAAACTGCTTCAGCAGAAATCTTGCACTGCTGACTAACCAATGCTGAAGAGTCTGATGCTGTATTTGCATATGCGAAGGCAGCGACAGAAATAGTTGCAGCGGCTAATAGCGTTTTTTTCATCTTAATTCCTTATTTTGTGACCACAAGTTGGACAACAGCCCTGATTTTTTGCTCGGGTTTTTCTTAAAGCGGCATACACACTGGACTCTGAAATCTCCATCTTCCTAGCGGCTTGAGCTGCGCTCATGCCCTTGCCTATCCACTCCAAGGCTTGATGTGTTTTTGGTATCTGTCTTTTCATTTCATCTCCCAGTCTTCACACTATATCACAACTTCTGAACATGTGAAGTTGTGAAGTATAGTATTTTCTAATGACAAACCCTAGATGGCGATGATTTTTTTTATAAATCGAGATTTGGGAGACGGCAGATGCCCAAAAATCAGGCTATTGCTAGGTTTAGAGCGGACGATAGTATGATTTGAGCAATCAAAGGAGCCATATATGCATCGTTACGTTTTGTTACTCATAGTCAGCCTGGGGCTGATCGCTTGCGCCAATAACGACAAAAAGATTAGTTCGTGGGAAGTCAACGATGTCTACCAATCCACCATTGTTAGCCCTAGTCAGACTACCGGACTAAAGACTTATACCGGCCCCTCCATTAACTCAATGGATGAATCCAATACTTATCAGATGTTTAACTTAAAGGCTGAACAAACTAAGCAAGGCACTAAGTCATTTGAATTACTCGTTCACCTCACCTACTTCTCTCAAATGCGTTATTACGATGCCGCTAATTTAGAGAATGTACCGAGCACTACTTTTAAAGTGATCTCTAGAGAAGCTGGAATGTGTGAAGCTCAAGGGTGCATGTTTAAAGAATTGCTGTCTATCCAAGTTAGTGATGCCTTCCTCAAGGACCATATTAAAAATGGCTTTCAGTTGAACCTGTCTTCCAAGGCTGGAGTAAGCAGCACTATTTTTGTACCACCCCAATACCTTCAAGGTTATCTGAAAGCAGTTGACGGTAGAAATTATTGATTCACGCTGCGTTGTGAATGACCGCTAAGCCTTGATTGATCAGGCTTTTAGGCAATAAAAAAACCGCCCGAAGGCGGTTTTTTATTTAGTAGAGATTACTTTACTAATTAAGCAGCTTTGCGGCTTTTAGCTGCTGGCTTAGCAACAGCGTATTGACCTTGAATGTTTGCCAAAGCAGCATCAACACTCTTCTCAAAGTTAGCGAATGCATCAGTTGCAGTTGCACGAACTTGATCAAATTGTTGGAGTGAAGCTTCGAATGCAGTTTTGAATGCAGATACAAATGCCTCTGAACCAGCAGGAGCTGTTTTAGTAGCTTCTTTAACAAACTTAACTAAGTCGTCACGTGCATCATCGATAGAAGCATCAACTACTTGAGCAACTTCTTTGTTACCGTTGCGAACAACTTTGTTTACTTTAGCTTGGTAAGCAGCAGCATACTTAGCAGCTTCTTGAGCTGTTTCTGGCTGAGCCAATTTAGCTAATTGCTGTGGATCTTTGATAGCCAACAACTGTGAGCTAGCATCTTGAGCAGCGGCCAAAGCATCTTTAGCAGCAGCTTGATTGATTTCTGCCAACTCTTGAGCGCTTTCAACAGCAACTTGTGCCAAGTGTTTTGCGTTTTCAACAGCTTTAGCTTGAGCTTGAGCGATTTGATCGTTTAATTGAGTCTGGAACATGTTTAATCCTTATTTAGTTAAGAGTTACATTATTTGTTGCGATGCACCATTGTAAGAAAGAAATTGTTGTGGTGCAACATTTATTTGCGGCAATGCAACACAAATAAGAACAATTTAAGGCTTTAGACTACCTAAGCTACTGATTTTATTGTTATTTTTTAGTTCTCGGCTCATACAAAAACAGGCTATAAAAGCGGAAAATTTTGATCAATTTGGGGTTATTTGGCCAAATATGGACCAAAAGTGACTACACGCCCTGCTCTTGCCGCCTTACCTGGAAGGCGTATTGACAGCTTGAGGGGTGGGTGTAGGAGTGGCAGCATTTTGCGCAGGAGCGTCTGGAGAGGCTACGGGTGTCAGTGGAATGACTTCTACAACCAGATTATTGCTGTCATAGCTCACTTCATAAGCCGTTAAATTACCATCAGCAATCGACTCTACTGGGGTCGTAATGATCTCGGCAACGCCAAGAGTGAAAACATCAGCTACACCTTCAGCAAAAGCGCGTCCAGCTTTTGCGCCACCACTATAGCCTTGTGTAAAGCGAAAAATTTCATAGGTCTTGCCATTCTTCACTTCACTGGAGACTGGCTGCCCAAACTCCGCAACCAAAAAGCTCCGCGGTGTGCCGGGCTTAAATAGCGCAACGTTCTTCTCTGATGGCTGATGTGAAGCCATATAAACAGAGCATCCGCTCAAACAGCTTATCCAGATTGCGATTGCCAGTGATAGTAGTAGTTTCATTTTGTGATGAATATCGGTAGATCAATGTGTGTGTAGCTTAAAAGAAAAAAGGGCTAAAAGCCCTTTTGCCTATTCACTTCTTGGCGGAGACGAGAGAGTCCACAAACGACAGCTACTTAAGGATTCTATGGCTTTTTTTTACTCCGTACCGTCAACGGTACCGTCATTATTTCGACCAGAAAAAAATTCCAACTACCGATCCGACAATTACAAATGCCATCCAAGGATGAGCAAAAATGATGGCCAAAAGACCGATTAAAACAAAGATTCCAAACAACAACTGCATTGCCAATTATAGGGATTTTGGAATGTATGGGCGAAAAAAAACAGCCCAACCACATAAGTGGATGGGCCGAGTAACTGAAGGTTATGGATTACTGTGGTAGAGCGCTCTCAAGCTCTTTCTTGACAGATGATCGCATCTCTTTCGAGGCCCCCATGGCAATGCGTTTTGCCTTATCCATGTTTGCCTGCTTGACGCGGTTATTGATCTGAGATGGATCGATCTTGATTGGGCTGTCAGGGTTTTCCTTATTCCATTCGGCCAAGTCTTTTTTGGCCTTTTCAATCTTGGATGGGTCATTCTCAACTCGACCTGCTGTCCAGATGTCAGCAATCTCAGACTCGCGCAGCTTGTTCAGCGAAATTAGAGACTGCTGTACACGTGTCGCCTCTTGGACGTTGGCAACCGATGTGGGTTGGAATCCAATCATCTTCATGGCCGCCTCGGCTGCCGTTGTGTCGACCACCTTGCGACCCTTATCGTCGCGGTAGTAACCCATGGTCAGCATGTCTAAGCCCTTGATCACGTTCTGGGCGGCAACGGGCGCTACAGATTTAAGCGCAGCTGGAACATCGCCCTCTGCAATCTTTGCTGCAGCTTGCCCAATTCCAGCGAACAGTGTGCCAGCAGGTCCAAGCAATTCCTTGTAGTCGCTGCCGTAGTCCTTCTTCTTGGTGAGCATGCCGGTACCTGGAACAAGATTTCCAAGGCCCATGCGACCCGCCACATCGATTGGAACGCCAGGGATTGAGCTAGCACCATGCAAGATGATGTCAGCCCAGTCATCGCCAACAAATGAAGACAACCATTCTTTCTTTGCTTGCTTGCTGTTGAAAGACTTGTTGAATACGCGCTGTGCAATACCATCGATCACATCGTCCAAATCGTCTGCGCCAGGCATTCCACCAAGCCCAGACACTAGGAACAAGACTGCAAGCGCCATTCCGACGCCCTTCTTGCCTTCTGGTCCATTGCCCCACATGCGCTGCAAGAACTCAACGTAGGCGATGCTGTATTGCTTGAATGTGAACAAGGTAGAGCCAACAGCACCGCGTGCCCATGCTGGCTTGTTGCCCTTGTTGTAGACGCCTTGCGTTTCGTTAATTGCCTTCTCGGCAAAAGCGAATGGATCAGCAATGCCTTGCTCGCGAGCAATGTTGTACGAGGCAATAAATGTAACGCGTCGGTTGAACTGCTCAGCAGTGGAGAACAGCTTGCCCCAACCAAGTGAAAGCTTGGAGACTGAGTTGTTGGCAAAAGCTAATGAGTCGCCAAGCTTAGTGCCATCACCAGATTGCAGTGCACCCTTACCTTGCGCCTGAGCCATCAGTTGGTGAACTTCTTGAGGGCTTACGACGCCATCATCTTCTGCGCGCTTGAGTGCCTTGGCTAACTCTTCATCATCCTTGATTCCTCCAGCAACGAGAGACAGAGCATTTTTCATGTTTCTGCTTGCGTTGCCAATTCCCCATTGAGATAGGTATGGCAGAGTCATTGTGAATGGCTGTGTCATGTTGACCAGCGCAGATGCAACCGATCCACCGATGAACTGAGTGAACAATAGCCCGCGGATTGCTTGCGCTTCTTGCTGTGGATTTTGGATGTACTCCATCATCTTGAGAGCATGATCCTTCAAGTCTCCCTCTTTGATGCTGGCGGCAGATTTTGAGATCTCACCAGCATGCAAGTTGGTAGAGATCTGGCGTGCATTTGAGTAAACAAATCCAGCCAGAACGCGGCCAGCGTCCATGCTAAATCCAGTGATACCTTTACGGTGAATCATGCGCTTCATTGCACTGCGGTTTGATTTTGCAAGCTTGAGGTACAGCTGGAATGCCTCAGACTTAGCATCGATCCCACTCTCTTCGAGCCCAAGTGATTCGCCGAACAGTGCGAGCGTCTCTGGGGTAATACCAGAGAACAACTTGTACGACTCTTGAGACATAGTTCCAGTTTCGACAGTCGCTTCTGGGTAGTCGATGCGCATCTCCCCTGCCATCTTGTTGGCCTCGTACTCGTTCTCAAACATGCCAAAGTAAATTTGCTCGCCATCTCTGCCTGTGACATAGACGGTGTACTGACCAAAACGAGACAGCGGTGCATAGCCTCTTGCCATCAGATCTTTGGCCTGCTTAGCCTTCGCTTCAATGGCTTCCTTGGTGTTTTGCAAAACCTCTGCACGATTCGGATTATCTTGAGCAAGTTGATCAAGATGTGCGGACATCTCTTCAACGGCACGGTCTAAGCTTCCTGCATTGAGTGCTCGATTGCGAACGCCAAGTCCATCATCACCAAGATAGCGCAGCATATCTGCCACAGCCAAATCAGAGATGCTTCGGTCAACTGCATTGCGGAACTCGTGGTACAAGCCAATCTGGCGATCATCTAGTTGGAAGTATTCGCGCAATTCTTGATCTGTGAACACGACGCCAGCCTTCTCGACATCGTCTTCAGGTTGAATCAAGCCATTCTCATCGCGACTGTACTTGAGGGTTCCACCAAAGATGGGATCAGACAAAGCCTTGATGTCTTCAGCAGACAATGCTGCCTTGCTGATATCGCTTAGCTTTTCAAGCTTTGGCAAAATGGTTGGAGCCAAGTCTGCTGCTTGTGTTGCAAAGTAAGAGATATCATTGATGAAGTTTTGAATCGAATCAAACACGCGCTTGAATGACGGGTACTTCTGCGCCAAATGGTATGGAGTGCCAATGGTTTTATCCCACCAGCTGAGCTTCTTGCTTGTTGCCAAGAAGTCGCCAACCTTATATCCGCTTGCAAGCTTGAGCTCACTGAGCGCACCAAAGTATGGGCGCTCTGCAGAGCGAATGATAGAGGGCTCATTAGGGTCAAATTTAACGCCGCCATCAGGTCCTCCATCAGGTCCGCCATCATCTCCGCGGCCGTCTTCGCTCACCCACAAGGGCAACAGGCCAACCTTCTGGTCTGCGTAGTGTGTGTCTGAACCATTGGCTGTGCGGTTCTTGTCGCCATGGGGGCCGAAGTTCACCCAGCTGTTCTGGCCGCGTGTTTCGGTAGTCAGTGCACGCTGAGCCAGAGGGCTGAGCATTGCGCTATGTGAGCGCCATGTGTTCTCTTCGCCATCAGCACGGAAGCCGACGCCTTCTTTGACGTGACCAAAGTAGTCATGCACGACACGGAATAGGTCGTTGGCCAAGGCCTTCTGGCCACTGATCTCAAACTCTGTCTCGCCAAGCATTGGGTTGTCATTGACATCAAAGTCAGATGAGCCGAAGCCGTCGCGAGTACTGAACACCCACATGTGATTGTTCTTACGGACATCTTCTGTGGCCAAGCGTGGGCTGGCCGCATATGGATCGCCCTGCTTGGCGTAATCAATGAACTCGACCTTCAGGCCGGAGTCGATGATTGCCTTGTACTGGGCGGCAACCTCTTTGATCATGGCTGCATATGCCGCCTTGACTTCTGGGTTTTGAGGATCATGCTCCATGCGGTCATACTCGTTGGCGATGCGTGCAGCACGCTCCTTGTCGACCTTAGCATATTGTGATGGCGGGTTGTACTCGAGGCCCGCGGCCTTCATGTAATCTTGGGCAACTTTTTCAGCAGGTGCCCAATGGCTGGCGCGAATCGCCTTGCCATCAACAGTAAAGCTACGTGGAAGGCCGTTTAAGCTTCCGTCTTCTTCACGCCCGCCATTCCCTTGATTCGTCCCACTCGTGCCGTCCAACCGCTCAAGGCTTCTTCGTACTCGTCCTGGCTCTTGAACTGATCCCGCACCGGCTCCGGTGGAAGTTTGTTCAGATACTCCGGAAGTGCGCTCGGCTTCGCTGTTATTTCCTCCAGCTGCTCGTTGTGCGTCTCTTGCCCGCTTTGCGGATTGAATTTCATGGTCGACATCAGTAATGGCCTCTTTAATCTTGGCGCTTGGTACGCCCTTTTCTGCTGCAAGCAAAGCTGCTGCGTTTGCATAATCTGGTGCTTCGTCATCGGAGTAGCCCTCATCAGACTCCTCGTTTGCTTTAGCGGCATCGTACAAAAGTTTCTCTGGATACCAAACAACAGCCTGCAAGTCAGCCATGCTGAGATCTGGGTTCTCTTCTCGCATTTTACTCAAAACGCCAGAAAAAACACTACGAATGAAGTTTCGCTGCTTCGAGCCTCCAGGAGCTTCAATTTGGCCATCTAGGTAGCCACGCAAGCCATTTCCCAGTTTGCGAACTTCAGATCCCAAGCTCTCGCGAACTTGGTTCTTCTTAGTTGCACCAAGTAGCTCATCGAGCTGAGCGCCCTGCTCTTCAGTGAGCTCGCCCACTGCATTCATCTTTTCGCGCAGAGAGATCTTTTGGCTAGCCTTCCAGATGGCCATTGAAGTCTCATCGATATTGCCAACAGTCAGCTTGGTGCCAATAATCTTTTGAAGCTCAGACTTCTGCTCCGGTGACAACATGCGAATCACTCCGCTCAGCTGCTCGCGCTTAAGGCGAACCTTAGTCATGTCTACATCAACGAGCTTTCCAATCCAGCGTCCCCATGTGCGCATCAACCAGCGATCCATGGTCAACTGGTCAAAGCGACCATTGAGGTTCATGAAAAATCCATTGCCAATCTTTGGGCCAAGAATTGCAGCACCGTAGACTTCAGTGTTCTTTCCTTCTCCAGTGATTTCGATGTTTGATGATTTCTCGATGTCACGAACTGGCAGCTTAGTGGTCATGAAGCGCATCAGCGGCTCCATGCCCCATGTATCACGGAGCTTGTTAAATAAGCCAAGGCTCTTGTTGATTGCCTTTTGTGTTGTGCCAGCTTTGATGTTAGTTGGCATCTTGCCGGTGCGTTTGTATTCTTCATACACAAGCTCTGCCAGCTCAAAGTTTTTATTGACTTTGATTCCGTTAGAGGTGACAGCCAGCGCCCAGATGAAAGCAAATTTTGCCTCAGGATCTGTGTTGATCTCTGGGTGAATCAAGCCAACTAAGCGCAAGGCCTTCTTGACTTTTTCATCGTACCAGCCGACGGCATTTGCGTTATCGCGCAATCCTGATTTAGCATCAGCGACGCCAACACGAACGAGATAGTTGTGAAGCTCCTCGCTCTCATCTTCTAGGTTTAGCTTGCCTTCTTTCGCGGCATCTTGAGTGCGCTTTTGCATGGCAAGCTTGAACTCGCGATTGGTGCCAAACTCTTTGCTCTTAGCAAACTCGAACGAGGCATCTGCTGTAGTGATGGCGTCCATGCTTTCTGGAATTTCACGAGCGCGTGATTTGCTTTTCTTTGGGCGCTCAACACTACGACGAATGTCATCGGTGCTGACACTAAATTCGCCATTGTTATAGCTTGCAGACTTCAGTTGATTTGGATTGAGCGCAACAAAGATGTCCGATGGCTCATCAATGTATGGTCCGCCGCCAGGGCCAGCGTCGACGACGTTTTGCATGAATGAGCCATCATATCCATCACGGCTTGCCTCTCGCACCACGCTATCGGTTGTCTCATAGTGATCGGCTGCGCCCTCGACAGTCGAGCCAGGATTTTCAAATTGAACCTCCTGCGCCTCGTCATAGCTGTCAAATACGCCTTTGCCATCCTTGGAGTAAACCTGTTCGCCATCTCGATCGATGACGTTGTACTGGCCCTCGCGAGAGCCTTCCCAGTTGGCACCCTCAAAGTCGCTTTCGTTGGGGTTGCGAATGTTAATAAACATCGCATAGTAGCCTGACTGCGTATCTGGCTCCATCTCAAATGAGGCGACTGCATCATCAATAGCTTCTTGCTCGGTTTCAAATGGTCCGTTTTCATCTCCATTTGCATCTTTGTAGTATTGACCTTCAGGTGCATCATTGTCATCTGTCATGCCATAGAAGTCGTAACCAAGAGCCTCCAGTTCAGCCATGCTGCTTGGGCTGACCGTCAACTCAATCTCTCCGCCGCGACGGCTGTAGTAGGTTTGAGCCATGGCCAAGTTGGGTGTCGTAAAGATACCCAAGTCGCCACGCTTCTCCCCACTTGGATGATTAAATGCTGCAAAGCCGCCCTTGTCTGTACCGTGATACACGACCAATGGTTCACCATTCTCATCGACTGCCTTGGATACATCCTCAGTTGTTGCCCAGACGCCGCCATCGGCATGCGCCTTTTCCCAGTCACCAAACCACTCTTTGAACAATGGCGTGCGCACTTGCACCCATTGACGTTCATTCAGATGCGAATTCTTTCCATTTGGCGCCTTAAGCCAATCTTTAGTGTCTTTGTGCTTGGCAAGCACTTCTTCGAACTCACGCTTGGCGCGGTCTTCATTGCTCTCTGGACGCTCATGGCTAAAGCGGATGCCAGAACCGATACGAGCCAATTCATCATTGGCAGCTTCGCGGCTATCCACGGGAATGCTCAAGATGCCAGCACGCATCGTTGCGCCTGGAATTTTCTCAGTCAAGATGCTGTCGATTTCTTTGGACATCAATCCCTTCTTCAGGGTTGTTTCCACTGGAGTTCCGCTGACTCTGCCTACTGGATTTTCAATTTGTTTAGCCTCAACAGCACTTGCTGCTCGACCAAGAATGACGCCAACACCTTGATGGTTAGAGTGACCAGAAACCCAGTAGCCGTCATAGCCAGCATCCAATACACGAGACTCACTTTTATTAAGTTGCTCAGGTGTTCCACCCACGAAAAGCTTTTCTGCATTCTTGGCAGCGTCATATAGCTTTGGCAGCGCAATTTCATGAGCATAGCCACCAACGCCTGATTCTGGTACAAGCCCATTGCCTTCATCAACGTAGAAGGAGACGCGATTTTTAATGCGAGCATCATCGCCATTAAAGATGCGCTCGCGCTCCATACCGCGTAGTCCTGTGCCATAGGCGCTGCCCATGATGTGATGACGCGGCTGCTTGCTAAAGTGCACACCAACCTTTGGCTGGTTAGGGTCTTCTGGGCGCTGGGTAGCGCGCTTGATGTTTTGCTCTTCGCGCATCACTTGCGCTTGCACGGCGGGACGCGAGATGGTTGACTCTTTGAAGTATTGAGTCAAGCCCTCTTTGTATGCTGCACGCACGGCACGCATATCCTTGACCATGCTGGCGCTGCCATAGCCCGACTGACGAATCTGCGCAATGAGTTTGTCAATCAGGTCATTTAAATGTGCAACCAGCTTAGCGATGATGCCCTTAGCATCCTTGCCATGGTCTTTTTCGATTTGCATCATCACCTCTTTCCAGAAGTGGTGATCGGACAACAGATCTCCTCCGATGTCAGAAACGATTTCATCTAACGCTTCATCTGAGCTGTAAGTGAGCCCCTGCATTTTTTCAACAGCGCCATCACCCAACTGCTCGCGAACTACTTTGGCAATTGAATCCCATGCCTTTGGATTTGAGTCCTTGATGGAATGAAATACTTCATGTCCGAAAACAGCAACTGGATTGACGCTAGTGAAATTTCGAATGTAAATTGCGTTTGGCTCGGATGGTCGAACGAATCCATCTCCAATTTTGGAATCTACACCAGCCGTGTCTTCGCTGAAGACTTTGAGTGTTTTGCCAAAAATGCTAGCCAGCTTTTCCAGCAGATTCAAATCAGACTGAGTGAGCTCGCGCAAGTGTCCTTTGCGAGTTGCAGAGGCAACATCTTTTGGGAGATCTTTTTTGCCTACGCTATGAAGGCTCACTTGCTCTCCATTGACGTTGACTTTAAAGTCTCCTGCCTTTTCATCATTGGCAGCTTTGCTTGCCTTGCTAGTTTTGGATTTCTTTTGCTGCTGCTTGGCGTATTTTTCTGCCGCTGTGTATCCTGGAGTTCCTTTGATGGCAACACCAAATGTGCCGTCTGCATGCGGAACTGGCAAAGCAGAAATGCTCGAGCCATTGCGACGTTGACTTCCGATGTAGGACTTCGCTTCTTCATAAGTTGAAAAGCTGGCCTGCCCTGCGTCTTTTCCTGCGTCTTGTTTTTGCTCTTCCTTGAGCGATTTTTCAATAGGTGACGAACTTTGGTCTGCGACTTTGGCGGCAGAATTATCTGCAATCGCTGCGGCAGGCTTTTTGGCTTCATGAGACTTTGCCCATGATTTGAACTGGTCAACACTCATCTCGGTGATAGCACCTAAGCCGGTCCAACCTTTTTCGTAGTTAGCAAGATAGCCATCGCGAGCCGCTTGCTCAGAGGTGAAGCCCATCATCACCTTGTGCTCATCAAATGAGCCGTCGGCATTGTTCTGGTCAATGACGTAGACCTTGTGGCTATCTGGACGTGGGCCAACGAATACGTCCAGCTTGTCGCCATCGGCACCGAGCGTGCCTTGGAACTCACCGTAGTGGTGAGCCATCTTGGTTTCCCAGACCTCGCCATCGGGCGAAGTGCCGCGGCGCGTAGAGTCCTTGGGATTCTCGATTTTTATCTGCATGCCATTGAGCTCAATGACATCTGATTTTTTGTAGTTGCCGGCTTCGATCTGAGCTTTGGTTGGCTCGGCGCGGTCGTTCTTTGGGCTGGTTGCTGCGGTATGAGCAATCTCATTCACGCGGTCGGCAATCGCCTTGCGTGCCAGTTGTGAGTCGGCCATGCCGCTCAGCTTGAAGTTCTGGCCAGTCTTGCTGTTGATCAAAAAGAACTCAGAGCCTTTTCGCTCAACAGTCTCAAAGCCCATGGCCACCAGCTGCTTGATCTCGGCGGCGCGGCGGCGGATGAATGCGGGGTCTTTACGGGAGCCATCTTTATCGGCTGGAATCTGAACGCGAGGAGCATCTACCGCTTGCGTGTAGTCAGACTTTTGAATAGCGCCTGTTTGCGGGTTAACAAATTGTTGCTCTGCAGGCGTGACTTTATTGCCCTGGGCTTGCGCCAGGCTTTCCGAGGGCGTGCTGAGCGCAGGCGCGCCTGTGCCAGTGGCTTTGCCTTGTGGTGCTTGGTAGCGGCCGACAATCTCATTAGCGGCGTTGGCTGCATTCGCGCGCGTGGCGGCGGGAAGATCCTTTGCCTGTGATGTCTGGATGGCTTGAATCAGATTCTGACGGTCATTGTCAGATAGCAGACGGTTGAACTGGTCGTCACGCAAAGCGGCGATGGCGGCGTCGACCGGTGGCACTTGCACGGGCTCTTGCGCAGGCGCAACACCAACAGGCTGTGGCGTGGCCAAGTTGTCCATCGGACCGTTGGGCTTGTAGTTGTTCTTGGCCCATTGCACGAGCTCAGTCACGGCGGACAAGGCTTCTTGGCGCTGCTCGAGCGGAGCTTTCAGATTTCGAGCGGTGTTCAGGTCATCGAAGATCTGAGGCACGTTGACGCCATCAAGGCGCAGGGTGTCCAGTAGATTTGTGCCGCGGAGCTCGGTTTCAATCGCACGCACCTGCTGACCCATTGCATCGGTGGGCGGCAGGGTTACTTGGGTTTTATCATCCCCTGATCGGGCTTGATCGGGTGTGTCCGCGGGTGTATCACCTGGCATTGCATCAGGAGTAGGTGTTAGTGGGCCCGCCGGGGCTCCAGGTGCACCCGCTACACCAGTTGCAACAACTGCGCGAGATAGGGGGCTGTTTGGCTCTTCCGCTTTCTGATGCAAAGAGGCCAGAGCGCCCGCATGAAATCCACCAAGCGATCCAACGGCCGCCGAGTCAATGCCTTCACGCTGACCTTCTGGTGTGAAAAAGTCTTTTCCTGCACCGGCGTACTCAAGGCCAGTTTGCCCATATTCGGTTGCGGCATTCTCGCCCATGGCAACGGGCACTTCATGCAAAGCGCGAGAGCCAATGGACTTGCCCTTGCCGCCACCCATAATCTTGCCAAGGTTGGCGCGCTCAACAGCGGTGTCGAGTGCAGCTGCGCCAACACCTGCAGCGCCTACACGCAACAAGTCGCCACCATCTAATTGACGGCCTTCCTTTTGAGCTTGGTCAGCGGCATCTGGGTAAATGGAGCCCAACTCCATACCAAGGTTTTGTGCACCAGCGCCTGCGGTGGCGCCAGTGATCCCAGCCTTGAATGCTGCATCCTTCAGGAATGCTTCTCCAGCCTTCTTTGCTGCCTCTGCTGTTGCGCCTTTGGCCAGCTCGTTAGCGACCAAGTCATGACCTGCAGCGACAATGCCTTTTTGTGCCATGGCCTTTACGCCCATTGCGCCAAGTCCGCCAGTGATCAGCGACTGCAGCGCTTGGCCGGTCACATAGCCAGAGCCATTCTTGACAAAATCCCACGCGCTGGCTTTTCCGTCAAGCACATTGGTCAAGCTAGCGGCATCACTGCCATACTTTTCTTCTGTTGAGTCTTGATTCTCTTTGGCATACTTGAGCATTGCATCGCGTGCGTGATCTGCACCGACGATGTCTGCTCCGTATGCGCCTAGGCCTGCAATCAACCCAGGAATCTCTGCGAATGATCGACTGAAACCCTTTGTGAATTCACCATCATTTGACTTTGGCGTAGCAGGGTCAACGGCATATTGGCCGCGTGCGCTATCAGTTGGCTGCATGGAGTACGAGGTAGGCTGAGCCTTCTCTGTACTGGCCAAAGATTTACTAAAGTTGCTTGCCAGAGTGTCAAAAATGTCGGTCATGCAGATGCTTTCATTGTTTCGTCTTCAGGCTGATTCCATGCCTGTTCGTACTCGCCACCAGCAGCACTTGCAAGTGGCGTGGGATTATATTCATCTTGCGCATCAGATGCATCTGATGTTTTCATTGGTCGCATGCGCTGCAATTCTTTATCAACCATGCGGGACGCTTTGACGCCCATGTTCACGTACTCTGGATGCTCGGCATATCCGCTGCGCTTGAGTGATCCAAAATATTTTCCTGCATCATCGCCAGTATTCATGGCACCCTTGTGCACACGCTCAATAACGCCAGCAAAATCATTTCCAAAATCATCGGCTGTTTTGTATGAGCGATAGGCATCCGTTGTCTTCGTATAGTTGTCAACTGCCTTGGCTCCAGCACCGCTGAAATCTTTGATATTGCCCAGATTATTTGTTCCAGGGACAACGCTTTTTCCCCAGCCAGTCTCAACTCCCCATTGTGCGAGTAAGTTCTTTGGAGCAACGCCAATCCGCTGCCCGACTTTCTCTGCAACAGGCAAATAGGTTTGCACAAACGAAGTGAGGCTACCCGTCTTGGGTGAATCTGGATGAGCCAAATCTGGAGCAGGCGTTGTTCGCACACTCTCCAAAAATGACTTAGATGGTGAGCCAGAACTTTTCCCGCCAAATATATTTGGCATTGGCATCCCTTTGACTGACTCAAGAAATGTTAAATCTGCCATTTACAGCTGGCGGCGCAAAGCTCGCGCCACCTCTCCATCTGGCCCACCAGGCAGGACATCTTGGTACTTTGTCAAATACTGCTGAGCCTCATTTGGCTTCATAACTGCAGCTTCTGCCGTAGTCAGCCATGACACTTCTGCTGTGCGCTTTGCTTTTGCTTCTGTATCCACCTTAGACGCAGCATCCTTGATTGCCTGATCTTTGGCTTGCTGCGCAGATACCTGCTGCGCACGAGCTGCCAGATCTGTTGGGACGCCAGCTTTGGGCTGATAGAGTCCACCTGGGGCTTGGAGTGATGATCCCGAGTTGGTTTTGTCTGGGGCTTTATAGAATTGCTTCACAAGTTCAAGCTTACGATTTTCTGCCTGAATAGCAGCCCACCCTTGCGCTGCTTTGTTTTGGATATCTTGTTGGCGCGCCGCTGCGGCAGCCGCACCCTGACGATCTCCAGAAGCATTTGCAACCTGCTCATCTTTCTGAGCTTGAGCGTATGCTGCTTGCGCTTCTGCTTTAGAGTTTTCCCATGTTTGAGCAATTTTCTCGTTAAATGCTTTGTAACCCTCTGGGGTTGTGGCGGCAACGTATTGCTTGAACACTTCAGGGGCTTGAGTTTCCATCTGCTTCACAGCGGATATGGCTTGCTCTTTGGTAACCGATGAACCGTTTGGTGAATACTCACCAGAATCCACGAGATATGTCTTGTTCGTCGCATATCGTGTAGGCTGATTTGTCTTGGGATCAATCTCTGCCACATCGGTGAAGTGACGATTAAATTGACCGGTTGACATATCGAACGTACTCTTCATGTTCTTGCCATTAGCAGCCTCAATAGCCAGTGCATTGGCTTGCGCCTCTGGCATATTTGGGTTGTTCTGAAGAAGAATCGAAGAGATGTTCGTGGCACTTGGAATCAGTGCTTCATTGCCCTTCAGTCCCAGCTCAATTGCCTTTGGAACGCCACCGCCAGAGCCGCCAGAGCCGCCAATCTTGACGCGACGTGTGGTTCCAGTTGTTGGGTCGGTTACGTCCTCATAACCCTTTGGAGGCGTAGCATTTGATGCCGACTCTTTCAGAGGGCCATCCAAATTATCTCGAGAGTAAGCAACGTCGCCCGGCTTCATCACGACAGTCTTAGCGCGCTCCTCGTACATTTTCTCTTGAGCCTTGAGCGCCATCTCTTGCTTGGCAGCTTGCAATTTAGCAAATGCCTCTGGCTGGTACATCGGCTGCAATGAAGCCAACAAGTCATCTTTGTTTTTAAAGGTTGACTGATTTGTAGCGCCAGTATTCTTATTGAACACATTGACGGTGATCGTGCCATCAGAATTAACTACTGGCTTCTCTTTGATGCCACCGGCGAATGGGTCATTGTGATAGATTTCAGCGGCAGCCTTGGCAACCTGCTCAGCACTCATCCCCGCTGAATTTGTCACGAGTTGGTTGTATTGCTGGCTTGCACGGTTCCAGCCAATCTTGTCAGCCTTCTCATTAAAGTCCATGTATTTTTCAATGTTGCCCGTGCTTTTATAGAGCTTTGCATAGTCACGCAGAACATCATCTTGGCGCCGGTCGCGAGTAGCATCAATCATCGGGGCTGGAGCAGCCTGATTGGGACCCATTGAGCCATCTTGAACAGGGGCTTCTGTTGGTATGACAGATGGGTCTGGAGTTTGATAAGTCTCTGTGGTTGGGGTATTTGCAATACCCTCGCGCACAGTATCATCACGCGCCTGCTCTTTGAGAGCGCGGTCGCGCTGAGTCTTTAAAAAGTCGGCCGTATCTTGTTGGTTTTGCAGCTGAGCGCCTTGTTGGTATCCCTGCATGATTCCGCCACTAAGCGTTCCCATGCCTCCAAAAAATCCTAATCCTGCCATGTCTTATTCCTTGACTGCTTATTAAGCGTAAGTTGGCATTCCAGAAATGCCTGCATCCATTATTGGTGTTGGTGTTGGTGTGAAGAAATTGCTAATCGAATTTCCCATGCCTGTAATCGCTGACTGAGCCGTCTTGTTTCCCATAATTCCACCGGCAAGCATTCCAAATCCAGCAGCTTGATTGCTGTACATGTTTGCTTGGTTGTTGTATGCGTTCGATGTCAAATTTGCTGCCGAACCAATCGTGTTGATGTAGTTACCAGTCGCGTTGTTCATAACGCTTCCGCCAACAGTAGAAGAGCCTAATGCAGCGCCTGCAGCATTTGTTCCAACCGCACCAGATTGATTACTGATCTGGCCAAATTGAGCTGATGTGTTTGGCATATTGCGGCCAAAGTTGGCAACACCAGCGCGCAGTGCGATTGCTTTGTCTTGTGTGGCTGTGGCGGCGCCTGTAGCAGCACCTGCTGCGCCAAGAGCTTGCGCGCGCTCAGATGATCCAGCAGGACCAGAGAACGCCGTAGAGCTCATGCCATATCGACCGGCAAGCCTAGCGCTTTGATTGCGAGCGTTGGAGAATTGCTGGTTGACGTTGGCCGAGGCCATGCCGGATTGCTTGTCTACGTTTGCCTGCGAGTCATAGTTGTTGGCGTCATCAACCGTCTTTTTCTCAACAGGCTGGAACGTATCTTTGTAATATTGCTGCTGATCGGTTGAAAACTGTTGCTGCTGCTTTGAGGAATCTAAACTTTGCTGGGCAATCTGATCCTGAATTGCTTGAGACTTCTGCTGCTGCGGAAGAATGTTTGTCTCATAGTTTTGCTTGTTCCAGTCAAACTGATCGCGAGCGAGTTGAGTCTGTTGGTTTGCTGCGCCTACCGATGCATTCGTGGCGTTATTCGAGGCGTCAGTTGCATTGCTTGAGGCCATATACCCTAAGACTGCGCTTCCACCGATTGCTGTTGCTACCCATGCCATGGATTATTTCCTTCAATCATTTTTGGCTCTTCGCCAGTAAATTCCAAATAGTCGTTATATGTCTTTGCTATAACGTGATCTTCAATCTTTTCGAGATCTGTTTCTTCTGTTGGGTGGTAAGTTGTCCAGATCGTGTCTTCAAGGATATGGACAGCTCTCTTTGTCCCAGGCTTGGAAACAAACGACAACGGGGCAGCTAATTCCTCTGAGCCAAATTCCGTGGTCACGATGCAGCGACCTTGAGATATGGTGTTCACATGCGCATGCTTGTGAATCTTTCCAACAACAGTTGCTCCGGCCGGCATGAAAATTTCGCGCGCATAAAGACCTGGCGCAAAGTGATGCTTTACTGGGCAATCAATTTGCGGGTACTCAAGACACGCATCCTGAAGTGCAAATATTTTTGCTCGCACATCAGGGCCTGAGGCGCTTGAAAATACGTCGTCTAGATTGGAGATTGAGCGCCGAGTGGTTTCCGAATTTGATTCAGAGTTTTCTTGGAGCGTCAATTTTTCCGACGATATGGGCATTGGCATCCAGTCAATTTGGTACCTGATTTTACCAGAAATGCAACATTTTGTTGACAACTATTTTCTTGTCTGCTAGGAATATCAAGGCTTCCAGAGATTTCCATTCGCCAGTCAACAATTTGTTTCTATTACATTGTGGCTAATGCCTCGGCTAGCGCGCCGTCCCAGTCAGAATGGCCTGCATTATTGTCGTAGGTATACACCTTGACTCGCAGAACTTCTTTGGTTTGATGGTCGTAGGTCACTCCGTACAGCGTGCTATACAGCCCACGCTTTTTGTCCAGATTGAAAAACGATTCACACTCGTCTGGATCTGCTGAAAAATAAACATCCCACACGTTCTCCACTTTAGGATCTCCGCCCCGACCAGCAATGCAATGATTAAATCCAATTGCAATTGCTTTGGCTGATGGAGGTAATACTGGCAGCTGATCAGCAGATGGCGCAAATGTGTACATCTTGTCGTACATGAAGCCGGTGTCCATGTGGAACTTTCTCTCCGCTCCGCGCGCGCCAATATCGTATAGGTAGTGCGGAATCACACCACATACCGCAGTAATGATGCGACTGCCCATGGCAGAATTAGATACGGAGTTTCCAATCGAGATATAACCAGCCCAGTTTTGCGGGCCAAATATCTTCTCGACCTCATCCATAATTGCTTTTGCCTCGGCTGATCTCATGTCATACAGCGAGCGCGATTCACCGCCCGTCGTCATCACCTCAAGAATTTGCGACATTTTGTGCGATTACTCCAAGGGCTTCATCAAGACTGGCTGCATCAATGGTGTGGTATTGCGTTGATAACTCAAGTATTGGCGTCTTGTATTGTGTCGATGGGTCAATACTTGGCTCGTATCGGACCACTTTGCTTAACTCGATGGTCACCCCAAAGCCGCCTTCAATAGGCTTTGAATTGATCACACGAAACGGATAAATCATGAATTGGCCTCTTTCCACATCTGGCTTAGGCGCGGCCACTGACCAAGCTCATCTTGGTCAAAGAGATTGGCGCACTCAATCATGCACAGAGCGTCTAATTCTATTTTGCTTACGCTGACATTGCCACCATTAAATAACTCCAACCATGCCCCATTCTGGCCCGCGTAGGCATCGAGCTGATGTGCCCTCTTGATGCTTGAGAACAAATCAACCAAATGCAGTGCGTTGTAGCCAATCGCTTGCTCAACCGTTTGACGATGATCTCGATCAATGCAGACTTCTTTGAATGTGCTGGTTCCAAATACAGAGTGAGCGCCACCAGCCATGCATACGCCATCAGGCTGGCCTGACCGCTTGAGCAAGTCATAAGTCGCCATCAGGTGACGTGTGAGCACGCCATTGCGATGCTTGATGAAGTATGCGCCAAACGTATTGAGCAACTTTTGCAGCGCATCTCGATGCAAATCAATGCCTTCTGGTGCACACTTAAACATCAATGTCTGACGTAACTCAGGACAGATTCGACTCACTCCGCGCGCGCAATGCCAGTCCGCACCATGAAAAAGTATTCCACGATTGAACTTGGGTAATTGCGCCATGGAGATGTTGTCACCTTCAAAGATAACCGTCTCACCGCCCCACTCTCGCTTCCACTCGCGATTGAGGTAGCAAACCAATGTGAGGTCATCTTTACGAATGGAGTCTGTGTGCGGGTAGCCCTCAACTCCATGCGTGTGCGCATTAGCATAGCAACGAATCAGTCGGTACTTATTCAGATGTACCGACGATATGTAATCCCAAGCTTCTTTGAATGGCCCGCGCAGTGACCTTGAGACATCAAGACCATTCCAGCTCTCGCCATTAGCAAGGTCTTGATTCCAATGGCCATAACCCATGGAGGTATTGGAGCGCCAGCCATGATTCCATGAGCCGCTAGCAATGGATGATGCAAGCGAGGAAGCTAGCTCTTGAGGAAAAATGGACTCTATAACTTTAGCCGCCATCGCCGCCACCACCGCCATCTCCACCGCCGCCGCCATCACCTCCTGAGCCGCCGTCTCCGGCGCCGCCATCAGCACCGCCTGCGCCATCTCCGCCACCGCCACCGCCATCTCCGCCAGAATAATCTGGCGCTCCAGCAATTGGTGCTGGCGCAACGTACGGTGTTGAGGTGGCAGTGATGGAATATCCCTGAGCACCATCTCCACCAATCGAAACAACCATCACATCAAAGGCATCATTGGCGACGTTATCAACCCCCCAGACGGTCAGGTTGGTGATGCCACCATCACTCCACAAAGATGAGCCAGTGATGCGGTAGTAGACATGGAATGCCGCAGCAAAAGGATACCCAGTAGCATTGTTCCAAGCCGCTTCCAACTTGAGAGATCCACCTGACATTTGTGTATTGGCAGTGAGGTTGGTCGGCGGATTAGCTGGGCCATTGGTCGACGCATTAAAGCTTGAGTCAGGATACAGATTGCGGTCTGTTAATAGCACTGGCGAGTTGGACAAGTTGATCGTGTCATTCACAAACGGGCCATAGCCAGACGAGGATGATCCTCCACCAAGGCTGATGATTGGAATGAAAACCGATATTCCAGAGCTAGATGAGGTATTGGTGAGGTGACCCTTTGAATAGGTCAGCCACCCGCAATTTAGAGTCGATGCCGTGGCGCCACATGCTGAGCGATAAAAAGCCCAATATAGGTCAGACTGCACCGTGACATCAGACCAGCCGATGCATGACCCGCCATATCCAATACCGGTGCAATCGCGGCGCACTTGCGTGACCGTGTATTGACGCTCAGACATGGCCAGCGAGTAGTACCCGAACATGGGCGTGACTATATTGCTAGGAATCGAATAGCCAGTGATATTGGTTGGCGTGAGATCTGTTCCGCCAGAGGTTGGGTTGGTTGGCGGGACGACAGACAGCGTAGCCTGAACCGATAAAGGCTGACCAACACTGCTATCAAAAGCAAGCGATCCGTCATCGCGCTTCACTCGCAGACCAACAGACCGGTCACCAAGCGTGAATCGACTGGCCCAGTTCTCGGCATCAGCCGTTGTGAAAATGACCACCTCAGGAGCTGCCGAGTACACGTTTGAGGTGGCCACTTCAAGTTGCCAATATCCTGAGCCATCACGGAAGATGCGTGTGATGGCAGACAGATTGCCATCTTTGGGGCAAATGAATGGAATGATGGGTGCTGAGGTGAATGAGTTATACAGACGCACTACTACGCCGCCGTAGTCGGGAGTGCCAACAACGTTGTATGGAGCGGCTGGCCCATAGTAGTAAAACGTTGAAGTCGCATCAGAAATAATGATCTGAGCGCTGTCGTTTTGAATTAAAAGTCCTGTTGTCATCGGCAAAGCACCACGATTTCTGCGATTTGATTTCCACCGTAGACGCTGACCTGATTGCCTGCAACGACAATGGTTTTTTCATAGGTGTAGCTATCCACTTTGGGAACTTCCAATGGAATCTGAATGGCCATGAACTCTCGGCCTGCCAGTGAATCATAGGTCTTGGTGATGGAGTCTCCTGCATTGACCGTAAACACCTCGACCATATTCCATGTGATGAGCGTGCTGTCCATCCAAGTTTGACCTGCTGGTCCTTTGACAAGAATGCCAAACGTCATGCGTTCAAGTCTCCAAGTTGCACGCGCGGAAAGCTGTTGGTGGCATCGAATACTTTGATCACAGTATTGGCAATAGTCATGTGTGCACCAGAATTTCCGCTACGCACATCTAGCGTTCCCCGAAATGTTGCGCTGTTTAATTCCATGTCGCCAGCTTTGGAGATTTTCCATCCCGCTGCGCCAGCGCTGTAGTTGGTTGATTGCAATGTGCTGGCAATTTTGGCGGTGGTGATCGTTGCATCGCCAATGCGCGCTGTACCAAAAGTTCCGCTGGTAATCACGGCCGTGTCTAGGTTGGCAATCTTGGCATCAATCGAACCGGTCGCAATCCTATCGGCAGACAGGTGGCCAACGGTGATATTGGCTGCATCCAAAAAAGCGATGTCCGCATGATCAATCAAGCCGGTTGTTGGTGCAATACCATCGGTGGTGTTGTATGGCCCAAAAATGTCGGCCATGGACACAAAGCGCACCCAGTAGTAGTACAAAGTCAAGCCATCGTGGCCTAAGTCATCAACGTAGTACTGCGTATCAGATTTTCCAATTAAAGTCGCGCTGCCAATAGCATTTGTCAATCCACGCCAGACTTCAGTGTAGGAGTGATTGGGGTACTGACCCAAGTCCCATTTGACTTTGACCAGCGTCGTTCCGGAGGTGACGAGCACATGCTGCGGCTGAGGCGGCACAGTCTCGTCAGTTGCAGGGTTGTACCCATTCACTAGGCCTGGGACTTCGATCTGAGGAAGCGTAGAGATGCCACTTACCGCGGCCTGAGTTGTCTGGGCAATGCCAGAGTTCACTAGGTCTCGGTAGGTAACGTTCTGATCCATCGGGTCACCAACGTAACCCTCTCGCACATCTAAGATGCCCTTGATGGCTTGTGATACTGCCAGCAGATTGTTTGCTGTTGGCAGTGGAATCGATGGGACCTTGGTCAAACTCATGGCAATGTCTTCAGTTCTTGCATGCTAGTTGCAATGCGCACGCGCGTGATTTCGTTTGATCCAGATAATTCTGGCTGCCAATCAGTGGCCAAGAACCCGCTGCTCAATCGAAATGGGCTGCTGTCTTCTACGCTACGAGTATCCGAAAGTGTGCCATCGGCATAGATATTGAGCGTCACTGGATAGGCTTTGGCATTGACTGATGCCCATCCCATGCTTAATGGTGATGCCATGCGGTAGATGCGACTGGACCACAAGTAGCTCAATGGCGACCCATGGTTAAAGCGCACAATGTTTCCGCCTTGCGCCATGTACAGCGTGTCAGAGCGATTATCTGAATAGGCTGCGGTGACCTCGGTTGCTGCATTGAGATCGCTCACAGTCCAAAATGGACCATTGCCGCTCATGTTCAAAATCAGCGTGCCACGAGATCCATCGGCGCGAGTGAAAAACGCAATGTAGCGTCGGTCATAGACAAATGCGTGAAATGATGCAGGGTTAAGTTGCTGCCACTCTTCACGAGTTGCGAACTGCTCAGTAATGACCGACATGCCCGAGGCGCCAATACTCACCAAGCCATCAGGCGAGGCATACAAAATGCCATCTCCAGTCTCAACCAATGAAGTCTTGGAGACGCAAGCTTGTGCAAGCTCTAATCGTGCTGGACTCATGGCGGCCGGGTCTGCGCCATACAAGGCAAATGGGAATGAGGTGGTAACAGCAATCACCGTTTGCTGGAATGAGCCTACGGCCACAATCGGAAAATCGATGGGGTATTTATTTGGCCAAGCGTGAGGCAAATTGGGCTCAGACATGTACACGACGTTGTCCATGAATCCAACGGCCGCACCGCTTGAAACTATCTTCAGACCCTTAAGACCATCAGGCGGCGCAATCCAATTTTCGCTTGGCAGCACCTCACCCAAGTTGGCTTGCAAAATAGTGTCGGTGTAGGTCGTTTGTGCGATGGGAAGCTCAACGACAAACTGAAATTGCGCTGCGCTGCCCACGGTCGATGAGCGATACAGGCGGCGCGTGGCAATGTTGTACGCGCCTGATGGCACAGTTGACAAGTTGCTCACATAGACTGGCTGGCCAGCATCAATGGTTGTTGGAGTAGCTGCGGCAGATGGAGGGCCTTCCTCGCCATAGGCGCTGACAAACGTCTCCACGTAGGTGCGCGTCTCGCCCAGTGCTGCGACACTTGGCACACTGCCTGTTAGGGCTGGCGTATTCGATGGCGCAGGCAGTCCCAAGTCATAACTGGTGCCTGGGTATGAGCTTCCGGAAATGATAGTGCTGTTGACGCCATATTGCGGCTTGATACCATCGGTCCAGTATGCCCTGCCCCACTGATCATTGGGAATAGGAGAATTGATCACATCAGTGTCATTCAAGAACTCAAGCCAGTATTCATTTTCGTTACTAGACAAGCCATAGCGCCAAATCGTTTTAGGATTGGTCTTGGTGAGTGACTTCAATGTAGTCGTGCCAAGCAATGGCTTGAGCGTGCCACTATTTAGAATGACGTTCTGAGCCATCACAGCTTTGCCGACGGGCAGCAACAAAGGGTCGAGCACCGGCTGCATGCCGTCAAAGGTGTTGATGTCGATAGATGCCATTATTTTTTCTCTTGAAGAATGCTTGCTGGGACCGATGCGTCCAGCTCGTTGTCAGCACGGTAGTAGAACTTGCCACCAGACACAGCAAAGTCCGTTACGCTGATGTAATCAAAGGTAGTCGAGCGCGTGTGCGTGTCGACGTTGATCAGCGCGAAACCGTTGTGCCATTTCTCGCCTTCGCAGTACGATGCCGAGCGCTTATGACCCGAGCCGAGTTGATGCCATTCGTAGGCACCGTATATCGGATTGAACTCACTCCAAACAATGTGCTTGTGATGGTGCCCATTGACACCCGGTAGTCCCATGTTTCGCGCGTGGGGGAAGTGGTGGCACAGTACTGTGTCCCAGTAGATCTTGTAGTTGGTCGCAAGCTCTTTGCTGAAGTCGCGTTTAGTAAAGGAGCCAAGGTCAGCCTTTGCGATGTAGTTGATTTCGAACTGATCTAGGCCAAACAGGCGGGATACGGTAAACCCATGCAGGTCAGAAAGAACCGCACGCAGTGCCGGAGTGGCGTCAGCCAGCTGGCGCAACAGGCGGGCTTCGTGATTGCCTTCAATGAAGTCGATTTGGACATCTGGGCAGGCTTCGCGCAAGGGTCCAAGAATGTTGTCATGGGCGAATCGGATGCGACCTACGACGTCCCACTCCCGCGGATCGACGCCGTACTTTCCGAACTCGGGCAAGTCGAAGATGTCCCCGACGAGGCTGATGACATCGGGCTGGACGCGACGAGCGGTGTCGATGAGCACTCGGAGGTAGAAGGGGTCAATCTCAATGTCATGCAGGTCCGATGCGACTAGGATGGTCTTGAAGCGTTTACTGTTCTCACGAATGTACTTTTGATCCCAGTCTTGGCGATCAATGTTCATGCGGCGATAATGATCTACCGAAGCATGCTTGGCGATGTGGCGCTCATGCTGGTGCTGCTGGCGCGAGAGCGTGATGTTCGCTTGGCGCTTGAACTCTTCGAAGGTCCCGTAATAACGGTTCCATGTGCTCTCTGAGATCTTGCTGTGCGTGCGAAAGTAGTTACGTGTAACAACCTTGTCTTCGTCGATCTTGGCAATGCGGCGCAGCTCTGCAACGCACTCCTCAGGCCCCCAATGCTCCATGAACTTAGAGGAATCTTCTGACATGGGAACTTCAGCCGCCTCACGAATGGAGTGCTGAGGCGCATCCCAAGTGGACAACTTAACCCCATACTTTGTTTCGATATTTGCGCGGCGAGAGTGAACGCTACGAATATTGACACCCAACTCATTCGCAATCTTTTGCGGACTACCAAGCTGCTTGAACAGCTCCATGAATTCGGTATCTGTGCATGATGCAACTGCCATGTACTGCTTTCTGTCAGCTGCAAGCGCCGACCAATAAGAAAAACGCCCTCCGAAGAGGGCAATAGGTTATGGTTTTGGCGTGTCGAGTGGCAACTGATCGCCTGGCGGATTGACCGCTGACTGTTGATTGTTTTGCAAAGAGCCCTGCAAGTGGACCTCTTTAGCAATTCGAGCAAGTTGTGCTTGCTGGTAGTTTAGAGCATCAATCACAAGATTGAAGTCTTCAGTTTCGAGCTTGATGGATATCACATATCGACCTTACAAATGATTACAAGTCTTGTGCAAAACACCGATTGTAACCACTTGCAATGGTTATGCAACAAATTGTTTAAGCTGCTGCCTGAACAGGAACTTCATCGGCTGGTTCTGGAGTATTACCCTCTTCCAGCCATTTCAAATAGGCTTGGTAATCTGTGTTTCCTGAATCAACAGGGGCGCAAAGTGTTTTTTCATTTTCATCAGTTAAAAGGATAGACACAACACCACCACTTAAGTTGTCTATGCAGAGTTTTGCACTTTTAATCATAGTTCAGTCCCCACTGTTTCAATATATCCGCCTGTTGCACCATTAATAAGAAGTTTAGCCATATGTCCCAAGCCAACGGTCATACTAGAAGTTGTTACATCAATGTCAATATTGTTGGTTGATGAGTAATTTATGGCAACAGAAGCTGCTCCACCAACGTTTCCGTCCCATCCAACACAATTAACTAAGTTGATTGTTGGAGATGTTCTAAGATTTATGCTAAGTGGGAATCCCCATCGGTTTATGGTTCCCGCTGTTATGCAGTTGCCACTTCCAATAGACAAATAGGAGCCGTTAGTGCTTGACCACCTTTGGTAATACCGCTGACACAAAGCCAACTCAGTACCATACGGGCGGTAGTCAAAGCTCGTTGCTGTTGAGCCTTTTTCTAGTTGGACGCCTGTGATTTGGAACGTTGCATTCGCCGTTGCAATCCAGTTCACCGAACCCGTGGCCCGCATGTAGTTGCCAGTAATCCACTGCCCGAGTGTTGACGTGGTTGCGCCAGCGTTAGTGCCCAAATCCCAGCGTGCAGCAATGCCTTGGTTTGTGTTCGTGTACATCGTTGTCGACGTGTCGCCAACAAACGTCAGCGTCTTGTATTCCCAAGTGTTGGCTGAGTTGATCGTGTATGTCTGGACAATCGACCGCGTTGTGCTGCCGTTGTTGCTGAACAGGCTGAACGAGTACGTGCCAGCAATGCTTGCTCGAGCCCAGAAGCTCACAGTGACTGTTTGAGCATAGGACGTACCGTAGGCCAAGTCGGAAAGGTTCAAGCCTTCGATGCCTTGTTCTACGCCCCACCAGCCAGTGCCGCTTGAGTCTGCCGTTGTAGCAGTCATGCCGAGGTAAGCAGTGAACCCTGTGGGTGGCGTTAGGCTTCCCTGGTTCTGTTGATAGGTCATTTTGTTGGCGATGGTGGAAATCGTGCGCCAACGGTCAACCAGATAGATGCCATTCCCTGCGGCAAGGTACGGACCACCAGAGTAACGCTGGTCAATCATCATCGCACCATTGATGATTCGATTACGGAACCCAATCCCGCTGGACGCAATCGCGCCTAAGTTTGCAAGGTCTCTTGCTTTTGTCATGTGTACTCCGGAAAAAGAAAAACCCGCCGAAGCGGGTCATTTGATGTGAGGACGATTAAGCGTCTGCGGGGAGGGGTTGATTGCCTTCTGCGAGCCATGCTAGGTATTGCTGGTAGTCGGTGTTGGCGGTGTCGAAGGGGATGGTTGCACCGTCAGATATGCGTTTGATGCAGTCTGTTTGCAATCCAGTTGAGCCAAATATTTGTTTGTAGTTTTCCATGATTAAAGCTCCGCAGATGCAAGTGCTGTTCGACCAATACCTTGTGCATTTAGGCCGGATGCAAGTATTGTGTATCTACAACCCTGAACACCTATAGACTCAGCTGCTTCGTATGTAATATTGCTTGTATTACCGCCCGAAAACGCACTAAAAGTAGGGGCTGTTCGCATTGTTGTTTGAAAGTTAATTGGCATTGACCAATACCAACCCGAACCGTTACCAATGTAGTTGTTAAACAAAACACTTTGACAATAGCGTTCACACAACTGCAACTCAGCTCCGTACGGGCGGAAGTCAAACGGCGTAGCGTAGGAGCCTTTTTCTAGTTGAACGCCTGTGAACTGAATTGTTGCACCCGCAGTACTAGCAAGGTTTACCGTTCCAGTAACTTTAAACGTCCCCGAAGAAGTCCAAGCATTTCCAGCCCCAGTATTTGTGTACCCAGAACTAAAAACTCCAACTGGTCGCACACTGATGTATGCAGTATTCAATGTCGCAGCAAACGCGCCAGCCGCTGCTGGAGGAGCTGGGATTGTTACCGTAACATATTGCCAAGTGTTGGCAGCGTTAATTGTGTATGTTGGAAAATAGAAATAGTTTGTTGGGCCGTAATAGATGATGCAAGCGTTTTGCTGCCCAGTTACGCTTGACTTTACCCAAAACGAAAGTGTTGCTGACTGACCATTTGAAGTACCCCATGCCAAGTCAATACCGTTATTTGCTTCAACTACTTGCCAAATTGCACTGTAGTCGTTGGCAGTAGATGAAACAGTTGTAGTCTGTTTAAAACTGTATTGGAATCCTGCGGGAGCGTCTGCAACCTGTTGCGAAGTAAGCGTAGCACCAGACACAGCGCCTGTTTGCCAACGGTCTAGGATGTACTGACCATTAGTTGTGCTTGCCCCAGCGTAACGCTGGTCAATTCGCATATCCCCGTTGATGATTCGATTGCGCATAGCCCAGTTGCCTGCGCCCACAATCGCGTTGATCTCAGCTCGGCGCATTGTGTCTTGCATCGCGACAGGCCAGTAAGCTACAGACTTAAACAGATCACCTGCACCAGCGCTTTGGTTGAGCGTAACGCTCAGTCCATCTGTTGCTGTGAAGTCTTGAGAGCCAAGGCCTGAGCCGTCGAGATCGACATCAATGTAGCCAGGGATATATCCACCAGTTGGGTAGAAGATATTCTGGCCTTGCTGAGCGATTTGCTCGGTGACTGTGCGGACTGTTTGTCCGAATGGTGGGACGCCTACGTAGGACATTCGTTCTCCAAATAAAAAAGCCCGCCGAAGCGAGCTCTTTTGGGGTTTGTGGGATTAGGCTTGGTCTGCTGGCTCAGGCGTGTTACCCTCGTCCAGCCATTTCAAATAGGCTTGGTAGTCTGTGTTGGCGGGGTCGTCAGAAAATGAAGTGAAAGAACCGTTACCGTTGTCACGAATAACAAACGTCTTAGTCACACCATATATTGTTTCGGTCATTGTTTTATACATAATCAAAGCTCCGCAGAAAGTGCAACATAGCCGCCACTGTTGTTGTTTTGTAGGAATATAGAAACCCCGCCAACAGAACCTAGAGCACCACTTAAAGTTGCCGATAATGTTGCTCCATTAGGGTTATTTCTTTGCAGGGTTAATGCAGAGATGCTTGTAACACCTGCGCCCCATTGAGTAACAAAACCAATGTTCGCATAATCAATACTTGTTGCTGCAGCCCTCATCGGGGGACATGGTAGGAAAGCAACATGGTTTGTTGTGGATGTAATGTTTGCAAATGCAAGTTGAGTAAAACCATCTGTACCAGTCGGCCCAACCTTGTAGTAGTACCGCTGACACAAAGCCAACTCAGTACCATACGGGCGGTAGTCAAATGGGCTTGCGGATGGGCCAAACTCCACTTGCACTTGGGCAACATCGAGAGTTCCGACAATTCCGCTTGCTGGTGCAAAGTCGATACCCAGGTAGTCGTTGCCACCGGCAATGGTTTTGCCGGTCATCGAAGGCACGGTGTATGTGAATACAACCTTTTGCCAGGTGTTTGACAATGAGACTCCTGTTGCGATGTCTCCGCTTGAAACGGGGGCAGATCCAGATGTCCCGAAGTATGAGTAGAACGCGTATGTCAGCGGGGCTGTGATGTCGGGCGACTTAACCCAGAGTGACACGGTGAGCTGCTGACCCGAATAGGCGCCGAGACCTTCGAGTCTCTGCTCAAGGTATGGCCGTGTATTCGTGCAGACCATGCGAGCGAAATACTTTGGGTTGTTTGGCACCGCGGTTTGGCCAATGGTGAAGGCCTGCTGCGAGAATGTAGTGTTTGCGCCGCCGTAGCCATACGAAAGCCATCTATCGGCAACGAAGAAGTATCCACTTCCAGAGCCGGTCGTCGCGCGCTGCCACACGTCAAAGTTTCCGTTGATGATCCGGTTCCGAAACCCAAGCTCAGCGCCCGAGTTACCCAGTGCGGGCGTTTGAATTCTGCTCAGTGATGGCATGTGTTCTTTCTAAAACAAAAAGCCCTCCGAAGAGGGCTGTGTTTGTGTGGTGAGTGACGCTTACTGAGCGGGCTGTTGCGCTGCTATGGCAGCGGCTTGAGCGTCTTGTTGCGCTTGATATGCAGCGATGACTTCAGGTGTCCAAGCGACCGAGGCGATGGCTGCCACTTGAGCAGGCTGGCCTTCTAGGTCTTGACCAGGTGTCAGGCTCGTGCGATGAAATGTCTGAGCGATTTGCTCACCATCTTTGATAATGCGCGTGGCTTCACGGTACAAGACTGTGCCGTTTTCAGTGACGGTAATTTGGTCGATGGTTTTTGTTTCTGTGAGTGACATGTGTGTTCCTTTTATGCTGTTGTTTGGTAAACAATAGTGGCGGTAACGTATCCCGGTTGCCAGTTTTCGTTTACCTCTGAGGTTGAGCGTCCGGCTGGTAAAAAGCAGACTGCGTTTGCCCCTTGCCCCCCACCGCCAGAAAGCTTTACCGTATCGCTAATGGAGAAGGCTGTGTTGTATTTCATTCCACCACCAATATCAAACCAAGCTGCGTTTGCACTACTGATAGGAAAAGGAAGCCCTGAGATGGCGTTGTATCCGGCACCATTGGTGGCTATGGCGGTTAGTTGAATTTCAAAGTTTGCATAAACCATGCGCCCAATTTTGATGTACGTACCAACTTGACGACCATATGAAACGGATGGCGCAGTAGTTACACGCGTAGCCACTGGAGTCCAAGTCCCCTCCTCATAATCATCCAGCGTGTTTGCATCAGAGGATGGGTTTTGAGTTGCTGGAAATGCGAGTTGCCCTTGCGGAACGAAGACTCGTCCATCCTGACCAAGACGAATCATTTCAAGTGGCGAACCAGTGGATTTAGCAATATATGCTGACCACTGTCCGTATGTAGACGCATCAGGTCCACACACATAGCTTCTGGCGATGATGGAATCTTCCTGCTGAATAAACCAGCTTGATGCTTGGAATCCAAGTGCAGGAGTTCCAGCTGCTCGCAATCCCGGTGCAATCAATGGTCCTGTCATGGTGCCGCCAGCCGTTGGCACGTAGCTCCTGTCAAGCTTTGCTGGCGTCACGCTTCCGTCAATCGGGGCGAACGAGCCAACGGGCGCATCGCGGAAGATGACGTAGACATTGCCCACGCCAGCGCTCACGGTTTCAGCCGTGGTCACGACGTTACCGCTGACGGTATAAGAGCCATCGTAAGGGCTTTGCACAACGTTGTTGACGATGAGGTCAATGTCCAACGTGCGAGCCACTGCGCGGCTGAGCGTGAATGTGTTTGTGCCGCCGTTGTAGGCTTGGCCTTGTTGGCCAGCAAAAGCAACAGGGATTGGTGCTGCGGATGAGCCGAGGTAACTCATGTTCTTATACCAAGTAGCTCATGACAGCATCGACAGACGACGCAGCGCTGCAATAAGCAGTCAAAGAGTCACCCGCCTCAAGCACTAGCTTTTGATCGCCACCAACGACGATCAATGCACCGCCCAATGGAACGATGGCGTCCTTGATCAAGAAGGCTGTCGTAGCGTTGGCCTTGATGATCTTCACGCTGGCAGTCACAGGTGCTGTGCCCACGTTGGCCAAAGACAGGCCAATGATCGTATTGGTAGTACTTGTGGCCACCGTTGCACTGATGGTGCTAGGTGAGCCCGTTACGCCAATGCTAGGCGTCGGAAGTGACTTAAATGACATTGATTTTTTTCCTTGTTACCCGAGCGCAATAGCCATTGCAATTGCTTGCGATGCTGCTGTGCCTGCTGGGTCGACTTGTAGGTTTGCTTGTGCTGTCGATACGCTGGTCAAATCACTGAGGTTGTTGCCAACTTCAAGCTTGTTATTGGCAAGGCTTGTAAAGTTGTTATCAACCTCAGTGTTGGTGAGCGGCGCACCTTTCGTCGCACGGAGTGTGATTGTGGTGCCGGTCATGGGGCGCTACCGATTAAGACGCTGTCAGCGAAATCGTCCAAGTGACTACCATCGTGTCACCAGATTGTTTGTTCACGACTGGGAACACTGTGCGGCACAACATCGTGCCAGCAGTAGAGGCATTGAAAATACCTGCTTCAGTCACCGCACCGGTCGACACGCCAGCACCGAAGGTCGACACATACACCACAGAGCTTGCGCCAGGGGTTGTGCTGTCTAATGCATTGCGGCTACCAATCAAGGTAGTCAGGTCAGTTTGACCGGCAGCGGCAGCAGTTGTGCCAGAGCCCAAAGCCATGAAGCCCATAGCGCCTTGGCTAGTGTTAGCCATGCGCGAGCAGATGTAAGTCAAGCCAGCAGTCACAACCAAGTTGGTGCGGTCATGGCTCTCTTTGAGATTGCCTTGCTCATCGAACAATTGAATGTTCAAGTCGCCACGGATTTTCAGATTTTCGATGATGTTGCTCATGGGTTCCTCTTCTTAAAAAGTAAATTTGCTGCCAACAAAGTCAGCGGAGAAATACGTTCCCGCGTAGTTCTGGGTGTAGATCAAACCGGTGTCAGTCAGAGCGGTTGCATCTGTTTTGGATGGAGCCGTCTTCAGTGAAGTGGCATCAGTTATCGCGCCCGCATCGGCAAACGGTTTGTTAAGTGAAAATCCCTTGGCGTCGACGATTGCGGCCGAGTCTGCTAAGGGCTTGGAATTTTTAAAGGTTGGCACGTCAGTCAGTGCTGGCGTTTCCATCAAAACCTTGCCGACGTTGCGAATGCCGAAATCAGTTATGGCCGTGCCATCAGCTGCTACCTTGCCCACGGTGTTGTACCGAGTGTCAGTTAGCGCTGTGGCATCGCTTGCTGCCTTGCCAAAATTTTGCGTCTTGGTGTCAGTAATGGCCGGCGACTCAAGTAAAGCCTTGGTCGTCTTGATTGCGCTCACATCGGTCATTGCCGAGCTGTCAGTCACCGCCCTACTGAGCGCAAAGCTCTTGGTGTCAGTGACCGCAGAAGCCTCAGTGAGGGGCTTTCTGGTAGTAATAGTGGCCGGATCTGTAACGGCGGCGGCATCCACCAAGGTCTTACCAATGCGCTTAGTGTTCACATCACTCAAGCCCACCGGATCAATAGGGTTGCGAGTGAAGTACACCACTCGAGCAAACGTGTCACCAATCGCAAAGCTATCGGAGACCTGCTTGGTTAAGCTCATCGTCTGCTCATCGTCAAACGAGGCGGCGCCAAAGAAATCGTCTGACACTTGCAAGTTGTCAACGATGGAGCGCGTGAGGTATTTCTTAAACGTCTCCGAGATGCCCAGCACTTCAATGGGGTTCTTGCCCAGTGTGCGCACATACGAATCGGTCAGTGCAGGATGCTCTGCTACGCCCTTGCCCAAACTGATTGCAGGGGCACTATCGCGGGCGTAATCATCAACTGAGTACCCTTGCGAGTAATCGGAAAATCCTGGTCCCTCTTGCCACGAGAAACTGTCTTGGCGTGCAGTGGAAAGTCCAATTGCAGCCGCATCGCTAAAGATTGGTGTCTCAACCAATCCTTTGCCGATAGATCGCACGACAACATCGGTCAGACCCATTTGATCTGCAATGCCCTTGGTGACCTGATTGATCAACAAGTCAGTGACGATCGATTGATCTGCGAACGTTTTACTGGTGCTAATCGTTGCCTCGTCAGCCAAGCTGGCCAACTCTTGCAAGGACTTGCTCATCGCGATGACAGTCTCATCGCTCATGTTTGCGGCATCTTCAAGATACAGCAAGGTCAAAAACTGCCCAGTAATGGCGGCAGCGGCAATCAAGGCATACTGAATGTCAGCGGCAATGATGGGTGCATTGATCGCAGCGCTTAAGGCTGCAATCGTGGTCTGAGCAAGGATCGTTAGTGCCGAGACCTTAGTTGATCCAGCGGATGAATCCATTAGAACTGAGCGCGCACGATAAATTTGAGCGTGTCGTAGACGGTTTGAACCGTTGTGTCTTCAAAGGTGATTTCGATTTCACCTTCGTATTGGCCTGGCGCTACATCAAGTGAGCCAGGGGGCCAAGTGAAGCACACCTTACCATTTGCCGCATCGGTGATGTAGCCAGGCAGTGTCGACAAAATGGTGGTGCCATTGATCACGCGAAACTTCAAAACCACTGTGGCGCGAGTGATATCAATCGGCACACCAGTGGTGTCATCGGTCAGGGTTGCTTGGACTTGTGGTCGGCTATCGCCCTGTACGAGCTTGATTTTTTCTGCCATGGATGACTCTCTTTAATAGACTTTGACGGGCTTGACGCGCATGGAGCCAATCACTTTGTCGTGGGCCATGAAGATCTTGGCTTCCATGACGCCATCGGTGTAGATCTTTTCGTTCACTCCAGCGAGCACATCGTTGCGCCAAGGTTTGGGCATGAGCATCAGTCGGCTCTTGGCGCCTGCGCAGATTTCATCTAACCAGCGGTCAGCCAAAAAGCGCGGCAACACATTGCCAAATTGATCAGGCGCATAAGCAGCGCGCAAAGTCATTTGCACGTTGCCAGCCTGCTCAGGAATCGGGAACAAACGAAATGAGGTCCAGTCTTGCGCCGCGTTGTAGTACGCAGGGCCAGAGCCGGTAGCTGTTTGCCAGTTGGGCATCAGCTCTTGCAGTTTGTCCATGGTCACCGCAATCACTTCGCGATTAGGCAGCCAAATGTTTTTAATGGTGCTGACCTGTGCATTCTTGGGCACATCAACATCGTATTGGTATACGCCATCAATGACAGTCACTGGATCTTGGATCTCATCCCACACGCCAGTCTTGATGCAAAAGTCATTGGCCGCGAACATGATCTGGCGAACGACGAGCGAGTCTGGCGCATCAGAGACATCAGGCAGTACATACGGCAAGAGCTCTTGCGCGGTAATCGTGTTTGACGCCATAAATTAAGCCCGCGGTGTAGAGGCTGCCATATTGCTTGGCAGGGATTGCAAGTTGGGATTGACGCCAAGCAGTGCAGTTGCTTGGGCGTTAATGCTGCCAACAAATTGAGTGGTGTAGCCATCGGCCAGCACCTTATTGGATGCCGACTCGCTGTCTTTACCATAGGCGCGCGCCAAGATGTAATTGACCAGATCGTCAACGAACTTGGGGTCAATCGAAATCGTGGTTGTATCGCTGCCGTTGTAGCCGTAATCTGGCGTAGCTGACACTTCTAGTGGATCAGCCAAGAAAGAGGCCTCTACCCACACTGCCGGCGATGCGGGAACGCCAGGTGTGACGTAGAAATATTTGGGGATGCGTGGATCGAACACAAAGCCAGAGACTTTGGTGTCTGTGGTGGTGTGCCATTCAGGCGAGTAAATATCGAGGACCTCACGGTCGACAATGCGGATAGCGTTGCCTGGCGTGAGGCCATCTGATCCCATGTTCCGGATCACGGACACAAGACCATTGCCATGCACGTCAGCTGCTGTAGAACCGTCTCCCGGCACGACTGATGCCGCGGGGATAAAGGCCAGCGATTGCTTGGTGCCTGGGCTTAACTTGATGGCATCCACCCGAGAGCATGCAGGCGGACAGTACTTCGCAATTGCGCGCTGACCATCATTGAGGTAAGCGATCAGGCTGCGTTGTGTCCAACGTGTGAACTGGGGTTTGAGATCTTGCAGTGCATCAGAGACGCGGTACAAGACTTCACGGACAAGGGTGTTTGCCATGCTGTGTTTGCTTAGTGAGCGCTAAAGGCGAAGCGGTGCGCAGTGCGTTCTACGAACTCTCCGGCTTTGTCGCCTGGGTGGTAGGAAGTAGTCTTGGCGTTTTCCAACACTTGCAACACTTCTTCGGGCACTTCGACTGGAATGCCACGAGGGATTTGGTAGCCAAAGCCATTGATCGACAAGAACACGGCTTCGTGTCCGCCTTCAGCTTCTGAAGTGTGCACAGTGATTGTGCGAGTCTTGCCAGACAGAGCCACATCGTGGTTCTGACCTTTGACAGCCTTCTTGGGGGCTGCAGGCTTGCTGGCAGAGGGAGTGTTTAAGGCGTCGTCAATCGACGAGATTTTGGTATCTTTATCAGACATGTTGAGTTCCTCACAGATTTAAAGGGTGCCGCGGATTACACGCCGCGGCGTCGTGCTGGTCGCAATTAAAAGCTGCGCACCGAGATTGATAGAGCCCCCGCTAGAGGGCTCATTGCCGATTAGGCAGTAGCGGCCACTTCAGCGCGAACCATCCAAGCGTCGTTCAAGATCGCGCAGGTTTGCATTGCTTTCCATGCCACGGTGCCACGTTGGGCCAAAGGATCGGAATCGCTTGGCTTAGGGTTGACAACCATTGGAGTCACAGCGAACATGCCTTTGAGGGCGATGATGCCGTAAGCGTCACGGGCCACGTACAAGATGGGGTACACGTCGGCATTGCTGCCAGAAGTGGACAACATCGCACCAGCGGAACCGCCAGCGTCAGCGAAGGGAGCGAAGATGGTCGAAGACACGTAACGCACGTCTTCCAACTTGCCCAATTCGTTTTCCCATGGAGTCATCGTGCCGTACTTTTCAGCAGGAACGAAGCCAACCAAGGAACGCACGTCAGCTTCACAATCGGGGTGAATCAAAGCAACGTAGCCAGGAGCCACGTTCTCTGTACCGAAAGAAGGAGTCGAGCGAACGATAGTGGTGATGAAGCGAGCGTTTTGACGCTTCAAGGCACGCACAGCGCGGCGTTGCAAGGCAACGGTCACGGAAGTGTTCACAGCAGTACGGGTTGAACCGTTTGCGTACAACACGTTAGTGCCAGCCTTGAGCACGCCAAAGCGCATTTTCTCAATCATTTGAGCGGCTTGTTCACCCAAGAGGGCAACAGACTCGTTCAATGTTGGGTCTTCGTGAGTGTCCAAGATCACGTCAGTGATGGTCACTTTGTCGCCGTACTGAGCCAAGGTGGCTGTGATGTCAGTCACAGACAGAGTTTGACCAGCAGGAGTCACGCCTTCGGTCAACGCGGTAGGCGTATTAGGCAGCGCGTTGTAACGACGGAACTTGATGACCTTGGTGCTGTGCTCAGGCAAGCTTTTGGCTTGACCGAACTTCTCGAGCACCAAGTATGGGAGGCCGCGCTTCAACAGTTCTTTTTCTGCGTAAGCTGCGGTACGAGGCGAAATATCGCCGTATGAGGTAGATGCCATGGTAATTTCCTTTTTTAATGGCTAAAAAATGCTTTTTTGCTGTTGGTAACAGCCATCGTGAAAGGAGCGATGGATTTTCCCGTGTGCCGTGTGCAGACTACGAAAGCGTGGCGGGGCAGCGTTTTAAGCCGTATCCCTGAATTCTTTGTCTTGCGCGACTGGGTGGTCGTGCTCCGAAAATGCTGGGTGTTTGGTAACCGGTGCACCCTGCTACACCGACTGTGAGGCAGAAGTTTCTGACTCGTCAGGTTCTTGACAGGACCACCTCACAAAGTGAAGCGACCCAGATACTGTTTCACCACATGGGCGATCAGCTGTTTGATAGAGACCAGTCGGGGTGCGCATCGTGGAGTGGCGTGACTGGACAAAAGCCTGATGCTTGCGCAGAGCAGGAACTCTTTACTTGTTCTCGCCCTCTTTCCAGGCGTCGACATATTCTGTTTTGGCGTCCTCTTGTGCAGTCTTAGCCTTTTTCTTGGCCTCGTCTTGCACGGACAATGCGATGGCCACGGCTTGCTTGTGAGGCTTGCCTGCGTCCATTTCCGTTTTGATGTTCTTGCCGACGTCTTTGGCGTCAGCAGACTTGATGACTGGCATGATTAGGCTTGATTCCAAGCGTCTTCGTAGTTGTCAGCAGAAGCAGGACTCTCAGGCAATTTCATACCAGAAGAGCGCACACCTTCAGCGGCATCGAGCTGGTCTTCATTGGACTCAGCAGCTTCATCTACGATGGACTCGCCTTGTGCAGGAGCCAATTCAGTCTCGCCCTCTTTGGACTCTTGGCCAGCAGCGGTTGCTTGCTTAAAGCCATCGAGCAATTGGTTGATCTGGTCGGCAGAACCGTTACCAATCACGCTCAGGGCTTCTTGCTTTTTATCTTCAGGCATCGCATCAATGAACTGCTTGAACTGCTCGGACTGGCCGATCTCGTTAAAGTCAGGGTGCGCTGCTTCGATCTTGGCAAAGTGAGCCTTGGCCTTGCTGTCAACCATGTCATCGATGATGTCGCTCACGGTCTTACCCAGCTCAGCAGTCGCTTCCATGCCGGCTTCTTTGGCTTTTTGCGTGGCGATGATTTCAATCATCTTCACAAAGTCAGAGCCAAAATCTTCTTCGAGCTGCTTCATGGCTTCTTCAGGAGTGAGCTCGCCTTTTTCAACTTGCTCAGCAATCTGCTCGACTTGCTCTTCAGCAGCAGGCGTGTCAGCCTTCTCAGCAGCGTCTTCAATCGCCTCACCCACAGCTTCTTTTTGCTCTTCTGGGGTATCAGCGCCAGCTGCTTTGAGCTTGGCTTCCATGGCCTTGAGGCGACCTTCCCAAGACTTCAATCGTTGGGTTTCTTTTTCCATATCCACAGCAGGTGCTTTGACTTCGCCCGCATCACCTTCTTGAGGGGCATCGGGTGGAGTTTGTGATTCGCCTTGTTGCTGGGCAGCAGCTGCTTGCTGTGCACTAGCTTCTGCATTCTCTTGCTCTGCAGCGTCTTTGAGCTCGCCACCATCAATCACGATAGCCACGTTGCCTTCATCGCCAGACTCACCATCGGCAGCGTCTTCGCCAGCTTTGTTTTCTGCTGCGCTTTGATCTGCAGCAGGCTTGGCTTCTTCAGGAGAGATGCCAAAGGCTTCGTCTTCTGTTTGCACATGCTGCGCAGGTTGCTCTTCATTGAACGCAGCGCCGTAAGCGTCTTGTTCGTCTTTCATGTTGTCATGAGTGGTTGCCATGGGGTTCCTTTCGTCCGGCTTCCTAAAAGCCAGTCTCCTGGCTCACACTGTCCTGCGGTTGCAGGGGCTGAGATTAGATTGAGGGCAGTTGCTGAGTGCCACGAATGACACCCTGAATGGCCAAGGTTTGCTTAAGGCAAGCCTGAATGCGGACCAGCTCATCGACGGTCACATTGGCCAATTGATTCTTGTAGGCCTCGGCCAAGTTGCTCAGCATCTTGTCCATGGTGTTCATGGCATCAGAGCCTTTGAACTTGGCCACATCGACTGCGGAATCCGCCAGCGCGATGATGATTTTGGTTTCTTCGTCCATCAGTCGTTGGCCGGTGTCTCAATGCCTTGACGTGCACCTTGCATGCCGGTTGCAGGAATGGCTTGCGCAGCGGGAGCAGCTTGTTGTGGTCCGCCTTGTGCTGGCATAGCTGGCCGCTCAGGATCAGTGTTACCGTTTGCTGGCGCAGGCATGAGACCTTGTGGTCCAGCTTGTTGCACCGGCTGACGGTCTAGATCGGCAATCGACGGATTGGGCGTCGCATCTTGCCAACCGGAGCTGCGCAAGATTTCATCTCCAGCAGGAGCGATTTGCGGTGTGCTGGTAGCAACTCCGCCAGCTTGCAAGGCGGCGTACACGGCCTCGACGCGCTTGTTCACCGCTTCGGCTACGAGCAGATCGATATTGGCCATCACTTCTTTGGAGCGGGCCGCTGCCAATTCTGCTTCGGCCATCAACTTGTTGGCCTTGCCTTGCGCTTCTTGCAATGCGAGTTGCGCTTGAGCCTGGGCCAATTGCATTTGCGTTTGGGCTTGTGGGCTGTTTTGCTCTTGCTTGACTTCGTCCTCGGTCTTGACCACATCCGAAAGCTCGTGGGCTTCGGCACGCTGACGCAATAACTTATCGCGCTTGATGAACGGCGCATCCATGGGGTTGGCTGCTTGCGCTGCAAAAGCATCGAGCTGCTGCGCGCGCACTTCTTTGGCCACCAATGAGGCTGTGCCGCGAGCCTTCACATCAAAGTCACCCTTGATGGAGTTGTCTTTGTGGAACTGCATGTTCCAACGATACAAGGCGGTGATAAACGGGCGGGTGACACCTTCATCCCAGCTGGTGATCAGATCTTTGATGACCACGTTGGCCGCGCCCATCAACATAGACATGCCAGAAGCGGTACCTGCTGCGCCATTGCTGACGTTCTCGCCAGTCATGTAGCGCGGAATTGCGGTCACTTCGTCGGCGTTCGCTTCAAAGCGGTCGGCCATGCTAGACAACTCATTGAGGTTGCTTGGCAAAGGAATCGGACGAACGGCCGGCACGCCTGGCTGTTGGCTGTTGCGCAACCAAACCTTCCATGGGTACATCTCATCCATTTTGTCCACGTTAGACAACAGGCTGGGAGCCACTTCAATCATGGGGCCTGAGGCAATCGCGGAGTTATCGAGCATCATGCGAACAGCAGAGTTCAGCATGGTCTGATCATCACGCATGATCGATGACAGGCCTTCACCAAAGATCGAGGTCTCGTCTTTGTCAAAGTAGTACATGTGATAAGGCCAAGTCACGCCATTGATTGGCTGCAACACGGCTTTGATCACTTCACCGTTAGGCAAGAGCCACACGTTCGCAAAGAACGACTCATGCACACGGTCTTCGGGAACCTTAACGCCCACTTCTTTGAGTCTGTCGCCATCAATCCAGCCCCAGCGCTCAAGCACCTCATAGGTGTTTTGCTTGTTGGCTTGGTTGGCAGTGCGCTCGCCAATGATGCGCAGCTCGTTGTCGTAGTAGCGCAGTTTGATCTCACCATCTGGATGAGACTTGATGTAGTTGACGATCTTGTCTTTGTTGAACGATTTGCGAGCTGACAGCTCCACCAAATCGGACTTGGTCATCATGTGACGCTCATACACATACTTGCACTGGTCAAGCTGTGTAGCATTCATGTCGGGGTAAAAGCGCCACAGTGGCACGTAGTCCACAAACGGCACCACGTAGGACTCGCTCTTGGCGATCCACTTATTGCCTTGTTGCACAAACGTAGTGCGCACTTTGCGCTCCACGAGTGGGCCTTTCATCACGCCAGTGCCATACAAATGGCCTGAGTGAATCGTCTTGACGGCCACATCTTTGTATCGCGCCTCAACCAATTGGTCATCAATCAGTTTAGACATGCCCTTAGAAGCTTGACGTGCCAGCTCTAACAAGAAAGCATCAACCGCTTCTTTTGGAACCGGCTGACCTTGAGCCATGATCTGCAACTGGTTCATGGCCAATTGCTTTTGCTCATCTGACACATTGGGCACGGGAGTCGTGTCGATTTCCCAATTCTTCTCACTGCCTGAAGGGAACAGCAAATCAGCCACGCGGCTGTCCACTGTCTTGACCTTCACGCGGGTCTTGCGCACAAACGACTTGGAGCGGTTAGGACCAATGAGCGCCAGCACGTCGGGATCATATTGACCACGGTATTGACGCAAGTCTTTGAGCCAACGCTCTTCCGTTAAGCGGCGCTCGAGTTCAGCACGAGCGAACTCCGCAATCAAGACCGTGCCCAAGGCATCCATGGCCTGAGTGGGCGCAGCATCACGCAACTGGTCTGTGGCGGCCAGTGCGTATTCGGTTTGATCCATGTTGCTCATGGGTTACTTGGCAGCTTTGTCGTCTTTTTTCTCGCCCTTGCCGTCATTGGAGTCGGTGTTGGTGGCGATGTTGCCCGCTTCTTGGGTCTTGTCTTTGGGCTTGACGTTCTTTAAGTCTTCGCCGTTGACCGACTGACCACTGTCGATCTCATCGTAGGCAGTGACATAGTCGTCTGCTTCGGCAGTATCGCTGACCTTTTTCGCTGCAGCCAGAGCATTTTCTGCTGGCTTGGCTTCTTCGCCGCCTTCATTCCATGCTGCTTCGTATTCGTTTTTATCGGTCATAGTGTCTTTCATTGCCAGGTTTATTTGGCTGTAGGCAAGTCAAGTGCGATGTTGGGTTCGACTTCTTTGAAGTATTGACCCAGCTGCTCAGCTGACATGTTCTTAAGGTTAGTTTGCGAGGGTGTGAATGAGACCGTATTACCGCTCTCGTCCGCATTCCACTGGCCGCCGTACTGACCATCTTGGCCGTGGTACATCGATTGATCGCTAAAGGTTGGGTGATTCGGCTTTTTGTACAAATCAGAACCATGCGCACGCTCATCGAGCTGGCCATCGTTCTTCCAAAACCCACGGATGTCGTAGTCATACGCATCTTTGAGCTTGCCGTTCTGTGTGGCCCATCCCTGAAATTTGGCTTCATCTTCTGGCGACAGCTTGGTGTTGTAGCTGTCTGTCAGACCTTTGTCGTTCTCATCTTCTGTCCACGCGTCTGCGTATTCGTCGGCCATGTTTAATATCCTGCGCTAGTTGGCGCTTTGTAACTGGATTTGGCAACGTACTCAGGAGCACGCTCAGCAATCGTTTCAGCGAACGTCAAGGCTAAGGCATCGGCACCGTCTGGTGAACGAATGCCACGCTTTTTCATGTTCTTCTTGCTCTCGAGCAGCTTGCGGCCACTAGAGTGTCGCTCGGGTTGTGGCGCGCAAATGTCGCTGATCAAAGCAGAATCATTGGGAATTCGATTCGGTTGATCTGCAAACCATTCTGCCATCAGCCACCACATCTCTGCACGCTTGTTCTCGTAGCGTTCGCTGTCACGTGCACGCTCAGCGTTGTTGATGCCGATGACGGGTATGTTCATCTCTACCAAACGGTCGTAGATGCCAGCGCCTAGGCCGCCCTTGTCAATCAGCAGGCCATCAGGCTTGAACTCTTGATAGTATCCAGCCAAGATGCCTGCGATTTGCATCGGGCTCTTTTTCTCGTGATACTCCAAGCGAAAGCAGGTACGACCTTGTCTAAAGGCAATCGCTGTGCGGTCACCATCGCCCTCGCCGTCACCAGCAGGATCGCAACCAATGATCAGTGGACCCAACCGCTCGCGGAACTGGCTGTTAGCTGCACCCATCACATTGTTGGGAGAGATCAGCGGGTTCTGGGTCGATGTCTTAAAGGCCAGTGCGGCAGTTGCAGGATATTCCTGATCAAACAACCACTCATGGCCAGCGCCGTAGGTCTGAATCTTGTTTTGGCGCCACTGCATCTGCTCCATATCAAGTCCGTAGACATTTTGATAGGTCACATCATCAGACGACAGTGCCAGATCATTGCGAATCGGTGCACGGTATTCTGTTTGCCAGAACCAAGGCACAAAGATCGCGATGTATTCACTCTTGCCAGCCTCGGCATCTTGCCACATCGTGTGGAATTGATTGCCAAGACCATTGGCAGTCGACTCGAAGATCATCTCCGTGCCAGCAATATCGCCAATCGTGTTACCGATACCAGCCAAGTGCATTGCTGCGTTTGACCAGAATCCAAATTCAGAGCCGTGAAGGAGCTGAGCGTTGTTACCGCGACCCACGTCGCTAGTGCCTGCCGTTGCGAGCTTGTAGCCCCCATCAAGCTGGTCAAAGATCAACTCTTTCGCGTTCGTTGCTCCCGTGCTGATCGGCATCGGGTTGTTCTCGTGGTAACGCTTAACCATCGAGAACAAGTTGTCCGTAGACTTTTGTTCGTGCGACACGATGAAGGCGCGTTGGCCATCATTCATCGATGTCTTGTGATAGAAGCGAGCTGCCACATAAGTGGAGATGCCCTGTTGGCGACCTTTCAGGATCAGCGCCCGAACTTTGCCAGTCTTTTCTAATTGCTTCTCAAGGCACTCGTGAACATACAGTTGCGCCTGGTTGAAGATAAACGGCATTTTTGTGCCGCTCTTGTCCAAAATCTTTAAGCAAGAAGCCGCATAGACCTCGAGCTTGCTATCAAGAAGCCTAATTTTGGCTCGCTGCTCAGTGGAAAGGGAAATAGCCATCAATCCTCCAAGCGGATTTGTCGCAGCATTTCCTCAAACTCACCAGTAGACTTCTTCTCGACATCCAAGCCAAAGACCTTGCGTTGCATTGGCAAGTAAACGCCATGACTCGCAGCGATCTCTTTAGACATCTTCACCCGACCAGCGAGCGAGATGATGTATTGATAGAGCTCATTGTTCTTGTCGGTCTTCCAGCCGCCGTTAGCAGTTGGACCGGACTCATCAAAGGTCGCACCGAGCTCTACAAGCTTGTCCAAGAACTTCGGATCGCCCAAAGCCACAACCTCACGCAATTGGCTGCGACTGTTGTCAATGGCCAGCTTGAGGTCGTCGCGTTGAATCATGTCAACTGAGGCAACGACATCAGCGTAGGCGTTAACAACCTGCGCATCTGACAATTGGTCTTTGCTGTTAACCTCGTTGTTACCCTGCTTGTTAACTACAGTACGAACAACTTTGTTTTTCGCTGTGGTCTGAATCTTTTCTTCAAGATTCTTTTCCCAGCCATACTTCTTGGCTCGCTTGGCGATGGTTACATGGGATACCCCATGCTCATCTGCCAACTGACGCAGAGACTTCAGACCAGCTCGGTAGTCCTTCTCTACTATCTCCCAATCAACTGGCTTCTTGTTTGCCGCCTCACCGGTCATGATCTCACCTTACTGGCAAGCCTCGCAAGTGCCATCAGCTGGGTTCAGCGGGCATGCGGGAGCCAAGGGTGCATCCGAGTCGAGATCCAACCCTTGGGTTGCGTTTGTCTCGTCGACTTGGGAGTCTTGGGTTTCATTGATCGGAAGGTTGCTCATTGTGTTACTTACTGACGATTGCTGGAGGTTGCACCGATGGCAGTGTCGGAGGTGTGCGAATCACACCAGCAAGGATGGCGCCAAGGACGGCGGCGATGATGTATTGAACCCCTGACTGAATCCAGCCATTGGTTTGTTGTTGAATGGGTTGCAGCTGCTCTAAGCTCTTGAGTCGGTTATCAAAGGACTCAATCGTTTTGAACAAGCGGCCAATGGATTCATTGATGCTGGACTGACGCTCTTCTACAACAGCTAAACGTGAGACGGCCTGAGCCAGCTCTCTCATCGAACTCTTGATGTCGCCCATGTCCTCAGACAATGACTCGATCTTGGAAATGGCTACGGCCAGGCTGGTATCTGGAGGCATGCTACTTTACTTCTGCTTCAGACCAATCGATGAGGCCGCGGGTTTGAATTCGTAATCCGTCAGCTTCTGCTGCCAGACTTGCGTATCTTGCTGAGCACGTATTGAGTAACTCTCTAGCGATGGACGCTTCGCGAGCGTATCCGGCAGCTTCAGAGTCACTGGGGCTTGTACGGGAGTTGAGACGAACGATGGTCCCGCGCAGGCTGTCAATAGTGCGCTGAGCGCTAGCAGCGTCAGCAGCAGCGATGGCATTGCTTTGGGCTTGTTCATCTGTGATCCTGATTGCGTCAGCAGCTTTGTGTTGTTCTTCAGATCGGGCGACGCGCTCATCTTGGATGCGCTGCTCGGTCTGCTCTTTAGTTTGTTTGTCCCACTTGGCTTGGATGTGTTCTTCACCTACCCAAAAGCCAGAAGCGGCAACCATGGCAAAAACGATTGCCACAGCGAAAATTCTGAATTGTTCTGTCATGTATCAACCTGATGTCGTATTGATATCAGGCTGATATCACGCTGATATCACGATGAATGCTGACTGTACTTAGGTCTGATAAGTCAACGAAAGTCAGTGCGCCAGCCTTGTGATTTGGTCCCCATCCATAGGTATCGATGAAGATGGTGTTGCCAACCTCGACGACTTCCGACAATGGCGTGTGACCACAGATCACGGCGGAGATGCCAGCCACAGGGCGGTCATCTGCTCCATTGATCTTGGTGCGGCTCCACAGGCAGTTGACGATCCACTGGTTGCGGGCGTACTCATCAGCTTCAGTCAAAGCGTATCGCATCATCTCCCAGCTGTTGAGCGGGGCTTCTGCGTGCACGATGCCAACGAGTCCGTTGTCTGTCTCTACCTCAATCGCGATCGGCAGCACTGCGAACTGGCAGGCAATGTCTTGTTGGGCAGCGTCTGGCAGGCTCAAGAACCAAGCACCACCGTTTTGCAGGTAGAGGCGCGGATCTGAATTGCCGGACACATGATCGATGGCCATCTGCTCATGGTTACCCATGACAGCATGAAACCACGGCTTAGCCAACCAATCGATTGCCTCCTCGGACGCTGGTCCGCGATCTACCAAGTCGCCTGTACTAAAGAGGCGATCCTTTGCAGGATCAAAGCCGATCTTGTCCAGTGCGTCTTCTAGGCGTTTGAAGTGCCCATGCACATCACCAACTACCCAGTCTTTTCCGGTAGCGTTCTTCGTGAATGTCTTGATCATTGGATCTCTCCAAGGCACAGGGCTTTTTCAGCCTGTCTGCGTTTGGTGAGACCTGGCAGGGAAATCATTTGTCCAGCGACGCTCGCCTTGTCCCATTTTGTGAGCTCATTGCAAGCGCCAGTAATGTTGTGCGCCTTTAGTAAACGCGCAGCAGTCGAGTGCGCAGGATCGCAAGCAATCTTTGGCCCCAAGTTGTAAGCAGCATCACCGAAGGCAGCCAGCACATTGTCAGGCAAATCAGGAGCACATCGATCAACTTCATCTACTGCTTTTTGCATGTCGGCGCTGAGAAACGCCTTACATTCGGCAAGGCTATACACCTTACCTTTGATGATGTCTTTTCCCGTGTGACCCTCGCAGACCGTGAGGATGCCGGGTGGGTCATAGTAGGCAACTTGACGCAAGCCCTCAGCAGGCACAGCTAATGCAGTCGCCAATGCGACAGCTGTTGCTTTCTTTTGCTGGGGTGTCATTGGTACATCTTGGGTTGATGGACAAGGCGCGAGAGCGCAGCGCCGACCGAGATCACCAAGGCGAGAACAGCAAAGGTCCCAGGCGGGACGATGCCATTGAAATACGGTAGCGCTACTTCAGCGCCAGAAAATGTTGCGGAGAGCAGCGCAAGTCGCATGCTCCATGCTTTAACTGCGACCGTCTTCCAGTCGTCAATTAGTTTCATGCTGGTCCGGTATATGTGAAAAAACCCACCGAAGCGGGTTTGTTCGCCCTAGTCCAATTGCTCGGATAAGGGATTGTTTGGTTGCGGGTGAAGGACTCGCACCTTCGTCCTTTTGGGTATGAACCAACTGATCTGCTTCTGATCTAACCCGCGATATCTGGAGGCGTGACTATTCCCTCAGAGGGGGAATGGCGCTGCCGTGTAGTTATTTGTTCGGCGAACCAACAGGTGTCGCCGTCAATCTTTTCGATGCAGTGATTGTACAACATTTTGTTGATACGTGCAAACATTTATTTCTATTTTGGCGAATACAGGGGCAAATCTGTGTTATGAAATCCCCTAAATCGTTGACGTATGAACCAATACCCGAGTGCTTTGTAGGGATTATCTATTGACAGATTTATTTCCTGCGCAACAATATCATTCATCAGCAACAAAATGTTTAAGGAGTTCCAATGACATTGACTACCAAGCCCCATGGCGGCTACGCCATCTCCACCAAGCCAAGCGATGGCTTGATGCGCAAGATCGATACCGCTATCAGCATCCTGAACAGGGTCCCATTGAATAGTCGTAATGAGAACTGGGCCGCTGCCGTTGGCGGCGCCATGCACGCCAAAGATCTTCTCTCCGAAGGTCGACGCGCCAAGGCTGGAAAAGTTTTGGCCTGCGCTTGCAGCATTCAAATCTCAGCTGCTTAAGGATCAATCATGCCAAGAGCAAATCTCATCATCCAATCCAAGGTGCCTGCATTTATTGCATTGTTCGAAAAGATTGAGCAGCATGCTGGCGGCCTTTGCGCAGCCTGCAAGGCAACTGGCGTACATGAAAAAACTTTCTATCGCATGAAGCATTCACATTTTCTGACAGACACCACCGCCAGAAAAATTCTCACTACGTACAAGCGTACCTCAAGGATCTGCGCATGACACCCGCCACCTACCGCGTTCGTCGCGCCATCAACACTCAGGGCGTCGCGCTCTGGATCGCCGAGTACATCACTCACAACCTCGAGGTCCGCTACTTGGCGCATGCCGCGGTGGCTGACCCCATTTGCAAGCTCGTGGCCAAGCTCTCTGGCCGCGACGCCCTCTTACCCCGCAACTACTAAGGAGTCCAAATGCTCTACGCAAACATCTTCAAGATCGGCAACGGATGGCAGCTGATTGTCAGCGATACGCCGAACATTCAAGGCGCTAAAACCGAAGGCTATTACGCCACCAAAGCCATAGCCAAGCACCGCGCCGCAACACTGGGCGCAAAGCCTTGGAACTACTGAGCATGACCCGCAAACCCATCGGCCTCTCAGTGCCTCACCGCAAGTCAGCGACATCAGTGTCGCCGACATCACCAAAAGTACTACGCAAGTGGGTCGATCTAACCATTGCCGACAAACAAGCTCTTCTTGATGACAACTACGGCGGCAGCCGCGCCGATGTCATTGACCGGGCTATCAAGCTATTCAAGGAGAAAAACGCATGATAGACACTCAAATTACAATCATCGCAGTGATCGCCGTCAGCCCAATGTACTACCTGGCGTGGTGGTTCCTATATCGCTGCGGCAAGGAGACCAACAAATGAGCCGCAGCGGATACTCAGACGACATAGACAACCACTGGAATCACATTATGTGGCGCGGTCGCGTGGCCAGCTCAATCCGCGGTAAGCGCGGCCAGGCCATGCTGAGCGAGCTACTCACTGCGCTTGATGCCATGCCGGATAAGCGGCTGTACCCCAACAGCTTTGCACAGGCGACCGGTGAGTACTGCACCCTCGGTGTGCTCGGTGCTGCGCGTGGCACAAAGATGGACGACCTTGGTGACGCCGAGGACGGGTGCGACGAACGCATTGTCGCCGAGCGCTTTGGCGTGGCCGCGCCATTGGTTCAAGAAATTATGTACATGAATGATGAGTGGATTGGCGACTTCAAATTTGTGGACGTTGAGATCTGCGGCCCATCTCTACCTCATTACCCGCACTGGGGACGGCACACCAGATCAGTTCGCATGCCTGATGAAACCGCGCCAAGCCGCCGCTGGAAAATGATGCGCAACTGGGTGTCTGAGCAGATCAAAGACAAGGCGGTTGCATGAACACCAAACAAGACTTAGAGCTACTCAGACTCATCGCGGTGGCAAATTCTGCAGCTGGCTGCACGCGACGGTTCCAGCACGCCAAGATGCCATTCAAGCGCCAACTCGCTATGGCTATCGCTATGCGGTGTATTCAAATCTACAGCAGCACAGACCCTGTATCCGCCGAGCACGCGATAAGGGAATTGTTTGAGCCGCCACAGGAGGCCTCGTCATGAATGCATGGCCATTCCCGCCCTACCCCAACCCCATGGACCGCGGCAATCGCGTGCCGAAATTCAACCCTGACAACTTTGAAGAAAGCCCGTTATGAAACGCTGCCACTGTGGAAGCTACGCTTTCAATTTATACAAAGAAGACATTGACCAAGGCGACTTGTGTGATGTGCATTACTGGAAAGAAAAAGCCTTGGCACAGCCAGAGCAGGAGCCTGTCCTTGTAGAGTGTGGCAACTGCCATGAAGGATTGGCAGATATGGAACACGTTTGCAAAAAATGCCTTGGCGCTGGTTGGGTAAACAATCCACAACCAAAAGAGCCAAAACATGAGACTGTGATAAAAACAGTTTGGGTTGTTGGCGGCAAGACATGGCAACAAATCTGCGCTACCCAAGAAGATGCTCACAAACTGATTGCCGACATGGGTATGAATACTCCATCGCTTTATCCTTCCATGAGTGAAGTGCCTTTGCTTAGTTACACCACCCCACCACAGCGCAAGCCGCTTGTGATTGACAGCGATGAAAAAGCAACTCAGCACATGAATGAAAAGCTATTTGAGTTCCTTGATATTGCAATGATGTTCCCAAAAGCCAAAGCAGATTTAAGCGTATGGGAGCGCGTCATAATTTTTGCACCACAGCGCAAGACGCTGACGGATGAGCAGATTGTCCCAATGTTTCGCGCAAGAGAAAAACTAAAAGCACTTGGTGAAAAAGATGCGTGGTTTTGGTATGCGTGGGGTATCGGAGATGCCGAAGCCGCCCACGGCATCAAGGGGCAGTCATGAATGTAGGCGGGAAATACAACTGGATCGGACAACCTGAGCGACTTGTCTATCTTGGCTTTAATTGGAGCGGAAACGGTTTCTGGCATCAGTTCGCCTTGGTGGACTCTCCCGACAAAGTTTGGTGCGAGGTGCTCGGTCGTTATCTTCGCCTCATTGAAGAGACAAAGGAGCATCCATGAACGCCAACACATCCAAGCGCCTACGTGATCTGCTGCTGAAGCACCCCGAAGGCCTCGACATTGGAACCATCTCCAATGCGCTAGAGCGCGAGTACACCAACGTGGCCAAGCGCCTGCATGCCACCTACGGCTGCTACGTCAAGAGCTGGAACGGTCAGCGTCAGGTCTGGGCATGCGTGCCTGAGCCTGTCAATGCACCTCGCCCAGCGTATGTGCGCAAGCCGTATGTGCCATTCAAGCCGGCCAAGCTGATTGAGAAGGCCGCGACCCGCGTGAACCGTGCGGAGCCGCTCACCCAGGATGTGCTCGGCGAGGTGCCGTACACGCCACAGAAAACCGTCTGGCAGCAAGTGAAGCCATGGCCAAGGAGCACTAATGTTTGACAGAACCACAATTCACCAGTCCGGCTCAATTCGCGCCGACGTCACTATCACCGAGAAGCGCGCACCAACAGATGAATCGGTCAAGCTGTTGCGCGAAATGGAGGCCAAGTCCAAGGCCGAGGTCATCAAGGCGATCACACTGAACGACAACCGGTTCGACGGTGTGATTCATACCATGGTTGAGCATCTCACTGGCGATCACTTATTGCGTTTTGTCTATTCCGTCAATGGCAAGAAGCTTACGACAGATTTCCGCATCGACATGTTTGACGCATCACCAGAAACCTGGATTCCAAAATTCGTCAACGCAGTTGCCAAAGACTTGGCGATGTCAGTGCTGGCAGCGCCAATGGCGGCGGCCGTAAAGCGAGATCCATCACTACTGAAAGGAGCCCGACCATGAGCACGTTCACAGAACTCTTAGACGAATACCTCGAGGCCAAAGCTGAGGTCGCCCAGCTGCGCGAGCACTACGCCGGCTATGACTTTGACTACCACCATTTCAAAGAGTCCGAGCGCCTGCGTGAGGCTCGCAATGCACTTAACGTGGCCTACCTGCAAGCCGCGGACAAGACGCCGATCACCTTTGGGAGCTTCGCATGACGCACCGCCGCAAGGAATTCATCGTCTACCCCCCTCGCTATATGCAGCAAGGTGCACCCAAGTACAGAGTTTTTGCCAGCAAACGCCATGCGTGGAGGCAGGCCTGCAAGTGGGGAATCAACTCCTGTATAGCAGAGAGTATTCATGTGCACCCCGCTCCATTCAAGCCATGGATGAGCGCACAAGGAAGTCGTGAATGGTGGGTTGAATCAAAGTCCGAGTGAATCTGAAGGTCTTTTTTTCGCTCCATTTGCAACAATTTGTTTATTGCGCAACAATTAGTTCATCAACAATTTTTTAGGAGAAAGTAATGTCAGAAGCTCTGCTAATAGCGATCGACTACGACAACACGTATTCATCATCGCCACGCCTGTGGGAGCGGTTCGCCGCCACCGCCCGTGAAGAAGGCCACGAGATCGTGATCTGCACCGGCCGTGCCTTCGCCCCCGAGTTGGACACGTCAATAACGATCCACTGCACAGGTGGCCAAGCCAAGGCCGACTACTTGGCCAGCCTAGGCATTCGCCCAAACATCTGGGTCGACGATGACCCTGTATCCATCACACAAAACGACATCACTTTTTAAGGACAAGGCAATGAGCATCATCACAACAGAGCGAGCCGGCGAAATACGCGGCGAGCTCACAGAGAAATACGGCGCCACATGGATGCACCACTACCACGAGGCCATCGAGGCAGAAGTCTTGAGAAATCTTGATGTCCAGCTTAAAGATGCCGCCAGATACCAATGGCTGCGTGACACAAATGCAGATCGCTGCGATGGAAATGATGAGCTTTTGATTGAGGGATTCATCGAGCCATTGTTTGTTTGTGAGGGCGATGGCAGCTCATCCAATCTAATGCCCCATGAGTTTGATTTGGCTATCGATGCGGCAATGAAATGCAGCAATTTCATCAGTATTCAACACCTTCCATCAGATGACACCGAAGGCGGTGAAGTATGACGTACCAAGAGCAAATGAAAAACATAGCTGAGCAAATCATCAGCCAGTGCAGTGCCCTCTACCGCCTTGAAGAAAATCGCAATGATTGGGTCAAGCCAGAGGGGCACAGTTTGATGATTGGCTCGAACCACTACTACGCTGTCCGCAAAGACGGGAGCGTGACGCCAGGCCTTGAGGCTGTTCAGGCAGAAATGCTCAAGTTGATTGACAACCAAATCTTCAAGGCAAACAGCAAGCTTGAAGGATTGCGCTTTCAGATGATTCAATTAGGCAAGACCGGAGCAATCCAATGAAATCTGGTCAACGCGATGCCATGCAAATGGCCAGAAAAGAGGGGCTAGAGGTCCTATCAGTTGAAATCACTGGCGGGACTCACTACAAACTCAACGTTAAAAATAAATCCGGCGATGTTGCTTTCTTCATACTGGGTAGCACATCAAGCGATATCCGAGCACTTCGCAAACGCGAATCATTGTTCCGTCGATTTGCCAAAGGCACATTCAACCCCATCACAAAACATGGAGAGAAAAAATGAAGCCCAACCCTATTTTTTACATCGTCCTTATTCTTGGAATTGTGACGTCTGCACTTGATATTTATATTTGGAGAGCTTGCGACAAGCCAGCATACACGGAGTGTGCAAAATGACAGATGAGGTATTAAAAGCAAGCAAGCGAGATGCTCGAGGCGGGCTATTCAGAATCAAGATCAGAGCCCTCTTGCGCAAGTTTCCAGAAGGCATGACTTTGAAAGAAATCAACCATGTTATTCAAGGAAAAAGTCTAAGCATCTATCGTGCGATTAAACGCATGCCAGATGTGTATTGCTCACATTGGGTCGAGCCACACGGCGAAAAAGCACAAGCTGTCTACAAGGCAGTTCATGTTCCAGATGACTGCCCTCGCCCAGCAAAAAAACCAATAAATGCTGAGCAGCGCCGTCTCTATCTAGCCAACTACCGTCAAAAGAAAAAAGATGGAGCGCTGCTATTGACTAAAAATAAAAAGCCAAGAGCAGACACATCAAATCGAATCACACACCTCTCCAAAGAAGAGGCTGAGGCGCGAGATGCTGCATTCATTCAGCGCTACTCCAATCCACCAACTTACAAACCACTCAAATGAACACCAACAACACATTCAACAAAGGCGATACCGTCTACAACATCCATGGCCAGCAAGGCGCGTACATCGCCTCCTATGGCGGAGCACATTTGGTCGCGCCAGAGTACGAGCAAGAATATGGCGAGCCGCACTGGGGTCAACCTGAGGAGTGGCGTGAAGTCTTCCTGACCCCACCAACAGTCAAGCTTGAGGCTAAGGTCGACGAGCTCGATAAGCTGATTACTGAAAAGCGTGCTGAGCTCAAGCGCATCAACGCGGAGCTCGACCAGTCCGGCCGTCTCTACCAAGACCAACTAAAGAAACTCAAGCAGCACCAGGCGCTGCAGCGTATTGAAGACTACATGGACGGCAAGTTCACACACTTCCTGCAAGTCGGCTATGAGATCAAACTGGTTAGCAAAGAGGACGCACTGAAGAGCCCAGACCGATACGATAGCGACATGAAGCTACTCACCCTGTTTGGCAGCACCAAGGGCGATTTGCAATGGCGCATCAACCGCTGGGGCGATGGCAGCGGAAGCGAGACAAATGTCTACCCATGCGAGTCAGAAGACGAAGCCAAAGAGATTGTGCGCAAGCTGTATGCCGAGGCCGTGGAAGAGTGGCGCGCACAAGAGAAAAAACACCACGGACGTGCACTCGAATGGGCAAATACCGTGGATGAGGATTGGATTGATGTCCCTCAAGATGTAAAAAACTATCTGCGCGATCAACTGCTTGATGCGCGCATGAAGGTGCTAGAGGAGGCGGAAAAGCGCTTACGAGAGGCACAAGAAAACTTGGCGGATGCTTTAGCAAAGTCGTTACCCGACAGAAATTGAAGGTCATTATTGCGCATGATTTGACAAAGTTTTTTCATGCGCAATAATGTGTTTCATCAGCAACAAATTGTTTCAAGGAGTACCCCATGAGTTATCAAGGCCATAGCGCAGACGGAAGCAGCATTCAAAACCACAGCATAGGCAACATCTACCCATTCGTGATTCAAATCCGTGAGATTGCCAATGGTCATGGCGGCTGGAATCGCACTTACGAGCTGCTTCATCCATCAGGAAGCTTGACTTCTCATTCAACAAATCAAGAAGCTATTGAGGTGGCAACTAAAGCCATCATTGCTAAGCAAGTGGCAGACTCTCAGGCGGGCGCTCAAAAAATGATTGCCATACTTCTTCCTCTGGTATCCATCGGATTGATTGACGTAGGCAAAGCATCATCACTAGTAACCGCCCAGGTTGCAAAACAGCATGGCTTGCCAATCTCTCGCAATGAGCAGCGCGAGTATGACGTTGCTGTTGGGCATGCGAACCTACTAAAGACTTTTCAAAGCCGTAGTGCACGCGAGGATTTGATTTTTGGATAACCCATCTGTGAGCCCATGCTGTGGGCTCCTTGATGAGCATTCGCCATCACCAAACCACTGAAAGAACATCATGAACGATCTAAATCAAATTAACGCAAACAACAACAAAGCCATCCTCGCATCAATCCCCAAGCATCTCGCAGAAGGCAAGATTGTGGTTGCTGAATATGCTGGCCTGAGCTTCGTTGGCTTTGAGACATTTAGTGGCGAACACGCCGCTACTGAAGCGCAGGAAAAGCTGGATCGCTTAAACGCCGCTGGCGGAAGCATCCATGGAAAAATCTTCACACCATCAACCGAAGAAGCTTCCGCCTAATCTGTACCCGAGTCTTTTTTGGCTCGGGTTTTAACATTTTGTTTTATTAACAACTTCCTGTTGTATCAAAGGAAATCAAATGCAAGCAATCATCAATGTAGAGCTGGACGATAAAGCACTTCCTGGCTACTCCATCGAGGACAAATACCAAGCAGTTATCAACAAGGTGCGCGGCTGGTTCGTGCATTGCGTTGGCGAGATTCGAAATACCGGATACGTCAACAATGAAGATGAAATTGTCGAGGCAACTACAGCTGTCATCAGCATTGAATTTGCTGGCAGCAAAGAAACCTTTGAGATGGCCATGCACCAGCTGTGCACTCAGTTCAACCAAGACTGTGTTGCGGTTCTTTACTCGGATGGTCAAGGAATCCTTGCGGGACCCAAAAGTCAGTCATGGGGAGCATTCAATTTTGAATACTTCACAGTCCCATCCATGTACGAGCTTTTGGCTGCTTGACTATGGCCAAGAAACTATTTGCTCAGACCTATCAGTTTCGAAAACTGATGCACCGCTGGATGCCTGTTGGAATTCGTGAGATGCCAGAGGGAAGGCTTGTGATTCACCTGCTTGGGCAGGCATTTGAAGATGGCGACCACTGGTTCTTTCATCCGGAAACTCAATGGTTTCACGATTTGTGCATTCACACAGGGCTTGATTCACTTGCCGTGACAGAGGCCTACAGAAAATCTTCAAAGAAATATTTCTTGAGTAGAAACCAAGAGAAATTTGCATGATCAATGCAAGTAAACAAAAGACCGATCAACTTAAAAGGAGAATTAAAAATGAGTCAATGTGCAGACATTCTTGAGCATATGCAAAAGAATGGACCAATCACAGCTATCGAAGCTTTGACCAAGTACGGCTGCTTTCGTCTAGCAGCTCGCATCAAAGACCTACGCGAAGAGGGTCACGAAATTGAGACTGAAGATCTCGAGCTTCCCAACGGGAAGACCATTGCCAAGTACGCACTAAAAGCAAAGGAGGTTGCATGAAGCGAAAAGCCGGTCGCCCCCCAGTAGATGGGGCTAAGGACGTTTCAGCTCGAATTAACCTCTCGCTAACACAAGAGCACAAAGAAAAACTCATCAAGCTATCTAATGGCGATGCATCCGCATGGGTACGCAAAGCAATTGAAATAGCACATCAAAAATTGAAAGCAGGAAAATGAAAAACCTTTCTTACACTGACATCCCGTATACCGAAGGCCGAATACTAACGCCAACATTCCCGCCAGACATTCTCCCCGTCCGCAGTGGCGTGTACTTCACCCGCGAGCTTGACCTTGATACCGGAGAGCGCCTTGGCGAGATGTTCATGTTCAGTTATTTCGATGCCACCGACCGCATCTGGGGATGCGCAGCAGGCAATCGCGAAAGCGCATGGAAAGAGCCCGGCTACGAGTTCGCCTCCCAGAATAAGGAGTGGATAGGTCTCGCAGAGGAGCCAAAGTTATGACCACTATCAACCACTACAGAGTCGAAATATCCGACTCGTCTGGAATCATTGAAAAACGCAATGAGTTCAAGTGCGAGAAGCTGAATGTACTCGCTGAAAACGCCGAGTACTTGGTTGTTGATGACCGCTGCTTCACCACCCTTGCGCGCAGCAAGAGCTACATCCACTCGCAGCTGGGCAAGCCAAGCATTCACTCGTACACGGGCGACACCTGCTGGGGCAACCGCATCACCTACACGCTGTACACCGAGACTAACAAGCGCGCATCCACTATTCGCGGTGAGATTGAGGCTCACGTCAAAGAGAAGTACGGGTTCTTCGCGTCGCGCATGGATCTCTCGATCATCACCGACGAGGCCTTGAAAGCTGCCGAATGACCGCCGAAGTAATCCAGTTCAATGATCCAAAGCCAGAGCCTCGCGTTAAAGGCAAGTGCTCATTCTGCGGCAAGTCCGAAGACAACGCTGGCCGCCTATTCGGCAACAGCCAGCCAGGTAAGTACGCCCGTTGGGTGTGTGATGCCTGCATCCGCAAGTGCAAGAAGCTCATCTCTGAGCCATTGAAAGAAACCGTATGACCGATGCCGTAACACAACAAGTCCTGGCTGAGCGCGCGATTGCACTCGTGCAGCTCGCCGACGCCCTTGGATTTACTCTGACAATTGAAACTGAGGCATGTAAGCCACTGGCTTTGGGTCACTACGACCTAAAGATTGAGGTCCGTGAGAGCCATGCCAACTACCGGAGCCAGTCATGAAAAAAACTGTCTACGTGACCATGGAGGTCGAGGTAACCGTTGATGAGTCAAAGTTCGGCGAGGAGTTCATGAAGGAATTCCGCGAGAGCTTTTTCCCGATTCACACAATTGACGGGCACTTGGAGCACTTGGCTCAGATGCATGTGCGCGGACTGTGCGACGACGACACCTTCATTGAAGGGTACGGACCAGCTGCCGACATGGGCATCAAGTTCAACCACTACCGCACCGAGACGGAGGTCGCATGAATTGCTGCGACTCATACGGAAACTGCTGCCAAGGGCGTGACTGCCCTGTGCGCCGCACACGCGCCAACAAGCCAAAGCCACTAGCCCCTTGGCGCATCAGCCTCAAGGGTAAGCACATCAGCTGGTGTCTGAAGTCACCGGGCTGGCTGCGCATCAAGCGCCTCATCATTCGCTGGGAGCTTGCATGAAAATCGCCCTAATCTGGCAGTCGCCTAAAATCTTTTGGCACGCAGGTCTGTACCTGAAAATCAACAACAAACGCTATCGCCTAGTGCGATTTGGTCCTCGCTAACATAGGAGTCATATGACCGAAGAAGTAGAACACAACTGGCGCTTGGCTCAGGCTTTGTCTGAGGCGCTTGGCATCCCAGTGATGATCGAGAATGCCGTCGAGCTCGAGAACCGCCTGACCGCCATGAGCAACAACGCCATGGCTCACGGCTTCTCACTGGCTCGCGACATGTGCTTCCGCGTGGTGGCCACTCGCCCTGTCAGCGACAACGCCGAGATCATGTGCGACCGCATTGACATTGCGGAAGCGATTCAGAAAGTCGGTTCGGCATGAGCTACATGACTGACGGCGAGACGCTCGCAATCATGGGCGGTGAAAACCTGGAGCTCGGTCTCGTGCGCGTGAGTGGCAGGTATGCCAACGGCGTGCCCTATGAGCGCGAGTACACCCTCAATATCAACATACACCAAGGCGACAACTTCAAGTTCACCCTTGACCTGGCCTACCCGAAAGACACCAAGTGACAATCAAGACCACATCAGACGGAGCAGCTGCAGTGAATACTGAGTTGTTCTGGATTCCCATTAGCGAAGTTCCCCCACCCTCTGGCGTGAAGCTTCAACTCATCAACCGACGCTACGGCGTTGCGCATCACAGCGTTTACCGCAAGGTGGACGATTGGACGCACTGGCAAGCATTACCAAAATTCAAGGACTGACCCATGACAACAGGATACATATTTTTGGGAGGCCCTGCCGACGGAGATTGGCGCGCCGTGATGAGCTCCCACCCAGCGATAACCATACGAGAGTACAAGCCAGTCGAAACCGCAGGTCTTGGAGCAGCAAAAACAATTTCAGTGCTGGATCATGTGTACACGCGCCGCGATATGACTGGTGGACACTGCGTCTACGCGCACACCTCTATACCAACTCACGAGATTCTGCCGCACTTACTTCGCGGGTATCGCTCTGATGCGCTCTAACGCCCACCAGGCAGCGTCGCGTTCTTTTGACTTGGTCATCTGATACGCGACGATTTTCTCGAGCTCCTTCTCCATCCGCTTCATGGCGGTGTTGAAGGTCTCGTCTTTTTCATCGGCTGACGCCATTCCCTGGTCGAGCCATGTGTGGCATGTGTAGCAACCCCAAACTCCCTTGAAGTCACTGACCTTGTAACCCTTACCCTTGCCATCCGAAAGCTTGTTGGAATGGCACAGAACGGTCGTGGCGGGGTCGTAGCAGCAAACCCCTGGCACACGTAGCGTGCACTCTTTATCGCGCGCCAGAGCTCTGTAATTTGCGTTCTCTTCGCGCTTGTTCTTTGGAATTGAAATCACAGCGTCAACGTGTCAATGCCACGTCCCGAGTAGACATCAAACTCACAGGCAACTTGCACGGCCTTTACTGCGTCACAGCCAAGGTGTAATGCAGCAAGTGCATAGTCACGACCGGAACCCATAGCTGTATACTCATTTTCAATAATCATCGGATGCGGAGTTCGGTTGTAAAACATCACACGACCTTCCGGAGATATGACCATAAAGGTTGCGTCATTAGTGTCAGCTTGGATAGATGGGAAATCCTCTTCAATGGCTCCGTTGATGTACCAGTGCAACAAAGAACTGAACACATCCGCACTTCCAGCTCCAGCAACAAGAGACCCGTTTACGCGAAAGATTTTTGTTGTGATCCCATGGCCTGAATCTGCATTTGTTACCTGCTTATCTGCGGCAAGTATCTTGCCATCCCAAACGATAGTCGTCATGAGTACTCCTTAACGAACTAGACGGGCGACCATTCGCTCTGTTGATGAATCAATTTCTTCCAAGATGGAAACAATTCTCTTAATCTCTTCTCGGTATTTCTTTTGCACTGGGCGCTTACCTGTTCCATGGCAATGGCTGCATGCTTTCGTTGATAGCACCGGCGCGCTCGGCTGCATCTCAAAACCGCGACCACTGCAGTGCGGACATGCGGGTGCAATGTGATGAGCAAGGGACCTCTCTGCAACTGCGCGAATCCCATCACCACTCAATCGCCAGTTGAGCTTTACATTCATTCTTCGCGTGAGCTGGTCAACGGAGTGATAGGCCTCGCGTAATGACAAGCGTGAGGTTGTTGTATGCAAGCGCATCAGCGGGCCAGAGATGCGACTATGGCGAGCTTCAGCAATACCTAGAGCTACAACGTAATCAAGGTCTGTTCGATGCTCAAAATCAAGCGTCAAATCAGACGATGACATTGCGACGCTAAGTCGCTCAAGCGCTTTTGGACGTTCACTCATTTCCTGCTACTCTTTCGTTTCTTTACTTCAACGATCTCAATGCCAAGAATGGCCAGCATTAAATGCTTCTTGATTCTGTATGAGTCTGTGATGTGTCCTTTGACATCCTCGACAATCGTTTCACCTAGGTGATCGATATATTTGAAGTCAGCCAAATATCGCAATGCTGGCGTGGCGCGCGTCGCCCCTTTGAACTTTACCGATGGCGCCAATTCGAATTTTGGCTGCAGCTCTAGTTTGTGAATATGGCCAGCACGTTCCAAAAACTTGAGCTCTTGATATCGAACTGATTCTGCCTTTGAGGCAAATGTGATGCCATCGACTTGAACTTTTACAGCGTTGTATTTTGATCGGACGTTTTTCTCCGAAGACGGTAAAGCAGAAGGCATCAGTTTTCGTTGGCGGCCTGAATCAAAGCGTCGCTTGCTTGCAGCAAAACAACATTTCGCGGTGGAACCATAACCGTTTCACCAGTGCGAATATTGCGTGCGCGCTTTTCGCCACGCTGAGCAACCTTAATCTTCCCAAGGCCAAACAGCATCACCTCTTCGCCACGAGAAACTGCCTTGCGAGTTACCGCTGCAGTTGCCGTTAGCACCAAGCGAACTGTTTCAGTGGTCTGTCCTGAGACATACGCTGTTCGTTTGATTAAATCATTTTTGAGCATCTAAATAGTCCAACATTTTGTTTGTGTTGGAACAATTTATAGCATAAGACTATTGATCAATCGAGACTATTAGCTGCAATGAATTTCAAACTTATTGCAGCTCAAGCGTATCTGGCACCAATGTCACGAATAGCCGCATGCAACCGTGAACGCAGCGTTCCCTTTGACACGCCGAGGATCTCTGCGGCATCCGTCAAGACGTAGTTCTTGCCTTCATGGCCAGGCGCATCAATCTGACACCACACGTTCTGGCGCGTATTTCTGGATTGCTCTTTCGGCGTTGCCCAACGGCAATTTTCTTTTGAGTAGCCTGCATTGTTGTCAATCCTGTCAAGAGACAGGCCCTCTGGCCCATCGCCCATATCTGCCAAGAAGTTCTCCCACAAGTGCCACGATTCACTTACGAAGATTCCGCGAGCTCCGTACCATAAGTAACTTGCGTCTTCTGGGTTGTGACACCTTGAAATCATCTTTTTCCAAATGCCACGCGTGCGGGCGTGTGGTTTGTACTTGGCGTTCTTTTTCTTGGACTCAACATATGCGGCAAACGCAAGTCCTCTCCCACACCCGCATGACTTCCTGCTACCGCCAGTCAGACTTGCTGTCGTAACAGAAACTTGATTTCCGCAGGCGCATTCACACACCCAAAGCGGCCTTCCAAATTTATCTCGCTCACCTCTGCGTAATGCTGTTAGTCGACCAAAAATTTGGCCGCTCAGGTCGTACATCTTCCCCATAAATCTCCTATGAAAATTCTCTGTCAAGCGATTCAATCATCTCGTGTGCCTGTTGGTCAGAAAGGTGTGGCCACAAGAAACGTGTCGCGTGAGCCGACCACAAGAATGCGTCCACCTTGCTGGATAGCGATTCAAACTCGACTTGATCAAGCTTTGCCCACTTAATGGAGCGAGGCATAGCGACCATGCGACCCTTTGGACCGGGGACAAATTCACACTCACCAGCGCCCACCGTGAGCCATGCACGCAGCGCTTCAATGTCTGCGAACTGCTCTTGCATATCGAACAAATAACCAAGCTTTGCAAAGAAGCGTCGGTGATACCCTGGTGACCTTGGCTCAGACCAACCGAAAGACAGCGTCTCACCAACCGCAAGCTCATCGACAGCTTTGCGAAACTTTGCCCACGCCTTAGCTCCCTTCTCTCCAAAGCCCACAAGCTTTCCGCAGTCATCCTTGTAGACGACTACCTCAGCCACGGTACGGCTCCCATACTGGAACGCCCGCCTCTTTAGCCTGGCGAATCATATCGGCAGTGCCGTCACCGCCTGGGAAAGCGACCACACCATCGACCACATACTCGAGCATCTTGCGATTGCGAATCGGTCCGGCTGCTCTCTTGTGCTGACCCCAGTCGGCCGGCACACTCAGGCATGGCACGCAGCGCTGGAATGCCCAAGCGAATGCCAGCTTGTCAGCGCCATCAGCGCCGCCTTGAATGATCATGGCAATCTCGCTCTTGGCCGCCATCTTGTCGAGGGCCGCATACACGGCACGCATATCGTTGTAGTCTCGTCCTCCGCAAACGATGATATTTTTTGCGTTAGACATTTTTAAATCTCTCAATACGACGTACGAGCACTTCGGCATATCTCTGCATCATGTATTTTTGATCGATCAAAAGAATTCGATCTTCATACGGAAGTGCTTTAAAGGTCTGGCTGTCAATGAAATCTTTGAGCTTTGAAAGCTTTTCTACGAGTTCATTTTTTTCGCTGATCACACGATATTCAAATTCTTTCATACACATCCTTACAACTTTACAAGTCCAACCCCGTCACCTAACACAAACAATGCCCATGAGATTTCATCTTTTGGCACATCGAACCCAGAGGCAACCATGTCTAAAACTTGGTGTGCCTCAATCTGCTCTGAACTGCATCCGTCACGCATTTTTCACTTCCTTTCGAGCTTGAATTCGATACGATGGCCAGTCAAATGGAACCCACCTACCGACCTCTGTCATTCGATCAAATACACGATCACCAATGGCTGTTCGAAAATCATCCTTGGCAAGATTTGTCATCAGGATTGATGGCTTCATTTCACGGTAGCGACGATCAAGAACATCAAACAAAATTGCACGCTCACCATCTGTTCCGTACTGGACACCAATCTCATCAATCACTAGCAAGGGCAAGTGTGTCAATCGATTCAAAAGCTGAGACTCGGTAGTTGTGCTATCGCGCCTCCAAGTGTCACGCAAGCTACGGATCAAATCCATCAGGGTTACGTATGCACCTACATGCTTTGGCAATATCGCCTGCAATATCGCGGCAGCAAGGTGGCTCTTGCCTGTTCCAGGCATGCCAGAGAGGATGAGAGACGCACCAGTGTTTAAGCATGAGTCAAACGATTGCGCATACTCCTTGCAGACAGCAAGAGCCTTGGCTTGCTTGTCAGACTCGACACGGTAATTGCTAAATGTCTTTCCAACAAAGCGAGGTGGTATAGCAGTTTGTGATAGCAACTGAAAAACATTTGCATCCGAACGCTCTTTGGCCATCAATTCACGTTTCTCGCGCTCTTGGTCACGCTCCTCGCTTGTGCAGCTCGGACACTTGGTCCACACCTCTCGTCGCACAGATCCGATGACGTACAGCGTACCGAATGACTCAAAGCTCCCGTGCTCTCCACAGACCACGCTCACCGGATCGAATGTCTCTTGGTGTGCACTTAAGGCGGCCGATACGCTGACCATATTTTTAGCTGAATGTTCCGTCATCACCAACCCCCGTTCGATAGTCTTTTTTTGCAAATCCTGTATGCGACCCATGTCGCTGAGCAAACGGAAGCTGAAAGCGCGGATTGTCCTGAACCTTCGTCAGCCACGCAACAATGAACTTCTTCACCCCAATGCGCGTCTTGCGCTTCGAGGGATTTGCATCTAGCCATGAATTCATTTTGTAGATCTCGGCCATGACATCTGCGGCAGGATATGCCTGAGACCAAGAGTCGATATCGGACTGGGCAATCTCGAACTCCGACTTGTCGACAAGAATCATTTTGACAACAGCCGGCTCTGACACGCTTTGCGGGTCTGAGCAAATATCTTTCTCTCCCTCTGTCTCTTCCTCTTCCTCTCTCTCTGTCTCTCCGAGGGTCAAATCAACAGTAGCTGAATTATTTTGTACAGCTGCTGTATCGGTTTGATGTCGCGCTGATATCATCTTGATATCAGCTTGATCCATCCAGTGAGACAACTTAGAAAGTGCTTCTTTAGTAGCAGCTTCTGAAATGCGCAACCGGAAGGCTAGACTCTCGATGTCTGGAATATTTCCCTCATCTTCACTAGCAATTAACCAAAGCATCACCAAAACTTTTGCGGCCTTTGGGTCAAGTTTGTGCCACTCAACATCATCAAGGATGTCGCGATACAGCTTCACCCATGGTGGCTTGCGGTCCTTAAAGTGCTGGAATTTGGCCCAGTTTTTAATCTTCATACTGCTCTCCGTAATGCATCTCTGGCCATTGGGCCAGGCGAATTGGTTTCAAAAATCTCATTCCGAACACCGGAAACAAAAAAGCCTTAGTCGGAACTCTCACTTTTCAGTGTTGGCGGACTGGTGGGTACCAGCAGAGTCCCGGCTAAGGCTTACCCATAACGCCGCCAAGCGTTTGTCGAATTCTAGCAACAAAATGTTGACAAACAACTGATTGTTGCATTTTTGTTCGAAAAAAACAATTTGTTGTTTTTATGCAAATTCAGTCGGTTTGATTTCAGGAGTCGCATGCTGATGAAGTTCTGGCTCATCATCGATCAATGGCACTAAGCACTCATCTGGAATTGGCCCTTGCATTCGTAGAATATTTTCAAATCCACCGAGTGACGGCCAAACTAACTCGGAGCCAAGAGACTCGCAAAGCCATATCTGCTCTGACTCTTGAAGCAAAATTATTTTGCATTCATTGGGGTCATACTCTTTGATGACATCCACAATTTTCCCAATGTTACGTATCTCTTTTGACTTGATGACGATGGCTCGGTCGCCGGGTTTGCAGTTCATAAAACTTCCTTTTTTACAACAAATTTGAATCAGTGATTCTCTGAACAAAACTTTGACTTGTCAACGGAATGTTTATGGTTTAGTCTGCCTACTTGTAAACATTTTGTTTTCAAACAAAGGGTGATAAACATGAAAGTTTCAGAACAGATACAAGCTCGCCGAGAGCAGCTAGGAATTTCTATCAACGAACTGGCCAAGAGGTTGGAGGTCTCAGGCCAAGCAGTAAGACACTGGGAAAGCGGACGAAGCTTTCCGGGCAAATCCAAGACTGTGGCCCTCGAATCCATACTTGGAATGTCGATTGATTGGACTGAAGGGGTAAGGAGTAAGTCGGCCAAAAGCCCGATTTCTACATTGGTAAATCAAGGCGACATCGATCTGTTGTTGTTGATTTGTAGACTCCCTCCACAAGCGAAGGACTTGATACAGCAATTTGTCAGCATGCATTTAACTGCCCTAGATGGTGGTCGTAAAGCTTTCTCCGACAGAGTAAAAACAGGTGTAATCGCACCTTTCAAAGAAAAGAAAACTCAAGCCACTAAAGGAGAAATAAATGCCAAAGGATTGCCTGCCGGACGAAATAAAGCTACCAGACAGGGAAGTCATTCGACTCGTAGAAAGGCGGCCTAATACTGAAGTTGTCGAGCATTTAAGATCAATGCTTGAAGAGGCTGAGCAAGGTGAGATCGTAGGAATAATTGCAGCTGTTCACTACGGAGGAGACGAGCAAGGTTTTTTTGGCTCAGGAACAATGTGCAGCATTCCAACAATGGGGTTGCATGCACTTTTAAATCTTGCAAAAAAATTGTTGTAGGGCCAACATTTTGTTGATATAATTTTCACAACACCCCGTAGAGGCGGGGTCATCAAATCAGCGGCGGTGTGGATGGACACACTAGGCACGGTGCAGAAACATTCAATGCGGCGAGGGACTGATCTCCCGGTGGTCGCACTGCGAAGGTGCTGATAGGAAAGTGGAGTGGGCAACGTGGACGCACGACCCAACGCAAACGCTGGCAGTGTGCGGCAACCTGGAATCAAGCCCAGGCCGCTGATTTGATGATGTGAATATTGTTCTATCTCCGCTGCTCCGTCGGAGCCTGCGCTCAAAAATGAACGGAGCCATCATCAACAAAAAGGCTGGGAGACTTCATCCTTCAAGACGGCCTATAAATGTCAAATGAAGGGTCTCACTCGACGGTCGAGCGGTACCGGGCGGGCTTTGCAATTGAGCCATATCACTAGAGCGCGAGGAGCACCGGCCAACAGGTCTCTGGCACCCCGGAAAGACGGGGACTATCAAGAAAGAGCGCGGGCTTGCAAAACTGTAACGGCTCAATAGCACCAAACGGGAAGCTCGGTCCCGGCCATATCAGGCGAGGCGTGGTTCGCTCTTTTTCTTGATGGTGAATGCGCAGGCTGATGCGCCAATATCAACCGTGGGGATTCCAGCAAAGCCGGGTGGCGACGACAGAAAGCGGGCCAGTGCAGCGGACGCACATGAAAAACACCACCCACGGGAAACCACAAAGCCGGAGATCAGCGCCGGCCACCATCAACCTGCAGACCGTGTCGCGTAGCAGAGCCCAAGAGTAGCAATACTGCCTTGGTGGCTCACGGTGGAGATAACCGCGATGACGCCCCGGAAAGACGGGGACCCACAAGTGTGGGGCTCTGAACAGCTATCGGCTCACCGTTGAAAGAATACGGACAAGTCGGCCCGACTGAAAATCAGAACCCACACTTGTGCGTTGCGAAGTACAAGTGCGCACACGTCATCGGCCACACGAAAGGCTGAGGTAGCGGAACCGTTTGCGATAAAGGGGCGTCACCAGGCTATAACGAGTATGCCGGCGGAAAATCTCGAGACGGCTGGGAGAGACCAGCACTAACACGCATGGGGATTGGCACTCAGGCAAAGTACACGCCTTGGAGTCGAAGCGGCCAGTCCTCAGTCGTGTTGGTGACAAGCGTGGCAGAACGGATGAGCGCATAGCGAGGCATGACCTTCAGGCGCCACATCGATGTCGAGGGGCTGTGATAACGGCCGATCATTGGAAACTCGCACGTGGCTTAGCTCGAGATAAGCCTGCCATCAACAACAAACTCCAGCGGCACTCCTTAAGTCAAGGAAGCACACTTGGCAACAGCTTCATATGCCATCGAAACTCGGGCCGCCAATATTGCCGGGGACGAATATGAAGAACGTGCACTATGCGGGTATAGCTCAATGGCAGAGCAACAGCTTTCCAAGCTGATGACCGGGGTTCGATCCCCCGTACCCACTCCAATACTCAAAAAAAATCTACTATTTGTTGTGTAGCCAACATTTTGTTGTCATAATCTGGGCAAATGTTTGGAGCTGTAGATGAACTGCACGCAATGTGGAAACAAAGAAACCAGGGTACTTGAGTCAAGACCAATGTCTGAAGGCATTGCTACGCGCAGACGGCGTGCCTGTGGTGAATGTGGGAACATTTTCAGCTCAATCGAGGTAGACGATTACTTGTGGGAAACCATCAAAAAATATGCGCTGAGCGAGTCGCATATAAACGCCATGAAAAAACGTCACGCGCTCCATGTGAGAAACACAGAAATCTTGGCGCTTCTGAAGTCCGGTGAGAAACATTCAGTAATCGGGAGCATGTATGGGCTATCCGATGGGATGATCTCAACGATTGCTCGAAAGGCTGGGGTGCCCTCATACGCGCGCCAGCGTGGCCTCTCTGCAGAATCGCCCAAGAAGGTAAAACGTAAATGAAATACAGCGTCCGACGGGTTGATCCTAAAGACCCAGAAATATGGGCAATATTGGAGCGAATGCAACTGCAATGCCTTCCAGGGGACATTCCTCAAAAACCCAAAGAAGGCTATTGGTGGATCTGCTATGCAGAGACTGGAATTCCTATTGGGTTCGCTGGTATGGTGCACAGCATCAGATGGGAGCAAACGGGCTATCTTTCTCGCTCCGGTATTCTTCCTGCGCACCAAGGGAAAGGACTTCAGAAGCGCCTCATCAAGGCACGGGTGGTCAAAGCAAAACAACTTGGATGGAAGTGGCTCTTGTCAGACACTTCTGAAAACCCAGCATCAGCAAATTCATTGATCAGTTGCGGATTCAAGATGTACGAACCTCGCCATGTGTATGGCCTAAAAACAAGCCTTTATTGGCGTAAGAAAATTTAAATGAATACCAGAGTTAAACCCGATGGCGACTTTGCTGCACAGCAAGCAGGCCGTATGCGAGAGCTTCTACATCAGCGTGGAACACTTCCACGCGATGATCTTGAGTACCTAGTCATTGCCATTGACAAGCTGCGCGATGAGCGCTTGAAGTCATGCATTGCTGAATTGATTGGATGGTCGGATGATGACCGCGCGGAAATAGAGACTTTCGTGGCTATCGCCATTGAAGTTATGAAGAAAACCAATGTCTCCAAGCTACGCGACGCGGCAAGAATTGTAGAGCTGCGCTATCTGGTGCAAAACATTGAGGGAGAAAAAGGCAATGCAGCTAAGTAAAACCACCCTAGCCCGCCTGCGTGGCTATGTCTTCTTCGTCGTGAACGGCAAGCGCTTCTGGCGCTACGACGACGCCCGCGCCGAGCGTGTGCGCATCACTGATGCCAATGAGCCTGTGGAGTTCGCAGGCTGGAATCTGCTCATCGGATGGCGCTGGTTCTACCTGACGATCAAGCTTGGCAGCCCAGCGTGCGTGATGACGGGCAACCCAAACCCTGAAGCTCATCCAGTGCGCGCCTCAGCGTTGGCATCAACTCCGCGCCTCACTGCGGCATCCGAGCTATGAAGGGCCTACTTGACCTTGATGGCGAGAACCGTGCTGTGCGCATGTTCTTGGCGCTATACGGCGGAGCCTGTGGCGTGACTATTGGCAAGATGCGCAAGCACCTTGAGATGGCTGGATTCAACGGGGATGCTTGGCCCGCGTGGGCTGCACTGGCACATGACGACGTCCACCTGACCAAGATGGGCGCTCAGGATTGGCTGCGTCACCTGTTCGATTTAGAGCGAAACATCGACACATCCGAAAAACGTGTACACATTTCGGACAAAAACGTACACATCACACCCGTAGCAGAGATGCCACCCACCTTTCGCGCATACATTCGCAAGGGGTTAGCTGACGGTACACTGCAAATAATCGGAGCGGTAAATGCCTCTTGAACAACACCCAACAAAGCCGGACATGCTCGTGTTCCGTTCGCGCCGCTATGCGCTTAACTGGGGCGACGAAGCCAGCAAAGGCGTACACGTGCCGTCACTGCGTGGCTTAAATGAGGCTGAGTCACTGGTTCTTCTCCAAGCTGGCTATAACCCTGAGAAGTTCCGCCGCGTGCTCGCCTTCAATGACAAGCCAACCCCCATCAGCCAATGCCAGTTCGGTGAGATGTGCGTGCAATGCAATCAGCCGAGCAAGAAAGAAACCCAATGACCACCGAATACACACTCACACCGGAAGAGCTCAAGGCTGCAGCCAGAAAGCTCTGCAAGATCCGCGGCATCAGCCCGTACTTCATGGCCGGCAACGCGGTCGCTACAGAGCTGGCGGAGTTTGAGATCAAGAAGCTGATGGAGCTCATCCAGGCAATTGACCACGCAAAGGCTATCCCATGACCGAACTAGAAAAAATTGTCAAAGAGTCACACGTCGCATGGGCGCTTGACTACGGCGAGTGCATCCCAGATGAGGTGCTTGAAAAGTTTGCGCACTTGGTGATCGACTGGGTCGCCTGTCAGCACTTTGAGCAATGCCACGAACACCGGCCAATTCAGAACTGGATTCTCTCCACCAAGGCGCTGCTCAACCACAAGCTACTGCCAGGTATCACAGCAAAACAAATTGAGGACCACAAATGGAGCACAACCGAGTAATCAACCCAGGCATGACAACCGACAGCGAGCCGACGCCACGGCTGCATGCAGACCGCTGGCAACAGCACGCAGTCACCCAGCAGATTGAGATGTGCCGAGGCGGATGGCTAGGCGTGTGGGATGCATTTGTGTCGGCTATCACCCGCAAGCCGCGCTTCACAATCGCTCAGCCAGTGACGCTGTCCGTTTGGGCCAAGTGCGCCGAGGGTGTGACGCCGCAGTTATCGATCACACAGACCCAACTCGAGGCCCACCAATGAAGCGGCGTAGCGATGGCACAGCTTTTGACTGGCGTAAAAAGCCCTTATCAATTCCCGAGTTCATTCCAACAAAGAATCCTCCACCAGAAGCAAGCGAGAGAATCGATGTGTTGCTGGCTGGAAAGACATCAAAAATAAATATCCTTCATTTTTTGTCGGACATTTTAATATTTTGTTGATATATCAACTTTTTGTTTGTTAGAATTCGCTCGTCAGTTTCATCAAGCAATTTAGGAGCACCATATGGCCGACAACCAAAACACCGCGACCGTCGCGGATTCTTCCGTAGCACTTGTGCCTGTTGAGCAGAGGGCTGCCGTTGCACTTGGAAGCAGCAAGACAGAGGAAGACCTGAAGGCTTTAGCCATCAAGCATGCCAACATCATCAAAGTTGTTGACAAGAACGGCCGTGAGCAAGCACACCGTGCTGCCATGGAAGTTCGCACTGCTCGCACAACCATCACAAAGGTCGCCAAGGCGGCTCGCGATGATGCAACCAAATTCTCAGCTGCCGTCATTGCTGAAGAGAAGCGCCTGCTAGACATCATCGACGCCGAAGAAGAGCGCTTATTCACCCTTCGCGATGAGTGGGACGCAGAGCAAGCCCGCTTGGCTGCCGAGAAGGCTGCTGCCGAGAAGACACGCATCGACGCCATCAAGACTGCGATTGACAGCATCCGAGCAATCCCTAGCAACGTCGCCAACGCGAGTTCTGATGTGATCATGGCCGCCGGCAAAGATCTCTACAAGCTTGAGATCACCGAAGAGCACTATCAAGAATTCCTGCAAGAGGCTGGAGCCGAGAAGTCCAAGGCGCTTGACGCGCTGGCTGACATTCTCAGCGCTGCCAAATCACGCGAGGCAGAGGCTGCACGTATTGAAGCTCAGCGCATTGAGAACGAGCGCGTCGCCGCCGAGAACGCACGTATCGCCGCAGAACTTGCGGCGCAACAAGCTGCAATCGCCGCACAAGCTGAAGCCCAGCGCATCGCCGCTCAGGCCGAGGCACAGAAAGCCATCGACGAAGCCAACGCCAAATCACGTCAGGAAGCCGCGGAGCGCGCTGAAATGTTGAAGAAGCAGGAAGACGCGTTCGCGGTTGAGAAAGCCGCTGCTGAGGCCATCCTCAAAGAGCAGCAAGACAAACTCAACGCAGAGATCGCTGTGATTGCCAAAGCCAACGCAGAGCGTGCAGCACAAGAGTTAGCCGCCAAGGTGGCCAAGGAGCTCGAGGAAGCTAACGCCCGTCTCAAGGCCCAGGAAGAGGCGAAGGCTCTGCGTATGGCCGCTCTGCGCGACCGTGCCGACGCAATCGTCGACGCCATCGCCAACCAGTTCGAAGTCGAGCACAGCACCGCCGTCGAGTACTTGCTCGAGGCAGCCGACTACCTGCGTGATGAGGTGACTGCATGAGCAAAATCGCAATCGTAGAGAACCAGATTCTCTCCCTTGAAGGCGCGTTCAACGACGTGCTGTCAGACAAGGCAATCAAGTTCAAGGCGGAGGCTGAGTTCGCCGTCCAGGTCTTGATGAACAACGACTACTCGCTGGGAATTGCAGTCAAGAACCCTGACTCAGTGCGCAATGCAGTTATGAATCTGGCCGCTATTGGATTGAGCCTGAACCCTGCGAAGAAGCAGGCCTATCTGGTCCCACGCAAGAACGCCATCTGCCTTGACATCAGCTACATGGGCCTGGTTGAACTGGCCATTGCCAGCGGTTCTGTGCGCATGGTCACCGCACGGCTCGTGCATGCCAATGATGACTTTGAGATGAACGGCCTTGACCGTGAGCCAACTCACAAATACAAGCCATTTGCAAAAGACCGCGGTGCAGTTGTTGGTGTGTTCTGTGCGGCCAAGACCAACTACGGCGACTGGGTCACAGACCTCATGGATATCGAAGAGGTCTTTGCCATCCGAGACCGTTCTGAGTCATGGAAGAGCGGCCAGAAAGGCCCGTGGAAAACTGATGAGGGCGAGATGATCAAAAAGACCATTGTCAAGCGCGCCAGCAAGATGTGGCCAAAGACAGACCGCTTGGACGAGGCCATCCACCACCTGAACACAGACGGTGGCGAGGGCGTTGTCGAGGTCATCGGTGGCCGCGATACCGGTGTTGCTGCCTTTGATGTCGACCACTGGCTTGATGCTGTGCGTGCTGCCAATACGGACGAAGAGTTCATGACTCAGTACAAGGCAGCCGGCGCCGCCGCTATTGCTGCCAAGGCTGGCCAGCAGCATGCCTATTTCAAGCAGCAGGCGGTTGAGATCCGCACCGCGCTGCATGCCCGTCTGAACCCTGAAACTGCTGAGGAGCAACAATGATTTTTATTGACTGCGAACAAGGCACGCCAGAGTGGCATGCCGCCCGCGCTGGCGTTATCACAGCGAGCACATTCTCTGATGCGCTCGCGACCGTGGGCGGCCTCACCGAGCAGCAGCAGATCTACGTCTCCGCCCTACAAAGCGGATGCAGTGAATCGGCTGCGCTGGAGAAGGCCAAATACAAGAATCGCCCGACGTCCGAGACTGTAGCAAAGGCGCTACGCGGAGAGGTAATTGGATCACCCTCCGACGGCAGCGAGCAAATTGCGATTGATACGGCCATCGAGCGCATTTCTGGCGAGCCCTATGGCGACACCTTCCAGACCTACGCAATGAAGCGTGGAAGCGAGCAGGAGGCCTTTGCGCGCATGCGTTACGAGTCCGAGCGCAGCGAACTCGTTGAAGAGTGCGGCATCGTGCTCACCGACGACCGCCTGTTCGGCTACAGCACCGACGGCTTCGTTGGCAAGGACGGCATGATCGAGGTTAAGACTCCGATCAACAGCCTGAAGATCGTGCGAATGATTCAGACCGGCGACGTCAGCGAGTACATCCACCAGATTCAAGGTGGCCTGTGGATCACCGGCCGCCTGTGGTGCGACTTCATCATGTACGTGCCACCGCTCAAGGGCAACGGCAACGACCTCTACGTCAAGCGCATCTTCCGTGATGAGAACTTCATCGAAGAAATGGAGACTGGCCTGCTGAAGTTCAATAAGCGTGTCGATGAGTATATGAAAACTCTGTCGACCCCATTCTCTGGTGCAGGTGTTGTTTCAACAGCGCCAACTCCAGTCGCTCCGAGCGCTGTCGCGGCAAAGGATTTTCCTGTGCCACAATCTGCCGCTTCGATTTTTGCCTAATTTTTAACAGAAAGTTTTACATGAAAGATTTTGTTTTTAAAGTTCTCGTGCTGGCTGCAACAATTTTTGTTGCGATTCCTCTTATGGTCCTTTGGCAAGGGTGGGCAGCTAGCACGCTGTGGTTATGGTTTGCTGTGCCGCTTGGCATGCCTGAAATCAGCATTGTCACAGCTGCTGGCCTTGCTCTGTTTTTGTCTGCGCTCAAGCTGAACAAGGCAAACAAATCATGTGGTAGCTCCAGTCAAGTTGATTCGATTGCCGCATCAATCATCATCCCACCAGTCGTCGTGCTCGTTGGCTGGATTCTCAAAACCTTTGCATAAGAAAGAAACCCATGAGCAAATTAGCAGTCATCGGAACAGTAGAGAAGATCATCACGATTGATGGCGCAGACCGAATTCAGCAGGCCATAGTTGACTGTGGCGCAGAAGGTCAGTGGAGCGGAGTTGTCACCAAAGAAGTCAACAGTGGCGACAAAGTTGTGGTACTCCTGCAAGATGCCCTACTCCCACCAAGTGATCGTTGGGCATTTATGGAAAAATCAAAATGGCGCGTGCGCATGGCGCGATTCAAGGGTGTTCCTAGTGAATGTGTGATCTTGCCGGCGAAGAATGAAGAGCTTCTGGAAAATGGTTATGACCTGACTGAAATTCTGGGGATCACAAAGTACTCGAAGCCGATTCCATCAGAGATGGCTGGAGTTGCTCGTGGAAACTTTCCTGCATTTATTCCAAAGACAGATGAGAGCAACTATCAACGTATTCGCGGACTTGAAGACTTGATGGATGGTGTTGACTGGTATGCGACCGCAAAGATCGATGGCACAAGCTGCACCGTCTGGAATGATCAAGATGGTCTGCATGTATGCAGTCGCAATCTTGAGTTGGATGAAGAGAGTGACACTGGTGCAACAAATGTTTATTGGCGTGCTGCACGAATGTACGGCCTTGATCGCGTCATGCCAGGGGTAGCTTTGCAGTTTGAGATTGCCGGGCCTGGAATTCAGGGCAATCCAATGGGATTGGATGAGATTGGAATTTTTGTATTTACAGCATATTCAATCGGAGATCACAAGCGTTTGCCATTTGCTGGACTGATGGCGATCTGCCTTGCTTTCGAGCTACCCGTTGCCCCAATCGTTGGCGGTGGTTGCGGATACCCTGGAGAAGAATCCCTTCGCAACATTGCTGCAAATGTTTTATACCCAAATGGTAAGCAAGCAGAAGGCATTGTTGTGCGTGATGTTGGAAGTCATGACATCAGCTTTAAAGTGATTTCGCTCGAATACAAAGATTGAACACAAGACCCTTCCCTTTCATTAACACAGCAACCTAGAAAGACAAAATCATGCGTGGAAAATTGGCTAAGCGCCTTCGCAAGCTAGCAAAGCTTGAAATGTCATCCGGATCAAAAACAGTTGATCGTGAACTTGTGCTTGCGCGCCTGCGCGGCGCTGATCGCATCATCAATGAGCCGATGACCGTACGTGCAATGTATCTAAACCTGAAGATGGCTTACAAAGAGTCTGTTCACAAGGGATTGATATCCCGACAAAATACATCGGATATTTAATTTTTTGTTGCAAAGTCAACATTTTGTTGGATAATAAACATTATGGATAACAACCAGCAGCTTGCGTATTACACGCAAAAGATCAAAGAAATGCTGACCCGCGTTCCACAAAAAGTGAATGCTGGTTCCTACGATGGTGCTGTCGCATACAAGAAGTGTGTGATGTCTGCCAGAAAAGCGATTGAGACCAATCGCCCCAACCTGACCAAAGTGATCAGCGCCCATAACCAACTCAATTCCTATTACTAACCCACCGGGCAAGAAAGAAAGACATGGCATCAGTAAATAAAGTTATCCTCGTTGGCAATTGCGGCCGTGACCCAGAGGTCCGCTATTTGCCAAGCGGCCAAGCCGTGGCCAACATTAGCATTGCCACCAGCTCCAAGCGCAAAGATAAACAAACCGGCGACGTCATTGAAGACACTCAATGGCATCGCATCACCTTCTATGACCGCTTGGCAGAAATTGCTGGCGAGTACATCAAGAAGGGCCGTCCAGTCTATGTAGAAGGCCGACTAAAGTATGGCGTCTATACAGATAAGGCTACGGGCGTAGAGAAGGCAACGTGCGACATCATCGCCACCGAATTGCAATTGCTTGGTGGTCGCGATGACGGCCAGCAAGGCGGCGGACAACAAGGCAACGCTCAGCGCTCACAAGGCAATCAGCAGCGTCAGCCACAAGGACAGCAGCGCCAAGCCCCACGAGGGCAGCAGCGCCAGCCAGCGTCTACGCCATCTCATGGCGGATTCGATGACATGTGTGACGATATTCCGTTCTAAACCAAATTTGGGGAACGCTTAATCCAGACCCGACCTGCTTGCCTACCAGCGCCTGTCCTCCAGAGAAAGCCAGTACCCAATCTTTTCCCCTCAACTTTGAAAGAAAACTATGTCAGAAAAAATCATCCCTACCGTTGGCCGCATTGTTTGGTTCACACCTGCAGATCATGACGGCATCGGTCAATTGAATGGCCAACCCTTGGCTGCCATCGTGGCCGGCGTACACAGCGACACATCTGTGAACTTGGCTGTGTTTGATGCCTATGGAAACACCCAGCAGCGCAGCAGCGTGCGCTTGGTCCAACCAGGCGAAGACAAGCCAGACGGTGGTTCATACGCCTCTTGGATGCCCTACCAAGTGAAATCCGCTGGCATTGAGTTGCCTGTGGTTGATGCCCCTGCGCTCGCAAGCGACACACCTGAGACCGATGACAACGGCGACGAAGTGGTCGACGCTGAAGTGCGCAACACAGACGCCGAGCAGACCCCTGATGCAGAGTCAGGCGACGAGTCTCCCGCAGGCAGCGAGACTGCAGAAGAGTCCAAGTAAGCAGCCCGGCCAGGGTGACAAAACCCTGGCCAACTCGGAGAATCACATGAAGTTTTTGGAATTATTTACATCATCAACTGTTTGGCGAGTTGTTGCCACAGTTATTGTCTACTCGGCATGCTCAGTGCTCAACTACATCTTGCGATTAACAGCGTCTGTTGCAATTAGCAACGCAGCGGTTGGACAGCTTGATAACAGCGATGCCGCATATGGACAGTTCGTGTTGATGAATCACTTTGTTAGCGGTCAGTCTTTGACGGCCATTCTTTGTTTGGCTCTATGGTTGGCGATCTGGTGGAAGCCATTGAAAAGCCTGAGCCCAAAGGCCCCATCAGTTGGCTTGATTGCCATCTTGTTCATCATTGCAATCTCTGTCTCGAGTCCTGCACATGCGTACTACGATAAGACCGACCGAGCTGAATGGGTGAACATCGAGGCCAACCAGTCCGCCTTCTTAATCCCTGCCGTGGGAGCCAACAAGACGTCACAAAAGCAGTTTGGCTCCATTGAGTACTTGGCTGACAATAAGGTGGCCGCCAAGCGTGTTCAAATCCCTCACGTGGTCGCGGCAAACACAGCCTTAGTGAGCGACTACTACGTGCCTAGCGCGACGCTGTACCTGGTGGATCGCACGCCATACACGAGAGAATGGGTAAATGCATCTGACCGCGGCACGTCGACCAAGAAGGAAGGCTTCCACTTCGAGAGTGCCGACTCAATCAACCTGCGCACTGGCATCACCATCAGCGCCTCGGTCGCCGAAGAGGATGCAGCGAAGTTCTTTTACTGGTTTGGCACGGGTGCAGTCCAGAATAACCAAGCGCCTGAAGCAGTCTTCGCCTCTGTCAAATATGGAAAGAGTCTCGCCGAGGTTATGGACTCAGTCGTTCGAGCCAAGGCGCAGCAAGTTCTGGCCCGTGAGTTTGCCAAGCGCAAGTTCTTGACTGCTATCACTGAAAAGGCAGCCATCATGGACGCGGTTGAGCAGGCCGTCAAAGACGAGTTCTCCAAGAAGGGCATCACCATCGCCTTCGTAGGCTATGCCGAAGAGCTGAGCTTTGATGGCCGCATCCAGAAGGCATTGGACGACAGCATCATCGCCAGCATTCAGTACGCCAACAAAGACGCGATGTTTGCTGTGGTTGAGCTGAACAAGAAGACAGCTGAAATTGGCATCATCAACGCTCAGGCAGCGACGATGCAGAAGTGGAATGGCGTGATCAACTTCCCATTCTTTGTGCCAGATAGCATCGCCCAAGCGCTTGCAACCTACATGAAGAAGTAAGTCATGTTCAAGAACGCAACCATTTACAAACTGGGCGCACTCCCTGATGGCGGCATCATCGCCGCCGAGGAGTCAATGAAGGCCGACGAGTTCGCACCTTGTGGCTCATCGCAAGAGAAGTCTGTCGGCTGGGTGTGCCCACGTGGCCACGAGTACGGCGCGATGATTGAGAGCAGCGACGGGCATCACTTTGCTCGACTCGCTATTGAGACCAAGTCCGTACCGTCTAGCGAACTCACCAAGCACACCGAAGCACGCTGCGCAGAGATTGAGGCCACTACAGGCCGCAAACCTGGCAAGAAAGAGCGCAAAGAGATCAAGTCTGACGTGCACATGCAGCTGCTGCCGAAGGCCTTCCCGAAGCGCAAAGACGTGCTGGTCTGGATTGATGAAGCGAACCAGCGAATCGTGGTCGATACCAGCTCATCCGCTGTGGCTGACACAGTCGTGGTGCAGCTCGCACGCATCGGCTTCACAGTCCTGATGCTCAACACCGTACAGAGCGCTGGCGCATTCATGCTCAACACGCTACTAGGCTTTGAAGATGACACAGTGCCGCAGAACTTCTCACTCGGTCGCGAGTGTGAACTCCAAGCGCTCGATGAATCCAAAGCGCGAGCCACGTTCAAGAACCACCCTCTGGATGGCGATGACGTGTGCGACCACATCAAGCAGGGTAAGAGCGTCACCAAGCTCGGCCTGTGTACCGCCAATGCGTCATTCGTGATGAGTGACTCAATGGTGCTTAAGAAGATTGACCTGATTTGGGAAGAGTCAAAATCAGAAGATGACGACGCGTTTGATGCCGACGTCTTCGTGACGACCAAAGTGCTCGGTGATGCGATTACCAACCTAATCGCCTCACTCGGCGGAGAGCTTGAGGTAGAAGCATGACAGACACACAACCAGAATACACAGGCGGTAGCGTGAGCTACTACAAGGTCAACATTGAAAATCCCACCTCTGGCGGAGCTCCGTACTCAGCCGAGTGCAACGACATCATCGAGGCGCTTGGGATGAACTACGCGGAGGGTAATGCTTTTAAGGCTATTTGGCGCCGATGTGCCGCCAAGTCGCTAGGCAAAGCAAAGGCTGGCTATAAGGATGGAATCTACGACGCCGAAAAAGTCGTCTTTTTTGGTGAACGTATGGTTGCTCAGGAGAAGTTTATTGCCGCGTCCAATCGCATACAATTCGTTGACAACAAAACATAATGTTTAACATGAACCAAAACAAAACTAACTTCACAAGAACCTCAGACTGGCTGGCCGCATGCGGAAAAGAGCCTAATGAAAAAAATCTCTCATTGCAGTTTGGATGTCATCTTGAAGAGCTCATGGAGCAGATCGATGAGGTGATTCTTGTTGGATCAGTTTCAGACAATGAGTCTCTTGAGATGGCTGCAACTCGCATCAAGGGAATTGCTCATCGCCTAAAGACAGGGGCAACAGGAATTCGCATCAAAAATCGTGAGAAGTTTTTAGATGCACTGTGCGATGGAGAGGTGACTGGCAACGGCGTTGCATTCATGGCAAACATGGATAAGAACGAAGCAGATCGCAGGGTCCTAGCAACGAACGATATGAAGCTTGTCAACGGCAAGCCAGTCCTATCGCCGGGTGGAAAGATCATGAAGCCACCAGGATGGGTGGCCCCGTACTTGGGCGATTGCGTCTAATGAAGGCCTGTAGTTCCTGCTTGCAGTCAAAGCCGGCTGCGCTCTTCCCTGTAAAAGGGCTGAAGTGCAAGGCCTGCCTATCCGACTACAACAGGAATTACAGGGCAAAAAATACTGATCGTTTGCGAGAGCTGTCAAAGGATTACTACGAGGCTAACAAAGACGCAGTGATCGAGAGGTCTCGCAAGTATTATGCTAAAAACAAAGCGGAGATACTGAAGGCGCAAAAAGCATCTTACGACCCGGAGCAGGCTAAGGCTTACCGAGCAAGGGTAGACGATCAGATTAAAGATTACCGCAAGGCTTATTGGCTTAGCTTGACTGAGGAACAGAAGCAGCAGAAACGCCAAAGAGCGCGCGACCTGAAGGTGACCGAAGAGCAGTCCAAGAAGCGGCGAGAGAATCGCAAGCGCTGGATTGAGAAGAATCGTGACGCCAGAAGGTTGAGCATCTCCTCATACAGAGCCTCAAAAGCAGGGAGCGTGGCCGTGTGGGATAAGGAGCTGACTGAGTTTACATTCAAGGAAGCCTATCGACTTTGCTCTTTGCGAGAATCGATGACCGGTCTGAAATGGCACATTGATCACTTCATTCCATTGCGCTCAAGAGTCGCTTGCGGCCTTCATGTGTGGAGCAATTTTGCAGTCGTCCCAGCCGAATACAACATCAGAAAGAGTAACAAATTAATGACAGAGAATCAAAAAATGGGGTGGCTATGACGGCTCCGGCCGCCCTACCTGGAAGCATGCAGAACACACGCCCTCTCAAGGTGTGTTCGAAGTGCAGCAAGCCATCGGAGCCCTCCGGCGGCGTGCAGTTTTCATCAACCAAGTGGCGTTGTGCAGCCTGCTGGCGCTCGTTTCAATTCAAGAAGTAATGCTCAATTTTCTCCTACTCATCTACGCTCTGTCGGCTGCTGTTGTTGGCTGGCATTTTTGGAAAACGTGCCTTTGCGATGAGTCGTACATCACTCTCAAGGAGGCTATGCAGTACGCGCTAGTCGTCACGATTCCCGGGTTCAACACAATCCTAGCCTGCGCCATTCTCTGGGAGGCAATCGACGACGTCGTGATCTGGAGGCGTAAAAATGACAAAGCGTGATCTACCAATTACACAAGTGAAGTCGAGCAATGTGCACGGCTATCACTATGACCCTACAGTCCGCGTGCTGACCATTCAGTTCAAAACTGGCAAGAGCTACAAGTATGCGGATGTGTCCCCAGATTCCATGGGTAAGCTTCTTGCAGCCGACTCATTTGGTTCACATCTATCAAAGCACATCATCAAGAAACACAAGGTGATCACATGAGCGTTCAAAACGAACTTGATTCTTTCGTAAATGATGTTCAGGAGATCATCAACAACACGATAAAAATCAAAGGCCAAGAATTTGCTGATGCAGTTGCCGTGCAGTTTGAGATTTTTCAAGTTGGAGAAATACTGGGCCGGATTGTCGGGCCTTTGGATGATAAATATTTCTCCGATCTTGCGGAGCAGTGCATCACACTCGTTGCTGGGATCAGCTCAAAGGTGGCTGTAGGTCTGACCATTGAGCAAGTACAAGAGGCAAAGGTCATGGCAGACCAGCTCATTGCAAGACGCCAACGCGTCAATCAAAAAATTCGTGAGGAGATCTCAAAAAATGCTGACTAATATTTTGACAAAAACAATTAGCGAGATTGAGCACAACTTGGAGGAGTCCGGAAATCTCCCTGATGGCACAATCTTTAATCTAGCCAATTACCCGTTGCCACAAACGCACTGGAGCGTCCGCCAAGCGTTTAATGTCCCGCCGATGCCTATGCGCATGGGTGCAGGTGATCCACGTCGTGAGCGGATGTCTGAGGCCCTTCAGGCTGCTGGTGAATATGCAGTGCGCATGGCTACCAACAATGGCGAGCTGGCTGAATCAGATCCAGACGAATTTATTGATCATCTCGAGGTTGGTTTCTTCGGCTATTTTACCGAAGATGGCCTTAGCGATGATGAGTGGAACAATCCGCCAGAAAGTGGTGAGTACTTGGATCTCTTGGGGGAGCAAGACCCCGATGCATCATGGCTAAGCTTGGCGCATGTCATCTGCTCAGAAGCCGGCATTCCAAACGGTGACATCGCAGATCGCCTTAGTTTGTTGCGAGACATTCTAGAGACGCTACGAACCAACTTTGACAACATGGACCTGTCTTAATCACAACTGAAAAAATTAAAATGAAGCTAATCCGACTGCCAGAAGTACTAGACCGTGTTGCCCTAAAGAAGACGGCCATCTACAGAATGATGGCAGAAGGTGACTTCCCTCTACCCGTGAAGCTTGGGGCGGCAAGCGCATGGGTAGAGGTGGAGATCAATGACTGGATTAAAGAGAAGATTGCGCAGAAGCAGTCTCGCTAGGAGTGTCTGGTTTATTATCCTGCTCTTCTAGCCAGCTACTCCACTTGGCCATCATTGCAACTCGGTCATCCCAGTACTCTGCTCGATCGTAAGCGCCATTATTGCCGCTGCGATCAAACTCATGCGCTATCTGCTTCTCGGCAGCATCCTTGCTGATGCGTAGGTGCTCGCACATAATTGTTCTGGCCGTCGCGCGAAAACCGTGCGGCGTCTGAATTCCTTTGTACCCCATCTCCTCAATCGCGCCCGCAATCGTGCCCTCACTAATAGGTTGATCATGGCGGGTTCCTGGGAATAGCCAACCAGTATCGCCAATCACCCCTTGATAGGCTTTGAGTATCGCTACAACCTGTGGTGATAGCGGCACCCAGTGCTCGCGGCGCTTCTTAGTGCGCTCCGCTGGAATGGTCCATTTGGCCTTTTTTAGATCAAACTCTTCCCATTTGGATTTGCGCAGCTCGGACGGCCGTTGGAAGGTGTGCATCGACAAGATGATGGCTGTGCGCACAATCGGCTTGCCATATTTAACGACCTGTTTAATGAGTCCAGCAACATCGGCATGATTGGTAATCGCTGGATAGTGCTTTTTCTCGTGCTTCATAAAGCTGGCCAGCTGACCCATCGGGACTGGTGAGTGCTCAACCATTTCGGCGTCCAATGCATACTCGTACATCTGGGCCATAAACATACGCACCTTGCGTAGCATTGCCAAGGCTTTGCGCTCTTCCATATTGCGCAAAATCTTGAGAATGTCCTTGCGTTGCACTTGAGCTGGATGCATGGCACCAATCTCAGGAAGGACGTCTTTAGTGAAGGCTTTGAGAATATTGCTGTGGTAGACCTGAGAAATGCGCTTTTTGGACAGCCAAACCAAAAACAGCTTGCGCACAGTCATGTCATTGTGTTCGCTTTCGGCCTTGGCTTTGGATTTTTCCTTGAGCTCTTCGCGCTTCTTTTGAACGGGGTCTTTCCCCGTCGAAACCAGTGCCCTTAACTCGGAGGCTAGGGTTCTAGCATGCTTGAGCGTAACGTCTGGCCAGACACCTAAAGTGGCTACTTTCCGGTCGTTATTGAAGCGATAGATGAACTGCCAAGAGGCGCCGCCATTTTGCCTGACGGTGAGCACTAGGTTATTGCCATCGTGCACCTTTACCCGCGTATTTTTGGCTGCTGCTTTTTGCGCAGCCTCCTTTACCTTTTGCTTCAAAACCTTGTCTGTAAGCACTTCTATTGCCATTTTCACCCCCTTTTGACGGTACCAAAACATATAGTACTACCAAAAGTCGACGGTACCGTCATCCGTACCGTCTCGGTTTCCGGAAGTAGGCAAACCGCTGCGAACCCCCATAAACCCGCAGAGCCACAAAGTAAAAGGCCTCCAGGGTTTCCCGAGGAGGCCTACGAACGTCTAAGGTGCAATAGCAACAAGTAGTTGGCGGAGACGAGAGGATTCGAACCTCCGATCAGAGTTTTAGCCCCGATGCTCCCTTAGCAGGGGAGTGCCTTCGACCAGCTCGGCCACGTCTCCGTACTTCTTACTATTACAACGCCCCACAGTTTAACGGATAACCGCTTCTGAGGGGTTTATTGCCCTTTTTGGCTTACTTCTGATCCAACTCAAATGCCTTATGTAAGGCACGTACTGCCAATTCCATGTATTTCTCATCGATCACTACAGAAATCTTGATTTCGCTGGTAGAGATCATGAGGATGTTGATGCCCTCTTCTGACAAGGTGCGGAACATCTTGCTAGCGATGCCAACATGTGAACGCATGCCAACACCCACTACAGAAACTTTAGATACCTTAGGGTCACCTGAGATTTCTTTCGCTTCAATGTGTGCTTGCACCGTATTCTTGAGAATATCCAACGCTTTTTGGTAATCAGCGCGTGGCACCGTGAATGTAAAGTCGGTTTTACCTTCAACAGATTGATTTTGAATAATGATGTCCACATCAATATTGGCATCAGCGATTGGACCCAAGATTTGGTAAGCAATCCCTGGACGATCAGGAACTCCCAAAACGGTAATCTTTGCTTCATCACGCGCAAAGGCGATGCCGGAAATAACTGCGGCTTCCATAGTGCTGTCCTCTTCAAATGTAATCAAGGTGCCCGACTTCATCTCTTGGTCTAAAGGCATCAACGGATCTGTCAGCGATGACAGAACACGGGTTTTAACTTTGTACTTACCGGCAAACTCCACTGAGCGAATTTGCAATACTTTTGAACCCAAGCTGGCCATTTCCAGCATCTCTTCAAAAGTAATTTTGTCTAAGCGGCGAGCATCTTCACAGACACGCGGGTCTGTGGTGTAGACACCGTCTACGTCGGTATAGATTAAACACTCATCTGCTTTGAGTGCCGCAGCCATCGCAACTGCAGAAGTATCAGAACCACCGCGACCCAATGTCGTGATGTTGCCCTCAGGATCCACACCCTGAAAACCCGTCACAACAACTGTACGGCCTGCATTTAAATCTTTGAGAATTTTGTCGCTCTCAATACTTTTGATACGCGCTTTGGTAAATGCAGAATCGGTATGCACCGTGACTTGCCAACCAGCGTAACTCACCGCATCAATACCTTCGCGCATCAATGCCAATGCAAGCAAACCAGAGCTTACTTGTTCACCCGTAGAGGCAATTTGATCTAATTCGCGAGGACTAGCATCTGGGTTGATTTCTTTTGCCAAGCCTAGCAAGCGATTGGTTTCGCCTGACATAGCAGATGGCACTACCACTACCTGGTGGCCAGCACGCATCCATTTGGCAACGCGTTTAGCGACATTGGCAATGCGCTCTACTGAGCCCATTGAGGTGCCACCATATTTATGAACGATAAGAGCCATAAAACCGTCTATTTAACTGTCTGAACAAGGAAATGAATCCTTGAGGGTCTAAAAAGGGCTTATTTTACAGGGTTTTGAACCCCTTAAGCCGTTCGCTGCCACTCTGGCCAAACGCGCAGGCCTGAACGAACCAAATGGGGGTAACTCACGCCAATACCCGCCACCGCCACCAACTCTCCCTGAATGTAAAGCAAGGGTGCCTGGCGCCCCCAAGGCGGAATATTTGCCTCTTGGAACAAGTTCTTGAGGGTTTTACGTGGACTATTGGCCTTGATCTGTAATTTCTCCGAACCCTCCCTGGGTTTAGCCACTACCTCACCAGCTGCGAGCGCGGCATTAACCCAGTCGGCTGGTAAGCCAGGCTTTTTACTGGTCTTGCCAAGCGTTTTCAGAATCCATTCACCCGCTTCAGGTTCGGCAACTTGCAGTTGCCCACGCCAAAGTCGAATCGTTTTCTCATCATGCGCCCACTCGAGCTGAGCATCAGGTTTTACGCTCCGTAGATCGCGCCACCAAGATGCCATGCGCTCTTGCGATGGCATTGCCAAGCCATTGCTCTTGAGCCAGTACCGCAAGAGATTATTGGCTGCAGGTAGATCCGCCTTTTGCAATTGCAATAGTGGCTTTAACTTAAGCTCTTGCCCAATCAGGACCCCTTTGCCATCTTGTGTTGCCAAACGATCGAGCAAACCCTGTGCCTCACCGAGTAAGTTTGCGCTACGAGCGATATTCGTGAGCACATCAGGCTGAATTTTTTCCAGGCGCGGAATGATGTCTTTGCGAATAGCATTGCGTCGGTACTTACGGTCTCGATTACTCGGGTCCTCGATCCACTTAAGCTTATGCTCCTTGGCGTATGACTCGAGTTCTGCCCGTGTTTGACCCAACAAGGGTCGCCATAGAGTAATTGGCCATTGGCCATATTCAATCACTCTGTGCTCGGGCATGGCCGATAAACCTGCCACACCGGCACCACGCATCAGCTGCAGCAAGACCGTTTCAGCCTGATCGTTTTGATGGTGCGCTAGCAGCAAATCAGGGATGGCATATTCTTCGCACAACTCAGCCAAAGCTTCATAACGCCCCGCTCTTGCTCTGGCTTCAATATTGCCCTCATCCTGCCCAGCAAGATGGAGTAAACGAAAATCAAAATGGACTTGGTATTTTTTGGCTAGCTTTTCGCAAAAGACCAACCAATCATCGGCTGGCTTTTGCAAACCATGATGAATGTGAAATGCAAAAATTTCAGCTGGGTTTGCTGTGTTTTTAGATTGCGCTTTACAAACTGTATCCAGAAGCACAACCGAATCGAGGCCGCCACTTAAGGCAACCGCAATTCGTTTTACAGGCTTAGGACTTGGCTGTGATTTCCTTGAACTTGCCATAACTCATTAGACGCTCATGGCGACGTTCTAATAATGCGTCAGTCTTCATACCGTCGAAGGTTTTGATGGACTCAGCCAAGGCTTTACGCATATTGCCCATCATGACGTCGTAGTCTCGGTGAGCACCACCGATCGGCTCAGCAACAATCTTATCGATCAAGCCCAAGGCCTTGAGGCGCTGCGCTGTTAGGCCAAGCTGTTCTGCTGCCTCTGATGCCTTATCAGCGGTCTTCCACAGAATGGAGGCGCAGCCTTCAGGTGAAATCACTGAATAAGTGGAGTTTTGCAGCATGAGGACTACGTCACCCATGGCAATTGCCAATGCACCACCGGAACCACCTTCACCAATAATGGTGGCAATGATGGGCACTTCTAATTCCGCTTGTACATAGAGGTTGCGACCAATCGCTTCAGATTGATTGCGCTCTTCTGCATCAATACCCGGAAATGCGCCCGGTGTATCTACAAATGTAAACACGGGGATACCAAACTTTTCCGCTAAACGCATCAGACGCATCGCTTTACGATAACCCTCTGGGCGGCTCATACCAAAGTTACGCAATGCGCGTTCTTTAGTATCGCGACCTTTTTGATGACCAATCACCATACAAGGTTGATCTTCGAATCGCGCTAATCCGCCGATGATTGATTGATCATCGGCAAATGTACGATCACCATGCAATTCATGGAAGTCAGTAAACAAGGCGCCAACATAATCCAAGGTGTAAGGACGCTGTGGATGGCGGGCAACCTGTGACACCTGCCAAGGTGTTAAGTTGGCATAAACATCTTTAGTAAGCTGAAGGCTTTTTTCAGAGAGTGTTTTGATCTCATCGGAGATATCTACCGATGACTCATCTTGCACAAAACGCAACTCTTCAATCTTTGACTCTAATTCAGCGATTTGTTGCTCAAAATCCAGGAAAGTCGTTTTCATAGTCTGATTTTAATATTCAACCGGGATTGGGTCGATACTTCTCCACATATACCAGGTGGCAACCGTACGCCACGGAGCCCAATTGGCCGCCACCTCTCTGGCCTCATGGCGGCTGACAGGCTCACCACTGAAGTAATTGAGGGAAATTGCCTTAATTAGACCAACATCGTCCAGGGGGAGGATATTAGGGCGAACCATATTAAAAATGAGGAACATTTCTGCTGTCCAGCGCCCAATACCGCGAATGGTGCTTAATTCCTTGATGACGCTCTCATCATCCATCTCTTTCCATTGATTGGCGTGTAAACGCCCAGAATCAAAGTGGTCAGCCAAGTCCCGAATGTATTCGACCTTGCGCCCAGACAATCCAGCTGCACGCAAGTCCTCAACGGAAAGTGCCAGGATGTTCTTGGGATTGACTTTTTTCTTACTCGCAAGGACGACGCGATCCCACACTGTTTGAGCTGCAGCAACGGAGATTTGCTGACCCACGATCGCTCTTGCCAGAGTGGTAAATGCATCCCCTCGCGTTACTAAAAACCCAGAGCCATATTTAGGAATGAGTTTTTTCAAAATACGGTCGTGCTTCATCAACTCACGACACGCTTGCTCCCAGTATTCAGGAGCTACTTCTTTCAAAATAGATTCTTCTTTAACTGCTGGCACTACGCTCTACGCCATTCAGTAAGGCCGCCGGGTTTATCTTCCAGTACAACACCTTGCTCAAGCAGAGTCTTACGAATCGCGTCAGCCTTGGCAAAATCTTTGGCCTGCTTAGCGGCCACACGCGCAGTAATTTGAGCCTTAATCTCTGCTGCACTTAAGCTTTGCCCTTTAGAGTCCTTGCTGCCCGTTTGCAAGAACTGAGTAGGATCCCGTTGCAGAAAATTCATGTTGCAAGCAAGGGCCTTCATCGTGTTTGCCAGTAAGACCTTCTCATCACCTTGTGCTCGATTTACTTCGCTAGCCAAATCAAACAAGACTGCAATCGCCTCAGGGGTGTTGAAGTCGTCATTCATTGCATCGGCAAAGCCCTTTGCCCAAGGGCTATGGGCATCCAAGCGAGGATTGCTCTCAATAGCAGATACTTGCGCCAAGGCAGTATAGAGACGCACTAAACCGGCACGCGCTTCCTCTAACTGGGCATCGCTGTAATTAATGGGGCTACGGTAATGCGCCTTAAGCATAAAAAAGCGTAATACCTCTGGATCGAAACTTTTTAAGACATCACGAATCAAGAAAAAGTTACCCAAAGATTTCGACATCTTCTCTTCGTTAACGCGAATATGGCCGTTATGCATCCAGTAATTGACAAAGGGAGCATCGCTCTCTTTACGATTCTGGCCATATAAGGCACCTTCGCTTTGAGCAATTTCATTTTCGTGATGCGGGAACTGCAAATCTGCGCCACCGCCATGAATATCAAAATGCTCACCCAATAAATCACAAGACATGGCGGAGCACTCAATATGCCAGCCTGGACGACCTTCGCCCCATGGAGAGCTCCAACGCGTATCGGCCGGCTCTTCTGGTTTAGCACTCTTCCACAGCACGAAATCTAATGGATCGCGTTTACCGCCGCTAATCGCTACGCGCTCACCCGCATTTAATTCATCAAGAGTCTTGCCAGACAACTGACCATAGCCTGGTAATAAGCGCACTGCAAAATTGACATCTCCATCTTCAGCTTGATAGGCCAATTCATTTTCAATGAGCCTGCCGATCATCCCTTGCATTTGTTTGATGTAATCGGTAGCGCGTGGCTCTTGATCGGGATGCATGAGACCTAACTCGTCAGAGTCGGCATGCATAGCATTAATAAAACGATTAGTAAGTGCCGCGATGGGCTCACCATTCTCAAGGGCACGATTGATAATTTTGTCGTCAATATCCGTAATATTGCGGACATAGAGAACCTCATAGCCACTGGCACGTAACCAGCGGACAACCATGTCAAAGACAATCATGACCCGGGCATGGCCAATGTGACAAAAGTCATAAACCGTCATACCGCAGACATACATCTTCACCTTACCCGGGACGATGGGCTTAAAAACCTGTTTAGAACGGCTAAGAGTGTTATAGATTTGCAGCATAGGGCTATAAAGGTGAGGCAAGTAGCGCCAATTTGTTAGACTGAGCGCTGAGTATATCGAATGAGCCAGTTTTTCACCCCTTCCCTTATGTTTGACACCCTCAAAGTGACACCCCCCAGCTTTTTTAAGGCTTTTGCCATCACCTGTGGCTTTTTGCTCCTGAGCGGGTGCAGCACCCCTGCGCAACAACAAGCAGACGCAGAAATTGCTGCTTTAAATAAGCAAGAAACAAAATCTCCAGCAGCGCAGACCCAACCCTATCTCGGCGGCTACAGTCCAATTGATCCACCGCGACTATCTACCGATGCGCCTTATGATCCACTCAATCCAGAGTTATCGGAAACGGTGGGTATCCCGTTTCTCTCTTTTCTGATTATTGAACCGGATCCCGTCACCAAGAATGCAGTTCCCTCTGATATCGAAAAACTCATTAAGGCTCGCAAATATCAAGATGCGATTGACCTCATCAATACACGTCTAAAAAAGACACCGCGCAATGTACAACTGCGTTACATCAAAGCACGCTTACAACTAGAGTTACGTGATTACGATGGTGCTAAGAAATCCTTAATTGAAATTACGCAGCAATTTCCAGAGTTACCTGAGCCCTACAATAACCTGGCTGCCATCTCTGCCAATCAAAACAAATGGATTGATGCTAGGGACTATTTAGAGCTTGCTTTGAAGCTACGGCCCACCTACAGTATTGCCGCTGCAAACCTAGGTGAAGTCTATGTACGCCTGGGGGCCAAAGCCTATGAGGACGCTGCTGCAAACACCCAGCTCAATCAGCGTCTGTATGCAAACCGCGCAAAATATCTCTTGAATTTATTAAAGCCACCAGTCCGTGGCAGTAACGCAAACATCATTCCATCCACTAACTCTCCAGAAGGTAAATTGAACAATGGCGAAAGTACTCCTAAAAACCAATAAGGGTGACATCACTCTCACGCTCGATGCAGCAAAAGCACCTAAGAGCGTTGCGAACTTTTTGCAGTATGTCAAAAGCGGTCATTACGACGGCACGATTTTTCATCGCGTCATTAATAACTTCATGATTCAAGGCGGCGGTATGACGGCCGGCATGAAACAAAAACCGACTGGCGCTGAAATTGAAAACGAAGCTAATAATGGCTTAAAGAACGAGCGCGGCACGATTGCAATGGCTCGCACCAGTGATCCACACTCTGCTACTGCGCAATTTTTTATTAACGTCAATGACAACGATTTTTTAAATCACACCGCTCCTAGCGCTCAGGGCTGGGGCTATGCTGTATTTGGCAAGGTTACTGATGGCATGGATGTCGTCGATACGATCCGTAAAGTGAAGACTGGTAACTCAGGCTTTCACCAAGACGTTCCTGCTGAAGATGTGGTGATTGAGAAAGCAACCGTTCTCGAGGAATGATCCCGCACCCAGCGAGCGCACTGCTCATATCTGACCTCCACCTGACGCCGTCAATGCCCTTGACGGCGCAGCGCTTTTTTGACTTCTGTGAAAAAGATGTCAAGGAGGTCGAGGCGGTGTTTATCCTGGGTGACTTGTTTGAATATTGGGTGGGTGACGACGCCTCATCACACTCCCCCTTTTTGCAAGAAGTGAAACGCGCCCTAGCTAATCTTTCTTCTAAAACCAAAACCTACTACATGCATGGCAATCGGGATTTTTTAGTTGGCACCGATTTCCTCAAGAAGACGGGTATGACGCTTCTGCCCGATCCCTGTGTTGCTGATATTGGCGGACAGGTCTATCTACTGAGCCATGGCGATGCTTTATGTACTGCAGATGTTGGCTATCAAGCCTTTCGCACTTGGGTTAGAAAGTCATGGGTACAGCGATTGTTCTTAGCATTACCGATCGGCTGGCGCCGCGCTATTGCCAATCATTTACGTAGTAATAGCCATGCGAACTACCAACGCGCAGCAAACGCCTCGTTTGCTGACAATCGAATCAAGACTAACGTCACCGCTGATGCTTGCGCTGCAATCCTGCGTTCTCACTCCTGCAGTCAATTGATTCATGGGCATACACACCTTCCTGGACACCACCAGGAACACCTTGGTGATTTGTCTTGGCAACGCTGGGTATTGTCAGATTGGGATTTAGATCATCCTGAGGGGGCTCCGCCCAGAGCCAATGCGCTCTTAGTGAATCACCAAGGAGTGCGCGCACTGGACCTGATTAAAAGCTAAACAGGTTTTGATACAGCCTAGAGAAGTTGCAGGCTTACGAAGCTGAATACTTAGAGAGGCACTGCACCATCTGCGCATAAATGCGGGGATTAGCAGCCATCACTTCACCGCTCTTGAGAAAGCCTTCTTCTCCACGGTAGTTGCCCACTAAGCCACCCGCCTCTGTAATTAACAAAGCGCCTGCTGCCATATCCCATGGCTTGAGATCGCTCTCAAAAAAGCCGTCGTAACGACCCGCCGCAACATAAGCTAGGTCTAGTGATGCAGCACCAGGACGACGCAAACCCGCGCACTGGCGAGACATCTCCGCAAATATCTTGAGGTATTTTTCCAGGTCCTGATCTTCGCGATACGGAAATCCTGTACCAACTAAAGAGTTAGCTAAACGATCTTGAGTACCAACGCGCAAACGCCGACGATCCAAGTAGGCGCCAGCACCGCGCGTAGCGGTAAATAATTCATCACGGGTAGGGTCATAGACTACCGCTTGTTGGGTTACACCATTAACTGCTAATGCAATTGAAACAGCGTATTGCGGAAAGCCATGAATAAAGTTGGTAGTGCCATCTAGTGGATCGATGATCCACACATTTTCTGCATCAGTATTGTGTTCGCCTGTTTCTTCAGCCAAAAATCCATGGGTTGGATAGGCCTCACTCAGGGTCTCGATGATGGCCGCTTCTGCGGCTTTGTCCACCTCAGTCACAAAATCATTGTGCTGTTTGCGATCTACCTGGAGACGCTCTAAGTTTAGAGAAGCGCGATTAATAACGGTTCCAGCACGACGGGCGGCCTTTACGGCCACATTTAACATGGGATGCATAGTATTGATGGACAAATTAAATAAGAACGAGCCTGTTATATTGCCCAAACTGCATGACAATACGAAGCTAATACCCTGATTCTAAACGATTTGCATTTTCCACTCTGCTTGACAGTGATTTAATAAACCCATGGATATCCACCAAGCCCAATTACTGCGCTGGGTTCTCGTTGAAACAAGCCACCCCGGCAACGTCGGATCGGCAGCGAGAGCCCTTAAAACCATGGGGTTTAGCGATCTTCATTTAATCCACCCCAAGACCAGTGGGATCGCCCAAGAATCTGAGGCGATTGCCCTGGCTAGCGGAGCTGTAGACCTGCTAGAGGCATCCACAGAGTCTGAATCGCTGCAAAGCGCTGTAGAGGGCTGTTCCTTGGTGATTGGCTTGACTAGTCGTGACCGAGAATTTGGCCCACCTGCCTTAGATTGGCTCAGCGTCCGAGAGCTCATTGAGCAGACCCTTGCTAAGAAAGGACGGGTGGCGCTCGTGTTTGGCCCTGAAAGAACAGGTCTGGAGAACCACCATTTGGCTTTATGCACTCACCGAGCATGGTTAGACGCTAATCCAGCCTATCCCTCCCTCAATCTAGCCCAGGCCCTCATGGTCTGTGCGTACACCTTGCGGGAGCATCTTCAGGGGCCAGGAAACGCTATTGCTGAAGAAGATATCAGTCCAAAAGCAGAATATGCCGATCCTGCAGCCATTGCCGCCATGCTCGACCACTGGCGGGCGGGTTTGGAAGCAATCGGCTACCTAGACCCCGCCCACCCCAAAAAACTCATGCCCCGCCTGCAAGCGCTCTTTGCGCGTAGTCGCCTGCATAAAGAAGAAATAGATCTCTTGCGCGGCATTGCAAAACAGATGCTCCTGAGAAAATAAGCCAGCCCCGTTAAAATCCCACTATGTTTAATTCCCTCTTCGACCAAGTCGACTCCATCATCGTCCGAGACCCTGCTGCGCGCAATCGCCTTGAGGTCATTACTTGCTATCAGGGACTTCATGCCGTTTGGTTTCATCGCCTGTCTCACTTTTTGTGGAACCTCGGCCTAAAGTGGATCGCTCGTGTTCTATCGATGGTGTCGCGCTTTATCACCGGCATCGAAATTCATCCAGGCGCCAAAATCGGTCGACGCGTGTTTTTAGACCATGGTCTTGGCATTGTGATCGGAGAGACTACCGAAATTGGCGATGACTGCACCATCTATCAAGGTGTCACCTTGGGTGGCACATCCCTTTACAAGGGTGTAAAGCGTCACCCTACTTTGGGCAAAGGTGTTGTCGTGAGTGCCGGCGCGAAAGTATTGGGTGGCTTTACTGTTGGTGATGGCGCACGCATTGGTTCTAACGCAGTAGTCTTAAAAGAGATTCCTGCAGGGGCAACTGCAGTCGGTATTCCTGCCCGCGTCTTGCATCCTGATTTACCCAAAAGCACTGATAGCAAAACCAAAGAGTATTTTTCTGCTTATGGTGTTACACCAAACGTAGATGATCCCGTATCCATGGCGCTCAAGGGCTTAATCGATGCGACGATTGAACAAGAGGCAAAAATTGCCCAACTTGAAAAGCTCATTGCCAAGCTATCGAACTTGCCTGCTGATATCGCTGCTGATAGTGACACTAAGCGGGACTTGGGCGCAATGAAGGAATGGCTTAAGGAGTAAGCCATTCCCGCCCTTTTGCTACTCTTGTGAATGTCATTAGCGAGTCCCGAAAGCGACTCGCTATTTTTTTAATGCAAGGTGCGTGGTGCTTGATTTTGAAGGCCTAAAGCCTTTTCTAAAAAGTCTTCTTCATCGTCATCACCATCATCATTGGGCATGCCGAATGTGAAGTTTTCACCGCCTTCTGGGTGGCGATTTTCAATCTCCTCCTCAGTCGCCGCACGCACATCTTCCACTTGGACCCAAAAACGCAAGGCCATGCCAGCAAGAGGATGATTGCCATCCAAGACCACTTGATTGTCAGCAACATCCGTAACGGTATAAATCAAAGGTTCATCATCAGCATCATCTGATGCAGATGAAGACTCTTCAGACTGTGGCTCAGCGTCGGGAACGCCCTCAAACTGCATGCCGACTTCTAATGGCTCAGGAAAACGGGCTCGCGGCTCAATCTTCAACAGCTCAGGATCGTATTCGCCAAAAGCCTCGTTTGGCTCTAACTGAATAGTGGCTTCATAGCCAATATCTTGACCATCAAGCAAGGACTCGATTTTAGGGAAAGTGCCTTCATAACCCCCGTGCAGGTATACCATCGGAGAATCAGGTTCTTCGATGACATTATTCTGTGCATCGGTTAACTTATACCGCAGGGATACGATAGTATTTTTTTCAATCTTCATGCGTAATTTGTCAAACATTCGTTTTTAATGGGTTAGCACTAGCCTTTACTTTATAGGTCCATTTTACTTGAGCACGCCATATCAACCCCCACAAGCACCTCAAAACCTGCCTTTAAACAAGCCTTGGGCCTTATTTGGTGGATTGAGTCCCGCACAATTTATGCGAGCTCACTGGCACAAAAAACCCCTGTTGGTACGTGGCGCTATTCCTGCATTCAGACTTTCAGCAGAGCAAGGTATTCCTTTGGCTAGCCCAATTTCCTATGCCGAGCTGGTTGCTTTCGCCAATCAAGAAGAACTTGAGTCGCGCCTTATTCGCTCCAAACCATGGCGCTTTGACCATGGACCCTTTCTGAGTAAATCCATTCCAAAAGCAGACAAACCTGAATGGACTTTATTGCTGCAGGGGATGGAGGCACACCACCCTGCCGCCGCAAAGATTCTGTCTTGGTTTCGATTTATTCCCGATGCGCGCCTTGATGATCTGATGATAAGCATTGCAGGAATCGGCGGTGGAGTTGGGGCCCATTTTGATTCGTACGATGTTTTTCTCATCCAAATGTCAGGCAGAAGACAGTGGCGCATCTCTGAGCAAAAAGACTTAAGCCTGAACCCGAATTTACCGCTGAAGATTTTGCAAAATTTTGAATGTGAGCATGAGTGGGTTTTAGAGCCTGGAGACATGCTGTATTTGCCACCGCATGTGGCCCATGATGGCATCGCCTTAGATGCTGGCTGCCAGACTTGGTCTGTTGGCTTTCGCTCACCAAGCTACAAAGAATTATTGCAAGAGGGTTTGTGGCGGCTCGCCGAATCGCTTGAAGCCATCCCTGAGCTAGAGCGCAAATTTGCAGACCCTAAACAAATGGCTACTGCTCATGCCGAGCAACTTCCGCAAGAACTGATAGACCAACTCCAAGCCCAACTGGAGAAGCTCAAATTGCATCAAATTGACGGCTTCCTACCCGGCATTAGCGCTTATTTATCCGAACCCAAGCAGCAAGCCTTTTTTGACGGTCCTAAGAACCCTCTCAAGCCAGCCGCCTTTTTGCGAAGGTTGGGCACCTCCCCCTTGCTAGCCCACCCCCAAACCCGCATTTTGAGCCTTAAAAAGCAGGTTTTTTGCAATGGTGAGGATATGACGCTCAAACAGCGCCCAGAAATCATCCGGGTCTGGGCGAGTTTGGCAGCCCACAAAAAGTACCAAGGTGGCGGACTCACCAAGGTCGAAGGAACTAGCCTTTATGAAGCCTACCTGGCAGGTTGGCTAGTTTTTGGCTAAGCCCTTGGCAGGTGGATATAATAATTACAGGAAATTACCTAGGGATTTGCCCTTGGTTTCTCCGACAACAATTATCGATAATTGGTGTTTAATTTTTTTAAGAGGAAATTACAAATGAAGAAGTCACTCGTATTCGCTGCAATGTTAGCTATCGCTTTGGCCGCTTGCGGTAAAAAAGAAGAAGCAAAACCTGCTGAAGCTCCTGCTGCTGCTCCTGCTGCTCCTGCTGCTGAAGCTCCTGCTGCTGCCGCTCCAGCTGCTCCTGCTGCTGACGCTAAGAAGTAATCTTCTTCTTGAAGAAAAAAAGCCGCTGCAAAGCGGCTTTTTTATTTGCGCTCAATTTGCGCAGTACAAACTATCGAGTGAGTTGCTCAGTTAACAAAGTTAACAATTGCAAACCGGCTGGACTATTTTCAGGCTTACCATTCGCATCCTGAACATAGACGTTCGCACTATTCTCGCCAGTGCTCTTCACGATAACCTGGTATTTCTTCGCCTGCAACTTAGAATCATCTTTGCTACTAAAGAGATTTGTGAAGAACCCTTTGGAATCGCCAACATCTTTTGCATTAACGTAACGAACAAAATACACGCCGTCAGAACGATTGCGATCTTCAACGGTGAAGTTCGAGCGATCCAAGGCCAAACCAACATCACGCCATGAGCGATCAAAGCTGGTGCTTAGCTCAATATAGCCCTGGTTATTACCTTCCTGTACGAACTTCGCCTTAGGTGTCTTTGGTCCTAGAGGTGCAGCCACCAGGGCTTTAGCCTGCTCTTGAGTCATGCCCAAGCGTTCCATCAAGCGCGCCAAGAAAACTGCTTCTAACTCTGGGTCATTCGGACGGGCAGTCCAAATCGTAGAAATACATGCGCCTGTATTGTCAGTTACACACTTCTCGATGGCACCTTTATGGGTAATATAAATCTCAGTTTCACCAGGCTTGGCGAGTTCAAGACGCGTTTTATATTTATCGCGCTCACCTGTGTCATAGGCTGAATCAATCGCGCCACTCAAAGTTGAGCGAATAAAGTCTTGTGGAATCTTGCCGCGATTTTCCGCCCAATCCGTTTCCATAATTCCAGTGGATGGCGAATCTACCAGCAACAAGAAACCATTTTCTTGCCAGAAATCTTTGACTTGCGGATAGAGCTCAGTAGCGGGTTTATCAACCACCAACCAACGGCGCTCACCATCACGCGCAATACGCATGCCCGGAATTCCGGTCATCACATTGCTGCGCATTTGAGTGCTCTTTTTCAAAGCTGCGTTGTATTCGGACATCGTCGCAGTACCATCTTGCACAATGTATCGGCGATCTGCCTGAGCAGTAATGAGGTCAGGCGGATAGGCTAAATTGGGGCCCTTTACAGCGCCGGAGCTTTTGTAATCTACCGTGTCATTGCTGGTGACGCTTTTGCATGACGTTAAGAGCAATGCCACGAGAAATAATGCCGTAATCGATAACGATTGACGAGATACAGAAAACGCTTTGATCATAGTAGGTTCGCCTGTTTCAATGCAGCCTTCAAGGGCTCTCTTAAGGAGCTGCTCAAAGGGGTTAAGGGCAAACGAATGCCGGCAGTGATCTTGCCCATCTCATGCAGGGCCCATTTCACTGGAATTGGATTGGCTTCAGTAAACATTGCTTTATGCACTGCGAGCAATTGATACTGGATTTCACGCGTTCTTTTAACTTCATCTGACATAGCTGCAACACATAGCTCATGCATCAAGCGCGGTGCCACGTTTGCCGTGACAGAAATATTACCTTTGCCTCCCATCAACATCAACATCGCAGCAGTTAAATCATCACCTGAGAAAACCGCAAAATCCGCATGGCCAGCACGCTTGAGGTCAGCCATTAAAAGCGTGCCGCGCTCTAGGCTACCGGTAGCATCTTTGATGCCGATCACACCAGGAACACCAGCTAAGCGCACCACCGTCTCACCTGCTAAATCCGCAACGGTGCGACCAGGCACGTTATACAAAATCACCGGCAAATCAACAGACTCAGCAATTTTCTTGAAGTGAGCATACATACCCTCTTGGGTAGGCTTGTTGTAGTAAGGCACTACTTGCAAGCTGGCATCTGCACCCACTTTTTTTGCAAACTCGGTTAATTCAATCGCTTCTGCAGTGGAATTACCACCAGTACCAGCAATCACTGGAATGCGTCCTGCGATGTGCTCTACCGTGACACGAATTAGCTCGCAATGCTCTTCCACCGAAACGGTCGGAGACTCACCACTGGTCCCCACAATCACAATGCCATCCGTGCCTTCGGCTACATGCCAATCGAGCAAGGATTTCAAACTGGCGTAGTCCAAACTGCCATCGTCAAACATTGGCGTAACAATAGCTGGCATGCTGCCAGAAATGGTCTTTTTACTACCTTTGGATTGGGCTGTATTTGTCACCGAACGTATACCGTTTTAGAGCTGTCTTAAGCTTGAAATTGTAACGGAATGTGCCCTTTTGACCCGTCTTTTAGTGCGCACAGGCGCTGAACCATAGCTGGTTTGGGCTCATTCACATAAATATCCTCATATGCCAGAACTTTCAGGCCATGCCGGGCCGCCAAAGCCAGCAATTCCCCCGGTTTTAGTAGGAAATTTGGGTTAGACGGTTTGCCAAATTGCGCATTGCCCTGGGCGAAAGTTTCATAAATCAGGACCCCGCCCTCAGAGAGCATTTCCGGCAAGCGGTCTAAGTGAGGACGGTAGAGGTAATTGGTAACCACAATCCCCTCACAGGAGACTTGCGCAAGCGGCCATTCCTCCAGCTCCAGATTCATGGCTTTGGGGGTAATTGAGGCATGAGTGCTTTGTTCAATAGCGGCTACATCCTGATCCACTGCCAATACTGTGTATCCCAGTTGTGCCAACAGATGGGAATGTCGACCGCCACCACACGCCAGATCCAATACCAAACCACCTTCAGGAATGTATGCAGCAAATTGCTTCACCCAAGGTGAAGCAATTAACTGAGCATCATGTAAAGCTGGCAAGCGCTTCCTTAATCGTACGCCAGGCCCATTGCTTCACGGACCTCGCGCATCGTTTCTTGAGCAACTTTACGTGCCTTATCGCAGCCATCGGCAATGATGGAGCGCAGCAAACTTGGATCATCCAAATACTTTTGCGCACGCTCAAACATCGGCTGTTGTTCGGCCAAAATAGCGTCAATCACTGGTTGCTTACACTCGAGACAACCAATGCCGGCTGATTTACAGCCTTGATCAACCCACTGCTTGGTCTCCTCATTAGAGTACACAGTATGCAATTGCCATACTGGGCAACGCGCAGGATCGCCAGCGTCAGTCCTTCGTACTCGCGCAGGATCTGTAGGCATAGTGCGAATCTTTTTGATGACGTCTTCGGGCTGCTCACGAATGCTGATCGTGTTGCCATAGGACTTGGACATTTTTTGACCATCAATACCGGGCATACGCGATGCTGTCGTCAATAAAGCTTGGGGCTCAGGCAGAATAATTTTGCGAGCACCCTCTAAGAAACCAAATAAACGCTCACGATCGGCCATCGAGAGACTTTGCGCTTCTTGCAACAAAGCCTTAGCCTGCTCTAGCGCTTCATCATCACCGCGCTCCTGAAAGGCTACACGCAATTCGAGATACATCTTGGCGCGTTTACTACCTAACTTCTTCACCGCTTCAAGCGCCTTTTCTTCAAAACCTGGCTCACGACCATACAGATAATTGAAGCGGCGGGCCACCTCGCGGGTCATCTCTACGTGCGGCACCTGATCTTCACCAACCGGCACATGTTGTGCGCGGTAAATCAAAATATCTGCAGCCTGGAGCAAGGGGTAACCCAAGAAGCCGTAGGTTTGCAAATCCTTTTCTTTGAGCTTTTCAATTTGATCCTTATAGGTCGGCACACGCTCTAACCAACCTAATGGAGTGCCCATTGACAGCAATAGAAACAGCTCAGCATGCTCAGGGACTTTGCTCTGAATAAATAAAGTCGCTTGATTCGGATCTACACCCGCAGCCAACCAATCAATCACCATATCCCATACAGACTGCTCGATCACATCAGGCGTTTCATAATGGGTTGTTAAGGCATGCCAATCAGCAACAAAGAAAAAGCATGGGTATTCCGATTGCAAACGCACCCAATTTTTTAATACGCCATGATAGTGACCAAGATGCAAATTGCCCGTAGGCCGCATACCAGAGAGAACACGTTCAGCAAACATCGTTTTTCTTTATCTTTATTGTGAATTTAAATTAATGAAACGCAGTCCATACCGGAGTCAAATGCTCTGGCAAAAGGGGCAATACACCTAAGTCGATGTGACTTTCATTAGGGTCGTGGAAGTCTGAGCCTCTGGAGGCTAAGAATCCATACTGCTGGGCAACCTTCCCATAGGTTTTGTACTGATCTGGGCTATGGCTGCCTGTAATGACCTCAATACCAAGGCCACCGATGTCTTTGAAATGCTTGAAGAGTTCATCCATCTGTAGCGCACTCAATCTACTGTAGCGACCCGGATGAGCAATCACGGCTACGCCGCCTGCCGCCTTAATCCAAGCAACCGCATTGTCCAAGCTAGCCCATTGATGGGGCACATAACCCGGCTTGCCTTCGATTAAATAATTTTTAAATACCTGCTCTGTATTACGACAGATCCCCTGCTCAACCAAGAAACGAGCAAAGTGTGTACGAGAAATTAATTGATGATTGCCCGCAAAATGGAGTGCGCCCTCATAGGCACCAGGAATGCCTGCCTTGAGCAATTGCTCTGCCATCAGTTGTGCACGGTTACCACGCCCTTCACGAGTCAGACGCAAGCCCTCAATAATGCCAAGGTGGTTTGCATCAATACCCAGACCAACAATATGAATTGTTTCACCCATCCATGTGACAGATATTTCTACACCAGCCACATAATCCATCTGCAACGCACTAGCAGCAGCACGCGCACGCTCTTGACCGCCTAGCTCATCATGATCGGTTAATGCCCATAAATGAACACCATTGGCTTTGGCTCGTTCAGCCAAGGCTTCAGGCGTCAATGTGCCATCAGAAACAACTGAATGGCAGTGCAAATCGGCATTAATGGTGGAAAAGCTGGTCATGACCCTATTTTAGGTCAAGCTGGTGTCAATTACCCGCCGCGGGGCATCTAAGTAGTCGCGGGACTGCATCTCAATGAGGCGCGAGACGGTTCTGGAGAATTCGGCGGTAATTTGCCCTTCGGTGTACAAATCAGGGGCAGGAACCTCTGCCGAGATAATCAGTTTGATTTTATGGTCGTAGAGCACGTCAATGAGCCAAATAAAACGTCGTGCCTCGTTAGTCATTCTGGGCGGCATATACGGCACGCCAGACAAAATCACTGTATGAAACTGCTTGGCGATCTCTAAATAGTCATTTTGTGAGCGTGGGCCACAGCATAGCGTTTGAAAGTCAAACCATACCACCCCGTCAGCCATATGCAATGGCTTGAGCTCACGCGATTCAATATTCAAGACCGGCTTTGAGGTTTCTTGCTGATTACCAATCAAGGTCCTAAACATTTGCTCAAGGGTCGCGTGCGTTTGATCATTTAATGGCGTTAGATAAGCCTCAACCTGCTCCATCTGAACGCGTCGGTAGTCGTTGCCCGCGTCGACGTTCAGAACATCGAGCTTTTCTTCTAACAGCTTGATCGCCGGCAATAGACGATCGCGATGCAAACCATTTGGGTAGAGTTGGTCGGGCCGGTAGTTTGATGTCATCACAAACTGCACGCGATCAGCAAATAAAGCGCTGAGCAAGCGGTACAAAATCATGGCATCTGCAATGTCATTGATATGAAACTCATCAAAGCAAATTAGGCGATAGCGCTTAGCAATTCGCTTGGAGAGCTCATCTAATGGATCAGATAAGCCGGAGAGCTCATGGAGTTCGCGATGGACTTCACGCATAAACTCATGAAAATGGATGCGTACTTTCTTTTCTAACGGTGAAGCTGCATAAAAGCAGTCCATCAAAAAAGATTTGCCGCGACCTACTCCACCCCACAGGTACAAACCGCGTGGCAGAGTTGGCTTAAATATTTTTTTCTTGAGATTGTTGCTGCGGATTTCTTTATAAGCAATCCACTCATCTTCACATTTTTGTAGACGCTCAACAGCACGAAGCTGCGCGGGATCGCTGTGATACCCGCGCGCTTTTAATTCTTGCTGGTAATACTCAATGGTTTTCAATTACATATTGAGTGCGCGTTGATCTGTCGCTAATGCCGCTTCGCGCATCACTTCTGACAAGCTTGGATGCGGATGACAGATACGTGCAATATCTTCTGCTGCTGCTTTGAATTCCATGGCTACTGCAGCTTCAGCAATGAGGTCTGAAGCGTTTGGTCCGATGATGTGTACACCGAGGATTTCGTCGGTCTTTGCGTCTGCCAATACCTTCACAAAACCATCCGCGCGGCCCATGCCCAAAGCACGACCATTGGCCGCAAATGGGAATTGACCAGCTTTGTATGCCACACCAGCCTCTTTCAAGGCCTGTTCGGTTTTACCTACCCAAGCAATTTCTGGATCGGTATAGATCACCCAAGGAATGCAGTTGTAATCAATATGCGGTTTTTGGCCAGCAATTACTTCAGCAACGAGAACACCTTCGTCCTCTGCTTTATGAGCCAACATTGGTCCACGCACTACGTCTCCCACAGCGTAAACGCCAGGAGCTGTTGTAGCACAGGTATGGTCATCAATTGGAATAAAGCCACGCTCATCCACTTTGAGGCCGATCTTATCCAAACCTAATTTATCGGTGTTTGGAACGCGACCAACGGAAACGATCAAGCGATCACATTCCAATTTGGCAGCTTTGCCAGCGCTATCGGTGTAATTGACCACAACACCCTTTTTATCCGCTTTGACATCACCAATCTTGACGCCCATATTGATGTTTAAGCCTTGCTTAGTAAAGAGCTTTTGCGCTTCTTTCGCAATGCTTACATCACAAGCAGCTAAGAATGAAGGCAATGCCTCGAGTACGGTCACTTCAGAACCTAAGCGACGCCATACAGAGCCCAGCTCCAAACCAATGACGCCAGCACCAATCACACCCAATTTCTTCGGCACTGAATCAAACTTCAAAGCACCTTCGTTGTCACAGATCAGCACGTTATCAACAGGCAAGCCCGGCAAGTGACGCGCTTTTGAGCCAGTAGCAATAATCACGTTCTTTGCAGTAACGGTTTCTTTGTCTTTGCCATCAATCTTAACTTGATAGCCATCGGCGCCCTTGCCTTCAAATGAAGCATGGCCTTTTAACAAAGTAATTTTGTTTTTGCGGAACAGATACTGAATGCCACCAGTCATCTTGGTGACGATGTCATCCTTACGGGAGACCATCTTCTTAGAATCAATGCTGACTGAGCCAACCTTGATGCCATGATCAGCAGCATGATGACCAATCTTCTCGAACTCTTCGGAAGATGCCAGCAAGGCTTTAGACGGAATACAACCGACGTTTAAGCAAGTGCCGCCTAAGCGTGGCTCACCTTTAGGATCATCATAGCTATTAGATTCTGCGCAGGCAACCTTAAAGCCGAGTTGCGCAGCACGAATTGCGGCGATGTAGCCACCAGGGCCACCACCAATTACCAGTACATCAAAAGCTTGGCTCATGATCTTCCCTTCTTACAAATCAAGGAGGAGACGTGAAGGATCTTCTAAGGCATCCTTCATCGCAACCAAACCAAGCACAGCCTCACGACCGTCAATAATGCGGTGGTCGTATGACAAGGCGAGATAGTTAATTGGACGCACTACTACCTGGCCGTTTTCTACTACAGCACGATCTTTAGTAGCGTGGATACCCAAAATTGCGGATTGAGGCGGGTTAATGATTGGAGTAGAGAGCATGGAGCCGAATACACCACCGTTAGAGATAGAGAATGTACCGCCAGTCAACTCTTCAATTGACAATTTACCTTCACGCGCTTTAGTGCCGAACTCGGCAATCTTCTTCTCAATGTCAGCCAAATTCATTTGATCAACGTCACGCAGAATAGGTACTACCAAGCCACGTGGTGAGCTCACGGCGATACCAATATCAAAGTAGCCGTGGTAAACGATGTCATTACCATCAACAGAGGCATTGAGTAATGGGAATTTCTTCAAAGCATGTGTCGCTGCTTTAACAAAGAAAGACATGAAACCCAATTTCACGCCATGGGTCTTTTCAAACTGATCTTTGTATTTGTTGCGCAATGCAATTACTGGACCCATATTGACTTCATTGAAGGTAGTCAAAATGGCATTGTTCGCTTGGGACTCTAGCAAACGCTCAGCAATACGAGCACGCAAGCGGCTCATTGGAACACGCTCTTCTGGACGATCGCCAGTTGGAATCGGTGCGCTTGGTAATGCAGCAGATTTTGCAGCGCCAGCAGAAGCACTTAATGCATCGCCCTTAGTGATGCGGCCATCGCGTCCAGAACCTGCAACTTGTCCAGCATCAACACCCTTCTCCGCCAAAATCTTAGAGGCTGAAGGTGATGCAGCAGCGCCAGAAGCTTTCGCAGCAGGAGCAGCAGCCTTAGCTGGGGCAGCGGCTGCAGGAGCTGCAGCTGGTGCAGGTGCGGCAGCAGCAGGTGCTGCGGCTGCAACAGCAGTGCTATCAATCTTGGCGATCAATTGCTCTGCTACTACTGTGCCACCATCGGCAACAACGATTTCTGTCAATACACCAGCTGAAGGCGCAGGCACTTCTAGCACAACCTTGTCAGTTTCAATTTCAATCAAGATCTCGTCTTGACCGACAGCATCGCCGACTTTCTTTTTCCACTGCAATAAAGTTGCTTCGGCAACTGACTCGGAGAGCTGGGGAACTTTAACTTCAAAAATAGCCATGATTAATCCTGTTTATCTATATGTATGTTGAGTAATGAAAACGATTATTTCGTGATCACGTAACCTTTTAATTTGGCAAATGCCGCATTGAGAAGAGACTTTTGCTGCTCTTGATGTAAATGAGCGTAACCGCATGCTGGTGAGGCTGATGCAGGGCGACCTGCATAACCCAACTTCATGCCATCAGACATGTTTTCCAAAATATTGTGTTGCACGAAGAACCATGCACCTTGGTTTTGTGGTTCATCTTGACACCAGACAACCTCTTCCAATTTTGGATATTTTTTCAACTCAGCAGTCAATGCTTTATGCGGGAATGGGTAGAGCTGCTCTAAGCGAATAATGGCGGCATCGCCAATCTTCTTCTCAGTACGCTGCTTAACCAAGTCGTAATAGACCTTACCGGAGCACATAATCAAACGGGTGACCTGTTTTGGATCAATCGCCTCATCACGCTCACCAATAATTGTCTGGAAGCCACCCTTCGTAAATTCTGACAAAGGTGATGCAGCTTCTTTATTACGCAGCAATGATTTTGGTGTCATCAAGATCAGCGGCTTGCGGAACTGACGAATCATTTGACGACGCAGTACGTGGAAGATCTGCGATGCAGTTGTAGGCTGAATCACTTGCATATTGGTATCGGCACACAATTGCATGAAGCGCTCAAGACGTGCGGAGGAATGCTCTGGGCCTTGACCTTCATAACCATGCGGCAACATCATGACTAAACCATTAGCGCGACCCCACTTCACTTCTCCAGAAGCGATGAACTGATCAATAACCACTTGAGCGCCATTGGCGAAGTCGCCGAACTGGGCCTCCCAAATCGTCAAGGTGTTTGGCTCAGCTGCAGCGTAACCATATTCAAATCCGAGCACCGCTTCTTCAGAAAGAATCGAGTCAATCACCACAAATGGAGCCTGATCTTTGGTGACGTGCTGAAGAGCGATATAGGTGCCGGTATCCCATTTCTCACGATTTTGCTCATGCAACACGGCATGACGGTGAGTAAAGGTACCGCGTCCACTATCTTCGCCAGAGAGGCGTACTGGATAGCCGCTAGCAACTAAGGAAGCAAAAGCCATGTGCTCGCCCATACCCCAGTCCACATTGACGTCACCACGACCCATCGCCGCACGATCGTTGTAAACCTTGGCAACCAATGGGTGAGCCTTAAAGCCCTCTGGAATTGTCGAAATCTTTTCAGCCAAACGTTTCCACTCTGTCAAAGGAATCGCAGTATCCGCTTCATCGGTCCACTTCTTATTCAAGAAAGGCGACCAATCTACAGCGAACTTGCCTTTGAAGTTACTCAAAACAGGATCAGAAGTTTGTTTACCCTCGTCCATGGCAGCGCGATACTCTTTGACCATGAGGTCGCCAGTACCTACAGGCAATACACCCTGAGCTTCGAGTTTGTCTGCATAGAGTTTGCGAGTACCTGGGTGGGCAGCAATGATCTTGTACATCAATGGCTGCGTCATAGCAGGTGTGTCTTGCTCGTTATGGCCTAACTTACGGAAGCAGATGATGTCTACCGCAACGTCCTTATGGAACTTCATGCGGAACTCAACGGCTAACTTAGTTGCTAATACAACCGCCTCAGGATCATCACCATTCACGTGCAGTACTGGCGCATCCACTATCTTCATGATGTCAGTACAGTACAAGCTAGAACGCAAATCGCGTGGGTCCGAGGTCGTAAAACCAATTTGGTTATTAATCACCACATGCAGTGTGCCACCAGTGGAATATCCGCGCACTTCTGACATTGCCAAGGTTTCTTGCATCACGCCCTGACCTGCAATCGCAGCATCGCCGTGCACCAAGATCGGCATTACTTGCTCGCCCAACATATCGCCACGACGCTCCATACGAGCCCGTGCAGAACCCTCTACTACTGGGTTAACGATTTCTAAATGGGATGGGTTAAATGCTAAAGACAAGTGGACAGGACCGCCTGGAGTGGAAATATCACTGGAGAAACCTTGGTGATATTTCACGTCACCTGCAGGTAATGTCTCAGGACCTTTGTGCTCAAACTCGGCAAATAAATCTTTTGGCATCTTGCCCAAGGTGTTAACGAGTACGTTGAGACGACCACGGTGGGCCATGCCAATCACGATCTCTTGTACGCCTTTGTTACCAGCGTCACGAATCATCTCGTCCATACAGGCGATGAAGCTTTCACCACCCTCTAATGAGAAGCGCTTTTGACCAACATACTTAGCCTGGAGGTAACGCTCAAGGCCTTCAGCGGCCGTTACGCGATCAAGAATCTGACGCTTCTCTTCCACATTGAACTGTGGGGTTGAGCGAATGGACTCTAATTTTTCTTGCCACCATTTTTTGATCTTCTGATCAGCAATAAACATGAACTCGACACCAATCGTGCCGCAATAGGTTTCACGCAATGCCTGCAGCAAATCGCGCAGGGTCATTTCATTTTTGCCAAAGAAGGTATTACTGGTATTGAAGACGATATCCATATCGCCATCAGTAAAGCCATAGAAAGCGGGATCTAACTCAGGAATGTCCTGGCGCTCCGTCCGCTTTAATGGATCTAAGTTTGCCCAGCGGTTGCCAACGTTACGATACGCGGCGATTAACTGCTGAACAGCAACGCGTTTGCGGCCCATCTCTGAGTCAGCCGAATCAGAAATCGTTCTGATCGGACCTTGCTTAGCACGCTCAGCAAAGGACGCAACAATCGGGCCATGTGCGATATCAGTTCTAGAAGAACCATCCACAGCCGGGACTTGTTTCACGTTATCGAAATAATCTCGCCAATGATCCGCTACGGAAGCGGGGTCGTGCAAGTAGGATTCGTAGAGTTCCTCTACGTAGGGGGCGTTTCCGCCGAAGAGATAGGAATTATCTCTTTGATCCTGCATCATGATGCTCACCTTTCATCGGGTTTCCCGAATAAAAACTGTGGTTATAACCATCCGTTACACGGCTGTACCGTTTCACGAATTGCTCTGTGCAAATACTGGTACTACGACAGTAATTTAACACGATTGACCATAGCTCTATAAAGGGCTTTCCCTGATTTTGAGGGGCTTTGGGGTATTTCCCTAGGAATTAAAAATGAATAAGAACTTTCCTACCCCGCTTTCAAGATTTACGGACAGATTCATTGAGATTTGATTTTTATTCTCTAAATCTTCAAATGCATGAATCAAATGAAGGGAAATATGAAAGCAATTACCCCAGAAATGGAATATCTCAGCACCCGACAAAGCGCCAAGGTTTTGCAGGTCTCCCTGGGAACAGTCCAGAAAATGGTTGAGCTCGGTGAATTAATCGCCTGGAAGACCCGCGGCGGCCATAGACGTATTCTTGCGAGCTCACTGGAACAGCAACTGCAACGCAGAAAACGGGCAATGCGTCAGAAAACCACGCAAAACTGTATAGCCATGGGTATATTCCGGCGCTCGGAAAATAGCGAAGAGTTATTACAGGCTATTCAAGACTGGCAACTCAAAGTCGATATGGAGGTCGCCGTTGATAGCCTAGAGGGCCTCATGAAGACGGTATCTATTGCCCCGGATCTGATCTTTCTTGATGCCCTGATCCCTCCAGTTGAGCAGGTACATTTGATCCATTATCTTAGTAAAAACAAGGACACACAGAGGATACCTATTCTAGTAGATGAAGGATTTATTAAGCTCCATCCCGGGGTTGTAACCTTAGCAGATGAAAACAATGGCAACAAACCCCATCTGACTGAAAGCATCAAAAAAGAGTTAGAAAATGGCCTAATCGACCTCAATCCAATGATTATTGGCTATCCAGCAACCAACCCAGACTTAGAAGGCAGCATCAATCCAGGTCAACGTCATGAGCTATTAGAACCCCTCTTCATGGAGGCGCTATCCCGTAAGTGCGCTTAAGAATGATAAAGGCCGCATCTGCGGCCTTTGTTCAATACTAGGAAAATCAATAGCTTAGATCAAATAGCTACTACGATCTCTTCCCTCGATCCACTTAGGAGCCTTACCGCGGCCCGTCCATGTTTCACCAGTAGCTGGATTGCGATACTTAGGAGCCACCTTGCCACCGGCCGACTTACCACCCGCCTTACGGCTGAATAAATCGGATGCGGATAGGTTGTATTGCTCAATAATTAACTTAGCCTTAGCAATGCCATCTGATTTTTCACGTGCAATCGCTTCTTTAATTTGCTTATCTAATTGTTCGCGTTGAGCTAAAAGCTCTTTATAAGAAGACATCAAGGGGTTTCTCCAAATAATAGGTTTGAATTATGGGAAATAGACAGTAAATAATCTATTTCAAATCGTTATTATATATTTGAATTAATAAACTAATAGGTATTAATTTATTGAGCTATTAACCATTATTAATCAATGGTTTATGGTAATTAAAGATAATCAATCAGCATAATCATTATAAATACTATTATTAATTATGCTTATTCAAATCCCGGCATTACCTTCTCAGCGCAAAAGTGCCGCTTGCTTTGGCCGTAATCTCCCCAGCCTCATTCAGAGCAACAGCTTCACAGTATTGAATGGATTTACCGGCCTTTAATAAAGTGCCCTCCACTACGATTTTTCCCACGCTTGGACGCAGAAAACTAGTGCTCATATCGATCGTAATGGCGCCCAACTGATGATTTGATGCCGTTCTGGCTGCCGCACCCATGGCAAAGTCCAACAGGGTCATGATGAGGCCGCCTTGAGCCACGTGAAAGCTATTGGTGTGCTCTGGCCTTACGGTATAACTGATGCGCACCTTCCCTGCTTCAGCAAACTCTGGAACAACACCCAGATGATCCAAAAATGGAATATCTAAACCAAAGTACAGAGTTCTATTGTGATTTTGAGAATTGGGGTTAGGTGTATTCATATTGAAATGTATTAAAACATTAAATGAATGGTCGGGGCGAGAGGATTTGAACCTCCGACCACATGCACCCCATGCATGTACGCTACCAGGCTGCGCTACGCCCCGACGAAAAACAAAATTGTATCAGCAACTATTTGGACAGAATCTGCAGAACAGCTTGCAATTCTTCGCGCAAACGGAGCTCGCCACGCGCCTCTTCCAAGCGGTTGCGGGCACCGCTGATAGTGAAACCTTCTTCATATAACAATGAGCGAATCTTGCGAATCAGGACGACTTCGTGATGTTGATAGTAACGACGATTGCCGCGGCGTTTTTGAGGGCTCAGTTGTGAGAACTCTTGCTCCCAGTAACGCAATACATGAGAGCGGACTCCACATAAGTCAGCAACCTCACCGATGGTGAAGTAACGCTTAGCGGGTATTGGGGGAAGTTGAGAGCTCAGCAGAACTGAGCTGGCATCAAACTCGGTTTTCTCGAGCATGTGACTCCACTACATCTTTAAGCTTTTGACTGGCGTGAAAAGTAACTACACGTCTAGCCGCAATCGGAATCATTTGACCTGTTTTGGGATTTCGGCCAGGGCGAGCCGATTTATTGCGCAACTGAAAATTACCAAAACCAGAGATCTTCACTTCTGTGCCGGATTCAAGAGATTGGCCAATGCGATCAAAAAAAGCATCAATCATATCTTTGGCTTCACGCTTGTTCAGACCTACCTGATCAAAAAGCGCTTCAGATAACTCATTCTTCGTTACGGTGTCGTTAGAAATTAGGTCGCTCATGGCTTGAATCTTTTCTAATGTGTCTCTGATTTATCGTTGGAATTTCTTTAATACTAAACCTAGCGCAGACGAGCTGCACATTTTTTCTCTACTGCGCCCAATAATGCAGCCATTACGGCATCAATTTGGGGATCTTGCAATGTTTCTTGAGTATTGAGTAAAGTGACCCGGAATGCCAAGCTCTTTTCATCATCGGCCATACTGCTCGATCCTGCTTTAGGCTTAAATTCATCAAATAACTCAATGCCACGCACAAAATTTTGCTTAGCAGCAAACATCGCATCCAATAAAGACTGTGCAGAAACGGATTGCTTCACCACAAGAGCCAAATCTCGCTGGACTGCAGGAAACTTGCTTAATTCTTCTGGGACCGGCAAACCTAGTTCGCGAATAGCCTCTAAATCCAATTCAAACAATACTGGCGCTTGAGGCAACTCATAGGCTTGCTGCAAACCAGGATGCAGTTCACCGATCCATCCTATATCAATGCGATTCTTGCCTACTATCAAGAACACCTTGGCGCTACGGCCAGGATGTAATGCAGGATGTTGTGCAGATTCAGTAACGAAATGCAGTGGATCCAAGACGCGCTCAAGATCACCCTTCACATCGAAGAAATCTACCGGGCGTGTTGCATTAGCCCATTGCTCCGGCACAAAAGAGCCATAAGCTAAGCCGCCAATCATTTGTGGCTGATAGAAGCCTGCAACCTTGCCAGCTTCCTCTTGGACATTGGCATCCCGCTTAAAGACGCGGCCTGTTTCGAATAAACGAACGCGCCCTGCCCCCCGGTTTAAATTGGATTTGAGGTTAGATAGCAATCCACCCCATAGAGTGCTGCGCATCACACCATACTGATTAGCAATCGGATTTAAAACAGCAATTACATCTTTTTCTGTAGCGCCAGTTAAGCGTTTCTCGCTTTCAAGATCGGTAAACCCAAAGTTCACGGCCTCTTGGTAACCTTGTAATGCCAAACGCTGACGCAATAAATGAATACCACGCTTTGCTTCTGCTTTAGCGCTCATCTTGAGTGAAGCTACCGGCGGCGTATCGGGAATATTTTCGAAGCCATACATGCGCGCGACTTCTTCAATCAAATCTTCTTCAATCTCGATATCAAAGCGATAGCTTGGTGGAGTAACAATAAATGCATCACCCTCTTGCTTAAATTCAAAACCAAGACGCTGAAATACGTCTGCTACGATTTCCTGAGTCAATGGAATACCGATCACTTTGATGGCACGTGCCAAACGCATTTTGACCGCCTTGCGCTCTGGCACATTCAATACTTGATCGTCCACTGGACCAGCTTGGCCACCGCAGACCTCAACGATCAATGATGAAAGATATTCCAGGCATTGAACTGTGTTTTGTGGGTCTACACCCCGCTCAAAGCGGTGTGCTGCATCAGTACTAAAGTTAAAGCGACGTGCTCGACCCTGAATAGCCGAGGGTAGCCAATACGCCGCCTCTACATAAATATTTTTAGTCTCATCGCCTACAGCACAATGATTGCCACCCATAATTCCAGCGAGTGCTACGGGGCCATTTTGATCAGCAACAACGCCCGCCTCTTGTAGCTTGCCTGCCGAATCCGGACCTTGCAAAGTCACCGTTTGGCCATTAAGGAGTTCCAGTGTTTCACCTGGTTTAGCCCAACGGACAGTAATATCGCCTTCTAGCTTATCAATATCAAATACATGGGTGGGCTGACCCATCTCTAACATCACATAGTTAGACAAATCTACCAATGCAGAAATGCTTCTCTGCCCAGCTCGCGATAGGCGCTTCACAATCCAATCAGGCGTTTTAGCCTGTGGATTAACACCGCGAATCACGCGACCAGCGAAGCGGCCACAGAGATCTTTGTTTTCAACAGCAACTTTGCGCTTCTCATCAATTACTACAGCTGGCGGCGTCCACTTCGGCGCGCACAGGGCGGCACCAGTGATTGCGGAAACTTCTCTTGCCATACCCATTAAGGAGAGGCAATCCGCTTTATTTGGAGTGAGCTTAATCACAAAGATTTGATCATCGAGATCAAGATACTTACGAATATCTTCACCAATTGGGGCATCCGAAGGCAATTCCAAAATGCCTTCGTGATCATCGCCAAGACCTAACTCACGACCGGAACAGAGCATGCCCTGGCTTTCAACACCACGTAACTTACCCACCTTGATCATGAAAGGTTTACCGCCGGCTTCTGCAGGAGGCAACTCAGCACCAACCATAGCGCACGGGATTTTGATGCCGGCACGAGCATTAGGTGCGCCGCATACAATTTGCAACTCTTGACCAGTACCCGCATCCACCTTGCAGACACGCAAGCGGTCGGCATCTGGGTGTTGCTCGGCAGACAGAATCTGCGCAATCACAATCTTTGTAAATGCGGGCGCTACAGAATGTTGTTCTTCAACTTCTAAGCCCGCCATAGTCATAGCATGACCCAATGCATCACTATCAAGCGATGGGTTCACATATTGACGGAGCCAAGATTCAGAAAATTGCATAGCGTTCTATTGTTATTTTCTTAAGCGGGAAATTGCGCTAAGAAACGTAAATCGTTTTCAAAGAAAAGGCGTAGGTCATCAACGCCATAACGCAACATCGTTAAGCGCTCTAAGCCAGATCCAAATGCGAATCCGGTGTAGCGCTCGGGATCAATCCCCATATTGCGCAATACATTCGGGTGAACCTGTCCTGCGCCGGAAATCTCCAACCAACGACCGGCCAACTTACCGCTTCCAAAAGCCATATCAATCTCAGCAGAAGGCTCAGTAAACGGGAAATAAGAAGGACGGAAACGTACTTGCAATTCATTGGTTTCAAAGAAGGTTCTCAAGAAGTCGGTGTAGACGCCTTTGAGGTCCGCAAATGAAACACTTTCAGCGATCCACAAACCTTCGACCTGATGGAACATGGGTGAATGGGTTGCATCACTATCCACACGATAGGTTCTACCGGGTGCAATGACCTTAATTGGTGGCATCACCTCTGCATGGGCATATTTTTTAACATGCTCACTGGCGTAACGCACCTGAATCGGACTGGTGTGGGTGCGCAATAACAAAGGCTTGCCGTGGGCATCTTTGCCATCAACATAAAACGTATCCTGCATCGAACGTGCAGGATGATTTTCTGGGCTATTGAGGGCCGTAAAGTTAAACCAATCGGTTTCAATTTCAGGGCCATCAGCCACATCAAAACCAATGGAGCGGAAGATTTCCTCAACGCGCTCCCAAGTGCGCATCACGGGATGCAAACTGCCAACCGCTTGACCGCGCCCAGGTAAGGACACATCAATGGATTCGGCAGCTAAGCGCTGTAGCAATACAGCATCAGCCAAAGCTTGGCGACGCTCTTGTAATGCAGCTTCAACTTGGGTTTTGATTTGATTAATTTGGGCGCCAGCACTCTTGCGCTCTTCAGGCGACATTCCACCAAGCGCTTTTAAACGCTCAGTGAGAACACCTGATTTACCGAGATACCTGGCTTTCGCGTCCTCAAGAGCCGCCGAATCGGCAGCTCCAGAGAAATCACGTTTGGCATCCTCGACAATTTGGTCGAGAGAAACCATTGCAGCTTAGTTTGTAAAGAAACTAAGAATTAAGCTGCAGCGTTTACTACGGATTTGATCCGAGTAACCAAAGCAGCAAAAGCCGCTTTGTCAGCAATGGCCATATCAGAAAGCACTTTGCGGTCGAGTTCGATCGCAGCTTTCTTCATACCATTCATGAATACGCTATAGGTCATGTTGTGCTCACGTACTGCCGCATTGATACGAGCAATCCACAAAGCGCGGAATACACGTTTCTTATTGCGACGGTCACGGTATGCATATTGACCAGCACGCATAACCGCTTGCTTAGCAATACGGAATACGTTCTTACGACGACCGCGGTAACCTGTTGCGGCATCGGTAATTTTCTTATGACGGGCTCTTGCTGTAACCCCACGTTTGACTCTTGGCATTTAGTTCTCCTAATCTAGTCTGAGGTTAAGCGTATGGAAGCATGGAGCGAATTGACTTAACATCAGATTTCGCAACTTCAGTGGAACCACGCAAATGACGCTTGTTCTTTGTGGTCTTCTTGGTGAGGATGTGGCGTTTGAAAGCCTGACCTCGTTTGATCGTTCCGCCTGCGCGAACCGTGAAGCGCTTCTTAGCGCTACTCTTGCTCTTCATCTTGGGCATAAAGCACCCCTTCTTCTACTTGTGCAACATAGGTGGTAACCGACGGTTACTCTTCCTGTACCCAGAAGCACTTCAAACTGCCAGCACCCTTAGTTATTACCTCAGGCGCCTCCCTACATAAGAACCAGGTATTACCTAGTTACTTAGCCTTACGAATGGGGGCCAATACCATCACCATCTGGCGGCCTTCCATTTTTGGAAACTGTTCAACTTGGCCATACTCTTGCAGGTCCAACTTCAAACGCTCCAACATCCTTGCTCCGATTTCTTGGTGGGCCATTTCACGACCCCGAAACCGCAACGTAATCTTTGTCTTATCGCCATCTTCCAAAAAGCGGATTAGATTGCGTAGCTTGACACCATAGTCACCATCATCAGTACCGGGGCGGAATTTCACTTCCTTCACCTGGATAACTTTTTGCTTCAGCTTTGCTTCATGCATCCGCTTGGCTTCTTGGTATTTGAATTTGCCGAAGTCCATGATGCGGACTACAGGTGGAACAGCTGTTGGAGCAATTTCAACCAGATCGGTATCTTTCTCTTCTGCTGCAGCCAAGGCTTCACTCAACTTAACTACACCGATGGGCTCTCCATCGATTCCAATCAAACGCACTTCAGGAGCAGTAATTTCCCGGTTAATGCGTTGCAATTTTTCAGTAGCGATCTTCTTAATTCCTTTAAAAAAACAATAAAAACCGTTCTAACCCTAGCTAGGCTCGGGTCCGACTTTCTGGGATATATCCTGCTGGAGTCGGGCAACGAAGGCATCAATAGGCATAACACCCAGATCCACTCCGCCACGGGCACGAACGGCCACCGTATTACTTTCTGATTCCTTATCCCCTACAACTAGCAAAAACGGGATCTTCTGTAATGCGTGCTCGCGTATTTTATACGTAATTTTCTCGTTCCGCAAATCCGCTTCGACTCTAAACCCTTGTTTTTTCAGCATTTGCTGCACTTGTTGTGCATATGCAGCAGAATTTCCGGAGATATTGAGAACAACGGCCTGGGTCGGAGCAAGCCAAACAGGCATATTTCCAGCGTGATTTTCGATCAAAATGCCGATAAAACGCTCTAAAGAGCCCACAATTGCCCTGTGGAGCATGACTGGAGTCTTACGACTATTGTCTTCAGCCACATATTCAGCACCTAAACGGGCCGGCATGGAGAAATCGACCTGAATCGTGCCGCACTGCCAAGTACGGCCAATGGAATCTTTGAGGTGATATTCGATCTTGGGACCGTAAAACGCTCCCTCCCCCGGCAATTCTTCCCATAGCTGGCCAGAAGCCTTGAGGGCGCCTCGGAGCGCTTCCTCAGCTTTATCCCAAATCGCATCGTCGCCAACACGCTTAGCAGGGCGCAGAGCCAATTTAACGGCAACCTCAGTAAAGCCAAAGTCTTGATAAACAGCACGCACCGCTTTATCAAAGTCAGCCACCTCAGATTGAATCTGATCTTCAGTGCAGAAAATATGGCCATCGTCTTGCGTAAAACCACGCACACGCATCAAACCATGCAATGCACCAGATGGCTCATTGCGGTGACACTGCCCAAACTCGCCAAAACGCAATGGCAACTCGCGATAGCTATGTAAACCTGAGTTATAAATTTGAACGTGACCAGGACAGTTCATCGGCTTCAATGCATAAGCCCGATTTTCTGACTCAGTCGTGAACATGTTTTCTTTGTAGTTTTCCCAGTGGCCGGACTTTTCCCACAATGCACGATCCAAAATCTGCGGGGCTTTCACTTCTTGATAACCCTCTTGCTGATAGACGCGACGCATGTATTGCTCTACTTCTTGCCAAATCGACCAGCCTTTTGGATGCCAGAAAATTAAACCGGGCGCTTCTTCTTGAAAATGAAATAAATCGAGTTGTTTACCAAGACGGCGATGATCACGCTTCTCAGACTCTTCCAGCATATGCAGATAAGCGTCTTGATCTTCTTTACGCAACCAAGCAGTTCCGTAAATACGCTGCAACATCTCATTCTTGCTATCGCCACGCCAGTAGGCGCCTGCCAGCTTCATCAGCTTAAAGACCTTGAGCTTGCCAGTGGAAGGTACGTGTGGGCCGCGGCATAAATCAGTGAACTTACCTTCGGCATAGAGTGAAACATCCTCACCCTGCGGAATGCTCGCAATAATTTCTGCTTTGTAATGCTCGCCCTGGTCTTTAAAGAACTTCACCGCTTCATCACGTGGCAAAACACTACGTACTACTGGCTCATCTTTTTTAGCGAGCTCAGTCATCTTCTTTTCGAGAGCGACTAAATCATCTGGAGTAAATGGACGGTGGTACGAGAAGTCATAGTAAAAACCATTCTCTACTACTGGACCAATAGTGACTTGTGCTTCTGGGAATAATTCTTTAACAGCGTATGCCAATAAATGCGCAGTGGAATGGCGCACGATTTCTAGTGCTTCAGGACTTTTATCAGTGATGATGGCTAATTGACTATCTTTATCGATAACAAAACTGGTATCAACCATCTTGCCGTCTACGATGCCGCCTAAGGCAGCTTTAGCAAGTCCACTGCCGATGCTTTGGGCAACATCCGCTACGCGAACGGGAGCCTCAAACTCGCGTTTTGAACCATCGGGCAGAGTAACTACAGGCATAACAACTCCATCTATTGACTGAAATTCAGTTTGACTTCATCGACCTAAAAAGAAAGCGCGGTAGCTTGTGGCCAACCGCGCATCTTGGGTCATTATTCGTTGGTAGGCTCGATTGGACTCGAACCAACGACCCCCACCATGTCAAGGTGGTGCTCTAACCAGCTGAGCTACGAGCCTATACAGCCATAGAGTTTATCACCGGCGACGCACTTGGGTGACCCCTTTGACCTCTTCTAGGCTATTTTGGACAAGGCGCAAGACTTCAGAATCCTTTACCTCAACCGTTAAAAGGATCTGCGCTAGCCCCTTTTTGGCAGATTTACGTAAATCAATGACATGCACGCCCTGTCGGGTCAGGATTTCAAATAACTCTCGCATTAGCTCCGGGCGGTCTAGCCCAGAAACCACCAAATCGGCTGGAAACACCCGCTTTTGCTCAGCGCTTTCTGCAGGGCTAGCAGCCGATGAGGTCCAAGCAGTCTGTATCACCCGCTCGGGTGCCCTCTCTAAAAGACCTCGAAAGGTCTTGCAGGACCGCCGATGAATGGACACACCCCGCCCTTGCGTCACAAATCCTGCAATCGCATCTGGCGGCACTGGCCGGCAGCAACGCGCCAACTGGGTCAACAAAGAATCAACGCCCACCACTAAGACGTCACCTCCCTGACCTGATTTACGACTGCTATTGCGCAGAACAATCTCTGGTGTTGCTGGCGTAGTTTTAACTTCAGCCTGGGGGTCAGATTTGGCCTCTATCGTTTTAGCGCCCTGACCGGTCTCATCATCATCCAAAGCGTTGAACCAAGCCCGCACTCTTTGGCGTGCACGTTGAGAGCGCACATAGTGTTTATCGGGACTAATCCAATCGCGCGATGGGCCACCATGCTTTACGGCAATCACCTCTACAGTTTGCCCATTTTGCAAGGCGGTCTCTAAAGGCACCATCGCACCATCCACCCGTGCGCCACGACAACGATGTCCAAGATTGGTATGCACGGCATAGGCAAAATCAATTGGTGTTGAGCCCTTCTCCAAGGAAATCACTTTGCCCAGAGGAGTTAAAACATAAATATGGTCGTCGATCTCGTGATGCTTGAGTTGATCCCATGCATCTTCCTTCCAAGAGATGAGCTGCCGAGCCCAGGCAATTTGTCGCTCATAAGCAACCTCAGCGCTGTGAGTGCCTTGCTGGTGGGCAATGCTGGGTTTATTGGATTTTGGCGGCGTCGCCATACCGATATAAGCACCCTCTTTGTAACGCCAGTGAGCCGCCAAACCAAACTCAGCTTGTTGGTGCATCTGATGTGTACGTACCTGAATTTCAAAGGCAGTACCATCTTCATTCATCACAACAGTATGTAGTGATTGATAACCGTTGGGTTTAGGTCGTGCTATGTAGTCATCGAACTCGCGTGGAACGGGCTGCCAAACGTTATGCACAATCCCTAATACAGCATAGCAAGCTTTAACATCCTCAACCAATACTCGAAACGCCCTCACGTCATACAGATTGGCAAAGTCTAAAGACTTGCCTTGCATTTTTTTCCAGATACTGTAAATATGCTTCGGCCTTCCCAATACCTCCCCATCAATTTGGGCCGCCTTGAGTTCTGCTTGTAGCTGCTGTACCACCTGTTCAATAAATTCTTGGCGCTCAATCCGTTTTGCATCGAGCATCTTGGCAATATCTCGATAGGTCTCTGGCGATAAAGCACGAAAGGCTAAATCTTCCATCTCCCATTTCATCTGCCAAATTCCGAGGCGGTTAGCTAATGAGGCATCAATATTGAGAATCTCTTGCGCCCATGCAGCCGGCATCTCGATTTTTTCCTGCGTTATCCAGCGCAGCGTCTGCAAACGCGACGCTAGATAAATCAGCACTACCCGTAAATCATCGCCAAATGCTAAGAGCATTTTGCGTAACATCTCTTCCTGACCAGAAACGCTCAGACCGCCATCATCGCGCACCAACTTTGCTTGCGCTTGGCGCAGACCTCGATAACCGATCAAGAGTTTGGCCGATTCCTCACCAATCATTTTGGTAAGCGCTTCTTTGCCATGGGTTCGAGCAATGTGATTGGCCGCTACCAAGGTGGCCTCATCCAAATTGAGCGACTCCAGGATACGGCTAACACCTAAAGCATGCGATTCGGCAGGCTCGCCGAACCAAGCATCTTGGAATACAGCTGACTTTTCAGTTTGAGGCGTATTTGCCATAGGCAAAGATTACCCGAAGAATTCTTTGACTAAAGCAATTTGCTCTGGCTTTACAAATGCAGGTGCATGACCCACATTTGGAATTTCAATGCTGCGGGCATAAGGATTGACTTTGCACATTTCTGCAACGGTTGCCGCTGACAGAAGATCGGAATCTCCACCGCGCACAATCAACATCGGAATATGGATTTGCTTAAATGCATGCCACATCGCCATCTCACCAGCCTTAGCCATTATCGGATTGACTGAAGCAAATGGCACAGCGATATTTGGGTCATAGTGCATGATCCACTTACCATCACGCTGTACCAACATGGGTCCGTTATAAATTTCCCACTCTTCTGGTGTATGTTCACCAAAGGTGGCGCAAATTTGATTAAGGCGCTCAAGCGCATCAGCACGATTCTGAAATACAAATGGCTGACCTACGTAAGAACCTAAACGCTTTAATGCTTCCGGTTCAATCCTGGGGCCAACATCATTAATCAGCATTCTGCGAATTGGAGAATTCGGCATTGCTGCATACACCATGCCAATTAAGCCACCCATAGATGTTCCCACCCAATCAACCTGAGAAACACCCAGTTGTGTAATGAGAGTAGCAATATCAGAGACGTATTGAGGTACAGCATATTGCATGGGGTTCGCTAAGCGATCCGAATCGCCCCTACCAACAACATCAGGACACACCACGTAATAGTCTTTGCACATGGCTTGCGCAAGTGTTTTGAAATCACTACCACGGCGAGTAAGGCCATGAACACAAAGCAAAACTTTTGAGTTATTGGGATCACCCCATGCGTGATAAGCCATGCGATGCTCAGATTCACCGCTCGAGCATTTCACATAAAAAGTAGCCCCATCATGAAATACATGGTTAGCCTGTGCTGTGTTGCGCACTTCATGGGTGGCATGATCGTGCTCATGTTCATGTTCATGTGCATCTTCGATGCAATCGATCACATTGCGCACCTCTTCTGGCTGCAAGGTCACGTGATCAATTCCATGCTTATCCAGCAACATTTGATTGATTCTCTGCATGATGGCTGGCCACTCTTGAATGTTGGCAATCTCAATATGACCAATCAAAGCCGGAAAGCTAGGCGTCATCTCCCACACATGCAAGTCATGAACCGCAAGAACGCCAGGCACCGCCTTAAGATCTTTTCCCACCTCTAGATAGTCAATATGCAGTGGCACACCCTCCATGAGGAAGTGATAAGACTCATGCAGAATCGAAATGGTGGATTTCAGGATGAGTAGGGATACCAAGATAGAGAGAATGGCATCGATAGGCATCCAGCCTGTCAGCTGAATCACCAGACCGGCCACGAGGGCAGCAACTGATCCCAATAGATCGCCCATGACATGAACCAAAGCTGCGCGAGTATTCACGCTCTTTTTGTCGCGTGACAGAACCCAAGCCACCACGATATTCATCAGCAAACCAATAGCAGCGACAACCGTAACGGTCAAACCATCTACTTTATGTGGATCATAGAAACGGCTTACCGCCTCAATCACAATCCAGACAACAAGCGCGAGCATCACGATACTGTTTACAAATGCAGCGAGTGCTTCCGCCCTACCAAATCCAAATGAATGTTTTGGCGATGGCGGACGGCGAGAAATAATTTGCGCTAATAAAGCCAAGCCTAGCGCTGCAGCATCGGTCACCATATGCCCTGCATCCGAAATCAACGCTAAGGAATTTGCAAAATACGCTGCCGCGCCTTCAACCCCAGAAAATCCCAGAGTTAATACCAAAGCAATCAGCAGTAAATTTTGATTGGAGACTTCTTTGCTGTGCGAATGTTTAGCATCGCCTTTTTTATGGGCATGCAGAGAAGGATCTACCCCAGATTGACTCTGAGGCTTTGCTGATTTGGAATGGAAATGATGGGATCCCGACATGGTGAACCCATTATTCCACTAAATGATGACGCTGTTTAGAAACCCGTTGTATCAACAGGGGCACCCGTTTTAGCAATCACCTCTTCTTTGCTTACGCCAGGAGCTAGCTCTACCAACTTCAAACCCTTGGGGGTGATGTCCAACACGCACAGATCGGTAATGATCTGACTAATCACGCCAACGCCGGTTAAGGGCAAAGTGCACTTTGGCAAAATTTTGAGCTCTTCAGTACCATCTTTTTTCTTGGCTACGTGTTCCATGAGTACTACGACGTGTTTTACGCCGGCAACCAAGTCCATCGCACCGCCCATACCCTTCACCATTTTTCCTGGAATCATCCAGTTAGCAAGGTCACCATGCTCACTGACTTGCATAGCACCCAAAATCGCAATATTGATCTTGCCGCCACGAATCATGCCAAATGAATCTGCTGAAGAGAAAATAGATGAGCCTGGCAAAGTAGTAATAGTTTGTTTGCCAGCATTGATCAAATCGGCATCGATCGTATCTTCAGTTGGAAATGGTCCAATACCCAGCAAGCCATTCTCAGACTGCAACCATACCTCCATGTCTTTTGGCACATGATTGGCAACCAAGGTCGGCATACCAATACCCAGGTTTACGTAGTAACCGTCTTTTAATTCTTTAGCAGCACGTGCTGCCATTTCATCTCTATTCCAAGGCATATCGATCTTCCTAAATATTCTGTTCTATTGCTTACTAATCTATGAATTAGGCTTTTGCAGTTAAAGTGCGCTGCTCAATCCGCTTCTCTGGAGTCTTGTGCAGCACTAAGCGGTGTACATAGATGCCTGGAGTGTGTATCTCATCCGGATGCAATTTGCCGTTCTCAACAATCTCTTCTACTTCAGCCACTGTAATCTTGCCTGCCATGGCGACTACTGGATTGAAGTTACGAGCTGTGTAGCGATAGACCAAATTGCCAGACTTATCAGCCTTCCATGCTTTAACAAGCGAGATATCTGAAACGATCGAGCGCTCCATGATGTATTTCTCACCATCGAATTCTTTTTCTTCTTTACCTTCAGCAACTAAAGTACCCACACCGGTTTTGGTATAGAAGGCAGGAATGCCGCAACCGCCAGCACGTAATTTTTCTGCCAAGGTGCCTTGCGGTGTGAATTCCAATTCCAACTCGCCCGCCAAATACTGACGCTCAAACTCTTTGTTTTCGCCAACATAAGATGCAACCATCTTTTTGACTTGACGGGAATTGAGGAGCAAGCCCAAGCCAAATCCATCAACACCAGCATTATTTGCAATTGCCGTGAGATTTTGCGCACCAAGATCCTTCACCGCCTGAATGAGGGCCTCTGGAATTCCGCAAAGACCAAAACCGCCAACAGCCAGCTTTTGTCCGTCTTTTAAGATGTCCCGCAGGGCATCAACTGCCGATGGGTAGGTTTTATTCATAACTTTTGTCCTAATATTGCCAAAAAGGGTAAAAAAGTAATCATAACGCCTTAAGCCCTTGCGTCTAGGGAGTCTGGGCACCGGAATGGTTTTTAACAGTTAGAACTAAACTATCTGGACTGAAATACCCTATTTTTTAAGAAATCTCGGAGAAATTGCATGAATCCTGCGCAACTGCTAGAACAATTTGGACCAAGGGAATCCATGGACTATGACCTGGTCATTGTTGGGGGTGGGGCCGCTGGACTGTCAGCCGCAATTAAAGCCAAGCAACTTGCCAATGAATCCGGGAAAGACATTAGCGTTTGCGTCTTGGAAAAGGGCTCTGAAGTCGGCGCTCATATTCTGTCTGGCGCAGTAATGGATCCCAAAGCAATCACTGAGCTTTTTCCTAACTGGAAAGAATTGGGTGCCCCTCTACATACCGAAGTAACGCAAGATCAATTTCTCTTTTTAACTGAAGAGAAGTCTTACCAAGTTCCCAATTGGCTCTTGCCACATTGCTTTCAGAATGAAGGCAATTACATTGTTAGCCTGGCTAATGTGACACGCTGGTTAGGTGAGCAAGCTGAAGCGCTTGGCGTAGAAATTTTCCCAGGATTTCCTGCAGCGGAAATTTTATACAACGAGCAAGGCGCTGTTAGCGGCGTGATTACTGGCTCTATGGGGCTAGATAAAGAAGGTAATCCAACTGATCAATTTCAACTGGGTATGGAACTGCGTGGTAAATACACCCTCTTTGCCGAAGGTGCGCGTGGGCATTTAGGCAAGCAACTGATTGCCAGGTTCGCACTTGACAAGGACTCCGATCCGCAAAGCTATGGTATTGGCATCAAAGAGCTTTGGGAGGTAGAGCCATCTAAGAGCAAGCCTGGACTAGTAGTACATACCGCAGGCTGGCCATTAGAGAGCGATACCTATGGTGGCTCGTTTCTATATCACCTAGGCGATAACAAGGTTGCTGTGGGTTTGGTAGTGGGCCTGTCCTATAAGAACCCTTACCTCTCCCCCTTTGAAGAATTTCAACGCTATAAATTGCATCCAAAGATTCGCGAAACTTTTGAAGGCGGCAAACGCATTGCCTATGGCGCTCGCGCACTCACAGCAGGTGGCTTAAATAGTCTGCCGAAAACCGTTTTCCCTGGTGGCGCACTAATTGGTTGCGATGCGGGCTTCTTAAATGCCTCACGCATTAAAGGCAGCCATGCAGCCATCAAGACAGGCATGCTCGCTGCTGAAGCAGCCGTTGCTGCCCTCAACGATAATCGCTCTGCTGATGTATTGGCGGGTTATCCAAGCGCATTCCAAAATAGTTGGCTGCATACTGAACTTAATCAAGCGCGCAATTTCAAGCCATGGATGTCTAAAGGGCTCTACCTTGGTACGCTCATGGTGGGATTGGAACAAAAAGTTCTCGGCGGCAATATGCCTTGGACCATACATCTCAAGCATGCTGATCATGAGTGCCTTGAGCCAGCCTCTCAACACAAACCGATTGATTATCCCAAGCCAGATGGCAAGCTTACCTTCGACCGCCTGTCATCGGTATTTATTTCTAATACCAATCATGCTGAGAATCAGCCGATTCACCTAACGCTTAAAGATGCCGCCATTCCGGTAAGCCTCAACCTCAAGACCTATGCTGGACCAGAGCAACGTTACTGCCCTGCTGGTGTTTATGAGTATGTAGAGGCCGATGGCCAGCCACGTCTTCAGATCAACTCTCAAAACTGCGTGCATTGCAAAACCTGCGATATTAAAGATCCTAGTCAAAATATCGTGTGGGTCACCCCCGAAGGCGGTGGTGGTCCAAACTACGGAGCGATGTAAACCATGATGATTTTGCATACTATGCTGCGCGTTGGCGACCTCCAAAGATCAGTCGATTTTTATACCAAGGTATTGGGTATGAATGTTTTGCGCACCACCGAACGTCCAGAGCAAAAATACTCACTAGTATTTGTAGGGTATGGCAGAGGCAATGCTGACGGCCAAGCGGAAATTGAGCTGACTTATAACCATGGCGTGCATTCCTATGATTTGGGGACAGCCTATGGTCATATTGCAATTGGCATCCCAGATGCTTATGCCGCATGCGACAAGATTAAAGCTGCTGGCGGCAATGTGACACGCGAAGCCGGCCCGGTAGCAGGTGGAGATACGATCATTGCCTTTGTCACCGATCCTGATGGTTACAAGATAGAACTGATACAGCGTTCATAGTGAGCAAGTCCGGGCAGTATCGCCTTGAAATTGTTGAGCGTCTAGCCGATATTCCCGCGATCGAGTGGAATACTCTCCTACCAACCGATGCGGGTCCCTTTTTACAGCATGCTTTTCTCAGCGCGCTTGAAGAAACGGGTTGCGTCGGCGGCAACACCGGCTGGCAAGTAGCTCACCTTTCCCTAAGACAAGCTGATCAACTCGTGGGCGCTATACCTCTGTATTTAAAGCAGCATTCCTACGGTGAGTTCGTCTTTGACTGGTCATGGGCACAAGCCTATGAGCAACAGGGTTTACAGTACTACCCCAAGGTTCTTTGCGCCATTCCATTTACCCCGGTTCAAGGTACCCGTATTTTGTGTAAGCCTGAACTAGATCACCTTGAGATTGGCATAACCTTAATCAAGGCAATCAAGTCCCTGTTAACTGACAATCATCTTTCCTCGGCTCACTTTCTTTTTCCCCAGGCCAGCGAAGCAGAAATACTCAAACAGCAAGGATTTTTATTGCGTGACTCCGTGCAGTTTCACTGGCACAACCAAAACTTTGCCACTTTTGAGCAATTTCTATCCGTCCTCACGATGAAGCGTCGCAAAAATATTCGGCGTGAACGACAACAGGTAGACAAGGAAGCAATTTCATTTCGGCACATCCCAGGAAAAGAGTCCAGCGAGCAAGATTGGGAATTCTTTTTTGACTGCTACCAAAACACCTACCTAGAGCATCAGTCATCACCCTACCTCAATAAAACATTTTTTAAGTTGTGGGCCAAACAGATGCCGGAAAGCCTTCACCTCATTATTGCAGAGCGTGATCAAAAACCGATTGCAGCATCGCTCATTGTGGTGGATAAAGCGCAATCAAAAGCCTACGGAAGATACTGGGGCGCCATTGAGCATATCCCCTGCTTACATTTTGAGACAGCGTACTACCAAGCGATCGAATACTGCATTGCCCAGGGCATTCAAACGTTTGAAGGTGGCGCCCAAGGAGAACACAAGATGGCAAGGGGCTTTTTACCAACTACCATTCAATCAGCCCATTTCATTCAAGATCCTCAGTTCGCCAAGGCAGTTGGGCATTTCTTAGAACGTGAACATCAAGGTATCGGCGCTTATGTAGATGAGCTCGCCGAGCATAGTCCGCTGAAATCGACTAAAGTACGTCCATGAATTCAGGAAGTAACAAAACACGATCCAATCAAGATGGATCCCATTCCCTCTCAACAGGGGATGATGAATCCGATTCCCCCTGTATTGGCGTCTGCACCACCTTATATGACGAAATCTGTCAAGGATGCGGGCGCACTCTCAGCGAAGTCAGTAATTGGGTGTTCTTCTCAGATGAAGAAAAAGCCTCCGTCTGGAAGCGGATTAGAGCAGAAGGCACAGCAACGCGGTTTCAGAGACAAGCAAAAGAAAAATAAGCCCATTAGATGGGCTTATTTTTTACCAACAACCTACCTTGCTAGTGTTATCCAGCCAATTCTTGACTGCGTAAGTATTCCTCATAGGTACCAGAGTAGTCCACTACAGTGCCATCCATCTTGACTTCCAAGATACGGTTAGCCAAGGCAGACACAAACTCGCGATCATGCGAAACAAATATCAGAGTGCCATCAAATTTCTCTAAGGCAATTTGCAAGCTCTCAATGGATTCCATATCCATGTGATTGGTTGGCTCATCCATTGCCAGGACATTGTATTTTTGGAGCATTAACTTACCCCAAATCATGCGACCCTTTTCACCACCAGAGAGAACCTTTACTGACTTACCAATATCATCGCCAGAGAATAAAAGACGACCTAAGGTGCCTCGAATCACCTGATCATCGTCACCAGTGTTGCGCCAGTTATTCATCCAATCCATCAAGAGCTCGTCTTTAGCGAACATTTCAGTATTGTCTTGCGGCATCACGCCTACGTTGGCATTCTCCGCCCATTTCACGTCGCCGCTATCAGCAGCAATACCTTCAAAACGTTTGCTCAAAATCGTTTTGAGAAGAGTTGTCTTACCTGCACCATTTTGACCAATGATGGCAATTTTTTCACCAGCCCGTACACCCAACTTAAAGTTCTTAAAAATAACGCGGTCATACGCCTTAGTCAGTGCATTGCACTCCACAGCCATGTTGTGCAGTTTTTTCTCAGCCTCAAAACGAATGAATGGGTTTTGACGTGAGGAAGGCTTTACTTCCACAATCTCAATTTTTTCCAATTGCTTCTGACGAGAGGTCGCTTGACGTGCCTTAGAAGCATTTGCAGAGAAGCGGGCCACAAAGGCCGCTAATTCGGCAATTTTTTCTTTCGCTTTTACGTTATTACTGAGTTGTTGTGTGCGCGCCTGCACAGATGCCAACATGTAGGAATCGTAGTTCCCTGGATAAACCTTCAGCGTTCCATAGTCCATATCGGCCATATGCGTACAAACTTCATTGAGGAAGTGACGATCATGGGAAATGATGACGATGGTGCTCTTAATTTGATTGAGGATATCTTCTAGCCAATGAATCGAGTGAATATCCAAGTTATTTGTCGGCTCATCTAGCAATAGAACATCTGGATCAGAAAACAAAGCCTGCGCTAGCAATACGCGCAACTTCCAACCGGGAGCAACATTGCTCATGGGGCCATTGTGTTGCTCAATAGGAATACCAATACCTAGCAATAACTCCCCTGCTTTTGCTTCTGCTGTATAGCCGCCGTACTCAGCGTACTTACCTTCAAGCTCAGCAGCCTTCATGTAATCTTCATCGGTTGCTTCAGGGTTTGCATAGATAGCATCGCGTTCAGCGGCAGCTTTCCACATTTCTTCATGACCCATCATCACCACATCGAGTACGCGGACATCTTCGTAAGCGAACTGATCTTGACGTAATTTACCCAAACGAATACCAGGATCTAGACTGATATTTCCGCTGGTAGGCTCTAATTCGCCGCCAAGGATTTTCATAAAGGTAGATTTACCGCAACCGTTTGCGCCAATCAGGCCATAACGATTACCGCCACCAAACTTGACGGAAATATTTTCAAACAGAGGCTTTGCCCCAAACTGCATGGTGATATTAGATGCTGACAGCACGGATGTTTTCTAGCTTTCTGAAATTCAATTCAAGGGGTGCCCCCAATTCACAGGGGCAAAGACCGTTATTTTAACGTTTTCAAGCCAGGAAAGGCTTAAATAGCCCCGGGATCAAACTTTGACCCGAAATGGGGTGAAATTCGTATGAATATCGAAGTAATCCTCGTTTTCTTTGCGCTTGAGGAAATTCACCACCCAATAGGTTAATGGGGTTGCCAAGACCTCCCAAGCGGTCTTGAGGGCATATTGCGCTAGAGCGACCTGTATGACCTCATCGGTTGGCCAGATGCCATAAAAAGCAAGCAAGTAAAAAAACGAGGAGTCTACTAGCTCACCAACCGCAGTAGAGCCAATAGTACGCATCCACAAGAAGCGTCCTTGCGTCCAAATTTTCATCTTGGCCAATACAAAACTATTGGTGAAACTACCACACCAAAACGAAAACATTGAAGCCAAGGCAATACGCCAGGAATTCCCAAAGACGGTTTCCAAACCCTGCTGGTAATTTGCCATGTACTCACCAGGAGCCACAGGCAAAGCAATCACGATCTGCGCCATGATGGCTGCAAATACTAAAGCAGCAAAGCCAGCCCAAACGGCACGTCGGTCATAGGCGTAGCCATAGACTTCGGTCAGGATATCCCCGAAGAAATAGGAGATCGGAAAGAACAGAATACCCCCGCCAAATGGCACGGTCCCGAAATACGGCAAGGTCACTACTGCGGCTTTCCCGGCGCCAATAAAGTTCGAGCACAAAAGAACCACCACAAAGGCAGCCAAAATGAGGTCGTAATAGCGATGGTGACGTCTAGGGGAGTCCATATACCGGGAAAAAATGGATAATAGGATGAAGAATATCCGTATTCCTGGAAATACGCAGGAAGCAGAAAAATCAAACGACAGGATGACTAAAACTATGAGCAAAGCCAGCTTCAATTGGGCAGACCCCCTCCTCCTAGATACCCAGCTGAGCGAGGAAGAACGGATGGTTCGGGATGCTGCCGCCGAATACGCCCAAGGCCGCTTAATGCCCCGTGTTCAAGAGGCTTACCGAAATGAGACTACCGATCCAGCGATCTTTCGTGAAATGGGTGAGCTTGGCTTATTAGGCGTCACCATTCCAGAACAATATGGCGGCTCTAATTTAAATTACGTTTCCTACGGACTCATTGCACGCGAAATCGAGCGCGTGGATTCAGGCTATCGATCTATGATGAGCGTGCAATCCTCATTAGTCATGGTGCCAATTAATGATTTTGGTACTGAAGCCCAAAAACAAAAGTATCTCCCTAAGTTAGCCAGTGGTGAGTGGATCGGTTGCTTTGGATTAACTGAACCCAACTATGGCTCTGATGCTGGCGGGATGATCACACGCGCTAAGAAAGTTCCTGGCGGCTTTTCTTTAACTGGCTCAAAGATGTGGATCTCTAACGCACCTATAGCCGATGTATTTGTAGTGTGGGCAAAAAATGATGAAGGCATCATTCGCGGCTACATCCTTGAAAAAGGGATGAAAGGATTAAGCGCTCCCAAGATCAGCGGTAAGTTAGGTCTACGCGCTTCTATCACCGGTGAAATCGTGATGGATGAAGTATTTGTACCGGATGAAAATGAATTCCCAGAAGTGACTGGCCTCAAAGGCCCCTTTACTTGCTTAAATTCGGCTCGCTACGGTATTTCTTGGGGTGCATTAGGTGCTGCTGAGTGGTGCTGGCATGCTGCCCGTCAGTACACCTTAGATCGCAAACAGTTTGGCAAGCCTTTGGCTGCCAATCAGCTGATTCAAAAGAAATTGGCTGATATGCAAACTGAAATTGCACTAGGTTTACAAGGCTGCTTGCGTTTAGGTCGCATGAAGGATGAAGGTATCGCCGCCCCAGAAATTACATCCATTATGAAACGCAACTCTTGTGGCAAGTCTTTGGACATAGCGCGTATGGCACGTGATATGCACGGCGGCAATGGCATCTCTGATGAATATGGTGTGGCTCGTCACATGATGAACTTGGAAGTGGTGAATACCTACGAAGGTACTCATGACATACATGCATTGATTCTAGGTCGCGCGCAAACTGGTCTTCAGGCTTTTAGCTAGTCTTCAGTTTTGCTACGATGGCCTTTGCTGCATTGGCGAAGGCCTCATCACTATCACTCTCGAGTTGCACATAATTCTCAATGTTGTATTGAGGAAAATTACGCACGATTGAGGATTGATAAGATGGGTCATAGTGCTTTACCAGTAACTCCTCAACCAATTCTGGGAAATTACCTGCATCAATTGCCTCATTCCACTTGGCGATTTGCACTTTTCCATAATGAGCTGTCAGCAATGCTAACTTGGCTTTGAAGTTATTAGTATCACTCAAGAAATGATGGTACTCACGAATCAACCAAGATACCCGCGTCTGAGTACTAGACCTCAGCTCAATGCAGGCGCCATTGCGAATTTTTTCCATCAATGCGTCGGGGATATGTACACCCCCAACCTTCTTGCTTTCAGACTCAACTAATACAGTCTTGCTAGGATCTAAAGTACGGAAGGCATTCCATAGCTTTGTTTCAAAGCCTTTTTGTGAGGGCTGCTCAATATTGGGCTCATTACCCAGCACTGATCCCCGATGAATTGCCAGAGCCTCAAGATCCAAGACTTGCGCGCCTAGCTTCTGAGCCTCTTGCAGAATTCTCGTCTTACCGCTACCCGTCATTCCACATACAACCAAAAATGTATATTGCTTAGCAGCTTCTTCCAGACCATCAATCACTGTCCGCCTAAAACCTTGATAGCCACCTTCGAGCTGTTTAGCCTTCCAACCTATCCGATTGAGAATATGGGTAAAGGCGCCACTTCTCTCGCCGCCGCGCCAGCAATAAATTAATGGGCGCCATTCACGTGGCAAGTCTAGTAAGTGATTTTCCAGATGATTGGCAATATTGCGAGAGACCAATGCGGCACCCAGTTTTTTAGCGGCAAACGGTGAGAGTTGTTTATACAAGGTACCGATTTGGATGCGCTCTTCATTGCTCAGAACGGGATAATTTACCGCTCCAGGAATATGGTCTAACGCAAATTCTGCCGGTGATCTCACATCAATCACAAGATCAAACTGATTTAACTCTGTAAGAAATTGATCTAATTTAAGAATATGGGGATTACTAGGTTGCATGCTGCCAGACTAGCGTAACTTCTGCAAGATATCGTCTGGCCAAGGCGCGGACTTATTGGTAGTCAGATCTACCCAGACCATAGTTGCACCTCCAATAGCTGCTTCGGTCTCTGGGTGAGTCGTCAAGGCCATACTGGTGTAGACATCCATACTAGTTCGCCCGATAGCGCCAATGGAAGTTTTGAGAATGAGCTCTCCAGGATAAGAAAGCTGTTTGTAGAAGTTACAAAAACCGTTCATCATCAACATAGAATTTCTGCCAGGAGCTACTTGATAGCCCAAGGAAGTAATCCACTCTACTCGCGCCTGCTCCATATAACGAAAGTAAATCGTATTATTAACATGGCCATATGCATCCATATCACCCCAACGAATGGGGGTGATCATCTCATGAACGAGCTTGCGCTCCGAAGGTATATCAATGCGCATGAAGAGTATGTGTGGCGGACTTATCTAACTTGCAATGCAAGTTGATACAAATTAGTTGACCGTGCTCCAGAGCGGCAGAATGCCAGCACTGGTTCGGGCATTGTTGCTAATAAACGCGCCATCTCAATTACTTGCTCAGGCGTAATAGCGCCAGAGACTACCGGCAAGTATGCGTAATTTAAGCCTAGCTTTTCTGCTTCAGCCTGTATATCAGCATTCTTTGGTTGATCAGGGCCACCCTCACCGTCTGGACGATTATTAATGACACTTTTATAGCCTTGTTTAGCAATCTCTGCTAAATGAATTGGCTCGATTTGGCCAAGAGTACCGAATTGTGCATTATGGCAAGAAATTGGAAGACTCATCACACCCTCTGTTTTAAATAAATTTTTGATAAATTTCATTTGATTCTAAATTATGCTTGTTTTGGTTTCTGCTTATGGGCACTAAAGAATCGCTCACATACTTTCATTCCCACCAGCATCGCCACGATAAATACAAAAGCCTTTAAATAGCCAGCGCCCAAGGCAACAATAGCTGGTCCAGGACAAATACCTGCTATTCCCCAGCCAATACCAAAAACAAAGCTGCCAATAACTAATGGCTTAGTGATATCACGCCTAGTAGGAACATGCAAAGCACCCCCGAAAAAGGCTTCACTTCTTTTGCTTACAACATAAAAGCCACCTAAACCAACCAGGATTGCGCCAACCATCACAAATATCAGAGAAGGATCCCAAGATCCAGCGAGATCAAGAAAGCCTAAGACCTTTTTGGGATTGCTCATCCCGGAAATAATTAATCCCCAGCCAAATAAGACACCAACTGCGTACTGGCTAACGAGTCCAAAATGTTTTCTCATCTCAGGCTCCGATCAAATGACGCAAAACGAACACTGTTATAAAGCCTGCGCCCATAAACGTCAGAGTTGCAACCAAAGAACGTGGTGACAGTCTGGATAAACCACAAATACCATGACCACTAGTACAACCTGAGCCATATTGAACGCCAAAGCCAACCAGTAAACCGGCTGTTATGATTCCAAGCCACTCTGTATCAATCTGAATAATGGGGCGAATATCAAAAATTAAGGCCGCCAAAAAAGGGGCAGACAATAATCCAAGCACTAAGCTAAGCCGCCACGTGATGTCCCCTGCTTTGGGATGGATCAAGCCAGAAACAATACCGCTGATTCCTAAGATTCGGCCATGAAGTACTACATAAAGCGCCGCTGCTACACCTAGCATCATTCCACCAAGTAAGGATGGAATGGGTGTAAACGAAAGCCAGTCGATTTGCATTACTTGTTTTCCAGTCTCTTTGTCGTTAACTGCAAGGATTGGGTGCTAAACGCATCTGTAGATAGCGTACACCTAAATAACCACCAAAAATAAATCCTGGTAACGCCAATAAAGAACCTAGGGCTAGAGTAGATATGCCACTTAAACCTTGACCCACTGTACATCCTAACGCAGTGACACCACCAAAGCCCATCAGGGCTGCTCCAACCAAATGATTAGCCGTATCTTCTGAATTATGAAATGATTCCCAGCGAAAAGATTTAGTCATGACTGCAACGACTGCAGATCCCAAAATCATCCCGACAACCGCAACAATGCCAATCGTAAGTACTTTAGAGGTATCGCTATACATCATTAACCAATCCAAAGAATAAGCATATGGTGCAACAAATGAAAGACTCTCCATCTTCCCGGAATTAGTGAGTAAAAATACTTCCTCAAGCGTATTTGGATCCTCGGCAAGGTGTCCAAGGCTGCCTGATACCCACCAAACGGCAGTAATGGCAAGACCGACCGAAATACCAGCAAAAATATTTTCTGCAGTTCTAAATGCTTTATCCGCTAAAGCATACGCAATAAATGCAATTCCAATAATCAAGCCAAGCGCTAAATGCAAATTTGCTCTCGCCATGCCAAGTGGTGCTGAAAGTAGGCTAGGCAAATCTTGTGGTGAAGCGAATGTGATAAATACAGTGTCTAAAGTATTGATCCGAATAACACCTAAAAATCCTCGCAAAGTCATGTATGCAGTTAAACCCAAAACCATAAAGACAATCACTGACTTTAAATTGCCGCCGCCAATACGCACCAGGGTCTTGCTACCACAGCCAGATGCAAGCACCATACCCATGCCAAATAAAATACTTCCTACAATCGTTGAGAGCCACAAAAACTTATTGCTTGTGTAGATCGTCTTCAAAGAATCAATCAAACCTAAGTGAGCCAAGAATGTAAAACCAAGAATGGCCACTCCAATCGCTAGGAACCACTGCCTTAATCGATTCCAGCTGGAAATAATAAAAACATCGGAGATGGCACCCATGGTGCAAAAACCCGTTTTTTGCATCACCATACCAAGTGCAAAAGTAATAGCAAAAGTTGTCCAAAGAACTGCTTTTCCTAAAGAGTGGATATCAAGGACTTCCATAGTAATTAGATTCAGAAAATTAAGGCTTGAATTTATAAAATTGCTTATTCAAATAAGCAGTGACGTCAGCCTCATCTTCAGGGAAAAGATCAAGACGTAACTCAGTGTTGCAGCGCTCAACCATCGATTTCAGCTTTGCTAAGGAATTCACCTTGCTGTCAGATCTTGTATAAATCGCATCCCCATTACCAAAGGCAGTTTTCTTTGAATGACAGGAATAACACTTATGTTGGTCAATTTCTTTGCCATTTTCAAGATTCGCGGTCGCAAAAGAGCTCACACTGAAGCCAAACATGGCTAAGGCAAATGACGTACGAATAAATGCGGTGAATTTCATTACAAATCAGTGATTTATGGCATAAACCACTATTTTAGAGCCAAGTGACTAATTTCACCTTATTCCGCCTGAATCGATAAATAAACGTTATAGGCATTCATGCGATTAGCCGCTCTAAATAAAGGCATACCTTCATATTCAGACCAGTCGGCCTGCTTATAGGCCTCTTCAAAAGGATCCATATTAATTGCTGAGGGCGACATCGATTCTCGTAAATACTTGAGGTAGCTTCGAGTAAATGCAATATCTTCAGCTGGATTGACCGAATAAGCTCCGTGACCCGGAATAACAATATTAGGCTTAAGTTGCTCGATTTCATCCAATGCGTGTAGCCACCCCTTGCTATCTGCATTACCCACAAAAGGAATGCGACCCCGAAATACCAAATCTCCAGCAAAGAGTACTTTTTCTGAGGGCACATACACCATCAAATCTTCAGGAGCGTGAGCTGGACCAACACGGGTGATGTAAAAATCTATTCCACCAATAGTCAATTTAGTCTTTTGATCGATCCAAACATCGGCTGAAATTAATTTTGTGTTGGCATTTACCCAAGGTGAAAAATCAATTCGTGACGCGATTAATCGTTGCTTTGCTGTTTCAGAAGAAAGGTAATTTCTACCCTCGCCTTGGGCATAAATCGTTGCACCGATTTTTTTAAATTCCTGCAATCCATAAACATGGTCTGCGTGATAGTGGCTTACGATGACTGCAACGACTTTTTGATTCGTGACCTTCTTAATTTCAGCAATTAGCTTTTGCGCAAGAATGGGCGAGCCCAAAGCATCCACCACCACTACACCGCCGGGGGTGACTACAAAACCAGCATTAGATATAAAGTTTTGATTTGCACTACTTCCCATTTCAGGGCGCCCCTGTAAAAAATAGGTGTGTGGTGCAACTTGAATTGGCCTAAGTAATATATTGTCAGGAGCGGCTATCTGGGCAAAGGTGGACCCAAAAAAGAATAGGGATCCAATCAGGACCCCTATCGAATTACGTAATAAACCAATCATTTCGGTTAATCGTTATGGCTTGATATAAGCAAAGCCATCCTTGTATTGCAAGTCCGCAACACGAACAACACCTGATGGAGTGAAATCAGCATCGAGAATAAATTGATCTTTCTTAAGATTGCGATTTTTTAAAGTAATTTCACATACTTCAAATTTGACGCCACGAGACTTCAATGCCCCAATCAGTGGTGCGTACTCGATATTATTTTTCTTGTCTTTAGCACCTTCCATCAATAAATCAACGCCATTGGCATGGGTGACGACAATGATGGTGGTATCAGGGGCCGTATCCAAATGGTTACGAATATTACGCAACCCCTTTAGACCTTGTGATTCAGCATCATCAATGTGATAAACCACTTTTGTTGCGCCTGTGTGCTGTGCAAATGCCATTGAACCAAGACCAAAAGTCAGTATGGTGGCAAGAAATAAGTTGATGAGTTTTTTCATCTCATTGACCTTCAAATAAGGGGGTTAAATAGGAGCCATACCAGGGTTGTTAGCAACCCCTTTAACAACGGGCTCATTGAGTTTCACTGCTTTGACAACCTTCACATCTTTTAGGTGACGTTCAATCACATCCCAAATTGGCTCACCACCAGCGTTTTTAGCCTCTTCACTTACAGGCGCCCAACCGGCAACCTTATATGTCTTGCTAGCTTCAATAGATTTGCCATTTAAACGCATATCCGAGATGCGATTTCCAGCGCTCTGGACTGGATCGATGGTGTATTGCATACCCCCTACGCGCACCATATCACCTCCTTGTTGATAGTAAGGATCTGGGTTGAATAAGTTATCCGCCACATCTTCTAGGATAGTTTTAATGGTTTCACCAGTCATATTAGTAACAGTGGTGTACGGGTAAGTAATGGCTGTTTGATCTAACAGGTTTTCACGTGTAATGGCTTGACCTGGCAATAGACTTGTTCCCCAGCGGAATCCTGGAGAGAAGGCAATCTCAGCATTCTTCTGAGACATCAGACCATCAAGAATCAGTTGATCAAAACTACCATTAAAGTTACCGCGACGATACAGAAGACCTTCGGTAGTTGCTAATTTCTCATTTAGCTTAGTTTCATAAGGTGCCCTGACCTTTGCTATCAACTTATTCATTGCTGGATCGGCAGGAATCATGTTTGAGAAGATAGGGAAAAGTTTATAGCGGAAATCTACAGCCTTGCCACCCTTCACATCAAAATCTAAAACACCCAAGAACTTACTGTTAGAGCCAGCATTAGTAACTAGGGTTACACCTCCAGAATTCTTAACCTTTACTGGGATAGGAACGCCGTCATGAGTATGGCCGCCCATAATTGCATCTAAACCACTCACACGGGAAGCCATCTTCAAATCAACATCCATACCATTGTGAGAAAGCAAGACGACTACTTTAGCGCCCTTAGCTTTAACCTCATTGATTGTTTTTTGAAGATTTTCTTCCTGAATACCAAAGGTCCAATCAGGCGTGAAGTAACGGGGGTTTGCAATTGGGGTATAGGGGAATGCCTGTCCAATAATGGCAACTTGAATGCCATTTTGTACTTTCATAACATATGGATTAAAAACAGAATCGCCAAAATCTGCCGTCTTAATATTTTGCGCAATAAACGAAACTTTACCTTTGAAATCGCCGTTTACGATCTCCATTACACGCTTTTCACCCAGAGTCATTTCCCAGTGAGGCGTCATTACGTCAACACCCAATGCAAGTGCTGCATCAACCATATCCTGGCCATTAGTCCAGAGGGCTGTACCTGATCCCTGCCAAGTATCTCCTCCATCAAGCAATAACGCACCAGGGCGATTTGCCTTCATTTGTTTAATGAGGGTTGCCATGTGAGCAAAGCCACCCATCTTGCCGTAATTCTGTGCTGCAGCGACATAGTCTAAGTATGTAAAAGCGTGCGCATCACGAGTGTCCGGGGCAATACCATTTGCCTTTAAAAAGTATTCGCCTACTAGGTGCGGTGTTTTGCCTTCTTGCGAACCAATCCCAATATTTACATTAGGTTCACGGAAGTAAATTGGCAATAACTGAGCATGGCAGTCTGTGAAATGCAAAAAATGGACGTTACCAAATTTAGGCAAATCATAAAATTTTTGCGCATTACTTTGAGCGCTTACAAAATTAGATTGGAGGCTCATCCCTCCTGCAGATGCTATAGCTAAAGCTTGCAAAAAATCGCGACGACTTAATGACATAAGATTCCTTCTATGAAAACAGGCCTATCGGCCTGTCTTTCATTTATTTATTGATTAACTGGTGAAGTTGGATCCAATAGCAATGCCATCAAATCTTGAATTTGCTGCTCATTCAAGAGCTTAAAATGAGCAAACCGAGGCATATTGCTACAAGCGTTATATGCCTTTGAATTATTGATCCGATTCCAGGTATAAACCACTAACTCTTGAGAGTTACCGCGTAACTTTCCATAGTTCCAAAGAGAAGGCCCAATCGTTCCATAAGAAATTTCTTTCTTATCGATTTGATGGCAGTTATAACAACCGCCGCCAATTGGAGTATCAGCTTTGTCAGTCCAAGTGGCACCACGACCGCTTTGGGCAATCGCTTCACCCTTTTTCCAGTCACCAATGTACTTGCCATCAGATGGCTGCTTAATATCATCCATATTGATTTTTTGGATCTTTTCACGCATCCCTTGGGCTTTTTCACTACTAGCAAATACAGGGTCAGAGCAAAACTTTTGTGTTTCATCTTGTTGAATGCGATCTAAACCAGCAATACCCTCAGCCCTAAAACCATCCTTCATCATTTTGTTAAATTTAGGATCATTTTGTTGTTGAGCAAAGACACTACCCTGCGTTAAAACCAGAGTTAAAGCTATTCCGGTAAAAGCGAAGATGGATTTAATGTTCTTAGTTTTCATTTTCTCTATCTCTTATCCATTAACGCTTCAAACCAGGGGTCTCTACTATTCCACCATTGGCATTCTTTGCCATATACATAGATAACGCTATGGTGACATCGGAGGCATAAATTGGGAATGGGAAGCGCTGTTGACGATAGCAATCATTTAAACGTTGTTGCATGGTCCAAAATTGGCCGCTAGATACGCGATATGCAGGCCAAGAACCCCATCCCATCGCTGCGCCCTTCTGAGTCGTCAAATTGGGGAGATCCTGCAAGCGAATGCGTTTACCATTTTCTCCATGACACGATGCACATGAGAAGTCCATAGGGCCGCCTTCGAAATAAAATGCACGCTTACCGAGCTCATACATCTCTTTTTCTTTTGGGTGATTGGTGCTGACATTAATCTTTTCACCTTTAGACAAAGTGACGACGTAAGCAACAATAGCCTCCATGTCCTTTTTGGGGCCCACTTGAAATGGTGCATCAATCATTTCTTTTGGGTTACGACCTTGCAAGTTCTGCATACAAGTCATCAAGCGCGACTCAAGATCTTGCACTCTATTGGTATCTTTGAAGTAACGCGGCAACTGCGCTGCCGCGCCCTTCACAACTCCTGGTCCAAGGCCTAAGTCACACTTTTCTAGCGTGGCATTTTTGGGGCCAGTAGGTTTCTTCCAAAGATCTTCGCCAGCAGCCTCATATAGTTCTGAAGGATTTCCATCAGCAATCATCTCACGATACTTTGCGATCTCATCAGAAGCTGTTTGGGCAAACACTGAAGATGAAATCGATAAGCTCGCTGCTAATATTCCTAGGGCCAAGCCCAAGGTGAATTTACGATGCATTTGTTTCCCTTTCAAAACTATGAAGGCAATAATAGGAGGCAATACTTAAGAAGCAGTAGCTTCGTCAGTACGCTTATCGCCCTTATTATCCAGCCAGCTAACTACAATTTTGTCGCCTTTAGCGCCCTTGTATTTAAAGTTCAAAAATGGATCCTTAGATACTGCTGGACCAAATTGAGCATTTAAAACATCTTTGCCATTAGCTTTTACATTGATGGTGGTGATGTGCCATGCAGGAATTACTTTTCCTGATGCGTCTTTACGCTGGCCAGACTCCATATCATGCTTCATCAAAATTTTTACATCCACAATTCCACCGTTTTCGGCTGCTCTTACGCGCATTGGATCAGACATATGTTCCTCTTGTAATCTAGTAATTAGTTAAATGTTTATACAGATTGGGTGAGCTTAACCGCCACATCCGCCCAAAGTTACTTTGACTTCCTTAACAGCCATACTCCATTTACCATCCGCTTTAACTAAAGCATATACATTGGAAGTTTGACCCATCTTTATACGCGTAGTAATGAATGGCTCTGTGCCAGCGGGAATAAAGAATTGAGCAGCCAAAGCGCTAGGATTCTTTTCAACCAGGATAGCCATTTGTTCAGCCTTGAGCGTGGTTGTAATGCCTACAGGAACAACCGCGCCATTTTCGGCGATATCCGGAGCATTTAAGGTAACGGCAGCTGATTTATCAGGGCTGCCAGCACCCAATATTTTGAATACATCATCTAAACCTTTGCCCTCAAAAGCGGCTTTGTTCCACTCTTGTGCTTGAGCCACACTAATGAGGCCTGCAGAAGCCATCAAGCCAAAAACGGCTGAATACTTTAATAAACTGCGTCGCTGCTGATTCATAAAAAACTCCTTTTTTTAAGCTCTTAACGTGAATACATTATCTACTTTCCAATAAACCATACTGGCTATTTATTGGGTACTTCTTATTTACCTCCAGAAAGCACCCAAGTCACGAGCGCCTTACGATCTTCATCAGACAATTGAGACTGAGCTGGCATCGGAATTGGTCCCCAAACTCCTGAACCTCCATTCTTAACCTTAGCCATTAGCGTATCCAAAGCCCCACTTTGCCCTTGATATTTAGCAGCAATGTCGGCAACGGAAGGACCAACCAGCTTAGTGCTCATTGCATGGCAAGCCGTGCAGTTCTCGCTCTTAAACAATTCAGCTGGCCCCTTTTTAGAAGCATGTGTTTCAGATGCATGAGCTAAACCTTCGGCTGAAGCGCCTGGTAACTTAGTCAGGGGTGGTTTTGTAGAGTCAGATCCGCGGAATGGGCCATATTGGCGATTCTGCTCTGCAATGTTTCCGTGAGCATTTCGTGCGTAATCGGGCAACTCTGAACCAATTTGAACGAATTGCACACAGTTGGTCATGCAAGCAGTAGCGTGAACATCTGGTGTGCCTTTGGAATTCCACAAGCCATGCTTCAAAGTCATACCATTTCGGTTTGGCATTCGTTTTTGTACTTCAGCAATATTAGTGTTGCTAAGCACGAAATCATCAGGCACTACTTCCGCCATATTTAATAAGTAAGCCACCAATGCAAAGGTGTCATCCGGCGTGAGTGAGCGCGGAGCATTCCAAGGCATTGCACGATAGATGTAATCCCACAATGAAGAAACTGTCGCCACTTTCATAATGGTTGTCCTTTGGGGCTGCTTTCTATCCGAAAGGGAAGCTACCCTGCCCGTTTTAATATCATCCGTGGTTGTTCCACCAATGATGGGCGTAAATATCTCGTTAGACTCACCAAACGTACCATGACAAACAGAGCACTTTGCTTCCCAGAGTTGCTGACCTTTTTCTACCGAACCAGATCCCTTGGGAAGTCCTTTAAAGTCTGGTCGAACATCAATATCCCAGGCCGCAACTTCTGCCGGCGTAGCGTCTCTGCCGATGCCTGGATAGTGCGTGCTCGAATTCTGCGCAACCACTGAACCAACCGCAAAAAATGTTGTAACTGCAAACAGAGTGAATTTTGCAACTTTAGCCAACTTGAACATTGCTAACCTCCCCGTTTGTACCAACTTTCCAAGATTGAATAGCGTTGTTGTGATAAATAGATCGCGTACCACGCACATCTCTTAAGAGCTTGATTGACGGTTGCACGTAACCCGTGTCATCAATGGCTCGTGACTGCAAAATAGCTGGTGCACCATCCCACACCCAATTAATATTGAAACGAGTGAGCGCCTTTGTGAGAACTGGGGTTTCTAAGCGAGCAGTTTTCCAATTATTTCCACCATCGAAAGAAACATCTACTCGCTTGATCTTTCCTCTTCCGGACCACGCCAATCCGCTGACGTTATAAAAGCCTTTGTCCAACAATTGCTGGCCACCTGAAGGCGTTGTGATCACTGACTTGCATTCCTGTATCGAGGTGTATTGACGTGCCAGCCCATCGGGCATTAAATCGTTGTAATGAACAGCCTCGTCCTTGGTTGCATAGGGCATATCGCCAACCTCTAAGCGACGCAACCACTTAACCCAACTAACACCCTGAACTCCAGGAACGACTAAGCGCAAAGGAAAGCCGTTTTCGGGACGGAGCATTTCTCCGTTCATGCCCCACGCAACAATAGCGTCATTTAAGACATCTTCTAAATTAATGGTTCGGGTCATTCCCGAACCGTCTCCACCTTCCGCCAACAAATATTTTCCTTTTTTGAGGTCAGCACCACACTCCTCCAAAAGCACTGAGAGAGGAACGCCGGTAAATTCACAGCAAGAGAGCATTCCATGGGTGTACTGCACAGTTGGTACTGCAACATTACCCCACTCCAAGCCGGTATTTGCTCCACATTCAATAAAATGAATGCGCGAAACTGATGGTAAGCGCATCAAATCATTCATCGTAAACACACGATTGTTCTTAACTAAACCATTTACCATTAAACGATGCTTCTCAGGATCAATGTTGTACCAACCCTGATGCTGCCTTTCAAAATGTAAACCATTTGGCGTAATGATTCCAAACAAACCTTGTAGTGGCGTGAATGCAACTGATGCCGCAGATACCCTTGTCAATCCTGGCGATTCGCGACGAATCAAGTTCGCCTCGTAAATAGATGGTGTGCCATAAGGCATTGTGGCAACGTTTTTACCTAAAGTAGTCTGCCAAACTTGCTTCTCGAGAATTGCTGGATCACCTTCTGATGATGCAAGAGCATTCATGGATGTACCCAAACCTACCGCACCACCTACAGCGGCCATGAAACCATTTCGCATAAAGCCGCGACGTGTATTGTCCATGCCGTTTTTATTTAAATCAGCAATAAGATCTTGAGATAAAAAGTTTTCAGGGGCCTTCTGAATTTGACCTCTTCGTTTTGGATCTGACATTAAGGAAAAACTCCTGTAAATATAAGTACTAAATAGGGTTCTTAAATTCTTTAAAGGGCGTTAACTGGAATCTTGAGATAAGCGATTCCATTCGCTTCTTTAGGTGGAAATTCACCAGCTCGAATATTGACTTGAATAGCAGGAAGAATAAGGACCGGCATCTCTAAAGTGGCATCACGCTTTGTGCGCATCTCAATGAACTGCTCTTCAGAAATGCCGTCATGCATATGAATATTTGACTTTCTCTCTTCTGCAACAGTAGTTTCAAAATTAACTGGTCGACCATTTGGCGGATAGTCATGGCACATAAACAAACGGGTCTGCGGAGGAAAGCTTAGTATCTTCTTCATTGATTGATACAAGACATGGGCATCTCCACCGGGGAAATCACAACGAGCAGTACCTACATCGGGCATAAACATAGTGTCACCAACGAATATGGCATCACCAACTTGATATGCCATACACGCAGGAGTATGCCCAGGAACAAACATGGCCTTCAAACTCAGGTTACCAAAATGAATCTCTTCACCATCCTTAAGGAGACGGTCAAATTGAGAGCCATCAGTAGGAAATGTATTTTCTAGATTAAAAATCCCTTTGAATACCCCCTGCACTACTGAAATATGATCCCCAATAGCAACTTTGCCACCAAGCTTCAATTTCAAATATGGTGCAGCAGTAACGTGATCCGCATGCGCATGCGTTTCTAGAATCCATTCGGTTTTTAGATCATTTTTCTTAATAAATTCGATGACTTCATCTGCCATCTTGGTATGAGTACGTCCTGATTTAGGGTCATAACTCAGAACTGAATCAATAATGATGCAAGGAGACCCTACTTTTTCATAAACAACATACGTTACGGTCCAGGTATCTGGATCAAAAAAGCCTTTTACAACTGGATTCATTTCAATTTCGCCTAAGTAATATTTCCTAGTGCAATTATTTAATATTGCTGGTAAAAACACACTAATAACTAACCCTTATAAGCATATAACTATTAGTTATATAGAGACTATCTCCATATAACCATTGAGCAAGGAAGAAAGAGAAGATGAACACAAAGCAACAAATGGATGAGTTTGACGTACTTATTGCTGGGGGTGGTGCAGCGGGCATTGGCTTAGCTGCGAGCCTTAAGTGGCGGGACCCGTCATTAAAAATAGCCATTATTGAGCCCTCTGAAGACCACTATTACCAACCATCATGGACCCTAGTTGGTGGCGGAGCATTTAATGTAAAAAATAGTAAGAGAAAAACAAAAGACATCATTCCTCCTGGTGTCGTTTGGATCAAAGACAAAGTTACCGGATTCAATCCTGAGGCCAACGAAGTCATGATTCAGCACGGATCACCGGTTAAATACCAATTTTTAGCGGTCACCACTGGATTAAAAACTAAATGGGATTCAATTCCGGGTCTGGTAGAGGCAATTGGTAAAAATGGAGTGACCTCCAATTACAGCTATGACTACTCTCCGTATACATGGGAACTAGTGAAGCAAATGAAATCTGGTAAAGCCATATTTACACAACCGCCGATGCCCATTAAATGTCCAGGAGCCCCTCAAAAAGCGATGTATCTCTCCTGCTATGAATGGGAAAAACAAGGAAATCTGAAAAATATTGAAGTTGAATTAAATAATGCTGGAGCAGCCCTTTTTGGTGTCGCAGATTTTGTGCCTCCACTAATGGAGTATGTAAAAAAATATAACGCAACTTTGAATTTCAATTGCAACCTCGTTTCGATCGATGGCCCCAATAAAAAAGCAATCTTTGCAGTAAAAGATGCTGATGGTAATGTGACTCAAGTAGAGAAAACATTCGATATGCTTCATGTAGTACCCCCGCAAGGGCCCCAAGATTGCTTGATTGGAAGTCCTATTGCTAACGCTGATGGCTGGGTAGAGGTAGATCAATTTAGCCTACAGCACACGCGATATCCGAATATCTTTGGTCTCGGCGATTGTTGCTCCTCGCCGAACTCAAAAACTGCAGCAGCAGCTAGAAAACAAGTAGTGGTGGTTGCTGAAAATCTATTAGCTACCCGCTCTAAGCAGCCAATGCCTCTCAAATATGATGGATATGGATCGTGCCCCCTGACTGTTGAAAGAGGAAAGATTGTTTTGGCTGAATTTGGTTTTGGTGGCAAGCTGATGCCAACTTTCCCTTGGCTAATTAATCCACTTAAAGCAACTAAGTTGGCGTGGATTCTAAAAAAAGATGTACTTCCTTGGCTATATTGGAACGCAATGCTCAAGGGCAGAGAATGGCTTGCACGTCCATTTGAAAACTAACAATGGATAGCTTGTTCATTGCCTCAGCACTCGGGGCATTCGTAGGTATTCTGATGGGCCTCACTGGCGCAGGAGGCGGAATTCTTTCTGTTCCGCTACTCGTCTTTGCTTTTCATATGCCAATGTCCGAAGCGGGGCCCATTGCCTTAACTGCTATTGCTATTTCTGCGGGAGTTGGCGCTGTTATTGGATTGAATGCCAAAGTACTTCGCTACAAGGCGGCTATGTTTATGGCGATTTGCGGCCTCATTCTTTCGCCATTGGGTTTATGGGTAGCACAACGCGCACCCAATACACCAATGCTTTTACTTTTTAGTGCGGTATTAATTTATGTTGCTGCGAAAATGTTTGTGCAGGCAACGCAAACCATAGCAGGTAAAGCACCAGAGCTTACCAAACCACCGCCTTGTCAATTAGATATGTCTATAGGCAAACTCATCTGGACCGTTCCTTGCGCTCGATCCCTGATGCTTGCGGGAGCTTTTGCTGGATTTCTTTCGGGTTTATTGGGCGTAGGAGGCGGCTTCATTATCGTTCCTTCTCTCAAGAAATTTACTGACCTGCCAATGAAGGCTATTGTGGCAACTTCTTTAGGTGTGCTAGCAATCGTCTCTGCAGGAGGTGCAGCGGTGTCGCTGGTATCTGGCACGCTGGACTTAACTATTGCCGCGCCCTTTGCAGTAGGTTCTCTTGTGGGTCTTCTAATTGGAAAAGTATTAGAGAAAAATATTAGTGGTCCACGAGTTCAGCAAATCTTTTCTGTCTTTACTTTTTTAGTTGCACTTAGTCTCATTTACAAATGCTTTACCTAACCCGGGGAAAATATGAAATCATCTCGTCGTCAATTTATTATCATGTCTGCTGCTGGTGCCTGCACTCTAGCACTCAACAGCAAAGTTCAAGCTCAAGCTATGGTTGCTGATACTGATCCACAAGCTGTTGCTTTGGGTTACAAGTCTGAAGCTACTAAGGTAGATAAAGCGAAATACGCTAAGTACGCTGCTGGTCAACAGTGCGATAACTGTGCTTTGTATCAAGGTAAACCTGGTTCCGCTGCTGGTGGTTGCCCATTGTTTGCTGGCAAGCAAGTATCTAGCAAAGGCTGGTGCTCTGCTTACGCTAAGAAGGCGTAATACTTCAATGCCCCCAAAAGGCTGCTTAGGCAGCCTTTTTTATGCCTCCACTCTAAACTCCGCGCTTAGAAAACTGTCGTAGGAGTTCTAGGTTTGGAATTTGCACCGATAGCCTAGTGATATTGGAGATTAATCCTTGTTCAGCCATTGATGCTAAAGCTCTGCTAATTGTTTCGCACTTCACATCCATCATCAGACCCATATCCTCCCGCTTAAAAAGAGGCGCAATTGCGAACGAGCCGGACTCTTTAGCAAGCTTCAAAAAGAATCGCGCCAATCGCACCTCAATTCTTCCGGTATTGATTTCAGAAAACCAGGATTCTGACTGAAGCAGCGCTTCACCCCACTTCTTTACAATTTGACGATGCAATCTTGGCGACTCTTCACCTAAGGTTGAAATGATATTTTTTGGGATTCGACACAGATGGACATTCGTCAAGGCATAAGCGGAGTGCTCATAGGCTTCACCAAGCAGCGCCTCCATACCAAACAGATTTCCGGGCAGAACAATTCTAACGATTCGCTCAGACCCATCAGAATTAATATGCAAGATCTTAATATAGCCATTACGTAAGGTATAAAGCGAGCCTGCCTTGTCCCCTTGCTGATAGATTCCCGCATAAGCTTCAAAGCTAAGATCATCGATTGGGGAATGTATTTTTGAAAAATCTTCCTCATTCAACTCCGCAAATAGCGCAGAACTTCTAATGGAGCAATTTTCACAATCACTCTCACCTTGCCAGGCATTTTTAATTTCTATTGTTTTCATCGAATCTACTAGTATGGTGCATTTAAAATAAACAGGGTAACTAAAGAGAAAGTCTTACACTTAACTTAACACAGATAACTTCATACCGCTTGAAGTGAACCGTTATCAAATATTTCTTCAATAATCTTCACCTCCCTCCATCCAAAATGAGTGGGCAATTTAATTGAACCAACTTTTTAAATACTTTTTGGCAACTAGACCAACATTCCTGGTTATTACGCTACTCGGATGTTGGATAGGATTTCTAAGCAGCAGCCTAAGTGTGGCATGGTCCTTAAATTCTCTCGCTGTATTAGCAGTCCTAATGATTCATGCATCATCTAATTTATTAAATGACTATTTTGATTATTTAAATGGAACTGACCTTATCAATATCAATAGAATTAGCCCCTTTACGGGTGGCAGCCGCTTTATCCAGGATAACGTTTTCAGCCCGGGAGAAATTTTTCGCCTTAGCATTGTATTGCTCGCCTTATCTGCATTGATTGGGCTCTATCTTTGCTACACCAGCACATGGAAATTACTTGCCATCGGAATTACCGGCGTCTTTTTTGGTTGGTCTTACTCGGCACCACCATTAAAGCTAATGTCCCGTGGAATATTAGGTGAAATAGCGATAGCAAGCGCCTGGAGTCTAGTCGTTATTGGTTTTTCAGTGCTGCAAAATGGCCAAGTCAATCTTGCCCTAATACCGCTTGCGCTTGCTTATGGGCTAATGGTTGCAAATATTTTGTTCTTAAATCAGATACCTGATATTGAGGCAGATAGAAACTCTAGCAAAGAAACAATTGCCGTGAAAACCTTACCGCACAAGTTATGGAAGTGGTATTCAGTCATCTTCCTGTCTGCATATATATTGCAAGCGATTAGTATTTTTTATAAACAGACATATATATCAACGCTGATTACCTTAGTAATGGCGCCAATTTTCATCTTTTGCGCAATTCAGCTGCGAGCATTCCCGCTGGATCGAACCAAGCAAAGCTGGATCATTCCTCTAAATATAATAGGAGTCCACCTATATGCCCTACTAATTTGCATGGGACTCTTCTGGGGGTAAAGCCATGAGGCATTCCTTGACTCAGAATGCCTCATTAACACTTACTTGCAGAAACCACCACCGCCAGAACCGGTTCCGCAGGAATTAATTCCAAGAATTGGATATAGAGGGCAGAACTTGAATAAGCCTGTAGCCAAAGGTACAACACCAATCCAACCCCAAACACCAATCATGCCAGCAATAGTCATTCCAATTAATGCTAAGCCAACAATGATACGCAATACACGATCAATACCACCGACGTTACATTTCATATTAATACCTCTTTTTATTTACCACAATAATTTTTATAAAGAACGCTCATAACTTCTAATGCCTCACTACTTGAGAGTGAGTAATAAATCTGCTTACCCTCTCTCCTAGTTTCAACCAACTCTTCATTACGCAATACCGTCAATTGCTGCGAAAGGGTAGGCTGATGAATATCAAGAGCCTCTTCAAGCTCTCCGACACATTTCTCGCCTTGACTGATTTCACATAGCAAAAGCATGCGGTCGCGATTTGCTAACACCTTCATTAAACGACAAGCCTCATCAGCTGAAGCTTGCATTTTCTTTAAGTTAATTTTTGATTGAATGGTTGTCATATTTTTAAACTGTTAATTTAAAGGCACACCTACTAATGGACGCCCCTCGAGAGTCCAAAGATGTAAAGAACCATCATATAACTTTGTAGATTTATTGCCGACCAATTCAGACATTACAAACCACCCTCCCGCAGCCAAATGACCGGTATTGCAGTAAGTAATAGTTGGAGCCTTATTGCTAAGACCATTACCAGCCATTAATGCCTCATAAGTATTCTTACTCCAGAAATATAGCGCTCCATTACTTGGTTTAGCTAGCAACTCAGGGGCCAATTCCTTTGCGCCGGCAATATGGCCATAAGTCAATACCGAAGGACTCTTTGCAACACCCCAATACTGGGCTGGCTGACGTGCATCAAGTAACTGTGGTTTGCCAGTTTTGGATGCTGCAGCGACCTCATCTGAGCTGGCGATCAATTCTTTGCGGTATGCTTTTGCTACCCAGTTTCCATCGGCTTTTTGTGAATTAGTAGTGGTGAACTCCCGGCCTTCGTTGAGCCAGCCAGCAATACCACCATCTAATACAGCTACCCGATCTTCTCCATAAACCTTAAATTCCCAGTAGGTTCGCAGTGCCTCATCTACGTCAGACATATCCTGCCCAACAGGAACAAGAATGATTGGCTTATCCGCATTCACGCCTGCAGATTGAATTAACTTCTCAAAGTCAGCTTTTTCTGGAATTAAAAATTTCACTTTTTTTCCATCTACCACGCGCTCAACCCTAACCTTCTTAAAGTCAAGAAGACTTGAATTATTGATATGACCACCCATCTCAACCAAGAACTTCTTTCCGGTTTTTTTATCAACATCAAATTCTGGAGTTTTTAGATAGCTAGCAGTATCTGTTCTCACCTCAACAATTTGAACCTCTGATTGGTTTTTGCTAAGCCAATCTGCCGTCACTACTGGGCCAGGCAAGTCAATCGCATGGACAAGCCCAATTAATGAACTTAAGACAACAGCCAACATCCATTGAATCTTTTTCATTTCAACTCCTTTAATTAATTTACTACCAATAAATGCTCAGAAAGACGATTAAGTAAGTCAATTTTGCATTCCGTAATGACATGATGTTTCTTGGACTGTAATACCGATGGCAGGTTACCCACCTTGACTTTGAGTTGGTTAATTCTTTCATCACGCTGATGAATGAGCTTTTCCATTTCAAGATAAAACAATTTAGTGAATGCGCTTACCCATCGAGCGATTGGTCCTGCTCTACCCTTGGTTACTACATCAAATCCCCTCAATGCCTTAATGACTGCTTTAGCGTCGACCATAGACTCTCCCGTTACCCATTGATTAGTGGTAAAAATTCTGACGGGCAAACCTTGTTGATTCAATGCAATTCCAATCAGATGATGAAATTTTTCTGGCGTGTTTGTACTTCGCTTAAACAGATGAAAGTGGCCATGCTCCCCATTTGGCATCCCTTCGGATTCGTGAGAGTGATAATAAAATTCATATCCACTATCAGAATCTACCAAGTCATTTCTTGGGTAATGCTGCCATTCAACAAACTGCTTTGATCCATAGAGTGCAGCCTCACATAAGCTCTTGCCTTGTTTGGCATAGCGGGTCTGCACACTCACAATCTCTTGCGCGGCCATGCAGAGAGTTGATTGAACCAGCATATTAAAAATTATTCGGCGGCTTTACGCTTCTTAGGGCCACAAGGATTAGACGGGCCGCATGGATTGGCTGGCTTTTTCTTAGCAGGTCCACATGGATTTGGGGCATCCTTCTTTGGACCACATGGATTTTTTTGCTCTGCCCCAGTTGTTGCAGGAGGAGTATCTGCGGCACGCGCCATTGGAGCTGCCGCTAGACCAGATAATGCCAATATAAGTGCAGCTACTGTTGATTTTTTAGACATAGATTTCCTAGTTATAAGAATTAATTTAATTTAGAGCTCACTGGACCTATAGATTTTTTCTCCATCCATGACCCAAATAAGAAAACACCAACTGCTGCTAATACCATCACCACATCTATAGAGAGACTTGAAACATTCAAAGCTGCTGGCAAAGCATCGGCCTTAGAAAACTCACCCAGAGTCGTTAAAGCTTCGATGCTTGGATATATTCCAGAAAATATGACCGTACCAAATAGCAAGCCAATTAAGAAAATTGCTGCATCAATGCGTCCAGACATCATTCCAACTACTGATGTACCTGGGCAATATCCACCTATAGCAAATCCCGCCCCTACTAAGGCACCACCTAGCGCTGCGGCCCCCAAGAATGCTGGTGGTACAAACAACTCATCCACTGCAACAATGCCTAGCTTTTCAAAAATCATTAAGCCAACGGCTGCAACAACAATCGCCGTGAACATCACTTTAAAAACTGACCAGTCAGTTAATCGAAACTGAGCTGTCAACTTATTTGGATTACCAAACCCTGCGCGCTCCAGTACAAAACCAAAAGCACCGCCCAATAGAAGGCCTGAAATAATGATTTCCATATTATTTCTCCTCTTTAATAAAGCGATTGGCCAATAAGCCAACCGCAAAGAATGTGCACAAAAATGTGAATCCAGCAAGACTTAAGACTGCCGCCCCTGATAATCCCAACCCACTAGTGCATCCCGCAGCAATACGAGCACCAAAACCAGCCAATACGCCACCCATCAGTGCGGTAATGGGACGCTTAGATCCCCCCAAGAATTTGCGCCCATCCATCTGAAACTGAATCCTGTGGGCAAAATAAGCGGAAATAAGGGCGCCTATAGCAACACCAGCCACCTGCCATGTAATCCAGGCATTTAATGGCTTGCCATCCTCTACCATTCCACCCAAATAATCATTTGCACTTGTGGCTACTGGAGCAAGGTTCATTCCCAACCAAGCAGTCAAACGAGTAGTAAAGCCAGTTGCCCCCAGCCCATGACCGGTTATGACAAAAGTCGTCAGCAATACCATTCCAAGCAAAATACCCGCTACCAAGGGGTTCCAATAAGGCTGAGGTAGGTTTGAAATTTTTGTCTCAGACATGCAATTTCTCCTTTTAATTTACTAATATATAATATATCATAATATATATTAAATCATAGGCAGTTGGGAAATATAAATATGCAAATACTTAGAATCGTCTATTTCATTTTTATCTGGGCCCTATTACCCATTAGTGGATTTGCAGCAGACGGGGAAGCCATCATGGTTCACGGCGGTTCAAATCCAGCAGCAATGCCTTGCATCGCCTGTCATGGAGCAGATGGAAAGGGAATGCCCTCCTCTGGATTTCCAAGGTTATCTGGTCTACCAGCCCCATATATTGAAAAGCAACTCTACGACTTTAGAAGTGGGGCAAGAGAGAATCCAGTAATGGGGCCGATTGCTAAAGCCCTATCTGATGAGGAAATTAAAGAACTTGCAATTGCCTATTCCAAGCGGCCTAAAGTCAATGTCAACAACTCCACTAAATCCAATCCAGTACAAGGCAGCGGCGCTTGGATTGCTACACGTGGGGAGTGGAATAAAAATATTCCTGAATGCACGCTTTGTCATGGCCCAGATGGTGTTGGCGTAGGTGATTCATTCCCACCTCTTGCAGGTCAATCTCCCTTGTATCTTGAAAATCAATTGAATGCATGGAGAGAGCAAAAATTAACAACACCAAAAAAGACTAGCAATATTCCTGCAACAAGACACAATGATCCTAATCATCTAATGCAACACATTGCTGCCAGCCTTACAGAAGCGCAAATTAAAGCCGTATCTGAGTACTTTGGCAGTCTTGGTGATTCAACAGAACCCTTTGATGAATCTCAGCATCGCTTGAGATAAAAATTCACTCTACTAACAATAAATATTCATGAGATGTATTGAGATATGAAAAATTACTCCAAACATTGCATTGCCCTGATATCACTATTTTTGTGCACCGCTATTTACGCCGCAGATAAAAGCAAGCTGGATGATCAAACACAGATTCCTGCAGCACCCAACAAATTAAGTAGTGAAAAATACTTCCAACCGCCTAAGGATTCAGATCTACAAAACAATGCCTTTGGGGATTTGGTTCGTAAGGGAGAGGCGCTATTTGTTAATACAAAGGCGCTTGCCCCTCAAAATGTTGGCAATGAGATGAATTGTGTGAATTGCCATTTAGATCGAGGTAGAAAAGCAAACTCATCCCCAATGTGGGGTGCTTATCCAATGTACCCTGCGTATCGCAAAAAAAATAATAAAGTAAACACCTACGCAGAAAGGTTGCAAGGTTGTTTTTCATACAGCATGAATGGCACTCCACCGCCAGCTGATGGCGAAATTATTCTTGCTCTTACTACCTATTCTTATTGGTTATCAACAGGAGCGCCAACTGGGAAAGCGCTTCCAGGCAGAGGTTTTGATGAACCTCAACCACCCAAAGGAGGATTTGATATTGCGCGCGGAAAAGTGGTTTACGAAAAGCAGTGCGCAATTTGCCATGGTGAAAATGGGGAAGGCAAAAAAGTTGGCGTGAACTATGTCTTTCCGCCGCTGTGGGGCAAAGACTCTTATAACTGGGGAGCCGGAATGCACCGTATTAATACTGCAGCCGGATTCATTCAACACAATATGCCTCTTGGCCGTGGTGAAACATTATCCGATGTTGAAGCCTGGGATGTTGCTGCTTATGTGAATATGCACGAACGCCCCCAAGATCCGAGGCTGATTGATGGGGATATTGAAAAAACGCGTAAGCGATTCCATGCCGATGATGGTGTTAACCTTTATGGGACCACCCTAAATGGTGTACTCATTGGGCAAGGAACAAAATAATTTTACCCAGCACTATATAAGTTAGTTAAACAAAAGACTGTCAAACAGTCTTTTGTTCAAATTGCTACCAATACTTAAATGGTCGTTCCGCTTTCGTATTCGGACCGATTGCTCTCATTCGCTTCCTGCAATGTGGACATGTCAAACCATCCCAAGGAGTCAAATGGTTTGCAGAATGGCAAGATTTGCAAACAGAAGACTCCTCTGGCGGGTCTAAAAATGTCCCAGGATTGGGAACCGTGCAGGTTGCAACCTCTTTACAAGAGCTACATACCATTGCAGCCTTAGAGAATAGAGGCCCTCTTTCGGCACCAATCCCAGAAACGCATTCATAACTACAAGATCGACATACAAACCGATACTCGGAAGACATCATTTAATTAGCTACCTTATGCTCTTTCATGATTTGCGCCCACCGTGATCTAGCATATTGAATACGCATAGCTCGCTCTTGGTTGGCGACACCAATTGTGATCTTCTGGCCAATTAAATCTTTATAGACATCACCAATTTTTTCGTAGTAATTGCTATAGACAGCCACTAAATCAGGTGACGGTAATTCCTTTGCTATTACCTGACATCTCAAAGTAGATTCTTGGAATCGAGTAAGAATTACAGCCTGCTCTGAACTAATCTTGTCACTTGAATTAAATAATGTCTTTGCATTGGGGTTGTTTGGTAACAGGGCAATGATTTTCTGATCAACGTACTTTGCATCTTCAGTCTGGTTAACCTCGGATAGGCATACCTGTATTTTTTTCAAAACGCTATCTACTTGAGTTTGAGAGACATCTGTTGCTGACTGAGATGTTGGAGCTTTATTGCTTGAGCATCCAACTAATAAAAATCCAACCAATAAAATACTGCGATAAATATATTTCATACATACCTCTGAATGTGGGAAGACGTTTCAATTAAGTCGCTAAATTCAAATTCAACTTAGCGGTAAACAATGTCGGCGCGACGATTTTCTTTAAAAGCTGCTTCCGTTTGAGCTGGGTTTTCAGGCTTCTCTTTACCAAAGCTAACCGCTTCAACCTGAGACTCGCTTACACCCAAAGCCAGAAGTGCCTTTTTTACTGCTTCAGATCGCCTCTGGCCAAGGGCTAGGTTATATTCTGCAGTTCCACGATCATCTGTATTTCCTTGAATAATGATCGATGCTTTTTGCCTCTCAAAGGATTTCAAATACGAGGCATGTGCGGAAATAATGGATGCATATTTTGGATCTATAGAGTAGCTATCAAACTCAAAGTAAATTGAACGCTTACCGTATACGCTTGATATAGGGTCCGAAATCGGATCATAAGTCAATGGGCTGCCAGCACTGACCGTAGCCACTCTATTATTGTCATCAAGCTTTACACCAGTAGAGCAGGCTGCAACCAATACAGCAAAGATCGCCAAAATACATATTTTAAAAAACTTCATCGCGAGAATACTCCCTATTAAGACTAAATCATTTAGTCAAATCGACACTGGATTCTGTGAAAACAAGAATCCACACCTAAGAAAATTAGGCAGTGATTTTGGGGGGCTTGAAGGCTGAATCCGGGAAATTCTGTGTATACAGAATATTTTTTGAGGGAATGAACGTTGCAATCTGGTGAGGAACGAAAGCAATTACCACCCCAGTTTCACCAACGTTTGCAGTGACATGACTCATTAAAAAAAGCGTATGAGACTCTCGCTCACCATTGCTACCATGTATAGCTGATTTTCCGCCATCAGATAAGTCGCTAATATGGGCCATTTGATGCATTTGAGCACGCTCGATAGCAGCATCAAGGAAAATATTAGCGGCCGCCACCTTAAATGACATTAGAAATAAGCAAAGAAGAATGGCGAGGGATTTTCTGTTGCAGCGCATGTTAATGATTCTATACCTTATTTAAGGCTTCCATTGGGGCAATATCTCTCCACTCCTTAGCAAAGGCAATACAATTGCACGTGATGGATTCAGATGCTATTTATCTCTCCCTAAAGCTTGCCATATGGACCCTTGTGCTGCTATTGCCCTTTGGTATATTGGCTGCTCGCTACTTACTTAATGCCGGAGTTATTAAGCCTTTTATTGAGGCTACCCTAGCACTTCCTTTAGTCCTCCCTCCTACCGTTTTAGGTTATTACCTTCTTGTCGGCCTAGGTGGGAAAACTATATTTGGCATCCCTTTGGTGTTTTCGTTTACCGGAATACTGATTGCCTCTCTGATTGTTAATTTGCCATTTGCCATTCAGCCAATCCAGCGTGCCTTTGAAGCTATTAACCCTGAGATTCGGGAAGCAGCTCAAGTGAGCGGTTTATCCAATTGGCAAGTCTTTCGCTTGATTGAGTTTCCCCTGGCTTGGCGAGGGATCACTAGTGCAGCGGTACTGACGTTTGCACATACTCTCGGAGAATTCGGTGTCATTCTGATGGTTGGTGGCGCAATTCCTGGAGAAACTAAAACGGTATCTATTGCAATTTATGACAAGGTGCAAAGCTTTGATACTGCAGGCGCTGGTACGCTCTCATTAATTCTGTTGGGTACCTCGCTTATAGCAATTGCTATTTCGTATGGCCTCTTTGGGCGCAATCCCTCTCGCGGTAAAGGGTGGAGAAGCTAATGCTCAAAATTAAACTATCGCAGACGACACCTAACCCTTTGCAACTCAAGCTTGAGTGCATTCCTGGAGAACTCCATGCATTGGTAGGTCCCTCAGGAAGCGGCAAGACAACTGCATTAAGAACAATTGCTGGACTCAATAATGCTTCCTCAGGAAAAATTGAATGTGATGGTGAGCTTTGGTTTGAGGCAAATGAAATCAATGGAACGACTACCGCACTTAGTCCAGCCCAGCGTTCATGCGGATTCTTATTTCAGCAATACGCCCTTTTTCCCCATCTCAATGCAATTGAAAATGTATGCATTCCCCTTTACAACAGCATCAACAGCCTTGCCGAACGAAGAGTATTAGCGCAGCAATGGCTTGATCGTATGGGAATTGGTGAGCTAGCTAACCGAATGCCCAATCAACTCTCTGGCGGTCAGCAGCAACGGGTTGCACTTGCCAGGGCATTAGCAAGATCCCCAAAAATATTATTGCTGGATGAGCCCTTCTCTGCCATTGATGCGCCTACTCGTCAGAGCCTCTATAAGACACTAGCCAATCTTCGAAAAGATTTGAACATTCCTATCCTTTTAGTGACACATGATTTAAGGGAGGCGGATTTATTAGCCGATCGCATTACTGTCATTGACCAGGGTGTTGGACTACAAACGGCTGCACCACAAGTGTTATTTGAAAGACCCAGAAACTCGCGAGTTGCCGAATTAGTTGGCATTAACAATATGTTTGAGGGCGTCTTTAGCGCTGGCAAATTGAGCTGGAATGGTAGTACTCAGGTTTTTGATGTCATCGATAAAGGCAAGATCCCTCCCAATACTCCTGTTGCCTGGGTGATTCCTGCCGAAGGCCTAAGCCTTCATGCGCAGGCCACGGCGCAATCAATTGAGGTAATGGTTGACCAGATAAGCGCTCTTGGCCAGATTGCCGTGATTCAATTACGAACAACCGAAGGATCTCATACGATTATTTGGGAAGCCTCAGCTGCTGAGGTAAAGCGTCTATCTTTAGAGCTTGGCAGTAGAAGTTACGTAGAAATGGACGCCAGCCAAATACACATCATGCCATTGCGCCCCATCAACGACCCAAGGCGCTTTACTAATTAGGCTTTTGGGCGACTAAACCCAAGATAGCAGACATACCTGTATGTCTTGGGCCTTCAGATAATTCTTTTTCATAACTGACAAGCTCTAGTATTTCGAACTCTTTAGCTAGGTCACGAATAAGTTCTTCTGTATAGAGATGTTCAATTAAGGATGGGCCACCAGTTTTGTATTCCAATTGCTTAGGTGTGTAACCTTGCAATATGATGAGACCGCCAGGTTTTGTCGCTCTATATGCCTGCTGGAAGATTCTAGCGCGCATGGCTGAATCAGCAAACTGAATAAAGATTCCGATGACTGCATCGTAAGTATTTGCATGCCACCCAAAGCTATCGGTATCGGAGAAGGAGTATTCGACTTCTACTTGATTTTCTTTAGCGAACTGCCTTGCTTTGGTAAGCGCAATATCAGAAGCATCAAATCCAACTACTCGCATGCCTTGCTTAGCAAGCCAAACGCCATTACGACCTTCTCCATCAGCAATGCAAAGCACTTTTTGATTGGGTTTTAAATGCTGATGGGCCTTTTCCACTAGATACTCATTCGGCTCTTTACCAAAAATGAACTCTTCTTTATCGAAGCGCTCATTCCAGAATTGAGTAGCTTCTGCAAAACCCATAGATTTATCTAGGTGCACCTGGTTATTTTTTGAGTCCGCCAATGAGATCACCCTTTAGGTCATTAATGTTTTCCAAGCCAACCGCAATACGCACCAATCCATCAGTAATCCCTGCGGCTTTACGAGCTTCTGGGGTTACGCGGCAATGGGTAGTTGTAGCTGGATGCGTAATCGTTGTGCGAGTATCGCCCAAGTTTGCAGTAATGGAGCACAGCTTGGTTTGATTAATCAGCTTGAATGCAGCCTTCTTACCACCTTTTAATGCGAAAGACAAAATCGCACCACCCTCTTTTTGTTGGCGCATTGCCAATGCATGCTGAGGATGCGATTTCAGGCCGGGATGGTAAACACGCTCAACGCCAGGCTGCTTCTCTAGCCACTGCGCAAGAGCTAAAGCATTCTGACTCTGTTGCTTCATGCGTAGCTCTAGCGTCTCAAGGCCTTTGAGGAAAACCCAGGCATTAAAAGCAGACAGTGTCGGTCCGGCAGTACGAACGTATGGGAATACCTTACCCATTACAAAATCTTTATTGCCAACAATTGCGCCACCGACTACCCTGCCTTGACCATCCAAATACTTCGTTGCTGAATGTATCACTACGTCAGCACCCAAAGCCAACGGCTTTTGAAGGGCTGGAGTACAAAAGCAGTTATCAACTGCAAATAAGGCGCCCGCTTTTTTGGCAATCTTCGAGATAGCCTTGATATCTGCAATTTCGGTTAAAGGATTGGATGGGGTCTCCAAATAAAACAGCTTGGTGTTGGGCTGGACAGCTGCCTGCCAAGACTTGGTATCAGCCAAATCGACATAGGTAGTAGTAATTCCAAAGCGGCCCAAAATATTTGTAAACAACTGGATCGTTGCGCCAAATACAGAGCGTGAACACACAACATGATCACCTGCTTGAAGATGTGCCATTGCCATCGTGAGAATCGCAGACATGCCAGACGCAGTTGCAATACATGCTTCACCACCTTCTAATGCAGCTAAGCGATCTTGAAACATACTCACTGTAGGATTAGTAAAGCGGGAATAGATAAAGCCTTGATCTGCATGAGCAAAGCCATCTGCAGCCAACTCTGCACTATCAAAGCAGAAACTTGAAGTTAGGAACATGGCTTCGGAATGCTCTTGGTATTCAGCAGTACGACGAGTGCCAGCGCGCACCGCTAGGGTCTCAAGCGCCAGTTTTGAAAAATCAGGTTTTTTGCGGATAGTTTTGCTCTTCATGCTGCTATTTTGACACTGAATTGCCAAATTGCCTCCTAGGAGGCAATTTGTTGTCGCTTTTTAGTCTTCAGTAGCCAAGTGCAGATGAAGCTGAGAGCGCGCAAAGTCGCTGGAATCCCGTTGACGATCCGCCTTGGCCGCCGAGGAATTGCGTTGCGCCTCTAGAGCATCCAAATAGGATTCATTGATGTCGCCGGTGATGTAATTACCATCAAAGCAAGAGGCTTCAAAGTTTTGAATATTGGGGTTGATATCCCTGACTGCCTGCTTCATATCTTCTACGCTTTGATAGATCAACTGATCTGCACCAATCATCTTATTGATTTCTTCATCGGTGCGACCATAAGCCACCAACTCACTACGCGTTGGCATATCGATACCATAGACATTCGGGAAACGAACTGGAGGCGCTGCAGATGCAAAGATGACTTTCTTAGCACCAGATTCACGGGCCATTTGCACAATCTCAAACGAAGTCGTGCCACGCACAATCGAGTCATCTACGATCAAGACTGTCTTATCCTTAAATTCAATGCGCATGGCATTGAGCTTCTGACGCACAGACTTCTTGCGCACAGCCTGTCCAGGCATGATGAAGGTGCGACCAATGTAACGATTTTTAAAGAAGCCTTCGCGATAATCAACGCCCAGATTTTTAGCAACTTGCATTGCAGCAGGACGGCTCGAATCCGGAATAGGCATGACCACATCAATCTCATCGACATTGGTCTCTTTGCGAATCTTCTCAGCGAGGTAGTCACCCATGCGCATACGCACGTTATACACAGTCACTCCATCAATGGTGGAGTCTGGTCTTGCCATGTAGACATATTCAAAAATACAGGGTGTTAATACGGCATTGGGCACACATTGGCGGGCGTAGAAGTTACCATCCAAATCAATGTAAATGGCCTCGCCTGGATTGACATCACGTACAAAAGTAAAACCAAGGCCTTCAAGCGCCACGGACTCGGAAGCGACCATCCACTCGGGACCTTGTGCGGTATCAATACGACCGATACATAAAGGACGAATACCGAATGGATCACGGAAGGCCAAAAGACCATAGCCTGCAATCAAAGAAACTACTGCATAAGAGCCTTTAACGCGACTCGTGACACCAGTGACCGCATTAAACATCGCACCCTCATCTAGGGCAGCGCTATTGGTTTCTTTTTGTAACTCATCAGCCAATACGTTTAATAAAACTTCAGTATCAGAGCTGGTATTGATATGGCGACGATCACGGTAAGCCATCTCCACACGCAAGCTAGGCGCATTGGTCAAGTTTCCGTTGTGAGCCAAAATGATGCCGTAAGGTGCACTTACATAAAATGGTTGCGCTTCTTCTTCGCTACTAGCCGATCCTGCTGTTGGATATCGCACTTGGCCAATGCCTGCATTACCAACCAGGCTGCGCATATTGCGTGTACGAAATACATCTCGCACTAAACCGTTGGCTTTATGCATGGTGAACGAGTTTCCGTTCATCGTAGCAATACCGGCTGCATCCTGACCGCGATGTTGCAAGAGCAACAAGGCATCATAGAGAAGTTGATTTACTGGGGAGTGGGAAACGGTTCCGACGACGCCGCACATATCTCTAGATTCCTATTGTTAATTTAGGAGTAATGGTAGGGGTAACTTTAGGCATTGCATCACTCAACTGCTTTGCCCAGTCAGCTGGCAGCCAACCTTTAATCAATCCAGTAGCCATATCAATGGCTGGTCTGGTAATCGCATTTTTCCATGCCATGCTCTGTGGAATTGGTGTTAAAGCCGCCAAGGTAGCCAGCACCACCACAATCAAGCCGCCGCGTGCTAAACCAAAAACCAATCCTAAAAAGCGATCGGTCAAACTCAAGCCTGCGGACAAAATAATTTTCTGCACCACACCACCAAACAAGCCGCAAATAATGAGCGTCAGAATAAATAGAATTAAGAAGCTAAGGCCAAGCGTTAGTAGCTCATCGAGATGGAAAGTGGAAAGCCATTCGGTCGCAAGATAGTTGCTGTAGTGATAAGCAACCCACGCAGCCACAAACCATGAGACTAGGGCAAGAACTTCTTTAAACAATCCGCGTGAGATGCCCACCAATGCAGAAACCAAGAGCACAACTAGGGTGAAGTAATCCACCGATGTTAGCTTTAAGGTGGATAAATATTCCATTACTGCTTACCAATGACGACAAGTTTTGTGGGAAGACTCATCGCTTTAATTTTCTTTTCAGCTGCTTGGGCAGCATCTTTGTCGGCAAATGGGCCTGCGCGCACTACCGATAATTTGGCACCATCATTACCCGTCTTATTTAAAACAGAGTAAGGAATCTTTTGACCTTTTAGCTTGGTCACTGCTCCTTTAACATTGTCTTCAGATGCGTAAGCACCCAGCAAAATGTAGTACTTATTTGAAGCAGCATTATTGGCACTGGCGCTCTTAGCAGCATCATCAGCTGCTGGTTTTGCGCTAGAGGCCGCTACAACCTCTTCTCCTGCGGCCAAACCTAAACCTGAGGCCTTACTAGGCGCAGGACTTGCTGGCTTCGTTTCCGGCTTGGACTCTGTCTTTGTCTCTGCTTTCACTTCAGGAGCAGGCACAGCTTTTGGAGCTTCTACTGGGGCTTCTGCTTTAGGCTTTTCCTCAGCCTTTATTTCGGGTTTGGGTTCAGCCCCTGGAATGGGTAGACTGGTCACAATGTTCACAGCAATATCATTTGGCGCGGATTTTGGCTTGCTATCTAAGATGCGGGGCAAGCCAATTACCGCTATTAATACCAAGACTGCGGCGCCAATCAAGCGATGGCGCGCTCTTTGCTGTTCCGGGTCTTCGGTGAGAGCTAACTCTTCTGCCTCAGCGGCACGTTGAAAGCTTCGTGGGGCGGGTTTTTTGGTGGTACGACGACCCCCTACTGAACCTAATTCAAGGTCATCAGCCTGTGTTTTTCGCTTAAAAAAGCTTGGTAAACGAATCATGGATCAATGCGCCTGGTTGTTTCGATAAGCCATTACGCCTGCAACGGTATAGAAGGATCCGAAGGTCACAATTCTATCACCCTCTCCAGCCTGAGATAGCGCTTTTTGATACGCTGCAGCAGGATTTTCGAAGATATCAATGCCCCCGTCAGCCCCATTTTTAGGCTTTACGCCCAGCGCCTCTAGCTTCTGAGCCAAGGCCTTGGCAGAGGCTGCCCGAGGGGTAGGCAAATCTGTACAGAACCAAAAGTCGACGATGCTCAGGAGGGGCTTAATTACCCCTTCAATATCCTTATCAGCCATTGCCCCAAAAATGGCATAGGTATAGGGGTGGTAGCCCATCTTATCTAAGCCCTGGGCTAGGGTAGCAGCAGCATGGGGGTTGTGAGCCACATCCAGCACGATGGTGGGCTGCCCCGGGAGCACCTGAAAACGCCCTGGGAGCTCAACCAAGGCAAAGCCATTACGAATGTCCTGCGCGCTCACTGGTAGGCGCTGATGCAGAGCCATGAGCGCTGCTATCACCGCAGAAGCATTCAGAATCTGATTGGCACCCCGCAGCGCTGGATAACCGAGCCCACTAAAACGCTTATTACGCCCTGCCCAGCCCCACTGTTGCTTATCACCCTGGAAGTTGTAGTCGCGACCTTGCAGCCAAAGATCGCAATTGAGTTTTTCTGCGTAGTCGATCAGTGTTTGTGGGGGCACAGGATCACCACAGACTGCAATCTGCCCCGGGCGAAAGATACCCGCTTTTTCTAAGCCGATTGCCTCACGCGTACCACCTAAAAAATCTGCATGATCAATATCGATGCTCGTCACAATCGCGCAGTCTGCATCAATGATATTGACAGCATCTAAACGGCCACCCATACCAACTTCTAAGATCACCACATCCAAATTGGCTTTAGCAAACAAATGCATGATTGCTAAAGTGGTGAACTCAAAATAGGTCAGCGTAGGAGCATCCACCAAACTCACTCGTGCTTTTTCTACTGCTGCAAAATGCTCTAACAAGAGAGCATCTTTCACCTCTTCGCCATTGACACGAGCACGCTCATTAAAAGTCAGAAGATGTGGAGAGGTATGACAACCTACTCGATAACCAGAGGCCAGCAGGATGGCCTCTAAATAGGCACAGGTCGATCCCTTGCCATTCGTGCCAGCAACCGTAATGACGGGACAATCAAAATGGAGATCTAATGCCGCTTTCACACGATTGATACGCTCTAGCCCCATATCAATACCAACGGGATGGGCAGTTTCGAGGTGGCTAAGCCAAGCCTCGAGGCTAGGAAAAAGAATGGGGGCTTGGTGAGCGGTGCTCAACGCTTAAACTGCTGCACTGCCAGCGATTGCAGGCTCAGGCAGTTTTTGCAGCAATGCCAATAAACGCGCAATCTCGCCACGCATTTGTCGGCGATCCACAATCATGTCGATACCGCCCTTTTGCATCAAGAACTCAGAACGCTGAAATCCTTCGGGCAATTTTTCGCGCACAGTTTGCTCAATCACTCGTGGGCCAGCAAAACCAATCAAAGCCTTTGGCTCTGCCATCACGACATCACCCATAAAGGCAAAACTAGCAGAGATACCGCCCATAGTGGGATCGGTCAGAACGCTGATATAGGGCAAGCCCTTCTTAGCTAACAAGGTCAGCATAGAGTTGGTCTTTGCCATCTGAAACAAAGACAGCAAGCTCTCTTGCATACGCGCGCCACCAGTAGCAGTCACACAAATAAAAGCACATTTCTTTTCAATAGCCGCTTGCACACCACGGGCAAAACGCTCACCCACTACGGAGCCCATTGAACCACCCATGTATTGAAACTCAAAGCAGGCTGCAATCACGGGAATTGATTCGATTTTTCCGCCCATCACAATGAGGGCTTCAGACTCGCCAGAAGCATCGTTGGCTTCTTTAATGCGATCTGGATATTTTTTGGAGTCTTTGAATTTAAGTGGATCGGTTGGATAGATATCAGCACCAATTTCAAAGCGACCTTTGGGATCTAGCAAATTATCTAATCGCTGACGTGCGCCGATGCGCATGTGGTGACTACATTTAGGACAAACAGAGAGGTTTGCTTCGATATCGGTGCTGTAGAGAACAGTTTCGCAACTGGGGCACTTAACCCACAATCCTTCTGGTACCGATTTGCGATTAGCAGGATCAGTATGTTGAATTTGGGGAGGGAGTAATTTATCTATCCAGCTCATTAGTTTTAACTATCCAATGCGTCGCGTATCTCACGAATGAAGGTTTCCAGTGATTGTACTGCCTGCCCTGGGGGCGCATCCTCTAAAAGGCGAATAATACGGCTACCAATCACGACAGCATCTGCGCTGGCCGATACCGCCTTGGCACTGGCAGCATCGCTAATTCCGAAGCCTACGGCGATTGGAATGTCGGTTTCCTCGCGGATTTTGGGGATGATGCTGGCCACATCCTGAGTATTGAGGTGTGAAGCCCCGGTAACGCCACGCATCGAGACGTAGTAGATATAACCAGAAGCTATTTTGGCTGCCTCCTTAATACGATCATGCGATGAAGTTGGGGCCAATAAGAAAATCGGATCAATATCGGCAGCTCGCATCCGCGCTGCAAAATCCACACACTCTTCAGGCGGGTAATCCACTACGAGTACACCATCTACGCCAGCTGCTTTTGCTTCGCTTGCAAAACGTTCTGCACCCATTTGCTCAACCGGGTTTGCATAACCCATCAAGACCACTGGAGTAGCTGTATCTTGCTTACGAAATTCTTTCACCATTTCCAAACAAGAATGCAAAGTAACGCCTTGAGTCAATGCGCGTTCTGAGGATCTTTGAATAACAGGGCCATCGGCCATTGGATCTGAAAATGGCACACCTAACTCAATCACACTCGAACCACCACGCACTAATGCATGCATGAGTTCAACCGTGAGTTTTGGATCAGGATCACCAGCAGTAATAAAAGGGATAAGCCCTTTTTTGCCAGTAGCCTTTAGTTCTTTAAAAAGTGCGGTAATTTTTGACATAAACGTTTCTAATTTCTAACCTTCAGATCCAGTTGCTTGAGCAACGGTATGCATGTCCTTATCGCCACGGCCAGAGAGGTTCACCAAGATGGTCTTATCTTTTGGCAAGGTCTTTGCCAGCTTGCAAGCATAAGCAATCGCATGGGAAGACTCGAGCGCAGGAATGATGCCTTCAATACGGCAGCAGTCGTGGAAAGCTTGCAGCGCCTCTTCATCAGTTATGGCCACATAGTCTGCGCGACCAGAATCTTTTAACCAGGCATGCTCTGGCCCAACACCGGGATAGTCCATGCCAGCAGAAACAGAATGGGTTTCAGAAATCTGACCATTCTCATCTTGCAATAAGTAGGTACGATTGCCGTGCAAGACGCCTGGCTTACCAACACAGAGTGCGGCTGAATGCAAACCACTTCCTAGGCCATGGCCGGCTGCTTCAACACCAACCAATTTAACTTCTGGAAAATCAATATAGGGATAGAAAATTCCCATTGCATTAGAGCCGCCACCAACGCAAGCTAAAACAAAGTCTGGTTGACGACCAGTCATTTCTGGCATCTGCACTTTGCACTCTTCACCGATGACGCTTTGGAAATCGCGCACCATCATTGGGTAAGGATGGGGACCCGCAACCGTACCAATAATGTAGAACGTGTTATCCACGTTAGTTACCCAATCACGCATGGCTTCATTGAGCGCATCTTTTAAGGTTTTGGTACCGGATTCAACTGGTACCACCTTAGCGCCAAGCAACTTCATCCGAAATACGTTTTGCGCTTGACGGGCCACGTCTACAGAGCCCTGATAGACCGTGCAATCTAAGCCAAAACGTGCGCAGATCGTCGCTGTGGCAACGCCGTGCTGCCCTGCCCCGGTTTCTGCAATGATGCGTGGCTTACCCATGCGCTTAGCCAGCATTGCTTGACCAATCACGTTGTTGATCTTATGTGCGCCAGTGTGGTTTAAATCTTCACGCTTCAGGTAGATCTGCGCACCACCCAGCATTTCACTCCAGCGCTTAGCGTGGTAAACCGGAGATGGGCGTCCTACGAAATGTTTTAACTCGTAGTGAAACTCTTCAATAAATTCTGGATCGTGTTGATATTTTGCATACGCTTCTTTGAGCTCATCTAATGCATACATCAATGTCTCAGAAACAAACACGCCGCCGTATGGACCGAAGTGTCCTCGTGCATCTGGCTTGTCGTACATAGCTACCTCTTTTGATTTATCTACAGCAAATTATTGGGATGATGATGTCGCATCTGCGGCGCGCACTGCCTGAACAAATTGGGCCATGAGCGCAGGATCCTTAACACCCCTACTGCTTTCTACGCCACTCGAGACGTCAACCGCGCAAGGATGCAGGCGTGCAATCGCCTCGCCCACGTTGTGCGTGTTCAATCCACCACTCAAAACGACCCGAGGCGCGTTTTCGCTTACCCATGTCTGTGGAATTCCTTGCCAATCAAAAGGAACGCCTCCACCGCCGTAACCCTCAACTAGGGCATCGAGCAGAAAAGCGTCTGCATCCTTGTATTGTAGGGAAAAATCGTCAAATGCGAACTGAGCGCCGACACGGGCCGCCTTCATCCAGGGCTCGCCCTGGGCTAGTTCAGCACAGCGTTCTGGGGTCTCGTCGCCATGAAACTGCCATAAAGTGATCGAAGCAGCCGCCCGAATCGCCGCAAACTCCGCATCTGTGGCATTTACCAGCAATCCAACGGCATCAACGCCGGCAGGAAGACGAGCAATCAACTGAGCAGCGATATTGGGACTGACAGCCCGAACACTAGGCGGATAGAAGACGAAACCGACCGCATCTACCCCTGCCGCAACAGCGGCATCCACATCTGCTGCAGTCTTTAAGCCGCAAATTTTGACCCGGGTACGCCCCGGAGAGTATGTGAGTAAGCCCATAAATGAATGATAAGGCCTCCTGAGGCCTATTTACCAATCACCCCGTTGGGCAACCAAGAGTTCTCAAGCCAAGGGGCTGGGATAGCGAATTCCTCTGGATAGGCAATCTTAGCCAAATAGAGACCATCGGGCATAAAGGTTGGAGCAGCAATTTGTCGATTTTTGGCAGCCAAAACTTCCGCCATCCACTCTGGCTGTTGTCTGCCCTGACCTATCTGCAAAAAACAGCCAACGAGATTACGAATCATGTGATGTAAAAAAGCATTTCCCCGAATCCGGAAATACATCCAAGGATGCCCACCAATCAAGTCAATGGAGTAGATGGTTTTTACAGGAGTTTTGCTTTGACACTCTGATGATCTAAATGAGCTGAAATCATTTTCACCAATTAAACATCGGGATGCGATCTTCATCGCCTCAATATCGAGCGCTTGATTGGGCGGCAACATTAGATAGCCGGCACGAGCATGCGCCATTGGAGAACGGCATGGGCCCACCTGCAATGCATAAATATAAGTACGCTCAAATGCGGAGAAGCGTGCACTAAATTCCTCAGGCACTTCCTTAGCCCAATTAATCACTATGGATGGCGGTAAAAAAGAATTCACGCCCCGCACCCAAGAAAATGGTTCACGCTCTACATTGGTATCAAAGTGAACAACTTGACCCAATGCATGAACACCCGCATCCGTTCTGCCTGCGGTAATGGTATGAATTGGACATTGTGCATAGGCCTGCTCACCAACAAAAGCCGAGATCGCTTTTTCAAGTTCATCCTGAATAGTGTTGTGATTTACCTGAGTTTGCCACCCAGAATAAGCACTGCCGTCGTATTGAAGACCGAGCGCTATTCGCATTTCCCGCCTTTACGCCTGACGATGGGAGAGCTCAGCTAGCAAGCCCTGAGCTTCGATCGTGATAGCCGGATCTACCGAGTTACTCACCCGCAGCACTTCTTCAAGTGATTTTTTAGCAGCCGAAAAATCCTCGATCGTGATGTATGCACGGGCTAAATTTAACTTTACGCGCAGGGTATCAGCTAGAGGATTTGATTCAGATTTATTAGGCGCAGGAGGCGGAGTCTGCACTGGCTTAGATAAATCTAAATCAATCCCCGCAAACAGCGCTTTTGCTCGCTCGGGCATCTCGAATGGAGTTGCAGGAGCTTCGCGATGAGCAGTCTTGGTTGGGACTGCAAAGCTAGGCGCCTCTGAGCGACGTGCATTGCGAGCTAAAGCCCAAAGCAAGAGACCTGTTAAGGCAATTAAGCCAATAGCCAAGATGGCGGGACCAAATCCACCTAAGCCAAAGTTGTTATCAATGGCTTTCTTCTCTTTTGATTTTTCTAGCAAGCGCTGGAGATCAGCGATATTCTTTTCTAGCTCTGCAACACGCGCTTTGGCTTGGTCTAGTTCTTTTTCTTGGGCCACTAGATTCTCTGCGTACTGGCGTTCTTGCTCGTTACCTTCTGCACTAGACCCAATCTTCAAGCGGTCTTTTGCAGCTACTTCAGAGGTTTTGGTATTGCCTGCTTTTCCTGCTGTAGCACCCGCTTTTTCACCTTGCTCTGAGAGCCACTGCTCATTTGCTTGAGCAACAAACTGATTGGCCTCAGCTGGGCTAATCGATCGCAAGAGCGCTTGACTTGGTTTATTGAGCTCTGCACCAGCGGCAAGGCGATTAATACTGCCGCTCGCAAATGCATCTGGATTTGCCTTATACAAAGCCATGATGGTTTGATCTATGGTTGCACCATCTAACTGAGGTGCCATCAACGCGGCAATTTCCGATAAAGTCTGGCCAGGCTTCACCACGACCTTTTGTGTATCGCCAACAAGCAAGGTAAAGGTTTTAGTAATGCTGCCGCTAGACCAGGTGAGATTGACTAAGACATCTAAGAATGGATCTTCAGTCATCGGTACAGCATTGACCGTCTCTACCAAGACCATCAACTGTTCTTGGCGATTGCGGTAGACCATCGCCTGAGGATTGAGATCGATGATTTTTTGTGAGGCTCCAGCGCGCTCATAGGCACCCTTGACTGGTAAGGTGACCTTTAAGGACTCTAGTGCACTCTGCTCTTCAGGTGCAATCCGAATCGGAATCTCTACCCGCAGCGGCTCACCAGGACGTGACTGCAACTGGGGTGAACCCAAAGTCAGCGCCCAAGCTGAGCAAGCCCAACCTAGCCAAATGCAGCAAAGTGCTTTGACGAAGTGAAGTTGAGCGCCGCGTGACATTAAAACGATTAGTTTTCGAGCAAGATACGGAGCATGCGACGCAATGGCTCGGCAGCACCCCATAACAATTGATCGCCTACGGTAAAGGCGCCAAGATAGTCAGGACCCATCGCCAGCTTATGCAAGCGTCCAATAGGTACAGTCAATGTTCCGCTCACAGCCGCAGGTGATAAATCACGCTCGGTAGTCTCGCGATCATTCGGCACAACTTTTACCCATTGGTTGTCATTAGCCAAAATCGTTTCGATCTCCTTGAGCGGAATATCTTTTTTCAACTTCACAGTAAGGCCCTGTGAATGACAACGCATCGCACCTACGCGAACACACAAACCATCAATCGGAATGCTTCCTGGAGTGCGAAATGCTGGACGACCGAGAATCTTATTAAACTCTGCGCCGCCCTTCCACTCCTCTTTAGTCTGGCCATTCTCAACTGGCACATCAATCCAAGGAATTAAGCTACCAGCCAAGGCGGTATTGCGGAAATTCTTCTTCGGAAAATCTGCCGAACGCAATGTTTCAGTTACTTTACGATCGATATCTAAGATCCATGAAGAAGGATCAGCCAACTCAGTTGCTACGCTGTCACGCAATGAACCCATTTGCAGGAGTAATTCACGCATATTTTGGGCGCCAGCACCAGAAGCTGCCTGATAGGTCATCGCGCTAATCCATTCGACCATATCCGCCTTCACCAAACCGCCCATCGCCATCATCATCAAGCTCACGGTGCAGTTAGCGCCAATCCAATTCTTGCCACCAGCTGCCAAGGCCTTATCAATCACAGCACGATTGACTGGGTCCAGTACCAACACAGCATCATCTTTCATGCGCAAGGCACTTGCGGCATCGATCCAGTGACCACTCCAACCTGCAGCACGCAGCTTAGGGAAAATATCATTGGTGTAGTCACCACCCTGGCAAGTCAAGATAATGTCGCAACGTGACAATGCCTTGATGTCATTAGCATCTTGCAATGTGCTTTCACTCTTAGTGACTTTTTTTCCATTGAGTAAGGGCACTTCGCCACCAGCTTGGCTAGTACTAAAAAATACTGGCTCGATTAGATCAAAATCTTTCTCAGCCAGCATGCGCTCCATCAGAACGCTGCCAACCATACCGCGCCAGCCAACTAAACCTACCAAAGGTGTTTTTGTATTTGCCATGATGATCAACTATCTAGTGAGTGTGATGAATTAAGAAAGTGCCGCAACGACTGCATCACCCATTTCTACGGTGGAGACCTTTTTTGTGCCTTCAGTGTAGATATCGGCTGTGCGCAACCCTTGTGCCAATACTTTCTGTACTGCATTTTCAATACGGTCCGCCTCTGCAGGCATTCCCAAGGAATAACGCAACATCATTGCTGCTGACAAAATAGTCGCTAATGGGTTAGCAATGCCTTTACCCGCAATATCCGGTGCAGAACCATGGCTTGGTTCATACAAGCCCTTGTTGTTCTTATCTAAAGAAGCAGATGGCAGCATGCCAATAGAGCCCGTCAACATCGCCGCTTCATCAGATAGGATGTCGCCAAATAAGTTGCCTGTCACAACCACATCAAATGCTTTAGGCGCTTTAACTAGCTGCATTGCCGCGTTATCTACATACATATGGGATAACTCAACATCCGGATACTCTTGGGATACACGAATCATCACTTCGCGCCAAAGCTGCGAAGTTTCTAAGACGTTGGCTTTATCTACGCTGCAGACTTTTTTGCCACGCTTGCGTGCAGCTTCAAACGCAACACGGCCAATTCGCTCTACCTCTGGCTCGCTGTAATGCATCGTATCGAAACCTTCACGTGCCCCCTTGAATAATGGCAACTCTGAAGTACGAATTCCGCGAGGCTGACCAAAATAGATGTCGCCATTCAGTTCACGCACAATCAAAATATCTAAGCCACCAATAATTTCTGGCTTCAAACTAGAAGCAGCAGTTAATTCTGGATAGCAGATTGCAGGTCTGAAGTTTGCAAATAGCTCTAAGTGCTTACGCAAACCTAAAATGGCTTGCTCAGGACGTAGTTCGCGCGCCAAGGTGTCGTATTTCCAATCCCCTACCGCGCCAAATAAAATCGCATCGGCTTTTTTAGCCAACTCTAGCGTTGCCGGTGGCAATGGATGACCTGCGACATCATAAGCAGCGCCTCCAACCGGAGCTTCTTCTAGGTCAAACTTAGGGCCCAGCGCCTGGAGTACGCGCACGGCTTGAGCAACGATTTCCGGGCCGATCCCATCGCCCGGGAGAACTGCAATTTTCATGAAAGGCCTTTAAATCAACAAAATTACGGCAATTGAGTCGCAAGCCAAGGCATCTTGAGAATGCGCTCAGCTTCGTAAGCCTTAATTTTATCTGCATGGCGCAGGGTTAGGCCAATATCGTCTAGGCCATTGAGGAGGCAATACTTTCTAAAAGGGGCCACTTCAAAGCTATAAGCAGTGCCATCTGGGGCAATGACCTGCTGGGCTTCGAGGTCAATTGTTAACTGGTAACCATTAAATGCGTTGGTTTCATTAAACAAATGATCAACCTGGATTTCAGTCAAAACGATAGGTAAAACACCGTTTTTGAAGCAATTATTGTAAAAAATATCGGCAAAACTCGGGGCAATGACCGCCCGGAAGCCAAATTGATCCAGCGCCCAAGGAGCATGTTCACGGGAGCTGCCGCATCCAAAGTTCTTACGGGCCAACAAAATGCCGGCACCTTGATAGCGTGCTTGATTGAGTACGAAGTCAGGATTTAATGGGCGTGTGCTGCAATCTTGTCCAGGCTCGCCATGATCCAAATAGCGCCACTCATCAAATAAATTCTGGCCAAAACCAGTCTTTTTGATCGACTTTAAAAATTGCTTCGGAATAATGGCGTCGGTATCTACGTTCTCGCGATTAAGCGGAGCAACTAAACCTTTGTATACCGTAAATTTTTCCATGATTCTGACTTTGACTCTAAATGTACTGTGTTATTTACTTCACTGGGGTAACCACAACATCCTTACCCTTAGTTTGTGATTGATTTTGTTGTGTCGAGTTTGCACCAGATCCACCCATGGCATTACCCATGGTTTGCAAATCTTTTCCCATGCCTTCCATAGTGCTACTGCAAGCCGCAATCAGCAAACCGGCAATCCCAACGATGGTTAATTTAGCAATTAAAGATACTGAAGAAAATTTCATCTTACTTACCCTTAAGAGATCTTGCGAACATCAACAAAGTGACCTTCAATGGCAGCAGCGGCAGCCATTGCGGGACTTACTAAGTGAGTACGGCCGCCATTACCCTGACGACCCTCAAAATTACGATTGGATGTAGAAGCGCAACGCTCGCCTGGCTCTAAGCGATCAGCATTCATTGCTAAACACATCGAGCAACCTGGCTCACGCCATTCAAAACCGGCAGCTTTAAAGATGCGATCCAGACCTTCGCGCTCTGCCTGGGCTTTTACTAAGCCTGAACCAGGAACTACTAGCGCTAATTTCACATTGGAGGCAACTTTCTTGCCCAAACGATCAACCACTTTGGCGGCAGCACGCATATCTTCAATACGACTATTGGTGCAAGAGCCAATGAATACTTTATCAACCGCAATGCTACTCAATGGTGTATTTGGATTGAGATTCATGTATTCCAATGCGCGCTCAATTGCTGCGCGTTTATTGGGGTCACGCTCTTTTTCTGGATCAGGAACGCGATCGCTGATCGCCAGAACCATTTCAGGAGAGGTACCCCAAGTCACTTGTGGAGCAATCTCTTCAGCACGTAATTCCACTACCGCATCAAACTGAGCATCGGCATCTGAATGCAAGGTTCTCCAGTACTGCAATGCCTGCAAGAGCGCTGGGCCCTTTGGAGCATATGGACGGCCTTGGATGTATTCAATTGTGGTTTCATCTACTGCAACTAAGCCAGAGCGCGCACCCGCCTCAATAGCCATATTACAGATGGTCATACGACCTTCCATCGACAAATTGCGAATCGCTTCGCCTGCAAACTCAATGGTATATCCCGTACCACCCGCTGTGCCAATCTTGCCGATCACCGCCAAGACAATATCTTTGGCAGTGGAACCTGGCTGCAAACGTCCGTCTACGCGCACCAACATATTCTTGCTCTTTTTCATGAGCAAAGTTTGGGTGGCGAGCACGTGCTCTACCTCGGAGGTGCCAATACCAAACGCCAAAGCGCCAAAAGCGCCATGCGTACTAGTGTGAGAGTCACCACAAACAACGGTCATACCTGGCAAGGTTGCACCCTGCTCTGGCCCAATGACGTGAACAATCCCTTGGCGGGTATCGTTCATTTTGTATTGCGTAATACCAAAGGCATCACAGTTTTGATCCAAGGTATCGACTTGCAACTTTGATATTGGATCAGCAATACCCTGGGAGCGATCAGTCGTTGGAACGTTGTGATCAGAGACGGCCAGATTGGCGGAGATGCGCCAAACAGGACGGCCAGCGATATTTAAACCTTCAAATGCTTGAGGGCTTGTGACCTCATGCAACAACTGACGGTCAATATAGATCGTGGCTGTGCCATCCTCTTCAGAGTAAACAACGTGGTCATCCCACAATTTGTCATAAAGCGTACGAGACATGAGTGACCTTAAAACCCTTATTTACGAACGGTAATGTTAGGAACCTTGCGTGAAGTTTCACCAACATACAACTGACGCGGACGACCAATCTTGTATTCAGGATCAGTAATCATTTCTTCCCACTGAGCAATCCAGCCTACTGTTCTTGCCAAAGCAAAAATACAAGTAAACATTTCTGTTGGAATGCCAAGTGCGCGCTGAACGATACCTGAGTAGAAGTCAACGTTTGGATAGAGTTTACGACTGACGAAGTAATCATCTTCCAATGCAATCTTCTCAAGTGTCATTGCCAATTTGAACAATGGATCATCTTGCAGACCAAGCTCATTTAACACTTCGTAGCATGTCTCACGCATCAATTTAGCGCGTGGGTCAAAGTTTTTATAAACACGGTGGCCAAAGCCCATCAAGCGAACGCTAGAGTTCTTATCTTTTACTTGGGCAATGAACTCATGAATCTTATCAACGCCACCTTGAGCTTGAATCTCATTGAGCATCTGCAAGCAAGCTTCGTTTGCACCGCCGTGCGCTGGGCCCCAGAGGCAAGCAATACCAGCAGAGATTGCTGCAAATGGGTTTGTGCCTGAAGAACCGCACAAACGCACAGTAGATGTCGAAGCGTTTTGCTCATGGTCAGCATGCAAGATGAAGATGCGATCTAAAGCACGAACCAATACTGGATTGACCTTGTACTCTTCACATGGTGTTGCAAACATCATGCGCATAAAGTTAGCAGTGTAGGACAAAGAATTATCTGGGTAGATAAATGGCTGGCCAACAGAATACTTATAAGCCATTGCAACCAAGGTAGGCATCTTTGCAATCAAGCGAATTTGAGCGACTTCACGCGCTTTAGGATCGCTATAGTTAATTTGATCGTGATAGAAAGCAGCCATGCCGCCTACTAAACCAGTTAACACGGCCATTGGATGCGCATCGCGACGGAAGCCACGCAAGAAGAATTGCATCTGCTCATGAACCATGGTGTGGTGCATCACCATTTCATCAAACTCTTTCTTCTGAGTAGCATTTGGCAACTCACCGTTGATCAAGAGGTAGCAAACTTCTAAGAAGTCACAGTTCGCGGCCAAATCTTCAATCGGATAGCCACGATAGAGGAGCTCGCCCTTATCGCCATCGATATAAGTGATTTTGCTATTGCATGACGCAGTAGAAAGGAAACCTGAATCGTAAGTGAACTTACCCGTCTGGCCATAGAGCTTACGAATGTCGATTACATCTGGACCTACTGTCCCTTTGTAAATTGGCAGATCAATATCTGGGGTGCCATCCGAAAACGAGAGTTTTGCTTTGATGTCCGATTCAATCATTTCTAATCCTTAGTCATTCAAAATTATGATTAATACACTATTCGATCACACGCTTACGCAACCACTGCACCAAAAGGCTGATTTTTACTTACTTCTCTCTCAGCTTTTGTAAAACCGCTTTAAAGGAGTCAGACTGCATCTCCTTTTCATGACCAGCCACTTCGTCTTTCCGACCGATTAACAAATCCATTAAATCGTTATCGTCAAGCGCAAGCAACTGGCTCAATACTTTTCCATCTTCCACGCTTAGTTGAGTGCCGTAACGCTCAAAGAAACGTTGCAGAATTAAATCGTTCTCTAGTAAGCCCCTGCGAGCATCACTCTTTAAACGATATAACTCTGCGTTTCCGAGGGTCATACTGCCCTGCGAACCATCAACTCCTTGATCTTTCCAATTGCCTTGGTCGGATTCAAATGCTTAGGACATACATCCACGCAATTCATGATGGTGTGGCAACGGAACAAGCGGTATGGATCCTCTAAGTTATCCAAGCGCTGCGCGGTTTCTTCATCACGGCTATCAGCAATAAAGCGATAGGCTTGCAACAAACCAGCAGGTCCCACGAACTTATCTGGGTTCCACCAGAAAGATGGGCAAGAAGTTGAGCAAGAGGCGCACAAGATGCACTCATAAAGACCGTTCAACTCTTCACGCTCTTCAGGGCTTTGTAAACGCTCTTTTTCTGGTGGTGGATTGTCATTTACCAAGTAAGGCTTGATAGACAAATACTGTTTGAAGAACAATGTCATGTCGACAATCAAATCACGCACAACTGGCAAGCCAGGCAATGGGCGCAATGTGATGACCTTAGGCAAAGTCAACATATTGGTCAAACAGGCCAAACCGTTTTTACCGTTGATGTTCATCGCGTCTGAACCGCACACGCCTTCACGGCATGAGCGACGGTAAGAAATGGTTTCGTCCTGCTTCTTCAAAGAAATCAACGCGTCCAACAACATACGCTCACCAGTGAGTTCTAACTCATAGCGCTGCATGCGTGGAGCTGCATCGACATCTGGATCGTAGCGGTAAATTTCGAATATACGGATATCACTCATCTTCTATCTCTCTTGCTTAGAAAGTACGTTCTTTTGGAGGAACTGAATCAACAGTTAATGGCTTCAATTGGACTGGCTTGTAGTCCAAGCGATTACCTTCGCTGTACCAAAGCGTGTGCTTCATCCAGTTGTCATCATCACGATGTGGGTGATCATCATGAGAGTGAGCACCGCGACTTTCTTTACGAGCTGCCGCAGAAATCATGGTTGCATTTGCAGTCTCAACCAAGTTAGCCACTTCCAAAGCTTCAATACGTGCTGTATTGAAAATTTCAGACTTGTCTTTAACCCAGAGATTCTTCGCACGCTCAGTCAATTTCGCCATTTGACGAACACCTTCGTCCATCAACTCTTGATTGCGGAATACGCCAGCGTATTTCTGCATCGTTTTACGAATGTCATTTGCAACGTCTTGCGCGTACTCACCAGAAGTGGAGTTATCCAACTTGGCAATGCGCTCTAAGGTTTGTTGGCCAGCATTGGCAGGTAATTTCTTAAATTCACGATTCTTCAAATTCAAGCCAACAATGTGGTTGCCTGCTGCACGACCAAATACCAAGAGATCGAGCAACGAGTTTGTACCGAGGCGGTTTGCACCGTGTACAGAAACGCATGAGCACTCACCGATAGCGTACAAGCCATTGATCACTTCGTTGTGCTTGCCATTACCTGGCACCACAACTTGACCATTGATGTTGGTTGGAATACCGCCCATCTGATAGTGAATCGTTGGCACTACTGGAATTGGCTCTTTGGTAACGTCAACGTTTGCAAAGTTAATACCAATCTCATAGACAGAAGGCAAGCGCTTCATGATGGTGTCGGCGCCAATGTGGGTCAAATCAAGCACCACATAGTCACCATTAGGACCACAACCGCGCCCTTCTTTAATTTCTTGGTCCATAGAGCGTGATACGAAATCGCGTGGAGCCAAATCTTTTAATGTTGGTGCATAACGTTCCATGAAACGCTCACCATCTTTATTACGCAGAATACCGCCTTCACCACGGCAACCTTCTGTCAACAATACGCCCGCACCAGCTACGCCAGTTGGGTGGAATTGCCAGAACTCCATATCTTCTAATGGAATGCCTGCACGAGCAGCTAAGCCCATGCCGTCGCCGGTATTAATAAATGCGTTAGTAGATGCATCCCAAATACGGCCTGCACCACCAGTAGCTAACATCACAATCTTGGCTTCCAAGATGTAAACCTGGCCAGTTTCCATTTCAAGGGCAGTCACACCAACTACATCGCCCTCATCATCACGAATCAAGTCCAGCGCCAACCACTCCACGAAGAAGTTGGTTTTCGCACGCACGTTACGTTGATACAGTGTGTGCAACATTGCGTGACCGGTACGGTCAGCTGCAGCACAAGCACGTTGTACTGGCTTTTCACCATAGTTTGCAGTGTGACCACCGAATGGACGCTGATAAATCGTGCCATCTGGGTTGCGGTCAAACGGCATACCAAAGTGCTCTAACTCATAAACTACTTTTGGAGCTTCACGACACATAAATTCGATCACGTCCTGGTCACCTAACCAGTCAGATCCTTTGATGGTGTCGTAAAAGTGATAGTGCCAATTGTCTTCACTCATATTGCCCAATGAGGCGCCGATACCACCCTGCGCAGCAACTGTGTGTGAACGTGTTGGGAATACTTTAGTTAATACAGCAACGTTCAAGCCAGCTTCCGCTAATTGCAACGAAGCGCGCATACCTGAACCACCCGCACCAACAATCACCGCATCAAAACGGCGGCGTGGCAATGATTTTTGAATTGCAGTCATCGAATTACACTTTCCACAAAATTTGTACGGCATAGGCCGCACAGGCTACGAGATACAGAACAGTCAACACTTGCAGTGTTAAACGAATACTGACGGGCTTGATGTAATCCATCCAGATGTCACGCACGCCAATCCAGGCGTGATAGAACAGGCTAAACAAGGCCAATAAGGTCAAGAGCTTCATCAACTGGTTGCTAAAGAGGCCAGACCAGCCCTCGTAGGTAGCGCTACCAGTGATGCAGTAGTCAACCAACAGAACAACGGTAAATACCACCATCACAATCGCGGTAATACGCTGAATGATCCACTCTTTGAGGCCGTAATGAGCGCCTACTACTAAGCGCTTTGGTCCAATTTGATAAATAGGCATGAAATTTCCTTAAGTGTGAAGCGCTTAGTACAAGCCGAATAATTTAAGACCCACTACTGCAGTCAGGGCGATTCCAACAACCAATACAACGATGGCTGAACGATTGGACTCTGACTTTTCTACGCCGATTTCTAAATCAAGCAAGAGGTAGCGGATACCAGCACAGAAGTGGTGTAAGAAACACCAGATCAAACCAAGACAAATAATCTTGACCAATACATTGCCAGTGAAAGCCTGAAACTGTTGGTAGCTCAACTCAGAGGCAAGACTCTGATCAAAGAGATACAAAATGAAAGGTAACAAGAGGAACAATACTGCCCCACTAATACGGTGAAGAATGGAAACTTTACCGGCCCAAGGAAGGCGGTATTTCACCAACTGGGCAAGACCAATGTTTCGATAAACCGGTCTATCTTTTTTTACGTTTTGCTGTGCATCAACCATGGGCAATCTCTATCGTTAGGTGGAGGTTCAGTATGACTTTGTTGTGTCGCAACATATTCTATTGGAAACCTTAGGGGTGGTGGGGATTTTTACGTGTTTATAAGGGTTAAATAGGGGTTTTAACGGATAAATCAGTTCAACTTGTTTTCGTAGTGCTGTTCAGTAGTGTCATACCTTGCGTGACGAATTTCTACTGGTTTATTCCCGTAGGTAAATGCCACCCGCTCTACTGAGAGCAATGGCGCACCTAGGGCTAAATGCAAATGCTTGGCCAAGACCTCATCAGCAGCAACAGCCTTAATCTTTTCTTCTGCCCTCACCATGTGCGTCGCGTACTGGCTCTCGTAGAAGGCATATACCGGACCGTGCCAGGCATGTAAGGCCTCTAAGTCTAAGCCTTTAAAACGCACTCCCGGCAGAAAAATCTCTTCATAAACAATGGGTTTGCCCGCAAAGCTCTGAACGCGGTCAATGTGAATAATGGGGTCACCTGCCTTTAATTTAAGCAAATCAGCGACGTAGGCCTTAGCCTTGGTCTTTTCGCAGCTTAAAAATTGGGTGGTCAGATGAAATTTCTCCCCGGAATCGGGGGCTAGGCGTAAAAAACGGTACTGCCAGTCATCTTCTTGATGGGTTGCCACAAAAGTGCCTTTACCCTGCCGGCGGACCAATAGATTTTGGGATGCAAGCTCGTCAATCGCCTTGCGAACCGTGCCCTGACTCACCGCATAACGTGCTGCCAACTCCATTTCACTGGGAATAGCCTCTCCCGGAAGCCATTCTGAGGCCTGCAGGCTAGCCAAAATCATCGCCTTAATCTGTTCATACAGAGGGCTAAATGAGGCAATAGGCAAGTTCACTTCTGACAAATTCACTCCATCAAGAAATCAATTCGATAAAATTCAGGGTAATTCTAGTCTTATATAAGACATCATTGACAGTGTAAAGCGAAAGTCCATACACTTGAATGGATAATAGAAAAGTTTTCTTTATTTAACCTACTAACCTTCCTCTGGAGTTATCAGCAATGGCAAAAGCCCCAATGCGTGTCGCCGTAACCGGTGCAGCCGGTCAAATCGGATATTCCCTTCTTTTCCGTATCGCCAATGGCGACCTTTTGGGCAAAGATCAGCCCGTTATCTTGCAATTGCTTGAAATTCCGGACGAAAAAGCTCAAAAAGCACTCGGCGGCGTGATCATGGAACTCGAAGACTGTGCATTCCCATTGTTGGCTGGTGTTACAGCACACTCTGACCCATTGACCGCATTTAAAGACATCGATGTTGCCCTTTTGGTCGGCGCACGTCCACGTGGTCCTGGCATGGAACGCAAAGACTTGCTCTCCGCAAATGCACAAATCTTCACTGCTCAAGGTAAAGCATTGAATGCGGTTGCTAAGAAGACAGTCAAGGTATTGGTAGTTGGTAACCCAGCAAATACCAATGCTTACATCGCCATGAAGTCCGCACCAGATATTCCTGCGAAAAACTTTACAGCGATGTTACGTCTTGACCACAATCGCGCGCTCTCACAATTGGCTACTAAGTTAAACAAACCCGTTGCTGGTATCGAGAAGTTGGTTGTTTGGGGTAACCACAGCCCAACTATGTATCCTGACTATCGCTTTGCTACCGTTGATGGCAAGTCTGTGAAAGATGAAATCAATGATGCAGCGTGGAACAAAGATGTATTTATTCCAACCGTTGGTAAGCGTGGTGCAGCGATCATTGATGCGCGCGGCCTGTCTTCAGCAGCTTCAGCAGCGAACGCAGCTATCGATCACATTCATGATTGGGTTCTTGGAACGAATGGCAAATGGGTCACCATGGGTATTCCTTCTAAAGGCGAATACGGCATCCCTGCAGAAGTTATCTATGGCTTCCCAGTAGTTTGCGAAAACGGCGAGTACAAAATGGTTGAAGGTTTGGAGATCGACGAGTTCTCTCGCGAGCGCATGACTCACACCTTGAATGAATTGCTCGAAGAGCAAGCTGGCGTAAAGCATTTGCTCCCTTAATCCCCTCAAGGAAAAATTGCACATGAAGAAAACCCTTCTCACTATCTCTCTTGCACTTGCATGCCTATCAGGCGTTACAAGCGCAAGTGCGGATGAAGAAGTATTTACTTGGACCTGCAGCGATAGTAAACAGTTCAAGACCTCTGGCACTACCGAGAAAGTTCGCTTAACTTGGGAATCTAGAACCTATGATTTAGATCGCCAGACTTCCTTGCCTGGTAGCTTGCGTTACAAAAACATGAACAGCGGTCACGACCTCGTTGTGCTGGGTAACAAAGCGATGCTCTTTAACATCAAAGCTGGGGTAAGACTTGCTGATTTCTGCCAAACAGCAGAAATGAAAGCCGGTAAATTACCTCACCTTTTTGCTGGTGCGGAGCCGTTTGTGCAGAACTAATTTCTGAACATGTTGCAACAAAAAAGCCGAGAATTTCTCGGCTTTTTTTATGTTCTGCTCAGTGAAATAAAGGTTGCTGAGTTGGCGTGTCTTCAGGCATCTCTGCATGCACCGCCTCCCCTGAGCGGTCCGGGAATAAAGGTGCGCCACAATCATCACATAACTCTGGATCAAAGAGCATCGCATGACGGAATACATCCTCAACGCCAGCATCATGCAAAGCATCACAGATCTTTTTGATTGGGCTTTCGTCGTCAGATAAATCATTGAGTGCATCACTGGAAACACTTTCGCGATCGTATAGTGGCCAAATAACCCCATACATCACCTCACTCGAGCCTTTGGCACTAAATGAGATGCGGTACTCATCAGCCTGCTCTTCCCCAAAAGCACCAACGACACAAGATAGTCCCGCAGGCAATATACCCAGCGTACTCTCAAGAAAATTCACAGCTGCACGAATACTTAAAGGGCGTACATGCTTATCAGCCAAACGACAGTTCGTGAAATAAGCTTCTGGCAAAAGCAGCTCAAATTCACAACCTGGTAATAAAGTAGCAATCGGTTCTTGCATTGCATTTTGCCAACCAATCAAACTCACTCCACGCTCTTGGCGAGCGGGTGATTCTTCCTGCCACTTAAAAATCGGAGAGCCACTCGGCGCACTTAAAGCGGCAATGATGAATCGAGGATCAGCCAATACTGCAATTGTCTCGGACATATCGCGCAACTCCAGCTTCACATCTGCCGTAGAAATAGCAGCTGTAGCCAAAGCTTCGGTCAAAACACGGGTTTGACAATGGGAGTGCGGCATTTGATCAATGCTGTAGAGCCAAGGAACAATTGCAAGGCGCGTATCAGTAGCTGCAATAGCGCTTTGTAAGGCGGCAGCTGTGGATTCAATCATACCCGCTGGCAAAGGACCTGAAGGGATTTGATAACGGGTATGCGCAACGATCGGCATGGCAATGAGCAACACATCCCAGGCTTGACCTTCATGCTCTATCTTGAGTGATTCTGCCAGTGTTTCTGCGGTATCCGCCAAGACCTCAAACGCAACCGTGTTAATGCGAAAGGTTTGATCCAACGCCGCATCGATTACGTTTTGATTTTGGCTTTTTAATAAACGCATTAAGCGGATATTCAAGCGCTCTTCCCAAAACCGGTCCTCAATCTGACTTCCCGAGGCTGCCAAAGAAATCGCATCGGCCACCAGCTTCTCGACCTCCGGTGAACTGCGTTGTGATGATTTAGTGCGATGTACAGCCATTATTTTTTCTCTGCTCGCCTAAAGAGGGGTTTATCGGGCTTCGATTCTGCCGCATAGTATCGATATCCATCTAAATTAAACCCCTTTAAGTCATCGGGATTGGTAAGACGATTTTCAACGACATACCGCGCCATCAGACCCCGTGCGCGCTTGGCATAAAAAGAGATAATTTTGTATTTACCATCCTTGGCATCCTGAAAAACAGGAGAAATCACCGGGCAACCCAAGTCTTTTGCCTGTAGTACCTTGAAATACTCCTCGGAGGCCAAGTTCAGCAGGAAAGGCTTTTTTTGCTGATCCAGCACCTTTTTCAAAGACTGCGTCACCCTGCTACCCCAAAACGCATAAAGATCTTTACCGCGGGCATTCTTGAAGGCGGTACCCATCTCTAGGCGATAGGCCTGCATTAAATCGAGGGGCCTTAAAGCACCATACAGGCCTGACAAGATACGAATGTGGTCTTGCGCAAAGCTCACAGCCTTTGCATTTAAGGTTTTGACATCAAAACCATCGTAGACATCCCCATCAAAAGCATAAATAGCGGGTTTGCTGTTTTCTTCAGTGAACTTTTTAGACCAGTCGCGATAGCGGCCTACGTTTAGAACCGCCAACTGATCAGATAAACCCATCAACTTAGCAACATCCTGAGGGGCAAGCTTTTTAAGATCCGTGATCAACTTGGCTGACTCTGAGACAAACTCAGGCAAAGTGGGCTCCTTGACCTTCACGGGAGTCTTGTAATCCAAGGATTTAGCAGGAGAAAGTACGATCAGCATGGCACAATTTGTTTATGTATTTTTACCATTCTAGCGACTACCCGAATGATCTGCCTAAAAGGCCTTTTAGAGACCTTTAGCCCTTTTTTATGAGTTCACCTGAAACCTTCGCTACCCCGACTTTTCCAAGTCGTCTACCGCATGTTGGCACGACGGTTTTTACCGTGATGTCCGCACTTGCTAATAAACATCAAGCGATTAATTTGGGTCAAGGCTTTCCAGACTTCGCTTGCGATCGCAATCTCATTACACAAGTGAATGAGGCCATGTTAGCGGACCACAATCAATACCCTCCCATGATTGGTATTGCCAATCTGCGCAATGGCATCGCAGAGAAAATGAAACATTTATACGGTCATCACTACGATCCTGAATCAGAGATCACGATTACCGCTGGTGGCACCCAAGGTATTTTGACAACCATTTTGTCTTGCGTAAGCCCTGGCGATGAAGTTGTGATTATTGAACCGGCTTACGATAGTTACAGGCCCTCGATTGAATTGGCTGGTGGCAAGGTAATTGCCGTTTCTTTGAATGCGGTACGTAATGAAGAAGGTCAAGTTACCTCCTACAATATTCCATGGGATGCATTAGCTAAAGCGGTGCACGCCAAAACACGTCTACTCATCTTCAATACGCCGCACAATCCCACTGGTATGGTGTGGCAGAAATCAGACCTAGATCGCTTGGCGCAATTAGTCAGAAATACTTCCACCTTGATCCTTAGTGATGAGGTCTACGAGCATATGGTTTATGACGGCGCCACGCACCATAGCGTCGCCTCCCACCCTGAGCTAGCCGCCAGAAGCTTCGTAATATCTAGCTTTGGTAAAACCTATCATGTCACCGGCTGGAAAATTGGCTATGTTGCGGCCCCTGCCTCGCTGACGGCAGAGTTTCGTAAGGTACATCAGTTCAATGTATTTACTGTGAATACACCTGTGCAGTATGGGCTGGCTTCTTACCTATCCGATGCCTCGCACTATTTAAATCTACCCGCCTTTTATCAAGCCAAGCGGGATTTTTTTAGGAATGGTCTAAGCAAAACTCAGTTCAAATTGTTGCCAACGCCTGGAACCTATTTTCAATGCGTGGATTACACCGCATTAGGCATTCCAGAAGCGAAACTCAATGAGGCTGATTTTTGCAAATGGCTCACCACTGAAATCGGCGTTGCTGCCATTCCGGTCTCCGCGTTTTATGAACAAGCAACTGAATCTGGAGTCATTCGCTTTTGCTTTGCTAAACAAGAGCAAACTTTATCTACCGCATTACAACGCTTACAGTCTCTATAGGAACTCAGAAAAATCATGGCATCGAAAAAGAATAAAGACATCATTGATGTTTATAGTTGGCCTACCCCCAATGGTCACAAAGTTCACATCATGCTCGAAGAATGTGGCTATCGATTAGGAAAAGATTGGTTGGCCCATCCAATTGATATTGGTGCAGGCGATCAATTTAAGCCAGAGTTTCTGAGGATTAGCCCAAACAATAAGATTCCGGCTATTACTGATCCCAATGGTCCAGATGGCAAACCTATCCATGTCTTTGAATCTGGTGCTATCTTGCTTTACCTGGCCGCCAAAACTGGCAAGTTTTTACCCAAGACTACCCGCGCAAAATATGAAGTTTTGCAGTGGTTGATGTTCCAAATGGGTGGCTTAGGCCCCATGCTTGGGCAAAACCATCACTTTCGCCTCTATGCCCCCGAGAAAATTGAGTATGCGATCAACCGCTACACCAATGAAGCGAAGCGCCTCTACGGGGTGCTCGATGCCCAACTGAAAGATAATCTTTATATTGCAGGCAAAACCTACTCCATTGCTGACATGGCGATTTATCCATGGACTCGGAATTGGAAGAATCAAGGAATTGAGATGAACGACTACCCTCATTTCAAGCGTTGGTTTGAATTGGTTGGTAAGCGCCCTGCAGTAATTCGTGGCTGCGAAGTGCTAACCGCATTACGCAAACCATTGCATGACGATAAAGCTAGAGAGCAGTTATTTGGATCAACCCAGTACCAAAGAAGGAAATAAGATGAAGATTGAATCAGTTGGCGTGATTGGTGCAGGCACCATGGGCAACGGTATTGCACAAGTGTGCGCTGTTGCTGGCTTAGATGTGGTGATGGTGGATATCAATGATGCAGCCGTGCAGCGCGGACTGGATCAAATCAGCAAAAGCCTTGATCGTCTTGTTAAAAAAGAAACCTTAACTGCCCAAGGTAAAGAAGCGGCACTCAAGCGCATCAAAGGAAGTACATCCTATGCTGACTTCAAGGGCCTAGGTCTAGTAATTGAGGCTGCTACTGAAAATCAAGCCATTAAAGAAAAGATTCTCAAACAAGTAGATGAGATTGTGGATAAAGAGACCATCATTGCCACCAACACCTCCTCACTGTCCATTACCAAGCTGGCAGCACTAGACTCCAATCCCAGTCGCTTTATTGGCATGCACTTTTTTAACCCGCCACCCTTAATGGCCTTGGTTGAAGTCATTCGCGGCCTACAAACAAGTGATGCAACTCACGCCGCCATCATTGAGATGGCCAAACGGGTAGGCAAAGAACCCATCACCGTTAAAAACTCCCCGGGCTTTGTCGTCAACCGCATCTTGCTACCGATGATTAACGAAGCATTCTTCGTGCTCTCAGAAGGTTTAGCAAGCCCTGAAGACATTGATGCCGGTATGAAGCTAGGTTGTAACCAACCTATTGGCCCATTGGCTCTAGCTGATTTAATTGGCTTAGATACTTGCTTAGCAGTCATGGAAGTCTATTTTGAAAACTTCAGCGATTCAAAATACCGTCCTTGCCCACTGCTACGTGAAATGGTTGCCGCTGGTTATCTTGGACGCAAAACTGGCCGCGGTGTTTATACCTACGATAAATAATCCATTCATTTAACCTTAACTAATAAAGCGCTCGTGAATACCACTAACCCTATCCCACCTTTGGTACTCAAACTTGGATATGCAGGACTCATTCCATTTATTGGCCTTGCATTGATGGTGCAGCTAGCGCCTACCCCTTTAAATTATCTAAGCGCTGAATCGCTAGCAGGCTATGGGGCAGTCATCACCTCCTTTATGGGGGCGCTGCACTGGGGCGCCAGTTTGCATACATTGGGTAAAGCGCCTAGTGGGGATCGCTGGGTTGACCGCAATGCATGGATTTGGGGTGTGATCCCTGCGCTCGTTGCTTGGGTGGCTCTTCATATCTATATCCCGGTGGGATTATTGATTTTGGCATCGACCTTAATCATTCAGCGCAACATTGATCAAAATACTTACCAATACTATTTCTCTGATGAGACTGCGCGTGTCGCATTTATGGCGATGCGTAATCGCCTGACTTATGTTGCTGCAGCTTGTCTTACTTGGGCGGCGGTAGTCATTCTCTTTATTCAAGCATGATGCAATGAGCGGTCTCTTTGATAGCACTCCACCGCCACCACTAGCGGAGGCGCTTCGCCCCAAAACCATTGATGAAGTGATTGGGCAGACGCATTTATTGGCAGCTGGTAAACCCCTCAATTTAGCCTTTGCCTCTGGCAAACCCCACTCGATGATTTTGTGGGGACCTCCTGGCGTTGGCAAGACTACCCTGGCACGCCTCTCTGCTAAAGCCTTTGATCGTGAGTTCATCGCGATCTCAGCCGTGCTGGCGGGCGTGAAAGAGATTCGAGAGTCAATAGAACAAGCAGAGCAAAATATGGCTCAATATGGCAAACAAACTATTTTGTTTGTCGATGAAATTCATCGCTTTAATAAGAGCCAGCAAGATGCCCTCTTGCCACATGTGGAGTCTGGTTTATTTACGTTCATTGGAGCTACCACGGAGAACCCTTCTTTTGAAGTGAACTCTGCGCTACTCTCCCGTGCACAGGTTTATGTTCTCAAATCGCTGACTGCTGCAGAACTCAAACAGTTATTTGATCGCGCACAGCAATACACCATGCCCAATGTGCAATTTGAACCTGCGGCAATAGATGTTTTGATTAATAACGCTGATGGTGATGCACGTCGCTTACTCAATTTAGTAGAACAAGTTCGTAATGCCGTCCTCACCCCAGGCGCAGAGGTGCAAACCGTTGATCAAGCATTTATTGAAAATGCCTTAACAGTTCAAGCCCGTCGCTTTGATAAAGGCGGGGATCAGTTTTACGATCAGATCTCGGCATTACACAAGTCTGTGCGAGGCTCAGATCCCGATGCTGCTTTGTACTGGTTTTGCCGCATGCTAGACGGCGGCGCCGATCCACGCTATCTTGCGCGCCGCATTATTCGCATGGCCTGGGAAGACATTGGCCTTGCCGATCCTCGCGCAATGCAGCTTGCCAATGATGCCGCACTCACCTTTGAAAGACTGGGCTCACCTGAAGGGGAGCTCGCGTTAGGTCAAGCGGTGGTCTATTTAGCGGTCGCATCCAAGAGCAATGCAAGCTACAAGGCATTTAATGCTGCTCGCGCCTATGTTGCCAACGATCAATCGAAACCCGTACCCAATCACTTACGAAATGCGCCCACTAAACTCATGAAGGAGTTGGGTCATGGCAAAGAATATCGCTATGCGCATGACGAACCGCATGGCTACGCTGCCGGCGAATCGTACTTGCCCGAGGGGATGGTCAAACCTCACTGGTATGAGCCAGTGGAGCGTGGTTTAGAGGGCCAGATCAAAGAAAAAATGGCCTTTTTACGCAAGCTCGATGACGAGCATCGCCAAAAGTAATCATCATGAGTGCAAAGCTGCCGGCCACTTTTTACTTTGACATTGTTTCTCCATTTGCCTATTTGTATATCAAGCAAAGAAAACGCTTAGAGGCAACATTAGATATCAGCCCTGTACCCATTTTATTGGGCGGCCTATTGCGAGCCACTGAGAACAAAGGTCCAGGTGAGATCGCTGCAAAACGTCCTCATACCTATCAATTTTGTGTGTGGCAAGCAGAAAAACTAGGGATCCCGTTTCGTTTTCCGGAGCACCATCCCTTTATGACGGTTGCGCCACAACGTCTACTAGTTCAGATGAATGCGGACTGGTCTATGGTTGAGCGCGCTTTTGATTACATTTGGCTAGAAGGGAAAGACCCCAACTTATCCTGGTCAGAATTTTGTAGCTACCTTAACTTACCCGCTGATACCGCTAAACCCGATGATGTGAACGTCAAGGCGCAGCTCATTGCCAATACCAATTTAGCAAAATCACAAGGTGCCTTTGGTGTGCCTGCGCTCGTTGTTCATGAGCACTGCTTCTGGGGTGTAGATACGATAGACTGGGTTATAGACTACCTGGCAAGGCCTGGGATGTTTGATGAGTCCTCATACGCCTACGCAGCCAAGGTTCCAAATGGCTTAATACCCTAGCCCCTCTGCTGCACACATGCCTGATTGAGCAATACAATGAGTCACCTCTAACAATCTGTACTACAGGAGTCTTTATGCGTAAGCTCATCGCCAGCCTCATCCTCATTGCTAGCTGTTTCGCATGCGAAATCGCTTTTGCTGGGCCAAAAGTCGAATTTAAAACTACCATGGGCAATTTTGTGGTGGAGCTTGATGATGTAAGGGCGCCTAAGACAACGGCAAACTTTTTAAATTATGTAAAAAGTGGTTTTTATAACGGGACTATTTTTCATCGCGTCATTGATGGCTTCATGATCCAGGGTGGCGGCTTTACACCGGATCTTGTGCAAAAACCAACAGATGGGCCTATCGTTTCAGAGGCGCAAAATGGTCTGAAAAACAATGTCTACACCATCGCGATGGCGCGCACTTCCGATCCTGATTCTGCGACTTCACAGTTTTTTATTAATGTGAATAATAACCAAGCACTCGATTACCCCAATGCTATGGGTAATGGCTATACCGTGTTTGGCAAAGTAATCTCTGGAACACAAACGATTGATGCGATTCGCAAGGTCCCAACGATGGTTGCTCCAGCTCCACGTATGGGCAGAATGGCGGATGTTCCGACCAAGACTGTCACCATTGAATCTGCTACGATTCTCAAATAAGCCCCTAGACGCCTGAGTGCAACGAGACGATTCAATAGCTTGGGATAAGCCGCAATGATTTTGCTCGATGATGCGCAAAGCACTGCGGCCAATCCTAGCAGTCGCCTCTATGAAAATCCCATACGCTATTGGTGCTTGTTACCGAGCGGCGATGCAAACCAAGATCGACAAGAAATCTCGCGCTGTTTAGCAGAAATTGCCGAGGCGCTTGGTGATGGCCAATACCTTGTATCTGCTTTTGCCTACGAACTTGGTAGATCCATTCATCACTTAAGTCAGCGGCCTTTAGAAGGCAAACACCATCATCCACTTATTGAGGCATGGTCCTTTCAAGATTTCAAGCGCTTATCCAAAGCCGAAGTTGACGCTTTGATCGCGCAAGAACTAGAGAAACTGGAACCCCCGCACCGTGATGCAGGCGTACTGGATCTTGAGGAGTCTATAACTGCAGCGCAATTTACGCGAGATCTCGAGGCAATTGCAGAATATATTCGCGCTGGCGATACCTACCAAATTAATCACACCTATCGGATCTGTGGCCAGACCTATGGTGCGCCCTTAGCACTCTATGCCCGCTTACGAAATCGGCAGCCCGGCAGATATGGCGCCTTCATTGCACACCAATCACGCTATCTACTCTCGCAATCACCTGAACTGTTTATAGAACGCCATGGCGATCTTCTTACAGCGATGCCCATGAAAGGCACAGCAAGTGCCTTGGCGCAATCAGCCAGCGCACTATCTGACGATCCCAAGAATCAAGCTGAAAATGTCATGATTGTGGATTTACTGCGCAATGATTTAAGCCGCATCTCTTTACCGAATTCTGTAACCGTCCCTAGCCTATTTTCTGTAGCAAGACATGGTGATGTATTACAGATGACTTCCACGGTTCAAGGAAAGATTAAGCCCAAGGTCGGACTCGAAGAGATTTTGAACGCCATATTTCCGTGTGGCTCAGTCACCGGCGCTCCCAAAAAACGCAGCATGGAAATTATTCAGGAGCTAGAGCCCATGAATCGTGGCTATTATTGCGGCGCCTTGGGGTGGCTAGACCCCGATGGGGACTTTGCGCTGAGCGTTCCCATTAGAACGGTTGAGATCGAAGAAGATCTCCATACCAGTGAGAGTTTCTTTACCTTAGGCATTGGTGCTGGTATTACGATTGACTCGAATGCCTCTGAAGAATGGGAAGAGTGTCAAATTAAATCTGCATTTTTAATAGATCTACCGAGCGCAACCGGCTTGTTTGAAACGATCGCAATTCATATGGGTCTACCCCAGCGGGTGGAACAACATCTCCATCGCATGGCCTCCTCTGCTACGGCATTGAGAATTCCATTTGATCCTAGTTCAGCATTGAGCTGCGTTCTAGCTGCGTGCAGCACCCTTGATGCAAATGCTGATTATCGTTTGCGTTTAGATTTATCTCCAAGCGGTGAATTGACAACCAGCACCGGTGCACTTCATGCAGTCCATGAACCCGTGGAAATCTTTTGGGCAAAAGATATTTTGCCTATGAATTGCACCATGCATTCTGGCGATCCGCTATTGCGGCACAAAGTTACTACACGCAGTATTTATGATCTCGCCTGGCAAACAGCAACAGAACGGGGCGGCTTTGACGCCCTCTTTACCAATGAACAAGGGTTTGTGACTGAAGGTGGCAGAACGAGTATTTTTATTTTGCCAAAAGGAAGCTCGGAATGGCTGACGCCACCGCTTTCAGCCGGACTTCTTCCTGGGGTGATGCGGGCTGCTTTGCTAGCTGACCCCCAGATGAATGCCCGCGAAGCCAACCTGACTATTTCCGATGTCACCAACGCACAAGAGATTATGCTTAGCAATGCTCTCCGTGGAGCGATGAAAGCCTTTTTCAGAAAGACCGCATGAAGTATTGCTCTAACTGTGCCACAACCCTAACACTAAAAATTCCAACAGATGATTCGCGTCTGCGCTATGTCTGCGAATCCTGCGGAGCTATTCATTATCAAAACCCCCGCAATGTAGTTGGCAGCATTCCGGTGTATGGCGAACAAGTATTACTGTGTCGTCGCGCCATTGAGCCGCGTCATGGCTTCTGGACTCTGCCCGCCGGCTTTATGGAGCTTGGTGAAAGCACTAGTCACGGTGCGGCTAGAGAAACGCTAGAAGAAGCCGGTGCGCATGTAGAGATTGGACCACTCTACTCCTTGCTCAATGTTCCACATGCAGAACAAGTGCACCTGTTTTATTTGGCCAAGATGCCTACTCCTACCTTTGCTGCAGGAGAAGAGAGTTTAGAGGTAGCACTCTTTCATGAATCTGAAATACCCTGGAACGAGCTAGCCTTTCCTACCGTCAAGCAAACTCTGGAGTGGTTTTTTGCAGATCGCGCAGCTGGTGTCCTCAATGGCGAGTTTCACGTGCGCAGCCGTGACGTACTGCCCTCAGAGAGAATTTAATTTCGCAAGATGAGTCAAATTCCTTGGTTGGGGCCGCAGGACCTTTTTCCAAACCCCTTGTCTGAAGTCGATCCAGATCCCAACGTGCCAGGACTTATTGCCGTTAGCGAGCGCATTTATCCTGGGCAACTTGTAAAGGCGTATCGCCTCGGCATCTTTCCCTGGTATTCCGATAAGCAGCCTGTTTTGTGGTGGTCACCTGACCCCCGCATGACACTGAAGCCTGAAAATTTCAAATGCAGTGAATCTCTGCGAAAAAATATTCGTCTTTTTTGTCGGGATGCACATTCCCAAATTCAAGTGGATATCGATTTTCCTCAGGTGATTCGCGCTTGTGCAACTAGCACTCGAAAAGACCAAGATGGCACCTGGATCACCCATGAAATCATGGATGCTTATACTGCGATTCATGAGCAGGGACATGCTCATAGCATTGCTGTCATCGAAAACGGACAATTGATTGGTGGACTCTATTGCGTTGCTTTAGGGGGAATGGTGTTTGGGGAATCGATGTTTAGCCGCAAACCAAACGCTTCCAAGATTGCCTTGGCCGCCTTAAGTGCCTGGTGCAGCCGCAATCATGTCAGCATGATTGATTGCCAACAAGAAACCGCACACCTCCACTCTTTAGGGGCTGCACCAATTGGCAGGCAAAGCTTCCTAGAGCAGCTGCAAATCTCTCTAAATCAAACTAATATAGAGAAACCTTGGAATTTCGATAAACATATTTTGACCCACTGGCTATGACCCGGCTTAAAGAGCTTCCCTTAACCGCACTTCAGTTTTATGCAACTGCGCCTTATGCCTGTAGCTATCTGCCAAATAAAACCGCACGCTCGCAAGTGGCCACACCATCGCATTTAATCAATGCTGATATCTATAGTGAATTATTAAATGCCGGATTTCGTCGGAGCGGTTTATATACCTACCGCCCCTACTGTGATGAATGCAAAGCCTGTATAGCGACACGCATTCTCGTGAATCAATTTATTCCCACACGTAGCCAGCGACGCGCCTGGAAAAAACATAGCAATCTAGAAGCCTTTGTTTTAAACCTCGGCTATCAAGAAGAGCACTATCAGCTATATCAACGCTATCAAAACGATCGCCACTCTGGTGGTGACATGGATAGCGACGATCAAGATCAGTACATGCAATTTCTGCTGCAAAGTCGCGTGAACTCCCGCATCGTGGAGTTTCGGGATGGTGCGCAGGATACGCACCCTGGCCGCTTACGCATGGTTAGCATGATCGACATCCTTGACCAAGGCATCTCCTCGGTCTATACCTTTTATGATGCGAGCGACCCTTCAGCAAGCTTTGGAAGCTATAGCATTCTGTGGCAAATTGAACAAGCCAAAGTACTGCACTTACCCTACCTCTATCTAGGCTACTACATCCGCGAGAGCGAAAAGATGTCTTATAAGATCAAGTATCAGCCCATGGAAGGGTTAATCGACGATCATTGGCAGGCACTGACTGGTTCATAATATCTGGCTATGATCGATCGCTATTCTCTTCTTCGCCCCTGGCTGTTTTGCCTTGACCCCGAGCAAGCCCACAATCTCACCCTGTCAAATTTAGATCGTGCACAGCGTTGGGGGCTGCTAGATAAATTCGTTAGCAAACCGGTTGCCGATCCTCACACCTTATGCGGCATTACGTTTGCAAACCCAGTGGGCTTAGCTGCTGGACTCGATAAAGACGGTAAACATATCGATGCACTGGCTGCACTCGGTTTTGGTTTTTTAGAAATTGGTACTGTTACCCCACGCCCTCAGCCTGGCAATCCCAAACCCCGCATGTTTCGCCTGCCCCAAGCGCAAGCCATTATTAATCGCATGGGATTTAATAATGATGGCGTTGAGGCCTGTGTTGCCCGCGCTCGCCGCTCCACATTTTGGCAAAACGGCGGTGTATTGGGATTAAATATTGGCAAGAATGCTGCGACCCCAATCGAGGATGCAGCAAAAGACTACGTCCTAGCGATGGATGCCGTCTATGAAATTGCTTCCTACATCACCGTCAACATCTCCTCGCCCAACACACAAAATCTGCGCGCCCTACAGGGAGAAGAAATGCTGCGCTCTTTGTTGGTGGATTTAGACGAAGCCAGAAAACGTTTAAGTGATCACCATGGTATACGTAAACCGCTCTTTTTGAAAATAGCCCCAGACCTAGAGTCCTCTGATGTCAATCTCATCGCCGATCTTCTGATGGAGTTTGGTATTGATGCAGTCATTGCCACCAACACCACCATCTCCCGAGAGGCTGTTCAAGGCCTAGAGCATGGAGAAGAAATGGGTGGCTTATCAGGCGCCCCTGTTCGTATTGCCTCCAATATTGTCATCAAGGCCCTCAAGGCCAGGCTTGGCAATACCCTCCCCATCATTGGTGTTGGAGGCATTCTGAGTGGAGCTGATGCCCGGGAAAAGATTGTGGCTGGCGCAAGCCTTGTGCAGCTCTATAGCGGTTTAATCTATCGCGGCCCTGACTTGGTCAATGAATGCGCTAAAGCGCTCCGCTAGACCCTATTGAGCTGATTTACCCTGATTTGCGCCCCAACCAGGGCTGATGAGGTATTTTTATAAAATGTGATTTCATAATATGCAATGGGGCATGAAATCGCTACAATAAGCAGCATGAATACTGGCAAAACTATCAAAACCTCTAAAAGCACTGGAGAAGTAGCGAAAACTGCTATCCAGGTCGTTGAGCGCATGATGAATTTGCTTGATGCGCTTGCCTTGCATGAAGAATCCTGCAGCCTCAAAAATCTCGCCGAAGAGACTGGCCTACACCCTTCTACTGCACATCGCATTCTCAACGACATGGTTGCCTGCCGATTGGTCGAGCGCGGGGATGGTGGCACCTATCGGCTCGGACTCAAACTCCTGGAGCTAGGCAACTTAGTCAAAGCCAGACTATCTGTTCGCGAAGCAGCCCAAGTGCCGATGCGCACCCTACACAAACTGACTGGTGAGACCGTTAATCTGTCTGTGCGGCAAGGTGATGAAATTGTGTATGTGGATCGCGCTTACAGCGAACGCTCTGGCATGCAAGTCGTACGGGCGATTGGTGGACGCGCCCCTTTACATTTAACCTCTGTTGGCAAGCTCTTCTTGGCGAGCGATGATGCAAATCAAGTTCGTGCCTATGTCACCCGTACTGGACTGTCGGGCCATACGCGCAATAGTATTACCGATTTAGCGAAATTAGAATCTGAATTGAATCACGTGCGCAGAGTAGGCAATGCCCGTGATGATGAAGAATTAGAGCTGGGCGTGAGTTGTATAGCTGCTGCTATTTTGGATGACACCGGCAAGCTAGTGGCCGGCTTATCACTGAGCGCACCAACCGATCGTATTCAGGCAGATTGGCTGCGCTCACTCCAAGAGACTGCTTTGCAGATTTCTAAAGGCATGGGCTACAAACCCAAGACCACTGAGCCAGGCAGTTCAGCCTAACTCAGCCCCACCCTTACATCAAGCGACGAATGGGTTGTGCCCCAGAAGGCATCCGCTCATACCAATCTCGCACGCGGACGGCATCAGCAAAACGAGACTGGGTTCCAACTGAATCTAGGAAGACCAACAAGAGAGGCGTGTTGTTCACGCGGGCTTGCATGACTAAGCACTTACCTGCCGCATTAATAAAACCTGTTTTCTGCAGACCGATATCCATATCACCAGAACGCACTAAGCGATTTGTGTTCAAGAATTTTTGTGGGCGCTTAGCAATGACCATCGTTAAATCTGGCCAAGTGGAATACTCTCGTATTAATTTGTACTGATACGCAGCGTTAAGCATGCGTGTGAGATCTTCAGCTGAAGCCACGTTCTCACTAAGCAAACCAGTTGGATCTGCAAAATGAGAATGATCCATGTTGAGCTCTTTGGCTTTGCGGTTCATGGCATCCACAAAGGCGGGTACGCCACCAGGGTAATTTCGGCCAAGAGTATACGCGGCGCGGTTCTCTGATGACATCAATGCTAAGTGCAAGGCTTCGTCTCGCGTTAAGACGGTCCCACCAGCCAAACGGGAGCGCTTATAAATATGCGCATCCTCTTCATTAATCACAATGGTTTCATTCAATGGCAATTTGGAGTCCAACACTACCATCGCAGTCATGAGTTTAGTAATCGAAGCAATAGGCAGGCTGACTGAGGGATTTTTTTCAAAGTACACCTCTTTGGTGTCTTGATTCACTACCATTGCTACACTGGACTTTAAGCTGAGATCATCATGTTGGCCACGCAAGCCAAGCGCTGTTGCTAAAGATGGTGGCGCGGCAACTTCTGGTGCATTGGAGCGGGTGACGGTAACGCGAACAGTTCTAGGCTTTTTAGGAGATTTGACGACAACTTTAGTGCTTTTGGGTTTGTCTTTATCTTTGCTGGCGGCAGTTGCTGGCGCAATATTCATTGCACCCCAGACAAAAGCAAAAACAAAGACCATCAGCCCAAAACGATTCAAACGCATCCCAAAATACCTTCCAAAACTTTTAACATACGGAATGATAATTAATTTCCCAAGCGAAAACCGATTTATTCGCCCCATCTTGGGTAATCCATCCCACTAAATACACCCTATTCCGCGATCGTGGCCACGGTATTGGTCTGACGGGCGTTCACCAACACCACCCCCGTCATTGTCAAACAGAGTCCCAAAGCCATCATGAACGTAAAAGGCTCGTCAAATAGTAGCCAGGCCATCAATGCCGTCGTTGGCGGCGTCAAATACAGCAGACTGGTCACCTTTGTGGCGGCGCCTTTACGAATCATCATAAATAAAAGGCTGATGGAGCCAATGGACAACGGGAAGATCGCCCACAGTAGAGCGCCAATCACGGAACCATTCCAAACCATGACGCCGGATTCAAAAAAGTACATACAGAAAAAACACAGGACTGCCGATACGCCAAACTGAATCGAAGAGCCCGCACGTAAATCAAATACTGGACAGTACTTCTTTTGATACAGAGTGCCGAAGGTGATCGATAAAAGCGCAATGAATGCCAACACATAGCTCACGAGTGGGATATGTGCAAATCCAATTTTTTCCGCCACCACTAATGCAACGCCTGCAAAACCAAAACATAAGCCTATCCACTGACGTGGTGAAACCTTTTCAGAAATCCAAGCTGCAAACCACGCGGTTAATATTGGCTGCAAACCAACAATGATGGCCACCAACCCTGCGGTCATCCCCAAGCGCACCGCACACCAAACACCCAGCAAATAACCAAACTGCAACAGGATGCCTGCGACTGCAATATGTTTCATTTGAGACCAACTTGGCCAGCTGATACGCCAAATAAGGCTTAAGGCAGCCATGGCAGCAATGACGCCCGCAAAGCGCCAAAACAAAAAGGTTGCTGGCTCAACATAAGGCATTGCCAAACGCGCAATCACAAAGCCGGTGCTCCAAATCAGCACAAATACAGGTGCAATAACGTCGTCTAGACCTAGCTTCATGGATAAATTACTGAAAATATGCAGTTTTTTAAATGGAAACATCGATTTTAGGCTTTTTTGCATCTCCGCCTACACATCACCCTTCTACCCCTTCAAACCCTGCTGCCATCATGCATAGCAATCATGGGGTCCTATAATGGGACCTAAATTAGCAGTTGACCTCAAGGATTGACAGGCTCATAGTTGAACAAGGCAGTACACCCACAGAAAGGGATAGAAATGAATTTAACGCCAGAACAAATCGCTGCAGCACAAAAAGCCAATTTAGAGACCTTGAGTGGCCTCACCAACCAAGCACTGCAAAGTATTGAGAAATTGGTTGAGCTCAATCTTGCCATTGCAAAACAGAGCTTAAGTGACAGCGTAAATAACGCCAAGAAAGCATTGGAAGTCAAAGATATTCAACAGCTTCTCGCCCATCAAGCAGAAACCGTACAGCCGATCGCTGAAAAAATTATTTCTTATAGCCGTCATCTCTACGAGTTAGCGCATGAGACGCAAGACAGCTTTAATAAATCTGCTGAAAAAGAATTTCAGGCAGGACAGAAGAAAATGAATGCCTTGGTTGAAGAGTGGACCAAGAATGCTCCAGCCGGTTCTGATGTAGCAGTACAAGCTCTCAAACAAGCGATTGCGTCAGCAAATAATGTTTACGAGACTAGCCAAAAAGCAGTGAAGCATGCTGTCGAGGTGGCACAAACCAATATCAATACTGCAACAGAAGCGGTTACAAAATCTGCTAGCGCAGCAAGTAAAGCAAGCAAGAAAAAATAAGTACTGCGTCGTGTTGTACTGCGATCAACGCAGTACTCGCAGGATTGATCTAAGAAAAAGCCCCGAATATCGGGGCTTTTTTCATGCTGGGAGGTCTAGCGAAGACCTACACACCTACGACTTCTTCTTCACTGGTGGCAAGTCAGTGCAATGGCCGTGGGCTGCTTCCGCCGCCAAGCCTACTGATTCAGCTAAGGTTGGATGTGGATGAATTGTTTTACCGATATCTACCGCATCAGCCCCCATCTCAATCGCAAGACATACTTCACCAATCAAGTCACCGGCATGCGTACCTACAATACCGCCACCAATAATGCGATGGGTATTCGCATCAAAAATGAGCTTGGTGAATCCCTCGTCACGACCATTGGCAATCGCACGTCCACTAGCGGCCCACGGGAATAATCCTTTTTCATAGGCAATGCCTTGTGCCTTACACTGCTCTTCTGTTAAGCCAGCCCAAGCTACTTCTGGATCGGTATAGGCAACAGAAGGAATTTGCTTGGCATCAAAATAGGACTTCTCACCTGCAGCTGCTTCGGCTGCCACATGACCTTCATGTACTGCTTTATGAGCCAACATGGGTTGGCCAACCAAATCGCCAATAGCAAAAATGTTTGGGACATTGGTACGCATTTGCTTATCCACCGGGATAAAGCCACGCTCATCTACTTGAACACCTGCTTTGTCGGCATCAATCTTCTTGCCATTGGGTGTGCGCCCTACTGCAACTAACACCAGATCGTAAGTTTGTGGCTCAGCAGGTGCATTTTCACCTTCAAAGCTCACGACTATGCCATCAGGCTTTGCTTCAGCCTTAGCGGCGCGGGTTTTGAGCATGATCTTTTCAAAACGTCCGGCGTTAAATTTCTCCCAGACCTTTTCTAAATCACGGTCGGCACCAGCCATCAAACCATCCATCATCTCAGCAATATCAATGCGTGAGCCAAGAGTGCTGTAGACAGTAGCCATTTCTAGACCAATGATGCCGCCACCAATCACCAACATTCTTTTGGGAATGCTCTTGAGCAATAAAGCGCCAGTGCTATCAACAATGCGCGGATCTTCCGGCAAAAATGGTAACTTCACTGGCTGACTACCTGCAGCAATGATGGCCTTCTGAAAACGCACCACTTCTTTTTGACCCGTAAGGTCTTGGCCCGTACCGTTGGTTAGCTCTACTTCAATATGGTTTGCATCCAGAAACTTCCCAAGGCCACGCACCACTTTGACTTTACGTGCCTTAGCCATTCCAGCCAATCCACCAGTTAGCTTTGCGATCACAGATTCTTTGTAGCCGCGCAGTTGATCAATTTCAATCTTCGGCGCGCCAAAGGTAATGCCATGTTTGGCCATCGTTTTGACTTCATCCATCACAGATGTTGTGTGCAACAAAGCCTTGGATGGGATGCAACCTACGTTTAGACAAACGCCACCCAAAGTTGGGTAACGCTCTACTAAAACCGTATTCATACCCAAATCCGCACTTCTGAAGGCGGCACTATAGCCACCAGGGCCAGCACCGAGCACCAATACTTCACACTCATGATCCACTTTGCCACCGTATTGCCCTGCTTTAGGAGCGGGGGCAAGAGCAGCTGGCGCAGGAGCTGCGGCGGGAGCGGGAGCTTTAGGTGCAGGTGTAGAGCTTGCGCCAGCACTGGCTTCAATTTCTGCAATCACAGAACCCTTGCTCACTTTGTCGCCGAGCTTTACCGCAATACTAGTAACCGTACCGGCAGCATCTGCAGGCACTTCCATGGTTGCTTTATCAGACTCCAGCACCAATAAAGGCTGCTCTTTTTTAACAACATCACCTACTTTGATCAATACCTCAATCACTGGCACATTAGAGTAGTCGCCAATATCAGGAACGAGGATATTTTGCTTAGCCATATATCCTCCTTACAGACTGGCGCGACGGAAGTCGGCTAAGAGTTGAGCGATATACACATTAAAGCGTGTAGCCAAAGCACCATCAATGACGCGATGATCCGCAGAGAGAGACAATGGGCAGATGAGGCGTGGTACAAACTGCTTGCCATCCCAAACCGGCTTCATTGCCGCCTTACTCACGCCAAGAATTGCGACCTCAGGAGCATTCACAATCGGAGAGAAGTACGTTCCACCGATGCCACCCAAGGAAGAGATAGTGAAACTGGCGCCCTGCATTTGATCTGGCTTTAACTTGCCATCACGTGCAAGGGCTGCCAATTCAGATGTTTCTTTTGCGAGCTCAAAGATTCCTTTTTTATCGGCATCTTTAATCACCGGTACCACCAAACCAGTTGGGGTATCTGCAGCAAATCCAATATTGAAGTACTTCTTCAAGATCAAATCATCGCCATCTAAGGAGCTATTGAACTCAGGATATTTCTTCAATGCGGCCACTGCAGCTTTCATTAAGAAGGCTAGCATTGTGATCTTGACGCCCTTCTTCTCATTCTCTTTGTTTGTGAGAACGCGGAATGCTTCTAAATCAGTAATGTCTGCATCTTCGTGATAAGTCACTGCTGGGATCATGACCCAGTTGCGACCCAAGTTTGCAGCAGTCAATTTCTTAATGCGGTTTAATGGCTGACGCTCAATCTCACCAAATTTTGTGAAATCGACTTTTGGCCAAGGAATAAGATTGAGGCCGCCCAAGCTACCGCCACTAGATACAGCTGCAGGACTACCCGCACCACCGCTCATTGCCGCTTTTACAAAAGCTTGCACGTCTTCTTGCGTAATGCGGCCTTTTGGACCAGAACCTTTGACTTGCCCGATAGTAACGCCCAGCTCGCGTGCGAACTTACGCACTGAAGGGCTAGCATGACTTACGGCAGTATCGACTGGTGCAGGCGTATTACTAATAGGAGGAGGCGCAGGTGCTCTTGGAATAGGAGGCTCTACTGCTTTGGCTGCTGGTGCTGCTGGAGCACTTACCGCTGGAGCGGATGCGGAAGCCGATGATGCCGCGCCAGCTTCCAAAATGACGACCACCGATCCCTCGGAAAGGTTATCCCCAACTTTGACTTTAACTTCTTTCACCACACCGGAGTGAGATGAAGGAACATCCATCGTCGCCTTGTCGGATTCGAGCACCACAATCGATTGCTCTTTCTCAACCTTGTCGCCTGCCTTCACCAGAACTTCAATGACAGGCACATCTTTGTAATCGCCAATGTCCGGAACTTTAACTTCAATTGCCGCACCACCTGTAGCAGCCGGTGCTGGTACTGAAGCAGTAGGAGTGCTAGCAACAGGAGCGGCTGCAGTAGCTGCGCCCTCTTCCAGCGTGATCACCACCGATCCCTCGGAAAGATTGTCTCCAACTTTAACTTTGACCTCTTTCACCACACCAGAGTGAGATGAAGGAACATCCATCGTTGCCTTATCGGACTCAAGCACAACAATAGACTGCTCTTTCTCCACTTGATCACCTGGCTTCACCAGAACTTCAATCACAGGAACATCTTTGTAATCACCAATGTCCGGAACTTTAATTTCGATTATTTGACTCATGAATAGCTCTCGTATTAAACCGTCATTGGGTTTGGTTTAGTGGCGTCGATACCGTACTTCTGAATAGCTTCAGCCAACTTTTGACGATCCAGTTGACCTGCATCCACCAAAGATCTCAAGGCTGTTACTACTACCCAGCGACGATCTACCTCAAAGAAGTCACGTAATTTTTCGCGGGTATCGGAACGACCAAAACCATCGGTACCCAATACTTCGTAACGACGACCCATATGCTGGATAGCCGGACGAATCTGTTCAGCAAATAAACGCACGTAGTCAGTAGCAGCAACAATCGGGCCACTAGTATCTTTTAAGCATTTCTCTACATGAGACAGTGTTGGCGCAGCAGTAGGATTGAGTAAATTGGCGCGATGGACTGCATTCCAGTCACGACCCAACTCAGTAAAGCTTGGGCAACCCCACAAATCTGATGCAATACCCCAATCTTTATGGAGCATTTCAGCAGCCTCAATAACTTCACGGAAGATCGTGCCAGAACCTAAGAGTTGAACGCGCAGCTTAGCTTTGTCATCACCTACTGACTTGAGCTTATACATGCCCTTAATGATGTCCTTTTCGGCACCTTTAGGCATTGCTGGATGTGCATAGTTCTCATTCATCAATGTGACGTAGTAGTAGACGTCTTCTTGCACTTCCAACATGCGACGCATACCGTCTTGAATGACAACTGCTAACTCAAATGCAAAAGTTGGGTCGTAGCTAATGCAGTTTGGAACTGCCGCACTCCACAGATGGCTATGACCATCTTCATGTTGCAAGCCCTCGCCATTTAAGGTCGTTCTACCGGCAGTACCGCCAAGCAAGAAACCGCGGCTACGCATATCCCCTGCTGCCCATGCTAAGTCACCAATACGCTGGAAACCAAACATGGAGTAGAAAATATAGAACGGCAACATCGGTACGCCATGGGTTGAGTAGGATGTTGCTGCAGCAATCCAATCACACATGCCGCCTGCTTCATTAATACCCTCTTGCAAAATCTGACCCGTTTTGTCCTCTTTATAGAACATCAGTTGATCATGATCTTCTGGTGTGTAGAGCTGACCCAATTGATTCCAAATACCTAACTGGCGGAACATACCCTCCATACCAAAAGTGCGAGACTCATCCGGAACGATCGGCACAACGCGCTTACCTAATACTTTGTCGCGTACCACTGTATTCAACATGCGTACAAAAGCCATTGTGGTTGAAATCTCACGACCCTCTGTAGTAGCTTCTAGCAATGGTGCAAACGCGTCTAAAGCAGGAACAGGCAAACTTTCGGCTTTCATACGACGCTGTGGCAAGTAACCACCTAACTCATTACGACGCGCCTTCATGTATTCCAACTCAGGACTACCCTCAGCAAACTTCACCAAAGGCATCTCATCTAGCTGCTCATCTTTTACAGGGATCTCAAAGCGATCACGGAAACGACGCACGTCATCCGCATTCATTTTCTTGGCTTGGTGTGCAATATTCATCGCCTCACCAGAGCCGCCCATGCCATACCCTTTAATCGTGTGCGCCAAAATGACTGTTGGCTGATCTTTATGGTTCACCGCCGCATGGAATGCTGCATATACCTTATGGGGATCATGACCACCACGATTGAGTTGCCAAATTTCTTCGTCACTCCAATCGCTTACCAGTGCTTTTAATTCTGGAGTGTTAAAGACGGTCTCACGGACATAAGCACCATTCTTTGCCTTCATAGTCTGGTATTGGCCGTCAACAATCTCGCCAAGACGTTGCATCAAGATGCCCTTCTTATCGCGAGCAAACAGGGCATCCCACTGACCACCCCAAACCACTTTAATCACGTTCCAACCTGCGCCACGGAACTCACTCTCGAGCTCTTGAATAATCTTGCCGTTACCACGCACAGGACCATCAAGACGTTGCAAGTTACAGTTAATTACAAAGATCAAGTTATCCAACTTCTCGCGACCGGCCATACCAATCGCACCCAAGGATTCAGGCTCATCGGTTTCACCGTCGCCCAAGAAGGCCCAAACCTTACGACCTTGCTCTTGAATGAAGCCGCGGTCTCTTAAGTACTTCATGAAGCGAGCTTGATAAATCGCCATGATTGGGCCAAGACCCATGGAGACTGTTGGGAATTGCCAGAAATCGGGCATCAACCAAGGATGTGGATAAGATGAGATACCTTTGCCGCCAACCTCTTGGCGGAAGTTATCTAGCTGTTCATCTGCCAAGCGGCCTAACATATAAGCGCGGGCATATACGCCAGGTGCTGAGTGACCTTGTACAAAAATCAGATCGCCGCCATGCTCAGGAGATGGAGCATGCCAAAAATGATTAAAGCCTACGTCATACAGAGTAGCCGCAGATTGAAAGGAAGAAATATGGCCACCAACGTTGGTGTCTTTGTTGGCACGCAACACCATGGCCATCGCATTCCAACGAGTGTATGAACGAATACGGTGTTCTACATTTTGATCGCCAGGCAAGCGCGCTTGATTTTCTACTGGAATCGTATTGATGTAGGGTGTTTCAGCATGAAAGGGCTGATCAACACCATTGACACGTGCGTGTGAAATTTGCTGATCAATGAGGTAGGCAGCTCGCTGCGGACCTTCGTTGCGAATAACACCATCGAGGGCCTGTAACCACTCTTGCGTTTCACCAGGATCTGCGTCCTGTGCATTTTGTTTTCCCAAAACCTGATCTGGAACTGCAGCCATAACTTGTCTCCATTGATTGCTTCATTAGTTACTACATGTACTAGAACATTTATTACTCACTCTATAGGCAACATTCTAGGAAGGTATATGGGTGTAAACAAGGAATTTTCCACATAATGATAATATTTCTCATAATGTGGTATTTTATTGCGGTGCAAATAGAATGCCGAGCTGGCCGGTAAAAAACGAATTGATGTGCAGCAATAAGGCAAAATGGGCCATATTCCTATGAAATCGACGGCTTTACCCAGCTTGCTCATCAAGCCCTTCAAATGGCTCCGCAAAATTCGCGGATTTCGGCTCGTTTACACCCCTTTATTGGCCATTGTTCTCTTTACCTTGGTCATGGGCATTATTTTGGGGACCCTGCACTTGCAAGAAAAGGGGCAGCAAGAATCCGCTCTCTATAGAGAGCTCTCATTCGCGAAGCAACGCATTCAACTGAGATTTGCCAACAATCAAGATACGTTAAATACGATCAATCGGGAAATTGCTGCAAGTCCTGACGATAGTAAGCTCATGCTGATGGCGCGTGATCAAGCCGATGATCTAGTAATTAATAACCATGAAATCGTTAAAGTCATTTGGATTAGCGATAAAAATCAGCGTCTATGGACAGTGCCTCCCGCCAATGCCAAAACAGACTGGATTAGTAAAACCCAAAATGATCAAGCTGCAAACGCAGGTCTTTTGAGTGCCATTGAACTGAGCCGTATCACTGGTCGCGCGGCCTTCAGTGAATTCATCACGCTCAATCTTCCCAATGAAGAGCCGCTGGCCAAAGAGCGGAAAACGATTTTCTGGCAAGTTGCCCCAAATATTGTTGGCGGTGAAGTAATTGGCTTTTTGGCCGCCCTGTATACGACACAAGGGATCTTGGATGTGATTCCAGGCGAGCTCAAGGCACATTACCGCTTTACCTTACTTACCGACAATGATCGCGTGCTGTCCATCTCATCAGACCGCGATACGCCCAAACGAGCATTTAGCAATCAAACCAGTTTAGATATTGGCGTACTGAGTCCAAATTTGACTTTACGTATTGACACATATCCGCCACCAACTAACCTCACCTTCAGGATGCTCATTGGGGTGGTATTAGGTTTATGCGCCTTCGTTATCTGGAGTCTGTGGTCAGTCTTAAAGCAGATGCAAGTGCGGCAGGAAGCAGAAGCAAACTTGCGGACTGAAACAAACTTTCGTAATGCCATGGAAAACTCTACCCCGGTGGGAATCCGTGCACACGATATGCAAAAACGAATTACTTATGTGAACCGTGCATTCTGCGAGATGACTGGCTGGACCGCTAAAGAGCTGATGGGTCTTACGCCACCCTTCCCTTTCTGGCCAGATAGCCGCCGTGATGAATTGGTAGATAAGATGAATCGCGCCTTAAAATCAGAGGTCAGCAGCAGCATGAAAAAAGGGATTGAAGGCGCCATTTTGAGAAAAGATGGCACCCTGATTCAGACGCGTACCTTTATTGCACCGCTCATCAATGAAAAAGGTAAGCAGACCGGCTGGGTCACTTCCTTAATTGATATCTCCGAGCCAAAGAAAATTCGTGAAGAGTTAGCGGCCTCACAAGAGCGCTTCACCACCGTTTTAGAAGGGCTAGATGCAGCAGTATCAGTTGTATCCCTAGAGACAGATGAACTTCTGTTCGCCAATCGCTTTTATCGCGAAAATTTTGGGAATGACTCCAAAGGGCATTTCCAGTTAGCGCATCAAGAAAACAAAATTGATACCTTACATACGATTGCACAAGATCTGCAGGATTATGTGCGCGATGGTATTCCGACCTCTTTCCTATATCAAGAGTCTGAGTCTGAAGAGATTCAATTGGATGATGGCAGCAATAAATGGTACGAAGTACGCCGCCGCTTTATTCCATGGGTAGATGGACACCTTGCACAGCTCCTGATTGCAACCGATATCACTATGCGTAAAGAGGCGGATGATGTAGCGCGCCAACAAGAAGAGCGCATGCAATTTACGAGCCGTTTAACCACGATGGGTGAAATGGCTTCTTCACTAGCGCATGAATTAAACCAACCCCTATCGGCCATCTCTAACTACTGCATGGGTGTTGCCAAACGCTTGGAGGGAAACTTAGATCCCGCGCTTACTAAAGAGATTTTGCCGGCACTCGAAAAAGCATCAGACCAAGCCCATCGCGCTGGCACGATCATTCAACGCATTCGGGGTTTTGTAAAACGTAGCGAGCCTCAAAGAAAATCTTCTGCCATTAGCGAGATCATTAGTGACGCTGTGGGTCTGGTAGAGATTGAAGCCCACCGCCATCGCCTATCGATCGCTTCCAATATTGCCGACAATCTCCCAAATGTAGATCTGGATCCCGTCCTAATCCTACAAGTGCTGGTGAATTTATTAAAGAATGGGTTAGATAGTACTCGAGAAGCCTACCCCCTATCCTCACGCTGGTCTGCACCCCCAGTCAAGATTAGCGCTGATTTAGATACCAGCATTTTCCCTGCCATGCTGCGCATTCAAGTGTCCGATGGCGGAGCTGGAATTGCCGAATCCGTGTCTCAGCGCATGTTTGAGCCGTTTTTTAGTACCAAAAGTGATGGTATGGGCATGGGATTGAATATTTGCCGCTCGATCATCGAATCCCATCATGGGCGCCTGTGGGCAACCAATACGATGGATGCAGAACATACCAAGCTGGTTGGCTGCACCTTTACAATACTTCTACCCTTGGAATCCCCGGAAACTAAAGGGGCCGTTTAATAGCCGTACTTATTGAATCACCTTGCGAGACCCGATATGAATTTAAGCGCTAACACCAAACCAAACCAGGCCGAAGTTGTCTACGTAGTCGATGATGATGAAGCAGTGCGTGATTCGCTCACCTGGCTTTTAGAAAGTAATGGTTATGTAGTGCGCTGTCACGCAAGTGCTGAACGTTTTTTACAATCACTCCAAAGCACAGATAAATCTACTATCTCCTGCGCTATTCTCGATGTGCGTATGCCCGGCATGTCTGGCCTGGAATTACAAGAGCGCCTCATTAGTGAAAACCTGCCAATGCCAGTTGCTTTTATTACGGGTCACGGCGATGTCTCGATGGCTGTCTCCACGATGAAACGCGGTGCTGTCGATTTCATTGAGAAGCCGTTTAAAGAAAATGAATTGTGCGGTTTAGTCGATCGCATGCTTGCCAAAGCACGAGTAGATTACTCACAAGCAAGTCAAAGAAAAATTACCCAAAGCTTGCTGAGCAAGTTAACCGGTCGTGAGCGCCAAGTGCTCGAGCGCATTGTGGCTGGGCGCTTGAATAAGCAAATCGCTGATGACTTAGGTATCTCCATTAAGACAGTTGAGGCGCATCGCGCCAACATCATGGAAAAGCTCAACGTCAACACCGTTGCCGACCTCCTCCGCCTTGCCTTATCTGACCCACAACCTAATTAATTGCTCCCTGTAATGCCCGCTCAATTACTTGATGGAAACGCTCTCTCCAAAAAACTACGCGCTGAAATTGCAGCCCGTGGCGCCATTGTTACCGCTAAAGGTGTAAGACCTGGTTTAGCGGTCATTGTGGTGGGTGACAACCCTGCTAGCCAGGTCTATGTTCGTAATAAAGTGAAGGCCTGTGAAGACGTGGGCTTTCATTCTGTCTTGGAGCGCTATTCTGCAGAATTGGGCGAAGAAGAATTATTGGCTCGCATTGCTACCTTGAATGCTGACCCAGCTATTCATGGTATTTTGGTTCAACTGCCTTTGCCAGAGCACATTGCCTCTGAACGTGTACTGGAAGCGATTGCTCCTGAGAAAGACGTGGATGGCTTTCACGTAGCCAATGCAGGTGCACTCATGGTAGGTCAGCCCGAATTTAAACCTTGCACCCCTTATGGCTGCATGAAGATTTTAGAAAGCATTGACTATCCTATTCGTGGCGCTCGTGCAGTGATTGTTGGCGCCTCCAATATCGTTGGCAAGCCAATGGCTATGCTGCTGTTGCAAGCGGGCGCTACCGTCACGATTTGCAATAGCAAAACCCGTGATCTAGCGCACCACACCAAAGATGCCGATATCCTGGTTGTGGCTACCGGTAAACCAAAGATGGTTTCTGGGGACATGGTCAAAAATGGTGCTGTGGTGATTGATGTAGGCATCAACCGCCTGCCTGATGGCAAGCTCTGCGGGGATGTAGATTTCGATACCGCCAAGTATGTCGCCAGCTGGATTACCCCGGTCCCTGGTGGGGTTGGTCCAATGACCATCACGATGCTGCTCATGAATACTTTGGAAGCTGCTGAAAAAGCAGCCAAGCACTAGATCCATTAAGCTAGAGGGATGACTACATCCCTCTGCAATACCTTACCCCTCGATTTACAAAACAATCCTCTACTGACCTTTGGTCGAGGGATTGCCGCTTACTCAGACGTACGGCCCGAACACATCAAACCTGCAATAGCGTTTTTGTTAAAGCATGCACAACACGCTGTAGATGTTGCTACTGATCCTCAAACTCCAGCTAACTGGAATACCTTAGTAGAGCCACTAGAGGACGCTACTGAATCCCTCGGTAGATCTTGGAGCGTCATCTCCCATCTCAATGGCGTTGCTGATACGCCTGAGCTCAGAAGCGCCTATGGTGAAATGCTGCCTGAGGTTACCGCATTTTTTTCTAGCCTCGGTCAAAACCTGGCGCTCTACCAACAATTTAAGTTGCTCAAAAACAGCCCAGAATTTTCTACACTCAATACTGCACAGAAAAAAGTGATTGAGAATTCTTTGCGTGACTTTAGATTGGGTGGCGCAGAATTAAGCGATACCGATAAAGCGCGCTTTTCTCAAATCCAAGATGAGCAGGCTATGCTTGGTAAATCCTTCTCTGATCACGTACTGGATGCAACCGATGGTTTTGTGCATCTCATCACCAATGAGGTCGATCTCGTAGGCCTGCCAGACGATGTCAAAGCGGCAGCGGCTGATACAGCGCAGCAAAAAGGCCTGACCGGCTGGGCTTTTACCCTGCACTTCCCGTCCTATTACCCAGTGATGCAGTACTCAGAAAATCGTACTCTGCGCCGCCTCATGTATGAAGCTTATGTCACCCGCGCATCTGAGCTAGCACCGCAATATGCACAAGGCAATATCGCCTGGGATAACACCCAAAACATGCTCGATCAATTGCGTTTGCGTGATGAAGAGGCGCGTATGCTGGGCTTTGCTAACTACGCCGCCCTAAGCCTTGCGCCAAAGATGGCCAACACCGTCGATGAAGTAGATCTCTTCTTGACTAATTTTGCAGAGAAGGCCAAACCCTTCGCCCAAAGAGATTGGGATGAACTTTGCGCCTTTGCTAAAACAGAGCTTGGATTAATGGATGGCGTTGAACCTTGGGACACCGCCTTTGCTGCTGAAAGACTCAAGCAAGTACGCTATGCATTTTCTGAAAATGAACTTAAACAATACTTCCCTTTACCCAAGGTGCTCGATGGCCTATTCGGGGTAATTCAAACGCTATTTGGAGTCAAGATTGAGGCAGCAGACTTGCCAAGCTGGCATGCCGATGTGCAATCGTTCGCTGTAAAGGATGTTACAGGCAAAACTGTTGCTTATTTTTATTTAGATCCTTATGCGCGCCCTAGTAAACGGGGTGGCGCATGGATGGACGATGCTCGCGGCCGCAGAGAGCTTGCTAGCGGAGAAATTCAGGTGCCAGTTGCGTACCTTGTTTGTAACTTTGCTCCACCGGTCAAGGTCGATGGCGTATTGCGCCAGCCTACCATCACCCACGATGATGTCATTACCCTTTTCCATGAAAGTGGTCATGGCTTGCATCACCTCTTGACGCAAGTTGGCGCGCTGGGAGTATCAGGCATCAATGGAGTTGAATGGGATGCTGTTGAATTACCAAGTCAGTTTATGGAAAACTTCTGCTGGGAGTGGGAAGTCTTAGAAAAAATGACTGCGCATGTCGATACCGGTAAACCATTGCCACGTAAGTTATTTGAAAAAATTCTGGCTGCCAAGAACTTTCAGAATGGATTGATGACCCTGCGGCAAATTGTGATGTCGCTGACTGATTGGCGCCTGCACTCTCATTTTGATGCGAAGGATGCCAAAGGCCAAGCTGTCCTAGAGCTCACGAGGGAGATCGCCAAAGCCTATGCCATCATTCCGCAGCCTGAGATTTCTCGCTGGATTAATACCTTCAGTCATATCTTCGCAGGCGGCTATGCCGCAGGCTATTACAGCTATAAATGGGCGGAAGTACTCTCTGCAGATGCTTATTCTGCTTTTGAGGAAGCTGCAAAACTGACTGGCTCAGTATTAGATCCAAAAACTGGCGCGCGATACCGCACTGAGATTCTAGAAGTGGGTGGTAGTCGCCCTGCTGCTCAATCCTTCAAAGCATTCCGCGGAAGAGAGCCCAGCATTGATGCATTGCTGCGGCATGGTGGGTTAGCCTAAGAGTGTGATGGTGCTTTTTAATAACCCATCAAAGATAAAAAAGCCCGCAAGAATGCGGGCTTTTTAAGCAATTTATATCCTTATAGACCTATCGTATAAGTTGCCATCACAGTAGTAGTTTGCATTGCTTGGTATGGCTCTTGCCTATAAATTCCAGTGATTGCTAGTCGCTGATTTTTTACTACATCATAGGCTGCACCAAGCATCGCTGTTGCACGAGTTTTTACTAGATTCGCATTAAAGTTCACTGGGGCTAAGCCAGCTATTCCAGTGGCGGAGTAAGTGCCATTTGAAGTATTGGTATCAGTTTCTACACCAGCACTAGCAAATACAAGCGCTTGAGGAATAAATTGATAGGAAGCCCCTACACCAGCTAAAGCAGTTGTAGCGTTTGTATTCAAAGCACTATAGGTTAATGGAGCGGTTACAGAGCTAGATGCCCCTTCTGTGTATCCACCCATATTATTCTGGGTATAACGAATGCCTGCGTATGGCGAAACAATAACGTCCTTCACTACACCAAAGCCGTACTTTCCGACCAATTGGATGCCTTGACTATTTAACTGAGATGAGCCAGAGCCAGCTTCCGAGGAACCTACCACTTGTCTGGTAATGGTTGTGTTCTTTTGACCGTAGGCAGTAGAGGCCTTAACTTCGGCACCTGTGCCATCTAAACGCTCATTCCAGGCGGCAAACAAGCCAATTAATGGTGTGTTATTGCCAAGATTAACAGTGCTTCCGGCATTATTCACCGAAAGATTTTGGTCTACATATGCACCAACACGATAATTAGGATGCGGACGATAAGCTGCAATCAGTAATGCGCTTGTGTTGTTTAATCCGTTAGCTGCAGATACAGCAGTATTGCGGCCACCCGCACTCACGCAAACGTTATTAGCGCCAAACTCATTACAGTCATAGGTAAAGCTATTGACCAGAGCCGCATTTTGGATAGTGTACGTGCCCTGCAAGACTTTCGCAGTATTGGCAAGGGATTGTTGGGTATCGGCCGTAGAAGCACCGGTAACCACAAGATCCCAATTGCTTAAATTTTGAATCAATTTATACGTGAAGCCATTGTAATTACCGCTTAGATTATTGAGATTTGTCGATGTAAAGTTAGACATCAATACGGATGCATAAGTTCCTTTTGCAACCGTTGAGCCTGCATATATTCCAAAATTCATCGCTCCAGAGCCTGTCTGAAGGCGAATTTGTCCATAGTCAGATGGGCTATTAATGATTACGTTATATGAACTGGGAAGTCTTCCATTATAAAAAAGGGAGCCATTTGAATTGTTTATAACTCCAATGGTTCCACCATTCTGAATACCTTCTACTGCACCACTAATTCTTCCAGTATTGGTGATGGTGCCGATTGTGCCTGCGTTTGCTACACCAAAAGTTGAGCCAGATCCAATTACTCCTGAATTAATGATTGAATCAATAGAGCCGCCAGCGAGATTCTGAACTCCATTGCCAGAGGTTGGTGTTATTGATCCTGTATTAGTCAAGGTGACAATGGATCCGCCTGAGCCAACAGCGATGCCACCTGAGCCAACAGGAGCAGAGGGCAAGCCGTTGCGAATCGTGCCGTTATTCACAAAATTTCCTACAGCAGTACCAATCGCAACTGCAGCCGTCGTTCCTGAGTTGATTGTTCCGTTATTGGTAAATAGCGAAAAAGTGCCGCCCGCAGTATCTCTTACCGCAAAGGTTCCAGTTGCACTAATAGTGTAATTATTTACCAATACACCTGCATTTGAATTTATTAATAAATCCGAGCAGTCGCTAGATGGGCTGGTACTGTCTGGGGTACATGGTGCCGCTGTACTTATATTTGCGTAGCCAACCAATAAAGCAATTAAAAATCCTTGAATTACTAACAGTATTTTATTTTTAAGTTTCATTCGCTCTACTCGTTTTTGTATACATTCACAGTGCCGCCACAAGTAGCGAAACACTGTCTATAAGATTCATCGCACTGCCAGTAATTTGGATTGGTTGGGCAATACTGAGGATTGGGGTTACATTTTTTGACATCATCATGACTTTGCGCACGGTTCACGCAGGCTTGATAGCTAAAATTATTTTGCTGATGGCATGCATTAGCATTATTCTGCGCCTGTTGTCCCATTGCGTTATAACAAACCTGCTTTGTGGTCATGCATTGAGTTGCACAAGTTTTACCCGACTCCGTTGGAGGGGCTATGTACTCATAGCGATAGGTAGTGCAAGAGCTAATACTAAATATTGCAAAACATGACAGGATTAGTCGCTTAAAATTCATACAGAAGATTATTATTGAAATTATTGGTATTTTATATGTTGAGAGCTATTACCGCCCTACTTTTGTGCATCCCCTTGTTTGCCAGTGCCATGGAGAAGGCAGAGGGGGTGGTCTATTGCAACGGTAAGACGAATATTGAATACCGACTCGTTAATCCCGATAACAATGGTACCGCCTCGGATGTCGATTTAACCATTAACGGAAAGACCTCACGCTTGATGACGGCCTATTCCTGGTTTGGGTCAAATCAAGTAGCGCCAAAAGGATTTCAATTTGCAATTCTGGGGGAAAAGCAGTTTGACCCTCTGTTGGTATTTGTTGACTACCTTATTGATGCTAAGAAGCAAAAATATCGGCAATGCAATTGATCACTCTTGCCTTATCCATTGAATCAATCCAACCAAGTTGGATGTTTTTCCATCACCGCCTGAAATAAATCGGATTCAAGATGTAGCTGGAGCCACGCCCGAAGCGCAGGCAGAGCTAGCTCTTGAAAACGCTCCGGCTTGACCATTGAGAACTGCCGAATAAACGGAAAGATAGCAATGTCTACCCAGGTCTGCTTGGCACCCATTAAAAAAGGGTGGGTCTGTAATGTTAGCTCCATGGGCTCTAACATCAGATGTATGGCACTCTGCAATACCTCATTGGGGTTCAAATCAGGATGGCGATTAGGGTATTTGTATTGGTCTAATAGCCTTTTAAATGGGCCATCATTTTTCTCAATCCAATCTTGAGCAAGCAGTTCGTCGACGCCCTTCCATCCATCGGGATCCGATTGCTGAAGGGCCCAGTGCATGATGTTGAGACTTTGATCAATGACCTTACCTTCAACGAGCAATACAGGAACAGTTCCTTTGGGAGATGCTTGGAGCATTGAGCGTGGTTTATTTCTGAGCTCAATTTCTCGATGCTCAATTTGAATGCCCGCATACTTCAAAGCCATCCGCGCTCTCATGGCATAAGGACATCTTCGATACGAATACAAAATAGGCATCATGGATGCGTGGGTGAACCGCTTAGGATTTTTTAATGGTAGCAATCACCGGGGCATGGTCTGAGGGCTGCTCCCAAGTTCTTGGCTCTTTATCTACCACACTAGCGCTGCATTGCGCTTTGAGGGCTTCGCTTAATAGGATGTGATCGATGCGCATACCCGCATTTCTTCTAAAGCCCATCATGCGGTAATCCCACCAACTATAAGTCTTAGGTGCTTGCTCAAACATCCTAAAGGAATCGTGCATTCCAAGGTTTAGCAATTCTTGAAAAGCGTTTCTTTCTGGTAGTGAAACCAAGTTCTGACCTTCCCAAGCCTTAGGATCGTGGACATCCTCATCAGCCGGAGCAATATTAAAGTCTCCAAGAAGCGCTAGACGTTGAGTTTGTGCAAGTTCTTCTGATAACCAAGTTTGGAGGGCTTTTAACCAACCCAGTTTATAAACAAACTTATCGCTATCAGGCGATTGTCCATTCGGGAAGTAGGCAGAGACCAATCGGATTGGCTGCATGCCAGCAAATGGAATAGTGGCAGCTAGAATACGCTGCTGCTCATCTTCAAATTGCGGAATATTTCGAACCGGCTTGAGAAAGCTGGTAGCGACATCTGAGGCGATAGAGGCTAACGCAGCTTTGCGCACAATTATCGCCACGCCGTTGTAGGTCTTTTGGCCAGCGGCAAGGCTTAGGTAGCCTGCTGCCTCCAACTCTTGATGGGGATACTTATCATCGGTCAGCTTAAGCTCTTGCAAGCACAAGCCATCAATGGGTTGTTGCTTTTTTTCTTGATCCTGCAGCCAACGAAGTACGTGTGGAAGGCGAACTTTTAAGGAATTCACATTCCACGCCGCAATTCGAATTGAATCAGTCATCTATCCCCAGTTCCTGCAATTTTCTTGTAATCGTATTACGCCCAATACCTAAGCGCTGAGCTGCCTCTACGCGTCGTCCGCGAGTCACTTCAAGTGCAGCCTGCAATACCGCCTTCTCAAAACGAGAGGATAGTGCATCAAAGACATTCTGATCACCGTCTTGCAGCATTTTGACTGCCAAACGGCCAAGACCACTCTCCCAATCACCAGCAGCCACTTTAGCCAACGCCGGATTTACAGGCGCTGACTCGCCTTGCAACACTACCGACTGTTCTCCTGCTTCGGCCAAGATGTCTGTAGGTAAATCAGATACCCCAATAATGCTTGCTGGCGTCATGACGGTTAACCAGTGGCACAAGTTCTCTAGCTGGCGCACGTTACCTGGAAAAGGCATGGCGCTAATCTCTTTAAGCACTTCATCGGAGAGTTTCTTTGGCTCTACCCCCAAGGATTTCGCGCAAGAGAGCATAAAGTGCCTTGCCAACATTGCAATATCTTCACTGCGCTCGCGCAAAGATGGCATGCGTAAACGAATCACATTCAAACGATGCAATAAATCTTCGCGGAACAAGCCAGCGGCAACGCGCTGTTCTAAGTTTTGATGAGTTGAGGCAATAATGCGGACATTCGCCTTAATCGGATCTTGCCCGCCGATGCGATAGAAATGGCCATCAGTCAGAACGCGCAATAGGCGAGTTTGCAAGTCAAATGGCAAATCACCTACTTCGCCTAAAAATAAGGTTCCGCCATCGGCTTGTTCAAAACGTCCACGACGCAATGTTTGGGCACCAGGAAAGGCACCACGCTCATGACCAAACAGCTCTGATTCCAACAAATCTTTTGGTACTGCTGAGGTGCTTAATGAAACAAAAGGACCCTTAGCACGTGGGCTGTGCTTATGCAAAGCATGCGCAACCAACTCTTTACCTGTACCGGATTCGCCGGTAATCAGTACAGTGGCATGTGACTGAGCCAAACGACCAATGGCACGGAAAATTTCCTGCATAGCAGGTGCCTGACCAATAATCTCGGTGGCCTCTTGACGCCAACCGGTTAATTCTTTCGCGCCTGACTCACTACGAATACCCTGCTCAACTGCGCGATGAATTAACTCAACTGCCTTTTCCACATCAAAAGGTTTGGTGAGGTATTCAAATGCGCCGCCTTGAAAAGAAGAAACCGCTGAATCCAAATCAGAATACGCAGTCATGATAATGACTGGTAAATTCGGATGACTCGCTTTAACTTGCTGCAATAAATCCAAACCATTACCACGGGGCATACGAATATCCGAGATTAATACCTGAGGCGTATCTTTTTCCAATGCATTGAGCACGTCGTTTGGATTGGAGAAGCTCTTGTGCGGAATATTCTCCCGCGCTAATGCCTTTTCCAAGACCCAACGAATCGATTGGTCATCGTCGACGATCCAAATTGGTTTCATGATGTTTTCTCCTGCGTGCGGTATGGAATTTGTATATGAAAATCGGTGCGGCCAGGGCGGCTATCGCATGCAATAAAGCCCTGATGCTGTTGAACAAAGGTTTGCGCTAGGGTCAGACCCAAGCCACTACCCCCTTCGCGCCCAGAAACTAGCGGAAAGAAGATGCGCTCAATAATTTCCTTTGGAATACCAGGGCCGTTATCGATCACATGCAAATCCATGGCTAACTTATAGCGATGCTTAGCGATGGTGACGGATCGGGCAACCCGAGTTTTCAATTCAATCTGCGCAATGCCCTGAGCAATTTCTTCTGAAAGTGCTTGAGCTGCGTTATGCACAATGTTGAGGACCGCCTGAATCAATTGTTCGCGATCCCCTAATACATCAGGCAAGCTAGTGTCATAGTTGCGAATAATGCGTAACCCTTTGGGAAACTCAGCTAACACCAAACTGCGCACACGTTCTAAGGCTTCATGCACATTAAAGGCTTCAATCACATGAGCCTTGCGATGTGGAGCTAAGAGTCGATCGACGAGAGTCTGCAGACGATCAGATTCCTTAATAATGACTTGCGTATATTCACGCAAACCTTTCTCAGGTAATTCAAACTCCAGTAATTGAGCAGCTCCACGAATGCCGCCCAACGGGTTCTTGATCTCGTGCGCAAGATTGCGCATCAACTGCTTATTAGCCTCTACTTGTTGTGTGACGCGCTCATCACGCTCACTACGAAGCTGCTGATCAATCGGAAACCACTCCATCATAATCAAAGCAGGATCCTCCAAGGAGGCCACTACTACGTGGGCCGGAATGGAATCTTGATGAATACTGCCGGGCAATGAATGTAGGACCATTTCTTGGCGCTGCGCCATGACATGACCCAGCTTCACTTCGCTAATCATAGAATTGAGCGCTTCGTTGTCCCCAAATAAATCGTGCACAGATTGACCCTCAAGTGACTTACGTGAAAGATCTAACGCTGACTCCGCAGCGGGATTCACATAAACCAATTGTTGGTTCTCAGCCTCAAAAACCACGATGGCATTGGGCATCTGATCGAGCAATGTCGGAAAAAAAGGAGCAGCCGAAGCTGCTCCCTTGAACGAATTGCGCAACAAACCTGCGCTCAAGTTCTCTCCTTCGCTTACAGGGAGTAGTACATATCAAATTCGATTGGATGAGTTGTCATACGGAAACGTGTGACATCTTCCATCTTCAAATTGATATATGCATCAATCATGGATTCAGTGAATACACCACCGCGAGTCAAGAACTCGTGATCTTTCTTCAATGCATCCAATGCCTCTTCCAAGCTTGCGCAAACGGTTGGGATCTTTGCATCTTCTTCTGGTGGTAAGTCATACAAGTTCTTATCCGCAGCATCGCCAGGATGAATCTTGTTCTGAACACCATCCAAACCAGCCATCAACAAGGCAGAGAATGCCAAGTATGGGTTTGCCAATGGATCTGGGAAGCGAGTTTCGATACGACGACCCTTAGGATTTGAAACGTGTGGAATACGGATAGAAGCAGAACGGTTACGTGCTGAGTAGGCCAACTTCACTGGAGCCTCAAAGCCTGGAACCAAACGCTTGTATGAGTTTGTACCTGGGTTGGTAATCGCGTTCAATGCTTTAGCGTGCTTAATGATGCCGCCAATGTAGAACAATGCGAACTCTGACAAACCTGCGTAGCCGTTACCAGCAAACAAGTTCTCGCCGTTCTTCCAAACGGATTGGTGAACGTGCATACCAGAACCGTTATCACCAACTACTGGCTTAGGCATGAAAGTGGCTGTCTTGCCATAAGCGTGCGCTACGTTTTGAATGACATACTTCTGCCAGATAGTCCAGTCAGCACGCTGTACTAATGTGCTGAACTTGGTACCCAATTCGTTTTGGCCTTGACCAGCAACTTCATGGTGGTGAACTTCAACTGGAATGCCCAATGATTCGAGAATCAAGCACATTTCAGAACGCATATCTTGGAAAGTATCTACAGGAGCTACTGGGAAGTAACCGCCCTTTTTACCTGGACGGTGGCCAGTATTGCCGCCTTCGATTTCAGCGCCTGATGACCATGGAGCCTCTTCGGAATCAATCTTCACGAAGCAACCCTGCATATCAGCACCCCAGCGAACGCCGTCAAATACAAAGAACTCTGGCTCTGGGCCAAAGTAAGCAGCGTCACCAAGACCGGTGCTCTTCAAATATGCTTCAGCACGTTTTGCAATAGAGCGTGGATCGCGGTCATAACCTTTGCCATCTGCTGGCTCGATCACATCACAAGTCAACACCAATGTTGGCTCTTCATAGAATGGATCAATGTAAGCAGCTGTTGGATCTGGTTTGAGCAACATGTCAGAAGCTTCAATACCCTTCCAACCAGCAATAGAAGAGCCGTCAAATGCATGACCGCTCTCAAACTTGTCTTCGTCAAATGCAGAAATAGGTACTGTTGTGTGCTGCTCTTTACCCTTTGTATCTACAAAGCGGAAATCAACGAAAGTACATTCTTTCTCTTTAACTAACTTCATCACATCAGCGACGGTCTTCGTCATGCAAATCTCCTCTATTAACTAAACTCGGAATTCAAACTTAAGGCATACACCCTTGTTCATTCCAGGCATCAAACATGCCTAACGGATGTATGTAATTTACTGAAGCAAACATCGGGGAATAGCCATTATTGCACTGTTTAAGTGCCCGATTCCCCTGCTTTCTACCAAAAAATACCTATATTGCACCTTTTTAGTGCAATATAGGATTAGGCGATATCGTGAATTTCGTAACCAAGCTCCTGGGTGCCCGCTCTTAGGGCAATCCAGGCGCTTTCCAGCAGGTTGGCGTTCCCTTTGATGCCCAATTCAATGTGTCTTTGAGCATAAACACCGCCTTTGCTAGCGTCACCAACGGAGGGCAGACTAAAGACCTTCACCCCAGGGAAATTAGCCTCTATACGCTCCATCAAGGGCGTCAAAGTCGATTCAATCCCCTTAGGCACGATGAAACTTTGCTCAGCCCAGTTTTCCTGATGAAAGAGCTCCTGGTAGTGGGTATCCAGGCACCACGCCATCATCGGCGCAGCCATTACCGGAAAGCCGGGAACAAAATGGTGCTCGCGAATCCGAAATCCAGGAATCTGGTTGTAGGGATTGGGAATGATGTCGCTTCCAATCGGGAACTCACCCATCTTGAAGCGATGCTGATTCTCTGGAGTATTTAAATCCGCCTTGATTGGATCTCCCTCCGCCATGGACTGAATGCGCCCTGCTATCAACTCTTGCGCAGTAGGATGCAATTCTGCTTTAGTACCTAATGCGAGTGCCGCACATTGACGTGTGTGATCATCCGGGGTTGCGCCAATACCGCCAGTACTAAACACCACATCTCCGCTGGCAAAACTTTCTTTTAAGGTCGCCGTAATTTGCTCTGGATCGTCAGCAACATACTTTGCCCAGGACAGACTTAAACCGCGCTCATTGAGCAGCTCAATTAACTTACTCATGTGTTTATCTTGACGGCGCCCCGAGAGGATTTCATCGCCAATGACGATCAAGCCAAAGCGTCGTGCAGCCCTGCTCTCTTGCGCCGGTTCATCGATTACTACTTTTTTGACTGCATCAACCATGATAGGGAAGCTCCGGATCAATAACGCGTGTTTCGACTGTGAGTGATTTATCTAACTCTTCTTGTCTGAGTGTTTTGAGTGCATCCAATAAAAAATGACTAAACCATAATGCTGCAAATACAAAGATGAGAGAGTAAACCCACAGAGCAACAAAACTGACGATGGGAAATAAAACCAAAGCCAATGCTGAAGTTGCCCAGAAGAATGTTGGCACAGCTCCAAGCATTCCAGAAATGATTCCCATAGTGAGCAATGGCCAACGATATTGCGCCAATAAGAGATCGCGCTCTTGCGCACTGGCATGTTTCGCCAGGACGTCATAAGACATTAAGCGCATCGTTAACCAGCCCCATAGCAATGGCGGCAATACAGCAACCAGCGGGGGTACCCACCACACTGGCAACGTAAGCATGACCAGCGCCAAACAGATGAGAGCAGACCATAAGGTGTAGATTAAGCTGCCGATAAAGCTGCCACCTCGCCTGCGCTCTAAGTGCTGATAAGCCGCCTGCCTAGCCACTATGTTCACAATGGCAGGTACCGTTGAAAAGGCAACGAGTACAAGCAAGCTAATCGTGATTAAGGGAATAATCAGCATGACAAAAAAGAGTGGCGCTATCCATGCTCGCGCATTTTCAAAGCCAGCCCAAATCAAGCCCTCTTGAATCCAGCTAGTGAACACGGAGGTCGTTAGAAAAACACTCAATGCTTCGAGTGCTGGAGTCCAAGTCAACCATATGAGGCAACCCCATAAGATGGAGACGATCAGAAATGGGCGCAAACTGAGCCACAACATCCGAGGATGCATGGTCCCCACCAAGGCGAGTCCAAACGATCTAAACATTTGCGGTAAACCGACCATAACACTCCTATTGCATGCCTAATGGCATGGTTACTTTGGTAACAACTCTTTGAATGCGTGCTTTAAACCCTGCCATTGCTGGGTAATGACATTTTGCGAAACGTTCAAATCCCTCACGCCTGTTGGATAGACCGCCTTGGGGAAAATAGCGGTCTGAAATGCCATGTCCCACCAGGGAAATAAGATGCCAAAATTACAGCCGCCCAATACGCCGGGCTTACCTTGAGCTTCATGGCCATACCCTACTGCATGGTGCATACGATGATACAAAGGAGATATCAAAAGATATCGAGCAGGACCTAAATGGACTTTGATATTGGCATGCTGCCAGCTTTGAATAAATTGACTCAAAGCGACTAAGGCAATAAATTGACCTGGCGATACGCCAAACAACAATGCAAAAAATGCCATCACGCAGGCACGCATCACATCATCCAAAAGATGATTGCGGTTATCTGACCATGCGGTCATCACGGTTTGGCTATGATGCAAAGCATGCAATTGCCACCACCAGTTAAAAGCGTGGGATGCCCGGTGATACCAGTAATCGACAAAATCCAATAAGACGAGATACAGGAAAAAACTCACTACTGGAATCGAAGTGATACCGGGCCACCAGTTTTCGACATTGAAGCGATCAAAACGAAAGTCATGCAAGACAGAGTCGATTTCAAAAAAGAATCCTGACAATGCAATAAAAATCAGCCCATGAAAAATACCCAGACGATGAAACAAGGTATAGAACACATCTGCCCTGCTGGCTTTTGAGAAATGCTCTTGCATTTCGGCTGGATTAAAGCGCTCCCAAGTACGCAGTACCACCACAATTAAAAATATTTGGATACAACCAAATAAAAACCAATCCACCCCATCAAATGCGTCTTCAGCCCAAGACATCAAATCGAGCTGGTAGAGAACCGGCCCAACGATATTGGAGAAGAGCCACTCTTGAGCGCTACCGTATGCGGCGGCTGTAGCAGAAGTGATCTGGGCGAAATCCATGCTTTATTTTGACTGATCTGCAGAATTTTGGCTGCCGCTGGGCAATACCCCAAAGCAGAAGCCGCGCTGCTTTAAATTGATAATGAGCTGCTCCAAGACTGCAGGCGCCCAAGGATCCTTTCTGGACCAAATACCCAGATGCGCCATCGTAATGTCGCCATCCTTGATATTGCGACTCGCTTGATCCAGTAGCACGCTATTTGGATGCTTATCTGAATTGAGTTCATCCCCTAAAAATCCTGCTGGCGCCCAGCCGATGTGCTGATAACCGCACATATCACCGATCCGAATCAAGGTGGGTGAAGTTTTACCCCCCGGAGCACGCCATATCTTTTGCAAGGCTTGGTTTGTCATCTCCTGAAAGCGCTGATCTACCCTGCGAATCTGTTTGCACATCGCCGCTTCGTTATACAAAATGGTCTCCCCTGCTTTAGGACCAAATTGGGGCTTTTCAAAGACTTGGCCTTTGGGTCCATCCTTCACAAAGTAATCATGATCATAGGTATGACTACCAAAGTGATGGCCCTCTTTAGCCAGTTGCTGCCAAAACGGCTTCCAAGAATCTTCTAAGGCATAGTCACCACGATAGGTTTTTTCATTCGCTAGAAAAAAGGTGGCCTTGACGGACTGGCGCCTGAGGATCTCATCCACTTTATGAGCCACCGACATATTGCCAGTATCAAACGTCAAATACACCGTTTTATTGCAGCTGGCAGTTTGAGCCTGACTGCCAAATGAAAAACAGCCGAGCATCAGCGCGGCTGTAAAGCAAATGAGATGCTTGCTATTCATGCGCTTATTCCCAAGATGCCCTTGGGTAAAAGAAAACGCCATGAGGAGATTTACCCACTGGAATGACTTCCACTAATTTCATGGAAGGAATATCAATCACCCCCACCTTTTTAGCAAAACGAAATGTCACCCACATCGTTTTGCCATCTGGCGTGATTTCCATATCATCTGGACCTGAAGGCAAGCCGGTAATGTCGGCCACTTTTTCTAAAGTCTGCATATTAATCAAGCTAATGGTGGAAGCGATGCGATTACTCACGAATACATGCTTCTTATCCCCAAGCGGGCGGAAGTTGTGTGCGCCCTTCCCTGTAAAGATCCGCTTCACTTCTTTGCGATTCTTCCAATCGATGACCTGGACATTGTCCTCACCCGTAATACCAACTAATAAGTATTGATCGCCCGGGGTCATCCATAAACCGGCGGGTACTTTTCCAGTGGGCATCACCCAAAGCACATTTTGTGTTTCTAAATCAATTGCTGCGAGCTCACTAGAGTCCTGCAAAGTAATGAACGCAATTTTGCTATCGGAAGTAAATGCAATATGACTTGGTGTTTTTGCTAACTTAACAGTTTTAGCCAACTTCAGATCAGCGCCATTGGCTGCGTAAATATCGACACGATCTAAGCGATTGCCATTAGCAACAAACCATTTGTGATTCGGTGAGTAGCCAATCTGATATGGATCGATGATGTTAGGCACCTTACCAGTGATTTCACCGCTAACTGGATTCATGAGGACCACATCATTGCCAGCGGCATTGGCAATCAGCAAGGTTTTCTGATCTGGCGTCATCATGAGGTGATGCGGCTCTTTACCAACTGGAATCGTTTTAGTGACTTGGTGCGTAGTCATGTCAATCAAACTCACCGAAGCGGAGCCCGAATTCAGAATCACGGCCAACTTTGGTTGGTTTGATAGGGCAACAGCTGGCGCACTTGCTGTTTGAGAAATTGCCAAATGGGGGAAACTGAGTAGCGCTAAAACAGCAGATATGGCGAAGAGGCGAAAACTGCTGAACTGGGTATTTGTATACATACCCACATTGTAAGCAATGCAAATAGGCGAAATACCCTTAAATCAGGGTGGATTTGACCTAGCGCAAACTAGCCAAAACTTTTTCCAGGCGCTTCAAGGACATTGGAGTCGGGGTTTTAAGCTCCTGAGCATACAAAGCGACCCTGAGCTCTTCCAGTTGCCAGCGAAAATCCGTCAACGCCTGGTCATCTGCCATCGCATAAGCAGCAGATCCCTTGGCACCCTGCATCCGTTTTTGCCATGGTCTTGCAACCGATTCCCAATCTTTTTGACATTGCGCATCCCGGGCAGGGTTGGATCGCATCTTGTCGATCCGCATTGCCACTGCCTTAAGATAGCGTGGTAAATGCACTAACTGAGCATATGGAATCTCTGCCACAAATTTAGGAAAGATCAATCCCTGAACTTGAGATTGGATATCCGCATACGCACTAGGTGAAGCTGCTTTGGCTTGGGCCAATTTCTTCTGCAAATCTGCATAGGCCTGGAGTGCGCTTAGGGCATGTCGCGCCACTTCTTGTGCAATTAATGCCAATCGTGGCTTACCGGCCTGCATTCTTTCTGAAAATTGCTCTGCGGTATTGGGTAATGGCTCAGTCATAAAAGCCCGCTCAATCGACAGATTGAGAATTTGCTCAATCAGATTGTCGACAGAGCCCACATTGATAAATAGCAATCCCAATTCTCTTAGGCCTGGCAATTGTTTTTGTAATGCCTTAATGGTGTCTTTATTGCCCAGGGCAAATAACCGTCGCAATCCCAGCACATGCTGTTTGCGCGCTTCCACTAAATCATCAAATACTTCCAGATCGCAATAGTCTCCGCGATCAATTAAAGCAGGATAGCCAAATAGTGTTTTATTACCTTTTTGAATTTCTAGAGTTTCAGGCAACTCGCCAAACTCCCAGGCACGATAGCCGCCCTGCTCAACCTTACGGGCTTGATCACCGCCCTCTGCCTTGACATTGGTGGGCGCAGTCTTGGTGGGCTCAATACCCAACTCGGTCTGCGCCACCTCCTGGGCAACCACTTGGAAAGCTGAACGTGCAGTCTGGCCATATTCAGATCGTAGGCGCACTAAATTGCGCTCGACCTCTAGCTGTCGACCATGCTCATCTATCAGGCGAAAGTTCATAGAGGAATGCAAAGGCAAAGCTTCGGGCCTAAAGTCAGTGCGCTTAATTTCCAGTCCACGCTCTTGGCGGATATCTTCAATCAAGCTATCCATAAAATCACCGACACCAAATTGCTTTGCTTCAAGCTTTCGCTCCAAATACGATTTGGCGTAATCCGGTAATGGCACGCAGTGACGTCGCAACTTTTGGGGCAAGGTTTTAAGGAGCAGCAAAATCTTTTCTTCACACATTCCCGGCACAAGCCATTCGCAGCGGCGACCATCGACTTGATTTAATTGCGCCAATGGAACTACCAAGGTGACTCCGTCCTTGGGGCTACCTGGCTCAAAGTGATAGGTCAGACTCAATTCCGCCCCACCTACCTTCATCACTTTGGGATATCGATCTACCGTGATGCCAGCAGCCTCATGACGCATGAGGTCGGCCTTTTCTAAACGTAATTGCGCATCCATCTCAGGGTTTTGTTTCAGCTGCGACTGAAGACCTTCTCGATTACATATTCCCTTGGGAATACGAGCGTCATAAAAAGCAAAGAGCAATTCATCGTCGACCAATACATCGGGACGCCGAGAGCGGTGTTCTAAGGCTTCAATTTCTTTAATGAGCCGTCGGTTATGCCAAAAGAAATGAAAGAGTCCAGGATATTTTTTCTTAGCATCGGCCTCGGTCTCGCGCGAAAGTGCAGGAGTATCCATGCGCCCAAACATTTCTTCTTGAACCAAGGCCTGACGGATAAACAACTCACGCGCTTCCTCTGGGTTATGCGGCTCATAGCGCACCCGACGACCGTGATAAATCGGTAAACCATATAAAGTGCCACGCTCAAAGGCTAAGACCTCCCCCTGGCGGTTATCCCAAAATGGATCACTTAAGGATTTGATGAGTCGATGGGCGGCTACGCGTTCTACCCATTGCGGCTCAATTTTGGCAATCGTGCGGGCATACATGCGGCTGGTTTCTTGAAGCTCCCCCGCCAAAATCCAAGCACCTGCCTTCTTGCCGATCGTTGAGCCGGGCCAAATAAAGGGGCGTATTCCTCTGGCGCCTACGTAACCACCAGTTTTACTATTGCGATCCTGAGATTTTTCATCCTCTTCTTTTTTAGCAACGTATCCCAATAAACCAGTGAGCAATGAAACGTGGACTTGCTCATAGGTAGCTGGTAAGGCATTCTCCTTCCAGCCTTTCTCGCCAAGCATGGTGTGAAGCTGTCCATAGACATCCCGCCACTCACGCAAACGACGAGGGGATAAAAACTTGCTGCGGCACAAAGTTTCTAGTTGTCGATTGCTATGTTTATGCTGAAGGGCATCTTGGTACCAATTCCAAAGCTTCACAAAACTGAGAAACTCAGAGCGCTCGTCTGCAAATTGCAAATGCGCTTGGTCTGCAGCTGCCCCCTGATCTATAGGGCGTTCGCGTGGGTCCTGAGTGGCTAGAGCGCAAGCGATGATGGTGACTTCTTTCAACGCATTTTGCTCTTTGGCTGCCAATAACATCCTGCCGATTCGAGGATCAAGCGGGAGTGCTGCCAACTGCTTACCAATCTGTGTGAGCTTAAAGCTGTTATTGAGATCTTTACCGTCAGCAGAGCCCGCATCATCAAACTCAATGGCTCCTAGCTCATCGAGTAACTGCACTCCATCCGCAATAGCCCTTCCCAGCGGTTTATCAATAAATGGGAAATGCTGAATTTTAGATAAGCGTAAAGCGCTCATGCGCAGCAAGACAGCTGCCAATGAACTGCGCAGAATTTCAGGATCAGTAAATTTGGGGCGGCTTTGAAAGTCTTGCTCACTGTAGAGGCGCACACAAATACCATCCGAGACGCGGCCGCAACGACCCGCCCTTTGATTGGCCGCTGCTTGCGATATGGGCTCAATCTGTAACTGCTCCACTTTATTGCGATAAGAATAGCGTTTGACTCGAGCTAAGCCACTATCGATGACATAGCGAATATTAGGCACCGTTAAAGAGGTCTCGGCCACGTTGGTGGTCAAAATAATGCGGCGACCATTACCAGGAGAGAAGACCCTCTCTTGTTCGGCTACAGATTGACGAGCAAATAAACTCAGTACCTCCGGATGAAAGCGTTGCTGCAAGACATGGTCTTTGCGAAGCGCCTCGGCGCAATCCCGAATCTCGCGCTCGCCCGGCAAAAATACCAAGACATCCCCTGCACCACTACTTCCCTCCCGCCACACCTTAGCAATTTCTTCTGCAACCGCGTCCGGAATTTCTTTAGCAGTCTTCGATTCCTTTTTGCCATCAGGCTTGGTGTCCGGCTCTAGAGGCGAGTAACGCTGCTCTACCGGAAACAACCTACCACTCACCTCTATCACGGGCGCTACTTTGCCTTTGAGTGCAAAGTGCTCAGCAAAACGCTGTGCGTCAATCGTGGCAGAGGTAATGATGAGTTTGAGATCAGGCCTCTTGGGAAGCAACTGTCGTAGGTATCCCAATAAGAAATCGATGTTCAGACTGCGTTCATGCGCCTCATCAATGATGAGTGTGTCGTAGGCCTTCAAGTGGGGGTCACGCTGGGTCTCAGCCAACAAGATGCCATCCGTCATTAACTTGATCGAGGCGGTGTTACTGGTCTTATCAGCAAAGCGGACTTGATAACCCACATCTTGCCCAATTGGCGACCCCAGCTCCTGCGCTATACGCTTGGCGGTTGCAGTAGCTGCAATCCTGCGCGGTTGGGTATGGCCAATGAGCTTGCCGCCATTGATCGTGCCTCTGCCAAGATCCAGGCAAATCTTTGGCAGCTGCGTGGTCTTGCCTGAGCCCGTCTCACCACAGACGATGACAACCTGATGGCTCTGGAGCGCATCCTTGATGAGTTGACGCTGACCTGAGACCGGCAATTCTTCCGGAAAGCGGATTTCAAGCCTGCGCCCATTGTTGGAAGCAGGCACAGACGAAGAGATTGCTGTGGGTTTTTGTTGGTTTATAGGCTCTTGCACCCTATAATTTTCTCACTATGCCGACAAATGCACCAAACCAGGCGCCAAGCGCTGAAGAATCTACCTCTAACTTCCCTTTTGTGGGCTGGTTGCGCGACGTTGCGCCTTATATTCATAGTTTTCGAGAAAAGACCTTTGTGATCGCCTTTGCTGGCGAACTCGTCCAAGAAATCGGTCTTGAGAACCTGATTGAGGATATTGCAATGTTGCATGCCATGGGGATGCGCATCGTCCTCGTTCACGGCATTCGTCCGCAGATTGAAGAGCAGCTGATGCTGCGCAAGATTAAGAGTAAGTTTGGCAAGAGCGCTATGCACAGCTATCGAATTACTGATGCTGCAGCCTTAGAGTGCGTCAAAGAGGCGGCCGGTGAATTGCGTTTAGATATCGAGGCAGCATTTAGCCGCGGCTTACCAAACACGCCCATGGCGGGGTCTCGTATCTCCGTGATTTCTGGCAACTTCATTACTGCGATGCCAGTAGGCGTTGTAGAAGGTGTCGACTACATCCATACCGGCTTAGTTCGTAAAGTGGATTCCACATCGATTAAGCTCTCACTTGATAGCAATAAGATTGTTCTGCTCTCACCACTTGGCTTCTCACCAACCGGCCAAGCTTTTAATTTGGCCTATGAAGATGTTGCGGCTTCGACTGCTGCCGCACTAAAAGCGGATAAGCTGATTTTCTTGAGCCCTTATGGTGGCTTGAAAGATGCTGAAGGCGACTTCATTACCGAACTCTCATTGCCACAGCTACAAGAATATGTAGGCCAAAACAAAGATCTGGATGTGGGTATGAAGAGTTTGCTCAATATCTCCAGCAGAGCAATTCGTGCAGGCGTCAGTCGTGTGCACTTCCTGCCCTGCAATCAAGATGGCGCACTCCTGGAAGAGCTCTTTACCCATGATGGCATCGGCATGATGCTAGCCTCTTCCGATATTGAGAACTTGCGTGAAGCCAATCAAGATGACGTTGGCGGTATCTTGCAACTTACCATGCCACTCGAAGAAGAAGGTATTCTGGCTGCTCGCGGACAGGATGTGATTGAACGTGATATTCAGCGCTTCTCAGTCATTGAGCATGATCGTGTTCTCTTCGGTTGCGCAGCCCTATTTCCCTTCCCTAACGGTGTGGGTGAGTTGGCCTGCCTTGCTGTAGATCCAGATGTTCAAGGGTCCGGTGACGGTGAACGCCTTCTCAAGCGCATTGAAATGAGAGCCAAACAAGAGGGCATCAAAAAATTATTTGTTCTCACTACAAGAACTGAGCACTGGTTCCTCAAACGTGGCTTTAAGCGAGCATCGGTGGAGGATTTGCCGGAAGAAAGAAAGCAAATTTATAACTGGGACCGTAAGTCCATGGTTTTAACTAAAGATCTATAAGCAATAAGCACTAAACAAGAAAGGCATTACAGATGGTACGCATGGTTCAATGCATCAAACTCAATAAGGAAGCCGAAGGCATGGATTTCGCCCCACTTCCTGGCGAATTGGGCAAAAAGATTTGGAATCAAGTTTCCAAAGAAGCTTGGGCTGCTTGGTTAAAGCAACAAACCATGTTGATTAATGAAAACCGCCTGAACATGGCTGATCCACGCGCACGCCAATACCTTTTAAAGCAGGTTGAGAAATACTTCTTTGAAGGCGGGGCAGATATGGCCCAAGGCTACGTACCCCCAGCAGAGTAAAGCGTTATCGCTGTATTGCAATACAGCATAAAAATAGTTCCATAAAAGCAGTTTTTATTGTTGACACACTAAAAACACAGGCATAGGATGTAATCGTGGTGAGGCAGTAATAGTGCCCCGCCACATTGGCGAAAGCCAGTAAAAATAAGCGCATCTATGCGCTTATAGGCTAAGGAACGAAATACCTTCCGAGTGCCTGCGCCATGCATACCATGGCAAACAACCCGATGGGCATACCCCGTCGGGTTTTTTATTATCTTTCAGTAATTAGAGAGCAAGGCGCTCAACGCCAGAGGCATTGCTGACCAACAAGATATTCGCCTTTTCTTTCGCGAACAAGCCTACCGTGATGACGCCCGCAATTTGGTTGATTTGCGCCTCCATCTGCAGGGGATTGGCAATTTGCAAGCCAGCAATATCCAAAATCCACCCGCCATTATCGGTTACAAAAGGCTCACTCGGAGTTTGATGGAGATCGGCGCGAGTGTTCTTAGCCAAACGAAGAGAAACCTTACCACCCAATTTCTCAAGTTCCCTACTCACCACACCTTTAGCCAGTGGAATGATTTCTACAGGGAGCGCAAAGTTACCCAATACAGGCACCTGTTTTGAAGAATCACAAATGCAAATAAATTGCTTTGCCATCGAGGCAATAATCTTTTCGCGAGTCAATGCGCCGCCGCCGCCTTTAATCATGTGTCCAGCAGGATCAATCTCATCTGCGCCATCCACGTAGGCTGGCAAGCCTTGAACATCATTTGGATCCAGCACTTTGAAGCCATGCTTTAACAAACGCTCAGTAGTGGCATTTGAGCTTGAGACCGTTCCAGCAAAATGACTCTTGTAGGGGGCAAGCGCATCAATAAAGCAATTCGCAGTGGAGCCGGTGCCTACGCCCAAGATTTGCCCAGCAGGCAGCTTTAAGACCTCATCGCGGGCTGCCTCACCTACCATCTGTTTGAGTTGATCCTGATTCATGGGTTTGCTAACGGCCTTTACTGGAGCGGATTAATGAATACATCTATCATATGATATTCAAGAAACCATCCTTTGAGATCCCCTTACACCCTTATGAATAGCACTACCTTAGCCCCAAGCCAACTTGAGCAACTCAAGAAACTCACTACGGTAGTAGCCGACACAGGCGATTTTGAGCGCATGCAAGAGTTTCAGCCACAGGACGCAACTACCAATCCCTCGCTGATTCTGAAGGCTGCCCAGCAGCCCAATTATCAGTCATTGGTCAATGCCGTTAAAGCTGCTCACCCAGGTTTAAATCCAACTGAACTGGTTGACTACATCTTGGTCGCATTTGGCATGGAAATCTTGAAGATTGTTCCTGGTCGAGTGTCTACCGAAGTAGACGCCCGCCTCTCCTTCGACACCAAGGCCACCGTTGCCAAAGCAAAACACTTAATCGCTTTGTATGAGTCGCATGGTGTTGATCGCAAACGGATCTTAATCAAGCTGGCTGCCACCTGGGAAGGCATTGCGGCTGCCAAAGAATTGGAGTCAGATGGCATTCATTGCAATATGACTCTACTCTTCTCGCTTGTGCAAGCAGCTGCTTGTGGCGCTGCTAACGCAAAGCTGATTTCGCCTTTTGTAGGCCGCATTACTGATTGGTACAAAGTGAAGTTAGGGTCCAATTGGAGCGATGCAACTCACGGCGGAGCAAATGATCCTGGTGTAACTTCAGTAAAACGCATTTTTCACTATTACAAACACTTTGGCATTCCCACTGAAATCATGGGCGCAAGCTTTCGCAATACCACGCAAATTCTAGAGCTGGCTGGTTGCGATCTGCTGACCATTAGCCCAGAACTCCTGAGTGAATTAAGTACAGGCTTTACGGCTGTAACTAAAAAACTGGATACAGCCAATGCACAAGCCGCTTTGAGTGCTGAAAATATTATCCCGCTGAAATTAGATGAACCAAGCTTTAGATTGCAACTGAACAATGATGCGATGGCCACTGAAAAACTGGCTGAAGGTATTCGAAATTTCTGCATTGATACAGAAAAGCTTGAGACTCTATTGGGAAAATAAAAAAGCCATAGCGTTTACCATGGCTTTACATGTGAGCACTTCGTTTATTGCTTACTTCTTGGCTGTATTGATGCCTAGCAAGGTATAAGCCGGACAATTACCAAACATGCCTGTTGCCAGAGGGATGATTCCGATCCATGCCCAAGGCCCGGTAATACCAAAACCCGCCAGACCCATCAGTGTTACACCAACAGTCATGCGTAGTACGCGATCCGTGTGTCCAATATTGCATTTCATATGAGCCCCTTTATTGTTACTTGTTTCAGCTTAGGCTTATTTTTTAGTTTTAGCAAGCCGCTGTCTTAATGCCTCATACAGGCATACGCCGCTGGCAACAGAAACATTCAAACTGGAGACCACGCCTTGCATTGGAATACGTACAAGCTCATCACAGGTTTCTTTAGTCAAGCGACGCATGCCCTCACCTTCTGCCCCCATGACAATCGCGATTGAGCCTGTCAGGTCGATGTCATAAATAGATTTTTCAGCCTCATCATCCGTGCCGATAATCCATACGCCTGCTTCCTGCATTTCTTTCATGCTGCGAACCAGATTGGTCACCGTAATCACCGGTATTACCTCAGAAGCGCCGCTAGAAACTTTACTGACCGTAGCATTAATGGAAGCTGAACGGTCCTTTGGAATGACTACCGCATCTACACCTGCACCATCAGCCACCCGCAAACAAGCACCGAAGTTATGGGGATCCGTTACACCATCCAATATGAGAAATAAAGGCTTTTCTTTTGCACCTTCAACGTCTTCAATCACCTCGGTAATCGTCCGTGCAATAGTCATTTTTTCGGCCAAAGCCACTACACCTTGGTGACGATCATGACCTGTCAATTTTTGTAAGCGCTCCGCATCAGCAGCGTGCAAACGCTCACCCAAAATCTCTTCCGCTTGTTTTAGAAAGTCACCCATACGGCGATCACGACGACTTGGATCAAAGTAGACCGACTTGAGGCTATCGGGATCAACGCGCAAGCGCGCTTGAACCGCATGAAATCCAACTAATATTTGTTTCATCTTGGTATTTGTTCTGACTTATTCTGAATAGATTATTACTTGCGGCGTGCTTTGGTATTGCGAACTGGTGGTTTACTACCCGCAGGTTTTCCAACAGATCTATTAGGCTTGCTGGCCTTGCCATTCTTACGACTAGCTTTGCTCTTAGATTGTGTAGCACCCAAGGCGCCGGCAGACTTTGCAGCATTGACATTGATTCCGCTGGGCTTTTGAGGCGCTTTATGAGCTGGCCTACTCTTATTGGGAGCAGCCTTTTTATTGGGCCTACCGGTATCAGCAGCTAACAACAACTGACGACGACTGGAGGAGCCAGCACCTTCGGCACCAGAACTTTTCACTAGGCTAAATTCAATTTTGCGCGCATCCAAATCTACACGACTGACTAAGACATGCAGGCGGTCACCTAAACGATAGCGAATACCGGTTCGCTCGCCACGCAATTCTTGGCGAGCTTCATCGTACTGGAAGTAATCACCACCCAGTTCAGTGACGTGAACCATACCTTCAACAAACAGGTTCTCTAGCTGAATAAAGAGACCAAAGTTTGCTACGCCGGTAACAGTACCCGCATACTCTTGACCAAGATGATCTCGCATGTAATAGCACTTGAGCCATGCCTCGACATCACGCGAGGCTTCATCTGCACGCCGCTCATTCGAGGAGCAGTGAACGCCCAATTGACCCCAAATAGGCAAAGCAGCATTAGCACCCTTAGGAACACGTGTTCCTTTAGCTGCACCCGCTTTAGCATCGCTTTGGGATTTCTTGGCATTGACCGCATTTTCTCTACCTTTACCCTTACGAGGCAATGTGAGATTTAGCGGTACTTTAGGAGGTAGAACAGGAACGTAAGGTTTCTTTTCCAGAATGGATTTAATGACACGATGGGTCAATAAGTCTGGATAGCGACGAATCGGACTGGTGAAATGAGAATACGCTGGATACGCTAAACCAAAGTGGCCTTCGTTATCCGGTTGGTACATTGCTTGCTGCATAGAGCGTAAAACAACGGACTGCAACATATTGGCATCCGGGCGATCTTTAATTTCACGCATCAACTTAGCAAAATCACGTGGTTTTGGTTTTTCACCACCACCAAGAGATAGGCCTGATGTTCGTAATACTTGACGCAAGGTAACTAGTTTCTCTTCGGAAGGCTCGCCGTGCACGCGATACAGACTGAGATGCTTATTCTTTTCAATAAAGTCAGCAGCGCAAACGTTGGCTGTCAACATACACTCTTCAATTAAGCGGTGAGCATCATTGCGAAGGCGCGGCTCAATGCGCAAAATCTTACCGAGTTCATTGCTAATGATTTGTGTCTCAGTTGTTTCAAACTCAATCGCACCACGCTTCTCACGAGCAGATAGCAATATTTTGAAGAGTGAATACAGATTGGTCAACAAAGGGCGAAACTGAGCAAATCGTGCTGCTTCAGGGCCCTTACTATTAGAGAGAATCTCCCAAACCGTGTCATAGGTAAAGCGTTGCGCAGAATGCATTACCGCGGGATAGAACTGATAGGCCAGCACTACACCGTTGTTGTCGACCACAGAGTCGCACACCATACAAAGGCGATCTACATTAGGATTGAGCGAGCAAAGTCCGTTGGAGATCTTCTCCGGCAACATGGGGATGACGCGTCTGGGGAAGTAGACAGATGTAGCACGCAGTAAACCTTCGTCATCCAATGGATGACCCGGTTTGACGTAATGCGAAACGTCAGCGATTGCCACAATTAGGCGCCACGCCTTTGTCTTGCCGTACATGACCGGCTCACAATAAACGGCATCATCAAAGTCACGCGCATCCGCACCATCAATGGTGACCAGAGGAACATCACGCAGATCGACTCGACCCTCGAGATCTGACTGCTGCACGGTATCGGGCAGTGCTGCAGCCTCCTTCATCGCTGCCGCTGAAAACTCATGGGGCACGCCGTACTTGCGTACTGCAATCTCGATTTCCATACCCGGGTCATCGATCTCACCTAAAACCTCTACAACACGCCCTACGGCCTGGCGATAGCTATCTGGGTAATCAATAATTTCAACACTCACTACTTGGCCTAATTTAGCCTGTCCTTGCCCCTTCGGCGGAATCAGAATGTCATGACCAATACGCTTATCTTCAGGCGCAACAATTAACACGCCGTTCTCATTCAATAGTCGGCCGATCACTACTTTGTTGGCATGCAGCACCACCTCAACGATCTGCCCTTCTGGGCGACCACGTCGATCGGTTCCTAATACTCTGACATTGACTCTATCGCCATGCATGACGCGGGACATTTCTCTCTCGGAGAGAAAAATATCTTCACCACCATCATCGGGAATGACAAACCCAAATCCATCTCGATGCCCTTGAACCGTACCTAAACGGTCGGCCTCACGGGGCATCAAGTCTTTTGCTTTACGCATTTAATTCCTTCGGCAATACATGCCCTATCTATATATCTACTGATATCTATTTTTGTTATGAATAAGGCTACTGTATCAAACCACCAAGTCTGAAGGGAAAAAGCCAAAATGGGGTGAAAAAAAGCCTAAAAACGCCCATCCCCCTATAATAGAGGCATGCCCAGGTGGCGAAATTGGTAGACGCACCAGCTTCAGGTGCTGGCGATCGTAAGGTTGTGGGGGTTCGAGTCCCTTCCTGGGCACCAAACACCTCACTAGACCTTATATGGGGTCATATCATCCAATTACAAGCTAGCCATTTCGAGAAAGCCCAGTGAATTCAGTCCTACTCAAGAAATCAGGCAAACAGGCACAGAAAATTAGCCTCTTTTCAGCCACTGCCTTAGGCATTGGCGGGATGATGGGGGCCGGCCTCTTTTCATTACTAGGAACTGCCAGTATTCATGCTGGTACCCATGTTCCTTTGGCATTTTTACTGGGTGCTTTTGCGGCCTCCTTCTCGGTCTACTCCTATGCCAAGCTTGGAGCAACCTTCCCTAGCAGTGGTGGGGCAGCCACTTTTACTGTCATGAGTTTTGGACCTGGCGTTATTTCAGGAGGTCTTAATATCTTTCAATACATTGCCTATCTGATTGCAGCCGCTTTGTATGCAGCCGGCTTTGCAGAATATGCCAATACGCTGATGGGATCAGCGCTCTCCCCCAATGAAGTCAAACTCGTTAGTGCGGTGATCGTGATCCTCTGTGCCGGAATCAATTTACTGGGTACCGATATTGTTGGTCGCGCTGAAACAATAGCGATTGGTTTTGTCACGATTGCTCTGCTACTCTTTTCTGCGGGCGGTATCCATACAGCGAATATCAGTCAGTTTGAGATGTCTGGTTGGTCCATTAACGGCATTGCGATTGCCACAGGCATTCTCTATATCAACTACCAAGGATTTGGCGTAGTTACCAATTCCTCGAATGCCATGCAAGAACCCCAAAAAGAATTACCTATGGCAATGTTCTCAGCCTTGGTTTTGGTAACCATTGCTTATGTACTGGTGAGTGTTGCAACTGAACTCTTGCTGACGCCATCACAAATGTTGCAATTTAGTGGACATGTGCTTGCTGATGCCGCACAGATCGTTGCTGGCAAACTCGGATTCATTGTCATCGCCTCTTGTGCGCTGCTAGCCTGCGCAGCTGCCCTCAATGCCACCATTTTTGCTGCCTCTAATATCGCAGCAGATATGGCTGCCAAGAGCTCAATCTCCGAGATGCTCGGAGATGCTGTTCTCAAAACACAAGCACGCTCCTTAAGTATTTCAGCATTAATCGTAATTGCCTTGGTTTTAGCTTTTCCACTCGATGTTGTCGGAAAAATGGCGAGCTTAGCTTTTCTGCTGGTTTATGCGGCTATTACCCTTGGCCATATCAAGGTTCGCAAACAAACCGGAGCAAAGCTGTGGCCCCTCTGGGCGGCCATCATCGTCAATCTGGGTTTATTCGCGACCCTGTTTATCAACGTCGTTCAGACGGCGCCAGGGAGCGCGATCGCCTTACTTGCAGCCCTGATTGGCTCGTTTAGCTTAGAGGCTATTTCCCGAAATTTTCTGAGAACGAAGTTCGAATCTAAGCCATAAGAGCTAAAACCTCACAGACCCATCATGCGATGGAGAATCTTGGGCTTCATTTCTTCCCAAAGGCTTTCAAAGTCCTCCGTCTTTTCTTCTGAGAGCTTTACTGGATCGTAAAGATGACCAAAGACAATCGAGTTTCGTTTGACGAGCGTCTTTTCGAATTCAGTTAAGCCAATTGGCTTATCTTCCAAATCACGGGTCAGCTGGGCAGAGCACACAATTGCCTGCTCATCATCTTTATCAACAACAGCAAACTCGATAAATTGCTGGCTCTGATCCACAATCACCAATGTGCCACGTGCATAGGCTACGGCATCATGTTGATGCACGATATAGGCTAAGAATTGGTCCTCGTCTGCCCTTTCCATTTGCAAGTCGTCAATGAAAAATAGATATTGATCGCCATCGACATTGACCAAAGTAAATACTTTTGGTGTCACACCATGTCCTAAGACGAGATTGCGGTAATAAGTCGAAATTTCTACTGCGAGATTTTCAGAAAAAAGGTGCATTGCAAATTCACTTTTATTAGTCAGTTAGGCTAAATTCTTTTTGAGGAACTCCAGCGTTCTATCCCATGCCAATGTTGCTGCTGCTGCGTTGTACTGGAGCGGTGGTAAGCCGCGTGAATCCGATTTAGGGTTAGCAAAGGCATGTTTGGCATCGTAGCGCTGAAAGTCGTAGTTGACTCCTGCCGCTTTGAGCTTCTCCTCAAGTTGATCTACCCCTGAGATGGCAAAGAAGTCATCTTGAGTAGCCCAGTGCGCTAACATGGGCTTAGTCATTGCTGCAGCGTCAACGTATTCCAAAGGAGGATAGCCGTACCAAACTACCGTGGCGTCTAATTCAGGAACATGGCATGCAGAAAGCACTGTTAATGCACCACCCATACAAAATCCGGTGACAGCCACTTTTTTGCTGCCAGTAGATTTTAAGTATTGAACTGCACCGCGAATGTCTTGGCCAGCAGCATCACCAAAATTGAGATCGCCCATTAAGTGTTCTGCTTCTTTCGCTTCCAAAGCCAGCTTGCCACGATAGAGATCGGGAACTAAGGCGCGATAACCAGCCTGCGCTAAACGATCGGCAACAGCCTTCACCTCCTCATCCAAGCCCCACCACTCCTGAATCACCACTACACCAGGGGCATGCTCCGCATTTGCAGGCTCCGCTAAATATCCTTTAACAGATTGACCATCAGGTCTTTGGTATTCGATCATGAATAACTCCTTATGCTTTTTTTGTATCGGAATGAATATATCCTACCAGCCAGAATGTAAGCAAACCACACACGGTTGCTCCATATCCAACCAAGTTGTAATGCTCCATTTGGCCATCTACCGCAATGGTCACAACCAATCCCGCTAATACGGATGCAATTCCAGAGGCTAGCATCTGAACTGACCCAACCAAACTCATAAACGTTCCTCGGATTTTGGGCTCAACCATTTGGCTGACAATTGCCATCGTTGGAATCATGCGGCCAGAGATCAGAATAAAGAATGCCGTCTGATTGACCAACACAATCCAAATGGGTACAGGGCCTAAATTCGTAGTGATCAGGATGGGCGCCAGACTAATAATAGCTAGGACCCGAAACACCTTCACCTTGCCAAACTTATCGGCCATATGACCAATGAAGCGTGAACTCATGAGCGTGGCAATACCTCCGCAGAGATAAATCAATGAGATATAAGAATTCGCTACGCCTACATTGGCCGTGAGATAGAGGGCGATGTAGGGAATCACCGAGAAACCTGTCACCATCACCAGGCCAATGAATAAAAATGCGCGTAAATGGCGATGGGCAATAAACACATCGTAGATTTGCTTAAAGCGACTTCCCTCTTGCACATGATGTAAGTGGCCCGAGATCTTCGGAATATTGCGATACCCGATGAAAAGAATCAGCACTGAGATCAAGCCAATAAACATAAACGGAGCACGCCATCCTAAGAAACTAATGTGGTTCGCCAAAAACAAGCTAAGGGGCACACCGGCAACTGTCGATACGGAAAATGCTGCCATCACGGTGCCCAGGGCCTTGCCTCTTCTCTCAAAAGGAATGGAGTCTGCAACAATTGTTTGTACCAAGGAACCCAAAATTCCACCGAAGGCGCCAGCACAGGCTCTCGCAATAAAAAGCATGTGGTAGTTGGGAGCAAATCCGCAGGCAATCGTAGCAATGATGAAACAAATATACAGGCGCAAGAGCAATTGCCTGCGCTCAAATCGATCAATGTAATAGGTGGCAAATACCCCGGCAATAGCTGCAGCAAAGGTATAAGAGGACAGCAATAAACCGAACTGATGGGTATTAATCGAGAGCGCAGCAATGAACTGAGGCCCTAAAGGCATCATGATCATGAAATCCAAGATATGCGTGAACTGAATACCTGCTAATGCCAGGAGAAAAAAGCGTTCTTGTTTATTGGATTGAAATAGGTTTTGGGGCTGGCTCAAGGTCTGCTTTACAGGAAATAGTCAATATGACATTATCCCCCTTGATACCAATATTTGCAGGCTACCGCCCATGTCCATTCTTCCCAATCTACCAACTCCGCTAGCCAATTCAACGGTATTGGGGATTCCATTTATCCCATTGATTACCGATATTTTCTTTGGAGTTCTAGGTCTCATCATCATTCTGGTTTTTCACGGCAGCCTGATTAATCACATCATCATGCGCTTTGAGGGTAGGACTCAATCAAATCTTGACCTAGGTCAGTACAACCGTGTCTTCATGCACTTTTACGCCTCATTCTTCTTTATCGCATTAGTGCATATCTGCGAAATCATTATCTGGTGTTTTTTCATACTGGGTTTAGGTTTAATGGATGATGCTGTACAAGCCCTATTGTTTGCAGGCAGTTGCTACACCACTGTTGGCTTTGTTTCCGACCTACTGCCTACGGGCTGGAAAAGTCTTGCCTTCTTTATAGCGTTTACGGGTTTATTTTCTTTGGCCTGGACAACATCAGTCATGATTGGCATGACCAACACTTATAAAGCAGCTTGGAATCTCAAATACGGCCGCAAGGAACTTAGCGACTCTTGATGTAGTAACCGTATACACAGCGACTGCCTCCCCGAGAGGGGTCATGGGTATCATGCATAACCCCATCAATAACTGCAGTCAGGTGCTTGGAAACCTTCACAATCAGTGTGCCATTGGGCAATTCATCGGGTCTGAGGTGGACCTGGCAGCCGGCGCCTACCTTCATTGTCGGCACCCACTCAAAGCCTTGCGCCAGAATGTAATCATGAAAGACATTCCGATGATTGCCGTTACGAGGCGATGAGCCACGCTGATTCAAGAGGCGAGATAGTTTATTGTCACGCTCTTGTGCGTAACGCGCATTCGCATCACGCAAATCTTCGTACACCTGAAAATAAGGAAGGTTGGCGGCGATTGCAATCGATCTCACCACACAATCGCCTGCTCCACCCTTAAAGCCAGCAGCCGATCTTCCGCCATCGTTATGCTGAAATGGAAATTGAGCTTCCGAGCGAGAAAAAATATTTAGAAATCCGAACATATAGGGGTCGAATAAAAAAATGGACTTGTCTTTCGACAAATCCATTTTGATTCAATACTTAGATTCGATTACTTCGCATTAGCCTTCTTTACCTCTAAGCGCCATGCATGCAAGAGTGGCTCGGTATAGCCATTAGGCTGCTCAAGACCCTTGAAGATCAAATCGCTTGCTGCTTTATAGGCATAAGAGTCTTTGTAGTTCGGCATCATCGGCTTATACAAAGGATCGCCAGCATTTTGACCATCAACCACCTTAGCCATGCGCTGTAAGGTCTCGTTCACCTGATCAGCAGTCACGATGCCGTGCAACAACCAGTTAGCGATATGCTGACTAGAGATACGCAAAGTAGCGCGGTCTTCCATCAAACCCACGTTATGAATATCAGGAACCTTAGAGCAACCAACGCCCTGGTCAATCCAGCGAACTACATAACCCAAGATACCCTGGCAGTTGTTATCCAATTCTTGCTGAATTTCTTCTTTAGACCAGTTTGGCTTTTCGGCGACCGGAATCGTTAACAAGTCGTTAATTAGCGCTTCTGCTTCAGCGGCAGTATCGAGCTTTTCCATCTCTTTTTGCAGCTCTGCAACGTTCACTTGATGATAGTGAAGTGCGTGCAAAGTAGCCGCTGTTGGAGAAGGAACCCAAGCAGTATTGGCACCCGCCTTAGGATGCACGATCTTTTGCTCAACCATGGCCTTCATCATGTCGGGCATGGCCCACATTCCTTTGCCGATTTGAGCGCGACCACGCAAGCCACAATCCAGGCCTGCAAATACGTTACGGCGCTCATAGGCTGACAACCACTTGCTGGTTTTCATATCACCCTTACGGATCATTGGGCCAGCATACATCGAGGTATGCATTTCATCGCCAGTGCGATCAAGGAAGCCAGTATTAATAAAGGCAACGCGCGCGCCTGCAGCAGCAATCGCCGCCTTGATGTTGGCACTCATGCGGCGCTCTTCATCCATGATGCCTAATTTAACGGTATCTGCTGGCAAGCCCAATAGCTTCTCTACGCGGCCAAATAATTCAGCGGCGAAGGCGACCTCTTCTGGGCTGTGCATTTTTGGTTTAACGATGTAAACAGAACCCTTGCGTGTATTGCCAATCGCCTGAGTTGCAGAGCGGTTGATGTCATATAAGGCAATCAATACGGTAACCACTGCATCCAAGATGCCTTCGTAGATTTCTTTACCCTCACCGGTAATGATGGCTGGATTTGTCATCAAGTGGCCAACGTTACGGAGGAACAAGAGTGAGCGACCATGCAAAGTCACGACACCGTCTTTAGCATTGACTGCACCAATACCAGCTTTGTATTTACGATCTGGATTCAGCGCACGAGTAATCGTCTTATCACCCTTCTTCACTTCCTCAACCAAAGTGCCCTTGAGGATGCCTAGCCAGTTTTCATAGGCGAGGACTTTGTCATCGCCATCTACTGCAGCAATGGAGTCTTCCAAGTCCAAAATCGTAGATAGCGCTGCCTCAAGAATGACATCGTTAATGCCAGCAGGATCGCTGGCGCCAATGGTTTTGGTCTTGTTGATCTCAATATCAATATGCACGCCGTTATTACGCAAGAGCACAGAGCTAGGAGCCGCTGCATCACCTTGATAGCCTACGAATTGCTTTTCATCAGCTAGCCCTGTGGTGCTACCATCCTTAAGCTTTACGGATAACTTGTTGCCATCTACTGTGTAAGCCACGGAATCACGGTGTGAGCCTTTAGCCAGCGGAGCAGCTTGGTCCAAGAAATTGCGTGCATAAGCCACAACCTTGGCGCCACGAATGGGGTTATAGCCACCTGCCTTTGTTGCTCCATCTTCCTCAGAGAGAACATCCGTGCCGTAGAGGGCATCATATAAAGAACCCCAGCGGGCATTAGCTGCATTCAATGCATAGCGCGCATTGAGCACGGGCACCACTAACTGAGGGCCTGCTTGCAGAGCCAATTCATCATCAACGTTTTGAGTAGTGCCAACTACTTTCCCTGGCACTTCATCTAAGTAAGCAATCTCTTTTAAGAATTTGCGATATGCGGGCATATCTTTGATGGGGCCGGGATTGGCTTGATGCCATTTGTCTAAATCCACCTGAATGCGATCACGCTTTGCTAATAAGGCTTCATTCTTTGGGGTTAAGTCTTTAACGATCTCATCAAAACCCTTCCAAAAGTCAGCGCTCTTAATGCCAGTTCCAGGAAGCACTTTGTCTTCGATAAAACTGTACAGAGGGGTTGCTACTTGAAGGCTATTGCAGGTTGTGCGCGCAGTCATGATGTTAATTTCTTATGCAAAAGTTAATAATCGGGTTAGTAGGTTGTTTACTTCTTTACTGAATCAAATATTTTCCATCAATCCTGGAAAGGATGCTGGAGAAGGATGGTTTCATCACGCTCTGGGCCTGTAGAGACCATTGCAATCGGTTTACCAGCCACTGCTTCGATTCGGCGTAGGAAATTTTGGGCTTCCACGGGCAATTTTGCCCATTCACGAATACCAAAGGTAGTGCCCTTCCAGCCTGGAAAATCTTCATAAATCGGCTCACAGCGAGCAACCGATTCCGCGCCACGTGGCAGCACATCTAATTTCTTGCCGTCCAGGGTGTAGCCTACACACAAGCGAATAGTTTCCAAGCCATCGAGTACATCGAGCTTAGTAATGCATAAGCCAGTCAAGCCATTGATCTGAATCGAACGCTTGAGCGCAGCTGCATCTAACCAGCCAGTACGCCGTGGACGACCCGTAACAGAACCAAACTCTTTACCAACTTCTGCCAGGCGAACACCAATTGGATCTTGCCTTGCAGGATTGTCATGATCGTACAACTCACTTGGAAATGGGCCAGCACCAACGCGAGTGCAATAGGCTTTAGTAATACCCAAAATATATTGGAGTGAATCTGGACCAACACCAGATCCAGCAGCAGCATTACCTGCTACGCAGTTACTGGAAGTGACGTAAGGATAGGTACCGTGATCGATATCAAGCAAAGTACCTTGAGCACCTTCAAACAAGAGATTTTGGCCAGCTTGCTCAGCCGCATACAGCGCACTTGAAACGTCCACTACCATCGGCTTGAGGCGCTCTGCATAAGACATTGCCTCAGCAAGCGTCTTCTCGTAACTCACTGGCTCGGCTCCGTAGTAATTGGTGAGCATGAAATTGTGATATTCCAAGTTTTCATGCAATTGCGCAGCAAATTTTTCAGGGTAGAACAAATCTTGAACGCGTAAGGCACGACGTGCCACTTTATCTTCGTATGCCGGTCCGATGCCACGACCAGTTGTTCCGATCTTCGCCTCGCCACGCCTCTTCTCGCGAGCATGGTCAATCGCAACGTGATAAGGCAATATCAAGGTCGTCGCTTCAGAAATCTTTAGGCGGGATTGAACATCTAAGCCGGCAGACTCTAACTCGCCAATCTCCTTAAAAAGAGCTTCGGGTGACAAGACCACGCCATTACCAATGTAACAAATAACATCTTTATGCATGATTCCCGATGGAATCAAACGCAGAATCGTTTTCTTATCGCCAATAATGAGGGTATGTCCCGCGTTGTGACCACCCTGAAAGCGCACGACTGCTTGGGCATGATCGGTCAACCAATCTACTACCTTGCCTTTGCCCTCATCACCCCACTGGGTGCCAATGACTACGACGTTACGACCTTGAGTTTGCTGCTTTGAAGACATATTGAAATCCAAAAAGATAATGACAAAATAAGTTAACTAATCGCTTTGCTACTAATGCTTTACTTCTTCTTTACTTCCCAAGAATTGCCTTGTAAGACTAATTCTCGATCACATACATATTCAGCAGCCTCAACCACTTGACCAGCGGGCACTTGCACAACGACTTCGCCACGGCTCCGTAAATCCGCAATTGCTTTATCCAGCGCAGCATCTTGCGTCCACGGCGCAAGAATAGCCAGCTTACGTGTATTTGATGGTGACAAATTCGCTAGGGTCAGCAAATCCAAGGAGAAGCCCGTTGCAGGACGTGAACGCCCAAATGCCTGCCCTACCTGATCATAGCGGCCGCCCCGAGCAATCGGTTGCGCTAAGCCATCAACATAGGCAGCAAACATCACACCGCTGTGATACTGGTAGCCCCGCAAATCGGCCAGGTCAATACTGAGTTCTAAGCCGCAATTGGTGTTCACCGCACAAACCACGCGCTCTAAGTCTGCTAAGGCTTGATCAATTGCAGCGTGCTGAGGTAATACTTGCTTAGCCTTGGCTAACACTTGTGCACAAGGGCCATTTAATTCGGTCAAAGCAATCAGTGCTTGAGCCACTTTGGCTGGCAAACAGCTTGCCCACTGACGCAAGCGGGGACGATCTTTACTTTGCAGAAGACCATATAAAGCCTCGATCGTTTCTGTATTGAGTTTTTGCTCAGCCAAAACACCTGTCAAAATACCGGCATGCGAGAGGTCTAGATACACCTTTGTCAGGCCTGCGATCTCTAAAGTGTTGAACAACAAGGTGATAGCCTCAAAGTCGGCTTCCCAGTTCGCAGATCCGTAAATCTCGGCGCCCAATTGCAATTGTTCGCGTGAAGCACTGCCAACTGGAGTGCGTGCATGGGCAACAGAGCCCGCATAACAGAGACGAGTAACGCCGGCACGATTTAATAAGTGCGCATCAATTCGCGCTACCTGTGGCGTAATGTCCGCGCGTAAGCCTAAAGTACGACCCGATAATTGGTCGACCAATTTGAAGGTCTCTAAATTGAGATCTGAGCCAGTGCCAGTGAGAAGTGAATCCAAAAACTCCAAAATAGGAGGAGCAACTAGCTCATATCCATAGGATTGGTAAAGATCCAAGATGGCGCGACGCAATGTCTCCACCTTGCGAGCCTCGGCTGGCAAAACATCTGCAATATCTTCAGGAAGTAACCAACGATTCATGATGTAGATTAATCGCTTTCTTATTTTTTATGCAGGAACTTAAAGAACTCGCCATTAGGCTCTACCACCATGACATCCTTCTTATCTTTGAAAGAGTTACGGTAGGCCTCAAGGCTCTGATAGAACTGGGCAAACTGAGGATCGCGCCCAAATGCTTCAGCATATAAAGCAGTTGCCTTGGCATCCCCTGCCCCTTTAATTTTTTGAGCATCGCGATACGCTTCAGCCAAAATGGTATCGCGTTGACGCTCTGCATTGGCACGAATCTTGTCGGACTCCGCAGCGCCAGTGGAACGCAATTCATTTGCCACGCGTTTACGCTCGGCTTCCATACGGCGATAGACTGAATCACTAATCTCAGCCAGCAAATCCACTCGCTTCAGACGAACATCGACGATCTCTACGCCAATATCAGAAGCATCATCGGCAACCTTTTTGCGAATCCCTTGCATCACTTCTTCGCGCTGATCCGAGATTAACTCCCGCACTGTACGTTTTGTAAATTCTTCATTGAGTGCGGAACGAACCAATTGCGTCAAACGATCCTGCGCCAAACGCTCATCACCTTTAAAGCTGATAAAGAATTTACGGGGATCGACAATGCGCCACTTCACATAAGAATCCACCAGAAGATTCTTTTTTTCAGCAGTAATAAAGCGCTCAGCCTCAGGATTATCAATCGTCAAAATCCGGCGATCAAAAAAGCGAACACTTTCAAAAGGGCCTGGGTACTTCACCTGAATACCAGGGGTTTCAATGACTCGAACAATTTGCCCGAATGAAAATACCACGGCAAATTTGCGTTGATCCACCACAAAGATGCTCGAGGAAAGCACATAGATGAGTGCAATAAAGGCGATGCCCGCAGCAATTAAACGATTTGCATTCATTAGCGCGAATCCCGATCACGACTACGCAAACCATCGCGCTTGTCCACTATACGATCGCCATTACTAGCTGGCGCAGGAGCACTTACTGGGTTTGCTACTGGACTCGCTGAGGCTGGAGCGGTAGTACCTGTAGCACCAGTGGCGCCACCTACTGTCACCGAACCCGTTGGGGTTGTTGTACCGCCGGAATTGACTTGGGCACTTGCAGCCTGCGCGCTCTCTGCACTGACTTGCGCAACAATCTTATCTAAAGGCAAGTACAGCAAACTATTGCTCTTGGTGGTATCAACCAAGATCTTCGTGACGTTGTTATACATCTCACGCATCGTGTCGATATACATCCGATCCCGTGTTACGCCAGGCGCTTTGGAGTATTCCACCAGGATTTGTTTAAAGCGACCAGCATCGCCCTCAGCAGTAGCAACAACCCGCGCCTTGTAGCCTTCAGCCTCTTGAATCAAACGCGCAGCTGTGCCTTTGGCGCGCGGAATAATGTCATTCGCATATGCCTGACCTTCGCTCTTGAGGCGCTCCTGGTCCTGACCCGCCTTTACCGCATCATCAAATGCAGCCTGCACTTGCTCGGGGGGTTGTACATTTTGTACGGTTACGCTAGTGACATAGATACCGGTTTTATAGCTATCCAAAATCTTCTGAATCGAAGCAGCAAGATCAATGCCAATCTTTTCACGACCTTCATACAAGACGGTATCCATCTTGCTGCGAGCCACAATCTCTCGCACTGCAGTTTCTGCTGCTTGCACTACCGCCGCATCCGGATCGCGGTTGTTAAATAAATAATCGGTGGGATCTTTTAGGCGGTACTGCACTGCAAAGCGCACATCAATAATGTTTTCATCTTCGGTCAACATCGAAGAGTCTTTTTGATTGGTTGCCTTAATTAATACTGGGCGACCCACCTCAACTGAACGTACCCCAGAAACATTAACTGTCTCAGCCGATTGAATCGGCCAAGGCAAGTGCCAGTTGATACCCGGCTTAGCGGTGTAGTCATATTTACCGAAGGTCAGCACTACGCCTGCTTGACCTTCTTGAATAATGAAAAATCCGCTGCAGATCCAAATAAAGGCAACAATCGCAATCGCGGCTAATGGCCCGCTCTTGGAGCCAAAGGGATTGGTGAAATTGAAATTGGGTCCAGCAGAATTTCCGCCAATGCCACCACCATTACCGCCGCGTTGTGAAGGCGGAGGAATATCGCCACTATTGGGCTTATTGGGGGGAGTATTTGAATTAGGGTTTGCGCCGGGATTGAAACTACTACCAGGCTTTTTCTTACCGCCAAAAATTCCAGCAATACGATCATTGAAATCGCGCCACAATTCATCTAAATCTGGCGGCCCATCTGGCTTTGCTTGCTGACCGCCCGGCTTATTAACCTGCTCCGGATCCACCTTTGGCGCTTGCTCAGTTCCCTGCCCATCTTTGGCATCTTTCGAGCCATTGTTGTGGCTATTACCCCAACCTGGATCATTGACCGAAAACAGGCCTGTAAATTTACGCATCATTAGATAGATAGCTTCGCTTAGGGATCGGATTAAATTCGGATGATTCTGGTCGTTCGGGTAAAGGGGCTAAAAACTCGTCCGGGGCCATCTGGGTTTTGGCACGGTTTTGTTCAGCCCTCATTTTATCAGTCATTTGGGAGCATTCGGCCAAGGTTGCCCTCAGTAAATCAAGGCCTAAGCCCGTTTGGGCGGACAGGAAAATCTGGCTTGGATAGCCCTGATTATCCCGCTCCAAAACAGCCCCGCGGGTGAAGGTTTGGGGCATTAAATCAATCTTATTCATGACCTCGATGCGGGGGATGTCATCTGCCCCGATTTCCTCCAAAACCGCCTCTACCTCAGCCTTTTGCTCTCTGGCGACTGGGCTACAGGCATCAATGACATGCAAAATCAGGTCTGCATGTATAGTTTCGTCTAAGGTAGCCCGAAAAGCCTCCACCAGCTGGTGCGGCAATTCCCGGATAAATCCAACGGTATCAGAGACCACAATCGACCCCACCCCCTCCAAATGGACTTTTCTTGAGGTGGTATCGAGGGTGGCAAAGAGTTGGTCGGCTGCATAGGTGCCAGCCTTAGTTAAGGCATTAAATAAGGTGGATTTGCCCGCGTTGGTGTAACCCACCAATGAAACTGAGAACACATCCTTCCGGTTGCGCGCCCTTCTTTGGGTGCGCTGCTGACGCTGCAGTTTTTCTAATTCATTTTCCAGGCGCTTGGCTTTTGTTGCCAACATCCGGCGATCGAGCTCCATTTGAGTTTCACCCGGGCCACCACGCACACCAATACCTCCGCGCTGACGCTCCAGGTGACTCCATGCCCGTACCAAACGTGACATGCGGTAACGCACTTGCGCCAACTCCACTTGCGTCTTACCAATATGACTTTGGGCTCTTTGACTAAAAATATCCAAAATTAAGCCCGTGCGATCCATCACATGGCGGCCAATATGACGCTCTAAATTACGCTGCTGTGTAGGCGATAAGGGATGATTAAAGATCGCGAGCTCAGCATCATGCTCTTCCATGACGCGCTTGAGTTCATTGGCTTTGCCAGACCCAATGAATAGCGCTGGATCAGTTCTACCCTTACGTGCAATAACGCTAGCAGCAGGTATGGATCCAGCACTATCAGCCAGGAGGCTGAGTTCAGCCATGCTGTCTGCAAAATCTTCGCGTCCTGTATCTACACCAACAAGGACTGCGCGCGCCGCATCTACTCCGGTTTTATACAGAGTTGCCTTCTTCTACGCGGAAGTCAATCGCACGAGCGGGAACGATCGTAGAGATTGCATGTTTGTAGACCATTTGCGTCACGGTATTACGCAAGAGGACAACGTATTGATCAAAGGATTCAATATTGCCCTGCAACTTAATACCATTGACGAGATAGATTGAAACGGGAATGTGTTCCTTGCGCAATGCGTTCAGAAATGGATCCTGAAGTAATTGGATTTTATTGTTGTTCATACTGCTCCTTATTTATCTTTTATATGCTTTTTTTTGGGAGTCTTGCTTTTTTAATTCATCTCTTACTAATCAATCATCACTGCAAATTACACACTGCAAATTACATCTACTACTGAACTAGGTATATTGGGCCGATTTGCAAAAAAATCAAGCCCTCCCCGCTCCAAGAGCAAAAGCTTATCGCAAAATTACCGTTTCTTACCCTTTTTGCCCTTATCAGCATCCACATAGGGGTTTTTGGCGGTATTCATCTGAATCCGCAATGGGGTACCGCGCAACTTAAAGACATCCCTAAAACGGCCTTCTAGATAGCGCTTATAACTATCAGTCACACCACTCAATGAAGTGCCATGAATCACCACGATCGGCGGATTCATGCCCCCTTGGTGTGCATAACGTAATTTTGGACGGCCCATACCAACCCGTTTAGGCTGTTGATGCTCTACTGCTTCTTGCAAGATGCGGGTTAAGCGTGGCGTAGGCAACTTCGCCATCGCCGCCGCATAGGCTGCATCCACATCTTTAAAGAGCTCTTTGAGGCCAGTACCTTTTTTTGCAGAGATCGGATGGACGTTTGCAAAGTCCAAGAAACGCAACTTTTGAGCAATTTCTAAACGCGCACGCTCTTTCACGTAAGCATCAATTCCATCCCATTTATTCACAGCAACGACTAATGCACGGCCTGCTTCAACAATAAAGCCAGCGATATGGGCATCTTGCTCAGAAATATCTTGTTGCGCATCGAGCATCAAAATAACCACATTGCAATCAGCGATCGCTTGCAGGGTTTTGACAACTGAAAACTTCTCAATCGCTTCAAATACTTTTCCACGGCGGCGCAAGCCCGCAGTATCCACCAAAACATAAGGCTTGCCATTGCGCTCAAAAGGCACTTCAATCGCATCTCGAGTGGTTCCAGGCATATCAAAAGCAATAACGCGCTCTTCACCAATCAATTTATTGATGAGGGTCGATTTGCCAACGTTTGGACGGCCTACCACTGCAATCTTCATCGGGCGATTTGGATCGTTGGCTAATTCATCTTCATCGGGTTCGGCAATGCCGAGTGAATCTAGCGCATCATCAATGAGACCACGCACACCATCGCCATGTGCTGATGAAATCGGGAATGGCTCGCCTAATCCAAGTTCGTGGAAGTCAGCAGTGACTACACCGGCTTGCATGCCTTCGGTTTTATTAACCGCCAAGATCACTGGACGACCAGTCTTGTGCAAGAAATCGGCAATGACGCGGTCTTGCGGCGCCATACCGAGGCGGCCATCGACCAAGAAAATCACAATGTCCGATTCCGCTACGGCTTGTTTGGTTTGCTTAGCCATCTCAGCCACAATGCCGGTTTTAGCCACGGGCTCAAAACCACCGGTATCCACGCAAATAAATGCGCGCTCACCAATGCGGCCTTTACCGTAGTGTCGATCTCTAGTTAAACCAGAAAAGTCAGCCACTAAAGCATCACGGGAACGCGTTAAGCGATTAAAGAGCGTGGACTTCCCAACATTGGGACGACCGACAATAGTGATGACTGGGTTCATTTTGGACTGTACGCCGCTAATTTTCCACCTTGAGATTGAATCAAGATGAGGCCACCTACCGCAATCGGGGCAGCTGTGATTGGACTACTGTCATGACGCATACGAGCAATCAGCTCACCATTCGCCTGCGAAAATGCATGCACATAACCTTGTGCATCACCCATGAGCACTACTCTGCCGACAGCAAGTGGCTCACCAACATCCCGGAAGGTTAGCTGTGTATTTTCCCAAACCTGAGTGCCATCTTTAGTCGCAAAAGCAGTGACATACGATTTTTCATTCGCCGAGAAAACGAGATCTGAGCTTTGGGCTGTGCCGGTATAGCTCGAGTAATCTTTAAACCACAATAAGTTACCGTTACGCGCTTGACCACAACCAATGCGACCTTGATAAGACACTGCGCACAGAATGTCGGCTTCCATGCTGGGTTTTGCAGTGACATCGTTTAAGCGCTCAATCTCAGAAAAGCCTTTTGGAAAGGACACAGGGGTTTCCCAAATCAAGCCGCCATTCGCAATAGCAATCATCCCAAAGCGACCGCCTGCAAAACCCGTCACGATGACTTCATTGTTGATTGGCAGCATGCCATAACCAACCCGTAGGGATAAAGCTGACTGCTGACGTTGGTACATCCACTTACGCACACCAGTTTGAGCATCCAAACCAATAAAGCGATTATCTAGCGTACGCACTACGACGATGCCACCTGCCACTACCGGCTCACTCAAAACTTCACTACCGACATTGACATTCCAAAGCGGTTTACCAGAATCATCATAAGCATAGACAGCGCCTTTAGTGGTCACCACTGCAGTAGTACGACCATCGGATCCAGGGCCTACTGTCAGCCGCTCAGGCACAGAAGCTTCCCAAACCTTGTTACCGGTTTGTAAATCCACCTTGACGAGATTGCCACGATGAGACGCAGCATAGACTGCATCACCAGCGACGACTGGATGAAAGTTAAAGGTTTCAGATGAGCCGATACTCGTTGACCAAATAGGCTGCAAATCAAATTGATTTTTTACCTCTACTAACTCAGCAGGTTTACGCACCCGCGCGTTACCAGAACAAGCAAGCAAAGCTGCGGCAAGGGTGCCCACCACCAAGGCGGCACCAATACGCTTTACGACGGGCTTGATCAAAACCATCACTGAGCAACTCCTCCAACGGCATCTAATTTGACCTTCAAGAGGCGACGCGCCTCTTCAGGAAACTCTTTTGCCTGATCTAATTTTTTCCAAGCCTCTTGATAACTGGCTTTTGCTTCTGCATTTTTCTTCTGAGCTAAATACCAATCTCCACGACGCTCAAGCCATAAAGCTTCAAAGCCAGCAACTGGCTTATCTTTCAGAATTTGATCGGCTTCCGCAAAATCTTTCTCAGTACCCTGCTCAATCAATTGAGAAACCAGGCGCATCTTTGCCAAAGCGAGATAACCATCATTGGAGGCATTCTTAGCAGCCCAACGCAAATAATCTAAGGCCTTAGCACTATCACCTGCATCAGCAGAAATTCTGGCGGCAATCAAACTTGACATGGGCGCATAGGGCGTGCGACCGAAATCCTTTTGCAAATCGTCAGCTGCACGCAAGGTTTGCTCTTTGTCACCTTTAGCAATAGCGCTTACCATCGTTTCGTATAACTTAGACGCCTCTAGTGCTTGGCTATTACGCCACCACTGATACCCACTGTAGGCGGCATAGGCAAATAAAGCAGCTGTAGCAACGCCAGTAATGAGGTTGCGATACTTTTGCCAAAACGCTTTGAATTGGTCTAACTGTTCTTGTTCTTCGAGGTCTAAAGGCATGTCATTCCAAGCTAATTTATCAATAATCTATCTGTGAATAAGCCATTCTATTCGGATGCGCCTACCAGGGCTTCAATTGCCGCCTCTAGTACTCCATCTAAAGACACGGACTTTTGCTCGCCGGTACCACGTAAGTCCTTCAGCGCAGCCTCATTTTTAGCCAATTCATCTGGCCCAATAATGACTGCAAAGGCCGCCCCACTGGCATCAGCCTTCTTCATCTGCGACTTAAAGCTGGCAGATTGCCCATCTGGAGGGCAAAAGAGAATGGTATCGATACCAGCACTACGAAGACGCTCAGCAATGATCATGGCAGCAGTTAAGGTCTCGCCACCTTGGTGTAATACAAAAATATCGCATTGGGCTTGCGCTTCTGGCAAAGAGCCTGAGACTTTCATCAGCTCCAGAACCCGCTCCATGCCCATCGCCCAACCACAAGCTGGGGCCGCTTTACCCCCCATACGCTCGATCAGTGGATCGTAACGACCACCGCCCGCAATCGTGCCTTGTGCGCCAAGCTCATCAGTCACCCACTCAAATACGGTGAGGTTGTAGTAATCCAAGCCACGCACTAAGCGCGGGTTAATCTTGCAAGGAATATTGTTTGCCTTGAGTAAGGCTTGTACTGCATTGAAATGCGCCAGCGATTCTTCACCCAAGAAATCTAAGAGCTTAGGCGCACCTTCGATCAATGCCTGCATCTCCGGATTCTTGGAATCCAGAATACGCAATGGATTGCTCAGCAGGCGTCGTTGAGAGTCTTCATCTAACTGTGATTTGTTTTTCTCAAAGTAAGTCACTAAAGCGGCGCGATGTTGAGCGCGCTCTGGAGCTTGACCCAGCGAGTTTATTTCGAGACGCACACCCTTGAGACCCAACTCATCCCATAGGCGTTGACCCATGAGAATGATCTCGGCATCGATATCAGGACCGGCAAAACCCAGTGCCTCAATACCAAACTGGTGGAACTGACGATAGCGTCCACGCTGTGGACGCTCATGACGAAACATGGGCCCGGTATACCAAAGCCGCTTGGGGCCTTCATACAATAAATTATTTTCAATGATGGAGCGTACGAGTGCTGCCGTACCCTCTGGGCGCAAAGTCAACTGCTCACCATTGAGGCGATCCTCAAAGGAATACATTTCTTTTTCAACAATATCCGTTACTTCACCAATGCCGCGTTGAAATACCGCTGTTGCCTCTACGATGGGCGTTCTTAAAAACTCATAGCCATAAGCGCGCGTTAAATCTCGCAGTACATGCTCGAGATGCGCCCATTGCGCTGCATCTGCCGGCAATAAATCATTCATGCCGCGCACGCCATTAATTTTTTGTGCTTTTTGAGCTTTTGCGGTGTTGTTTTGATCGGTCATCTTTATTGTTCTTCTAATAAAACTTATTCAGACTTAGTGGCATAGTGCTGTTTGACATAGTCGTCTACGATGACCTGAAACTCTTGGGCAATATTGTCACCACGCAGTGTCTTCACTTTAATGCCATCCACAAATACCGGTGCCGTTGGTGTTTCACCCGTTCCCGGCAATGAAATACCAATATTGGCATGCTTACTCTCGCCAGGACCATTCACAATGCAGCCCATCACAGCCACGTTCATATTCTCAACACCTGGATGGGTTTTCTTCCAAATCGGCATTTGCTGACGTAAGTACGATTGAATATTGGCAGCCAACTCCTGGAAGGTCGTACTAGTTGTTCTGCCACAGCCGGGACAGGCAATCACCATAGGAGTGAAGTTACGCAATCCCATGGTCTGCAAAATTTCTTGGGCAACAATCACTTCATTTTCACGCGGAGCACCGGGATCTGGCGTTAATGAAACACGAATCGTGTCGCCAATACCCTCTTGCAACAAAATACCCATGGCCGCTGTAGAAGAGACAATTCCTTTGCTACCCATGCCTGCTTCGGTTAAACCTAAATGCAAGGGATAGTCAGAACGACGCGAAAGATCGCGATATACCGCAACCAAGTCTTGCACATTGCTGACTTTGCAAGAAAGCAGAATTTGATCAGGATTCATTCCCAACTCAACCGCTTTTTCTGCAGACTGTAGTGCTGACTGAATTAAAGCCTCAATCATCACCTCTTGCGCTGTCTTAGGCACCGCCAATGCAGCATTGCTATCCATGATGGATGCCAGTAGATCTTGATCTAAGCTGCCCCAATTGACTCCAATGCGAATAGGCTTGTCATATTTGCAAGCTGCCTCAATCATCTGCGCAAACTGAGGATCTCGCTTCGCGCCCTTACCGACATTGCCAGGATTGATGCGGTACTTCGATAGAGCCTTCGCGCAATCGGGGTAATCATTTAATAAAGTGTGGCCGTTGTAATGGAAGTCGCCAATCAAGGGCACCAAAACATCCATCTTGTCTAACTGCTCACGAATATAAGGAACTGCTGCTGCAGCCTCTGGTGTGTTGACGGTAATACGCACCATCTCTGAACCCGCACGCGCTAATTCTTTCACCTGTATTGCGGTACCCACTGCATCAGCCGTATCGGTATTGGTCATGGACTGCACACGTACCGGAGCATCACCACCGACAGTGATGATGTTTGACTGCCAAACAACCTTAGCTTGGCGAGTAGCGCGCTTCGGCGCTGGGCCTAAAGGTAGCTTTGGGAGGGGTGACTGATTAGAGCTCATAGGGATCTAATTAATTTAACTTTTTAAGCCACTCAACGGGGCGCTCATTTTGCTTTACTTCAAAATCGTCATCAGACTGAACTTCTTCAATCTCAATCTCTGCTTTGTGCACAGCACGCTCACGCACACGTGTGCGGTCAACCACATCACCCGCCAATTGGCCACAGGCAGCAGCAATATCATCACCGCGGGTCTTGCGAACTGTAGCTACCATGCCAGCGTCAAGCAAGATACTGGCAAAAGCATGCACTCTCTGAGCAGGTGACCGCTTCAGGCCAGACTCCGGGAATGGATTAAAGGGAATGAGATTAATTTTGCACTTAATGTTCTTGAGTAAGCGCACCAATTCTTTCGCCTGAATATCAGAATCATTTACACCGTCGAGCATGCAGTACTCAAAGGTTAAAAAATCCCTTGGCGCAAATGGTAGATAACGCTCGCACGCATCTAGCAATTCATGGAGGGGATACTTTTGATTGAGTGGCACTAACTGATCACGCAATGCATCGTTGGGCGCATGTAATGACACCGCCAAAGCAACTGGGCAATCTTGCGCCAAGCGATCAATCATCGGCACCACGCCTGAAGTAGAGACGGTGACACGGCGACGCGATAAACCATAAGCGCGATCGTCGAGCATCAGTCGTAATGCGGATACCACATTGTCATAGTTGAGTAATGGCTCACCCATGCCCATCATCACCACATTAGAAATCACACGCCCAGTGTGTTCCCAGCCGGGTGTGGGAAATTTTTCAATTCTGCGCACGGCCTCTGGATCATTGCGCAAGAGATGTTCAGCAAACCACAATTGGCCGATGATTTCACCGGAAGTGAGGTTACGCGAAAAGCCTTGATGCCCGGTAGAGCAAAAACGGCAATTGACTGCGCAACCAGCCTGAGACGAGATGCACAAGGTACCGCGATCATCTTCTGGAATAAATACAGACTCCACTGCATTACCAGCGCCTACGTCTAAGAGCCACTTGCGTGTGCCGTCAGCAGCATGTTCGTCTTTAATGACTGGGAGAGAGAGGACTTGAGCCTTATCGAGCAACGTTGCTCTAAAGCTTTTCGCCAAGTCACTCATGTCGTTGATGTCCGATACACCGCGTTGGTGTATCCACTGCATGAGTTGTTTTGCCCTGAAGGGCTTTTCATTCAACCCCGCGACATACGCCGCCATTTGGTCAGCGTCAAAATCTAAGAGATTTACGCGCGGGGAGGTCAATGCGCCTACTTATCAATAAATAGGTTGTTGATTAACGATTGAAAACATTCATGCCTGGGAAGAAGAATGCAACTTCCACGGCAGCTGTTTCAGGAGCGTCAGAACCATGCACAGCATTAGCATCAATGCTGTCAGCAAAGTCAGCACGAATAGTGCCTTTTTCTGCTTTCTTAGGATCAGTAGCGCCCATCAAATCACGATTCTTAGCAATAGCGCCTTCGCCTTCTAATACTTGAATCATGACTGGACCAGAAATCATGAAGCTCACCAAATCTTTGAAGAAAGGACGATCTTTGTGAACGCCATAGAACTGCTCGGCTTCGTTTTGTGACAAATGCGCCATTCTGGAAGCAACGATCTTCAAACCAGCAGATTCAAAACGGTCATAAATTTTGCCGATGACGTTTTTAGCGACAGCATCAGGTTTGATAATAGAGAGGGTGCGTTCAATTGCCATTCAAGACTCCAATAGTGATTTCAAAGGTATTTGTTGAGCGAGGCGACAAAACCGCAAAAGGGCTAAACACCCTACCCTCACTCAACGACCCCCAAATTATACATTGCTTGACCGTATTTACCCCTATATGTGTAGGGCTAAGCCCTTGAATTTACAAGGCATAAGCCCTGAATTTGTAGGTCTTTTCTCCATGCACTTGAAATTGAGGCCTTTTGTCTATACTTAATAGCAACAGCCCTTTATGGGCTCTTGAAATAAACCTGAAAAGAAGGAGTCAATATGAGTGATCTGAACTCTTACGGCTTTGGCCAAACCGGCTCAATTAGCACGATCCAGGTACGCAACCGCGTACTGCGTAATACCTATGCCCTCTTGGCACTCTCGATGGTTCCAACCATCATTGGCGCTTGGCTTGGCGTAGCAATGGGTCTTGACCTATTCTCTGGCAGCCCTTTCTTGGGTTTCATTGTGTTCATGGCAGTCGCTTTTGGCTTCTTCTGGGCAATTGAAAAGAACAAGGAAACCGGCGTAGGTGTTTTGCTCTTGCTAGGCTTTACCTTCTTCATGGGCATCATGCTGTCCCGCCTCGTGGGCTTCACCCTGAACAGCTATAGCAACGGCGCAGCCCTCATCATGCTGTCCTTTGGTGGTACTGCGGCGATTTTTGCGGTGATGGCAACGATTGCCACGGTGAGCAAGAGTGATTTTGCTGGCCTAGGAAAATGGTTGATGGTAGGCGTACTGCTCTTGATCGTTGCCTCCCTGGCAAACATCTGGCTCCAGTTACCGGCCTTGATGTTGACTGTCATGGTACTGGCAATTGCCATTTTCTCCGCGTTCATCTTGGTTGACGTACAGCGTGTGATCAACGGCGGCGAGACAAACTACATCATGGCTACATTGGCGATCTATTTGGATGTGTACAACGTCTTCACCAATCTGCTGGCCCTCTTGGGTATTGTTGGTGGCAATCGCGACTAGGCCAGTCCAAGAAACAGTAGATACACGATAAATTGAGTGTGTTGTTTCATCAGGCGCCTGCGGGCGCCTTTTTCTTTACCTTTAAAACTACCTGCCCTCTTGTTTGTATTTAGTTCGCTACAAACATGCTTACCGCATAAGACAGTGCAATCAAAATCAACAAGATTGCAAAACTATCTGAGGCTTTCATGATGCTCTCCCTGTATTGGACCTATCAACAGCAAACCCCTGCTGCACGATTCCAATCTACTCTTATATAAGACTTAGTAAGGGAGGGAATGCACCAACTCGTAATGTTTGGCGCACTATATGCACCAAATTAGCGCAAGAATGGGGCTAATTTGGATTGTTTAAGAAAGCTAGAACCTATAACCCACCGAGAAGGTATACGAATTGATGTTGACCTTATCGCTACTGCCGTCATTCCACTGCACGGATTTATAGTTTTGCTGAGAGACCTCTACCCTGGTAAAAATCTTTTTGGTAAGTAGATATTCAGCACCAATGCCATAACTAGGGCCATTCATCCACTGGTAATAGCCCGGTGAAGAAAATTTAGACCATGACCATCCAAGTTTGATGTACCCCAGCAAGTCATCTGTGACTGCATAGGCGAGTTTTCCACCGGCGTCGATAGGATGTTGCGCATCGGGATCGCTTCCCGCCGTATCAGTCGTTGCCAGATCATAAGTTCCATAGGCGCCGACCAGCCACTGGTTATTGATAGCCTTATATACATCAACAGTAATACTTGGGATTCCACTGTTGCTTGTTGCAGTATCACCCGGAGTAGATTTATCCGTAATGGAGTTTAAGGAATAGTCAATTGCTAAACCAAAACCTTCAAAATTTTGAGATTGGCCATAAGCCATGGGGATGGAAAGAGTCCACAACAAAATTGCTATTTTTTTCATGACCTGCCCCCGAATATTTTTATGTATTTATTGAAAACACTATATCAAACTTACTGAGCCACACTCACTGCGCCCTATCAAAAATCGCCATGGACTCTACGTGGGAAGTATGGGGGAACATATTGACGATTCCTGCCCCCTTGAGGGAGTAGCCAGCTTGGTGACACAGAATTTCAGTATCCCGAGCGAGGGTTTTGGGATTACAAGAAACGTAGACAATCCGCTGAGGCAATAAATCACTCTTCTGTATATGCAGATCTGCAAGCGCTTTGCAAATCTCCATCGCACCTTCACGAGGCGGATCCATTAACCAGCGTTCTGCTTTACCCCAGGATGCAATCGTCTCCGTTGTCACTTCAAATAAATCACTTTGCATAAAGCTGACTTTATCCACTAAGCCATTGTGTTCTGCATTAGCTTTAGCTCGGGCTGTGAGGGTTGCAAGACCCTCAATCCCTAAAACGTGTTTTGCTTTTCTGGCCAGCGGTAATGTGAAATTACCAATGCCGCAAAATAAATCCAATACTCGATCTGCCTCTTGAAGCTCTAGCATCCGAACGGCCTTACTCACCAAAGCGCGGTTCATCATGTGATTGACTTGCGTAAAGTCAGCAGGCTTAAAGGGCATTTCAATCTCGAATTCCGGCAAGCGATAACACAGCTTGCCTGTGAGCGGATAAAACGGCGCGACCGTTTCAATGCCTTTAGGCTGCAACCAAATCCACACCTGATGTTGATCAGCAAATGCTCGCAATAAATCCTCGTCGGCGCTAGTGAGAGGCTGTAGATTCCGGAAGACCAAGGCGATGACCGGTTTTGTCTTCTTGGGGTCGTCTGATTGCGGATCTTCTGGCTCGCCTACTGCAATCTCAATTTGCGGCATACGGTCCACAATCGATAAGCCCATGACCAATTTACGCATTTCTGGCAAGAGATTGGAAACCTGTTTAGGCAAGATCTCGCAAGCCAACATATCAGCGACATAACCACTCTTACCTTCATGAAAACCAATCAGTACCGTGCCCTTTTTAATCGAGCGATTAACGGCACTTAAACGTGCCCGATGACGATACTCCCAAGTAGGTCCACCCATCGGGCGCAGAATTTCTTCTGGAGCCACTTTGGCGATGTGATGTAAGTCATCTTCGAGTACGCGCTGCTTCATGGCAACCTGCGCACGAATATCTAAGTGCTGCATGGTGCAACCCCCACAAACACCAAAGGCGGCACATTGGGGGTTTGCCCTAAAGACAGCTGGCTTGAGGATCTCGCGGACTTTGGCTTTACTAAAGCGGGCCTTATCACTCGTGATCGTATAGGTCACACGTTCGGTCGGTAAGGCTCCCTTGATAAAGATAACCTTGCCACTTTGACCTTGCGCTGCCTCTTCTTCGTTTGGTGCTAAACGGGCAATTCCCTGGGCATCGAGATCGAGAGATTCAACTTCAATAGGCTGCTCAACCTCAATATTGACTGGCTTATCCCCTCTACGCATCCGGCGCAAATCCTTGGAGATATTCTTGCCATTGACCGCCATTCGGCTCCTTTGCCTCTTTTTCTAAGTAGGCTTTTACAAAGGCGATCTCTTCTTGGTATTCCTCTGCTGTAAAACCGCCACGCAGCAGTTGAAAACGGCAATACATTAAATAGGTATTGACCACATCGGTTTCGCAATAGCGGCGAATGTCATTAATCTTGCCATCTTGATAGGCAGGCCAAACTTGACTGCCATCCATACCCATCTTGCCCGGAAAACCACAAAGTTTAGCGAGACCATCCAAAGGGGCGTTTGCCCTGCCATTGAATTTCGCCAAGAGATCCATCATATCCAGATGACGCATATGGTATCGACTAATGTAGTTATTCCACTTGAACTCACGGCTATCAGCCTCCTGGCTCTCACCCATCTCCCAATACCGCGGTGCCTGAATATGATTTGCGAGAGCGCGGTAATGCAGCACTGGTAAATCAAAACCACTGCCATTCCAAGACACCAATTGCGGAGTATATTTTTCAATGAGATCAAAGAAGGCCTGAATTAATACCTTCTCATCATCTTGTGGGGTGCCCAGTGTGCCTACTTTAATTTGGGGTGCACCTTCCTTAGTAGTGCGGCGGATCACACAAGAAATCGCCACAATCTTTTGCAGATACAAGGGTAAAAACTCGCTACCAGTTTTTGCGGCACGCTCTGCCATGGCTTGAGCGGCAACCTCTGAGTCACTCATCGTGTCTGGATAATCTTCCAATCGACGCAATCCAGCTACATCCGGAATGGTTTCAATATCAAATACCAGGACAGTGGCCATAGCGCTTCTTAAGCCAGCAACATTACTGCAGGTACGGCGTTGGATTGACTGGTTTGCCGTTTACGCGCAATTCAAAATGGAGTTTCGGTGCATTAGCATCGGTATCACCCATCTCAGCAATTTTCTGACCCTTACGAACAGAATCGCCCTCTTTTACCAGGAGCTTACTGTTGTGTGCATAGGCCGTGAGATAGGTATTGTCATGCTTCACAATCACGAGATTGCCATAGCCACGCAAACTATTGCCTGCGTAAACCACTTTGCCATCAGACGCAGCTAATACTGGCTCACCCACTTTGCCGGCGATGTCGATACCTTTGTTGGTTTCATTAAATTCACCAGTCACCTTGCCTTTTGCAGGCCATGACAAACGAATACCCGGTTCTGCAACTACCTCAGCTTTGGTAGGCTCCGGCGCTGGGACATCCGCTTTATCGGTTACTGGATTTGCAGGCGTCAATTTTTTCTCCGCCGGCTTAGCAACTTTGGTGCCAGCAGGTGGCTTAATCAAAATCAAATCACCTACTTCGATGACGTTTGGATTAAAGCTTGGATTGGCAGCACTATTCCATTGCGCTACATCTCGTGGCGCTTGACCATGATCTAAAGCAATGCGTGCCAAAGTATCGCCTTTCTTGACGCGATAGTAGCCTGGAGGTGCAGGCTCATAAGCAGCACTTGAGCCACCAGAGCGATCGATCACGCCCGCTGGTTTGGTGCGAGGCGTAGAGCACCCCGTCAGCATCACCAGAGTGGACAAGAGTGCAATCAGAAAGCCTTTAGTTAAATTGGTCATGGAGTTCATCATGGTCATAGTCAATCTCATACTACCCCTGATTGTAAGGGGACAAAAAAGACCTCGTCCAGCACAGTTCTTTGGTAGCGCTGGGAGCTCATTCTCTCGACTACAACCAATTGCTGTTCTTTGTCATTTTTGGCAACTGGGGCAACCAAACGCCCGCCGATCGCCAATTGATCCAATAACGCATCTGGGATGCCCAGACCAGCAGCAGCCAAAATAATCCCATCAAATGGAGCTGCTTGGGGAAGCCCCAAAATACCGTCTCCATAAATCAAACGTAAATTATTAATCCGGAAAGGTCGCAATTTAGAGCGCGCCATGTCGTGCAGAGGACGAATACGCTCAATGGAATACACCTCATCTGCAAGCAAACTTAAAACGGCCGCTTGGTAACCACAACCAGTACCAATTTCAAGCACTTTACCGAGCTTATGTCTTGGCTTATGTAGCAGCTCAATCATGTGGGCAACAACCGATGGTTTAGAAATCGTTTGCTCATGGCCAATCGGAAGCGCAGTATCTTCATAGGCTTGTGCATGCAAACCAGGATCCATAAAAGCATGGCGTGGCACTGTCGCAATCGCTTCTAAAGTTTTACCGTGTTTGACGCCCCCGGCATGGACTTTTGCTGCTAGGGCCTGCCGATAGGCTGCAAAACGCTCTGTAGGTGCTTTCAACCGCGATCCCAACCATTGGCGCGCATGGCAGCTAAACGCGCATGATGCGTTAAATCCAATTGCATCGGCGTAATGGAGATGCAGCCTTCGGCTACCGCATGAAAATCCGTACCTTCAGAACCTTCTTTGACATCACCTGCAGCACCGATCCAGTAGATCTTTTCTCCACGCGGACTATCTTGTACCACTACAGGCTGAGAGTGATGGCGATTGCCTAAACGGGTAACACGCCAGCGATACAAATCCGCGTAAGGACGATTGGGAATGTTCACGTTGAGTAGCGTAGCAGTACCATCGGTGCGACTTAATGCTGAAACCAACATTTGTGCCACAACATCATGGGCCGCTTTAGCAGCATCTTCAATACGATTCCAACCGCGATCAATTTGCGAGAAAGCAATTCCAGGTACACCAAACATCACACCCTCTACTGCAGCAGCGACTGTGCCTGAATACAGCACATCTTCCCCCATGTTCTCGCCTTGATTAATACCGGAGATGACTAAATCTGGCTTTTCATCCAAGAAGCCGGTCATGGCTACGTGTACGCAATCAGTTGGCGTGCCGTTGATGAAGAAGAAGCCATCACGCTCGCCACCAGCTACTCGATGAATCGAGAGTGGTCTTGAAAGCGTCAAAGAGTTCGAGGCACCACTATGGTTTTGCTCTGGCGCAATGACGGTAATGCGTCCCAAAGGACGTACCGCATTGACCAAGGCCAACAATCCCGGAGCTAAATAGCCATCGTCATTGGATACCAAAATATGGGGTTGCTTAGACATAGTTATACGAGACCCGGTTTATGTTTGCCGCGCGCTCTCATTGCAGCGTAGATTACCGGCAATACTAATAAAGTAAGAACAGTGGTGGTCACCATCCCACCAACAATTACCAAAGCCAATGGACGCTGCGCTTCAGAGCCAATCGAATGAGACAAAGCAGCAGGCAATAAACCTAAGCCAGCTAGCATTGCCGTCATCAGCACAGGGCGAACGCGCAAAGCGGCACCGTCTACCATGGCGTCTTTCATGGCGCCATGCTCTTCCGCTACGGTCTTATTGATATAGGAAATCAGAATCACGCCATCCTGAATGGCAATACCAAATAACGATAAGAATCCAAAGAGCGCCGAAATACTCAATGTCTCACCACCTAGATGCAAGGCGATGATGCCACCAATCGCTGCAAATGGCACATTAATGAGCACAATGACTGCATCACGGAAATTACCGAGAGCAGTGACCAATAATAAGAAGATCGCCACTAAGGTTAACGGAATAATGACCATCAACTTTTGTTGGGCTGCCTTCATCTGATTAAACTGACCATCCCACGCAATGGTGTAATTGGTTGGCAGTGCCACATTCTTCTCTACCAAGTACTTGGCATCCTCTACTGCACTACCCAAATCGCGACCGCGTACGCTAAAGATGACCGCGATATAACGCTTGCCAGCTTCACGATAGATAAAGAAAGGTCCATCCGTTAATTGCACTTTGGCTACCATACTAAGCGGTACTTTTTGACCATTCGGGGTATCAATCAGCAAGTTAGCTACGTCAGGAATGTCATTCCGGCTTGCTTCATTTAAACGCACCGCAATGCCAAAGGTCTTTTCATCCTCTAAGAAATTCGATACGGGAGCACCACCAATCGAATTGGCTACAACCGTTTGAATATCGCTGACATTGACACCATAGCGCGCTGCACGCTCACGATCAATTTGGATATTGAGCGTAGGCTGGCCCAACTCCTTGAGCGTATTCTCATCCTCAATACCGCGTACTTTTTTGAGCTGCGTGACTACTTCATGGGCTTTTTGTGCCAGCACCTCTAAATCCGAACCAAAGATCTTGACGGAGTTTTCACCCTTCACGCCTGATAAGGCCTCATTAACGTTATCTTGAATGTATTGTGAGAAGCTGTAATTCACTCCTGGAATCTTATCGAGCTCTGCCTGTAAATGACTAATTAACATTTGCTTATTAGTACCCTTAGGCATCTCTTCAGGAGATTTGAGATACAAACCATACTCTTGATTAAATACTCCAGTCGAATCGGTGCCATCATCTGGACGACCAATCTGCACGGCTACTTTTTCTAACTCAGGCTGCTTTAAGAAAGTTTCACGCAACTGATTGGCAACGCTAATGGAGTAATCCAAATCAACCGTATTGGGTAAAGTCACCCGCAACCAAATATTGTTTTCTTCTAAGGTCGGTAAAAACGCTGTTCCAAGTCGGGTGGCACTCAATAAAGTCACGCCCAAGATGAAAACCGAAATCGCAATCACGTGACGTGGGTGATCCATCCATTTACGCAAGAGGGGGCGATACCGCTCTAACATCCAAGTAATAAATTTTGGAGGTGCGTGATGGAACTTATCTCCAAATACATATGACATTGATGCCGGCAAGAAGGTCAAACTCAGCACAATCGATGCAATCAGTGCGAAGCCCATCGTGAACGCCATGGGCTTAAAGATGATCCCCTCAACGCCACCCATTAGAAATAAAGGTGAGTAAGCCACGATAATGATGCTCGTGGAGTAGACCATGGCTCGCTGCACTTCGCTAGTCGCCAAAATGATGCTTTGGTTGACGCGCTTACCGCCCTCCTCCATGTGACGCATTACGTTTTCTGTAATGATCACTGCCGCATCTACGATCACCCCAAAGTCAATTGCCCCCAAGGAAATCAAATTGGCCGGGACATTAAAGAGGTACATCATGATGAAAGAAAAGCACAGCGCCAAAGGAATGACAGCGGCAACCACAGCAGCTGCGCGGAAATTACCCAAGAACACATACAACAAGACCAAGACCATGCTGATACCAAAGAACATGGTGTGCTTCACAGTGCCCACAGTAATGTCTAGCAATACTTGGCGGTCATAGAAAGGCTTCACCTGAATGCCGGGGGGCAAAATATGGTTATTGATATTGGTGATCTTTTCGCGCACACGTGCCAAGACTTCAGAAGCGTTCTCACCACGACGCAAATACACAATCCCCTCAACGGAGTCTGGATTGTTATCAAACTGGAATAAGCCTAAGCGTGGGGCATTACCAATCACCACATTGGCGACATCACCAATACGCACTGGCACACCCTTATTCACTGCGATTACAACCTGCTTAATGTCTTCGATATTTTTGAGCAAGCCAACACCACGCACTACGAACTGCTGCTCACCACTCGGCAGAATTCCGCCGCCGGTATTGTCATTGGCTTTTGAGAGCGCATCAATTAACTGAGGAACCGTCACGCCCTTTGACTGCAAACTCTCGGGACTCACAATCACTTGATATTGACGTACCTTGCCGCCAAAAGAAGAAACATCAGCAATACCAGGAGTCTGCTTTAGCTCTTTGTAGATCTCGTAGTTTTGTAAGGTCTTCAGACGGGTTGGCGATGCATAATCAGACGTTACCTGATAGCGCAAGATCTCACCAGTAGCATCGGAGTCTGGGCTAACGCTGGAGTTAACGCCTGGAGGAAACGCGACATTACCTAAATTGGTAATAAAGATTTGGCGTACCTTAAAAGGATCAGCATTGTCATTGAACTTCAGTGTGACAACTGACAAGCCAAAGAGTGATACCGATCGAAATGCCTTGACCCCTGGGATACCAGCCAACGCATTTTCTACTGGGATGGTTACCTGCTGCTCAACTTCCGTTGTACTTCTACCCGGCCACTGAGAGATTGCCTGAATCGTCAAAGGCGCAACGCCAGGATATGGCTGAATCGGTAATTGCTTTAAGCTAAATGCACCAAGCACCAACAGCAAAGCGGCAGTGATCAGAATGATCACGCGCTTATCCAAGACTCCCCGGATGAAGGAGGTAACGAAACTCAATTATTCCTCCTGCTTGGCAAAACGGTCATTCAACAAGACCGCGCCATCCGTTAAGACCTTCATGCCAGGCTCTAAACCTTCAGTAACTGCAAAACGCTTGCCGTCCAGGTCATAGCCCTTCACTGCAAAGCGACGATAGCTATCTTTACCGGTTTTGATAATGACATAACGCATCTCACGTACACGCACAATCGCAGACTGCGGAACGACAACCGCTTCAGCATCACCAGTTTTGAGGCGTGCGCTGACATACATGTCTGGACGCAAGAGTCCCTCTGGGTTCTCCACATCACAACGAATCAATAAGGCATGCGTCTCAGGATCAATCGTTGGGGCAATATAGTTGGCTGTCGCTACGAATTCTTTATCTGGATAAGACTCAGAACGCAGGACCATGGTTTGCCCCTTTTGAATCTTCCGAATATCTTGCTCGAAAACATTTCCCAAGAACCAGAGCTCTTTGGGATTTGCCAAGGTAGCCAAGACATCACCCGCATTCACAATGGAGCCTGGATCTACTGAACGCTTTACCACGACACCTTGTAGCGGTGAGCGCATGATAAGGTTGTATTGGGTTTTGCCATTTTTCTCCAAAGACTTGATATCTCCCTCGCTGGCACCCAAGTTACGCATACGATTGGCGGCCGCTTGCTGAGTAATTTGCGCATCACCTAGCAAATCACTCATGGTTTTATTTGACTCAAGCACTTTGGCTGTTTTGGAAGACAGTAAGTACTCTTGTTGTGCGGACAAGAACTCAGGACTGTAGAGCTCGATGATTGGGGATCCCACTTCAACTTGTGCACCATCAAACGCATAGATCCGCTCTACGCGACCAGGGGCTCTTGCGGAGAGCACCTTCGATTTTTCGGCATTAAATGCCAAGCGGCCAGGAACCTTTAAGTCCACTGGAACCGTTACCACTACTGCATCTTGGAAAATGTAGATATTGGGATTGAGCTCAACTCCAGGTAACTTCAACTCCATTGCGCCGGTATTTTCAATCGTCAAAGTTTTAGCAGTTTTATCAAACTTCACTGGACGATTTACGTTTACAAACAATCCAATCACAATGCCGAGCATCAAAATAGATACACAAATAATAACCAAGCGCAGACGTGCACGCGTCTCTGGTGGAAGCGCCCAGTAGGAGCGATGAATCTCGTTCGTATTGGCTGCAATACGGGCAGCAAACTTCTCTTTTAACTTCTGAACTTCTGCAGAAGCTCGCTGTAGGATGGTTTTTAACTTGTCCTTCAAAACAACTCCTTAGAAAGGTTCTTTACCAGCAGTCACCAACAATACTGCTTGAGCTTGTAGGAGATTTGCTTCTGCCAAAGCCAATTGCACCTCCAAGTTACGTAACTGCGTTTGGGCAGTTAATAAATCATTGAAGCCCTGACCATTGTTAGAGTATTGAACTAAGCCTACTTTATAGGCCGCATCCGCTTGTGGCACTTGGCGATCTTTCAAGAAAGTTGCTGCAGTTTTGGCTTGCTGATAGCTGGCGTAAGCAGAATTCACCGCCAAGACCACTTGTTGGCGGTTAGAAATATCACTCGCTTCGGCAGCAGCCTGATTGCGCTGCGCTTGCTCTACTCCGTATTTCTCCTTGGTGAAGAAATACAAAGGAATAATGAGATCTAATTCAAATTGATAAAACAATGCGCCGTTGTTTGCAGAAAATGGTCCACGTGGAGTGTATGAAGAGCCAATCACCTGAAAATCTGGTAAGTACGCTTTCTTGGCCAAAGTGACACCCTTGCGTGCAGCATCTAACTGCAGTGCAGAGCCCTTCAAGCTTGGGTGACTAGACTCCGCATAATCCTCCAGCTCAACCAATGTCGGAACAGAGTTCATTGAGCGGCGTACATCACCCTTCAAAATCAGCTTCTCTCTGGAGTGGCGACCTACGAGAGTGTTGATATTTTTAATCGCAACCTCTAACTGACGCTCTAAATTAAATTGATCAGCTTCGGCAGCGCTTTGAGCCACCTGCGCATTGAGATACTCCACATACGCCGCTGCATTATTCGAGTAGCGCGCCTTTGCCACGTTCTTAATCATTTCCAAACGAATGACAGACTCTTTTAAGACTTGCAATTGCTTTTGCGAGGCCAGCGCACTGTAGTACAGCGTAGAAAGCTGTGCACCTAACTGTAGATACGTAGACTCTGTTTGTGCCAGCAATGTCTCTGCATTGGTATCGGCAATATCGGCTGCCAAACTTTTCTTACCGGGAAACTGAAAGGGTTGCGCAATCGATACCGAGTTATTACTACTGATTCCACCTGGATATTGCTGCGACGGTGCATTAGCACCACCCAGAGCAAAAGGAGAATTCACTGGCATACCGGACCACACTAAGCCAACCTGTGGGTTTGCCGGAGCAGCAATCTGAGGCACTGTAGCTTTGGCAGATAAATATGACTCACGCAGAGAAGCCAGCTGCGGATTATTTGCCTTTAACTCACTCCATAGTTGACGTAGATCCATTTCAACCGGACCAGATGGCGCACTCTTCACATAATTTTTTGGCGTATTTGCCTTCGTTACCGGCGCAAATAATTCAGCCGCCTTGGAAGGTTTTTCTTGAGAGCTGAGTTGTGCGCCAATGGAAGGCGGCGCAGATAAAGAGACGTCGCCACCCTGAACAGTAACGCTCGCTGGTGGCACATCAGACGATTGAGCAAACACTACAGCAGAAAATAAAGGGGCGTAGAGAGCAACAGCGACTCTTTTGACTGTCAGTACTGCGCTAATTTTGCGTATGCCGAGAAGGAACAAAAGCGGCTGCCTCTAAATCAATGAAATGCTGTTTTTATAGCCCCTGATGCCAGTTTTGATCAATAGATCGCCCGTTTCAGGGGGTTTAAGGGATTATAGGGTAGAAAACGTAAATGTCGAATTATTGACAATTGCTATCTCATTGATTCTAAAGATAATAATTGTCGCCTCTGGGCGCCAAAGCCCTAAAACTCAGCATGAATCCTAAAAGAGGCGATATTTACTGGCCCGCGGGCTGAGTTATAGGCCGGATTATTAATGTGCTGAAAGTTCACTCCGAGAAGGACATTCTTCACGACCATGGCGTTGTAATAGACCTCCCCGATCCTCTCTGGACGATAGGAAATTGCCTGGCCAGGACCAGCATAGTCACCAATGAAATACGAAACGCCCCCACTTTGCAAATAATTTTTGCGATAGCTTGATAAACCGTTTTGCATCATCGAAATACCGATCGTATCGCTCGCACGTTTCCAGCCAGTGCCATTCAAACTCATACCAACAGATACAGAGTTATCTGCTTCTGTGAATGACATGGTTTCTGTGTGACCATCTGAAGTAAAGGCGCGGCCATAAATACCAAGGTCTTTAGTCAAAGCCTGCTCACCATTGATGCCAATACCAGTTTTGTATTGATAGTTCGTACGCACATTATTGATAGCTTGCGTTCCTTGAGCATTATTAGCAATCACGTAATTGGTTGCATCCTGAAAACGCGCCAAAATCATTTTGTTGCGATAGGCCAAGATGCTCACCTTACCCGGTAAGTCGCCAATAGCATGTTGGCGCTCTATCTCAAACTGATCGCCGTAAGCGTTAAATACTTGCCAATTAAGGTCTAAGCCATTCGGCGTCTTTGGTGCTAGCATGCGTGAAGCCCTTAGCACCCAATTACTCAGGTACCACTCCCCCGCCAGGCCAGTACTGTAGCCGCGTGCATCGGCAGCATAGTCATATGCCAGATAGGTCATATTGCCCCAGTTCATGAACTGAATACGAGGGTCTTTTGCGTAACGGCTATCGTCAAAAATATCCAAAGTAGAAAACTGACCAGCAGTAACAACTACACGATTACTGCTCACTGTTTGAGTAATTTGATTGGCTTCATTTTCAAGAACAACTTTTTCGCCTTCTTGATTGATGGTCTGACGCACAAAGGCGCGTGCAGAATAAAATTTAGCTTGCGCACCTGCGGCTTTAGTTGCTTCACCGTTAGTAAAGCCGCCTAAACCAACTAAACCAGAAAATGGCACGCCAGAAACTACTTCTGGGTTGAAATAAATATCGGTATTGGGCGCAAGACGTGCACCAAAAAATAAAGTGCCAGTCCAGGTATAACTCATCGACCTCTGTGCATTCAAACTATTTTGACCTGCATAAGAGGAAGTGAAATTGTTATAACGCTGATTGATGTAAGTGGTTTGACCGTGAATATTTACTGGCAAACCCAAGATCTCACCCTCAGTTGGCAGACCTTCAATCGGAGCAGCAAAACTCTCGATTTGGTCGGCACCCGAGCCTGCCCTCTGCGCAAAGGCAGAAGCAGTGGACAAACTTAACAGGAGAATGAGCAAAAGCTTGCGGGTCATTCACGATTTCTGATTGGGCTACCTGGCTAATAGCAAAAGGTAGCTGATTGATGGAAAAATTCAGCGACTCACAGCCTAGGATTGAAGCCTAGGGGGTGGCGTAGACCAAATTATCCCCAAAAGAGAGCAATTTACCTAGTATTTATGTCGCATGGATGACAAAGGGACGCTGATTCGACACGTGCCTGTACCTCAAAAACAACTGAAGTTAATTAGCGACGATCCATTAAAGCGCGTGCAAGCGTGCCGGCATCGACATACTCCAGCTCACCGCCAACGGGAATACCACGCGCAATACGTGTGACCTTAATGCCTTTAGCTTTGAGTACCTCGCCAATATAGTGGGCTGTTGCCTCACCTTCGCTGGTGAAGTTGGTGGCTAGTACCACCTCCCGAATAGGTACGCCAGTATCGGGACTCTCAATACGAGTCAGCAAACGGTCAAAGTGAATCTCATTAGGGCCCATGCCATCGAGTGGTGAGATACGGCCCATCAATACAAAGTAATTGCCTTTAAAGCTCAAGGTTTGCTCAACCATGACTTGATCTGCTGGCGTCTCCACAATACAGAGCAAGGAAGGATCGCGACGATCATCAGAACAGGTGCTGCAAATCTGTGTTTCTGAAAAGGTATTGCAGCGCACGCAATGGCCAACAGTCTCTACCGCCTCCCCCAAAGACTGCGCCAAGACCGCTGCGCCATTACGATCATGTTGCAACAAATAGAATGCCATCCGCTGAGCAGACTTCGGACCCACTCCAGGCAATACACGCAACGCCTCGATCAAACGACCAAGCGCATCTTGTGGGGCTTCGTGACGTGCCATTTAGTTCAGCGGTTCGGTAAGAATAGGAATCAGAAAGGCAGCTTGAAGCCCGGAGGCATTGGCATACCAGCAGTAGCGCCAGACATCAATTGACCGCTAGCTGCTTCCACTTGTTTAAAAGCTTCGGTATAGGCAGTCACGATCAGGTCTTCTAACATCTCGCGATCATCCATCGCGCCTGGATCAATTTGTACGCGCTTGAGTTCGTATTTACCAGAGACGGTTACCTTCACCAAGCCGCCAGCAGCTTGACCTGTAACCTCTAGCGCAGCCAATTGCTCTTGCGCCAATTTCATTTTCTCTTGCATCTGCTGAGCCTGTTTCATGAGGCCAGCAAGTCCACCTTTCATCATCGCTTCTTTTCCTTAATAACGAAGAACTATTTAACTTGCATACAATTAGAGAGGCTTCACGGAGCCGCCAACTACTTTGGCCCCAAACTCTTTTTCTAATTGTTGAATAAATGGATCAGCAGCAATCATTTGCTCTGCATTCATTCGTTTCTCTTGGTGAATCTGAGCATCGACCTTAGCAACAGTCTTGCCTTCGACCTCACCTTTTTCAATTAATATTTTTACTGGCTTACCAAAATAGGCTGTCAGTGCATCCGCGAGACGAGCTACCGATGCCTCAGAAGCAAGCTGTGGCATTGGGGTCACGATCGTGGCGCGCACACCAGCTGCCGCATCATTCCAATCTTGTAACTCTGTCTGAAACGCCAACTGCTGAACGAGGCCACGCACTGGTAGTTGACGCATCAAAGCATGCCAATCTGGACGATCGGCAGCACTTGCGACTAGCGCGGCAGCCTTTGGTGCTATTGAGGCTGCGGCAGGAGCAGTATTTTGACTAGTGCTTTGAGTTGCCGCTGGAGCTGTCTTTGGGGCAGGTGCAGCAGATTGATTGGCTGGAGCAGCTGCAGAGCGAGCACTTGCCGCTGGAGGTGCAGAAGGCGCTGGAGATCCTACGCTACCGCCACCACCATTGCCCGGACGAAAAGCCAACATGCGCAAGAGCGTCATGGCAAAACCGGTTTGCTCATCTGGAGCAAGTGATAAATCGGGACGGCTAGTAATCGTAATTTGATAGAAGAGTTGCGCCTCTTCTTTTGAGAGCTGAGTCGCTAAGCGGCGAATCTCTGCTGCTTCAGGCCAATCTTCTAAAACAGATTCGGGAACTACTTGTGCAGCAGCAATCTTTTGCAAGAGACTAGATAAATCTTGTAATGCCAATGAGAAAGACATGCTGCGCTCACCCATTTCATTAGCTACGGCTAAGAGGCTTGCGCCATCCTTAGCAATTAAGCAATCCAAAATACGAATGAGATAAGCATCATCTAAAGTGCCGAGCATACCGCGTACAGACTCTTCTGTGACCTTACCAGCAGCATAGGCAATCGCTTGATCAGTCAGCGATAGCGCGTCACGCATAGAGCCTTGAGCTGCTTTGGCTAGAACACGCAATGCATTGACTTCATATTCCACTTTTTCTGCGGCGAGTACTTTTTCAAGGTGTTCAACAATGAGCGGCACCGGCATTTGCTTGAGATTGAACTGCAAGCAACGAGACAAAATGGTTACAGGTATCTTTTGTGGATCAGTCGTCGCCAGGATAAATTTGACATGCTCTGGCGGCTCTTCCAATGTTTTGAGCATGGCATTAAAGGCATGATTGGTGAGCATATGCACCTCGTCAATCATGTAAACCTTGTAACGACCATTACTGGGTGCATAAGCCGCCTTCTCTAATAGAGCGGCAATATCGTCAACACCACGATTGCTAGCAGCGTCCATCTCGATGTAATCAACAAAGCGACCTGCATCAATTTCTATGCAGGCTGGACATTTTCCGCACGGCTCTGAAGTCATCTTGCCAGAACCATCAGCTCCGGTGCAATTGAGTGCTTTGGCCATAATGCGGGCAATCGTGGTCTTACCTACCCCACGGGTACCCGTAAAGAGCCAAGCATGATGTAGGCGACCTTGATCTAGAGCATGGGTTAAAGCCTTAACCACATGGTCTTGTCCTACTAATTCAGAGAATGTTTTGGGGCGCCAGGAGCGGGCCAATGCCAGTGCTGTCATGTCTTACATTCTAACAAGCTAAAATGGAATTGGATGGGCCTCCCCGCATGGTGGGTTGGATAACCTGGTCAGGTCGGGAACGAAGCAGCCAAACCCAATTTCTGCCAGTGCCGGGGGTTTGGCTCATCCACCCTTTCCCATAGCAAAAACAGCGATTCAGAAGATCTTCAGAATCCTGAAAATTCCCCAAATCAACCAAATAATCAGCAAAACCAGAACAGTTCGTGCATCTAGCGAGATGCGAAAAAGTTGGAGCTGCTTATGAGAACACTCAATAGATACTCGCAAGACTGATCTCTCCTCTATAGAAAGATTGAGCGTAGAACGATGAGATCTTGGTTCATAGGGCCGCAAGATGATTTCGCTGTAAGCCAATGGATGATCAAGGCACAATAGCTCCATACAAACTGAAAAATTACTTATGCCCCAAGCCATTATTTTTGACGTAGAAGCCACCGATAAAAATGACGCCGTCATTATTGAAGCAGCTTCTCTTGACCTCACCTCACTCAATCCCTTTGAAGTAGGCAACCCTTGGGTACAGCGTTATAACCCCGGTAAACCGATTAGCCTAGGCGCTCTTGCTACACATCACATTCTGGATGAAGAGCTGGTCAATTGCCCTGCTAGCAGCTCCTTTAGATTGCCTGCTGGCACTAAATATCTGATTGGCCACAATATTGATTTTGATTGGCTTGCGATTGGTAAGCCTGAGGTTAAACGCATCTGTACCCTGGCCCTTGCACGCAGCCTTTGGCCCGAACTCGATAGCCATACCCAAAGCGCCCTTCTCTATTACTTTGAGCGTGACACCGCTAGAGATCAATTACGCAATGCCCATAGTGCTTTAGCGGACGTTTGGATTTGCTCCAAGATTGTTGGAAAAATTATTGATCAGTTGCATCCAGTTTCTTTGGACGCACTTTGGGAGATGTCTGAGAAGGCCAGAATTCCGACCATCATGCCTTTTGGCAAGCACAAGGGTGAGCCGATTAGCCAAGTTCCCAGTGACTACAAGCAATGGATGCTACGCCAAGACAATGTGTCTGAGTATCTACGCAAAGCCTTAGAAGCTAAATAAGCGCCTTTACTAGGGAATAAGGAATCCGTGATTTCCTTATTCCCCTTCTAGGCCTACTGCTTGTTTACTGCCCTCTACCGTATTACTGATATTTACGATTGAAGATTTGTCTTGTATTACCTTCATCGCGCTTCGTGTTTTTCAACACAGCGCAATAAGACAGGATCATGATCACTGCCAATGAGATACCGTTAAAGTTATTCATCAAGTTGCTGATTGTGTTCATTTGCTTCTCCTTTATGCGTTGTTGCGGGTACTAAATTGATTAATGGGTTTATCTAACGACCGGCAACTCATCCCACTGCGTGGTGTAGTTGGGTGATTTATTGCCTGAGCGCATTTGCCATGCTTGCTTGGTGCCAGTGGCAGCCGATCTAATGACGGCGTTACCAAAACGGTTATTAATCTCATCCATGGCCTTCATTAAGTGCGCAGACTTGCCCTTGGATTCGATATCGTCAAACAGGGATTGCTGCACTGTAGGCTTATCGCTAATCAGATTCAGAATGACACCAGCCTTCTTGTACCGAAAACCTGTTTGGTAGATTTGTTTTAGGCCTGCGAGTGCTGCATTGGTTAATGTCAGCGTGTTATCACTAGCATCAGACAATGGCATCGTGATGCTCTGATGGTGTTGTGGCTCATGCGGCTTAAACGGATTGGTCTGAATAAAGACTGTCAGCGCACCCGTCACACCATGTTGACTTCTGAGCTTCTCCGCGGCCCTCGCTGCATGGGTTGCAACTGACTCAGCAAGCTCTGCCTGGCTGGTAACAAGCTTGCCAAAACTACGGGAGGCGATGATTTGCTGTTTCGCTGGCGCTACCTCTTCCAGTTGTAGGCATGAGGTACCACGCAACTCATAGCAAAGACGCTCCATCACTACGCCGAATTGCTGGCGCATGACCTGAGGAGAGACCTGCAAGAGATCAAAGATGCTATGAATACCTTGCGCTTTGAGTTTTTTAGTGATTTGCCTGCCAATACCCCATACCTCACCCACCTCTGTTTCACTCATCCACTGGTAGAGCTCAGATTTAGGCATGGCATTGACATCACAAACGCCAACAAACTGTTGATGTTTTTTAGCCAAGTGATTGGCAAACTTCGCCAAAGTCTTGCTGGCACCAATACCAACACATACCGGCAGACCAGTACTGGCTTTCACGCTCTGCTTGATGCTTTGACCTAGCTCTAGCGTGTCTTGGTATTGCTTTAATACCGTTTCAATTTGCAAAAAACTCTCGTCGATGCTGTACACCTCTAGATTAGGCGTAAAGGTTTTGAGTACCTGCACCACGCGATTACTCATATCGCCATACAAGGTGTAGTTTGATGAATAGGCTTGAATCCCGTGCTTCTTGGCCAGGCCTGCCATCTGAAACCAAGGAGTTCCCATCTTCACGCCCAGCGCCTTCACTTCGGCGCTACGCGCTACTGCGCAACCATCGTTATTAGAGAGCACCACCATCGGTACTTCTTCTAACTTGGGCTGAAATACCCGCTCGCAAGACACATAAAAATTATTCACATCGACTAGTGCAAATAATGGAGTTGGCGTATTTGATGCGCTAGGTAAATAGCTATTCATCTCGCTGACCCCCCTTGCTGTATCTGCTACTGGCATTGCTGTACTTGCGCACGACACCCACCACAACACCCCAGATTTGCAATTCACCGCCTTCGGCAAAGGTAATCGGTTGATAGCTGGGGTTCTCTGGCTGAAGTTCAATGCGGCCGCGCAATTGATAGAGGCGCTTAATGGTGTACTCACCATTAACGACGGCAACCACGATATCTTTGTGTTTAGGCTTCAGGGCTTTATCCACAACCACCTTATCGCCATCACAAATGCCCGCACCCAACATCGAATCCCCTTTGACGGTGAACATAAAAGTAGCGGGTTTGTTCTGCACTAGATACTGATTCAGATCGAGGCCATCCTCAGCGTAATCTGCGGCAGGACTAGGGAATCCAGCAGAAATACGATGGCTCAGTAACTTGAGCTCATAGGCGGCAAAATATCCTGCCAAGGCTTGTGGTGCCTGGCTCAGAGTCACTTTTTGTTCGCTCATTTGCTGGTTCATAGTCGTTAATATACTGTATGTTTATACAGTATATGTAAAAACCGCAAAAATGAGGTCTTTTTTGTTGCTTTTGCGCTTATTGCCTCAATTTTAGGCAATAAAAAACCACCCGAAGGTGGTTTGGTGCGACTGCTTTTGCCGGTGCGCTTTGTTGCTCCTTGTTACTTTTAGCGCTGATCAGCAAAAAGCAAAAGCCAAGATTGCAGGGTCATCTAGAAACGCATTAGAGAGATAAACACTGGCTCGAAAAAGCCAAGGGCTTGCAGTCTCCATGAGTTCTGAAAAATAGGTCATTGCCCTATTTTAACCCCCTAAGAAGTCGGCCTTACCAATCTCTACTCCGTTATGACGCAGGATGTTGTATGCCGTCGTCACATGGAAATAGAAATTAGGCATGATCCAAGCGAACAAGTATTGCTCGCCAATAAATTCAAAGTTCCATTCTTTAATCGAGAACTTGATCTCTTTGGTTTCAGTGCCATCCACTTGAGCAGGCTGAATACTTTGCGCAAAGGCGATTGTTTTTGCAATGCGTTCTTGCAACTCTGCAAAAGTACTTTCATGATCCTCAAACTTCGGCGGCTCAATACCGGCCAAACGGGCCATGCCATTTTTGACTTGATCACAAGCAATCTGTACCTGCTTAGAGAGTGGAAACATATCGAGGGCAAGGCGATCTCCTACCAATACCGCGCCATCGACGTTCTTCGCTTTGGCGAACGCTTCACCCTTCTGCAGGATATTCGCAAGATTGGTCAGCATCTTGGTGAACTGCGGAATCGATGCTTGATACATTGAGATTGCCATGGTGATATTACTTTCTATATTTTTAAATACGCTAATGAAGTTATTTATTCAGGAATGAATCAGACGTCATCCATAAAACCACCGCCGCCGCCATCATCCCAAGAACTACCACCGCCGTCATCCCAAGAGCCAGCATCGTTCACACCAAAATTCGGGGCATCCACTTGACCGCCTACTTGATTGAAGTCACCGTTCACATTTCCTGGATTGGCATGATTACCGCCACCCATGAGATGGCTAGCCAAGGCTTCACCTGCAACCATGCCTGCGCCTAATGCGGCACCGGTTGCAAGACTTCCCATGAGTCCACCACCCATGCCACCAGCTGGTGTAGTGGGATATCCAGGAGGATAGCCTCCTGGGGCGCCTGGATAAGGGCCATTTGCTGTAGGGGCGTTATAGACCTGCACTGGATCAGGACGTTTTCTGAGAAAGAACATCACCCCGGCAATTAAGATCGCAATCAAAATCCAAAAGAGTGGGCTCGTGAAGATTGAGCCAGCGCCCGCATTGGTGTTCATGTTATTCGCTGGGACAGTGCCCGCACGCAACTGCGCCTGCAAACGCTGTACGGATTCTGGTTGCGCAAAAGGCAATCCTGGCGCTAAGTTTTCTGCTTGTACAAAGGCATTTCTAGCGGCATCCAACTTGCCTTCTTTGAGATACAACTCAGAAGCAATGTAGTGGGCTTTGCCGCTATTAGGGTGGTTCTTAAGGACTTCTTGCATCATGGCATCAGCCTTAGCCAATTGCCCTGACTCAATAGCTTGATAGACTTCGGGCAATGTCGGCTCTGCAAAAGCCAGATTACTCGTCAGCAATAGAACGCTTGCGAATACGCCGACGAAGAACTGAAGCAAATTACGCATTTTCATCATGACTCCTTGTGGGATGTTTTGCTGCGATTCTTATTATCACTTGTTTAGGTATTTTTTCTATTCCCCATCTATATGGGGGCTTTTAAGGGGAATTCAAGATCGCCAGCCTAGCCAATCTGGTGCATCTTCCCTTCAGCAGATATCAAGAAAGCCTTATTGGGCTTATCTGGCCGAATTCGGGTAAGTTCAGTCCGATAGTTTTGGAGTTGCTTACGGTAGTGCTCATACTTCTCACTGCCCACCTCTGGAATCGTGAGCTTGTAGTCGATGATGGCCAGATGATCGTCCAACTCTACCAAACGGTCCATGCGATAGCTCTTGCCATCCTTGCTCGCTATATCCAACTCATTCCATGCAGCAAGCCATTGGCCGGAGGTGAGATAGAGTTTGAGCTCTGAGGCTTCTAATACGGTCTTGGTACGCTCGATCACTTGCTGGGCATGCGATTGATCCACGCCGAGCCAATGCATGAGCTCCTGTTCACTAGGCATTGGAGGTTTTTTCGCACTAGCTGAGTCTGGCGTCAAGAATTCTAAGAGCTTATGAAAATGCGTACCCTCTTCCAGAATTTCTGGGTCAAGCGTTTGTTCTACCTCATCCCGATTGATCTGTACCGAAGTACCACTCGCGATCTCCAGTAGCTGCTGCTCATGATTGCGCTTTGCTGGATCCCATGACACTTGAAAGTCTTCGATACTAAAAGTATCTGGACTTTGAGTGCTAGCTACCGGAGTATTTGATTCTTTAGCAATATCCTCCGACATTGCTGGTAATGCCTCTATCGTCGGCAGATTACCAAGCTGCACTCTGGCATACCAGGACTTTGGATCTAAGCCAGTGGGATTATTCGTGCTAGCTTCTTTTGCTACACCACTAATCCACAGGCCCTGCTTAGCGCGCGTCATCGCAACGTAGAGTAAGTTCCAGTTTTCATTCTGACTAATTAGCTCTTCATCATCGCGAATACTGCTACGCGGCGCAGTAAGGCTGGCTTTGGTATACATCGATACATGCGCTGGGCTTCGGTCATTTGGTGACCATTCGAGCAGCACTCCAGAGTGATCAGAAGCACCCACCGTATGGTTAGCGTCCAAGATGATGACAAAGGGAGACTCCAAGCCTTTTGCACCATGAATCGTCATGAGGCGCACGCGCTGATGGCGATCCTCTTCTGACATCTCGCTTTCTTCATCGATCTGCGCTAAATCTAGCTCAGCTTCAGCCTCGACATCACCCTCATCGGGCGTTTCATCATCATCCCCGCGACGCATCGTATTGATCTCATCAATAAAGCGACTCAAACTAGGATAACGACCACCATCTTGATTAAGTGATAACTCCAAGAAGGCATCCAGGTTGGCTATGATCTGCGCGCGATTTAAAGGTGGGGCACTGATCGCATAAGCAAAACGTAAATTACTTTCTTGATAGATTTGATCCAACAAGTCATGAACAGGCAAGCGCTCAGCCAAAACACGCCAATGCTCTAAAAAATACGCTGCCTGTTGCGTTAAGGCATCGGAACTATCCTGCAATGCATCCCACCAAGAGCGGTATGGATGGCTCGCCCTAGCAATACTCAGATGCTGCATCTGCTGATTGGTAAAGCCAAAGATGGGGCTTCTTAAGACTTGCGCTAAAGGCAAATCGTGTCGTGGCGACAATAAGACTGTTAGCAATGCCACTAAGTCATCAATCTCCAAAGTATTGAGTAAACCGCCCAAGCGAGAACTGTCATAGGCTAGATTAGCCTCACGCAACGCTCTCTCAAACTGCGGCAAGTATTTACGGCGCTTGACCAGCAACAGAAAGTCGCTCGCCCTAGCTGCCCGCCAAACCATCTTGCCATCTTGCTCATCCATCACTTGATGTGTTGCCATCACTTGATGAATCAACCGACTAATTACCTGACCTTCGACGTAGCGCTGTGTAGCAGCAACAGTTTGATTAACATCGGTAATGGGCGCATCAAAAGCGTTTCCAATGCGAGGCGCTAACTCTTCCTTGACGTAAGGAATCAGTGGCAATAAGGCGGCCTCACCCTCTTTTGCATACGCTTGAGCTGGACACCCCTCTGCCAAGGGCTTCCACAAAGTAGATTGCTCATGAAACTCATAACTAGGGGGTAACTGGGGGCGGGCAAAAGTAGCGTTGACTGCTGAGTTAATTTTTGGCGCATTGCGACGCGTTGTGTCTTGATCGAGCGCTATTGCATTCAGATGCTCTTTTAAGAAGTCTTTAGCGCTCGCAAATAAACGAGGGTCTGCCCTTCGGAATCGGTAGATGGACTGCTTCGGATCTCCCACAATAAAGACACTTGGTTTGTTTTGATCTTCACCATAGCCCTCAAACCAAGAGCGCAATATTTGCCATTGCAAAGGATTCGTATCCTGAAACTCATCGATCAAGATATGTTTGTATTTAGCATCTAAGCGGGCTTGCAGATAGGCAGCATTCGCAGAGCTGGCCATTAACTTACTGACACCAATTTCCAAGTCATCAAAATCGCGTACGCGCATCGCCTCTTTTGTCGCAGCGACATGATCCATCATGCGCTCACTCATCGCAAACCAGGCTCGGTTTAGTTCATATACGGTTTTTTCAGCTTGCCAATCTAAGTATTCAACAAAAGCTTGTGCCCAGGCTTGCTTGTAGGCAATGTGATCAGCCTCTAGATGGCTCAAACCCTCATCTTTTAAATACATCTTCACCGCGCTAAGCGCCTTGTTATTATTCGAGCGAGGATCGCCCTCGCCCGTTAAAAACACGAGCTGCAGATTGTTCGCCACTTCCATCACATCGCCACCACGCTGCATACACTCGAGTGCATTGACTAAGCGCGGCAATAAATCACTCTCTTGAGTACTGCTATGGGCAAAACAGCGAATCAAAAACTCAAAATCAGCTCTAGCATTGGGTGCATGCCACATCCGCAGCAAAGGATTTTCGAGATTTAGTCTAGGTAAAAATTGCTTGAAGTGTTCAATCGGTGTAATACCTTTATCCCTACATGCCTGAGCAAAGAAAGTCCAAGCGCCACGTTGTTTCATGAGGCCATAGTTACCCATCAAAAACTGCTGGGTATTACTCGCGCCCAATTCATTTAAGAGAACGTCATAGTGCGTTTTCAAATCCGCAGGCAGATCGCCCCACCAATCATCCAGACATTCCTCTAATAGTCTTTTGCTATCTTCGCGCAAACTAAAGCCAGGCTGAACTTCCGCTGAGATAGGCGCTGCGTTTAATAACCTGCCAAACCAACCATGAAAAGTGTCGATCACGATACCTTGCGGGCTTGCTAAGACTTTGAGATAGAGGGATCTTGCTTGTGGAAGCAATGCTCGAGCCTCCGCACCGCTAAGCCCTCTTTTTTCTAACTCATTACTCAGCGTGAGGTCATCAGCGGTTGAGAATTCCTGTAACAAACCATACAGACGGTCACGCATCTCTTGCGCTGCTTTGCGCGTAAACGTTAAGGCCAGAATTTCATGGGGTTTAGCGCCAGCCAATAAGAGACGAATCATGCGGGCGACTAATAACCATGTCTTTCCGCTACCGGCACATGCCGACACAATGACGGATTGATGGGGATCGCAAGCGATAGCATTATCAAACTGCTTCATCACCACATCCCCTTCCGACAAATACCTCTTGCCTCACAGTATTGACATACGCCATCAGGCGCAAATGCCACCAACGCTTTACCTGACCAAAGTTGTTGTAGGTCTTGCGTCAACTGCTCATCAAACGCTGGCATGAGTTCAGAAACACTATCCATCTCTAAGGCGCGCTGCAGTTTTTTGTCGCGCTTAAGATCCGCCTTCAGAGAGACCCACTCCGCTTTTTGAACCGCATAACCCTGTAGCCCTGCTCCTTGGGGATTTTCATTAGCAGCACGGGCGTATATCAGCAATTGAGGATCGTCTAACAGATGCTCGGCACGCTTTTTGATTTTTGTGATGGACTGATTTTTGTAATCAATCACCTCAGCGATCTGACCTGCTTGTGTATTGATATCAAAACGATCGGCCCGCCCTTCAATCCGAATAACTCGACTCTCTCCCTGCGCATCGACAAAGCGCAAATCAAATCCCACTTGATACTCAGAATTGTGATAGCGCCAGCCATCCGCCTCTCTTTGCAATTGCCAATCGACAAAACTTGGTATTTGCTTCTGCCAGTCCCGCAGCGTTCCCAAAACTCTGCCATCCCCTTCGATCAAGCGCTTAAATTCTTTTTCAGAAATGGTATTGAGCTGGCGCTCCATCCACAAGCGGCGCGCTTGCGTGTTACTCGTGATTTGGGTATCGGGCTGTTGCTCTTCGGTCTTGAGTGCTTGATAGAAGTTGCGCAGTAACGCATGGAGCGATTGTCCCGCCAGAGAAGCATCAAAGCCGTCTTCAAATTCTTTTGCTTCGCGCAAGCCCAACACACTGCGGACATAGTATTTGTATGGGCAGTCACGTAATGCCTTATACGCGCTTGGGCTCATCGATAGCGGTAAAGGCAAGTCGCGATCTAAGGTGGTCATTGCCTGTTGGAGCGGTTTTGCTTTGCCTTCGAGCAACTGAGGCTGAGACACCATTGCTTTCCAGTGCGGTAACTCCGCTTGTAATCGCTGTATCCAGGCTGATGGCCTAAGCGGTTCGCCGCTTTTACTCTTGCTCTGCCACAGCAGATCTACGCTGGCGCAAGAAATCAATAACTGGGAAAAGTCTCTAGCCTGCTGAATATATTGCGCATTGATCGTGGATGCTTTGAGCAAGCGATTGAGTGCATCTGAGAAAAATAATGGGGGCTCCGCAAATGCGGGTAAATGCTGCTCATCACAACCCACCACAACTACCGCATCAAACACTCTGAAGCGCGTTGCACTTAAGGGCAGAATACTCAAGTTCGCTTGAGTCTCTTTACCAGCCTCCTCATACGATGCTTCTTCCATCACCGACTTCATCAAACTAATCCACTCGGGCAAACGCATGCCGACACTCTGGTAATCGGTACCCTGCAAATCGAAGGTATGCATCACCTCTAAGAGCTGCTTACCAGCGGCATCTTTTTCTAAAGCCTGAGTCATGCCCATGTCTTGCAAATCACGCTGTAAGAGCGCGTATGCATTAGCGCAATTGAGAGAAAGCTCTTGCCATGCATGGTGGCGCTCCCTGACAAACTGCAATAACTTTAAGAGTGCCTCATTGGGGATGGAATCATGATTTGCAGCGTAATCATTGGCGCGCTCAACGGCCATGTAGAAGGTTTCCCAGCCAGACCTCGCCTGACTGGCAATCAGAATATCTTCTAATTGCGCCACCAGACCAATACAAACTTCAGGCGTCTTTTGAATACACGCAGGGATATCGAGAAAAGGATTCTGCAAAAACTCCAATAAGGCGCTAGCCGTCGGTCCCTCCTTGGGGGCACGTATTAGCTCTAACCAACTATTGAGTGCTGCAGCTGCACGAGTGGTATCCAATTTCCAACCTGTTTCATCACGGATATTTAAGGCTGGGCCCAAGCGCGCTAATAACGCCCTGACTCTTCGCGCCACCAAACGATCTTGCGCAACGAGTGCAATATTTTTCTTACCCTCAATAAGGTGGGTCTCGATCGATTTAGTGGCAGCCCAAGCCAATTCTTCAAATCGTCTCGCAGAAATCAAATGCCAATTTGAAGATGGTGCCAAGCGAATATTGTTTGCAAGCTGTTCAGACTGCTCTGCATTTAAATCAAGCAACTCCCCTGCTTCACTTTCTCCACCAAGCGCCTCAGACCATAAAGCCACAGACCGCCAATCTAAAGTGACCTCTACTACGGGGGCATATTGGGCGTAGTCAGCCAGATACTGGCGCATGACCTCGCGCTCAATGGGCTTAGGGTCGGCGGTTTGCACCCAAATGAGCGGCCTAGGCTTTTGTAGCTGAGTCTTGGCCTGCTCTAGGTGAGCTGCCATAGCAAACTGCCTACGAAAGACGGCATCACCAGCCCCACTCAAGTAGCGCCAAAAAGTGAGTAAGACCTCAGATTCTTGATCTACTACTTTTCGTGACAGATCTGGATATGCAAGTGCGATAGTTTTTTCAAGGAGAACTTCTAGTTGCTTGGTCCACACATCAACATCGAGTGAACCACTCTGAATGACCTGGTTTAGCTGTTCTTGCAATTGTGGAATGATGGCTTCAGACAAAATATCGCATGCATCAATCACGGCTTTTGCTAAACCCCATGCACCTGAATCGCTCTCTGCCTTAAACCAAGATTTGAGCTTCGGGTGTTTACGCAAATTGACATAAACCGAGATCCACCTCTCTAGGTCACTTTGCTTTTTAGGAAACTTCCAGGCGCCTGGTGCGACTTCTAACCAATCGGCAAAACTCATCACTTGAGGCAAGAAAGCAAGATTGCTTGGTAGAGCGCTGGGTCGATTTTTTTCCAGTGCCGATCTCACCCCGATTAGGGGGCCTGCGGTACTCAGCACTACCAAGGGGCGCTGCTGGGTTTGCACTGCACAATTCCAAATGCCTCCGGCTAACGCATCGAGCGCCCCAGCGTTGGGCGCAATCGCCCAGGCATGTGGCTGCTTTTGGTCAGAAATCCGAGGGAAAGACTGGGGCATGAATGAAGTAATTTTTCTATTTTGAGCAGAATGTTTCGCTTATTGCTAATATAAGCGCTGTAACGCCATAATTAAATAACTCGCTAATTAAGCCCAAATAAGGAATTTTCATGAGTGCCGGCATTAAATATGTAACTGACGCCTCTTTCGAACAAGACGTCCTCAAGTCTGATAAACCTGTTCTGCTCGACTTCTGGGCTGAGTGGTGCGGTCCCTGCAAAATGATTGGCCCAATCTTGGAAGAGCTTTCTGGCGAGTACGGCGATAAGTTGCAAATTGCCAAAATGAACGTTGACGAGAACCAAGGCGTACCTGCCCAGTTCAATATCCGCGGCATTCCTACCCTGATTCTTTTCAAAAATGGCACTGTAGCTGCTCAAAAAGTAGGCGCTTTGGCCAAGTCTCAGTTGACTGCATTTATTGATAGTCATCTCTGAATAGTCCTGCACCACAGGTTCTCCCCTTGAGCCTGTGGTTTTTACCCTGTTGCAGCACTTGTCAGACCCATTTTTTAGTGTAGTATTGCATCTAACAGTAGTTCAGCGCTTTCTCTAGAGCGCTCCTTCCCAGTAATTTATCCCCCCTTCTTTAGCAAATTCAAAAATTCTGTTTTTCCACATCTGTCTGAACTGATTCAGCACAGCGAACGCCCAAAACACATTCCCTTTATTTATTTTTATCTTTACCAACACCCGAGAACCACATGCAATTAACTGAACTCAAAGGCCTCCACGTATCCGCTCTGCTCGAAATGGCAGCTGGCTTGGAGATTGAAAATACACAACGGATGCGCAAACAAGAATTGATGTTTGCCATTTTGAAGAAACGTGCAAAGGCTGGTGAAACCGTATTTGGCGATGGCACATTAGAAGTATTGCCGGATGGTTTTGGATTCTTACGCTCTCCCGAAGCCTCTTACATGGCTTCCCCTGATGATATTTACATCTCTCCTGCGCAGATTCGCCGCTTCAACTTACATACTGGTGACAGCGTAGAAGGTGAAGTTCGCACCCCGAAGGATGGCGAGCGTTACTTTGCACTGGTAAAGGTCGACAAGATCAACGGTTTGGCTCCAGAGGCCCTCAAGAACCGCATCATGTTCGAAAACTTAACACCGCTCCACCCGAACCGCGTCATTAGCTTAGAGCGTGATATCAAGGCCGAAGAGAATCTCACCGGCCGCATCATCGATATGATTTCGCCAATTGGTTACGGTCAGCGCGGCTTAATCGTGGCATCTCCAAAGTCTGGTAAGACCGTAATGATGCAACACATCGCGCATGCGATTTCTGCAAATAATCCAGATGCCATTTTGATTGTGTTGCTCGTAGATGAGCGCCCTGAAGAAGTTACTGAAATGCAACGCTCCGTTCGCGGTGAAGTTGTTGCCTCAACCTTTGATGAGCCAGCTGTGCGTCACGTTCAAGTTGCCGAGATGGTGATTGAAAAAGCAAAACGTTTGGTAGAGATGGGTAAAGACGTCATCATCTTGCTAGACTCCATCACGCGTTTAGCCCGCGCCTACAACACCGTAGTACCTTCCTCAGGAAAAGTACTCTCTGGTGGTGTGGATGCCAATGCATTGCAACGTCCAAAACGCTTCTTTGGTGCAGCACGAAATATTGAAGAAGGCGGCTCATTGACCATCATTGCTACCGCACTGATTGAAACCGGTAGCCGTATGGATGACCTCATTTATGAGGAATTCAAAGGTACCGGCAATATGGAAGTTCACCTTGAGCGTCGCCTGGCTGAGCGTCGTGTTTACCCGTCAATCAACCTGAATAAGTCAGGCACCCGTCGCGAAGAACTCTTGGTCAAAGCCGAGAATCTTCAGAAGATTTGGGTATTGCGCAAGTTATTGGCCGATATGGACGATATCGAGGCAATGAACTTCATCGTAGATAAGCTCAAATCCACTAAAAACAATGGTGAATTCTTCGACCTCATGCGTCGCGGAGGCTAATTTAGACCCCCTAGGGGTCGTTTTTAGGCATAAAAGGGGCTTTTTAGCCCCTTTTGCTTTGCCTGACGGCGCTTTGTTGTTGATTTCATGGCATAATTTCGCTTTTGCTACATCTGTAGCTGCTTTTAAAACCTGGGAAAGTATTTAGGTTAAGAAGTTGGATTTAACTTAAACGGCTACCCGCTAATAGGACTCAAAATGAAACCTGGCATTCACCCCGAATATCGTGAAATCGTCTTTGTTGACGTTTCTAACAATTTCAGCTTCAAGACTCGCTCCACAATGGCTACTAAAGAAACCATTAAGTGGGAAGATGGCAATGAATATCCATTGGCCAAAATTGAGACTTCATCTGAATCACACCCTTTCTACACCGGCACCCAAAAAATCATGGATACCGCTGGTCGTGTTGAGAAATTCCGTCAGAAATTCGGTAGCAAGGCTGTTGCTAAAGCTACTGGTGATGGCGCTGCTAAAACAGCTGAGAAAAAAGCTGCTGCTGCAGAAGCTAAAGCCGCTGAAAAGCCAGCCAAGAAGAAGGCTTAATACACCTCAAATTCGCAGGGTATGGCAATGCCCTTCTCTGCGAGATAATCAAGGCAGCGTTTGCTGCCTTTTTTTATTTTTGATTTTGCTTAAATAGAGTTCATGGTCAAACTAACTGCTGCCGCCACCAAGTCAATTCCACGCATCATTATTTTTGCGCTGACTCTGATTTATGGTTTTGCTGGCCTTTTCTTTAGAGACCCCTGGAAGAATGAGGATGCCATTGGTTTTGGCGGCATGTGGACCTTGTTTCGCGGGAACTCAATTGACTGGGTTGTTCCACACCTAGCAGGCCGCGATCTTTCGTTAGGCACCCCACTGCCTTACTGGATGGGTGCCACCCTCATTGATTTGTTTGGACGCTTTATTGGTGCTGCAAATGCAGCACGTCTTTATTCCGCGATTTGCTTCTTTGCTGCCGCCTTGGCAATTTGGTATGCGACCTACTTACTGGGACGTCGTCGTGAAGTGCAACCAATGGCCTTAGCAGTCGGCGGTCAGCCAGACCTCAAGAGCTACGGCATGACACTAGCCGATGGTGCACTCTTAATCTTCTTAGCATGCGTAGGTTTAGCGCAACGCGCCCATGAAACTACTCCCATGATGGCGCAACTCATGGGCATCAGTATTGTCTTGTATGGCACCGTCCGTGGTTTAGATAAACCCTGGCAAGGCGGCCTCTGGACCGGTTTTGGCATCACGATTGTGGCGCTCTCGAGCAATCTGAGTCTGAGCTTAATCATTGTGAGTTCCACGATTATTGCTGTGATCGCCAGTAACGCGAAATTACGTTTTCGCTGGACACTTGCCAGCACGGTACTCGGCCTCATCGGATTTGCGATTTGGCCTGCCATTTGGTATCTCACAGGTTTACCAGTAGAGTGGCGCCATATTGCCGAAGAAGGCTGGCGCAATATGCCAGAGATGCGCGCCACCCCTTCTATAGAATCCCTCGGCTTTTTGAGTGTGAACTTTTGGGCTTATGCCTGGCCAGTGTGGCCTCTCGCTGCGATCTCTTTGGCGCACTGGGGTCGCATGAAGGAAGCTGGCGCTTGGCGCGCACCGCATCTTTGCATTCCACTGAGCTTATTTATTGGCAGCTTGATTTATGTACTGTTTCGCCTTGAGGCCAATGAGCATGACTTGATGATTTTGATACCCAGTCTTTCGATCATTGCTGCATTTAGCTTGCCCATTCTCAAGCGTAGTGTCATTAGTTTTATTGATTGGTTCGCATTATTTAGCTTCACACTCATTGCACTAGCCATTTGGATTATTTGGATAGCCAAAGTCACTGGCTATCCAGAGACCACTGCGGCAAACATCACTCGCTTACTCCCCGGTTTTGAGGGGCAATTTAATGTCTTGGCATTTGTCATTGCACTAGCAATTACAGGCGTGTGGTTGGCGATTGTGCGCTGGAGAACCTCACGTGCCCCAAAAGAGATCTGGCGCTGCCTCATCATTTCAGCTTCCGGCACCACACTCATGTGGGTTCTATTAATGACCCTGTGGTTGCCAACGATTAATTACGCCAAAACCTATCGCCAGGTTTCTGCACGCCTATCGCAAGTAGTTCCCTCCGGTGCTGGCTGCATCAATACCAGCAATATTGGCCTGGCGCAGCTTGCTTCATTTGATTACTTCACCAAACTCACTTTACGTGATGATCCGAACTGTCCATGGATGCTGACGCACAATCAATCTGAAGCAAAAGCATACGCTCAACTCAATAATAAAAAGCTACACCTACTCTGGGAAGATCGTCGCGCAGCAGACCGCGACGAACGCCTACGCCTTTACGAAGTCGTTCCGGAGTAATGCGTGCTGCACTTTAAACTATCGCGCTTGCGCGAGGACATCCCCGCTCTACTCAGACTGGCTGGCCCTCTATTAATCGGCCAGCTAGCGGTGATTGCCTTTGGTGTTCTAGACACCGCCATGACCGCCCGCTACTCCGCCGAAGATCTGGCTGCGCTGGCAATGGCCTCCGCCATCTTCATCAGCATATATGTTGGCCTTACTGGCGTTATCTCTGCGCTTGCTCCAATTGCTGGGCAGCTATTTGGAGCTAAACGTTTTAGCGACATTGGCGAGGAAGTGCGTCAAGCAACCTGGCTTGCAGTAGGCCTTACCGTACTAGGCTGTTTCATTCTTCTCAATGCTGATCATCTCTTAGCCATCTCGCGTGTGAGCCCTGATATTGAAGGTAAGGCCCGCCTCTATCTCAACATCCTTGCTTTGGGTCTGCCAGCTAGCATGGGCATGCGTGTCTTAATGGCACTGCACAATGCTGTCTCACGACCTGCTGTGATTACCGTAGTTCAGCTCATCGGCTTAGGACTCAAGCTACCGCTTAACCTCCTCTTTATCTATGGCGGCTTAGGTATCGAAGGCATGGGTGGCCCAGGTTGTGCAGTAGCGACCGTCATCATTAACTGGTCTTGGTTGCTCATGACCTTGGGCTTTGTTCTGTTTGATCGTTTCTATCGACCTTTTCATATTTTTGAACGTTTTAGCGCACCGGACTGGCATCGGATCTGGACTTTGCTCAAGCTAGGCGCTCCGATTGGCTTTAGCTATTTGATCGAAGTAACTTCATTTACTTTCATGTCTTTATTTATTGCTCGTCTGGGTACCACTGCTTTAGCAGGCCATCAGATTGTCGCCAATATGGGCACTGTCATTTACATGGTACCCCTATCCCTATCCATTGCTACGATGACTTTGGTATCGCAATCGATTGGCGCAAAAAAACCTGAGCGCGCAGAAGAGATCGGTTGGTCCTCCGTCTTTTTTACCACCACGCTGTGCATCACCATTGGCATTGCTGTGTGGGTATTTCGCATGCAATTACTGGATCTATACGACCCACCCGCTGCAGTCAAAGTATTTTCAGTGCCGCTATTTTTATTTATTGCTTTTTATCAAGTCTTTGATGCTTTGCAAGTAACTGCCGCTTTTATTCTGCGCGCCTATCGCATTGCTTTTTGGCCTATGGTGATCTATGCAGGCTCTTTATGGGGTGTTGGCCTAGGTGGCGGCTATTTGATGGGCTTTAATGTACTGGGCAATACACCTGCCTTCTTGCAAGGTGCTAACGGTTTTTGGGCTGGCAACAGCATCAGCCTAGGCTTAGCCGCTTGCTTACTGCTCTACCTCTTTAGAAAAACGGCGGAGCGCTATGAAAAAACGCATCCGCCGGTAGAGGTCTAAACCCTTCGTTCAAGGGCGAGGTCATTGCTGACGATTACTTATATACCTTCAAAGTAGTTGCATCATCATCAAGGCGCCTTTTGAGATTCCGGCGCTCACCATCAGATCCTGGATTATTGGTAATGAAATTTTGTGAGGCGAGATTCTTGCGCACATCTTCGGCCAAATCATTCGCAGCGAGTTTCATTAACTTTGCCATCGACGCTTTAAAGCCATTGTCTTTGCCATCGATTCGGACTGCTTTGCCGTCGCCTGAGGCGACAAAAGAGGCTACGATTTGGTTGTTTTGAGTATCTACAACGTTAAAGTCTACGGTCACCTCTAGAGCCACTTGCTGAGAGCTAGACTTGGTACCTGGAATGTCATCCACATTATCAGTTACTGAGATTTCTGCGAGGACACCATAGAGCACGTAATTGGCATCGCCAAAATCACCTGCCTTAATGCGTTTTACGATATCAAAGTACTCATCCCCCTGATTTGGCATCGCCGGAGAAGGCTTGGCTTGCACAACTTTATAGCCAGACTTAATTAATAATCCCCGAATCGGATTAGCTAAGTAACGCAACTCTCCATATTCCACATTAGATTGGTAGCCCGACTTCTTCTGTGTTTGGGTGTTTTGCGAATTTTGAGAGCTATTACCGGAAGCGTCTGGTATTGGCGCAGACTCAACAAGGGGTGCAGTGGACTTTGGATCCGCCAAATTGGTAAACTTCACTGGAAACGCCGAAGAATTCGGGCCGCCAGTCAATGCTGAGGCATTGGCTTTATCTGCGTCGACCTCAATGGTTTTGGGTGTGATGGTAGATCTTGTATTGTTATCTGATGTAACTCTCGTCTCTTCAATATAGGTGAGATTCTTACCTTCTTTTTTGAAGTAAATATCCGTCACTGCAATCGACTTCGATTCCGCTTTGAGTGTTTCTGCGGTGAGCACCGGATTCTTGGGTGGATCAGCAGGTACCTGCCCCACAATTTCAGATTCCGGCTTTACTAAAGGGGTTTTAGAGGCGCAGCCAGAGAGCAAGATCAAACTTGCGCTAGCGCAACTCAGAATAGCAAACTTATTCAAACGCATAGAGAACACTCTCATTCTTTCAGTGGAACCGCAATTAGCGGGTAGCAGTCTTACGAATCTCTTTTTCGTCAGCCCACTCTAATAAACCAGACTCGTTATTGATCAGATTCAAATTAAATACGTAATACACATCTTTCACGTCTTTATTGGTCTTCACGATGGAGGCAATCGAGCCTTCAATACGGTATTGGGCGCCCTGCATATTGCCAGTTTTAGCGATAGTACTGTTCTTATAGAGCCCAGACTGGTTTTGACGTTTTAATTCATCCGTTTGATTTTGCATTTCAGAAACGCTGACCGCAAAACGTACTTGGCCACTCTTAACGAGCTGGGTGCGAATCTTATCGGTAATCACGCGGGTATCAATGTATTCTGAAGTCTTATTTTTCACGTCAGCTAAGGTCACGATCGGAGCATCTTTGCTGCCTGAGATGGCTTTCGATTGCAACAATGACCTAGTCATGGACTCAGCAATCATCTGTAAATCTGTTGAGCCATAATTGGCATTCACTGTTTCCACTTCTTTGGCATCGCCATAACGCACCTGCGGGCCAGAACAAGCCGCTAATAAAGCAGCAGATAGCATCAAAGCACTCAATTGAATAGTTTTAGCGTGTAGTTTCATGATTGGTCTTTAAATTATTTGTATTGGTTTAACTCAAAACGAAAATCGGTGGCATCCGGCGTCGGTGCAATACCCATGATAACGGTCGACTGCCCTTTGCCAATGGTCACGGGCTTCCATGCCTCTTCATCGGTAACAGCCATTCCGTTCTTGCCAATCCATTTAAAGCGATAGGCCACTAAATTAGATTTGCTGTCATTTTGAATCGTGACTTGCGCTGTTAATACGCCATTACGCATCAAGCTACGCATATCCGTAATCTGAATGCTATCTGTATCACCCATCCGCACGGTCATGTCTTTCATAGAGGGTGTCGAGCTACAAGCCGCCAGTACTATCGCCGCCAGAAGAATCGCAAGATATCGTTTCATATAAGGTCTTTCTTTGTTGCTTTCTCAATACCGCTTAATTAAATAACTGCTGAATGCTATCAAACAGCGAGGGTGCTTCATAGGGCTTTGACCCTTCCATATTACTGCTAGCTGGCTTGGGTGTGGGCTCTGAAATGGGACTGGCGATAACTGGCTCAGGATTCCCACTGGTTAGCTTCGGGCTAGCAGCGGGCTCTTTAGTTGTGCTTGGTACTGAAACGCTCGCTTCCGCAACCGGTTTGGATGGCAATGCATTCGGATCATTCGAAACCAATACGCTCGCTTTGTTACGGAACATGCGGATATAAACCAAGTTGTACCCACCAACGAGGTTCACCGTTTGGCTTTGGGTCAGCCCAGAGGGCAAGGTGTATTTGAGGGTCGTTGGACCAATTGGTAAACCCATTCTAGCCATATAGGTCTGTGCAGGCAAGGTTGACCAGTGCCGCACATCGGTGACATTAATCGCTTGCAAACTGTAGCCTGTAATCATAGAAGCAATCGCCCCAATAATGGCAGCATTGCCATTATTTTGGTTGTTCTTATTATTTCTGTTGGCCGCTTGTTGTGCCGCTCGATCTGCTGCAAACTGTGCAGCCAAAGAAACCATGGCGCGCGAAGAGGCCCGCAATACGTAGCTTGGCATCTCATCTTTTAAATTCTTTCTGGCCATGGCATCAATATTGGCAACCAACTCAAGATTAGCCGTGCGATCTCCCAATTGAATAGCTGTAGGCGTATAACGCTCAGTAGACTTTTCAATGACAGGGAAAGTGAGCGTAATCAGTTTTGAATTGCCTCCAAGATTGAAGGACTGGCTAATTCGGTAAGGCGTGATTTTTGGCATATAGCCGGTATCAACAATGATTAAGGTGTCCGCAAAACTCTTCTTGCCTCGGTTGGCAACATTGGTCTCCAGCTTGGCAATACTGGTTTTGAAAAAGCTGACCGATGGACGCAGCTCAATAGCCAAACGATAGCCTGGGGCCGCCAAGCTGGTTTCACCCTGAGATTCATGAATAAAACCCGATAAGTAATAGGCTGCTGGATTTTGATAGGAGTTTTTAAGACTCCGCGTATCCTCGTCGTCTAGTAAATTCACAGGATATCCATTGATATCCTCAATACGACTGGTTGATCCTTGTGTATTCGGATTTGATTGCTGTTCTTGCTCGGTTTTAGAAACCGCTGCGACGCGAGTCTGAATCAGCTGCTCAATAATCTTTTCGCGTTGAGCCATTTTTTTGGCCTCCACCATCGCATCATTCCAATTGCCTTGCGCAAGATGGTTAAGTGCCAACGTTTGACTTAAGAGGGTAATCTCGTAAGGTTTAGGATCATAGTTGCTACTAAACCCTTCTGATAGGGCATAAGCACTGGCATCTGAAAATGAACGCTGGAGTTTTTCACTGGTTTGCATTCCCCAGCGCTCTACTTGCTCATCGGCAAGCAGAAGATTTTGCGTGCTATTCGGAATTTGCTTGGGGCCCTGCAAGCGCTGTACTTCGCCAAGCTCTAAGTAATAGAGCGTATTTTTATCCTTAAAGGCATCTTGAATAGCTGCAGTCGTATTTTGTAAATCACCATTTTTAAATTGCTCCTTAGAGTCATTCATCTTGAGTTGCTGAGTCTGCGTCGCACAGCCAACCAAGAAGATGACAGCCAGAATTAAGCTGAATTTAGAAAGGTTTAATGCTGAAAATTTAAGCAAATGGGTTCAATCAAGAAAATAGGCGCTACTCATACTGTATTTAACGCTCAAAGACACTAAAAGCTGACAGAAAAATCAGGGCTTTCCGCTAGATTATTGGTCTAATTTTGCGCCCGACTGCTGAACTACCCTACTCCACTTCACTGACTCCTGATGAATCAGCTTTGCCAGGTCTTTGGGGCTAGAGGGGGCGGGCTCAAGACCGCTAGCCAAGAGGCGATTTTTAATCTCTGGGCTATTGAGTGTTCGTTGCGTCATTTGATTCAGGCGTTTTTGAATGCTGGGGGGTAGATTCGCGGGCGCCATTAAAGAAAACCAGCTTACTGCCTCAAACCCGGTAAGCCCCTGCTCGGCCATAGTAGGAATTTCTGGTGCTGCAGGAGAGCGCTTCAGAGTGGTTACTGCTAAGGCCTGAACCTCTCCAGCCTTAATTAAGGGTAGGGATGAGGAGAGGTTGTCAAAGAGCATGGAAATGCGACCACTCACCAAATCGGGCAAAGATTGCGCTCTACCTTTATAGGGAATATGACGAATCTGCACTCCCGCCATTTCCTTAAACAGTTCACCAGACATGTGCAAGGAAGTACCAATACCGGAAGACCCAAACGTGAGTTGATTGGGTTTATTTTTAGCTAACTCAATGAGCTCATGCACGTTACTGACACCCAAGCGCTTGTTCACAATCAAGACATTGGGTGTGCTCGCTAAAAAACTAATGGGCGTGAAATCCTTAATAGGATCAAAGGACATTTTGTCGTAGAGAGCACCATTAATCGCATGAATACCCACTGTACCAATTAATAAGGTGTAGCCATCAGGCTCACTCTTGGCAACCACATCAGCTCCAATATTGCCACCAAAGCCAGGGCGATTTTCAACGACAACGGGTACGCCTAAATTGCGCTGCCAACTCTCCGCTAAAACACGCGCCAAGATGTCGGGAGCGCCACCTGGGGTAAAGCTCACAATAATGCGGATAGGTTGCTTAGGCCAAGCAGGATTCGATTGAGGTGAGGTATTTGGCTGCGCCTGCACAATGGAGGCGACAAATAGAAAAGCAGGGAATAGATTTTTAAGTGCTTTGAACAATGGCATCACATGCAGACCCAAACCCACCTTGGGTAAAGCCACTTAAAAACCAAATCGTGAACGCAACCAAAGCCAACCATCGTATCTCACCGGGTCATCAGCACAGGGGCCAAGACCACACTCTAATAGCGTAGAGACGAGATTGACAAAAACGATCAGAATAAAAATCACAATGAGCGAGTTCGCGAACCACGTACGTGAGCGCACCTCTCTATTAGGCAGCATTAATAAAATCGCCAAGCCCGCCAATAGGCCCATATAACCTACAAAAGCCCAAGTATAGAAGTGCAGCTCCAAGAAGGTGGCACCAAATCCCTTATCGCCCGGCAAAATGTGCAGCAGCACTTGACGCAATGACACCGTCATGCCAACTAAACCACCAATAATTCCCCAGCCGTAGTGTGCTGAGTGAGCACCGCAACGAATGTTGAGCACTAAAGCAAAACCGATGATGACAAAACCAACCCGCTGCATTAAACACAATGGGCATGGTAATTCGCCGTAATAAAACTGATCGACAAATGCGTATGACAAAGTACCAATCACAGCCAATAAGGCCAATTGGTTACCAAGCTCAGCCAAGGAAGGAAAGGAATTTTTTCTCACGATGTCTTACAAACTGATGTTGAGATGATTGGTTGCATGAAAGCGAAACCAAACCATCAGAATGGCAACAGTAATTGCCAACACCGTCAGGCCCGCAATACGCTTCTCAAACCAGACTAGGATCAGTCCGATAAAGGCGCTCAGAAAAGGTAGGAACATATACATAACGGCATTCTAGCGCAGGACCTCTGGGTCTCTGAAAAACCCTAAAATACGCACTATTTAATGGTCATATGAGCCCGCTGTTTTGTATAGAATGGGCTCATGACGAAACAGCCCCTTACCTCCGCGACCCAGCCCTGCCTAGAACTTACCATTGACGGCCCCATTGCCCGCATCACCTTCAATCATCCTGCTGCGCGCAATGCAATGACTTGGCCCATGTATGAAGAGCTCAAAAAGATTTGCGACGCCATTGCCATCAACCCAGAAATACGAGTAGCGATTTTTAGAGGTGCTGGCGATAAAGCGTTTGTATCTGGTAGCGACATTCAACAATTTGCAGATCTTCAAAAAGATGAGGAGTACGAAGTAGCTGTTGATCACATCTTTGAATCATTACAAGAGTTGCCGATACCTACCATTGCCTTAATTGAAGGTCTCGCCGTTGGTAGTGGACTCTTGATTGCAACTGCGTGTGATTTTAGGATCTCGACACCAGAGGCGCGATTTGGTATTCCAGTAGCCCGCACCCTTGGCAACTGCTTATCCCCAAGCAATCTTGCCTGGATCAGTGCGCACCTTGGAATACCAATGGTTAAGAAAATGCTGCTTACAAGCGAGCTTGTTAAAGCGCCTGAGCTCTTGGCTTCTGGATTTCTTTACCAGACTGCGCCAGCTGGTGAGATTACGCAATACGCTGATGAGCTCGCACACAAAATGGCCGTCTTGGCCCCCATCACTCAAAAAGCTAGCAAGATTACCTTAGCAAGATTGTTGAAGCAAAACTTGCCTGATTGCAGCGACCTGATGCGCGAGACCTATAACAGTGCAGACTTTAAAGAAGGTGTAAACGCCTTTTTGGATGGTCGCCCACCCAAATGGAGAGGAAAATAACTCTTTTTAATAAATGAGTTTTGAGGCCTTTTGCATTTGATTGATTGGGATTGTGACTAAGCCTGGCTTAGAAAAATCAATCTCCTTGAGATCTAACATCCTTAAACTGGGATAAGTATAGGTAGAGAAGTAAAAACGTCGATTATTTAAATCAGAAATGACGCTCCATTGCGTAAATTCCATAAATACATTCTTATCTAAGGTAGTACGAATAGAGCCCTTTGGGATATCAAAGTTATGCAGAATATGCTCGGCCATCTGAACATTTTCGTTTGCACCTTTTGCGGGAGTGATTGTTGCAGAATACGTTAAGGCGCGCACAAACCGAGACGGTGAAGTACTGTCTCCAGGCATACCTAAGAATCCTGCACCTGTAGAAATTGGATTCACGGTTTGACCATAAACCTTCAATGGATTTGGCTCCATTGGGTTCAGCTTAACGTAATTCCCTAGATTGTTTATATGCCAATCAAATGGGGGAGAATTTGTCATTACACCATACGGATTATCTGTTGCGATTAATTTTCCGCCGATAGGCTCCACTACCAGAACACCTCCAGCAGCATCGTGGAAAACATAGTGCAAAGGAGGAACTACTTTTAAGTCTGCTTGCTCAATATTGATAATGACTACATCATTTAGGGCCGACTTAATTTCTCCTACTGTAGCGAAATTCTGCAATGCCCAGGTCATAAATTCCCATGGAGCCAAGGCTTTTTTAGGATCGACATTTTCAGGATTGGTATAGCCGGCATGCCCCGGAAAATACAAAATACCGCCAGCCATGCCCTTTTCATTGAGGCCATCAATAATTAATGGCTTACCAAAGCCATTCATGCCTACAACGCCATACCTACTATTCCATGTTGCCCCTTTTTGGTAATGAGGACCAGTAGCTACAAATGGAGAATTCTGCGGAATGATGACAAGGTCTGAGTAAAGTTCAAACTGAAATTCCATGGTCCGCGCATATACGCGCGATCCATCCGAAGCCACCAACTGGAAACTAGTACAAGCAAGAGCTGTCTGACTAATAAATAAGAGTCCAAATATACAAACTAAAATTTTCTTTAAGTAAACAGGCATGATGGCTCCTAATTTGACTGATTTAAGAACTGCACTACTGTAGTCACAAAAACATCGGGCACCTCAACGTGTGGCACATGTCCCACGTTATCAATTGGCACTAGCTTCGCATTGGGAATGGCGGCCTGCGCTTTCTTACCCAATTCAGGGAAGTTCCCCAAAGACTTCACCGCTTCAGGTGGCGCAAAACGTCGACCAAATACTGTGCGATCCTTTTGACCAATCACCAACAACACAGGCATGTTGAGCTGTGGCAGATCATTAACCACAGGTCGTTCTGCAATCATTTGATAAGTTAATACTGAAGTCATTGCATAGGCAGGATAGTCCGGACCCTTTTGCACTCGAACATAGATCTCTACAAACTGCTCATAGGCTGGCTGCCAGTTCGGAAAATAGCTCTGCAAGAAGCGACGATAGCTTGCCTCGGTTTGCGCCATCTCTAACTTGAGCAACTGATCATTTTGCTGTGGAGCAATATCCTTGCTGTAATCTTCAAGCCCTAAAGGATTTTCCAGCACCAATTTTTGAACTGTCTGTGGATAGAGTCGCGCAAAACGAATGCCTACCATTCCACCCATCGAATTGGCGATCACTGCAACCTTTCGCACACCCAAGGATTTGAGCAAAGCTTGTGTATTTGCGGCCAAGTCATCAAAGTGGTACGCCACATTTGGTTTGGAAGACTTCCCAAAACCAATTTGATCGGGGGCAATCACGCGATACCCCGCCTTAGTCAAGCCAGCAATCGTAGGTGCCCAATAATCACTCGAGAAATTCTTGCCATGAAATAGCAGGACCACCCCTTTTTGCTTACCGCTAGCAGGTACATCCATATAGGCCATGCTGGCTTGCTGGCCTTGCAGACTAGTCTTGAATTCTTTTACTGGATAGGGATAAGGCCAACTACTCAGGCGCAAATCCAAGGGAGCGGCATTGGCATAAAGACTTGCTGGAGCTGTAGCACCATTGGAACCAGATACATTAATGTCATTGCTCGCGCAAGCAGTCAGCAATACAGAAAAAATCGAAATAACTAATAGAGCTCTCATTATTGATTTACCTGGAAAATAGTGCGATGAGCTTAAATAATGTTAATTTTCAGATTCTTCAATCCAGCAACACTGCCCTCGAGCACATCACCCTTTTTAACCGGCCCTACACCAGCTGGAGTGCCTGAATAAATTAAATCGCCTGGCTCCAAAGTAAATAGCGTGGACAGATAAGCAATCGTATCTGGCACGTTCCAAATCAATTGATTGAGATCGCCAGACTGACGCACTTCCCCATTCACTAAGAGCGTAACAGCACCTTGATGAGGATGGCCACATTGACTTACGGGCGTAATCTCACCGCAAGGGGCAGATTGATCAAAGGCTTTACCCGTATCCCAAGGGCGACCCATCTTTTTGGCCTCACCTTGCAGGTCGCGTCTTGTCATATCCAAACCCACACCATAACCATAAATATGCTCTAAAGCTTTATCTGCAGAGATATTCGCACCACCCTTACCAATGGCGACAACCATTTCGATTTCGTGATGTACATCATTCGATAAATTTGGGTAAGCCATGTCTTTACCATCAGTCACAATCGAATTTGCGGGCTTCATAAAGAAGAACGGTGGCTCACGATCAGGATCATGCCCCATTTCGCGAGCATGATCCGCATAATTTCGGCCAACGCAATAAATACGATTGACTGCAAAGCGACGCGTATCACCAGTGACTGGCAAAGAAACTTGTACTGGAGGATCAATAACGAAAGCAGAACTCATGATTTACCTTTCAACGAATGCAATCTAATTTGGATTGAGATTTATTTAGCAGTATGACGCAATTTCAATATCAAGATGCTCAGAGCCAAAGCGAACGTCAGGGCGTTCGCCAAAATCAACGGCCATTTCTCGATAATGAGGCCATAAATCAGCCATAGCCCTACCCCAACCGTAAACAGGGAATACATCCCCAGAGAGATCCCGGTAAGGTCACGCGTTTTCCAGGACTGAATCGCCTGAGGTAAAAAGGCGACGGTAGTCAAAAATGCAGCGCAATATCCGATGATCTCAATCTGATGGGGTTCTAAGCTCATACTGAGATTGTATGTTCAGTAAGCCCAAATGCATTGACCCAGCACAGGAATCTGAATTCTGTAGATAATGGAAACTTGCAGTTCAACCCAATATAAAAAAATACAAAATGAGACAGTCACTAACCCCTTGGATTGGCGTAGCGCTCTGTGCCGCCTTCCTGAGCACCCCTGCCGTTGCCCAAAATACAGCGGCAATCAAAAACTATCCAGATAAGCCTATTCGCCTAGTGATTCCCTACCCTCCTGGCGGGGCAACGGATGTGATTGGGCGCATTATGGCGCAAGAGCTATCCAAAACCTTAGGGCAACAAATGGTGCCTGATAATCGGGCTGGCGATAGCGGCAATATTGGCGCGGATATGGTTGCCAAATCTCCAGCCGATGGATATACCCTGCTTATGGGCGCACTCACGTCACATGCCATCAACGCCAACCTCGACAAAGATCGCATCAAATACAACCTAGAAAAAGATTTCACACCTGTAGCGGTAGTAGGTGTGGTGCCACTGGTCTTTGTTGTTAATCCTTCTGTGCCAGTGAAGAATATGAAAGAGTTCATTGCTTACGCCAAAGCGAACCCCGGAAAACTGACCTTTGCTTCCTCTGGGGCGGGTGCACCACAGCGCCTAGCCATGGAAATGTTCCGCTATCAACTGGGTCTGGACTTGCTGCATGTTCCCTACAAAGGTAGCGGCCCCGCAATGACCGATTTAGTGGGTGGTCAAGTACTCACTATGTCAGAGACGGTACCCGCTGCATTGCAATTTATTCAGGCAGGCCAATTAAGAGCGCTTGCAGTAACGACCGCCAAGCGGATTAGCCAACTACCAGATGTGCCTACGGTCACTGAGGCAACGGGCTTGCCGAACTTTGATGTAGTGAGTATGTTTGGTATCGAAGCTCCGGCCGGCACGCCAAAACCCATCATTGATAAATTGAGTAATGACATCAAAATGATTTTGCAGCGCCCCGATGTTCAAGAACGCATGCTGGCAGCCGGGGTGTATGTGAACTACCTATCTCCTGCCGATTCTAGTAAGCGAATTTCTCGCGAACTGAGCATGTGGAGCAAGGTTATTAAAGACGCCAATATTAAGGCGGATTAAATCAAGCTAGTGATGCGCTTGATTCATGCGCATCACTCCCAGGAAATTATTTCTGCATTTCCCGCACTGGCAATATTGCAGCATTACTCGGCTTCAATTTTGGCTTGCTGAGCTACTTGCTCCCATTTTTTCTTTTCTGCAGCGATAAAGATTTTGGTATTCGCTGGCGTATCCCCTACTGCCCAACCGCCAAGATCTTTCCAGCGTTGCTTGATCTCCGGAGTTTCTAAAGCCTTTTTCACGGCGACATAGAGCTTATCAATCACTGGCTTTGGTGTTCCTGCTGGCGCAAACAAACCAAACCATGCAGTGACCTCAAAGTTCGTGTAACCCGACTGAATCATGGTAGGCACATCAGGCAATTCAGCAACACGGTTCTTGCTAGTCACGGCCAAAGCACGTAATTTTCCAGATTTGATGTATTGCATTGAGCTGGGTAAGTTATCAACCATCATGCTAGTTTGCCCAGCTAAGAGATCAGCCAATGCTGGGCCCGCACCCTTGTAAGGCACGTGAATAATATCGATGCCAGCTTGCGTCTTAAATAGCTCACCCGACATATGAATTGATTGACCGCGACCAGAAGATGCAAAAGAATACTTTCCAGGATTGGCTTTGGCTAAAGCTACCAACTCGGCAACAGTCTTGGCGGGCACCTCAGGATTCACAACCAAGACATTGGGGTTCGCAATCACAATGGTGATTGGCTCCATATCTTCCATCTTATAAGGCAGATTTTTGTAGAGACTGTAATTAATAGCGTTAGGGCCAATATTGCCCATCGCAATGGTGTAGCCATCCGGTGGCGCTGCAAGCAATGCTTGAATACCAATAATTCCCGCACCGCCAGCCCGGTTCTCCACAATGACGGTTTGCTTGAGCTCTTTACCCAATACATCGGAAAGTGCTCGAGAAGCAATATCCGTCGTTCCTCCAGGTGCCGCAGTAACAATAATGCGGATCGGCTTGGATGGGAATACGTCAGCAGCGTTAGCCACCGTGGGGCAAGATAAAAATGCTGCGACTGCAGCAAAAATACCCAGGGCCTTACACAGTGGAATCTGAATTCCAGTCATTGTTGTCTCCAGTCAAGTTTTTAGTTATTTGCATAATATAAACTGATCTGATAAATATTAAATAATTATTAAAAACTATGGCGACAACGGGATTACTGGCTTTTTGCAACTACCTAGAGCACACCGCTCTAAATGCAACCATACAAGATCAATTCTGGATCGTGCCCACGATGCAATCGGTTCATATTCTAGCTATTGCAGCGGTACTCATTAGTACGCTCTTAATTGATTTCAGAATTCTGGGTATTCATGGCAAAGACGAATCTGTCGCTACGGTCAGCAAACGCTACTCTCATATTGTTTGGCTAGCGCTTCCGATACTCCTTATTACGGGATGCATCATGATTGTGGGTGAACCTGCACGTTCACTAACAAATCCTGCATTTCAGATCAAAATGGTCTTGCTGATCGCGGTCATTCTGATCACCGTCATCCTGCAAAGAAAATGTCAGGCGGCCAACTCTTTTACGCATCTTGGTAAGTCAACCCACATACTTGCAATGCTCTCGCTTGTAGCGTGGATGGGTATTGTTGCTGCGGGTCGCTGGATCGCTTACGCCTAAATGTCAAATCTCAACAGATAAAAAGAAAACGATGAACGACATCCTTATTTTGATTTACAGCAATCCAATCGCGCAGACGATTCGTGAAAATGAGCTCTTATTCCCTTGGGTAGAGGCGATCCATGTCCTCGCTGTTACTCTGGTGCTTGGCTCAATTGCCTTGGTTGACCTACGCTTGATTGGTATCCGCGCCATCAACCGCCCCATTAGCAATATCAGCAAAGAACTTTTACCAATTACCTGGATGGCATTTTTGGTGGCAGCTGTTACTGGCGCCATCTTATTTACCTCTAATGCCTTAAGTTATAGCCAGAATTTTTATTTCATCTCAAAAATGATTTTGCTTGGCCTGGCAGGCGTCAATATGATGTGCTTCCAATTCATTATTGGTAAAAATTTGGATCAATGGAATCACTACCAGCAACTGCCACTACCAGCACGCTTAGCTGGAGCCCTCTCCCTGGTGTTATGGATTGGGATTATTTTTTGCGGTCGTTGGATTGGTTTTACGCTTGAACCAGTATTAGCAATTTCATAAAACATAGAGGGGACAATGAATAGGAAAATCATCTGCCTACTAATGGCAACTGGGCTCGGAATTGGCTTGCTGCAAAATACACTTGCGCAATCGACCAAGCCCGTTATCAACCCTCCCCCGACTGCTAAGGACTGGACTAATTTAGGAAAGCTACCCGATTGGAGCGGTGTTTGGAATCCAAAGATTAGCGATCAAGATAAACAAGCTAAAACCAATATGCCGCCGTGGACCCCTGCCGCCAATGAATTAATTCAATTCCAGCTGGCCGAGGAAAAAGCAGGAAGACCGCCCCCACTGTTTGTCAATTGCCTACCAGAAGCAATGCCAGCATGGATGTTGGTTACGCATAATGCGATGGAAATCCTATTTACACCAGGCAGAGTCACCTTACTGGGGGAGTCTGATGGCAATCGCTTACGTCGCATCTATACCGATGGACGCGCTCATCCAGACGATCCAGATCCTACCTTCCATGGCCACTCCATTGGTAAATGGGAAGGCGATACATTGGTGGTTGATACAGTGGGCGTAGTACCGCAGGCTTACATCGCGATTAGCGAAGCGGCAGGCGTGCCGAATAATGGCGATATGCGCATCATCGAGCGCATCCATTTGGTGGGTAAAGATGAACTGCACGACGATATTGAAATCATCGCGCCTAATGTTCTAACGAAACCTTGGAAAACTACTCGTATTTACTTCCGCCAACGTGCTCGCAAGTTCGATATTGTGGAAGGCGTCTGCCTAGAGGGCTCTTTTGCTCCCGGTAAAGATCAACGGGGTAATGATATTTTTGTGCCGGTTCAATATGACGTAGGCGGCAACCGAATTCCACCACAGTAATTGGTAATGACACTATTTAAGGAGCAATTATTTTGAAATTAAAAAAACTCATTCGCTTGGCAGCATTTTTTATTATGGGATTTACAGCAGCTATTGCTTTTGCTCACCATGCCACTACGATGTTTGACCGAGATAAGGTCGTCACCATTACTGGCACGGTCAAGGAAGTTCAATGGACTAACCCGCACGTAGGTATTTTTGTGTCCGGCACCCTTAAGGATGGCGATACTCCAGCTCTGTGGATTATGGAAGTTTCTAGCCCAGGCAATCTCACTCGCGCTGGGGGTTGGACACGAAACTCTATTAAGGCAGGCGATAAAGTTTCGGTTGATTTCTATCCTTTGCGCAACGGTAATAAAGGTGGCTATCTGAAAAAAATCACCCTCACTGATACTGGCAAGTTTTATACCGCTGATATTCGCGCCCAAGAGAGTGCAAACTTAGAAGAGCGCGAGCAAAAGTAATCCAGTAATGCTTAGGGAAGCGGGATTGAAAATATCGCTTTGAGTGTTAATGAATCAGTACTATTCGAGAACCCCTTCCCTACCCCAGCCTGAAAAGAGATGGGCTCCCCATCGTAGTACACCATCAAAAATCCGAGTTGTTGCGTGTTTTGATAAGTGACTGGCTGGCCAATCTGCCTCAAGTTCGAGTAATACTCCACTCCCACCGCTAAATCAGGAATGATCTCTCTTGATAAGCGAGTTGCCGTAGAAAAGTATGGGGACTGATGGACATACGGCTGTGATAGAGGCATGTCAATAATCGGGTTGAACGAGAATAACCACTCGTCAAAATGCTTTCCAATAATGAAGCGCGCCTCTCCGTTGTACCGTGATTCTTCAAATTGCGGCTGCACATTTGCAGCTTCAAAATTCACACCAGCAAAAAAGTCATCGCCCTTATCTTCTCGAATCGGCAGCCACTTCATACGTACCTTGGTTGCGGCGTACTGGAACTTGTTGTCATAGTTGACATAGGAGATGTATAAACCGGCCTCAAGATCGTGACCAAGGCCATAGGCAAGCTCTGGCGTAACGCGCACGCCATTGTTATTCATGACTTCACCAGGATAAGTTGGCGTCTGCAAGCCACGAGGGGTGCTGTTGACGTGGAGCTCTAGACTAGATTCGCCTTTTGCATTGATCTCATTGTCATAAACCTGAATCTCATCCTGCAAAACAGCCATGGATATTGACGGCGCCAAGACTAAAGCGAGACAAATGAACAGTCTCTGTAAGGCTTTCTGGAATGGGGTCACTGGCATCGTCATGATGCATGAGTTTACCCATTAATCGCTAAGGTTTCTTGACGCGCTCACTCCAGAGCTGCCAAGGACGGCCAATGGTTTTTTCGATGGTCTCTTGGGCAATCGCAGCCTCACCGGGGGTTAAATATTGCACCTGCCCCATCTTCATAGCCTCACCCTGAATACTGGCATTTTGAATGGCATATACAGCCCTAAACACTGCCTTACGAATAGAGTCAGCCCCCGCAGCATAACCGTGTCCCCGCATAAGCACGAAGTACTGCAGGCCCAGACTTTGCGATAAAGCATTCCCTAAGTCGACGCTGCTGATAAACATATCAGTATCGGGATTAGGCTTAGCCACATTACGAATCTCAAATATCGGAGCACCCTCACCCAAGAAGGAGCTCATGTGATACACCGGCTTTAATGTCGTGCCCGTTAAGCCATAGGGCAATATGGGTGGCGCATGTCCATGGATCACTGAATTGAGATCAGGTCGATTTTTCAAGATGCCACTATGAATATAGCGCTCGCCATAAGCAACGCGGGTATCTCCATGCAAGGCCTTGCCATCCATATCAAACTCCATAATGTCATCTACAGTGACAACTGAAGGAGCAATGCTACGAGCTAGAAAAAAGGTATTGGGATTAGAAGGGTTGCGCACACTAATATGCCCGTAACCATCCACTGCATTTTGATCATACAAAATATGATTGGCAATGACCAGCTCTTCAATCGCAGCTTTTACTGCTGGATTTTGCGCCATCTGTTCCTGCACAGAAGCCGCGCTCGCCAGGGCACTCAGAAAGAATGTGAAAAAAATTAGGCATTGCTTCATTACTCAACCTTTCCAATCTTACGAACTACCTCACCCATCTGCGCAGATTCCTTATCCCAGTAGACTTTAAATTCAGGTGCATCCATATACTGAATCGGACTGCCCGCTCCATTAATTACCGAACGAACTCGCTCGTCACTTGCCGCCTGTTTAGCAGCCTCACGCAAACGATTGGTAATGTAGTCAGGAGTAGCGCTTGGTACAAATAAGCCGGCCCACTGCGAGAACTCAACCTTGACACCCATCTCCTTAAAACTAGGAACATCAGGCATGCTCGCCAATCGACCATCTCCCCAGTGTGCCAATGCCCGCACTTTTCCTGCCTTGAGTTGCTGAACGATGGATGATGGTCCAGTAGCAATTGCATCAACCTGACCACCTAAAAGACCAACAATGGCAGGCCCCGCTCCTGTGTAAGGAATATGCACCATATAAAACTTTTCCGAGGACTTCAACATCTCCATAGGCACATGCATCGTTCCATAGTTACCAGAGGAGCCAAAGTTATATTTACCGGGATTAGCACGCATTGCAGCGACAAATGATTTGTAGTCTTTCCAAGGGCTATCTGCTCGCACCACCAAAACTGTGGGGTCAGCTGTAAAGCGCGCAATCGGTTTTAATTGACTTAACTGAAATGATTGTTCACGACCAACCACTTTATCCGCTTCGGGAATAATGGATATAGAGGAAAGTGCCATCAGAATGGTGTAACCATCCGGTTTAGCTCTCGCTACAGCAGCCATACCAATACCGCCGCCTGCCCCCGCCTTGTTTTCCACAATGACTGGCTGTCCCAAAATGCGCGAGAGTGCCTCTGCTACTGGGCGCCCAACCGCATCAGCAACCCCACCTGGCGGAAAGGGGACAACCATTGTTATGGACTTCGTTGGCCAAGGCTCTGGGGTCTGTGCAAAAACAGGGAGCGCTATAAAACAAGCTCCAATCAATCCCAGCACAGAGCGTAGTAGGTGTTTTTGTCTCATTTTGTCTCTAAATGGTAATTTAGTTATTATTTATGTTCTTTATCCTACTACAAGAATCATCACAATAAACAAGGGTGAGCACAGTCTTAACCCGTACCGGAGATAGCAAGCATGAAATACGCAGCATTTTCTTTAGCTAAAGAACCTTTGAAGACTCGCGTCGGGATCGTATCGGCGGATGGTAAAACCATTCAGGAACTCGACTTGGGTGTAGATGTCAGTGAGGAAGGTATTGTTGCCATTCTCAAATCTGACTTAGCTGGGAAATTACCAAAGCCAGTAGCTACCCATGCGTTCAGTGATGCTCGCCTGCTGGCTCCAGTGCCAAGACCTCGTAGAAATATTTTCTGTGTTGGTAAGAACTATCACGAACATGCCAAAGAATTTTCCAATAGTGGATTTGATGGGAGCGCTAAACCTGGCGAAGACATTCCAAGTCACGCAATCTTCTTCACTAAACCACCTGAGTCCGTGACTGGCCCTAACACCAATGTGATCATCCCTACCGCTGTATCTACCTGTATTGACTACGAGGCAGAGTTAACCATCGTCATTGGCAAGGGTGGCAAAGGCATTAGTGAAGCAGATGCCATGAAGCATGTATGGGGCTATACCGCCATCAACGATGTCACTGCGCGTGATTGGCAACAAAGACATAAGCAATGGTTCTTGGGAAAGAGTTTTGATACCTTTTGCCCCATGGGGCCTTGGGTTGTTACTGCCGACGAAGTAAATGCAGAAGATATTTCCGTGAAATGCTGGGTAAATGGCGAACTGCGTCAAAACTCTAATACCAAAGATTTGATCTTTAATATTCCCAATATGATCGCTACTGTTTCTGCAGGCATTACCCTTTACCCCGGAGATTTGATTGCGACAGGTACACCAGTAGGTGTTGGCATTGGATTTAAGCCACCGAAGTACCTAGTCAATGGTGATGTTGTCGTGGTTGAGATGGGTGGTATCGGTAAACTAGAAAATACCTTTATAGCCGAATAAATATCAGTAATACGCACCATTAAAAAAGCCACCCAAAAGGGTGGCTTTTTTGTATCGCTACTTTTTCCAAGATAGTTATTGTTAGGCCAAGGTAAACTTCAGCTCGCCCAATTTCTCGACATAACTCACTACTTTGTCACCCTTCTTAAGCCATACCTGTTTGTCTTTTGGCATACCAGCAATCACACCCTGTGGTGTCCCTGTAAAGACAATATCACCAGGCTCTAATGTCCAATAGGTGCTGATATAGGACAACATCTTTTGGGTGTTATGAATAAAGTCTGCTGTATTCGAGTTCTGACGCAGCTCACCGTTAACCCAGGTCTTCACTTGCAAATTATTGGGATTACCAACCAAATCAGCAGTTACGAAATAAGGGCCAATAGGGGCGTATTGATCTAAGGTTTTACCGATCATCCACTGTCCACTTGGCAGCTCGAGCTGTAAATCACGGGAGGAGAAATCATTCGAAGTGCAATAGCCCGCGACATAGTCTAGAGCAGCAGATTCTGGAACATTACGCATTTGCTTACCAACCACAATCAGCAACTCAGTCTCGTAATCTAACTTATAAGAAACGGATGGAGGCGGAATCTGCAGCAAGCAGTTGTGCGCTGCCAGACTATTGTTGTACTTATTAAATAAAGGCGGAACGCGTGGGTGTGCCATACCAACCTCATCAGCGTGAGCGCGATAGTTCAGACCTACACAAACAATCTTTCCGGGGTTTTTAAATAAGCGTCCAAACGTAATATCAGACTCTTTTAAATAAGGCACGCCCGATTGATCAGCGCTAGCAACCACTTTATTAAAACCCGTTGCATTACCCTCTTGCAGCAACTGATCCAGGGTAGTCGGCGCAGCAATCTTCATCTTCTTGGCCACTGCTCGAACATCAATCACCCCTTTAGAGGTCACAACCCCTAAAGTTTCAGTGCCGTCGGCATTCATGATGGAAAGGATTTTGCAATTTCGCACCATTTCACGGGGTCCTGTGTAGGGTTCGCCACCCCATACTGATGTTTGGTGAGCGGAAGCTTCTTGCATAACGCCCATAGTGGAAGCAGCTACCAAGCCAGCGCCTGCTGCGGAAGCGGTTTTCATAAACTGACGACGAGAACTCATTCACATCTCCTTTTGTATTTGTTTTTTAGACTACAAAAAGATATTACTGCACCTTTTTTATGCCGTGCCGCAACATAAAAATTGGAGAATGTGAATCAGCCTAGGCCAAAATAAAGCGCTAGGTGGTAGACCAAGAACGAGGCTATATAGGCCAAAGCAAATAAATAGCTCAGCATGATTACTGGGATCTTCCACCCCCCGGTTTCACGCTTGACAGCTGCGATGGTAGATAAACACTGAGGCGCAAAAACAAACCACGCCAACAGAGAAAGTGCTGTCGCCAATGACCAGCTCGTCGAGATCAAGGGAATTAAGGCGTCAGCAGCATCAGCACTTGAGCTAGATAAAGCATAGACCGTGGCCAGCGAACTCACCACTACCTCGCGCGCCGCCATGCCAGGAACTAAAGCAATACTAATTTGCCAATTAAAGCCAATTGGGGAGAAAACATGCGCCAATGCCTGACCAATCATGCCTGCAAAACTATATTGAATTGCTGGCTCCGTAGCTCCAGCTGGTGGAAGTGGAAAACTGGATAGCGCCCAGAGAGCAATTGTCATTACCAAGATCACGCCACCAACACGACGCAAGAAAATTTCAGCGCGTTGCCATAAGCTAATCGCAAGATTTCCAAGGCGAGGCAGATGATAGCTTGGCAACTCCATCATGAGCGCATTCATTCTGAACTGCTCGCTCGTGAACCGTTTGAGTATCCACGCCACCGCCATCGCGCCTAAGATACCTGCTAGATACAGCAGGAATAAAACGAGTCCCTGCAAATCCACATTGGCCCATAACTTTTGTTCGGGAATGAAAGCAGAGATTAGCAAAGCATAAACCGGCAAGCGCGCTGAACACGTCATCATTGGCGCAATCAAAATCGTTACCAGGCGATCACGCGCATTGGAGATACTACGAGTCGCCATGATTCCGGGAATTGCACAGGCAAAACTCGATAGCAGAGGAATGAATGAACGCCCCGACAGGCCGACTGAGCCCATGACCCTATCGAGCAAATAAGCTGCCCGAGGCAGATAACCTGACTCCTCAAGCAATAAGATGAAGAAAAACAGGATGAGAATCTGCGGCAAGAAAATTACTACCCCGCCTAGTCCAGCCAAAATACCGTTGATCAATAAACTGCGTAGCCAGTTATTGGGCAGAACTTCGGCAATCTGCGCACCAAGATATTCAACACTTGTTTTAATGAGCTCCATCGGTAAGGTAGCCCAACTAAAAACCGCTTGAAAAATACAAAACAGAAGCGCAACCAAAATGATGGGGCCAAATACCGGGTGCAGCAATACTGCGTCCAAACGATCACTCAAGTGGTCCGGAATAATTTGATCAAGCCCCAGGTTTTGCAAAATACGCTGTACTTGTACGTTATCGGATTCAGTATGCGCAATATGGGATGCCACGTTTTCTAAAGTCGCATCACCTGTACCGGTGCGTAAGGCACTGAGATTGCGCCAATCTAACTCAGAAAGAAAAGACTTGATTCCATCAGCGCCATTAGCCTGAATACCTACACTAGTTAGCACTGGCAGACCCAATTCACGCGAGAGTGCTGCTGTATCAATCTCAAGACCCTGGCGCTTGGCGATATCGAGCATGTTCAACACAACAACGCAGGGCAAACCCAAGCGCTTTGCCGCCAAGACCAGGCGAAGATTGCGTCGTAGGTTCATGGCGCTTAATACACACAGCACTAAATCGGGTCGCTTCTCACCTTGCGCCCTACCCAACAATACATTGCACGTAACGCGCTCATCAAGAGAACGTGGATAAAGACTGTATGCGCCAGGCAAATCGAGTACGCGAATATTTTTGCCAGATGCTAGTGTTAGACGCCCCTCTTTACGCTCTACTGTAACGCCAGAATAATTAGCAACCTTTTGTCGACTGCCGGTTAATAAATTAAACAGGGCTGTTTTGCCGCAATTGGGATTTCCCAAAAGCGCAACAAGTGGCTCGCTCGAAAAAAAATGAACAGTAGATTCAGACATGCGCCACTAATTCCACCGCGATCATGCGCGCCTCGGATTGACGTAATGCAAATGTGGAGGCGCCCACGCGCACCAAATAGGGACCCCTCTTTAGCAAGCCCTTACGCAATAGTGTGACCTGCTCACCCGGAAGAAAGCCAATATCTTCCAGTTGCCCCTTAATTTGTGGGGCACCCTTGGGTGCGTTTACAGCGCAAACGCGATATGCGGCATCTAATTCAACCTGGTCCAAATACATGGAGGATTGTCACTTTTATCAATTAATAGGAACGATTCTCATTATATACCCTATAATTGAGAATAGTTCTCATTTACAAAGTAGCCTTTTATACCTAAAAACATGGTCTCACGTATCAAAAAACCGGTTTTGACCTATCGCAAGACTTCTAGAGGATTTGGTATATCTGCTAATTTATGCCCACCGAAAGTCCTGCTATTGACCTTGTTTAGCTTATGGGCTTTTTCCTCTGCACTGGCAGAATCCCCCGTAAGCGATACCCCCATCATCCTGGCGGAATCGCCAGTAAGCAGCTCCCCTCTTGTGAACAGCCCATTTCCATTAATGGATGAGACAGAACAATGGAGCGTTCATGGTCAAGCCACTTACATCAATCAATTTAAAAATAACTTCAACTCGCCCTATTACGGAGACAAAAGTCTTTTAAATAAATCCGATGGAGACATTTCGAAAAGCTACACCTTCTCAGCCACTGCATTTTTAGGCGCCAGACTATGGGAAGGTGCCGAAGCCTACCTCAATCCAGAAATGTTTGAAGGGACACCATTTTCTGGTTTAAGCGGCTTGGGTGGCTTTAGTAATGGCGAGCTGCAAAAAGGCACAGCAATTCCTCCGATCTATTACATGGCCAGAATGTTCTTGCGCCAAACCATTGGCTTTGGCGGCGGTCAAGAGCATATTGAGGGAGTAGCCAATCAGCTAGCAGGCAATGTCGACAAACGACGACTGGTCGTAACCTATGGAACCTTCTCAGCGCTAGATTTTTTTGATGCCAATACCTATAGTCATGACCCACGCACCCAATTTTTGAACTGGTCATTAATGGCCAGTGGTGCCTATGACTATGCTGCCAACTCTCGTGGCTATACCTATGGTTTTGTCGGTGAGTACTATCACGATGAATCCTGGGTGTTGCGTCTGGCTCGCTTAGCTATGCCCAAGACGCCCAATGCTTTAGCGCTGGATTACAACTTGTCCCAGCAATATGGCAATACCGCAGAGCTCACGCATATTCACACAATCAATGGGCAACCCGGTAAAGCTCGTCTCCTGGTGTTTCAAAACCGGGGGATTTTATCGACCTATACCAATGCTATTAACTTTGGTGAGCAAACTGGCACAACCCCCGACATCCTCAGCACTCGCTATGGCTATCAAACCAAATGGGGTTACGCCCTAAATGGTGAACAAGCAATTACAGAGGATATAGGAGCCTTCGCTAGATGGAGCTGGAATAACGGACAAACTGAGACGCAAGCGTTTACCGATATCAGCAATTCTTTATCGGGCGGTCTTTCTATCAAAGGCAGTAGTTGGGGGAGGCCTCAAGACACGGTTGGCATCGGCGCAGCACTAAACGGAATATCCTCACAGCAGATTACCTACCTTCAGCAAGGTGGCGTGACCATGTTTATTGGAGATGGCAGACTCAATTACAAAAAAGAGCAAATCTTTGAAACCTTCTATAGCTGGAATATATACAAAGGCATATCTCTTTCTGCAGACTATCAACGGATCGCAAATCCGGCCTATAACGCAGACCGCGGACCGGTAAATTTTTATGGTTTACGCGCCCACATAGAGATGTAAGATAGGAGGGTATCCTTCACTAGAGCACGAGAATGTACCTTCCTAAACACTTTGCAGTAGATGACCAGGCGCTACTGGCGCAACTGATTAGCGAGTACCCTCTAGCCACCATTACCGCCAACCTAGAGGGTAGTCTCGAGGTCAATCATCTGCCCCTCATGTTGAGTACCGATAAGACCAAACTCTATGGTCATATTGCAAGAGTGAATCCGCTGAGGAAAATTGCAGCTAGCACCAACAACCAAGTCATTGCCATCTTCCATGGCCCCAATGCCTACGTGACACCTGCGTGGTACCCCTCCAAAAAAGAAACTGGCAAAGTAGTACCTACTTGGAACTATGCAGTGGTGCATGCCCAAGGAAGCATCAAGCTGATTGATGATGCGCAATGGTTAAGAAATCACGTAGCGCAAATGACCAATATTCATGAGCCTACTTACCAATCCGATTGGAAGCTTGATGATGCTCCAGAAGAATATGTGCAGATGATGCTCAAAGCCATCGTGGGCATTGAGATCGATATCCAGAGCATGCTTGGTAAATTTAAGTTGAGTCAGAACCGCCCACCAGAAGACTATGCGGCAGTAGTCGATGCCCTAGAAAAATCACCGCAAGAAATGCTACAAGCAATGCGCCAGTTGATGCAATGCAAGTAAGCCAGCATTAAGGCGTAGCGTAGCCGTACTTCTGTAGGATGGATTTAGCCTGCGGACTCTGCATAAAGCGATATAGATCCACCGCTTCTGGTGGCGCACCTTTTAATAAGACCATTCTTTGTTTGATGGGCTCATAACTTTTTGGGTTAACCAAGACATAGCTAGTCTCTTTAGCTACATCACTAGACTTAGCCAAAGACAAAGCCGTAAAACCCATATCTGCTGCACCAGTCATGACATAAGTTGTCGCCACCCCGATGTTGTCACCATAGACAAGCTTATCTTTTGCCAAATCCCATAGACCCTCTGCTTTGAGATACTCAACCGCAGCCCTACCGTAAGGGGCTAACTCTGGTTTAGCAATGGCTACCTTATTGGCCTTCACAATTACCTTGGCAATTTCAGTCTGACTTTCAAGCAAATGAATTCCGGAAGTCGTCTTAGCAATCAATGCCAACTTACCTATCGCATATACCGTACCCTCATCTATCGTTTTGCCATTCTTATACAACTGAAGAGGGAAATGTTCGTCTGCGGCAATCAAAAGATTAAATGGGGCGCCATTGAGAATCTGTGCCGTGAAGTTACCTGAGGAGCCGTATACCACCCTCATGTCTGGCTTGCCAGTAGATTTAAATGCAGTGGCGATTTCTCCAAAAGCATCTTTCATATTGGCCGCTACCGCAACCATCGTAGTCTGCGCCATTACGTTATGTGCCAATAGCATCAGCAGCACTACATAAAATAGTCGTAAGAGCCTCATGAATGGATACCTGTAATGAGTTGCATGTTCATGCGATGTTAATGTATGCGATGATATCCACTTAATCAATACAATTGATCAAGATGATGAAAAAGCAATTCTCAAGGATTTTATTAAGCATTCTTTTCGCCTCAACTATACATAGCGAAATGGTAGCCGCCCAAGAAAAAAGTATTTTGGTCTCCTCTACCACCTCTACCGAGCAATCTGGTTTATTTGGATATATTCTGCCAATCTTTAAGATGAAATCCGGTATTGATGTCAAAGTCGTTGCTGTGGGTACGGGTCAAGCCTTGGATATCGGCCGCCGTGGAGATGCTGATGTCGTATTCGTGCATGACAAACCAGCGGAAGAGCTGTTTGTGCAAGAGGGCTACTCCACTAAACGCAATGAGGTGATGTACAACGATTTTGTATTGATTGGACCTAAATCAGATCCCGCCAAGATTGGTGGCGGCAAAGATATTCAGGTGGCATTACAGAAAATTGCTGCTTCCCAAGCGCCATTCATTTCTCGCGGCGATAAAAGTGGCACTCACGCAGCTGAGCTGCGCTACTGGAAAGGCGCCGGGATTGCAGTGCCGCCAAGCCAAACTTGGTACAAAGAAACGGGTTCTGGCATGGGTCCTGCCCTGAATACTGCTTCAGCAATGAATGGCTATATCCTCGCTGATCGAGGCACTTGGCTCAGCTTTAAGAACCGCGGTGACTTAGCCATCCTCGTGCAAGGTGACCCAAAATTATTTAATCAATATGGCGTAATGCTAGTAAACCCCGCAAAATTTCCGAATGTGAAAAAAGTTGAGGGACAAGCATTTATTGACTGGCTCATTTCTAAAAACGGTCAAGAGGTCATTGCCAGCTATCAAATTGGCGGTGAACAGCTCTTCTTTCCGAATGCAAAAAAGTAACTACCCTTAAGACTTTATAAACAAAAAGCCCGCAATTGCGGGCTTTTTGTTTGCTTCTCAGCACTCTTGCTGAGGAAGGCTGATTACTTCTTAGGCGTTGCAAAGCCAATCGCAGTGTCGTCCACAAACTCAACCATCACGTCATCACCAGCTTTGAATTTCTCAAGACCGAGAACGCTTTGATCAACTTTCACTTTTTGCTTTTCACCGCTTGGCAATGTGAAGGTCACGATACGGGTTTTTTGATCGATCGTGCTGATTTTTACAGTTGCGTAAATAGTGTCAGTAGTTTCTTCAAATGGCTTAGCAGAACCTTTGCCTGCAATGACCACAGAGCGAACACCAGAAACACCTGGCTTAGCGTCTTTACCAGCAGCAGTTAAACCAATCGCTACCGCTTGAGCATGCTCAACCAAGAATACATCGCCCTTTTTCACTTTATCTAAATCATTTACGGATTTAGCTACGTTCATTTGCATCAGATTGCCGTTTGCATCTTTCAGCACAACGATACGTTTTTTAGCATCAACAGAATCTACTGTTGCGCTGAGCACAACAACGTCAGCCGCCAAAGGCAACATTTTTGCAGGTAACTGCGCAAAAGCAGAGGCTGCACAGGTAATGCCAACAACTGCGAATAAACCAGCAAGAAAAGATTTCTTCAAGATAACTCCTAATTGAGTGAAAGATTGAGATGGGCGCAAAAGCGACGCCACCATTTCATTGTAACCATGGAAGACGACGCTTTTGAGTAGATTTTGGGGTCTTCCCCAAGGCATCATTAGTAATTATTAGATTTGGTAAATTAATCAAATAAGCACCATGGAAGTCCAATAATCATGAATATTTTGATGAAAGCCTGGCAAACAGCGCAGATTGACGCCTTTTCAGTCCGAAAAGCAGTATTTATTGAAGGGCAAGGCGTGCCCGAAGCGCTTGAGATAGATGAGTTTGATCCCAAGGCTATTCATGCCCTGGCCTATCTAGATCAGCAGTGCATCGGCACAGCAAGACTCCTGATAATCGATCGCCATCAAGCTCAAATTGGCAGAATGGCGGTCTTAAGCCCATTTCGCCATCAAGGTGTAGGTGGGAAAATATTGGCTAGGCTGATCTCCCTGGCCAAATCTCAGGGCATATTCACCCTGGTGCTGCATGCACAACTCACCGCGATTCCTTTTTATGAAAAGCACGGTTTTGTAGCTCAAGGACTTGTTTATGATGAAGCCGGAATACCTCATCGTAATATGATGCTCATATCACCGAAGTAAGCCTAAATCGATCATGTCTACCAATACCACTCCCACACCACTTGCACACTGCAATTTTCCTTACATTCATCGCGTTTGTTATTCCGATACCGATGCGGCTGGCTTTGTCTACCATGGTCGCTACCTCGAAATTTTTGAACGCAGTCGCGCAGAGTGGCTAGCCGCGATTGGCCTTAGCCCTACAAAGCTCTTGAACGAATTTAATATCGTGATGCCAGTACGTGAACTCACGATGAATTTCTACAAGCCTGGACGACTCGATGATGTACTGTATATCGATCAAATCATTGAACACCGCGGACGCACGCAGGTTAGCGTAAAACAAACCGCCCAAAGAAAACTGCCAGATAGCGAAGAGCTCCAGGTGATTGCTAGCGCTGTCTTGCATATTGTCTGCGTTGACACCACCACCCTGAAGCCTAAAGCCTGGCCTGAGTGGTTATTTGCTACTGAAAAGTCTCAATAAGCTGATTGGAGTGCATCATGTCTGACGGGAAACTACTCACTTTTGTTAAAGGGCTAAGCTTATTGCTAGAACAAAATCCAAGCGAAGCAATTGTCTTTACCAAAGGCAAGCAACTCCTAAAAAATCTCATTGCGGTTGATGATTGGTTGCCGACTGAATTTACTCAGCCGCACCCTCAGTACTACCAACAATATCTTCTCTATGCAGACCCATTGGATCGCTTCTCAATCGTGAGCTTTGTTTGGGGTCCTGGTCAAAAAACTCCCGTACATAATCACACGGTTTGGGGCATGGTTGGACAATTGCGGGGTCAAGAGAGAAGTACTCCCTTCTACCCCAAGCCCGAGGGCGGATTTACTGTTGGCACAGAAAGTATTTGCTTGCCAGGCCAGGTAGAAACCGTATCCCCGGCCACCCATGACATCCACGTTGTTGAAAATGCGCTGAGCGATCAAACCTCCATTAGCATTCATGTGTATGGCGGCAATATCGGCAGAATTCAGCGCTCGGTATTTGACCCAGTCACAGGCGCAGAAAAGTCTTTTGTTTCTGGCTATGCCAATTCGCTTGTGCCTAACCTGTGGAATGCCGCCTAATCTCGCGAAATAGGCTGTTTTCGGTGGATGACTTAAAATAGAGCCTCTTACTGCAAACGTTTTATCGTGGCAGCTCACCCCATTGACCGGGATAGTCGTTTAATTGAATACGGGTCAATACTTTTTTGGCCCCTATGTTATTTACTGATCTTGGTTTATCCCCGTCCATCCTGCGTGCAATTTCCGAAGAAGGCTATACAAGCCCCACCCCGATTCAAGCGAAATCGATTCCAGCTGTTCTCAAAGGCGGAGACTTATTAGCCGCAGCCCAAACAGGCACAGGCAAAACTGCCGGCTTCACACTGCCGATATTACAGCGCCTTAGCACCAGCAAAGCCATTAATACCAAACGCCTATTACGCGTCTTGATTTTGACACCCACGCGAGAATTAGCTGCTCAGGTTCAAGAGTCTGTAGTCACCTATGGAAAGTACACCGGACTAAAGTCTGCTGTGATCTTTGGTGGCGTTGGCGCCAACCCTCAAATTAAAGCAATTGCTGCCGGCCTGGATATCTTGGTGGCAACACCAGGACGTCTGCTCGACTTGATGTCGCAAAAATGTGTTTCTCTAAACGATATTGAGATTCTGGTTTTAGATGAAGCAGACCGCATGTTGGATATGGGTTTCTTGCGTGATATCAAAAAAATCTTGGCTGCTTTACCCAAGCAACGCCAGAACCTTCTATTCTCCGCAACCTTCTCGACTGAGATTAAGGCGCTGGCAGATGGTCTACTCAATTCTCCAGAACTCATTGAGGTAGCTCGTAGCAACAGCACCAATGAAGCTATCGCACAGTTGATTCACCCAGTAGATCGCAATCAAAAACATCCTTTATTAGCGCACCTCATTAAGAGCAATGATTGGAAGCAGGTGCTGGTATTCACTCGCACCAAACATGGCGCCAATAAATTGGTGACGCAACTCGAAAAAGATGGCATTAGTAGTATGGCAATTCATGGCAATAAGAGCCAAACTGCCCGTACAAAAGCCTTGGCCGATTTCAAGGCAGGAAAATTAACCGCCTTGGTAGCTACTGATATTGCAGCCCGCGGAATTGATATCGATCAGTTACCCCATGTCGTTAACTACGATCTACCTAATGTTTCCGAAGACTACGTTCATCGCATTGGCCGTACTGGACGCGCGGGTTCCAATGGTGTTGCCGTCTCTTTAGTTTGTGTAGACGAACACCAAATGCTACGAGATATCGAAAAGCTTATCAAACAAAAGCTGCCACAAGAAGTGATTGCAGGATTTGAGCCCGATCCCAATGCGGTTGCCCAACCCATACAACTGCGCAGCCAGCAGCACCAGCAATCCCGCAAGCCGCGCCCTAGCAGCGGTGGATCTAGCGGAACCCCAGCGAAAAAGACCCCTGCCAAGCGCGGCACTCCGCCTAAAAGAAGCTTTAATCGCTAAGCGCTTGATTAAAATATTCCCCAATTCTTTTATCTCTGAAAGCACAACCATGACAACATCCCGCCGCTCCGTCATTAAAACCATTGCAGGTGCACTTGCATTTCCTACGCTGAGTCCGATTACTGCTGCTTTGGCCCAGTCTGCACCCAACTGGACTACCTACGAAATCGTGACAGAAGTCAACTTAGACACCCCTAATGGAACTGCAGAAACTTGGATTCCGCTGCCTTTGGTGCTCGATACCAATTACTTTCGCACTTTAGCCATCAGACCTGAAGCGAGCGACCCAAAAGCAATTACTCAGGTTTACGAAACCCCCAATAAACAAGCGCGCATGCTTTGGACAAAATGGGATAAAGCTGCAACCAACCACTCAGTCAAAGTTTCGATCTTGGTAAGCACTTGCAATCGTAACCTCGAACCTGCAAGTGCTAATCCCGCACTCAAGCTATCCAAAGAAGAGCAACGCTTTTGGACTCGTAGCACTAAATATCTGCCAACAGATGGCATTGTTAAAACAAAATCACAAGAAGCGCTAGCCAATGTTCCTGCTAATGCAAGCGATATTGAAAAAGCGAAAGCAATTTACAACTGGGTTGTTGATAACACTCACCGCGATCCCAAAACGCGTGGCTGCGGTCAGGGCGATGTGAAGCTCATGTTAGAGACAAATAACCTAGGCGGTAAGTGCGCGGATATCAATGCAGTATTTGTAGCGCTGGCACGTTCAGCTGGCATACCTGCACGAGATGTCTACGGCATCCGTATTGCCGATTCTGCTCGTGGTTATAAGAGCCTAGGCAAATCGGGCGATATCACCAAAGCACAGCATTGCCGCGCTGAGTTCTATGCTGCTGGCTATGGCTGGTTCCCAGTAGATCCTGCAGACGTTCGCAAAGTCATTCTTGAAGAAACTGGCGGCCTGGCAGTAAATGATCCTAAGGTGTTAGCTATTCGCGATTACCTCTTTGGAAACTGGGAAATGAATTGGATGGCCTATAACTATGATCATGATATCGCCCTGCCCGGTTCTAAGCTTGGTAATAAAGGTGACATTCCCTTCTTGATGTACCCACAAGCAGAAAATACAGAAGGCCGCTTTGATTCATTAGATCCGGATAACTTCAAATACAAAATTACTAGTCGTCGGATTGGTTAAGCAGAGTTGTTTTTCTAAAAACTGCTAGAGCAAATTTAATGATCTTCAAAAAGCCAGCCTTAGATGTGATTCTTGTGCTGGCTTTTTCTTTGCTCGCCTGCTTTGCCAGTACTGCTCATGCTCAATGGCGCCCCGCTTCTCAAGTGGGGCTGACACAAGCTCCGCCATTACAACTCAATAATCTGGCTGGAAAATCCATTGATATTGCTAGTTACAAAGGCAAAGTACTAGTGGTGAACTTTTGGGCTAGTTGGTGCGAACCTTGCCGAGAAGAATTTGAAGAATTGATTCAATTGCAAGAGAACTATCGCTCAAAAGGTTTGATCGTTTTGGCAGTAAACCTTGCAGAGATGAAGCCCCGAATCATCCAATTCCTCAAAGGGAATGGTCTGCCAGAAAATGCCATGGAAATTCTACTGGACCGCAATAGCACCATCTATAAGTCCTGGAAGGCACGAGGAATTCCAACGACTTTCCTGATTGGCAAAACGGGCAAGATTGAAGGCATCTGGATTGGCGCAATTGAAAATGTGGATAGCGATGAAGTCAAAGGGAAGATTGAATCCATCCTGCGCCAATAAGCGCTCCATGAATCTGATACTCTGTGAATATGAATACCCCCTTAAATACCACTGAACCACGCTTGACCTCCCTCTCTCACGGTGGCGGATGTGGCTGTAAGATTGCGCCGGGCGTTCTATCAGAGATCCTGAAAAATGTGCCGCAGCTTCCTTTCCCGAAAGAACTACTGATTGGTATTGAGACCTCAGATGATGCTGCGGTTTATCAAATCAATGAGTCCCAGGCCATCGTTGCCACAACTGACTTTTTTATGCCGATTGTGGATGACCCATTTGATTTCGGAAAAATTGCGGCAACCAATGCAATTAGTGATATCTACGCCATGGGTGGTACGCCATTGTTCGCCCTCGCTTTAGTTGGCATGCCAATTAAAGTACTCTCGAATAAAACCATTGCACGTATTCTGGAGGGTGGCGCTGAAGCCTGTCGCAGCGCGGGCATTCCGATTGCGGGCGGCCATACAATTGATTCTGTTGAACCTATTTATGGTCTAGTTGCCATTGGAATCGTTGATCCGAAGCGGGTTAAAAGCAATGCTAGCGCTCAAGCCGGTGACGTCTTGATTCTTGGAAAACCATTGGGTGTAGGCATCTTGTCAGCAGCCCTCAAAAAAGATCTACTAGGCCCTGACGGCTATCGCGAAATGATTTCCAACACAACCAAGCTTAATGCTGCTGGCCCAGACTTAGCTAAGCTTGCTGGTGTGCATGCCTTAACGGATGTAACAGGCTTTGGTTTAGCAGGCCATACACTCGAACTTGCTCGAGGATCTAATTGCACAGCGCACATTGATTGGAGCCAGGTCCCCTTGCTCTCGAATGTGCAAACTCTGGCGGAAGATGGCATCATCACTGGCGCCTCTGAGCGTAACTGGCTCAGCTATGGTGATGATGTCACTATTCCCGAGAATTTCACGGCAGCCCAGCGCGCCCTACTAACTGACCCTCAAACTAGCGGTGGCTTGCTTGTCTCTTGCAGCCCCGAGAGCGTCAAAGAAGTGCTCGATATCTTCAATCAACATCACTTCATAGGCGCCAGAGTGATTGGGCAAATGGGAAAACGCCAAGGCAAGCCCTTAGTCGTTTCTTGAGCGTTTTTTATTTCTTAAGATTGAATACGCTTGAGAAATCAAGCTGCCCATAACCTGCTTTGCTATGCGCTTCATACAACTGTTGCGCTAACTCACCAAGTGGCACACTTGCCTCTAAGTCTTTGGCGTTTTCTGTTGCTAAACCCATATCTTTTAGCATCAGATCAACGCCAAAACCACCCGCATAATCTCGTGATGCGGGGACATTCTCCATCACCCCAGGACATGGGTTGTAGAGCTCCAGTACCCAGTTACGACCTGAACTCTTCGACATAATGTCAGAGAGTACTTTGGGATCTAAACCATTAGCAATTCCTAAACGCAATGCTTCGCAGGTGCCCAACATTTGGATACCCAAAAGCATGTTGTTGCATACCTTGGCTGTTTGGCCGGCACCATTTCCGCCGGCATGAAAAATATTCTTACCCATCTTTTCCAGGATGGGGCGAATATAGTCAAGCACTGAGGGTTGAGCACCCACCATGAACGTTAAGGTTCCCGCTTGAGCCCCTGCCGTTCCCCCAGATACTGGGGCATCAGCCATAGCAAATCCTTTTGCCTGCGCCGCCTGGGACACCGCTTGGGCCACCTGTGGTGAAATCGTCGAGCAATCAATCAGTAGCGTCTTGGGATGAGCGCTGGCAAGAACACCTTGCTCGCCCAAGTACAAGCCTTCTACATGGCGTGAGGCGGGCAACATGCTAATAAAGACATCTGCATCTTGGGCGCATGCATTAGCATTCGAGGCAATGACCCCACCCGCCGCCGCAAAAGTATCTAACTGGCTTTGTACTAGATCAAAACCCCTCACTTCATGACCAGCCTTCAATAAATTGAGAGCCATTGGTAAACCCATATTTCCTAAGCCAACAAATCCAATTTTCATATTGCTCCTCATTCCCTATTGAATATTTACTGCTTGCGGGATGCAAGATATCGCACCCCCTGGGGTCCATACGCTTCTGCGTGTACTTGATTAAGCGCTAATGCAAAGACGTCGCCTGAAGCGTATTTTGTTGTCTTGCGATCTATGGTGATTTCGATAAAACCATCAATCACTAAGGCCTGAACTGAGAATGGATGGGTATGCTCATCCAAATGGCCATTGGGCACTTGCTGCACCTCTACAGGCTCTGGATATTCCGACTGACGCAAGATTTGTAGAAACTGCTCTTTATTCATGACATCACTATAGCGCGGATATACACTCTTTTCAGGTGACCTCGATTGTGAAGCCTGAAAAATATTGCGAAGAGATCGGAGAGATATGACAGTCAAAGTAATTGGATTAATTGATCTGACCGACCAGGCGGCTTTTGAGCAATATCGCGCGCAAGTTGGGAAAACGGTTGAAGGCTACCGAGGTGAAATTACCAGCCGTGGCAGCATCAATACCTTGTTTTGGAATGAGCTTGCATGCGAACCCTTTAGCGCCTATGTGGAACTCTCTTTTCCAAGTCAGGAGGATGCGAATGCCTGGGCTCATAGCCCTGAATATCAAGCGCTATTGAATATTCGCAATCAGGCTATGCGTCTGACTTTGTTTGCAGTGGCAACCTAGAATCAACAAAGAAAAAAGCCTAGCGGTAAGGCTAGGCTTTTTGATCATATGGGGCAAGAATTACTTCTTAGCTTCCATTGCTTCTTTTGCAGCAGTAATTTCTTTACGACGCTCTTTGCATGCGCCAGCGATTTCTTGCAAGGCTTTACGAGCACGTGCTGCAGATGCCTTAATTCCTTTTTCAATAAACTTTTCGTTTTCAGCTTTATATGTTTCGAAAGCAGCTAACAATGTATCGTGTTGTGACATCTTGTCTCCCATTAATCAAGTAAATATTCATACCAACGACGAAATCAGTATATTCCTATAAAAACTGTAAAAAATGGGGTTTTTTATCAGGGATAACTCTTAGAAGCAGCGCATCAGCCAAAATGATTAAATTACAAAAAATATGAACAGATCCTAAAAATGATTCGAAAAATCCTTCTTTTAGTAGCTGCCAGCCTCATTTCTGCATTTGCACTTGCGCAAACACCCTCCTGGCCTGCCGCCAACAAGCCCATCACCTTTATTAACCCCTTCCCCCCTGGCGGTGCAGTAGATGCCTTTGGACGCCCTCTTGCCAAACAGCTCGCAGTTCAACTAAACGACTCGATTGTGGTGGATAACCGAGGTGGCGCTGGTGGCACCTTAGGCGCAGCCATCGCAGCAAAAATGGCACCGGATGGATACACGTGGATGCTTGGCGCTGTTCATCACTCCATCGCGCCAAGTATGTACCCCAATCTTTCCTATGACATTACAAAAGACTTCGAGCCTATCGCGATTATTGGTAGCGTTCCCCATGTCATTGTTGTGAACCCTAATAAATTCCCCAAGAATGATCTGAAATCGATTATTGAAGAAATTCGCAAACATCCTGGCAAATATAACTATGCATCTACTGGTAATGGTACCTCTCAACACTTGACCGGTGAATTATTTAAGATGCAAAACAAATTATTTATTACTCACATTCCGTACCGAGGTACAGGTCCTGCACTGCAAGATGTAGTGGCAGGGCAAGTTGATATGATGTTTGATACCTTAGCTGGTGCAGCACCTTTCATCAAAAGCGGCCAATTAATTGCGGTTGCAGTCGCCAGTAATAAACGTAGCGAGGCCTTTCCAAATGTACCTACCGCCCAAGAATTAGGTATTAGCAATTTCATAGTATCGAGCTGGTATGCGTTATGGGCTATCAAGGGCACGCCCAAGGAGATCGTCGATAGAATGAGCGCTGAAGTGCAAATCGCCCTTGCCTCCCCTGATATCAAAGAGCGTTGGGCCTCTATGGGAGCCACTGTTCCTAAAATGACGCGCCCTGAATTAGCCAACTACATCAATCAAGAAGTGGGACGCTGGAGTGAAGTGGTTAAAAAATCCGGTGCCAAACTAGACTAATACAATATTGGCACATGGCATCATTTTAAAAATAAAGATTAAAGAGACAGCATGAGCATCCCAAAAAAAGATTATTCCTTTGTTCGCAATAAACTCCTCAACAAAGAAGAGATTGCTTTTTTAGACGTTCGTGAAGAAGATCCCCATGCGCGCGAGCACCCCCTATTTGCCGCCAATCTACCGCTCTCCCGGATTGAAATCGATGCTTACGGCAAGTTACCCAAGAAAAATATCCCGATCGTCACACTCGATGATGGCGAAGGCTATGCAGAGCACGCTGCGCAGCGCCTGAGTGTGCTGGGATTTAGCGATGTCTCTGTTTTTGATGGTGGCGTACAGGGATGGAAGGCTGCGGGTGGCGAGTTATTTAAAGACGTCAACGTCCCAAGCAAATCCTTTGGCGAACTGGTCGAATCAAAACGTCATACCCCTTCACTCTCCGCACAAGATGTCAAAAAACTCTTGGATGATCAGGAAGATGTGGTGGTGGTTGATGTGCGGCGATTTGATGAATACAACACCATGAGTATTCCCACTGGCATTAGCGTACCAGGAGCAGAATTAGTTTTGCGTTTACCAGAACTCGCGCCCAATCCTAAAACCAAAATTATTGTCAATTGTGCCGGCAGAACACGCAGCATTATCGGCACCCAATCCCTCATTAATGCAGGCATACCCAATGAAGTCAACGCGCTTCGCAACGGCACGATTGGCTGGACTCTGGCAGGACAAGAACTCGACAAAGGTCAAAGTCGCAAATTTAAAGACGTGAGTGAAAGCACTACCACTGAGGCTGCAAACCGCGCTCGCAATGTGGCTGATCGCGCAGGTGTCAAGCGTGCCTCCCTGAGTGATGTCGGTAAATGGCAAAGCCAAGCTGAGCGCACTACCTACTTTTTTGATACCCGCACACCAGAAGAATATGAGGCAGGTCATTTACCAGGCTTTCGCTCTGTGCCAGGCGGGCAACTGGTTCAAGAAACCGAAATGGTGGCACCTGTGCGTGGTGCACGCATTGTCTTGGTTGATCCTAGTGGTGGTGGCGTACGCTCAAATATGCCTGCTTCTTGGTTGGCACAAATGGCATGGGATGTCTATGTACTCGATGGAGTTCAAGCATCAGACTTGAGCGAAACAGGTCCATGGAAGGCGCCATTACCTAATCTGCCCGTCATCGGAACAGCGGATGCTAGCACCGTCTCTCAATGGCTCAAGACGGATAGCAATACGATAGCAGTGGATTTCAGTACGCATGCCAATTACGTTAAAGGTCATATTCCTGGAAGCTGGTATGCCCTGCGCTCTCAACTGGTTGATGCGATTCAAAAACTGCCCCAAGTTGACCGCTATGTTCTGACCAGCACCCCAGCAGAGTTGAGTTACTTTGTCGCCTCGGAATTTCAGGCTTTGACAAAAGCAGAGGTAGTGGTTTTGGAAGGCGGCAATGCCGCTTGGGTCGCTGCCGGGCTCAAACTTGAGAAAGGCCCCAGCCATCTTGCCTCCCCTCCGCTCGATCGCTATAAGCGTCCTTATGAAGGCACCAGCGTGGACCCTGCAGCGATGCAGGCCTACTTAGATTGGGAGTTTGGTTTGGTAGAGCAATTGGGCAAGGACGGAACCCATCACTTCTGGGTTCTTTGAGTCCTTGCGCCTGTTGGTTACATCTAAATATTTAGGTGATCTTGTTACGTAGGATGCCAATCCCGGTGATATTGGTTTCCATAATATCGCCTGGCTTCATAAACTCTTGAGGCGTTCTACCAGCCCCTACGCCAGACGGCGTGCCAGTAGCAATGATGTCACCTGGCAATAAAGTCAGCCCACGAGATAGCTCAGCAATAATCGTTGGGATTTTGAAATACATTTGCTTATAGCTTGCATTCTGCTTTTCAACACCATTGACACGACAGATCACGCGAGTGTCATCGAGATTCACACCGCCTGCCGTAACTACCCATGGACCCATAGGGCCATGACCATCCAAACTCTTTCCTTTAAACCATTGGCCAGAGTGGCGTTTTTGCTGGATATCACGTGCAGTGGTGTCGTTATAGGCTGAGTATCCAAAGACATAATCCATAGCATTTTCTTCGGAAATGTTTTTGCCTTTTTTCCCGATCACAACTGCTAGCTCTGCTTCCCAATCAATCATGGTAGAGATGCCAGCATCGTACGGAATGTTATCGAAGGGGCCATTCATTGTCTGAGTGCCCTTGGAGAAAAAGACTGGCACCTTGGGATACTCTTTGACCGCCGTATCGGCACGATGCTTCAAGCCCTCTTCAAAGTGATCTAGATAATTCCAGCCCACGCAGTAAATATTGGCTTGCGGCTTAGGAATAGGTGACAACAAAATAACTTGATTCACATTTTGCAAGTTAGACCCGCGGCCTTTAAACAAGGCAGCCAATTCCACTAAACCTTTGTTGCCAGATCCAGCCAAAGAAATCATGGAAGTAGGATCAAAAGAAAGCTGTACTTTTTGACGAGCTGCTTCAGCAGGAATGTCGACTACCAAGCCATCATTGGTCACCAAACCCAATCTTGAGGTGGCACCCATTTTGGGTAAATAATTTGCAATCCGAAAACCTGCTTTACCAGTTAATGGCTCAACCACAATAGGTGGCTGACCTTCTGGGGCAGCAATAGCATTTGAAATAATCATGCCACTTAGGGCGGCTGATGCACCCAGCTTCAGTGCATCTCTACGATTTGTATCCACAGCGTCTCCTTAGATGATAGGTTTCACCCTTTGCGGGTCTTTTTGTTGTTGATTTCACAATCTGAGTAAATATTAATCCAATTGGCGACCAGGGGCAGGATTTTGGGATCTTCGTTATGCTTGAGAGGATGAGTCTTACTAAAACCCCCTCTTTTATCCGCTTGATGGCTTGCCTATGCCTTTCGCTGGGCCTGCTTGCCTGCGAGCGAGAGGTCTATACCAGCTGGAACTGTAGCTCAGCTGCTGAGGCCAAAATTCCGATGGTCCTCCGAAAGGCACGAATGGAGTTTGCGGATGCCAAGCTTAATTACTGTGGCAGCCTGGGAACCCAGAGTTACTTTGACATTAAATGCCCAGCATTGACAGAACAATCCAACACCGTCTTTACTCCAGCCTCAGGATTATTAGTAAATGCCGGTCAAGAGTATCAATGCTCCGCCCTCTAACAATCCAGTAATGATGAACAGAATCAGCCCCAAAAAATTACTTCTGAGCAAATGGACGGCGGTAGAACCCATCGCCAAGCAAAAGCATTTCTTGGTGAGCAAGGTGATTCTTCCCGAACCCCCAAATGAAGTGATTGAGTTTGTTGAAATGGAAGCGGTGTATAGCAAAAAGATTACCCAGATCGCTTGGCGCGACCTCAAGGATAGTCAGCGCTGGCTGCAAGGCTGGAAATAAAAAACCGCCCAGTACTGCAGGCGGCTTTTAATAGGGAAGTTTCAGAAATTAATCTTCCTTCTTCTTTCCCCCTGAAGACTTCTTCACCAAATCATCAATATTTTTTTCAGCTGTCTCAGCTACTTGATTCACAATACGACGCCCTTCTCTAAACATCTTTTGACCTGTTTCAGACATCTCATTTACCACCTTTGAGAGCTTGTCCGCATGAGCCGGCACCTTGCTTTCGGCATCCTCTAACCAAGTAACCAAAGAGCTACGCACTTTCTCGAGGTGCTTCTCAGTTTCATCAGCAGCACCTTCGCTCAGATCTTTTAAAACAGCCTTAACCTTCTTTTGATAAGCAGCTGCCCGCTTAGTCGCCTCCTTTGCAGCCTCAGCCTGGAGACTCTTTAGCTTCTCTAAATCATTTTTGGCAGCAGACTTCGCGCTATCCAAGGCATTTTTCATTCCCCATTCAACTTCTTCCAAATGGTGATCACTTAATTTTTTGGCGGCCTCTAAAAGGGTATGGGAGTAATCAAACAATTCTTTGGCCTTTTCTCGTTGCCACTTTTGCAAATCTTTTGCATCCATTTTTACGCTCCTATTAATAAAGGGATTAAGAAACCATCCATCAACTCTATACCGAAATTGGCAGACTGCCAATTCCCCTAATTTAAAGCATTAAAATGACAATATGACTGAAAGAAAGAGCATCTACGAGACCATTGGGGGCATCGATAAAATCGATGAATTGGTGGATCGTTTCTACGATTTGATGGATCTAGAGCCTCAATTTAAGGAGTTGCGGGCCATGCACCCTCAAGATATGGCAACGTCTCGTGAAAAGCTCAAATTCTTTCTGACCGGCTGGATGGGGGGACCCGATATTTATTCTCCAAAATATGGTCACCCGATGCTCCGTGCCCGCCACCTCCCCTTTAAGATTGGTCTAAATGAACGCAATCAGTGGCTGGCATGCATGTACCGAGCGCTTGAGGAATGCGGCATCGAAGGCAATGTTGCCAAACAATTAGAAGAGTCCTTCTTCAATACCGCTGATTGGATGAGAAACCAGGCGAATTAAAAGTTAATCTAACTTTGCGCCAGCTTGTTTCACTGCTTTAGCCCAGCGCGGCATTTCAGCCGCTAAATACTTGGTAAATTGATCCGCATTTAAATAGGCAGGATCTGCGCCCTGCTCAATCATCCTTTTTTGTATCTCAGGAGAATCTAGGGTCTCTTTAAATGCCTGGCTTATTTTTCCAACCACCTCAGGTGGGGTTCCTTTAGGAGCAAGAATTCCGTAAAAGCCAACGACATCTAGATTGGCAACGCCGGTTTCAATTACTGTCGGTGTATTGGGGAGTGCGGGATTCCGCTTGCTACTAGTGACGGCCAAAGCCTTCACTTTGCCCTGCTTGGCGTAGTTTGCAGCCTGAGGCACAGACTCAGCCATGAATTGCACATGACCAGCGATCAAATCGGTAAAGGCTGGGGCACTTCCCTTGAAGGGGATGTGGACCATAAAAATCCCGGTCTCACTCTTCAGCATTTCAGGAACTAAATGGGATATACCGCCATTGCCTGCAGAGCCGTAATTCAACTTTCCAGGATTGGCTTTGGCATAAGCTACAAATTCTTTTAGTGTATCAACGGGAACCTCTTTATTAATGATTAATGCCAAAGGTTGTTGAGCAGTTCTAGCAACCGGCTGGAAATCTTTGAGGGTGTCATAAGGTGATTTCGTATAGATGGCAGGATTAATGACCATTGTTCCCGTATTAGCCAATAGCAAGGTATAGCCATCTCCCAGCGATTGCATCACAAACTGAGCCCCCACAGCACCCCCAGCTCCAGGCTTGTAATCAACAATTACGGGCTGCCCTAGAGCCGATTGCAACTTATCGCTTAATAAGCGAATATGCGCATCCAAAGGGCCGCCGGCGGGAAATCCAATGACAATTTTGATAGGCTTATCAGGATATGCGCTCCAAGCCAAAGCCATGGGCAGCATTAGCGCAATGCTGAGAACAAATGTCCTGATAATTTGTATGGACTTAAACATATAAGGTGTTAGTTTATCTACTTGGATACACTTTACCCCAAAGCCAAATAAATGAAATAGATCATGATTGATAGCGTACTGACATTCTTGAGCGACCCTAATGTATGGATCGCCTTTTTTACACTGTCTGCCCTCGAAATTATTCTAGGTATCGACAACATTATTTTTATTAGCGTGATTGCAAATCGACTTCCTGAAGAAATTCGGGAAAAGGTACGGCGCTTTGGTCTGATTTTTGCTTTGGTAACGCGCATCATGTTGCTGCTCAGCCTCTCTTGGGTCATGGGCCTCACCACTCCGCTCTTTACCGTGAGCGCTTATGACATTAGCGGTAGAGATTTGATTTTGTTGCTTGGTGGCTTTTTCCTCATTTGGAAAGCCTCTAAGGAAATCTATGTTGAAGTGGAGGTCGGCGAGGATGAGGAACTAAATCACAATACCGATCCTCGAGCACATCAAAAATCGATGCTGTCTTTATTTGTTGGCTCTGTACTGCAAATCGGACTTCTGGATATCATCTTTTCGCTAGATAGCGTAATCACTGCGGTGGGCATGGTAGATCAAATCAGCATCATGATTGCGGCCGTGCTGGCTTCAGTTCTCATCATGCTGATTGCCGCCAAACCCATCGGCGATTTTGTGCACCACCATCCATCCATTAAAGTGCTAGCACTCTCATTTCTAACCGTCGTTGGTGTAGTGCTCATTGCCGAGGGTATGGGCGTTCATATCCCCAAGGGCTATGTTTATGTTGCAATGGCATTCTCGCTTAGCGTAGAACTACTGAATATTCGCGCCAGAAAAAAGAAAACTTCTCAGTAGCGCAGTTTGTCTTTATAAGGCCTGCGCGCAAGCAAACCCGCTAGCCCAGGCCCACTGAAAATTATGGCCGCCTAAATGACCAGTAACGTCAACACACTCACCAATAAAAAATAAGCCGGCATGCTTGCGAGACATCATCGTTTGACCATCCAAATCTTTGGTATCAACGCCGCCGAGCATCACCTCTGCTTTTTTCCAGCCTAGAGTTCCAGCTGGCTTCACCGACCAATTGGTAATGAGCTCTTTGAGCGCTTGACGGTCTTTTTTGGAAACCTCTGCCCACTTACGACCAATTAAATTACGTTGCTCAGCAAACGCCTTTGCTAGGCGCTGAGGAAATACAGAGGACAAGATGGTCTCGGCAAGTTTGAGGCGATTATCTTCACGATTAAATAGTTCATCACAATTAAAGCCACCAGGTCGCTCGAGCGCACCCAACCAATCAACATGAAGTGGTTCACCCTCGGACCAATAGCTACTCGCTTGGAGCACAGCAGGTCCAGATAGGCCTTTGTGAGTCAGCAGCAAATCTTCCTGAAAGCGACAAGCGCCATATCGCTGACCTTTTGAGCCTGCGGCAATGCGTACGGGAACACTCAAGCCAGCTAGATCGCTCAGATTTCCAAAGGTCTCCGCGGTAAAAGAGAGCGGCACCAAGGCAGGTCTTGGCTCAATCACATTGAGATCAAATTGCTTGGCAATATCTAATGCATAGGCAGTCGCACCAATAGCGGGAACTGGCAAGCCGCCAGTAGCCATCACCACCGCTTGAGTCTTTTCAATACCCTCGCTGGTATGAATAACCCAATGAGAGTCGCTTTGCGTCAGTGACTCTACAGAAACTGGGTTGCGAATTGTCACCTTTCCTTTGGCACACTCCGCAAATAACAGATCAATGATTTGCTTGGCAGAGTCATCGCAAAACAGCTGCCCCTGATGCTTCTCATGATAGGCAATACCATGCGCTGTTACAAGCTTAATAAATTCTGAAGATGGATAGCGAGCTAAGGCACTCTTTGCGAAATGGGGGTTGAGCGAGAGAAAGTTGGCCGGACTACTATGCAGATTCGTAAAGTTACAGCGCCCTCCACCGCTAATGCGGATTTTTTCACCTAAAACCGGCGCATGATCAAGCACTAGGACTTTTTTACCCAACTGTCCTGCCACTCCCGCGCAAAATAGACCGGCTGCACCGCCACCGATGATGATGGCATCCCATGTTTTACTCATACCTTACTCAAAGCGATCAATGATGTCAGAGGATAGATTGAGTTTTTTCATATGAAGCTTGGTGTATGCCTGACGGAAATTTTTAGTCATCGAAATCATGACAGATGCCGTCCAAGCAAATGAGAACATCCCTGAAAAGGCAATGATGACTGCCAACATTTTCCAGCCGTCAGGCAAAATATCTTCCATAAAGCCCATCGCAGTATAGGTACTGCCAGCAAATAAGATACTTTGGCTTAGGAGCGGTAGCAATTTAAATCCATAGAGCGCAAAGCCCCATAACAAAATTTCTGCAATGTGAGTCAGAAATAAACAAAACACACTAACGTAAAAACAGAGGGCCACAGAGGAATACTTTTTTTCAGCCAAGTACAAAAAGGTTTTTACCTCATAGCGCTTTGCTATTTGCAGGAGTAGCACGCCATGAAAGACCATGACGAGAAGGAGCATCGCCCCGCCCAAAAGGTATCCAGGAAGATCTAAGGAGGTTGCAATACTGGTATGCATGGCGCCTATCTATCAATGCGGGGAAATTGCGGCGTCCCACAATCGCCTATTGCCCTCATTTTACAGGGGGCATGCATATTAGGCTAATTGATACCAATCTTGGATCGTCTTCCAGGCTTCTTGGGCGGTCTCTGCAAAATGAATCATTTGCATGTCCTCTTTATCGATTACCCCAAACTCCACCATCTCCCTAAAGTTCACCATTTCATTCCAAAATTGCTTACCGACCAAAATAACTGGAATCTGTACTACCTTTTTGGTCTGCATTAGGGTGAGAACTTCAAAGAGTTCATCAAAGGATCCAAAGCCTCCTGGATAAGCAACGATTGCCCTAGCCCTCAACATGAAGTGCATCTTGCGCAATGCAAAGTAATGAAAGCGAAAACTGAGGCCGGGGCTAATATAGGGATTGGGGTGCTGCTCTCTTGGAAGGCTGATATTAAAACCGATGGTTTGATCGCCCGCCTCAAACGCACCGCGATTGGCTGCCTCCATAATTCCGGGGCCGCCACCTGTACAAATATGCAGTTTATTTGCACTATCTTTTTGGGTTGCGTTATAGCGCGCTACTAACTCACCAAACTCTCTAGCAGACTCGTAATACTGGCTATGCAGCATGGCCTTTTTTGCCGCCGCTAACTCCTGGGGTGTTTTTGCATTCTGCTCGAGCTCGCTAGCATGTTCGCGACTGACAAAGCGAGTTGACCCGAACACCGTAATCGTATGGTCTATGCCGTGCTCCTTGAGCAAAATCTCCGGCTTTAGTAACTCCAACTCAAATCGAATGCCAATAGTTTCTCTGCGGGATAAAAATGCTTCATCATCAAAGGCGAATTTATAAGAGTCTTCTGAGTCTCGCTCAGATAATTGATGTTCCTGAAGTTTTAAAAAATCAGTAATCGTCTGTGCATTATTAATGGGGAGCTTAGGGCTCATATTGCGACCTTTACATTACGGTTACTTAATCTTACGCTTAAAGCCAATAGAATTAGTATTAATACCTAGTTTAGCCAAGAGAATTGTCTTCAGATGACATCAAGGATTTACCAGCACACCAAGTAGAGTTAAGATTGACGCAATTTCAACCAAACCGAAGGAAAATCCATGAGCAATCGTTCAATCATCATTATGGTACTAGTGTTAATTGGTGCCACCGCATACCTGCTCTTGAAGGGCGACGGCAACGTGGATATGAGCGGAGAAAAGCATGGCGCTGAAGCAACCCATGTAGAAGAAGCGAAAAAAGATGCTCCAGCAGCTGCTCCTGTAGCACCTGCAGCAGCTCCTGCGGCAGACGCCAAGAAGTAATCTTTATTTGCATATGAAAACCGCGGCCTGCCGCGGTTTTTTTATCTTTATCCCATGCAAAAGCTTTTCATCGGCCTTACATTTTTCTGGATATCTCAACTGAGTTTTAGTCAGACGCCCTCCATTATGAAAACCATTGATCCTACTCTCATCCCCTCTTTTGCCCCAACAGGCACTCTGCGTGTGGGCATCAATTTGGGGAACCCCATCTTGGCAAATGAAGATGCCACTACCCACCAACTGCACGGCGTCACCATTGACATCGCACAAGAAATCGGTCAGCGCACCAAGCTACCAGTAAAACTCATCCCCTTTAAGACTGCCGGTGCTACTGTAGATGCGGTGAAGTCTGGTGATGTCGACTTGGTGTTTGTTGCGATTGATCCAGTAAGAGGTGCGGATATCAGCTATACGCCGGCCTATATTCAAATTGAAGGCGCTTATATGGTGAAGGCAGATTCGCCATTAAAGAAAAATGAAGAGGTCGATATGAGCGGCAATGAAATTGTGGTTGGCAAAGGCAGCGCTTACGACCTCTATCTCACTCGCGAAATTCAACATGCCACACTTTTGCGTGCGGCTAGCTCACAAGCAGTGGTAGATGACTTTATGTCTGGCAAAGGCAATGTGGCAGCAGGTGTTAAGCAACAGCTTGAAAGCGATGCCAAACGTTATCAGGATTTAAGAATGCTTCCTGGCCGCTTTATGGTCATCAATCAAGCCATAGGAACTCCTAAGGCGAGACCGCAGTATGAAGGTATCACCGTCTTTCTTAGCGAGGTGATTGCACAACTCAAGCAGTCTGGGTTTGTAGCTCAAGCGTTACAGCGCCATCATATTCAAGGTGCTAAAGTCGCCGACTAACATTCATAGGTATGTAAGCGCTCAGGAAGAATGACATTCTTCCAGCCGAGATCCTCCCGAATACACTGCGCTAATACAGACGCTGATTCAGGCTCACCATGAACGACAAACACAACCTCTGGTGCTGACTCAAAGCCCCGCAACCAATCCAATAGACCCGCTTGATCTGCATGCGCAGATAAACCGCCGATTGTATGGATGGATGCCTTGACCGCCACATCCTCACCGAGCAACCTCACCTTCTGCACCCTATCCACCAAGCGCCTACCTAAACTTCCGTAAGCTTGAAAACCCGTAATCACAATAGCGTTCTGTGAGCGTGGCAGATTATTCGCAAGATGATGCACGATCCGACCTGCATCGCACATGCCACTTGCCGAAATAATGATTGCGCCACCCTTGATCTTATTGAGCGCCTTAGACTCTTCCACATCCGCAATAAAACGCAAGTCAACTGCATTCGGATGATTATTAAACCAGGTAAACGTCTCTTGAGATTGGCTGTCAAGCTGTGAAAAGAAATGCTGCGTCAAGTGCGTTGCTGCTGTTGCCATCGGTGAGTCCACCCAGATAGTCAAATGTGGCAACAAGCCCCTTCTCACCAAATCAATCAAGAGAAAAAGAATTTCTTGTGTGCGCCCCACTGCAAAAGCCGGAATAATGACATTGCCCTGCGCAGCCATCGTACTTTGAATCACACCAACAAACTCTGCCTCAGTCTCGCTCAAACTACGATGCAGACGATCACCATAAGTTGACTCCACCACTACAACGTCAGCCTTTGGAATTAAATCTGGGTTGGGCATCAACACCTTGCCCTTCATGCCAATATCGCCAGAAAAAACACAGCGCTTTTGTTGCTGACCATCTTCTTGAATATCAATAACCGCAATTGCTGAACCCAAAATATGTCCTGCATTACAAAACTGAAGTTGCACTCCAGGCCCTAGTTCACGCACTTGCCCATACTCCAACGGCTCAAACTGCTGCAAAGCCATCTCTACCTCTTCGCGAGAATAGAGCGCCACTGGCATTTCTCCATGCCACTTCCCCATTTTCATTTTTCGCTCAGCCCGCTCCAGATCGGCAAACTGTAAGTGGGCGCTGTCTGGCAACAGAATTTTGAGTAATTCGTAAGTAGCAGTCGTGCAATAAATGGGGCCCTTAAATCCTTGGGCGCACAAACGGGGCAATAGGCCGCTGTGATCAATGTGGGCATGCGTCAAGACAACAAAATCGAGCTCGCCTGGCGCAATCGGCAAAGGCTCAAGGTTTTTCATGGTGGCTTCACGGCCCCCTTGAAACATTCCATAGTCGACCATGAAATGCCTCGTGCAACCCGAAGTGACGGCCTGCACCAAATGCCGTGAACCGGTTACCTCACCCGCTGCCCCTAAGAACTGAATCTTCATACTTTGAGCATACTCTCTCTTACAATGGGCTTAAGAACCTACTGGATAAAACAATACTCTGAATATGCCTTCAGCATCAAGCTCTCTTCATGCCCTAGCATTGGCGGCTCGCTTAAAACGCGAGCCTGATGAACACAAGGGTAATGCCGGTAAGGTCATCTTGATTGGCGGCGCTCCAGGTATGGCTGGTGCACTGCTATTGGCAGGCAAAGCCTGTTTACACTTAGGTGCGGGCTGGACTATTTTAGAAATGCTAGATGCCGCTTCCGCTCGCGCGGACGCAGAGCAGCCTGAGCTCATGATTCGTCCAGCAACAGAAAGTGCTGTAGCAACTCTGCAAGAAAATCAACCCGACGTCATTGCAATCGGACCGGGTCTTGGTTGTTCTCCTTTAGCAATCGACTGGCTCAAAGCCACGCTTACATACCCCAATTTACCGCTCGTGATTGACGCAGATGCTCTCAATCTCATTGCAGACTCTCAAGAGCTCATGCGCACCCTTCAGAATCGCAACCAACAGTTCCCGGCACAAACCGTGCTCACTCCCCACCCGGGAGAGGCAGCTAAACTTTTGCAAACTTCTACTGCCGATATTCAGGCGGATCGCCCAGGCGCTCTCCACGCTTTGGTGGAGCTAACGCAATCGATTGTGGTTCTCAAAGGACAACATACTGTAATTGCGGGACCAGGCTATGCCACCGTCCGGTGTGAAGAAGGCAATCCTGGCATGGGTACTGGTGGCATGGGTGATGTCTTAACTGGCAGTATTGCGGCAATTTGCGCGCAAGGCGTGCGCCACAATCTCAACCTGTGGGAATCAACGGGTCTAGCAGTCCAATTACATGCTCAGGCAGCAGATAGCCTAGTCAGCAAAGGGGTTGGTCCGATCGGCCTAACGCCCTCAGAAAATATTCTTGAAATGAGAAACCTCTTAAATAAGCTGATATAAATTCATATGCAATCTCCAAGCTCAGCCCACCATCACCGCCGCTATCTGTACGGCATCTTGATGGCTGGCATCGGCGCAATGCTCTTTTCGGGCAAGGCCATTCTGGTAAAGCTGGCTTTTGGGTATGGTGCGAATGCAGAAACACTTCTAGCCTTACGCATGCTCATTGCATTGCCCATGTTTTGGAGCGTGTATTGGTGGGAAGCCCGTCGCAAGCCCATGAGCCCAATCACTTGGTCAGATCGCGGAAAATTATTTTTCCTCGGTTTCTTGGGCTATTTTTTGTCTAGCTATATTGATTTTCTCGGGCTCCAATATATTTCAGTTGGACTTGAGCGCATCGTTTTATATCTCACCCCCACCATTGTTTTACTAATCTCTTATTTTGTTTTAGATAAACGTATTTCCCGCATGCAATGGTATGCATTAGTAGTGGGATATTTGGGGGTATTCGTAGTCTTTATTCAAGATGCAAGCTCTACTGGTCTACATGCTTGGCTTGGAATGTTGCTGGTATTTGGTAGCGCCTGCAGTTATGCCCTCTATATGATTGGCTCGGGCGAAATGGTTAAGCGCATTGGTAGTGTTCGCCTCGTAGTCTATGCAAGTTCGGCCTCTGCAGTATTGAGCTTGCTGCAATCCTCACTACACAATCCCAGCGCCATCTTCGAACAGACCCCACAAATCTACTGGCTCAGCCTTCTCAATGCTGGACTTTGCACCGTGATCCCCATGCTCCTGATCATGATTGCAATTAATCGCATTGGCTCACCTCTAGTGGCGCAAGCCGGCATATTGGGTCCTGTCTCGACTATTTTTCTGGGTTACTTTATTTTGTCAGAACCCATTACTTGGACTCAAATCGGCGGCATGACTTTGGTGATTGCTGCAATGTGGTTGCTTGTGCGCAATGATGGGCCCAGAAAAAAATCACCCGACTCGCAAAAATCAGGTGATTATGATGAAGCTAAAACTACTCAGCTCATTGAGTAGTGAGGGCAAGAGTGCCCAAGAAAATTACTGAGCGGCTTCTGCTGCAGCTTTAGCCTTTTTCTTAGACTTCTTCTTGGCTTTTTTCTCAGCTTTCTTTTCTTTCTTTGCTTTTTTCTTCGCTTGCTTTTCAGCCGCCTTATCTGTTGGCGCTGCTGCTGGAGCTACCGCAGGAGCTGCTGCTGGAGCAGGGGCTGGTGCAGGTGCAGGGTCAGCAGCCATCACGGAGACTGATCCTAGTCCAAGGGTTACTGAAATAAGGGAAGCTAGGCTAAGGTGTGCAATACGAGAAATCATGCAGTTCTCCAATAAGGTTTGTGGATAATTTAATAATACTCAAAAATTTGAAATAAATGCTTCATTTTTACAAGGTTCACCATGAACGAGTTTCCAAGCGACATCTTTACCGAGCCTCAAAGCTACTCAGTCGATACACTGAAGAACCTGGGACCACTTACCGGTATGGCTGGAATTTGGGAGGGTATTCGTGGTCTGGATGTCAAGCCCAAGGCTGACGGACCGAAGAAGCAGGCCTATGTTGAGCGCATAGAGCTTCAGCCGATCGACCCCCAAACCAACGGACCGCAACTCTTTTATGGCCTGAGATATCACACCCATATCACCAAACCAGAACAAATCAAAACTTACCATGATCAAGTGGGGTATTGGCTATGGGAGCCAGCTACCGGAAATATCCTGCATACCCTCTCCCTACCCCGCGGCATGATTACGATGGCTTCCGGCAATGCCAAGGCCAATGACCGCGAATTTGAATTACTTGCAAAAGAAAATGATCCATGCGCAGGGATCTCATCCAATGCCTTTTTAAATTACGCCTTCAGAACTGTGGAGTTTCGGATTCGGGTTAGCATCCATGAAAATGACACTTGGTCATACGAGCAAGATACAGTGATGAAAATTAAGGACCAAGCAGAATTGTTTCATCACGTCGATAACAATACCCTCAATAGAATTGGTGAAGCGACACCAAACCCATTGGCGCGTTAAGTTGCTTTCCACTGGCACCAATAAAAAGGCCATCTTGCGATGGCCTTTTTTTACATCAATCCAAGAAGCTTAAGCAAGCTGCGCTTCTGCCTCGGTAATTTTTTCCAAAGCTGCTGCTAAGTGGCTCACTGTACGATCTACGTTGCCCAGTTTTTCTAAGCCAAATAGACCGATGCGGAAAGTACGGAAGTCCGGTCTTTCATCGCACTGCAATGGAACACCTGCCGCAGTTTGGAGCCCCAGAGCAATAAACTTCTTGCCCGATTGGATATCTGGATCAGTGGTGTAGCTAACGACTACGCCAGGCGCCTGAAAGCCTTTGGCAGAAACAGATTGATAACCCTTGGACTCCAGGAGCGCACGCACCTTGCTACCTAGCTCAATCTGTTTTGCTTTTAAAGCGGCAAATCCCAGGGATCGAGTTTCTTGCATCACATTACGCAAAATTTTGAGTGCGTCAGTAGGCATAGTTGTGTGATAAACATGGCCGCCTTTTTCGTAAGCCTCCATGATTTGCAACCACTTTTTCAAATCCATTGAGAAGCTGCTGCTTTGCGTTGCATCAATACGCTCTCGCGCTCTTTCACCTAAGGCGATTAATGCGCAACAGGGAGAACTGCTCCAACCTTTTTGTGGTGCGGTAATTAATACATCTACATTGCAGGTCTTCATGTCTACCCACATTGCGCCAGAGGCAATGCAATCTAAAACGAATAATCCATTGACAGAGCGTACCGCCTCGCCAACAGCTTTAAGGTAATCATCTGGCAGGATAATTCCGGCAGAAGTTTCTACATGGGGCGCAAACACCACTGCTGGCTTTTCCTTTTTAATAAAAGCCACAACCTCTTCAATCGGTGCTGGTGCAAAGACACCTTGAGCAGCATTCTCTAATTGACGACCCTTAATCACTGTCACATCACCAGAAATATGATCTAAGTCGAAAATTTGTGTCCAGCGATAACTGAACCAACCATTTCGCAAGACAAGGCACTTTTGCTTGTTTGCAAATTGACGCGCGACTGCTTCCATACCAAAAGTTCCGCTACCGGGGACGATGACAGCAGAATTGGCGTTATAAGCATCTTTGAGGACGCTAGAGATGTCCACCATGACACGCTTGAATTCATCAGACATGTGATTCAAAGAGCGGTCGGTATAAACGACTGAGAACTCTAGCAATCCATCTGGATCAACGTAGGGAAGTAAGCCTGGCATAGTAATTTCCTAGAGATTTCTGTGATTAGCCCTAAATGATACTGATTTAAGCCCTTTTTTGGGCAATCCGACTCAAATCCCCCTGGCAAAGATGTATTTGGGGGTCTACAAGCGAATAAGCCTAATCTGAGCCCAGCTGGAGTGTATTTTTTTGCCGTTTTTCAATGGCATTTTTGAGTAATGCTGCACTGCGATAGATTCCGTGTGCAAACTTGCCATAAGGCATTGTCAAAAAGAACCCCATGACAAAACCCAAATGCACTACCAGCAATATCGGCATATACATCGTATCCCGATAAGCTAATAAAGCTAAACCGGAGATGCTAATAAGCAGGAGCAACAGAATGAATGCTCTATCCATTGGCTGCTGAGTAGTATCGCCATGCGCAGGCGCTCTTTGCAAATTTAAATACAGCAAGCCAATTGGGCCAATCACAAGCCCCACCCCACCAAGCGTACCCAGCAATACCGGCAAACTGGTTAGTGCGTAAGGCGCATGTAAATTCAACATGTAGTGATAGAGGGTAGCGACACTAGTCGCAGCAAAGCACAGCATGAAGCCATAAAAAGTGAAGTGATGAAAACGCTTGCGCCAAAGCGAGAAAGCATCGTCCGCATTATTGCAACCCTCTCCATGTCCACCACCCAAGTACTTGAGCGTCAGTGCATCGTGTGCAGCCTCCGCTGCCGCTGCACCTGAAGACTGTCCTGGGGATATTTCCCGCCAGAAGCGTGCAAGACCAATACCTAAGGCCAGGAGCGCATAAACAAAGACAGCGCCGAAAATATAGGCAAGCGTATTGTGCGAAAAGATCTCATAGAAATTGCCGTCTGTAATACTGATAAGAAGATTGCCATTGAGCGCCAGCGAGAGTAAGAAAAAGGCGATGATGGACACAGAACTACCTAAAGCCACAGCAATGCCATTTGTTTTGTATAACACTCCCAATGCCTTAGGCCAAGCAAATTCAATATAAGTATCTTTACGCACCCGCGCCATCGCTAAAGGCACGTTGACTCCAAAATCATGAGGTGGCGCGTATTGGCAGGCATGCAAACAGGCACCGCAGTTATGGCACAGGTTGGCCAAGTAATGAATATCTGCTGAAGAGAATGCAATGCGCCTAGTCATCGCAGGAAAAACGGCACAAAATCCCTCGCAGTAGCGACAAGCATTACAAATCTGCATAATGCGAGCGACCTCTTGTTCGTGAGCTGCATTACCAAGTTGCGAAGCCTCCGCAATTAATGCCTCAAGCTGTTGCATCTACCGCCCCTTCTTTCAAGGCAGCTTTGGCTGCACTGACACCTGCAATTCTTCCAAAGACAGTACCAATCGTCATTCCGATTCCAGCGGTATAGCCCTTCCCGAGTACATTACCAGCCATCATTTCGCCGGCAACAAATAAATTCTCGCTAGGCTGATTATCAAAACGCACTGCCGCAGTCTGGTCGGTCTTTAATCCAAGGTAGGTAAATGTAATGCCCGGCTTAACTGCATACGCATAGAAAGGTCCAGTATCAATTTTTCTTGCCCAGTGTGTCTTTGGAGGAGTTAATCCTTCAGTATGACAATCATCCAAACTCGTGTGATCAAAACTGCCTTCCACACAAGCGTCATTAAATTCTGAAATTGTCTTGATGAAAGTCGCTCGATCTAGGTGCAGTTGATCGGCTAACTCTTCTAGGGTATCAGCTTTCTCACCAGCAAATACTGGTGGCATGAATCGGCCTAAAGCCTTTGAGTCAATAATTGAATAGGCGATCTGCCCTGGCTGCTGAGCTACCAATCTTCCCCAGATGGCATAACGTTTGGGCCAAAAATCTTCACCCTCATCATAGAAACGCTTGGCATTCTTATTCACCATAACGCCTAAGGATACGCAGTCGATACGGGTACAGATACCGCCATCGTATAAAGGCGCACGGGCATCAATCGCCACCATATGCGCCTGAGTAGGATCACCAATGGAATCTGCCCCTGCCTCAATCATGAACTTTAAGAGCGTGCCCATATTAAATCTAGTACCCCGAATCAAAAAGTTATCAGCGGGATATTCGCCTAAATCATTTTGACCCCAAGCCTCTTTTAACCATTCCAAATTCGATTCGAATCCACCTGCAGCAAGCACACAAGTTTTTGCTTGGATACGCTCACTACCAATATGCGCAGCAATAAATTTGCCGTCTTTAATTTCAAGACTATCTACTGGTGCGTTGTAACGAATTTGCACACCCAATTTTTCAGCACTGCGGTAATAGGCATTCACCAGCGCTTTTCCTCCGCCCATAAAAAAGGCGTTCGTCCGAGACAAATGCAATGTGCCAGATAAAGGAGCTTGAAAATGCACTCCATGGTGCATCATCCAGGAACGGCACGTGGCCGATGAGCGAATCACCAGTCGCGCTAGCGCTTCATTTGTTAGGCCACCAGTCACCTTGAGCAAATCATCCCAATACTCATCTTCTGAATAAGTACCCAGTAGAACATCTTGAGGCCCATCATGCATGGCTCGTAAATTGCGGGTGTGGCTTGAGTTCCCGCCGCGCCACTCTTTTGGTGATGCCTCCAAGAGAAGAACGCTAGCGCCAGCTTCCCTAGCCATTAGGGCAGCACATAAAGCAGCATTACCACCACCAATTACTAAGACATCGACCATGGCTAGGACTTCAAGGGAAAAGAAAATACTTTACTGTTTTTTCCGAACTTTTACCTAAAGCCAATTCAGGCTTGCTTAGGCTTGCCCTGACTGGAAGAAATCCAAATTCCAGCAACAATCAAGGCAAAGGCAGTGACATGAAATAAGCGCGGAGGCTCGCCCAACATCGCCGCAGATAAAAGCGCAGTAAACAAAGGAATAAAGTTTGCAAAGAAAGCGGCGATGGTAGGCCCGGCGCCATTCACACCCAACCCCCAACAGCGGTAGGAAATCAGGGAAGGACCAATCGCAACAAATAAAATCAGTGAGCCGGTCCACCAATTAAGGTCTAGGTAAGCAGAGCCAGTAGCGATTTCAAAGCTATCAAAAAATCCGGTCCATAACAAACCCACCATAACCTGGGCCATCAAGAAATCGGCCCATGGCCATTGGCGCTCAGTACTGGGACCTGGACGACTGAGCATCCAACTATAAAAAGCCCACAAAATAGTAGCCAACATGATGAGTAAATCACCCATTACCATTTGCATGGATAGCAAAGCATTCAACTCACCTCGTGTCAACACAATTGCAACGCCCACTAATGACACGATTGCGCCGATCAACTGCAATAGATTGGGCTTCACTTGATAAAAGACTGCGCCGATGAACAGCATCCAGATCGGCATGCTTGCGCCAATCAATGTCACATTAATAGCGGTCGATGTTTGTAGCGCTAGATATAAGAGCACGTTATAGCTACCCACACCGAATAAACCGAGAAGCAAAAAACGCCGCTTGTTTTGCCATAGCGGGCTGCTAAACTTAAAAACACGCCATCCCCACGGCAAAAGAAGCAGTGCAGCCAGACCCCAGCGCACCGCACTTAGGGTGATGGGGGAAACGCTGCCCACAAGTAAACGTCCCGCAATGGCATTGCCGGCCCATAAAAACGTGGCAGTGAGCAAATACAGGACTGTGGCAAGGGTGAGCTTAGGCATTGAGCAGGAGGAATGGCAGCTTGAGGGCGTCTATATTAGGGATACCCTAGCATTGTAGAAACAAATGCTCGGTATTGCTAAGATAGAGCTTGAATAGACAAATACTTGTCAAAAGAACAAGAAAACAAGGACGAATTGTGCCAATCATCACCAATATTGAAGACTTACGGGTTCTCCACCAAAAACGCACTCCAAAGATGTTCTATGACTACGCCGACTCTGGCTCATGGACAGAATCCACCTATCGTGCGAATGAATCGGATTTTCAGAAAATCAAATTGCGTCAACGGGTAGCTGTTGATATGACCAATCGCACCACCAAAACCAAAATGGTGGGACAAGAAGTTGCTATGCCTGTGGCTTTAGCCCCAACCGGATTAACCGGCATGCAACATGCCGATGGAGAAATTTTGGCTGCTAAGGCGGCGGAAAAATTTGGCGTACCCTTTTGCTTGTCGACCATGAGCATCTGCTCTATTGAAGATGTGGCAGAAAGAACTACTAAGCCATTTTGGTTCCAGCTGTACGTCATGAAAGATCGAGGATTTATTGAGCGCCTTATTGAGCGCGCAAAAGCAGCGAAATGCTCAGCGCTGGTGTTGACTTTGGATTTACAAATTCTCGGCCAACGTCACAAAGATCTCAAAAACGGTCTTTCTGCACCGCCCAAGTTGACGATTGCCAACATGATCAATATGGCCACCAAGCCGCGCTGGTGCCTTGGTATGGCTATGACACCACGTCGCACCTTCCGCAATATTGTGGGGCACGCAACTGGCGTAGGCAATATGTCCTCCCTCTCCTCTTGGACTGCAGAGCAGTTTGATCCAGGTTTAAATTGGGGCGATGTCGAATGGATCAAAAAACTCTGGGGCGGAAAGCTAATCATTAAAGGCATTTTGGATGAAGAGGATGCTCGCCTTGCTGCCAACTCAGGCGCAGATGCATTAATCGTTTCAAACCATGGCGGTCGCCAACTAGATGGTGCTGTATCGAGTATTCAAGCGCTCCCTGGAATCGTCAATGCCGTTGGTAAGGATATTGAGGTCTGGATGGATGGTGGCATTCGTTCGGGTCAGGATGTTTTAAAAGCCTGGGCACTGGGTGCACGCGGCACAATGATTGGCCGCCCCTTCTTGTATGGCTTAGGCGCCATGGGCGAAGCTGGCGTTACTAAATGCCTCGAGTTGATCCACAATGAGTTAGATATCACTATGGCATTTACCGGTCATCGCGATATTCATAACGTGACTAAAGATATTTTGTATCCAGGAACTTTTTAAATTCACGCTCTACTAAACCACCCCGTCTTAGTCTTTGGAGTTTCGCTAGTCGTCTTTGCTATAGCCGTCTGGTTTGGCAATGCTGCACTCAGCCGCTATCGCACTAAGGACACCGAAACTTCAGAGGATCTGGGCGTCATTCAAACGGCGACCCTGACGCTACTGGCACTCATCATTGGTTTTACGTTTTCGATGGCCATTGATCGCCATGACAATCGCGAAACCCTTGAAGAAGCTGAGGCCAATGCTATTGGCACAGAATACCTGCGCGCTGATCTACTTCCCAGCAATATTTCAGCTCGCACCAAAGATCTACTGAATCAATACTTAGATCAACGTATTCTCTATTACTCCAAACAAAGCTCTGAAAAAGTGCAGGAGATTACACAAAAAACGAATGAGCTGCAGAATGCTCTTTGGAATGAAATTCTCCCAGTTGCGCGGACACAAACCACCCCCAGTATGGCTTTAGTCATTTCGGGAATGAATGACGTATTAAATTCTCAAGGTTATGTTCAAGCGGCTTGGCACAATCGCATTCCCTACCCTGCTTGGCTACTAATGGGAGCCATCGCCTTATGCGCCAATTTATTGGTAGGCTTTGGTGCGCGCAATTTTAAAAAGAATGTTGGTTTGTTCATGATCTTCCCATTCATCACTTCCGTTTCCTTCTTCTTAATTGCAGATATCGATAGCCCTCGTAGTGGTGTCATTCGGATTGAAGCGCGAAATCTGATTGCCCTCAAACAGACAATAAATCCAAAGATCAGCTCGAGTAGCCCGTCTTCCACCAATCCTTGAGCATCACCACATAGGCGGTAAGCATGAAACGTGTTGTAGATGTATTTAAGAATCGCGGCCGCGAGTTAGTCTGGACCTATGTCATTCACCTGCAAAATGATGATGAATTTCATCCTGGGCAATTGGATTTTGAAGTTGAAGCACTACGTCTCTCTCAGCTCGATAAGCGAGGCCTTGCCAGCGAACTGAGCGCTAAAGTCAGACTCAATTAAGTCAAAGCCCCCTCAAGCGAAGGGGAAATCGATTTGGGCTTGTTGTCGTAAATGAGATTCATTATCATTTAAAGCAAATCTCATTTTTTGACTTTGCACGGTATGACTCAACCCCGCTATCACCCCGCTTCTATCTTCTTCCACTGGCTAGTAGTAGCCTTGCTGATTGCGGCATTTGCCGTCATTGAACTCAAAGGGCAATTTCCCAAAGGTAGCGAACCACGCGAACTATGCAAAACGATTCATGGTTTATTGGGGCAAATCATCTTTGTGGTGATGGTAGTCCGACTTATAACGCGCTGGGCATTCGGAACCCCTCACCCCATCAATCCGAATCAAACACTTACTGCCCTAGCTAAGCTTGCGCATTACTTGCTATACCTGCTCTTGCTAATGCTGCCGATCATGGGGTTCATTTTTCTCCAAGCGGGTGGAAAGGAAGTTCACTTCCTCAATTGGGTGTGGCCACAATGGATTTCTCTGAACCCCGAACTCAAGAAGCTATTTAAAGAGGCGCATGAGTGGCTAGGCAACGCCTTATATTTTTTGATTGGCTTACATGCCCTGGCAGCCTTGTGGCACCACTATATTTTGAAAGATGAGACATTGCGCCGGATGTTGAATAAAATTAAACCTTCTGAATTCATAAAATCCCAATCAAGATGAAGCCACTTTCCAAAAAAGCCAAGCTAGTAGTCAGCTGGACCGCCCTAATGACTGTTGTAGGCACCGCAGTTTTGCACCAATGGCAGTTTTTTGCTCTTGGATGTGCATCGATCGCAATCTTATTAATAGCCAATCAATACAATCTTCTAGATGGGCCTAAGGATAAAAAATAAACCCCGCGTTTGAGAGGCGGGGTTTATAGTTGCAGCCCAATAAATGCAGCTACCTTTATAAGCTTGGGTAATCCGTATACCCAACTTCTTGGCCGCCATAAAACGTAGCCCGGTTATAGGGATTAAGAGCGGCGCCTTGCTGAAAACGCTCTGCAAGATCAGGATTAGAGATATACAAGCGGCCATATGCGACTGCGTCCGCCAGACCCTCTTCGAGCACCTTTTCTCCCATTGCTTGATCGTACCCACCTGCAGTAATAAATTTACCTTGATAGGCCTTGCGGAAGATTTCTGAGGTTACTGGCGCCGCTTCATTAACCTGATCATTACCACCCGCACTTGTAGAGCGAGGTTCAATCATGTGAACGTAAGCCAAGTCATAGGTATTTAATTGATGGATTGCTGCTGTGAATAAAGCAACCGGATCACTATCAGCCATATCGTTAAATGTGCCATATGGTGAGAGACGAACACCTACTCGATTACTTGGGAATACTTTGCTGACAGACTCAATGACCTCGCCCAACAAGCGCAAACGGTTCTCAATCGAGCCACCATACTGATCCTGGCGTTGATTGGTTTTATCTTGCAAAAATTGATCCAGTAGATACCCGTTGGCCGAGTGAATCTCAATACCATCAAAGCCCGCCGCCTTGGCATTTTGCGCCGCTGCTTCAAACTCCTTGAGTAGGCGGGCAATATCTTCCAGACTCATCGCCTTAGGTGTTTCATAGTCATGCAATTTCCAGTCGGCTCCATAAGTTTGGCCCGAAGCAGCAATTGCAGATGGTGCCTCTGGCACGCCCTGCTCGGGATGTAGCGATGAATGTGAAATGCGGCCCACATGCCATAACTGCGCCACGATAGAGCCGCCTTTTGCGTGAACTGCATCGACGATCTCTTTCCAGGCTGCAGTTTGCTCGGCAGAATAAATACCTGGGGTAGCTGGATAACCCATACCCAGCGGAGAAATTTGGGTAGCCTCTGAAATAATTAGTCCAGCACTAGCACGCTGCGCGTAGTAAATCCGTGCCAAAGGATTAGGAACATCGCCTGCGACCGCACGCATTCTTGTCAAAGGCGCCATTACTAAGCGATTTTTGAGTTGAATAGCTCCCAACTGAACAGGGGTGAACATGATTTCTTTACCGGACATGGAATTCTTTCTAAGTAGATAGTGAAACGATTGAAATGGTTGACATACTTTTAATGCGCTTCTTTACTTTGCTTTGAGGCTTGCCCCAAAGCGCTCACGAATACAAGATGCAAGCGCGGCAAACTCTTCTCGATGCGCAGTGGAAGATCTTGCGACTAGCGCAATCACTCTTTTGGGTGCTGGCGCGGCCATTGCTTTAGCCACCAGATCAGAATGATTAAGAAGACTACTATTGACTGCCATATTCGGCAGCAAAGCAATACCAAAACCTGATTCCACCATCTGCAGCAAAGTGAGCAAGCTGGTTGCTTCCATGGCTTCATTCTTGCGGATATCCGCTTTTCTACAAGCCTGCAAGCTATGCTCGCGCAAGCAGTGCCCTTCTTCCAATAAAAGCAAACGCTCTGCCATTTTGGCGGGCAAGGTTACCTCTTTGCCCTTTAGAGCTGGGTCACCCTCTCGTGCCACCAACCAAAATTCATCGTCAAATAATTCTTCGACGAGAAGGCCAGTCACATCGTAAGGCAATGCAATTAATGCGAAATCCAATTTATGCTCTGCTAGCCTGGCTAGCAAATTGGCAGTTAAGTCTTCTCTTAAAGTAATTTTTAAATCCGGAAAGCGTTTGCGAACTTCTGGCAATACCGTTGGCAATAAAAAAGGTGCAATCGTTGGGATCACTCCCAAACGGATGGTGGCTGTCATCGGCTTGCCAGAGGCTCCTGCAAACTCCACCAAATCTTCTGATGCAGTCAAAATGACCTTGGCGCGCTCGAGCACCTCCAAGCCAGCAGGGGTAATGGAAACGTTTTGACGATCACGCTCAACCAACTGAATGCCTAGACCTTCTTCGAGCTCTTTTAGACCTGCACTCAGAGTCGATTGCCCCACAAAGCAAGCTTGAGCAGCCCGGGTGAAGTTGAGCTCTTTTGCTAGCGCCAGGAGGTAACTTAACTGCCTTAGGGACGGTAAATAAGCCATAACAGCTCCTTATCGAATAATTTGATTAATAGTAGCATAATTATTCATTGGACTGATTAAAGAAACAAGTCCACAATCCATTTCATGGTTGGACAAGCAGTTAACAGTCTTACGCAAGTCCAACACTTTTTATCATGAAATCAAAGGAGTTGAAAATGGCACGTCCAGAAATTAAAACTATCCAAAACTTGGAATCGGCATTTGCTGGTGAGTCTATGGCCCACATTAAATATCGTTATTTTGCAAAATTGGCACGCGCAGCAGGTGACGAAGAAACAGCAAAAATCTTTGAAGCTACTGCAGACCAAGAGGTAATGCATGCATTTGGCCACTTAGACTTGCTCTACCCCGCTAATGCCATTACCCCACAACGCGCCTTAGAAATTGCGATTGAGGGCGAAACCTATGAATACACCGAAATGTATCCGTCATTTCGCAAGACCGCAGTTGAAGAAGGCAATGCTGCAGCCATCCAAGAGATTGATGAGCAGATCGCGGAATCTAAGGAGCACGCTGAGCAATTCCAAGCGGTTTTAGCTAAAGCAGCCAAGCGTTTTGCCGCCTTGGCCAATGTGGAAGAGCGTCACGCTAATCACTATAAGCAGGCATTAGAGAAAGCTAAGGTATTTGCCGCTCAATAAGCGGCCAGAAATAAAACGAAACTGAATTTACACTATCAACTATTACTCAAGGAATGAACATGAAACAATGGCAATGTATCGTATGTGGCTTTATCTATGATGAAGCAAAAGGCTTACCTGAAGATGGCATCGCTCCAGGTACAGCCTGGGCGGATATCCCAGAAGATTGGGAGTGCCCAGACTGTGGTGTGGCAAAGTCTGACTTTGAAATGGTTCAGATCTAAGTCTTCCCCCATCTACAGCACAACGTCTTACCGCAATTAATGCATCCTTAGGAGCCTAGTCTTGGATCAAACTACATCTTCATCCGCCATCGTGATTATTGGCAGCGGATTGGCGGGTTATACCGTCATCCGCGAAATCCGCAAATTGGATAAAACCATTCCGATCACCTTGGTAACAAGAGAGCCTGGCTATTTTTATTCTAAGCCGATGCTCTCTACTGCCCTTGCGAGCAAGAAAGATGCTGCACAACTCGTTTCCACCCCAGCCGATGCCATGGCTGCTCAACTGGAAATCAATATCGTTGCTGAAGCGGATGTTAGCGCGATTGATGCGAGCTCACACACTATCCAAACTAGCAAAGGCACTATCTTTTATGGAAAACTAGTTTTAGGGCTTGGTGCTGACCAAATTCGGATTCCGCTACAGGGAGATGCTGCTAAAGAGGTGTTGACTGTCAATGACTTAGAAGATTACGCTCGGTTTCGCAATGCCATTGCCGATAAAAAGAAAGTAGCCATCTTGGGTGCAGGCTTGATCGGCTGTGAGTTTGCAAACGATCTCGTCATCGGCGGTTATGAGGTTGACGTGATTGATTTAGCGCCTCAAGCCTTAGGGCGCCTGATCCCAGAGGCTGCGGCTACTGATCTACAAAATAAATTAAGCGCTGCTGGAGTCAAATGGCACTTTGGCACTACCGTGCAATCCGTTCAACGAAATGCCGATCAATTCTCACTGACGCTTGCTAATGGCACTACGCTTACTAGCGATGCAGTGCTCTCTGCTGTAGGACTAAAACCAAGACTGGATTTAGCCAAAGCAGCCGGACTTGCATGCAATGTTGGCATTCAAGTCAATCGCGAATTAGAAACTAGCTCAAAAGATATTTATGCACTTGGTGATTGCGCTGAAGTAGAAGGTCTAGTACTGCCCTACGTAATGCCCATCATGCAAGCTGCAAGAGCCTTAGCAGCAACACTTACCGGAACCACAACTGTATTGACATATCCTGCAATGCCAGTAATGGTCAAAACACCAGCCTTGGCTACTGTAGTTTCGCCACCAGCAAAAGGTGCTGAGGGTCAATGGAAAACCACTGCTTCAGACGGTGGATTAGAGTCCCGCTTTGAAGCGAGTGATGGCAAGTTGCTTGGCTTTGTATTGATGGGTAGCGCTACTACGCAGCGTGGAGCGCTGACCAAAGAATTGCCCCCCATCTTGGCCTAAGCCCTCTGCGGCCCAGCCAGATAAGAAAAAGGCCCGCAGAGCGGGCCTTTTTCATGACTACAAGCAGGTGATTAAGAAACGATCACAAACCAAGTAGTGTTATGAGACTGAGCAACCATCAAGAACAACATTGGGATAGAGAGCAATGTGTTTAAACGGGATGTCAACATCGCAACACGAGCTGATTTTGCTTTTACATCGGCTTCGACAGTCACGATACCAAGTGCACGCTTCTGGTTAGGCCAGATGATGAACCATACGTTGAACGCCATCACTAAAGCGATCCACATGCCCAAACCGATTGCGCGGAATGGAGCTTGCAAGGTAAATGCTTGATGTGCATAACCATTCAATGTAGCCACAATCAAACCAGTCAATACAGTGAACAACGCTGCCCAACGGAACCAAAACAAGGCTGCAGGAGCAATCACTTTACCAATGGCTGGCTTTTGCTCATCAGGAATCTTTGGCATGGAAGGAATTTGCACAAAGTTGAAGTACCAGAGCAAGCCAATCCACATCACACCAAACATCACGTGCAACCAACGGAATACAAATGGCAATTCAGCAGAGCTGAAATTACCGCCTAAAGCCAAAATAATCAAAACAAGAAGCACAAAACCAGCAAATACTGTGCGTCCCAATGAGGTCAAAATTGAAGCCATGAAAGGTTCTCCTATATATAAGAATGCGATGTAACTATAAACGATTCTGCTAATTTTGTTCAGACCCCCAAAAATCGAGAATTCTTACTTAGAATAGTGACTTAGCACCCTTTGGGATGCAAAATCAATCAATAAAACAATATGAGACAGACTATGCCCACCCCTCTTTTTGCCAAAGCCTTTGCCTGCCTTGCGTTGGGCTGCATGAGCTTTGTTTCTAGCGTCAATGCACAAGAATTTCCACCCAAGAAAACCATCACCATCGTCGTAGGGTTTGCAGCAGGTGGTTCAGCTGATAGCGCTGCCCGAGTGATCGCAAAAAAACTGAGTGAAGATCTTGGGCAAAACGTGATTGTGGATAACAAGCCTGGCGCTGGTGGAAATATTGCACACGCTTACACGGCCAACGCCCCAGCAGATGGCTCTGTCATTCTGTTTGGCTCAGTAGGTCCGCTTTCGATTGCTCCCCATCTTATGAAGCTGCCTTATGATCCACAGAAGGATTTGGCACCGCTCACTATGGGCGTAACCTTTCCCAATGTTTTGGTAGTGATTCCCGAATTAGGCGTCAAAAACTTTAAAGAGTATGTGGCTCTGGCCAAAAAGAATCCTGGCAAGATTACTTTCGCCTCAACTGGCAGCGGATCTGCCTCACATCTGCAAGGAGAATTGCTGAACGTGCGTGCAGATATTGATACGGTGCATGTGCCTTATAAAGGTGGAAGCCCCGCCATGGTCGACCTCCTCGGCGGACGTGTTTCTTCTTATTACTCCGCCTTAGCAACTGCTGACCCGTACATTAAAAACGGTAAGCTCATTCCGATTGCAACTACAGGCTTAAAACGTGCACCCACACTGCCTAATGTGCCCACGATTGCTGAGTCTGGCTACCCCGGGTTTGATGCCAGCAACTGGTATGCCTTTGTAGCGCCGGGCAAAACGCCTGATGTGATTTTGGATAAATGGAATAAAGCACTGGTTGCCGTGCTGAAAGATAAAGCGACTAATGCGCAGTTAGCGGAGCATGGCCTGACACCCAACCCGGGCAGCAGAGAAGACTTACAAAAATATATTGCTAGTCAATCTGCGCTGTGGGGAAAAATTATTGCCGATAGAAAAATAACCGCTGAGTAAGACTACATCAGCGGTTATTTAGTGATGCACAGGCCGCTTGTATAGCGGCTTTGTATTTACTGGGCAGTCCAGCCACCATCCATATTCCAGGCAACTCCACGAACTTCAGAAGCATCAGGCCCACAAAGGAAGACCGCTAATGCAGCCAACTGCTCTGGGGTGACAAACTCACCGGAAGGTTGCTTCTCAGAGACCAAGGCAGTCTTAGCAGCTTCATTGGATATGCCTTCGCGCTCAGCACGTGCATCAACCTGCTTTTGCACCAGCGGAGTGAGCACCCAGCCCGGGCAGATAGCATTACAAGTAATACCGGTGCGCGCATTTTCAAGTGCAGTGACTTTCGTTAATCCAACAATGCCATGCTTGGCGGCTACATAAGCGGCTTTTTGGGTAGATGCCACTAAGCCATGGACTGAGGCAATATTAATAATGCGCCCCCAGTTACGCTGTTTCATTCCAGGCAAAGCATGATGGGTTGTGTGAAACGCAGAACTTAAATTAATCGCAATAATTGCATCCCATTTGTCTGTCGGGAATTCTTCAATATTGGCCGTATATTGAATACCAGCGTTATTAACCAAAATATCCAATGAGCCAAAGCGCTTCTCAGTCTGCTTTACTAAGTCCTCAATCTCAGCGGGCTTACTCATGTCAGCACCGTGATAATCCACCTCAACACCGCACGCTTTAATCTTGGCAATCGCATCATCTTTTTCACCAAAACCATTCACCATAATATTGGCGCCCTGCTTCGCTAAAGCAATTGCCATACCCAAACCAATACCGCTAGTAGAGCCCGTAACAAGCGCTGTTTTACCTTTTAATGAAGACATATCGATGTGTACCGTATCAAGTTGACGAAGAGGGGTGACGGGACGAGTCCTGCCAGAGCCCTAAAACTGGATGTTACAGGATGTGCAAACCCGAACTCCGGGTTTGCACCAAAGTAGGCGGGAACCCTAGAAAATTAGATTTTCTTGAGGGCCCGTAAGATTTTTTCGCAGGTAATGGGCTGATCAAATACAGTGGCATTAAATGGCGCCAACGCATCATTGATAGCATTTTGTACTGCGCCTGGAGCGCCTGCTGTACCAGCCTCACCAGCACCCTTGGCGCCTAACTTGGAGGATTGGGTAGGCGTTTCCACGTGGGCCACCTCGATGTCTGGCATTTCATTTGCCATAGGCACCAAGTAATCAGCCATACTGCCATTGCGCAATAGGCCACTGTCATCGTAGAGACACTCTTCAAACAACACGCCACCAATACCTTGAACGATTGCACCCCGCACCTGCTCATCAACCAACATAGGGTTAATCACACGACCGCAATCTTCAACAGCCCAGTGCTTCAAGAGTTTTACAAAACCAGTATCAGGATCAACCTCAACGTAAGAAGCCTGCACACCATTCGTAAAGATAAATGGATAATCTTTTTGCGTGTAGTGGCGAGTTACCATCAAGTCAGCAGAGAATCCAGCTGGCAATGTATCGGTACGGAAATATCCAATGCGACCAATTTCGCTAAAGGGCAGCAATTGCTCACCAGTCGTTTTATCTAATACATGACTACGATGAATCGACAATTCATTTACAGGGCGATTCAAAATTGCACCAGCAAGTTTGAGAATATTTTCATGTAAAGCCTGGCAGGCCAGCAATACCGCCTCACCACCCACACCTGCACCACGAGAAGCCCAAGTGCCACCACCGTAAGGAGTAACGTCAGTGTCTCCAGTAACAATCCGCACCTGGTTGATAGGAACACCAACCGCATCGGCTGCGATTTGGGCGTAGATACCTTCAGTACCCTGGCCTTGCTCACCAACACCCACCAAAACAGTAACGACACCGCTGGGATCTAAACGGACAGAGGCGCCATCTTGAGAGGCAATACGGGCACCCCCTACCCCATAGAACGCAGGACTTGGATTGGTTAACTCAATCAGGGTTGCAAAACCAATACCTCGATAGATTCCTTTTTTACGCAACTCAGCCTGCTCTTTGCGCAAAGCGGAGTAATCCATCATTTTTTCAATCGTGCGCAAACATTGCTCGTGCGAAAGCACCTCTAATTTGATTCCAGAAATTCCAGAGCATGGATACGCATCATCTGGAATCACATTGCGCTTGCGGAATTCCAATGGATCCATCCGCAATTTTTGTGCAGCTAAGTCAACCAGTCCCTCAGTCACTGCGCAGGCAATTGGGTGCCCCACACCGCGATACTGACAAGTTGGTGTTTTATTCTGAAAAACGACATCCAAATGGGCGCGATAATGTTGATGCTTATAAGGGCCACCAACCAAGTTCACTACTTGATTGCCCTCAATGGCACTGGTTCTTGGGAACATGGAATAAGGACCAATACCAGTTAAATCCTTAATTTCGAAAGCGAGGATATCACCTGCCTTATTTGCAGCAATACGCCCCTGGATACGGTGTTCGCGCGCATGAATATCGCTCGTAAATGACTCTAAGCGATCTGCCACGAACTTGACTGGGCGCTCGAGCATCATCGACAAGCCTACCGTCGCAAAGTCGTCTGGATAAGCATGTACTTTGATACCAAATGAACCGCCCACATCCTTACAAATCACATGGACATCAGATTCAGAAAACCCAAACTGACGGCAGTACAAGTCCTGCATCATATGTGGCGCTTGCTGTGAGTGATACACCGTCAGACGACGCTCTCCTGGGTTGTAATCAGCAATTTGACACCGCGGCTCGAGGGTAACGCCTGTATGGCGGCCAAATCCAAAAGTGGCTTCAGCGACAACATCGGCATTGGCAAATGCCTCATCCACATTGCCGACATCGAGGCTACGTGTAAAGCACAAATTATCACCAAGCTCGGGATGTATTAATGGCGTGGCAGGATCTAACGCAGACTCCATGGAAATCACTGCGGGCAACTCTTCCCATTCGACATCTACCAACTGCAATGCATCTTCCGCCTGCGCTCTGGTCTCGGCCACGACAGCTACGACGGGCTCACCCTGCCAGCATGCGCGGTCAATCGCTAATGCATGCTGAGGAGCGGATTTCATACCGGTCAAATGCCCTAGGGTAGCAACCCAAGGCTTACAAATTTTAGCCATTTGCACACCATCAACTACCGCCAATACTCCTGGCATCTTGCTGGCTTGCTCAATATGGATTTTGCCAATCTTCATATGCGCTACTGGGGAGCGCCAATACACCACATGTCCCATACGGGGCAATTGAATATCATCGATGTAGGTGCCCTGACCTTCAAGCAAGCGGCGAGCGCCATGTCTAGGTTCACTATTACCGATATAGCGCTGATCATTGGTAACGGGATCGAGAACGAGTCCTTTTAAATCACTTGGCTTATTCATAATACGTTTCCCTAATCCCTTAAACGTGAGCAACGACTGGTTTAATTTTTTGACCTCTAGCGCGGGCTTCTAGTACATCCACAATTGCATCCACAATCGAGTGGTATCCAGTACAGCGACAGTAGTTACCAGAAATCCATTCGCGCACTTCTTCACGACTCGCCTTTGGCGAAGTCTCAATGAGTTCGGCAGCAGCCAATAACATGCCAGATGAACAAAAACCGCATTGCATCGCGTTATGGCGCAAAAAGGATTCCTGGAGATCAGCCAAGGCACCGCTTTTAGTGAGCCCCTCAATCGTCTCAACTATGCAACCATCGGCCTGTACCGCCAAAAATAAGCAGCCCCGAATAATTTGACCATCCACCTTCACAGTACAAGCGCCGCAAGCGCCCTGCTCACAACCTAAGTGCGGTCCCTTAAGGTGCAAATCCTCGCGCAAGAAATCCACCAGATGACGGCGCGGCTCAATCTCTGCATTTACTGCAACTCCGTTCACGGTCATGGATACTTTTTTCTTCAAAGTCATTTTTAAATCCTCGAACAGTTGGAGTAATTAGGCAGCTAAATGCTTTAAGCAACGCTCAAGTAGCACGCCAATTAAATGCGTCTTCGCTTCAGCGCTATTAGTAATGTCAGCAATTGCATCAATTTCAGCACGTGCAGCCTCAACCGCTTTGACAATTAACTCATCATTTAATGGCTGGCCATCAACGATATTTTGTGCAGCAACTGCCATGACCGGTGTGGAGCTCACAGAGAAAAAAGTGAATGCGCAGTTGCTTAAAACATGGCCTTGCTTTTGCGCTACTGCAGCCAAGCCCGCAACAGCATAATCGCCATGGCGTCTTGCAAGCTCATGGAAATAAAACACTTGATTACTTGCGGCCAATGGAATTTCAGTAGCGACCAGAATTTCATCTGGCTCTAGTGAAGTGGTGTACAGATCAATAAAAAAATCTTTTGCAGCAATTTTGCGTTCTCCACTAGGGCCCTGAATGACCATGGTGGCTTGGAGAGTGAGGCTGCAAGCAGGCCACTCAGCAGCAGGATCGCCATAAGCCAGCGAGCCGCCCCAGGTACCTAAATTTCGAATAGCACGATGTGCAATGTGCGGTGCCGCTGCTTTTAACAGCGGAGCATGCTTGGCCACCAACTCAGAATCTTCAATTTCAGTGTGTGTTACTAAAGCACCAATTCTGAGATGGTCGCCCACAACAGAAATTCCTTTGAGCTCGTCCACATCAGTGATGTCAATCAAAATTGTGGGCTCTGATAAACGCATATTCAACGTAGCCAGGAGGGTTTGGCCGCCAGCAATTAATCTTGCGTCGTCCCCACCTTGCTCTAGCAAAGCTAAAGCATCGCTTAATGCTGTTGGCTTTACATAGTCAAATGCTGCTGCTTTCATTGAGTCTCCTCCACCGCTTAATTAATATAAGCCTTTGCGGCTTTTATAGTTTTTTATATTCACTACATCACTACTACTGCTTTAGTACTTCACTACTTTTTTTCTACTGCTATTTTTTTATTTTTTAACTACCTACTACTCATCGTTAGCGCCAGACTCCAGCGCTACTGTCTCCCCGCCTAATTCTTTTGCAAACCTTTGAAAAAAGTCATCTGCGATTTTTTTAGCTGACGCACTAATTAAGCGCCCACCAATTTGTCCTAGCTTTCCACCAATGGAAGCCTCTGTCGTATAAGAAATTAAGGTGCCGCCTTCTGCAGCTTTTAGTTCTACTCGCGAGCGTCCCTTGGCAAACCCTGCAGCCCCACCGGAACCTTCAAAAGCCATTGAGCAGGATTGATCAGGGATGATGTCGCTTAGCAGCAGCTTTCCGGCAAAACGCGCCCGTACAGGCCCAATCTTGAACATCACCTTTGCGTGGATTTCTTCAGGAGATACCCGGCTAATCTCTTCGCAGCCTGGAATGGACTTGGCTAAGACGTCAATATCGTTCAATCCCTTCCATACATCTGGGATTGGAGCCGCTATGAGCTGTTCGCCGTTTAATTCCATTACTTTTCCTTCGGGTTTGTACGAATAGAGTCTTATCTACCAATTGTTCAACAATGTACCATTATTTAACTTTTGGTCAATAAGTCCAAATTCGGATAAACCCTGAGAAACCATGCGTTTTAGCGAAGATAGTATTTCCAGCCCAAATCAGGCCGAAAATCAGGCTCAAGCGCAGACCCCTGCCCGCAGGAGAATGAATACTGCCGAGCGGAAGCGTCAGATCCTAGATCGGGCTATTCAGTTTTTTGCAAAATATGGGATTGATGGACAGCTACGTAACCTCACCAAGGAACTTGGCGTAACCCATACTCTGCTCTATCACTACTTTCCCACCAAAGATGCACTGATTCAGGAAGTCTATAAAGAGGTTTTCGAATCACGGTGGAAGCCCGAGTGGGAGCGATTACTCGATGATGAGACGCTTACGCCAGAAGAAAAGTTCAATGCTTTTTACCTGGACTACACCAATACCGTATTGACGTATGACTTTGTACGCATTTTGATTTTCTCGGGTTTGAGTGACCACTCTATCAGTGACCGCTTCTTTGAACTCCTAAGAGTGCGTTTGCTGCCCAGACTAATTCGCGAGACACGCAAATACTGTGATCGCCCCACTAGCTCGAAGCCTACGCAGCGTGAGCTGGAATTTTTAATGGGGCTTCATGGTGGCATTTTTTATATCGGCATGCGCCGCTGGATCTATGGTCAGGCGATCTATGCAGCCGAAAGCCCCGATACTGAACAAGAAATTATTCGCGATCGCGTGCAATCCTATTTGCAGTCCGCCAAAACCCTATTTGCTTAACACCAAAGGCCGCCATGACTAACCTTAGCCTCAATCACTTCTCAATCCGCAGCCTGGAAATTGAAAAAACTACAGAATTTTTTAGCAAAGTTTTAGGCCTGACCGTAGGCCCCCGCCCAGAGTTTCCGTTCCCTGGCGTGTGGCTCTATAACGGCGATGACAGTGATTGGGCAAACGCCGTCTTGCATTTAATTGCAATTGATAAAAATGATCCCAATGGATTAAAAAAATATCTCGGTGACCGTGATCCAAGCTCTCTACATGGCTCAGGTGCAATAGATCACATTGCCTTTTTTGCGAAGGGATTGGAGGAAAAAATTACACTGCTCAAGCAATTGAATATTCCTTATCGGGAACGCACTGTGCCTGTATTAAAGCTTCATCAAGTGTTCCTTGATGATCCCAACGGTGTTGTGATTGAGCTCAATTACCCAGCCGATGAAAAAGCTGCGTTAGACGCCAAAGCGGCTTAAGAACATATTCGAAAATACCTATGGCAAAAATACTAGTAGTCGGGGGATCTTTGGGTGGACTGTTTGCAGCCAATATTTTGCTGCGCCAAGGTCATGACGTCACCCTGTTAGAAAAAGCTACCGGCTCCCTTGATGGTCGTGGCGCAGGCATTGTTACGCATGATGCCTTAGCTGCAGCCCTAAAAGCTGCTGGAGTGACTGTCGACCACACCCTAGGAGTACCCGTCACACAACGAGTGACTTTAGGTGCTGATGGTCAAAGCCTGGGGGAAATGGAGTTACCGCAAGTACTCACCTCCTGGAGTCGTCTGTACCACATGCTGAAAGAAAGCTTTCCAGCCCAGCGCTATTTACAGGGTAAAAGCGTCAAAGTGGTCAAACAAGATGCGCAATCGGTACAAGTCACCTGTGAGGATGGCAGCCAATTTGAAGCGGAATTGCTGATTGCATCTGATGGCATACGCTCGGGAGTGCGTGCACAAGTAGCGCCAGAGATTCAGCCTCAATATGCTGGTTATATTGCTTGGCGTGGCGTCTGTGATGAGGCTTATTTATCTCAATACACCTTAGACACATTATTTAATCGTTTTGGCTTTTGCTTACCCAATGGAGAGCAGATGCTAGGTTATCCAGTTGCGGGCTCCGGCAATGATACCCGCCCAGGAAAACGTCGCTACAACTTCGTATGGTATCGACCAGCTTCTGAGCATGAGGAGCTAGTTAGCCTATTAACCGATGATGATGGTCACCATTACCCTATCGGCATCCCGCCATCAAAAGTATCCTGGAAACACATTGCGCATATGCGCAAAGTTGCTCAAGAAATATTGGCGCCGCAGTACGCAGAAATTCTAGAAAAAACAGCTATGCCATTCTTGCAGGCAATTTACGATGTCCGCTCTGAGCAAATCGTCTTTGGCAGAATCGCCCTCATGGGAGATGCTGCCTTTGTAGGCAGACCCCATGTGGGTATGGGCGTCACCAAGGCTGGTGATGAAGCCATTGTGATCGCCAAGCACATTGCCGCCCTAGGAGCAACGCCAGAGGCATTGCAAGCCTATAGCGATGAACGCCTGATTCTCGGCCAGCAGGTGGTAGCTAGAGCGCAGTATTTGGGTCGCTACATGCAAGCTCAGGGCAGCAAAGGCACAAGAGACAATGAGAATCTCAAAAGAAATGCCGGTACGGTCATGGCTGAAACTGCGATTGATTTAAGTGATCTTTTAGCCCAAGGAAAAGCAGTGCCTGAATCCGCACATTAACAAGCGCATTCAGTTAAGATTTGTGAAACAAAAAAGCATTCTTATTTAAACAAAGTTTTATATGGAGGAGACAACCATGAAACAAAAAGTAACGAATCAAACAAGAAGAAAGATGTTGATTGGTGGTGCTGCCGCTGCTAGCACACCACTCTGGTTGAACGTAGCCAATGCGCAAGCAGATACGATCAAGATTGGTTTCCCAACTCCTTTAACAGGTCCTTTTTCTGCGGAAGCGCAAGATCAAGTGAAAGCTGCGGAACTTGCCATCAAAGAATTCAATGATGCTGGCGGCTTTAATGGCCGCAAAGCTGAGCTCTTGGTACGCGATGACAAGCTCAATCCAGGCGAAGCGGCAACTCGCACGCTCGAATTGATTGAAAAAGATAAAGTGAACTTTGTCGTTGGCTCTCTTTCTGCAGCAACCCAACTATCTATCAATGCAGTATGTAAAGAACGTAAAGTGCTCTTTAACTCTATCAGCCAATCTGATGCGATTAATGAAGCAAAAGATTGGAGCGTTTACACATTCCACGAATCATTGAACCCGACAATGACTGCTGGTGCTGTTGCTCGTTACTCCATCCCCCGCTATGGCAAAAAGATTGTCTTTTTGACCGCTGACTACGCCTATGGCCATGAAATGGTGCGCGCCTTTGAACGTGCCGGTAAAGAATTAGGTGCAACTACCCTGGCAGATATTCGTCATCCGCTTGGTGCCTCAGATTACTCTGCCTTCTTGCCACGCATCAAGGCATTGAACCCAGATATTTTGGTGCTCTGTAACTTTGGACGTGACTTAGTGAATGCAGCCAAGCAATGCACTGACTTTGGTCTCAAATCGAGCATGAAGATTGTTACGCCTGTATTGCTCTATACCTCTCGCTTAGCGGGTGGCCCAGAAGCTTTCGAGGGCATTCTTGGTGGTACAGGTTATTACTGGGGTCTTGAGGATCGTATTCCTACCGCCAAAACCTTCAATGATGCGTTCCGCAAAATGTATAACGGCTCAGTTCCATCAGACTACGGTGCATTAGGTTATGCCGGCATTAAGAGCGTATTAGCATCCATCAAGATTGCTAAGTCGACAGACACCATGAAAGTGGTCTCCGCAATGGAGAACTTAAAGTACGACTGGTACAAGGGTCCTGAGTACTACCGCAAGTGCGACCACCAAGCGGTTCAAACTGTCATCATCGTAGAGTCCAAATCTAAGAATATGAAAGATAAGTATGACGTCTTCAATATTTTGACGATTGAACCTACTACTGAGAAAAATATGCGCACCTGCGCAGAGCTGGGCCACAAAGCCTAATGTAAAAATCAGGGGAGATCACCCGATTTCCCCTGAACCACTCCCCATTGCTAGTCGCTTTGGGGAGTTTTTCTGAGTACATTTATGACTGGTCTGACATTCGAACTTTTATGCATGCAACTACTGACAGGCATTGCCTTAGGTAGTATTTATGCCCTCCTAGCGCTTGGCTTATGCCTCATTTTTGGCATGCTCAACGTAGTGAATTTTGCGCATGGCGCATTCTTTATGGTTGGCGCCTTTCTAGGCGTTTACTTCCTGGGCGTGACTGGTAACTTTTGGTTTAGCCTAGTGCTAACACCTGTATTGACTGGATGTCTTGGCTTATTGACCGAGCGTTTCTTGGTCAGACCCCTATATGGACGCGGTCTTGATTACCCGCTACTACTGACCTTTGGCTTGTCATATGTTTTGATTGAAGTCATGCGCATCACCTTTGGTATTGAAGGCTTGCCATCTATCACTCCAGATGGTTTGAGTGGAACGGTAAACGTAGGCTTTGGATATTTTCCAAAATACAGACTCTTTTTAATTGGCGCTACTGCCATCATTATTTTTGGCGTTTGGTATTTAATTCAAAAGACGCGTTATGGCTTAATCATTAAAGCAGGCGCCGCTGATCAAGAAATTGTCAAAGTGTTAGGCGTTGATATTGCCAAGGTTTGGCTTCTGGTATTTGGCTTAGGTTGCGCAATTGCGGGTCTCTCCGGAATCCTGGCCTCTCCTACTCGCTCCGTCAATCCTGAAATGGGGATTCCGATTCTGGCTGAGTCTTTTGTGGTGACCGTAGTTGGCGGAATGGGTTCTCCTGTCGGCGCTGTCATTGCCGGCTTATTGGTAGGGGTCGTTTACAGCATGACCTCTCTTTTCTTTCCAGATTTGGCGGAGCTTTCTATTTTTGTATTAATGGCAGTGGTCTTATTAATTCGTCCACAAGGCCTTTTTGGTAAAGCGGGGGCGATGGGCTAATGCCCCGAATCTATATGAATTCATTTATTCAACTCATTGCTCGTCATCGCGTCTTAGCGAGCGCCCTCTTCTTGGCCATCTTCCCATTTGTGATGCCCTATGAGGCTTTAGCAATCAATATTTTGATCTTTGGCCTCTTTGCCATGGGCTTTAATTTGCTCTTTGGTTACATGGGGCTACTTTCTTTTGGTCATGCCGCATTCCTGGGAATTGGTGGCTATCTCACTGGCATTGGCATCGTGCACTATGGCATGCCTTGGGGTACAGCAATTCTAGTAGGCGTGGTGGGTGCGGCAATTGGCGGATTGATCATGGGCTTCTTAGCAATCCGTACACGAGGAATTTACTTCTCTATGGTGACCTTAGCCCTCGGCCAGATCGTGTATTACATCTTCTACAAAGCAGAAAGTTTTACCGGCGGAGAAAATGGTTTACGCGGCGTACGCGTTGACTCATTCAATATTTTTGGGATCCCAATAGATTTTCTCAACCCCCTGGTGAAGTACTACATCATTCTGGTGTTTGTAGTGGCGGCCATTTGGCTGATTTCACGCATCCTCAACTCCCCGCTTGGCGCGGTAATGGAGGCGATTCGGGAAAACGAAAAGCGTGCTGCAGCCTGTGGTTTTGATGTCGCAAAAACAAAGTTGCTTGTGTTTGTATTGTCAGCAGCCATTTGTGGCCTAGCAGGCTCACTGCGTGCCCTACACCTATCCATCGTGCCAATTGACTCCTTGCACTACTTGCAATCTGGCCAAGCCGTCATGATGAGCATTTTGGGTGGTATGGGCACCTTCTTTGGTCCTTTTGTGGGTGCAGCTGTCATGCTCTATCTCGAAGATGTCGTGACAACCTTTACAAAACATTGGATGGCGGTAGTCGGCTTGGTATTTATGTTCTTTGTATTGTTCTTCCCAAAGGGTATCTGGGGAACCATTCTGAGCAAGCTGTCAATTAATCAGGATTCCAAATAATGAATAGCGTCAGCACAACCCCCATTCTAGAGGCGCGTAACGTCAGCAAGAGCTTTGGGAAATTCAAGGCACTACAAAACGTTTCTACCAGCTTTATGCCCGGCACATTAACGGCAATTATTGGTCCCAATGGCGCTGGCAAAAGCACATTCTTCAACGTTTTAAGTGGTGCCTTCCCCCCAACAAGTGGACAGATCCTCTTTAACGGTAAAGATATTACTGGGATGCAGCAATATGAGTTCGCTCGCATCGGCATCTCTAAAAGCTTTCAAATTACGAACGTCTTTAAGCAATTAAGCGTTCACGAGAATGTCCGTGTAGCTGCTCAAATGGAAACAGCACGCTATAACTTTTTACGTAATGCTCAAAGCTACCCAGGGCCAATTGAAATTGCCGACCAGCTGTTGCATCGAGTCAATTTAGAACATCTACGAAATAAGAAAACGGGTGATCTGGCCCATGGTCAGCAGCGCGCTTTAGAAATTGCGATGGCCTTAGCCTGCAATCCCAGTTTATTGCTACTTGATGAGCCTACCGCAGGTATGTCTCCTGAAGAAACCTTGGTCATGATGGAGCTCATTCGCACATTGGCCAGTGAGCGCACTGTGATTTTAGTGGAGCATAAGATGAAACTCATTATGGGCTTATGCAAACGCATCATTGTTCTTCATCATGGCGAGTTCTTGGCTGAAGGTACGCCAGAAGAAATCCAAAATAATGCTGAGGTACGTCGCGTGTACCTAGGCCAAGGTTAATTTGAAAGTCACCTATGTTGCATATTGAAAATTTAAATGCCTGGTATGACCGTAGCCACGTTCTACAGGGCGTATCTTTAGAGGTCAATAAGGGAGAAATTGTGACCTTGATGGGTCGCAATGGCGCTGGCAAAACCACTACCCTGCGCTCGCTCATGGGTCTCCTCTCAAAGCGTCAGGGTAAGGCCACTATCGATGGCAGGTCTTTTTTAGACCTACCAGCGCATGATCGCTTTCATCTCGGGCTCGCATATGTTCCAGAGGACCGCCGCATCGTCCCTGGGCTAACCGTGAAAGAGAATCTTGAGTTAGGCGTGATTGCTCAGAAGAATCGTGGCGACATGGCCGCCTTAGTGGATGAGATTGCAGAAACCTTCCCAAGACTCAAAGAGCGCTTGCATCAAGATGGCACTTCTATGTCTGGCGGCGAGCAACAAATGCTGGCGATTGCTCGTGCCATGATTGCAAAGCCTAAAGTAATTCTGTTGGATGAACCTTCTGAAGGGATCATGCCGGTACTAGTAGAGGAAATGTTTGATCTTTTTGCGAAATTAAAGCAGCAAGGCTTAACTATCTTATTGGTAGAGCAAAATGTTCAGCAGGCGCTCAAGATTTCTGACCGTGCTTATATTTTGGATCAGGGTGAAATCGTATTCCATGACACCGCCCAAAACTTATTAAACAATGACGAGATTCAACAAAAGTATTGCGCGGTGTAATAAGGTATTTAAATCAGATGCAACCAGTGACCTAATTGGTGCCAAAAGCTATCGGGCACCAAGGTCAACAGCCAAGTGAGCGTCAGGTAGCGCAAAAGTTTGCCGATAAACATATAGATCAGGCAAGGTTGCCAAGCCAACTTTAACCATCCCGCAGCAAGGCAGAGGGGATCCCCAAACCCAGGCAACCAAGAGAGCAATAAAATCTTGGGTCCCCAAGCCTCTAGCCAGTTCTTAAGACGCGCATCTTTGGGCTCGCCAACCGACTTCATACTCCTGCGGGCTATTAGGCCAAGCCACCAATCCAACATGCCTCCTAGCGTATTACCAATGGTCGCTACGACGATTGCCAGCCAATAGAGGTGCGGATTAAGGGAGATGTAGCCAAACAGAATTGGCTCAGAGCCTACCGGTAGCAGAGTTGCCGAAACAAAAGCGCTAATAAAGACCGCAGGCAGACCTACCGAAGGCAGACCAAACCAATCAAAAAAATGTGCCAGCGCGTGTTCCACTAGGCAGACACTCCAGGAGTCATTTGCTGTTTTAGGATTTGCATGAGCAAACTTTCCTGATTGAATTGATAGATGAGGTATTCGTTCGCATTTGAGCTATTTTGCCCTGTTTTTCTCATTTCCCAGGAAATTCATTTCTTGCTTAAACTAAGGGGTGTACGGCAATAAATAGCCCTTTTTCCATTAAAACGAGACATCTATGAATCACCCCATTCCGAAGCCAGATCAATATCAAGATATGCGCGAGGCTTTACGTGACCTGTGCGGCAATTTTGACTCCGCCTATTGGCAAAAAATTGATCATGAGCGCGACTATCCAGAAGCTTTCGTAAGGGCCATGACGGAAGCAGGCTGGCTAGCCGCCTTAATTCCCGAAGAATATGGTGGTTCAGGATTGGGCTTGGCTGAAGCCTCAGTCATCATGGAAGAGATCAATTTCTCTGGCGGAAACTCTGGCTCATGTCATGGTCAGATGTACAACATGGGCACTCTCTTACGACACGGCTCTGAAGCGCAGAAAAAAATGTATCTGCCAAAGATTGCTACGGGAGAATTGCGTCTTCAGAGTATGGCAGTCACCGAACCTACAACAGGCACCGATACCACCAAACTCAAAACTACCGCCGTTAAAAAAGGTGATAAGTATGTTGTCAACGGACAAAAAGTTTGGATCTCACGCATTCAGCACTCCGACCTGATGATTTTATTGGCCCGCACTACTCCGATTAGTGAAGTGCAGCGCAAATCTGAAGGCATGTCAATTTTCATCGTCAACCTAGCAGATGCGATCGGCAAAGGCATGGAAGTAAGACCAATTGCCAATATGGTCAACCATGAAACCAATGAAGTATTCTTCGATAACCTAGAAATCCCCGCGGAAAACCTGATTGGCACTGAAGGTCAGGGCTTCAAATACATTCTCGACGGCCTCAATGCGGAGCGTACACTCATTGCAGCCGAATGTATTGGTGATGCCTACTGGTTTATTGATCGCGCTAGACGCTACGCCAATGATCGTGTCGTTTTTGATCGCCCGATTGGTAAAAACCAAGGGATTCAGTTTCCAATTGCCGATTGCTACATCGAAACAGAGGCCGCCAATTTGATGCGCTTCAAAGCATGCGAACTCTTTGATAACCATCAGCCTTGTGGACCGGAAGCCAATATGGCGAAATTCTTGGCTGCAAAAGCCTCTTGGGAAGCTGCCAATGTTTGCCTGCAAACTCATGGTGGCTTTGGTTTCGCCAATGAATATGATGTTGAGCGTAAATTTAGAGAGACCCGCCTCTATCAAGTGGCACCGATCTCGACAAACCTAATCTATTCTTATGTGGCCGAGCATATCCTTGGCTTACCAAGATCCTTCTGATTCCTCCACTAGAAATTGAAAATGAGCATTCGCCCTTTAGATGGCATTACCGTTATCTCCCTTGAGCACGCTATCGCCGCCCCTTTCTGCACTCGCCAGCTAGCGGATCTTGGTGCAAGGGTCATTAAAGTCGAGCGACCCGGTAGTGGAGACTTCGCTAGAGCCTACGACAAACAGGTTAAAGGTTTATCTTCCCACTTTGTTTGGGTAAATCGCTCAAAGGAAAGCTTGACGCTGGATTTAAAACAGCCTGCGGCATTAGATGCATTAAATACCCTACTCAAAACGGCTGATGTCTTGGTTCAAAATCTCGCTCCCGGCGCAGCTGCACGGATGGGCTTAACCGCAGAGCTACTACACAAAGATAATCCTCGCTTAATACTGTGTGATATTTCCGGTTATGGAAACAATGGTCCCTACAGGGACAAGAAAGCCTACGATTTACTGATTCAAAGTGAGGCCGGGTTTTTATCAGTCACTGGCACTCCTGAAAACCCAAGTAAGGCGGGCAATTCAATCGCTGATATTGCCGCCGGGATGTATGCCTACACTAATATCCTCGCTGCGCTTTTGCAAAGAGGCAAAACAGGCAAAGGATCAGTCATTGATGTGTCTATGCTTGAGTCGCTAGGCGAATGGATGAGCTTTCCGATGTACTACGCCTTTAATGGCGCAGAGCCACCCCCGCGTAATGGCGCCTCTCATGCCACCATCTATCCTTACGGACCATTCAAAGCTGGTGATGGTGGAACAGTGATGTTGGGCTTACAAAATGAGCGGGAGTGGGTTCAATTCTGCGAGGTGGTTTTAGAAAGTCCTACCCTAGCGCAAGATGAACGCTTTGATAAAAACTTCAAGCGCAATGAAAAGCGTGAAGCGCTACTAGCTATTATTGATGCTTGCTTTCAGAAGCTTACTACCGAGCAACTGATTGCGCGCCTAGAAAAGGCTCAAATTGCTAATGCGCGCCTCAATGACATGAAGGGTCTCTGGGAGCATCAACAGCTCAAGGCACGCGAGCGCTGGACGCAAGTGAATACGTCTGAAGGTAGTATTCCCGCCCTTTTACCTCCCGGGCTCAACAGCACTTATAGCTATCGTATGGATGCGATTCCCGCAGTTGGCGAACATACCGACCAAATTCTCAGAGAAATTGGTATGGCTGATTCTGAAATTACCAGTATGCGTGCAAGTGGAGCAATCTAAAGTAGCGGCGAAGTTAAGTGCGCAGCATTTTCCAAATAATGATGCCAACGCGGTCGCTTTGCCCAAACTTTTGGATCAACAAAATCAGACTGCTGCAAATAAGATTCAATTAATTTTTCAAGCTTAGAGCAAAATTCATTGTTATAAACAATGAGGCTAATCTCAAAGTTCAAACGCAGACTGCGTTGATCAAAATTAACCGAGCCAAAAATGGCAATTCTCTTGTCAATTAACAGGCTCTTGGTGTGTAGTAGACCTCCATGAAACTCTGCAATCCCGACTCCTGCATTCAGTAAATCACCGTAGAAACTTCTACTGCTCCAAGCAACCAATTTGGAGTCATTGAGCTTAGGAACGATCAAGGTCACCTTGACACCACGAGCAGCCGCCGCCATCAAAGCCTGCAGCAAGCCATCGTCAGGACCAAAATAGGGAGTAGTGATAGTTAACTCTTCACGCGCATCCATAATCGCAGACAACAGCACTTGATAAAGAATATCGTCTCGATATACCGGGCCTGATGAAAACTCTTGGGCTATTACGCCGCCTTCATGGGGTGATACTGGTGGCTGGCGATCATTGAAGTGGGTAATTTTAGGATTATCAACACTCCAGTCAAAGGAAAAAGTGAGCTCAAACTGGGATGCAACTGGGCCTTCGATGCGTACCATGGCATCCACCCATTCACCTACGCCAGAGTCCTGCTTGAAAGTTCGGGGGTCTACCAAATTCATACTTCCAGTCCAAACCACAGCGCCATCAATCACAAATATCTTTCGATGTAGTCGTAAATCAGCGCGCCTGAACTGAAAGCGGCCTACCTGAATAGGGAGAGCTTCTGTTACCTGAATGCCCGCCTTCTTAAAACGCGCAGGCCAAGAGGATTTAAACCAATCTTTACTGCCTAAAGAGTCCAACAATACACGGCATGCCACGCCACGCTGAGCAGCAACTATCAAGGCCTCGCACACTCGATCCGCATCACCACCTAAGGCCCAGATATAGAACTCTAAATGCAGACTTTTTTTAGCTTGGTTAATTTCATCAACAAAATTTTGTAAGATCTTTAAAGAGTCTGTATGCAACTCAATCTTATTTCCCGCAACCACTGGGGAACCATTCTTAGATTCCGCCAAGAGACTGAGGGCCCTACCCTCAAGAGGCAGCTTCTCTCTGTCGCCAATAAATTGCTGCCTCATGATTTTTGTAATGTTCTCGTATTCGCGATTCATGCGAACAATTTTCCGAGTCAAAGCTCTACCAACTGGACGCTCACCAATCAAAATATATAAGCCAATTCCCAGCAGAGGGAATGTCATCACAATAAATATCCATGCAAAAGCTACACCAACATTCCTTCTCACGGAAATAATGACGCCAATAAAATACGTTACTAGCAAGAAGTGAGCCAATAGAAGTAGACTCAAATTGAGCTCAGATTGTGTATTGATAAAAAATCCTAACAAGTTATTCATAGCAATCCCAATTCAGCAGTAATACCAAGGTGATCAGATAATTTCATCCATTCATGCAAAATTTCTGCTGAATGGATTTTGAGTCCACGAATATAAATGCGATCCATCGGCAAGATGGGCTTGATACTCGGAAAGGTTCTTGCTGGAGCACCCGTGAGCATCTCAAATACTTCACTAAAGCCAGCCTGTCGCATTGGCGCGCTCACTCGATTACGCCAATCATTAAAGTCGCCCGCCACAATAGTAGGCGCATCCCCGGTCAGCTCACCAATATAGCGAATGATCTCCTCTAATTGGCGCTCTCTGCCACGTTCAAATAATGCCAGATGGACACAAAAGCAGTGGACCAATTGCTTGAGATCACCCAACTCGATCACGCTATGCAACAGACCCCGCTTTTCGAAACGATATGCAGAGATGTCGTAGTTATTGCCTTTTTGCAGGGGGTGCTTTGACAGAATGGCGTTGCCATGGTGGCCATCCGGATACTCCGCATTCTTTCCATAATGCCAATCGCGCCAAAAATCCTCCGATAGGAAATGCGTAAGCTCGGTGAGGGGCCATTGAGAAAATCGCCTCACCCGCCCGCGATGCTCTTGCTGCAACTCTTGCAAAAAAAGTAGGTCTGGATGGTGAGTGCGCATTTTTTGGCGCAATTGATAAATCGTTGAATGCCGATGTAAAGGCGAAAGACCTTTATGGACATTCATACTCATGACCGTAAAACGAGTTTCCCTGCTAGACGTCATCAATATTGCCCTGTGGCTTGCTGACGTCTAACGCGTGCCTGATAAATTTCAGCCTCAACCAGCTCCTGGCATTGCATGCACTTATTACAAATAGACGCCTGCTCTCGCAACTCCTCGATAGAGCTGATGGGATGGGCGTCTAAATACTCGCGCAGATCAACATCGAGCACCTCATTGCAGAGACAAACCACTTCAGCCATAAGTCTTAAATTTGCTCAATAAATGTCATAAACCCCATTTTGCCATCGCCTTGATAGAATCAATAGCATGTTGACTGCCTTTCATGACGCTATCTCCTTGCTTACCCAGCTGAATGCTGGCGTATTGGGAATAGTCCTGGTATCCCTCCAGGTGAGTCTAAGCGCTCTTATTTTGGGAATCTTGCTAGGTTTACCGATTGGCGCTTTTTTGGCCACCGAAGAATTCCAAGGAAAAAAATGGATCATCGTGACCCTAAATACCCTAATGGGCGTCCCCACAGTGATCGTAGGCGTGATTGTCTATCTACTCTTATCACGCTCAGGACCCCTAGGAGCGTGGGGATGGCTATTTACGGTCAAGGGCATGATCGTGGCTCAAATCCTGCTTACAACCCCCTTAATTGCCGCTCTAAGCCGTCAAATTCTCGAGGACTCCTGGAGAATTCATCGGGATTCCTTTTTAAGCCTGCGTCTCCCTTTGCTTTCTCGTTATAAGTGGCTCATTTGGGACTGTCGCTTCTCCCTGACTATCGCCGTTTTAGCTGGCCTAGCCAGAGCCATTTCAGAAGTCGGGGCCGTCATGATTGTTGGCGGTAATATCGATCATTCCACGCGGACCATGACCACTGCGATTGCGCTCGAAACTAGCAAAGGTGATTTACCGCTTGCTTTGGCACTCGGCATCGTCTTGCTGGGAATTGTTTTGCTAGCCAATATCGTTACCTTTGTTGTGCGCCAAATTGCGGAGCGTCTTTATGGTTGATATGAAGATGCCATTTACGCGATTTATTGAACTCAATCACATTACGGTGACCAGCAATGGCCGGACTATTCTCAATATTCCACACGCCGTCATTCCTGCAGACCGCCCTACTGCTTGTATCGGCCCCAATGGGGCCGGCAAAACAACTTTCTTAAAGTTAATTGATGGCTTGATTAAGCCCAATACCGGCACCATCACTTACTCATCCCCCAGCAAAACCGCCTTGGTTCTTCATCACACGCCGATGATGAAGGCTACAGCTAGAGCCAATATAGCCCTTGTACAAGATACCGACCGCAGTATCCTCAATCAGGATGTTGAATGGGTTATTGAGCGAGTGGGCTTAAGCCACTTAGCATCCAGCCCAGCACAAAAACTCTCTGCTGGTGAACGTCAAAAACTCTGCTTGGCTAGAGCCATCCTACAAAAGCCGAATTTGGTATTGTTAGATGAGCCGACTGCGAATTTAGATCCTGGCGCCACAGAGCAAGTAGAAAAAATTATTCGAGACTTCAATACTCAAGGCACAGATGTTCTTTTTTCTTCCCATCAACTTGCACAAGTAAAAAGGCTAGCTGAGTACATCATCTTTATCGATGATGGAGAAATAAAGGAAAAGGGACCCGTAGGCCCCTTCTTTTCTAATCCCCAAACTTCAGCAGCTAAACACTACCTTCATCAAGAATTACTGTCAGAGTAGTTACTTGGCGGCAGGTGCTGCTGGCGCTACCGGAGCCGCAGCGACTGGTGGCACAAAAGGTGGCGGCGCAACACATGCTGCTGGCGCTGCAGTTCCAGCAACCTTAAAGCGGTCTGCCACTCGATTTTGAGCCTGGCAAAGCTGGTAAGCAGAAACCTTATCCCCATAAGCAGTTTTTGCCTTAGCCAAATCTGCTGCAGCCTGAGCTTCAGGGCTCAATGGTGGCAAAGTGGCAAAAGCAGATGCCGATGCAAATACACAGAATGCGAAAGCAATGATCTTCTTCATGGCTTTGTCCTTATTTATTGAGTTTGTCATACCAGAGCTCATGGTGCTCTTTAGCCCAAGTAGCATCTACATAGCCAGTCTTCATGCCGTCAATAGAACCTTGCATGCCGATCGTACCGATATAAATGTGACCCATCGCCATCGTTGTCATCAGGATCGCCGCGCTGCCGTGAATCATATTAGCAACCTGCATCGTGCCACGCAGATACTCCATATCCATAAATGGAACAATCATATCGAGCACAAATCCTGAAGCTGAGATGACCAAACCTAAGAAGGTCATACCAAACCAGAACCAGAATTTTTCACCCATATTAAAAAAGCCGGCTGGCACATGCTTGCCGCTAAACATTCCGCCAAAGCTGAGCAACCACTGGAGATCGCCTTTTTCTGGAATATTTTTACCAACAAACAACAAGAAGAAAATCACAATGCTCAAAGTGAATAATGGGCCAGTGAAATTATGGATATTCTTGCAAACCATCAGGAAGGAGCCGTACGCTACCCCGCCCATTAACGGCATTGCAAAATACTTGCCATACAAAATCATCAAGCCAGTGAAAGCTAAAGCCAAAAAGCTAAATGCCATCACCCAATGAACAATGCGGTCAAGCGCGCTAAAACGCTTAATCTTTACACCTGACATTGGCTCGTGCAACTTGATAGAGCCTTTAGCAACATACACGCCGATGATGCCAAAGAAGGCAATAGCCAATAACCAGCCACCATAAACTGTGATTACCCCATTGCGAAACACGCGCCATGCTTGACCTGATCGCTGAATCAAAACCCCAGCCTGTTTATCAGGAATGCTCACGTAGTTCTGCGGATCGCTATTCGGTACCGTAAAAATAGATGGGTTAGCAGGTTGGGCCTGCGCTTGAGTTCCATTGGCCAAAGCATTGGGATTGGCTGGCACAGATGTAGGCGGAATGTCCACCCCACTAGGAGATGGCAATGGCGCCATCGGTGCACGCTCTGCAAAACTCATGCCACTTGCTAGCGCTAGCGAGAATCCTGCCGCCATCACCAAGGTGCGAAGCGCTTTAGAAAATGATCGTTTCATAAAAATATCCTTAAACGTTATCGTTTTATTTATTGTTTTTTAGGTGATCACTTAATACGACTGTATTCGTTTTGACCTTGGTTACGCTTATCAATCGACTCAGTCCAACTAGCCTGATTACCTGGAGTCCAACCCTTAGTCATGAAGCCATTATTAGCACCCATGTAAGGAGCGACATCAGGACGCTTAGCAACTTTAGCGGCAATTTCAGGAGGTTCTGAACATGCTACCAACAAAGAAGCCACTGCAAAACAGAAACCCAACGTTTTGAAAAAAGCCTTCATTATTTAGCTCCTGGAATTTTGTCAGCAGGTGTTGGAGTTGGCTCAGCTGTACCTGGACCACCGTAGGCTGTGGACCAACCAAACGCTTGGGCGCCAGCATATTTACCGTTCTTCTCACGTGTAGCAACACGATTATTGAAGATGCTGGAGATGACATCACTATCGCCACCAATCAATGCCTTGGTAGAACACATCTCTGCGCAAAGCGGTAATTTACCTTCTGCCAAACGATTGCGGCCATATTTCTCAAACTCAGCAACACTGCCATTCTCTTCTGGACCACCACTACAGAAGGTGCACTTGTCCATCTTGCTGCGTGTACCAAAAGCGCCCTTGCTTAAGAACTGTGGCGCACCGAATGGGCAAGCCAAAGAGCAGTAACCACAACCAATGCAAATGTCTTTGTCATGCAGCACTACGCCTTCATCAGTACGGTAGAAACAGTCCACTGGGCAGACCGCCATACAAGGGGCATCTGTACAGTGCATACAGGCAACAGACACAGACTTCTCTTGACCAATGATGCCGTCATTCACAGTGACAACGCGACGGCGATTGACGCCCCATGGCACTTCGTTTTCGTTTTTACAAGCAGTGACACAACCGTTGCACTCAATGCAGCGTTCCGTGTCACAAATAAATTTCATTCTTGCCATTGTGTTCTCCTGACTTTATTTTTTGACTTAGGCAAATTTTTCGATTTGGCACATGGTGGTCTTAGTTTCTTGCATCATCGTCACCATGTCATAACCATAAGTAGTCGCAGTATTCACAGCCTCACCCTGAACTACTGGGGCAGCGCCCTCTGGGTAGTACTTGCGAATATTCTCGCCCTGCCACCAACCAGCAAAGTGGAATGGCACAAAGGCTGTACCTTGATCAACACGCTCCGTAACCAATGCGCGCACTTTGATCTTGGCACCTGTAGGCGACTTCACCCATACATAATCCCAGTTCTTGATGCCGCGATCTGCAGCCGCTTTGGGGTTAATCTCCACAAAGTTTTCTTGCTGCAATTCTGCCAGCCATGGATTTGAACGGGTTTCATCACCACCACCCTCATACTCCACTAAACGGCCAGAGGTTAGGATGATTGGGAACTTCTCGTATAACTTATTGTTCAAGTTTTGATCTTGAACAGTCTTATACAGGGTTGGCAAGCGCCAGAAATTCTTCTTATCCGCAATGGTTGGATACTTACGCATCATTGGCGCATTAGTACTGTAAAGCGCCTCGCGGTGAATTGGAATTGGATCCGGGAAGTTCCACACGATAGCGCGAGCCTTGGCATTACCAAATGGATGGCAGCCATTTTTCATTACAACGCGCTGAATACCGCCGGATAGGTCGGTCTTCCAGTTCTTGCCCTCAGCGAGTTTTTTCTCGTCGTCGGTCAACTGATCCCACCAGCCCAGCTTCTTCATAAATACATGATCAAACTCTGGATAACCAGTAGTAATCGCAGCACCCTTAGAGTGAGATCCATCGGCAGCAAGCAAGCTCACACCATCACGCTCTACACCGAAGTTGGCACGGAAGTTACCACCGCCTTCCATGACGCTCTTGCTAGTGTCATACAGATTGGGCGATCCTGGGTGTTTGATTGCAGCCGTACCGTAGCAAGGCCAAGGCAAGCCATAGTAGTCGCCAGTCGTGTCGTAACCAGTAACTGGATCCACACCACCACGAGACTTCAAGGTCTTCGGATCAAAGGTGGCGACCATACGCATGTGCGCTTTTAGACGCTCAGGTGTTTGACCGGTATAACCAATCGTCCAGCATGAACGATTAATTTCACGCAAGATGTCTTCAATTTGTGGTTCGCGCCATTGCTTACCAGCAAACTTCGAGTTGAGCATCTTGTAGTTCTTGGACAACTCTTCACCAAAGCCTAGGCGATCTGCAAACGCTTGCATGATCACATGGTCTGGTACTGACTCAAAGAGGGGATCAATGACTTTTTCGCGCCATTGCAAGGAACGGTTTGAAGCTGTTGCAGAACCAGTAGTTTCAAACTGTGTAGTTGCTGGCAATAAGTACACATTACGATTTTTATTAACCGCATCACCCTCTGCTGCTGGCATCGCAGCCATCGCTGCAGTCGCGCTTGGGAATGGATCTACCACTACCAAGAGATCGAGCTTATTCATTGCGCGCTTCATATCTAAGCCGCGGGTTTGTGAGTTTGGTGCATGACCCCAGAAGAACAAGCCCTTCACGTTCGTCTGCTGATCAATCATGTCGTTCTTCTCTAGAACGGCATCTACCCAACGGGATACGGTTGTACCCGACTTCTCCATCATGTCTGGGGCATAACGACCTTTAATCCAGTCATAGTCAACACCCCATACGGTAGCGAAGTGTTTCCATGAACCTGCTGCAAGACCGTAATAGCCAGGCAATGAATCAGGATTAGGACCAACGTCGGTAGCGCCTTGAACGTTATCGTGGCCACGGAAAATATTAGTACCACCGCCGGACTTGCCAACGTTACCTAAGGCTAACTGCAAAATACAGGAGGCACGTACCATGGCGTTACCGATTGTGTGCTGGGTTTGACCCATACACCAAACAACAGTACTTGGCTTGTTTGTCGCCATGGTTTTGGCCACTTGATAGACCTGCGCTTCAGGTACACCACAAGCCTCTTCAACGGCCGCAGGAGTCCATTTCTCCATAACCTCTTTACGAATCTCATCCATTCCGTAAACGCGATCGTTGATGTACTTCTTGTCTTCCCAACCATTTTTAAAGATGTGATACAGAACACCAAACAAGAAAGGAATGTCAGTACCAGAGCGAATACGTACGTATTGATCAGACTTTGCTGCGGTTCGGGTGTAACGTGGATCCACCACAATCACCTTGCAGCCATTTTCTTTTGCATGCAACAGCATCAACATAGAAACTGGATGCGCTTCTGCTGCATTGGAACCAATGTACAAAGCAGCCTTGGCATTCATCATGTCGTTGTAGCTATTGGTCATCGCACCATAGCCCCAGGTGTTAGCAACACCCGCAACAGTGGTTGAGTGACAGATACGCGCCTGATGGTCTGTATTGTTAGTACCAAAGAAAGAGACCCACTTGCGGAGTAAGTAGGACTGTTCGTTGTTATGTTTTGATGAACCAATAAAGAACATCGCATCGGGAGAATATTTCTCACGAATGCTCTTCATCTGCGCAGTGATTTCGGTTAATGCCTGATCCCAAGAGATGCGCTGATATTTACCGTCAACCAATTTCATTGGGTAACGCAAGCGGTAGTCACCGTGACCATGCTCGCGCAGGGCAGCACCTTTGGCGCAGTGCGCACCCATATTGATAGGAGAATCAAAGACGGGATCCTGACGAACCCACACGCCATTTTCAACAGTGGCATCGACCGCACAACCTACCGAGCAATGCGTACAGATAGTGCGCTTCACTTCAATCTTGCCCTTGCCATCCAACATTGCTTTACTTGGCTCTGCAACTGCTTTTTGTACCAAACTGAGTTGACTAGCAGCAATACCGGCACCAACACCAACACCAGAACGCTTTAAGAAGGTTCGACGATCCATTGTTGGAACAGCCGCTTTTAAGCCGCGCGATAGACTGCCAATGAGGCGTGATGTCGTACGACTGCTTTGTGGGGTATTGGATTTACGAGTCAGACTCATATGTTGTCCCTGAAAAAGTTTTTTATTTATTTACTAGTGATGAATTCAGAATGAGGTACCGTTTTAGAGCATGGTGCTTTCGTAATACTTACGCATGTGGGCCGTGATGGTTTTGCCCTCTTCTTTGCCTTTGACGGTGCTGCCAATTTCCTGAATAACGGCTTTGCCGACAGAGGTTTGCGACACCACAGCAACTGCGCCAACGGCAGCGCCTGCACCAATAAAGAACTTACGGCGTGATGGCTTATTTTCTTCGCTAATAGCAACTTTGGATTTAGTGCTCACGAGCATGCTCCTATGTAATTATTCTTGACTAAGGTCAAGTGTAATCCGTAATCGCATTTTTGACATATTGGCGTAATGGCGAACTGCTAATCGAATTTTTTGATGCAATGCAGCATTAAATCATGTCAAAACTTTGGCCTTCGATCGCCAGAAATTCTCGGGTTAATGCTGCTACTGGATGGTAGAGGTGCATTTCTGGAATGCCCTCAATCGCATCACACAACTCGTCGTACCAGGGACGAATATGTTGGTTAAAAAAGACCCTCTGATTTGTAAGGTTAGAGACCTCGACATCATCACCTGCGATCAGGTAGCGCATCACCTCGCATAGCGCTGAAATATGGTCCTCGGTTTCGGTAACTTCTTCAGCCGCCTCTAATCCAAACTCCTCGAGCGCCCTACGAATATTGACTAAAGGCCGCTCATTGAGGTGGCCTGCCAAATAAAAAGAACCATTAAGGACTACATTGGGCTTGCCCACACTAATAAAATTCAAGTCAAATTCATCATGCCAAGCCTTGGCAGGGTTATTTTTTGCAACCTCCACCACATCCATCCAAACCTTTGCCAAGGGCGCTTCGTCTGCGGCATCCTGCTGGTCTGCTGTGGCGGCGATTTGATCTAGCAACTCCTGATCCGGCGGCAGATGAAAAAAACGTGCGATCAAACCATAGAGATCGGCTCTAGCCAAGTCCTCCGGCAGGCCCACATCCCCTACTTCCGTCGATGGGTTGTTTGATACGTCCTGATTTCCTAATTCGCTCATAGCTCTTTCTTCACCATGTCTACTACACGGCAATCGCCGCACATCTTCAATCTATCCATCGCCGCTCCCGCAAATGCGCTATGGGCACCAAGCTTTGCCATCATCACATCGATCATTTTGGTAGTACCAAATGGCTTTCCACAGCTGATGCAATGAAACGCTTGGGTCTCATTGAGCACGACCTTTTGTTTGCGCTGCTCCACTGTTTGTAAGCGTGGATTCAATGCCAAAGCTTGCTCTGGGCAAGTTTGCGTACAGATGCCACATTGCACACACTGCTTTTCAATAAATGACAGGATAGGCTCATCCGGATTATCCAAAAGCGCGCCCTCAGGGCAGCTGCTGACACAAGACATACAAAGTGTGCAGGCATCTCGATTGATCGCTAGACCACCAAGCAATGAAGGTTTCGGCAAAGCAAAGCCCGTTTCGGGTAATGATGTCTTGGCATACTTTTGCAGATGCTCAAGAGCGGCCTCTAAGGTTTCACGCTTTTGATTTGATAAGGCGAAGCTCGCTGGCGGGCAAAGCGGGCTGAGCGCACCGCGCTGACGTAATTGACCCATCACTTGCGAAACCGCTCCCAATTCCTCTACAGAGTCAGCCAAGATCAAACGAATCCTTTGGTCAAACCCATAAGCCTGCAAAATCGTATTGGCTAAATTTGCCTGACTCTCTAAAGCAGCACGATACGATGGATCTTCATCACCACTCAAGAGCAAAACGACTTCAGCAAAACCATAACTGAGCGCAGCCAGCCACAAATCAATGCCAGTAGAAGCAATATGCTCAATGCCATAAGGCAGCATAAACGCCGGTAAACCCTCAAAGCGCTTTGGCATCACATGGGCAGAACGGCCCAAAGCATCTAGCATTTGGGTGCCAGCCTTCAAGCTATGCAAGAGCAAACTAGGGGCTAATGCTAAATTGATTTTTTTTGCTTCAGCACCAAACACTGTCGCTAGAGTCTTGAGTTCTTTGCCCTGGTGCGGCACGTTGGGATAGTTATATCGCATCGCACCCGATGGACAGACAGTGGCGCATGCTCCACATCCCATACAAAGATTGGGGTTAACTTCCACACTACCTTGACCATTTTTAAATAGCGATTGGATTGCGCCAGTAGAGCAAACATCGATACAGGAGCTGCAGCCTACTTTTCCATTTCGCCCATGAGCGCAGACTTTTTCGTTATAGACAAAATACTTCGGCTTCTCAAATTCACCAACCATCTCTTGTAATTGGTTGATAGCCAACGCTTGCTCCAGGGGATCTTTACCAGGGGCAAAGTAACCTTGCGGTGTTTGACTCATGCGCATTGATGGGTCAACCCGTAAATCCAAAATCAAATCAAATTCAGCGTTGCGCTTTCTATCCGCCCTATCAAAAGCAATAGCGCCAATGCTTGCACAGGCAGTTACACAAGATCGATGAGATTTGCATTTGTTTAAATCAATTTGAAATGAGAGGTCAATGGCATTCTCTGGGCAGACCTCAACACAGGCGCCGCATCGGGTACACATCTCGGGATCAATTGGATTTTGTAATTCCCAATCCACTGAGAAATTGCCAAGATAACCCTCTAGCCTAGTGACTACTCCGCTATAAATCGGATATGCACGCGTCAAAGGCAAGTCGCCTGGCTCAGTGCACAGCACCGATACATCCAAAGAAGCATTTAATTTTTCTGCCCAAGGCAATGCTTGATTGCCGGGACCCACAATTAAAAGACGGCCCTGGCTTTCATAATTCACCACTGGCACGGGCTCGGCTTCTGGCGCATCAGCCAAAGCTAATAATGCAGCGATCTTAGGGCCAGAAGTTTTGGCTTCTTGAGTCCAGCCCGCTACCTCACGAATATTGACAAAACGCAACGGTGCCACCAACGGCTTTTCAGATTGCTCTGCCAATTCAGAAAATAAAGCACCCTCTTGTGTACATGCCACTACTAAGGCATCCGACCCATCGAGCGCTTTCAAAAAGGATCCAACCTCTTGTCTACACAAAGAGCGATGCACTGGAACACCCAACGCCTTTGCATCCAAAGGCATGGTGCCATTGCAGTTACATACTAATTTTTGACTCATTCACAACCTTTTTAGGTTTTTTGCTTGTCTGACACTATCGGTGTCGCATTCGATTCACCAGACTGACCTTCCGATGGCAATGCTGAGGATGTTAAATCAGTTTGGGCGGGAGCCTCTAAAGTCGTGCGAGTAGCGTCTTGTGCTGCTGATCTCGAGCCAAGGGTTCTGTCATCTTCAGTAAGCCCATCGGTATTTTTACGGAAAAGGCCCAATAGGTCACTTTGCACCATGCGCTCTAACATGCCTTTTGGCATTGGATCGGGCTTGGAGTAATCATCAATGTAGATATCCAGGCCATCCATCACATTGAAGTGGGGATCGGTAAACATTTTCTTGAGTGCCGCTTGCTGAACGGCAGGATCCACATCCGCTTGCATAAAAGCAGAAAAATCTGGGGCAAAACGATCAATCTTTTCAACATCCTCGAGCGTTACGGCAGGAGGGGTATCTTCCGCTGAGGGTACAGCTCCCTGTGGGGCAGGGGTAAGCTCTTCCCGCTCTTTGCTTGGCTCGATAGCCTGATCGACTTTGCTTAATTTACGGCGCGACCAGCGACTGAGAAAACCATCGGCCATCATTCCTCCGCAGGACGGTGGGCACCTTGGAATGATGCGGGTTTGTTGCGCTTTTTCGGTTCAGGTCGGTATTGATCATTGACATACTCCTGCAACCAGGACGCATGTTCTTCGCTCATTGGAATAGTGTCGACTGATTCACCACCATCTAGTAAGCGCGCTGCTTCGTTGTAACTCACGCAGATACGGTGAGGCACCGCAATAGTAGATTCAGTTCTCGCTAATGGGAGAGATGACTGCTCAATGTATCGCTCGATATCCTCCTCAAGGCGCCACATCACAAACCAACAAGGCTTGGTAGCAGAGACATTTAAGTAGTAGCCCTCTGCCTCATCAGGAAAGAGGTTTAATTCAAAACCTGTGAACAACCAAGATTCACCATCCTCATCGCGCTCTAGGAAACGCCCTTCAATACGGCTGACAGCATGTTCCTGTTTGCTGTATTGACCAAAATCAGGCAATACCTCCTGAGGAACCCAGCGGTATGAGACCCATGGGTTGTCGATGTGTTGCTTACGCATCAATACTGCAAAGCGCATAAATCCTCAGGTGTTTTGAACAACAATATCGGGAAATTTACTGCTCATATCTTTTGCCAGGGTAGCAACACGTATAGCAACCTGTCTAGCAATGTTTTTATAAATAGCGCTGATGGCACCATCAGGATCAGCAACCACGGTCGGACGGCCAGCATCGGCTTGCTCACGAATGGAAAGATTGAGCGGCAAAGCACCCAGAAAGTCGACGCCGTATTCCTGACACATCTTCTCGCCGCCACCCGCACCAAATACATGCTCCTCATGTCCACAGCTGGGGCAAACATAGATGCTCATATTTTCAATGATGCCAATAATCGGAACGCCCACCTTCTCAAACATCTTCAAACCCTTGCGGGCGTCGAGCAATGCAATATCTTGCGGTGTAGTAACAATCACTGAGCCGGTCACGGGTACCTTTTGTGACAGCGTCAACTGAATATCACCCGTTCCCGGAGGCATATCCACTATTAAATAATCTAAATCACGCCAACGGGTTTGACGCAACAACTGCTCTAAGGCAGACGTCACCATTGGTCCACGCCAAACCATCGGTGCATCATCATCAATCAAGAAACCAATGGAACTCGCCTGCAATCCATGGCCTTCCATTGGCTCAATCGTATTTTCTTCAAGCGAGTCTGGTCTGCCAGTAATGCCCAACATCATCGGCTGGCTTGGGCCATAAATATCAGCATCCAAAATACCCACTTGCGCACCTTCAGCCGCTAAGGCTAAAGCCAGGTTTACAGCAGTCGTGGACTTTCCAACTCCACCTTTACCACTGGCAACTGCAATAATGTTTTTAACGCCTGGTAATAACTTAACACCGCGTTGCACGGCATGCGCAACAATTTGACTGGTGATATTGACACTTACATTTTTCACGCCAGGCAATTCACGCAGGGCATTGATAACCAATTTACGAATAGCATCAAACTGACTCTTTGCGGGATAACCCAATACGATATCCAAAGAGATGTCGCCCTCTTCCACCTTGAGATTCTTAACATTTTTAGCGGTAACAAAATCGATCTTTGTATTTGGATCAATTAAGCCCTTGAGTGCGCCCTGAACGGCTTCTACAGTAACTGACACTACCTTCTCCTGTGGTTCGTAAGCTCATCCGACCTGAAGTAGGCGGCAGAGCCATAAAAATATAAGTTCTAATGAATAGCAGGTAGATTAACCGCACCCGCGAAAACTTGCTTGAAATGCAATTGAGTGGATTTGTGAGATCGAATTAAAAGATCATTAAGCTTAGGTAATAGACCAACATCGACATGATTGCCGTTGCCGGAATAGTAAAAATCCAGGCCCAGACGATATTTCCAGCCACACCCCAACGAACAGCACTTGCCCGCTGAGTAGAGCCCACACCAACAATAGCCCCAGTAATAGTGTGGGTAGTAGAAACCGGCACACCTAAGGCGGTAGCTGCAAATAAAGTAATTGCACCGCCCGTTTCAGCGCAAAAGCCACCCACAGGCTTGAGCTTGGTTAACTTCTGACCCATCGTTTTCACAATACGCCAACCACCAAACATCGTGCCCATCGCAATCGCGACATAACAACAAATGATGGTCCAGGTAGGCGGCATACTCGCGCCCGCTTCAGCGTAGCCTGTAATGATCAACAGCAGCCAAATAATGCCAATGGTTTTTTGGGCATCATTACCACCGTGACCCAAACTATAGGCACTAGCCGATAACAATTGCAGGCGACGGAACCAGCGGTCAGTTTTTGACAGGGTCGCATGGCGGCAAACCCAAGACACCAAAAGCATCATGAGCGAGCCAAGCAAAAAGCCTACCAAGGGCGAAATAAAGATAAAGGCAACAGTCTTAAAAATCCCGGTCCATACCAATCCACCCAAACCAGCCTTAGGCAAAGCAGCACCAACAAGGCCGCCGATCAAGGCATGAGAAGAACTGGAGGGAATGCCGTAATACCAAGTAATCACATTCCAGATGATGGCGCCCACCAAGGCACCAAAAATCACGTGCAAATCAACGGCGCTAGGATGAACAATTCCCTTGCCAACAGTTGCAGCAACACTCAGATGAAAAATGAAGACTGCTAAGAAGTTAAAGAAGGCAGCAAAGACAACGGCTTGTTGCGGCTTCAGTACACCGGTAGATACAACGGTTGCAATAGAGTTGGCCGCATCATGAAAACCATTCATGAAATCGAAACCCAGTGCTAGCACCACTAAGAGCGCTACTACCCAAAAGGCTACTTCTGTCGCTGGCAACTTAATTCGCCTTAAGAGTTTTCAAGAACGATGCCTTCAACCAAATTGGCAACGTCCTCACATTTATCGGTTACTTCCTCGAGAAGCTCATAAATACGCTGACACTTGATAAGTTCGCGCACCTCAATGTCTTCTCGAAATAGACGTGTAATCGCTGTAGATAAGAGGCGGTCAGCATTTGACTCCAAATGATCAATTTCATCACAGGTCTTCAATGCAGCCTTAGCTACATCAGGATCAGAAATGTCTTTCAAGGTAGCTACTGCATTTTTCATGCTAATACAGCACTGGTTGCAAAGCTCTGCCATTTGAATCATTTCTGGCGTCATTTGCTTGACGTCATACAAATGCATTGCTTCAGTACCATTCTGCAATAAGTCAGCAACGTCATCCATGGTGTTAATCAAGGAGAAGATCTGATCGCGATCAATCGGGGTGATAAATGTTTTGTGGAGGCGGCGATGTACTTCCTTTACAACATCGTCACAAGCATGTTCCGCTCTATCGACTTCTTGTGTGTACTTAGCACGCAATACTTCATCGTTATAGTGCTCAACGAACTTAAGAAATGATTCTGAGGCAGCAACAATATTTCCCGCATGTTCATTGAACAATTCAAAGAAATTACCGTCGTGAGGCATCAACTTGCTGAAGAACATAAATCCCGATCCTTTAGGAACAAAATGCAGGTTTTGTTAGATTTGCCCACATTCTAAACAATTGCTATTGAACAACTGGAAAGCCAGCATCCGTGATCAACTGACTTGCTTGCGCCAGAGAAAGGCTTGTTTCTAGATTCACGGTTTGGGTGGCCAGATCCGCCTCAACCTTGGCAAAGGGATCTTGGGCCTGTACAGCCCGCGTGACGGCATTAATGCAGCCGCCACAAGTCATGCCCGACACCTTTAAGCTCAACATATCCACCCCTTTGTATTGAATTTGTTTGGTATGGGGTAGATTATCTTCCATATGGACACCCCAAAAGACGCCTCTCCCTCGCTGTTTACCCTCGATATTGGCGGCATGACTTGCGCCTCCTGCGTTGGCCGGGTTGAGAAGGCGCTTGATCGCATTCCCGGGGTTGAAGCAGCCAGCGTGAATTTGGCAACCGAGCAAGCCAAAGTTCGCATCCAGGCAAATTCCAGCACCACCATTGGGCAAATCATCGATGCTATCCAAAAAACCGGATACACCGCTCAAGCGAGCACTCCCCACGGGAATAGTCAAAATAACAAGAGTCACTCTTTTTGGGGTTCTGACGGTTTAGGACGAGTAATACTGAGCTTCGCCTTGTCTGCCCCCCTCTTTTTGCCGATGTTGCTCATGCCCTTTGGAATAGATTGGGCCTTATCGCCCAAATGGCAGTTATTACTAGCAACTCCAGTGCAATTCTTTTTGGGGTGGCGCTTTTATCGCGCAGGATTCAAATCACTTCTTGCCGGTTCCGGAAATATGGATTTATTGGTAGCACTGGGCACTAGTGCTGCATACGGTCTTAGCGTCTACCAAATGCTAGCTTCGCCTCATGCGAATCATGAGCTGTACTTTGAAGGATCTGCAGTCATCATTTGTATGGTGCTCTTAGGAAAATGGTTGGAGGCTAGAGCAAAACAACAAACCAGTGAAGCAATACGCGCCTTACAAAAACTCTGGCCAGAAAACGCCAAGGTATTACTCCCGGATGCAGCAATTGATGGCAATGCTTTTCTGGATCAGTATCGCGAGCTACCTTTAGATCAAGTATTTCCACATGACCGGATCCTGGTATTACCAGGTGAACGCATTCCGGTAGACGGCAAGATTATTTTTGGCGGTAGTCATGTAGATGAATCTCTTCTAACCGGTGAGAGTCAGCCCGTTAAGAAACTACTAGACGCTTATGTGATTGGCGGCTCCCTCAATGGCGAGGGTGTCTTGGTGATTGATGCTCAGGCTGTGGGGATTGAAAGTGTATTGTCCAAAATAATCACCTTGGTTGAGGATGCCCAAACACAAAAGGCACCGATTCAAAAACTGGTGGATCAAGTCAGCGCCATTTTTGTACCAAGCGTCATTGCGATCGCCCTCTTAACGGGCATCCTCAATTGGCTTTATTTAGATTCTGCATCGATCGCCATTTTGCGCGCAGTATCCGTATTGGTGATCGCGTGCCCTTGCGCATTAGGATTAGCAACACCTGCTGCCATCATGGCTGGCACCGGAGTGGCTGCGCGCTTTGGAATTCTGATTAAGGATCCCCAGGTTCTTGAATTAGCGCACCGCCTCGATATTGTTGCCTTTGATAAAACAGGAACACTCACCATTGGCAAACCCAAAGTACTCGCTTTAATTCCCATCTCTGACAGCGCAGATGCCAAGACACTTTTGGCTAGTGCTGCTGGCCTGCAAATGGGTAGCGAGCATCCGCTAGCAAAAGCGCTACTCGAAGCAGCAAAGACAGCAGGGGCAACTCCAATCAGTCCACTAGACAGCAAGGCGCTTCCTGGAATTGGGATCAGCGGTATACCCAGCTCTGGTCCCTGGGAAAATCAAACACTGTCTTTGCAAAGCATTGCTTCTTTAGAAGGCAATATCCATCACGCCGCTATTCTTGAAAAAGCACAAGATCATCTTCATGCGGGACAAACTATTTCGGTATTGATGACACAAACCCATCCACCCGAGCCCTTAGCCATGATTGCTTTTGGTGATGATGTTAAGGCAGGTGCGCAGCATGCAATTACCGCTTTACATCAACTCCATATACGTACTGTGATGCTGTCCGGCGATAACAATGCAGCTGCCAATCGCGTAGGACAGTCAATTGGTATTGATCAAGTATTTGGGCAAGTTATGCCGAGCAATAAAGCGGACATTATTCGCGCGCTCCAATCATCTGGCAAAAACCATCAACGCCAATGGGTGGCTATGGTGGGAGATGGCGTCAATGATGCCCCTGCCCTAGCAAGCGCCGATGTCGGCATGGCCATGTCTACTGGCACCGATGTGGCTATGCAAGCGGCTGGCATCACACTCATGCGTGGCGATCCCAGTTTGGTTGCTGATGCCATTGATATCTCTAAACGGACATGGGCAAAAATTCAACAAAATTTATTCTGGGCGTTTGTCTTTAATTGCACTGGTATTCCACTGGCCGCTCTTGGCTATCTTTCACCGATGCTCGCTGGTAGTGCAATGGCTCTCTCCAGCTTCTGCGTACTGAGTAATGCATTGCTGCTCAAACGCTGGCGCCCTGCTCGTCACTTTAGTTAAGCCAGAACAGTATATTTTTATTTTGCGTTCTTGCGGACGAGCTCAATATCTCCGTAGAAAGCACGCGTTTCTGACTTTGTATTGTCGGTATCCGTTAATAATGCCACTCCAATAATTTCCCCAGGCGCTTCTCCATAGGCGCGCTTATAGTCGGCAGCAAGGTCCCGCGAATGTCGTCGCCACTCTCCTAGACCTTCTTTACCGGAATCAACCACGATCATCTTGATGCGCGAAGTATGCGCATTCGTAATAATGGTGTCGACTGGAGTTTTGCCGGACCAGATGTACATTAAGGTTGCATAGGGCATTTCTTGGCCGCTGATGAGATTAGCCATTTCAAAATTTAATTTTTCTTTCAGCGATAGTTTTGATTTATTGCCATCAAAAGCAACCAATAGTCTGAGAGGAGCATCATCTTGAAGTGACTGGGCGTTATCCGCATCCGGCAATGCGCCAGTTGCCTTCCATTCCCACTGTAACCATAAATTATTGGTTTGACGCGGCCGCAGTTTCACGGCCAATCCAGAGGCTGAAGTAATTGCATTGGCGCTGAGGACTGTTCTACCTTGATAGTTTTCAAGGCGATATACCGTGTTCTTTTTATAAGGCGCTATCCGATAAAAATTCCAGCCGGTAGGTAGGCCATCTCGGGCGGTTTCCATCGAAAATTTGGGCAATTCATCTTGGGCTTGTAGCTGGTCAACCTGAAAATTCTGACCAGATTCATTTTGTACCGAGCCGCCAGGGCCAGCGCATCCTGTCAGAGCAATCAGCAGGCAGGTAAATATGAGAAGTGGGCGGATACGCATCCTGCAATTGTCCCAAAGAATTGCTTAACTGAGTCTAAAATTCGGATATGCGTCAACAATCCCCTACAAGCTGGGCAATCATCTCTGTCTGCATTGCCGCAGTCGTGCACTTTGCCCTAGGATTTGCGATTGAATTTTCAGTTGATGAAGCCCATTACGCGCTATACGCGCAACACTTAGCCTGGAGTTATTTTGATCACCCACCTTTAGTGGGCTGGCTACAGTGGCCACTCGTAGTGATCACCTCCTCAGAGGGAGTCATTCGCCTCATCCCCGAATTGCTGTGGATCATCTCTTGTCTTTTGGTCTACCAAGTCACGATCGCAGTACACCATTACATACAAGGACGAAACGCGGGCTACCTCACAAGTGCACTGCCATCGGCCAATACTTGCGGCTTGATGGCGGTACTGACTATTATTGCCGCGCCCATTCCGCACGTACTGGCAATCGGCTTATTACCTGACACCTTACTAGCACCCCTCAGCCTCGGACTGATGTTAATGACGCTGCGTTGGTTGAGTAATGATCACTTTAAATTGAGCGATTGGCTCATTACCGGTGTATTGCTAGGTTTGGCAGGACTGAGCAAATACACGGCAGCGTTCACAGCCCTTGCCGTGCTAGTTGTATTTTTAAGCGCCCCCAGAAAACCTTGGATTTCTAAGCTCGGCTTTTGGATCGCCTTGATCGTTGCATTACTCATGATTTCACCGGTGCTGTATTGGAATTGGGCTAATGACTGGATATCCTTCAAATATCAACTGGCACATGGCTCTGGTAGCGCCTGGCTCTGGCGCAGATTGGCAGCTTATGTTGGTATTCAGATCCTGGTCTATGGGCCACTTCTAGTACTAGGTGCGTATTTATTTGTGAAGCATTGCATTCATGGCACCAAGCTTTCTTTATTGGCTTTGCTTGGATTTTTTGTCATACCCTTTGCCATTTTCACCAGTCTTGCTGGTGGCGGTGGATTGCCACACTGGACAACACCTGCTTGGTTTTGTCTTGCCCCATTTGCGGGAATCGGTTTAGCAAAAGCGTGGTCAACGCAACACCGTCGCCTCATTCAAGTCTTGCTGATTTCTCAAATCGTGCTTTGCTGCCTTGGTTTTGCCTACGTACTTTCTGGTGGCATTAGCACCGCAGCTGTCAAGTCCAACCCCATCGCCGATCTCTATGGCTGGAAAGCGGCAGGACAAAAAGCTGCAGAACTAGCGCAAGCAAAAAAGGTTACCGGGATTGCAGTACACAACTGGACGCTAGGTAGTCGAGCTGCTTGGTATGCGAGACCGATCCCCGTGTTTATCTTGGATGACCGTCAAGATCAATTTGATCTCTGGTCTGGGCAACTTCCTCAAGGCGCCAACGTTCTACTACTGAACTGGTCAGGCATGTCGTTTTCTAGCCCTATTGGCAAGAATGTAGGGTTTGAACACTGTGAAGCGCTCGATACCCTAGAAATTCAACGATTTGGGCAAATTCTGTCCAAATTTGACTTTAGCCTTTGCAGCAATTGGCAAGGACCCCGTCGGACGGACTAATTCGCCCAAATTCAAGACCTTAGGCGCCCAAAGCATTATCCTTACGCCTATGAGTTCATCAGCACAATCCACCCCAAAAGCTCCCTCTGGGTGGAAATCTATTCTGAAGCGGGCGTGGCCCACAGTTCGGATCCTACTGTCAGTAGCACTCCTCTGGAAGGCAACTAGCGGTATTGACTGGAAAGCCTTACTCAACTCCGATATTCAAATGCAACCTTTGTGGTTCTTGGCAGCACTAGGAAGCATGATGTTGGCTTTTATTTGCGGTGGTTATCGCTGGGGCTTATTTATGCAGGCTGTTGGATTTCCACGTCGCATTTATTCTTATATTGGTTTGTATTTCACTGGCGGTCTTATCAACCAAGGACTCCCAAGCACCCTAGGAGGCGATAGCTATCGCGCTATCACCGCAACCCACTTAACCAACACCGGTGATCTTAGCCATCCCAAAGAATTGAATGCGGAGCTTCACCACACTGTAGACCTTGAGCACGCAAACCCAAAATTACGCCTGAGCTTTGCGATGGTATTGGTTGATCGCCTATTAGGCTTGGCAGGAAATAACTTACTTGGTGGAATTGGTTTAGTTTTAGGTGGTGCTACCCTCGCCGCCTGGGGACAAGATCTCGGCTATGCAGTCATCGGCATCATGATTTCGGCAGGTCTGATTGCTTCCGCAATTCTTGCCTGGTCTACCAGTCGCAATCTCTTACAAAAACTGCTTGATCGCCTGCGCATGAATCAAGCAATGCCAGGTATCCGTTTGGCCTTCTCCTGGCCGGTGAATATTGCTCAAGCCCTACTCGCCATTGGCATCCACTGCTTAACCATCCTGACACTGCTGTTCTGCATGAAGGCCTATGGAGTAAATGCACCCATTGAGGGACTCATGATTGGTCTGCCAGCATTAAGCTTGCTACTCATGTTGCCCATTAGTATTTCAGGTTGGGGTTTGCGCGAGGCCACACTCTCTTCTGTATTGGCACTCTGGGGCGTTAATCCCTCGCTCACAGTATTAGCCTCGATTAGTTATGGCGCCATCACTGTGATCTCCGTTCTCCCTGGCGCATACTTTTTACTCAAACGAAAATAATCCACTTAAAGCAAAACTATGTCTATTAGCGTCAATACCATGCGTGCCATTGATCATTGGGTTGGGGTTCCGCTGTGCGCAATCGCCAGTCCAATAGTGGCTCTAATTGATCGCATTAAAAACGTCTTTTCTCGCGGGCCTCAAAACCCTAAAAAATTACTCTTCATTGAACTCTCCGAAATGGGGAGCGCCATCTTAGTAGACCCAGCAATGCGTAATGCGCAAGCACGTGGCGCTGAAATATTTTTCTTAATCTTCAAAAGCAATCGTGCAAGCCTAACCCTTCTCAATACCGTCAAGCCGGAAAATATTTTCACGATTGACTCTTCAAGCTTGGGCGGCTTAATTAAAGATACGCTGCGCTTTCTGGTGCTTGCACGTCACCACCGGATTGATACCGTCATTGATCTTGAGCTTTTCTCTCGCTTTACTGCCCTACTCACCGGCCTTTGTGGTGCAAGACGTCGAGTCGGCTATCACATCTTCCATGGTGAAGGTTTATGGCGCGGCTTTATGTTGACCCGCAAGGTACATTACAACCCACATATTCATATCACCAAGAACTTCTTGTCCCTGATTCATGCAGCCTTTGCCAAAGACATTGAAGTTCCTTTCAGCAAAATCCACATTTCTGACTCCGAAGTTAAGCTAGAGCAAGCAGTGATTCATCCTGAGACACTAGAAAAAGTGCGCACTAGAATTGAGAAGCTCGCTAAAGAAGCCAGCATCCCCTTTACGTACGGAAAAGATCGTTTGATTTTGATCAACCCGAATGCGAGCGATCTTTTGCCGCAACGTCGCTGGTCGCAACAACGCTTTTCTGAATTGATTCAAGCAATCCACCAACAATATCCAACCGACCTCATTCTCATCACCGGCTCCCCCGCTGAATTTGTCTATGTCGATAAGGTTCGCTCTGTTGCTAATGTAAAGAATGCCTTGAATTTTGCTGGTCAGGTTGGTTTCGCCGAGCTACCTCCCCTGTACACGCTTTCTGATGTCATGGTGACGAATGATTCAGGCCCCGGTCATTTCTCTGCAGTGACCCCTTTGAGAACAGTAGTGCTCTTTGGACCAGAGACTCCAGCACTCTATGGCTCTGTAGGTAACTCTATTGCGATCACTGCCAACTTGGCATGCTCACCCTGCGTTAGTGCTGCCAATCATCGCAAAACACCGTGTCACGACAATGTTTGTATGCAGGCCATTACCGTTGCGCAAGTTTTGGAAAAAGTTCAGGTGCAACTCCAAGCAGCAGATCAAGCCAAGGGTCGTTAAACCGGATGAGCAATAAAGCCATCTCTAACTACGTATGGTTTATTCCACTCATTCCTATTGCGCTTGCCTTGGGCATTTATTTTGGCGAACTCCAAAGCGCTAGCTTTCTATTCATTAATCGCTTTACCCAATTATTACCAGACACCCTCTGGGCTTGGCTCACTTTTCTAGGGAATGGCTGGGGCGTATTTGCACTCACTTTCCCGCTGATATTGCTAGCGCCCCGTTTATTAAGCGCCGGAATCTTTGCGGGCGCTATTGCAGCGCTTGCAAGCACCCTTCTCAAGAATATTTTTAACCTTCCCAGGCCTGCAGGCCTTCTAGAAGAGGGTAGCTTTTATCGGATTGGTGAAGCTATCACACAGCGAGCACTACCGTCAGGTCATACATTGACTGCTTTTGCAGTAGCAAGTGCTTTGTATTTTTCAGCCAGCAAAGAGATGCGCAAACATCTCATCATTCTTTTTGCGCTGGCAGTATTTGTAGGACTATCACGCAACGCTGTTGGGGCCCATTGGTTAACAGATGTTCTGGCAGGCGCGGGAATAGGCTTATGGTGTGGCATGCTCGGCGCCCTACTCTCATTAAGAATCCCTGAGGATCAATTGAGCCCAAGAAAATTCTGGCCTCGTTTAATGGCTTTGGGTGGCTGTGTAGCAATCTATGCGCACTACACTCAAATGATGGATTTGGAGCTCAATCTTCCGCTGCAGTACGCCTCAATTGCGATTATCGCCATCACTTTAATTTTCTTTGCTAAAGCCCAGCTCAAGCAATCACCCAATATCTCAGAATAATTTTCTATGTTTAGCTATCGACATGCTTTTCATGCTGGCAGTCATGCTGACATCCTCAAGCACCTCACTCTGATTCATCTTGTTGACTACCTCCAAGAAAAGCCCGGTGCGCTCACCATTGTCGATACCCATGCTGGAGCTGGAATTTATAGCCTAAAAGATGGTTTTGCTGCGGTTAGCAAGGAGGCTGAGGGCGGCATCTTTCGCCTACTTGCCTATGCAAAGTCCAATACCCTCCCAGAGAGTATTCAGAAATATCTAGAATGCATTCAGACTGAAAATTCCTCGGATGCAATCGATACCTACCCAGGATCACCCTTTATCCTAGCCCGACTTTTACGGCCCCAGGATCGCTTAAAACTGTTTGAACTTCACCCCAAAGAAATAGACATCCTGCGTCACAACATCGGCGAACTAAAACAGTCAAAGCAAATTGATATTTATGCTGAAGATAGTTTCTCAAGACTCAAAGGGCTATTGCCGCCTCCCAGCAGAAGAGGTCTCGTATTAATCGACCCTTCTTACGAAGACAAACAAGATTATCGACATCTTGAAACCGCCATCGAAGAAGCATTACAGCGTTTTGCAACGGGTTGTTATGCGATTTGGTACCCCATTCTCTCCAGAAGAGAGTCAGCAGCACTGCCTGATAGGATGAAGAAAATTGCAGCAACCCATCAGCGCTCTTGGCTGCATGCTGAGTTACGTGTAGAAAATGCTCCAGGCGAGCGTCGACTTCAGACTAGTGGGATGTTGATTATCAATCCCCCATGGACTCTTGAGAAGCATCTGGCTGATGCCCTACCGACCCTTACTAGAGTCCTAGGTATCGGCAATGGCGCCCAATTTTTACTTAAAGCGTTCGAAGCTTAAGACTTTTCGCTTACCAAGCTGCGCGCAGATGAAATCCTGCCGGACTATATTCCAGGTTAGCCTGAGCACCCACTGGTAAGGTGAGCTTATTGGCTTGATGGCCAAAAGGAAGGTCTGTCAGGATGGGAATCGATTTTGGTAGACGCTCACGAATGGCTTGAACTGCATGATCCAATGCATAGCCATTATCGTTGTCGTACAAACGATAGGCAGAAAATCCACCCAACAATATTGCAGCTTGATTAGTTAAGATGCATGCATCTAACAATTGAATCAACATCCTCTCCAGACGATAAGGATGTTCGTTTACATCCTCTAAAAATAAAATACCGCCCTGCGTTTGCTCCAGCGAGGGAAGATAAGGAGTGCCAATTAACCCTGCAACTACCGTGAGGTTTCCGCCCCAGAGCATGCCATGAGCAGAGCCGCTAGGCACTCCCCCTAAAAAATCTTGGGGCGCAGTAATTTGGCACTCTAATTTGCGTTCTTGAACTGCGTTTAAGAAATGCTTCCACATAAATGCATCAGGAGCGCTCAGAACCCCATCATCCATTTTTCCAAAATCGTAATTGAGCATAGGGCCGGACAACGTTACCGCCCCGGTCTTGGCAAGTAAAGCCAATTCAAACGCTGTGAAGTCGCTATGGCCGCAAATCTGCAATCCCTGCGCGACTGCTTTCGCAATGTTGTCCCATTCAATATTGGGGAGTAGTCGATGAATGCCGTAGCCACCCCGCATTGCCATCACCAATTGATTAGAGCTTAGAGCGGCCAATTGATTTAACTCGGTCAAACGTTGGCTATCAGTTCCTGCAAAGCGCTGGTGCACTCTCTGTACGCATTCCGGATTATGAATGGTGATGCCCTGGCTTTTAAGCCACTCTATTGCGGCTAAAGGACTTTTTTCATCAGGACTAGCGCCTGAGGGAGCAATTAAATGAATCGATTTCAACGTCGTTCCTTAAAGAAACTGCGGAGCAGCTGCCCACAGGCCTCACCCATCATGCCACCCTCAATACTGGTTTGATGATTGATTTGTTTTTCAGAGAATACATCCAAAACACTTCCAGCTGCACCGGTTTTGGGGTCCTTAGCACCATAGACAACCCGCTCAACCCGGGCATGCAAAATTGCGCCAGAGCACATCGCGCAGGGCTCTAAGGTGACATATAAGGTACTACCCGGCAAGCGATAGTTTTTTTCAGATTGGGCTGCATCCCTTAAGGCAAGCATTTCAGCATGTGCACTGGGATCATGATTAGTAATGGGTTTATTAAAAGCCTTCGCGATGACTTGGCCATCGCGAACCAATACTGCACCCACGGGAACTTCTCCAGCAAGAGCGGCTAACTGTGCCTGCTCGATTGCCTGCTGCATAAATTGCTGATCAAGTTCTGCTTGACTCATTTAGGAATGATGAACGTCAGCCCAGCAGTTGGGGGTTTCGTATAGGCGAATAGCGGATAGCTCCAAACGCCCGCCAAATGCCTTACTAAATACAGGCTGCAAAATTGCGAATGCAGCATTTGCAAGATTTTCAACAGTAGGAACGTGCTCCATGATGACTGTCTTGTGATTTGGCAGACTACCTAAAAATGCTACTAAACCAGCATCTTCTTTAGCCACCAAAAATGCATGGTCCCAGGGCTCCACCACGTATTGATTCGTTAAACGCTTAATGTCGCCAAAATCCAAGACCATACCGTCATCGGCTTTACCAGGGTGGTCTGCGACCTCACCAGTCAAAGTAACTTCAATGGCATAACGATGGCCATGCAAATGCCGGCACTGCCCATCATGATTTGGAATGCGGTGACCTGAGTCAAACTCCAGTCGGCGTGTAATCGAGATATTGGGTTGTTTAATAGTCATTCAATCATTTACTCAGAAGCGGGCTTAGCCCTTTTAACGAATTCCAATTAGCTTGTGAGATTGAATACTCAATCTCCATAATGGGCGCTTTTGACACAGACTTACCGCAAGCTCAGTATTGCTTTTGAGATTAGCGCCATCCATCGGTTGCAAGAAGCGATTGCGATAATCCATTTTTTCAAATCGTGCCATTAAAGACTCCAGGGAAGCATGACCTGCTTGTGGCACAACGAGCTTTAATTCATGTGCCTGTAATACGATCAACTCTGAACCGGCTTTCGGACTTACGCAAACCCAATCAACCCCTTTAGGCACTTTGATAGTACCGTTGGTCTCAATCGCTACTTCAAAACCTTTTTGATGCAGGGCTCCGATGAGCGGTTCATCCAATTGCAACAGGGGCTCTCCACCAGTAAACACGACGTAGCGCTGCTGCGGTCCAGCTAAGGTACTTCTCCATGCACTCTCAATTGCACTAGCAAGTTCTTCGGCCGTTAAAAATTTGCCGCCGCCTACCCCATCGCTCCCCACAAAATCGGTATCGCAAAATTGGCAGATAGCCGTTTCGCGATCTTCTTCGCGCCCGCTCCACAAGTTGCAGCCAGCAAAGCGACAAAAAACAGCAGCACGCCCTGCGTGCGCGCCCTCACCTTGAAGCGTTGGAAATAGTTCTTTTACGGTATACATAACAATGCGCCCATTTTAAGCGCTTTGACTACTTCCAGGAGATCAACTCCCACTGCCAATAATCTTCCCAATAGGCATTTGCCCACCAAACCCCGTCAGTGATGTATCGCCCCATACCCCTTCGAACCGCCCAGCGTCCAATTTCTGGGGCAAACCAGACATCTTCATCGCGTATATTGCCGATTCTGAATAGGTCATTACTCTCAAAATAAGGCATTTGATTATGAAATTTGAGGGTCAAAAATTGACCAGCTGGTACCTGCACCCGCTCCCAATCATTAGCACTAATGTTCAGCGCCCAGTAGTAATTATTTGAGGGGTAACCCACTACCTCATAACGTGTTTGATAAAAACGATTCCATCCTGGTGTTAATTGCTCAGGCCATAGGGGCATTGCCTGCTGAAACTGTTGCGGGGGATTCCAGTGAGGATCTTGCAAAGCAAATCCCCAGGGCGATTGAATCTCATCTGGCAGCTGCCCTGCTTTTGCTCCAGACCGAGCGATGCGCACTTCACGCCCCACTGAGACAACTCTCTCTGTAACCGTATCAACTAGCTCTTGATTAAAGACGTTTCGAATTTGATAGACCCATTCTTGCCCTACCTTAGGCGCACGAATCGGAGGGGTTGGATGCGGTGGAGCAACCAACTCCCCTTGTGGGTAAGGTTGCGTAGCAATACAGGCCGCCAAGCCCAATGGCAATAAGAGGGCTAGCAAGCCCCTACGCATTACTTGTATGAAGTTAATTGCCATTGAAAACTACCCTCAGAAATCGTTGCGCCACCATCCGCTTGAATCTCATAAGACCCTGAGGTCTCGCGAGCAACCCAGCGTCCGATTTGCGGAGCAAACCAAATAGTCTCTTTGTGCATGCAAGCAATTTTGTTGGCATCTTCACTCTCATAGTTGATGAGGTTGCTAAAGCGCAAAGTCACGAACTCCCCTGCTGGAACGGTAATCTTTTCCCACCCCTGGGCACTCATATATTCTTGCCAATTCAGCCTGCCATCCGGATAGCCAGCAATGGTGTACTTGGTATTAAATTGCTTACTCCAAGAGCTGGAGAGCTCGAGGGGCCAAAGCGGGAGAGCTGGACTAAAGTGCATCACCTTCGGCCATTGCGAATCCACACTGACATACCCCCATGAAGATTGAACTTCGTTTGGCAGCATATTGCCATCTTCGGTTCGGGCGATCGTAATACTAGAGCCTATATTCGCAACCCTTTCAGTAATGATGCCCAATGTCTTTCCATTGAAAACATCTTTCTTGATATAGGACCATTCCTGACCTACTTGGGGAGGCCTTACCGTTGGCAATGGGCTTGGGGCCGGAACAGAAACGCCTTTTTCATAAGACAGAGGGATGCCACATGCAACCGGCATTAAAGCAGCAGATGCAATAAAGGTGCGACGCGATAAATTCATAAAACCCCCTTAAAAGATTAATGTCTATGTTGCCTCGAGCAAGCTGAGCTCTTCATCGGTGAAACCTGCTCGCCTACGCGCTTCTATATTAAATGGCCCCCGCAAACGTGGAGCGGAATATTGTTGAGCCAACTCTCGATAGGTGCTTATTGGAGAGACATTGGTTTGATTGCATAGATAGTTAAACCAATGATTGCCAATCGCAACATGCCCAACCTCATCGCGCAAAATAATTTCCAGTATCTCCACTGCACGCACTTCTTTGATTTGCTTAAAGCGATCCCGAATCGACGGTACCGCATCCAGGCCTCTTGCCTCCATCGTCCTAGGAACCAATGCCATTCTGGCAATCACTGCATCACTGGTTCTTTCTACCATCTCCCAAAGGCTGTTGTGCGCTGGAAAGTCGCCATAAGCAAAGCCTAGAGACTCGATATATTCATTTACCAAAGTAAAGTGATAGGCCTCTTCTTTTGCAACTCGAAGCCAATCCCCATAGTATTGGTCAGGCATACCTTGGAAGCGCCAAATAGCATCTAAGGCAAGGTTAATCGCATTAAATTCAATATGCGCCAAAGAATGCAACAAAGAGACTCTACCCTCAACCGTATCCATCCGTCGTTTGGGCACTTGTAAGGGGGGAATTAATTCCGGTTTTGGTGGTCTACCCGGTAGATTCGAATCCAAGCATTCCAACCGCACATCAGAGTTCAATGAAATTTGGTTCTGTTGATAAGTATCGAATAATTGATGAACTCGATTTACCTTAATTTGCGCATCTGTCATCAACAGGATTTCGAGAGCAGTTTGGCGTAACTCGATCATTTGCGCAAAATGGGATTAGTACGTTATTAAAACGCCTACTCCCACTCAATAGTTACTCTGGTAAAAAACCCAGAATTTAAGCGGCTTTCAGCACGCCAAATTTTCTGTGCGTAAGTTTTTCGTGACTTTTTTGCTCGTTCTAGTAGCAACATACCTTTGCGTAACCCATTGTGTTTGTTGGATTTTACACGCTTATGGTTAAACGTTGCGCTACAAAAAGAAAAAGCACTTTACGCAGCTACGACGCACACGTAAAATGAAGCACTACACACTGAAGATGATGTCAATGACTCTAGACAAACACAAACTTTCCTTTAAGTTCATAGCAAATGCTTGCGGAATATTTATCGGCAAGAATGGCACTCAAATATTATGTGACCCCTGGTTGGTTGATGGTGTATTTGACGGAAGCTGGTGCCACTTTCCGAAACTAAAGACAACAATCAACGATGTTAAAAATGTTGACGCAATATATATTTCTCACTTACATCCAGACCACTTTGACGAACGAAACTTTGACTTTGAAAAGTCAATGCCTCTAATCGTTTTAGACCACGGTCCAAACTTTTTGATAAAAAAACTAACGGCGCTTGGTTACAAAAATCTAATAAAAATAAAAAATGAAGAAACCATAAACTTCAGAGAGTTTAAGTTGACTATGTTTTCGCCGTTTGCCAAGCACAACTTTCACGACGCAACCATTGGAAATCTTATTGATTCAGCTTTACTTATTTCCTGTGACGGTGTATCGGCCATCAATGCTAACGACAATACACCAACAATAGAATCAGCAAGTATGCTACGCGAAAAATATGGACCAATAACACTTGCTATGCTTAACTACAACGCAGCAGGTCCATATCCAAGCTGTTTTGATAACCTAACAGAAGAAGAAAAAATTGCTGAAAATGATAGGGTGCTTGAACGAAACTTTAATCACGTAAAAAGTATTATTGACGCAATGAAGCCAAAATATATGCTACCTTTCGCAGGGGCTTATGTTCTTGGAGGAGATTTACATTACAAAAATAAATATTTGGGGACAACCACTTGGGATGAGTGTGCGAAATGGCTCGAAACAAAAAACATTGAACCCACTAAAGTTATTTTGCTTCGTGAAAATGATACGCTTGATATTGAATATGGGGTTGCTGACAAAAAGTATGAGCCCATAAACTTAGAGGAAATGAGGCGCTACATAAAAGATGATTTATCGAAAATAAAATATCCTCACCAACTTGAGCCTACGCCAAACAAAGAACAACTAATTGCTGACATTGAAAAAGCAGCGAAAGGTATGAAAGAAAGAATGGGAAGATTTGGAGTATCATCAACATTCAATGTTGTATTGGATGTGTTCGGCGAAAGATATTCAATATATCCAACATTCAAACATTTACAAATGGACGAAGAAGTTGGGGACAAGCTGGAATGTAAACTTGATGAACGATTGCTAAGAAATATTCTAGATAGAAAATCGCACTGGAATAACGCAGAAATAGGTGCGCACGTCAGCTTAAATCGTTCACCAAACAAATATGAGCCTGATTTACACACAGGACTTCAGTTCTTTCACATCTAATCAAACCAACTCAACTGCCGCTTTAAACATAGCTAGACGCGATTCAATATAGCGTTGTGAACTTTAATGCCAAAGCCCAACCAAATCAACAACTTAGTTGGGAGTACGTCTGTTTTGTGTAACTACAAAATCTATATAAATCAATAGCTTACGTAAGATTTTCTACTCCCACTCGATCGTTGCTGGCGGTTTTCCACTGATATCGTAGACAACCCGATTAATGCCGCGCACCTCATTGATGATGCGATTCGATACCCTACCCAATAACTCATGCGGTAAGTGCGCCCAATGTGCAGTCATAAAGTCTTGGGTTTGCACGGCTCTTAGAGCAACCACGTATTCATACGTTCTACCATCACCCATCACACCAACGGACTTTACCGGAAGAAAAACGGCGAACGCTTGACTGGTAAGGTCATACCAGGACTTCTGGCTCGCCTGATCAATCGTATTACGCAGCTCTTCAATAAAGATAGCATCAGCACGCTGCAACAAGCTTGCGAACTCTGCCTTCACTTCACCTAAGATGCGCACACCTAAGCCCGGCCCTGGGAATGGATGGCGATAAACCATTTCACGAGGTAAACCTAGCGCAACACCAAGCTCACGCACTTCATCTTTAAACAGCTCACGCAATGGCTCAAGCAACTTCAGATGCATATCCTCAGGCAGGCCACCTACGTTATGGTGACTCTTAATGGTATGCGCGCCCTTCTTACCCTTACCAGCAGACTCAATCACGTCTGGATAAATAGTGCCTTGTGCCAACCATTTAGCATTCTTGATTTTTCCTGACTCTGTCTGGAAAATCTCTACAAATTCTTTACCAATGATCTTGCGCTTCGCTTCAGGATCAGCAACGCCTGCCAGCTTACCCATGAAAGTGGCTGCAGCGTCTACACGGATCACCTTAACACCTAGGTTACGCGCAAACATCTCCATCACCATGTCACCTTCATTGAGGCGCAATAATCCATGGTCTACAAACACGCAAGTTAATTGATCGCCAATCGCGCGATGAATTAAGGCAGCAGCTACGCTAGAATCCACGCCGCCAGATAAGCCAAGAATGACTTCTTCATCACCTGCTTGCTTACGAATATTTTCAACAGCTTCAGCGATGTAGTCGCCCATCACCCAATCGGGCTTGCACTGACAGATGCCATGCACAAAGCGCTCAATAACCGCAGTGCCTTGGATGGTATGGGTAACTTCAGGATGAAATTGGAATGCATAGAAGCGGCGCTCTTCATCTGCCATACCAGCAATAGGACAGGATTCGGTTGAAGCCATCAACTTAAAGGATGGTGGCATTGCTGTTACTGAATCGCCGTGACTCATCCACACCTTCAGGATGCCATGACCCTCGCTTGTAGAAAAATCTTGAATGCCTTTGAGTAAATTTGTATGACCGTGTGCACGCACCTCTGAATAACCAAACTCACGCGCCTTACCTAAGGACTCGGCAGATGCAACCGCACCACCCAATTGGGTTGCCATGGTTTGCATGCCATAACAAATACCGAGAACCGGCACGCCAAGTTCAAAAACGATTTGCGGTGCACGCGGACTACCATCTTCTGTGACCGAGCTAGGCCCACCAGAAAGAATAATGCCTTTGCCGCCCTGCTCTTGAATAAATTTGCGAATGAATTCAGGATCGCAATCGTAGGGATGGATCTCTGAATACACGCGTGCATCACGTACACGTCTTGCAATGAGTTGAGTTACTTGTGAACCAAAGTCGAGAATCAGTATTTTGTCGTGCACGAAAAGAGCAGCCTTAATTTCAGCTTTTATTTAGTTGTTAATCAATGTGGTAATTTGGCGCTTCCTTGGTGATCTTCACATCGTGAACGTGCGACTCGCGTACGCCTGCTGAAGTGATTTCCACAAAATTGGCTTTTTCATGCAACTCTGCAATCGTTTTACAGCCCAGGTATCCCATAGAAGAACGAATGCCGCCAGTCAGTTGATGCAAGATCGCAAGTACGCTGCCTTTGTAAGGTACTTGACCTTCAATACCCTCTGGTACCAGCTTTTCAGCATTGGCAACGATGTCGCTTTGGAAATAACGATCGGCAGAACCATCAGCCATCGCGCCCAAAGAACCCATGCCACGATAGCTCTTATAAGAACGTCCTTGATAGAGAAATACTTCGCCAGGGGCTTCTTCAGTACCAGCAAACATACCGCCCATCATGACCGAACTTGCACCGGCTGCTAACGCTTTAGCTACGTCACCTGAGTAACGTACGCCACCATCCGCAATTAAGGGAATGCCTGTACCTTTAAGTGCAGTCGCTACATTGACAATAGCGCTAATTTGCGGAACGCCAACACCGGCAACAATACGGGTTGTACAAATTGATCCGGGACCAATACCCACTTTTACGCCATCAGCACCGTGATCAGCCAATGCTTTTGCTGCATCGCCTGTCGCAATATTGCCGCCAATCACTTGAACTTGTGGGTAGTTCTTCTTCACCCATTTCACACGATCTAAAACACCCTGGCTGTGGCCGTGGGCTGTATCAACCACAATGACGTCAACACCAGCGCGGACCAAGAGCTCAATACGCTCATCATTATCTGGACCCACTCCAACCGCGGCACCAACACGCAACTTGCCTTCGCTGTCTTTACAAGCATTCGGATGCTCGGTAGCCTTCAAGATATCTTTCACAGTAATTAAACCGCGCAGTTCAAACTTGTCGTTCACCACAAGCACGCGCTCTAAACGATGCTGACTCATCAAGCGTTTAGCTTCATCCAATGAGCAGCCTTCTTTAACGGTTACTAAACGCTCACGAGGAGTCATCTTGGTTTTGACTGGTGCATCCAAATCTTCTTCAAAGCGTAAATCGCGGTTGGTGATAATGCCAACGACTTCTTTACCAGTGAGAACTGGGAAACCCGAAAAACCATGTTCACGAGAAAGTTGAATCACTTGACGCAATGTCACATCCGGACCAATTGTGATCGGATCACGTAAGACACCAGATTCGTAACGTTTAACCTTGGCCACTTCACGAGCTTGCTCGGCGGGTTTCAAGTTTTTATGAACAATACCAATACCACCTTCACTGGCCATTGCAATCGCCAAGCGGCCTTCGGTGACGGTATCCATGGCAGCGGACACCAACGGTGTATTGAGAGAAATATCTCGAGTTAACTTACTTGCCAAGCTGGCATCTCGAGGGAGTACCGATGAATAGGCCGGTACGAGGAGCACATCGTCAAAAGTGAGTGCTTTTTGAATGAGTCGCATGCAAAACCCCTAGTCGCAAAAACAGATTATAGCCTCCTAGCCTTCCTTTTGGCTGCGGCAGCCTGGAATTTGGCATCCAGGTTCTGATTGGCCTTTTTACGCCTAACCGCCTTTGGGTCTATCAAGAGCGGTGCATAGAGCTCTAGCCGGTCACCTTGATAAATCGGGCTATCCCAATCTTTACGTTTGCCAAAGACGCCAAAACAGCCCTTTCTAGCCAAAACGGGATCATCCTGACCAGAGGCCAGACCCGCCCTCACGATGGCTAAACCAACAGTAGACTGTTCACCAGGGGCAACGCTCAGCTGAAAAGGCCTGAGCACCGGCTCACTCTGCCGCGCATCGCAGATCCAAATATCCAAAGTTGGATCAGCCATACAACTCTTCAGCACGCTTTACAAAACAATCTACAAAGGTACCGGCAATATGGCCGAAGACAGGACCAATAATCTTGTCCAAAATGACGCTCTTGAATTCCCAATGGAGTTTAAATTCGACCTTGCAAGCATCCTCACGCAAGGGAATGAAGTTCCACTGGCCAGAGAAGTGCTTAAACGGGCCATCCACAAAAACCATATCAATAGTCTCTGGGCGATGGTTCACGTTACGCGTATGAAAGTACTGATTAATGCCCTTAAAGCTGATATTAATTTTGGCGTCTAGGACGGTTTCGGTCTGCTCAAATATTTCTACCCCACCACACCAAGGCAAAAACTCAGGGTAGCGCGCTACATCAGTCACCAAACCATACATGCGGTCGGCTGATTGGCCAATTAAAACGGTCTTGTAGACGTCTGCCATAATCGATCTTGGAAGCTAAATAAATATGAGTATCGTCGATAACAAAAAAGCCTTCTTTGATTATTTTATCGAGGAGCGTTTTGAGGCCGGATTAGTGCTGGAGGGCTGGGAAGTAAAAGCCATTCGTGCTGGTCGCGTGCACATCAAAGAAGCGTATGTAGTCATACGCAAGGCGGAGCTTTTTCTCATCGGCTGCCATATCACCCCCCTACTTTCAGCCTCCACTCATATCGTCCCCGATAGCACCCGCACGCGCAAGCTCCTTCTCAATGCCATTGAAATCCGCAAGTTAATTGGCAAAGTAGAGCAAAAAGGCTACACCCTGGTTCCCTTAAATTTGCACTTTTCCAAAGGAAATGTGAAGTGCGAAATTGGCTTGGCCCGCGGCAAGAAGCAACACGATAAACGCGCTGCCACTAAGGAACGTGAGTGGGAGGTCCAAAAAGGCAGAATCGCGAGAGGCGATTTGAACGCCTGAGGCGTAAAAAGCCTAAGTTCAGTATTTATGCACTATTATGGTGCATTGCAGCACCAAGCTGCTTCAAATCACTCCAAGCAGTCTTCTTAAAGGCATTAGTTTGATGAGTATGAAATTGCCTTTTGACGAAATGCTCGACGCCTCAGGTAAGGCGCGACCCCACTACCAAATTTTTCATAACTGGTTAAAGCAACAGAGCGACACCCTCATGGGACTGAAGCGCGCTGAAGCGGACCTCATCTTTAGACGCGTGGGCATCACCTTCGCAGTCTATGGTGACGACCTGGGATCCGAGCGGACTATTCCCTTCGATCAGGTACCACGCATTTTTACCGCCAAAGAATGGGAGCAACTGGAGGCTGGCTTACGTCAACGCGTAAAAGCGCTCAATCGCTTCATCTATGACGTGTATCACGATGAAGAAATTATCAAAGCAGGCATTGTCCCTGCTGAACAAATTTATAACAATGCGCAATATCGTCCTGAGATGCGTAATGTGAGTGTGCCGCGCGATATCTATGCGCAAATTGCCGGTATTGATATTGTGCGCGCCGGCGAAGGTGAATTCTATGTACTAGAAGATAACCTACGGGTTCCATCTGGCGTGTCATACATGGTGGAAGATCGCAAGATGATGATGCGACTCTTTCCCGATCTCTTTCAGAAATATCGTATTGCTCCGGTTGAACACTACCCAGACTTATTACTAGAATGCCTCAAGTCTGTTAAGCCAGATGATGTCAAGAAACCTAACGTTGTTGTGCTCACTCCAGGCATGTATAACTCCGCTTACTTTGAGCATAGCTATCTAGCACAACAAATGGGTGTGGAATTGGTTGAGGGCAAGGATTTGTTTGTCAAAAATGAACAAGTATTTATGCGAACCACCCAAGGACCTGAGCGAGTAGATGTGATCTATCGTCGTGTTGATGATGACTTCTTGGATCCATTGGCGTTTCGCTCTGATTCGACCCTCGGAGTAGCCGGACTTTTATCTGCGCATCGTGCTGGTAATGTGACCTTAGCCAATGCCATTGGAACGGGCATTGCAGATGACAAATCCATCTATCCATATGTTCCAGAGATGATCGAGTTTTATCTCGGTGAAAAGCCGATTCTCAATAATGTGCCCACCTTCCAATGTCGTAAGCCCGATGATTTGGCATACACATTAGCCAACTTAGAGAAGCTGGTAGTAAAGCTTACTCATGGCGCTGGCGGTTATGGCATGTTGGTCGGCCCCGCTTCTACGAAAGCAGAGATTGAAGAGTTCCGCACACATCTAGTTGCCAATCCTGATAAGTACATTGCGCAACCAACCCTTGCACTCTCTACATGCCCAACATTTGTGGAGTCTGGTGTTGCCCCAAGACATATTGATTTACGCCCCTTTGTGCTCTCAGGAAAAACCATCAAGATGGTTCCAGGTGGCCTAACTAGGGTTGCCCTTAAAGAAGGTTCTTTAGTCGTGAACTCCTCCCAAGGTGGCGGCACTAAAGATACCTGGGTATTAGAGGAATAAGGGAAGAGTAAATATGTTAAGTCGTACCGCTGATTGCTTATATTGGATGGCTCGCTATACCGAGCGTGCAGAAAATACTGCCCGCATGCTCGATGTCAACCACCAAACCTCACTCCTGCCACAGCCTGCGGAGTTCCTGGAACAGAGCTGGAAAAAGTTATTAACCATTTCTAAGCTAGAGGATGCGTTTCTCAGTAAATATGATGTGATTAATCGCGAGAATGTCTTGGATTTCATGATTTATGAAACCAGCAATCCTTCCAGCATTGTTTCTTGTCTGTTTGCTGCCCGCGAAAACGCCCGGGTCATTCGCGGCAAAATTACTTCAGAAGTATGGGAAACCCAAAATACGACCTGGCTTGAACTGCAACGCATTTTAGAAGCACGACATCAAGCTGATCCCAGCAGACTTCTGGAGTGGGTAAAGCACCGTTGCCACCTTTTTAGAGGCGTTCTCTACGGCACGATGCTTAAGAATGAGGCTTTCTACTTCATCAATGTAGGCACTCTCCTAGAGCGCGCCGATAACACCGCCCGAATTTTAGAAACGAAGTATGAAGATCAGGCTGCACTCAAAGTGCTGGGCGCTCATAAATCTTCCGAAGAAGGCACCGATGGTGAGTTCTTTGACTTCTATCACTGGGCCGCCCTGCTGCGCTCCGTTTCCGCCTTTGAGATTTACCGCCAAATTTATTCAGATCAGGTAACACCAAAACAGGTTGCGCAGCTCTTGATTTTCAATAAGCAAATGCCACGCTCTTTAGTGTGCTGTGTAAATGAACTCATCCCACTCATCTCTGAAGTGAAGAATCAGCAATCTAAAGAAATTGAGCGCCTACTTGGAAAACTCAAAGCGAGCTTAGACTATTCCGACATTGATGAAGTGTTTGAACAGGGCTTAGAAGAATTTATTGAAGCCTTTTTAGAACGGATCAATCACATTGCCGATGAGTTCAGTAGCGCTTATCTCATTCCACTGGCAGTAGCCTAAAGTATTACGAAAAATATATGCATCTGAAGATCCGCCATCGCACTGAATACCGTTATGAAACACCGGTCCGCTACTCCATCCAGGAGTTGCGCTTGACCCCGCCCAGTACTGCTGGGCAGCAAATTGATAAATGGAAAATTAGCACACCCATTAAGGCGTCAAGCTCAATTGACGCATTTGGCAATAACTGCAGTGTATTTGTTCAAGAGACTCCTTACACCTCGATGATGATTGAGGCTGAGGGCGAGGTGCAAACTCATGACGCATTTGAGTTTTCTGATGATGCCAAAGCAGTTTCACCCTACTATCTTTTGCAACAAACCAATCTGACTGAGCCTACCGATGAAATGTTGGAATATTTTTCTTATAGCATTCCAAAGAAAAATTCAGTAGATCAAGTACTAAAACTCGCTGAAGCAGTGCAAGGTTTAATTGTGTACTCCCCTGGTCAAACCAACTTTGCAACGACTGCGGCCCAGTCGTTTGCCATGAAATCTGGCGTCTGCCAAGACCATGCGCACATTATGCTCAGTCTTTGCCGTGCTTCCAATATTCCCGCTAGGTACGTCAGCGGCTATTTCTTTGCAGAAGAATCTCCTAATCTAGCGAGCCATGCCTGGATTGATTTTTGCAGCGACATAGAAAAAGGCACCTGGGTAAGTGTGGATATCACGCATGCTTGCCTCATTGATGCACGCCATATTCGCTTGGCCATTGGCCGCGATTACTATTCCGCAGCACCCGTCAAAGGGGTGCGCTCTGGCGGCGGCGGAGAAGAGCTCAGCGCCAGTATTGCGATCCAACAATTGGCTTAATTTCTCTATATTTCGGCTATTAGGAGATAATTCTCCTGAAATATAACCAAGGATCTTTGGAATGACTTATTGCGTTGGAATTTGCCTTAAAGACGGTCTCGTATTCTTATCAGACACCAGAACAAATGCTGGGGTAGACCAGATAGGCACCTTTAGAAAAATGACCTTGTTTCAAAAGGATCAAGATCGTTTTTTCACCCTCATGAGTGCGGGTAACTTGGCAATTACTCAAGCCGTTAAAGAAATCCTGTTACAAGGTCAGCTTTTGAATGGCAAAAATCTGTGGACTGTTGATAACGCCCATGATGCTGCGGTAGTTGTTGGTGATGCCATTAAGCAAGTCTTCGATCGCGATAACAAAGCGCTTGAGAAAGCCGGAATCGATTTCAATTGCAATTTGATTTTTGGTGGGCAAGTAAAGGATGAGCGTCCAAGGCTATTTAATATTTATTCAGCCGGGAACTTCATCGAAGCAACTCCTGAAACTTGCTATTTCCAAATTGGTGAATCTAAATATGGCAAACCCATCTTGGATCGCGTACTGAACTACGTCACACCATTAAATCTAGCAACCAAATGCGCATTGATTTCGATGGACTCTACCCTGAACAGCAATATCTCGGTTGGTCTTCCCTTGGATTTGCTCGTTTATGAAAAGAACTCACTTACAGCCAGCAAGCTCGTCACCATGGATGAATCCAACCCTTATTTCCAGATGATTCACCAGCTTTGGGGCGAAAAACTGCGCGCTGCTTTTAATTCCATTTCAGAACCTAGCTGGAGCGGCGCCCATAAATCGAGCGCAATCTCTGCACCAGCCAAAAAGATGGGTCCTGTGCCGATTCACCGTCAGCCTCCAAAACCCAAAGCGACTCCGGCGACCAAGTCAAAGCCAGCCGCAAAAAAGACTGCTGGCTCTAAGAAGAAGGTCGTCAGAAAAGCCTAAGTCAGCTGCGGCAAATTTCACTGATCTCAATTAAATTGAAATCAGGATCACGCACATAGACTGAATGAATTTTTGCAGTCGCACCCGTGCGCATGACTGGCCCTTCAATAATGGGCCAGGCTGCCTTCTCTAGTTTCGCAATGACTTCGGTGAGCGGGCAGTCCGCAATAAAGCATAAGTCTAAAGAACCAGGGGTAGGAATATTTGCCTTGGGCTCAAATTCCTTACCCTTGATGTGCAAATTGATTTTTTGATTACCAAACTTAAATGCCTTGCGCTCAACCGGCGGCGTGCCGCCAATAAATGACTCTAAATTCATCCCCAGTACGCGAGTATAAAAATCAACGCAAGCAGCTTCATTGGCAGTCGTTAAAACAAGATGGTCTAGGTGATCAATCATGAGCGCTCCAAGTAGGTGAATTAACGCAAGTCAGCCACATATTCGGGTGCTGGGTGCAAGTCACAGGAGCGCCCTGCCTTGGCCACTTGCCCCGGTACCGTATGCCCAACGATGGTCGGCAACTCACGAGCCAAGATGAGTAATTTAGGTATATCGATACCGGTGTTGTAACCCATTGCATCGAGCATGTGAATGGCATCTTCGCTAGAAATATTGCCGCTAGCTCCTGGTGCATACGGACAACCCCCCAAACCACCCAGAGAGCCATCGAAACGCGTGATGCCTGATTGAACTGCTGCCAATACATTGGCTAAACCCATTCCCCTCGTGTTGTGAAAATGCATTGTGAGCTGAAGATGGGGAAATAATTTTTGCAAGGATTCAGACATGGCACTGACTTGAGCTGGATTAGCCATGCCAGTGGTATCGCAAATGGTTATGCCCCTTACCCCTAAATCCGCAAAACGCTTAGCAAATTCCTCAACGACTGTTTGAGGCACATCACCCTCCATAGGGCAGCCAAAACTGGTTGACAGCGATACATTGATCGGCGTTTTGCCATCCACGAACTGAATCACCTCCGCCAAGCCTGCAAAGCTTTTTTCACGGGTCATTCGCAAGTTCGCTAGATTGTGCGTTTCAGATGTAGACATCACCAAATTGAACTCATCAGCACGAGACTCCAGCGCGCGTTCTGCACCCCTAAGATTAGGCACCAATACGGTGTATTCAACTCCTGGAAACCGTTGAATCTTTCCCATCACCTCTTCGGCGTCACGCAGCATCGGAATAGCCTTAGGCGAGGTAAATGAGGTGACTTCAATTTTGGCAAAGCCACATTGACTCATTTCATCAATCAGACGCACCTTATCGGCAGTTGGAATAAAGTTGGGCTCAATCTGAAAACCATCTCTGGTCACTACATCATTGAAATAAATTCTGGTCATTTTTATCTTTGCTTACTTATTTAGTGAAGGCAATGCCGCGTTCTTTTAAGGAGGCTACCTGTGATTCATTTAAGCCGATACTGCGTAATATTTCTTCCGTATTTTGTCCAATGTCCGGAGCTAATGTTTTGATGGAGCCAGGTGTGCGGGATAGCTTTGGAAATACTCCAGGAACCTCTACGCTAGTGCCATCTCGCATTTGAATCGTTTCGATATTGCCTCTTGCTTTGTAATGCGGATCCTTCGCAATATCGGCTACGGTATAAATTCTGCCAGCCGGTACCGCCACTGAATCTAAAGCCTCTAAAGCTTGGTCGGCAGTGAGATCCTTCGCCCAAGTACCAATGGCTTGATCAAGCTCCACTACTCGCTTGACGCGTCCATCATTATTTTCTAGCTCTGGGTCATTACCCAAATCATCCCTGCCGATTAACTTCATGAGACGCTTAAAGATGCTATCGCCATTACCGGCAACCAACACATAGCCTCCATCGGCACAAAGATACGCGTTCGTAGGAGCAATGCCAGGCAAAGCGCTGCCAGCGGCCTGCCTTACCTCTCCAAATGCACTGTACTCCGGCAATAAGCTCTCCATGCAATTAAATACCGCCTCATACAAGGCAATATCAATAACCTGACCCTTACCGCTTTGATGACGCTCTTGTAACGCCAGCAAAATTCCAATGACGCCATGTAACGATGCCAAGGTATCGCCAATGCTAACTCCCACTCGCACCGGCACTCTTCCTGGTTCAGCAGTCAAATGACGTAAACCGCCCATGGCTTCGGCAACAACGCCAAATCCCGGTTTATCTCGATAGGGGCCTGTCTGTCCATAGCCGCTAATACGCAGCACAATTAAACGTGGATTAATTTTGAGTAGCTCATTCGGGTCAAGCCCCCATCCCTCCAAAGTACCGGGACGAAAATTTTCAATCAGAATGTCGGCTTCTTTGGCGAGTGTGCGTACGATGTCCTGCGCTTCAACCTGTCGCAAGTCTAAAGAGAGCGAGCGCTTATTGCGTGATTGCACTTGCCACCAAATAGAAGTGCCATCTTTCAGTAAACGCCATTTACGCAAAGCATCACCGACTTTAGGCGGTTCAATTTTGACAACATCGGCCCCAAAATCAGCCAATGTTTTGGCAGCGAATGGACCAGCAATCAGCTGCCCCATTTCAATCACCTTTAATCCGGATAATGGCTCCATAAGACTTTCCTAGACTTCTCAAATTGCAATACCAAGAAAATAAAGGGCTCATAAAGGCCTGTAAATTGCTTTCCCGTGGGGTAGCCTTCTCATTTTGCGAAGGCTTGGCTAGAATAAGCTCATGAAACCACAAATTAACCCAGCCAGGATCGACTTTGTCACCCTCAAGCTATTTTGCGCCACAGCCCAATCCGGGAGTATTACGAAAGGCGCTACCCAATGTAATCTCGCCCTCTCGGCTGCCAGCAGAAGGATTTCCGAATTAGAAGAAACCGTTGGCATTACCCTGCTTGAGCGCTCAGCAAAAGGCGTCACCCTCACACATGCAGGTCATGCAGTCATGCAACACGCCCTACGCCTTTTTCAAGGCTTTGAACAATTTAGTGATGAGTTAAGTGAATACGCTACCGGTATCAAAGGGCACGTTCGTCTTTGGGCGAATATGTCTGCACTAACAGAATTTTTGCCATCGTCCTTGGCCAGCTTTTTGAAAGCTCACCCAGAAATTCAAGTCGAGATTGAAGAACAACTCAGCGGAGATATCGTTAAATCTTTGTTAGATGGTATCGCCGATATTGGCATCTTCGCAGAAGGAACACCTACTGCTGGCTTAGATACCAGAGTCATCGGCAAAGATGAACTGGTCATCGCCTGCAGTAAATCCCACCCGCTTGCGACAAGAAAAAAGATTTCTTTTGATGAGTGTCTAGATTACGATATTGTCGGCCTTAATCGCGGCAGCTCATTACTGGAGCTCACCTCGCGATCAGCCGAAAGATTAGAAAAGCAAATGCGGCTTCGTATTCAAGTGAGAAGTTATGATGCCATGTGCCAAATGATTGGGGTTAATCTGGGCATTGGGGTTCTACCACTGCAAGCCTGCGCTGCCCAGCTGAAGGCGATGGATCTGGGATTTATTCGACTAACCGATTCATGGGCACAACGCAAACTCATCCTAGCCACCAAAGCAAACACGAACCCCTCTCCAGCCACTGCCTTGTTAAGCGCACACCTCATTCACGAGTCTACAAAACAATAAAGCGCAAATGAATTGCGCTTTATTGTTTTACTGCAGATTGCTTTGAGATTACTTCTTACCCAACATTTCCCAAGTCTCTACTACGCTATCTGGATTGAGTGAGATCGAAGTAATACCTTTCTCTACTAACCAACGCGCAAAGTCAGGGTGATCAGAAGGGCCTTGACCGCAAATGCCCACATACTTGTTTTGCTTGCGGCAAGCCTCAATCGAGCGAGCAATCATGAATTCCACTGCTGGATCACGCTCATCAAAATCAATGGCAAGCAATTCCATGCCAGAGTCACGATCCAGACCCAAAGTGAGCTGGGTCATGTCGTTAGAACCGATAGAGAAGCCATCGAAGTACTCAAGGAACTGATCAGCCAAGATCGCATTGGATGGAATCTCGCACATCATGATCAAGCGCAAACCATTGACACCACGCTTAAGGCCGAATTTTTCCATCATATTAATCACGCGCTCTGCTTGCTTGATCGTACGCACAAACGGAACCATGATCTCAACGTTGTCTAAGCCCATTTCTTCACGCACCCGCTTCATTGCTGCGCATTCAAGAGCAAAGGCCTCACCAAAATCCTCAGACACATAACGTGATGCGCCACGGAAGCCTAACATTGGGTTTTCTTCATCTGGCTCATAACGTGAACCACCAATGAGTTTCTTGTACTCGTTGGATTTAAAGTCAGAGAGGCGAACAATGACAGGCTTTGGATAGAAAGCCGCTGCAATGGTTGCAACACCCTCTACCAACTTGTCTTCATAGAATTGACGTGGGCTTGCATAACCACGAGCCACACTTTCCACGGCACGCTTAAGATCAGGATCAATATTTGGGTACTCCAAAACTGCGCGGGGATGAACACCAATATAGTTGTTGATGATGAACTCGAGACGGGCTAAACCAACACCGGCATTCGGAATCTGGCAGAAATCAAATGCCAATTGAGGATTACCAATATTCATGGTGATCTTCACTGGGATCTCTGGCAATACACCACGAGAAACTTCAGTCACTTCAGTCTCAATCAAGCCATCATAAATATGGCCTTCATCACCTTCAGCACAAGAAACCGTGACCATCATGCCGTCTTGCAATTGCTCAGTCGCATCACCACAACCCACTACTGCTGGAACGCCTAATTCACGGGCAATAATCGCCGCATGGCAAGTACGTCCACCACGATTGGTCACGATGGCAGAGGCGCGCTTCATTACCGGCTCCCAGTTCGGGTCAGTCATATCGGCTACCAGCACATCGCCCGGCTGCACGCGATCCATCTCACTAGGGTCACGAATAATACGTACGGGACCAGCACCAATCTTTTGACCAATCGCACGGCCTTTGGCCAATACCTTAGAGCTGCCCTTGAGCTTGTAGCGCATTTCTACTTGACCAGCAGATTGGCTCTTCACAGTCTCTGGACGAGCTTGCAAGATATAGATACGGCCATCTTGACCATCTTTACCCCACTCGATATCCATTGGACGTCCGTAGTGCTTCTCAATGATCACGGCATACTTTGCTAATTCTGTAATGTCGGCATCTTCCAAAGAAAAGCGATTGCGCTTTTCTGGAGCCACATCCACCGTTTGCACTTTCTCAGCAGATCCCTTCGGTGCAAACTGCATCTGAATCAACTTGGAACCTAAAGAGCGACGAATGATCGCCTTTTTATCTTTAGCCAATGTTGTCTTGAATACATAAAACTCATCTGGATTAACAGCGCCCTGAACCACGGTTTCACCCAAGCCATAGCTTGAAGTAATAAACACAACATCCTCAAAACCGGATTCGGTATCCAAGGTAAACATCACGCCAGCGGCGCCCAGATCTGAGCGCACCATGCGCTGAATACCGGCAGATAAGGCCACTTCGGCATGGGCAAAGCCCTTGTGAACACGATACGAGATCGCACGATCGTTATAAAGCGAGGCAAATACTTCACGGATCTTCTTTAGAACATCCTCAATGCCTTCAACGTTCAAAAAGGTCTCTTGCTGACCAGCAAAAGAGGCGTCTGGTAAATCTTCAGCCGTAGCAGATGAGCGCACAGCAAACGAACCTTTGCCAGAATCATCTAGCACTGCAAATGCTTTGCGAATTTCTTCTTCCAACTTAGGTTGAAATGGCGCTGTTTCGATCCATTGACGAATCTCTGCACCAGCCTGAGCCAATGCCCGAACATCATCAATATTTAAACCTTCTAAACGCTGTTGAATGCGCTCAGTCAGATTATTGTGCTTTAGGAAATCACGAAAGGCTAATGCGGTGGTTGCAAAACCGGTTGGCACTCGAACACCGGTAGAAGCCAATTGAGAAATCATCTCTCCCAAAGAAGCGTTCTTTCCGCCGACTGACTCAACATCGGTCATGCGGAGTTGTTCAAAAGGCAATACATAGGCATCTGCCACACTGCTATTTTGTTGCTGTTGGTTGGACATAAAATACTCTCAAAGGATAGGAAAACTGGTCTAGCGGCCGCCCAAAATGCGGCATACTTTAATATGATTCTATTGTAGTGCTGACCCCAACTTTTAGGCCAAATCGATGTCTACCGAAACCCGCATTGTTTTTATTGTTTCTGACGGAACCGGCATTACCGCCGAGAACTTCAGCCAGTCGATTTTGGCCCAATTTGAGGCTACTTTTAAGCATATCCGCATCCCTTTTGTAGATAGCGTCGATAAGGCCCATGAAGCCGTCAGCAGCATTAACCAGGCAGCTAGCAAATACGGGGTTCAACCCATTGTTTTTACAACCCTAGTCAATTCCGAGCTAAACCAGATCGTAGGTAAGGCAAACGGCCTCATTTTGGACATGTTTCAGACCTTCGTGGCCCCGCTTGAAGCCGCCCTAGGCATGAAATCCACGCATGCCATGAACCGCCTTCACCACAATGCGGATACGGAGGCCTATAAAAACCGAATTGAGGCCATCAACTACTCCCTCGCCCACGACGACGGCCAGTCCAACCAAAATTTAGCAGAAGCCGATGTCATCCTCATTGGCATTTCCCGTGTCGGCAAAACACCGACTAGTTTGTACTTAGCAATGCAATATGGTCTCAAAGCAGCAAACTACCCACTCATCCCAGAAGATTTTGAACGTGGCCAGCTACCTAAAGATCTAGTCCCTTATCGCCAAAAGATCTTTGGTCTCATGATCGATGCTGAGCGACTTTCAGAAATTCGCAATGAGCGCAGACCTGGAAGCAACTACGCCAAACTCGAAAATTGTCGCTATGAAATTAATGAGGCTACCGCGATGATGAAAAAACAATCGATTCCTTGGGTCTTAACGACTAGCAAATCGATTGAAGAGATTGCAACTACCGTCTTACAAGCCATCAAGTCGGATAAAACAATCTTAGGCTAGTAGCCAGGCTTAACTTCGCCGCACTCTGACCGTCTCGAATAAACAGACGGCTGCTGCTGTAGCTACATTTAAAGACTCCACGCGGGGATCGATTGGAATAGAGACTCCCTTGGCTTGGGCCAAGAATTCCTCAGATACGCCCTGACCTTCGCTACCCATGACCCAGGCCACTGGATGCATTAATTCATTCTTCATAGCGAAAAGATCTTGCTGAGCATCGGCAGTCGCGGCAAGTAGTGGCGCTGTCACTGCACTTAATACTTGTTGGCTCGACCAACCCTCATACAAGTCCAGTAAACGATGTGCGCCCATACCAGCGCGAAGTACCTTTGTAGACCAAAGATGGGCGCAACCCGATAAGGCAATGATCTGTGTAAAACCAGCAGCAGCGGCAGTACGCAAAATAGCACCCACATTACCGGCATCCTGAATGCGATCCAAAATCACTACATCACCAGCTAGGGTGGCAATGGACTGGGCAGACTGGAGAGAGGATTTTGGTAGCTCTAATAAACCCGCGATATGCGGCGCATTGACTAGCTCGCTAAGCAAATCCCACAACGCACTATCCAATTGATAAATTCGGGTTTCTGGACAAATTTCCAAATGGGCATATACCGCTTGGGCGATTTCACCATTGCGCATTCCAACTTCAGAAGTAAAAAGTGTTTTTAAAGCGGGGGCACCAACCCAAGTCTGGACCAGATGAATGCCCTCTAATAAAGCGCACCCACTAGCCACTCTGGCTTTTTGCCCTTTTGATCCTGTTGCCTGCAAGAGGCGCAACTCTTTAAAGAGTGGATTTTCTTTAGAGCTAATGAGGTCCATATTCAGTGACATATCAATGACCCAGCATTTCTAGCACTTTGCGTACCGGAGAAAAACTACGGCGGTGTTCAGAGCAGGCTCCATACTGCTTGAGCGCCGCAAAATGAAACTCGGTTGGATAGCCCATGTGTTGTGCAAATCCGTATTCTGGGTGACGCTCATGCAAAGACATCATCTGACGATCCCGCGTAACTTTTGCCAAGATCGATGCCGCAGAAATTGCCGGCTCTTTTGCATCGCCTTTAATAATAGCCTCGGCAGCAATAGGCAACTCCGGGCAACGATTGCCATCGATCAAGGCTTTATCAGGCCAGCCGCCCAGGCGCGTAGTTAAATCTTCGACTGCGCGGCGCATCGCCAGCATAGTGGCTTGCAAAATATTGATCTCATCGATTTCTGCGGGGCTGGCTTCGCCAATACCCCAGGCTTTCGCCTTTTCAATAATTTGCTCGTACAAAAATTCACGACGTGTAGCACTTAGTTTTTTAGAGTCTTTCAGTCCATCAATCGGATGATTAGGATCGAGCACTACTGCACCCGCCACTACAGAGCCAACCAATGGACCACGCCCTGCCTCATCAACACCGCAGACCCAAATCATGCTCATGCAGTGACTCGCTGATTAGCAATTGTTTGCGCTACAGCCTGGGCAACCAGCAGCCCAGTTGGACGACGTAGAGTCTCATGCATTTCAGAAAAACGCGCTTTTAGCTCTGCAACCTTATTCGGGCGATCTAACCACTCCTGTAATGCATTGGCTAATTTCTCTGGTGTAGCATCATCTTGCAATAACTCTGGCACCACAAATTCTCCGCAGAGAATATTAGGTAGCCCCACATAGGGCAAATAACCCTGGCGCTTCATGATCTGGGCAGTTAACCAAGGCACCTTATAAGAAATCACCATTGGCTTTTTCCATAAGGCTGCTTGCAAAGTTGCAGTGCCGCTCGCAATCAAGACCACATCGGCCGCCTCAAGCACTTCATCGGCCATACCATCGAGTAAATGAATCTGAATATCAGGATGGTGGCTTTTTGCTTTAAGCAAGAGTTGCTCGAGGGGTGCGCGTAAGCGAGGCGTCGCTACCGGAATTAAAAAGTGCAGTTTCTGCCCTTTTAGTCGCTCAGCCAATAATTGCATCGTCTCAAAAAATACAGGGGCAATGAGTTCAATTTCTGAACCGCGACTTCCAGGCAATACAGCAACCAGGACGCCATCAAGAGAGGATGCCGGAATATTGAGGCAGCCTTCTAGCTTTAGTCTTGCTTGCTTGCTATTGGGCTCGAGCGGAATTTCACTGGCAAGTGGATGACCTACATAAGTAGAGGCTACGCCAGCACGATCATAGATTTCAGTCTCAAAAGGGAAAATGCAGAGCATCCGATCCACTGCTTGTGCGATCTTTTTGATGCGCCCTGCTCTCCACGCCCAAATGGATGGAGATACCAAATGCAAAGTTGGAATGCCGGCCTTGCGTAATTGCAGCTCTACCCCCAGATTAAAGTCAGGCGCATCTACTCCCAAATACACATCAGGTCGGCCCTCTCCCAATAGATTCGAAATTAACTCTTTGCGTAATTTCAAAATAGCGGGGAGTTGCCGAATCGCCTCTACATAGCCGCGGACACTCAAGGTTTCCATTGGCCAATCAGAGCGCAACCCTTCAGCCTGCATACGAGGCCCGCCGATGCCATACACCTCAAGGCCGGCCATATCCGGAATTTGATTTAAAGCACTTAATACCGGTGCGGCTAATAAATCACCAGAGGGTTCGCCCGCGACACAGGCTAACTTTGGCAAAGTATTCCTATCGTTAGCGAATAATGCCGCGGGTAGAGGCGGCAATAAAGTCATGGAACTGGGCAAGCTTTTCGGCAGTAGGTGCATCAGCAGCATGCTCTGCGACCATCTTTTGTATGGCTAGCTTTGCTTCTTCGAAACTCAGTCCATCCTTATAGAGAACTTTATACGCCTGACGTAATGCGGAAATCGTTTCACTAGAGAATCCCCGTCGCTTCAAGCCCTCAACGTTAATACCATGAGGTGAGGCCTTATCACCAGCAGCAATGACAAAAGGAGGAATATCTTGCACCAAGGCTGAAGCACCACCCAGCATAGCGTGCTGGCCAATACGAACAAACTGATGTACCCCAGACATTCCACCCATAATTGCCCAGTCATCTACTTGTACGTGACCAGCGATTTGAGCATTGCTTGAAAAAATGGTGTGATTACCAACTTGGCAATCATGTGCAATATGCACATAAGCCATGATCCAGTTGTCATTGCCAATACGGGTAATACCTTCATCCTGCGATGTACCCGTATGAATTGTGGTGAACTCGCGAATCGTATTACGATCACCAATAATGAGTTGAGTTGGCTCACCGCGATACTTCATATCTTGAGGAGGGCCCCCAATAGCAGCAAAGTGAGCAAAATTGTTTTCCTTACCAATCGTGGTGTAACCCTCTATGACGGTATGTGAGCCTACCTTTGTTCCGGCACCGATTTTGACCTTTGGTCCAATCACTGAATACGGCCCAATTTCCACGTCGCTCGCAAGTTCAGCCTTGCTATCAACAACTGCAGATGCATGAATCCGAGTCATTACGCGCCTTTCGTACGTACCGCACAAGTAATATTGGCCTCTGCAGCAATCTCACCATCCACTGTAGCTTGAACAGCAAACTTATAGATGCCAGCACGCCCACGCTCCAGCTTAGCAGTCATGATCAATTGATCACCAGGCAATACTGGCTTTTTGAAACGCGCGCCATCAATACCAGCAAAGTAATAAATCGCATCTTCTGCACGCTCTTCTGAGAATGTGAGTAAGGCGGCTGTTTGAGCCAACGCTTCAATAATGAGCACGCCAGGCATTACTGGAAAATCCGGAAAATGGCCTTGGAAAAAAGGTTCATTCATCGTGACATTCTTCAGGGCAGTAATACTGACACGCGGCTCGATTTCCAATACACGGTCTACCAATAAAAATGGGTAGCGATGTGGCAATAGCTGCAAAATCTTGTTGATATCGATCGCAATAGGTTTGCTCATAAATTACCTGCCTAATAGTTAATGATGAATAGCATTGCTGCCGAGCCTATGACTCGTTATTTTTGTTTTTATCCAATAAACGCAAGCGTTGGCGTATTTTATCTAGCCCGCGCAAAATCGCTGCATTCTTTTCCCATGCTGCATGGAGCATAGATGGGTATACCCCAGTGAAATGCTGACCAGGCTCAGTAATTGAACGAATAATGGAGGTATTACCAGAAACCGTCGTTCTATCAGCGATAGTGAGATGGCCTGCAAAATTAGCGGCGCCTCCAATGATGCAGAAATTACCAATCTTGGTACTACCAGAGATAGCAGCACATCCGGCAATCACACAGCAATTCCCAACAATCACATTGTGCGCAATTTGAACTTGATTATCGATCTTGGTTCCAGCGCCAATCACTGTATCACTCATAGCACCGCGATCAATCGTTGTGGAGGCGCCAATCTCAACATCATCACCAATAACAACATTACCTGTTTGGGGAATCTTCACCCACTCAGCAGTTGTTGCAGAAAAGTCAGGAGCAAATCCAAAGCCATCTGCACCAATCACAGCACCGCTATGAATGATGCAACGTTGACCGATTTGGGTACCGTTATAAATGGATACTGAAGGATAGATCAAGGTGTCACCAGCAATACTGCTATTTCTTGCAATGCTGCTATTACCTAAGATGCTGACCCGCTCCCCCAACTTCACTCCAGCACCAATATTTACAAATGGGCCGATATGGCATGAACTTGGAACAACTGCAGTTGGGTCAATCACTGCGCTTGCATGAATTCCTGGGGCGTACACAGGTGCCGCCTGGCTTGCAAAGTGCTGCGCCATTCTTGCAAATATGGCATAGGGATTTTTTGCTACAAAGTAAACGCGCTTGGCTGATTGCGGGCTGGGGTTTGCCTGCAAATAGTCGTAATCGGCCTGACTCAGAATCAACGCCCCTGCAGAGCTATTGCTCGCCTGTTGACGATATAGGGGGTTAGATAGAAAGGATATTTGATCCGACTGGGCCCGCTCTAGAGGAGCGAGGCCAGTGAACGCAGGAGAGCCATCCCCCACCAAGCTTGCATGAAACTGTTCGGCCAGCTCAATGGCGGTAGGCATAAAACTTACTTCTGACTATTTAAAGCCTTGATGACATCATCGGTAATATCAGCTTTAGGACTTACATAAGCCGCTTCCTGAACGATGACATCGAGCTTTCTTTGTTCAGCAATTTGACGCAGAACTAAGTTCGCTTTTTCAGCAATCTTGGCGCGCTCTTCAAATGTGCGCTGATTGAGATCTTCAGTAAATTCACGCTGCTTACGTTGCAATTCGCGATCTTGATCGGCCAACTCACGCTGACGACGAATACGCTCAGCTTCGTTCATCACGGCTGCATCGCGATCCAATTTTTCTGCAGCAGTTTTGATTTTTTGAGCACTGTCACGCAAATCATTCTGGCGCTTAGTAAATTCATTTTGCAAACGGGTTTGCATTGCTTTTGCCAAATTTGACTCATTAAATACTTTTTCAGAGTTCACAACAGCAACGCGGGTACCCGCATCCTGGGCAAAAGCCTGTGGCGCAACAACTGCGATTGCGGCGGCAACCAATCCTACTTGAATCCATTTAGAAGATAGAGAAAACTTCATAAAACTTTCCTTAAACAATTAGAACGCTGTACCCACCTGGAACTGCAAACGCTGAATATTATCGGTCGGTGCAGATTTGTACGGAATACCATAACTAAACTTCAACGGCCCCAACGGTGATATCCATGATACTCCCAAGCCGTAGGAGTATTTTAAGACCAAGTTGATATTTTCCCCAAACGCATTACCGCCGTCCACGAAGGTAAAGACGCGCAAGGTTTTATCAATTCCGGATCCAGGCACTGGAACGGTATATTCCACGTTACCCACAATCTTAGACTGACCGCCGGTGGGCTGGTTCGCTCCAATAATGCTGTTGTAGTACTGGGGACCCAACGAACCCGGGGCATAACCACGAACCGATCCGATACCACCCACATAGTAGTTTTTGGTAATCGGGAAGGGCTTGTTACCATAAGCTTCGCCGTAACCTACCTCACCGTTAAAGGACAAAATATTGCCTTTAGAGAATGAGTGGTATTTCTGATACTGACCGTACAAACGATAGAAGGTTAAGTCACCTACAGGTGTGCCAACCTCGGCAGACAATTGCTGCAAAGATCCGTCAGATGGAATCAAAGCGCTATCGCGTCCATCGCGTGACCAACCGACTGTCAAAGGTACGTTATACGTTTGTAAACGGCCAGGAACTTGACCACCATAACTGGTTACGTAATTTTGATACGGAATTGGAGTGTTCGAAGTTGCGTAAATACTAAACACCTCAATACCAGTTCCGAAGAATACGCGGTCTACCTCAGTGTATGGCACGCCAAATTTAATATTAGAGCCTACTGATTTAATGGCGTAGTCTGGGTCACCAACGTAGTACAGCGGCTTCGATTGACGATAGTACAGGTCGGTATAACGACTAATGCCATCCTCAGTAAAGTAAGGATCATAGTTAGAGAGGGTTAAGTTTTGGTTAACCTTACCTAAGGAAGCATTCAAGCCCACGGCCGTACCGGTACCAAACGCATTATCTTGGTTAATACCGGCAGATAAGATCACTTTCTCAGTTGAGGAATAACCAGCTCCCAATGTAACTGCACCTGTTGGCTTTTCAGTGACCTTCACATTCACGTCAACCTGGTCAGATGTTCCTGGAACATCTTCAGTTGTAACGTCTGTCTCATTGAAGTAGCCTAAGCGATTGAGACGCTTTTTGGATAAGTCGATTTTGTCGCTATCAAACCATGAGCTCTCAAATTGGCGCATCTCGCGACGAATCACCATATCACGCGTCTTGGCATTACCGGAGATAGCCACTTGACGAACATAAATACGTCGCCCTGGATCTACTACCAAAGTTAAATCGACCTCTGACAATTCACGTCGAATATCAGGCTGTGGATTGATGGTTGCAAAAGCATATCCATATGAGCCCAAGACCTCCGCAATTGCCTTAGTACTCTCAGTTAAACGTGCTGAGGAGAAGGTGTCACCAGGCTTGAGTGTGATCAGCTGCATGAACTCAGCTTCTTTACCGAGTAACTCGCCAGCTAAACGAACATCCTTAACGGTAAATTTCTTACCCTCACGGATGCTGATGGTGAGGTAAATACCTTTTTTATCTGGGGTAATCGATACTTGAGTGGACTCAATCACAAACTCAAGATAGCCACGATTTAAATAGTAAGAACGAATGGTCTCCAAGTCGGCAGTTAATTTCTGCTTAGAGTAAAGATTGTCTTTGCTATACCAAGATAACCAACCGCCAGTCTTTAACTGCATCTCACCCCTGAGGGCGCCCTCGCTAAACGCTTCGTTACCAATAAAGTTAATTTCTTGAATTTTGGCAACAGGGCCTTCGTCAATATTGAAGTAAATCGCTACTTGGTTGCGCTCAACTGGGGTAACTGTTGCCACAACCTCAGCCGCGAACATGCCTTTACCGACATATTGACGTTTTAATTCTTGTTCTGCTTTATCAATTAAGGCTTTATCGTAAAAGCGTGCTTCTGCTACACCAACTGCTTTAAGCGATTTACGCACGATCTCGGGATCAAACTCTTTCATCCCGGTAAATTCAATGCGGGAGATCGTTGGGCGCTCTTCAATAATGACGATCAGAACGTCGCCTTGTGCTTGAATTTGCACATCTCTAAAGAAGCCTGTGCTGTACAAAGCCTTAATAGCTTCTGCACCTTTTTCTTCAGTAAAAGTATCTCCAACTTGAACAGGCAAATAACTAAAAACGGTTCCTGGCTCAACGCGCTGCAAACCCTCTACTCGAATATCTTTTACGACAAAAGAATCAGCCGCGTGAACCTGAGCGCTTAAAGCAAGACCCAAAATCATGAGCAGTCGCAAGACAAAACGCATCAAAAGAGAGGAAGAAGGGATTAAAAAATTCAAGGCGACAAATAGCGTTGTAAATCATTAAACAAGGCCAGTAAAGACACAAAAATCAGTATCAGGAAGCCCACTTTTTGGAGCTGCTCCTGCGCTGAGATTGAAATCCGTTTACCGGTAACTAACTCCCATGCATCATACAGGAGCTGACCCCCATCAAGCATGGGAAAAGGGAGTAGATTTAACAATCCAATGCTGATGCTGATTAGTGCCAAAAATGCCAAAAAAGGCTGCCAGCCAACCCTGGCTGACTTACCGGCCATATCAGCAATACTGAGGGGGCCACCCAGCTGCTTAATGGAGGTGTGACCCGTAAACATGCCCACCATGAGCCTCAGGGAAACCTTGCTGATGAGCCACACCCTTTGGGAGGCAAAAACCATGGCATCAATGGGGCCCAGCTGCAAGGTCTCCCAGTTATCTAAAGGGGTTAATTTAGGCAATATCCCCAACTGCATCATTGGATCACTATCTGGGCGGATTTTTGGCAAGATCTCACTAGGAAAGGCCTTTACCAGGCGCTGCCCGGCGGCATCCTCCAACTCCAGCGCAAAACCATTCTCCCCGCTCAGAGAGTCCATCAAGCTCCAGCGCAAGGCATTCCAACTGGGAACTCGGTCAAATTCACCAAAAATGGGCACAGAGCCCAAGTCCGCCCTCATTGCTTGCCATCCAATCACCCTATCCCCCGCCTCAATACCCAAATTAGCAGCGACAGAGCGCTCGGGTGGCGCCTGTAACACTGCCGGTAATTGAGGCACCCCAGAAACATAAATTACGGAAAAAAGAGTCATCGCCAGGAAAAAGTTGGCGAATGGTCCAGCCGCCACAATCAAAGAACGTTGCCACAGCGGTTTTGAATCAAACGCAAGACCACTCTCAGCCGCTGCAATCTGCTGATTGCGATCACGCCCATCTAATAACTTTACATATCCCCCTAAAGGAATGGCGGCAATCACCCACTCCGTTTGATTTTTAGCGCGATAGGTATACAGCGGTTTTCCAAAGCCAATGGCAAAACGTAATACACGCACCCCGCAGGCACGAGCCGCTACAAAATGCCCAAACTCATGAAAGCTTACAAGCACTCCTAGCGTCAGCAAAAAGGAGGCAAGGGTAATCAATGCTTGCAAATAAAATCCTGTGCGAGTTTTCTTGCCTGCGCATCAACAGACAAAATCGTTTCCAATGAATCGGCATTACTTGAAGGAATGGCATTTAGGACTTGCTCTACTACCTTAGCGATCTGCAAGTACGGCAGACCCTCATCTAGAAATGCCGCCACTGCGATTTCATTGGCTGCATTTAAGATCGCAGGACTAGTCCCTCCAGCTTTTGCGGCCGCAAAGGCTAAAGAGAGGCAAGGAAAGCGCGCCAAGTCTGGCTCCGCAAAACTCAAGGCAGCCAGTTGCGCTAAATTCAAAGGAGCAACACCCGCATCAACCCGCTCTGGCCATGAAAGTCCGTAAGCAATCGGCGTACGCATATCTGGTTGGCCCATTTGCGCCAAGACCGAACCATCGCGATAGCGCACCATGGAATGCACTACGCTTTGTGGATGAATCAATACTTTGATTTTCTCTAAAGGCAAGCCAAATAACCAGAAGGCCTCAATGACTTCAAGACCTTTATTCATCATGGTGGCAGAGTCCACGGAAATCTTTTTTCCCATCACCCAATTCGGATGAGCACAAGCTTGTGCAGGCGTAATACCGGCGAGCTGCTCAAGCGGGGTATCTCTAAATGGGCCGCCAGATGCAGTCAACCAAAGCTCTTCAACTCCCAAACTCGACTGAGGCACCTTAGCAAATCCATTTGGCAAACATTGAAAAATGGCATTGTGCTCGCTATCAATCGGGAGCAGTTCACCACCACCCCGCTGCATTGCCTGCATAAATAAATTACCGGACATGACCAGCGCTTCTTTATTTGCCAAAAGCACCCGCTTACCGGCTTGGGCGGCCGCTAAGGTAGGAACCAAACCCGCCGCACCGACAATAGCTGCCATGACTGTATCGCACCCGGATTCGGTAACGGCAGTTACCAAGGCTTGCGGTCCATATAAGACTTTTGTACGCAGCCCTTTTGCTAGGAGAAACTTTTCTAGGCGAGCTGCATCTTGCACCTCTGTGACTACAGCAATTTCTGGCTGAAATTCAATACATTGTTCGGCCAAGCGTTCCACTTGTTTACCGGCCGTGAGCGCCACCACTTTGAAGCGGTCAGGGTGTGCGCGAATGACATCTAGTGTATTGACGCCGATAGAACCTGTTGAACCTAAGATGGCAACCTGCTTTGTCATTACACCAGTCCTGCAAGCAATGCGGCAATGGGCATGGTTGGAATCAAGGCATCGACTCGGTCCAGAATGCCCCCATGACCTGGTAAAAGATGGCTGCTATCTTTAACACCCGCTAATCGTTTTAACTGCGACTCAAAAAGATCACCAAAAATACTAAACGCGGTAAGTACGGTCACCATCAAGAACATGGGTACCCAACCGAAACGAATTGCCCACGCACCAAACAAAGTGGATTCAAATGGGAGGTAATAGACGCAAAGGAAAGCGTAGACGTAGCAGAGTACAAGACCACCAAATGCACCCTCAACCGACTTACCTGGGCTAATTTGTAGAGCCAGCTTATGCTTACCGAATGCTTTGCCAACAAAGTAAGCGCCAATATCGGCAACCCATACCAAGGCCATCGTTGATAGCAAAAAGATCAGGCCCAGCTCTCGCAAGAAAACCAAAGCAAACCAGGTGGCCGGCAAAATAATAAGTCCAAGCACCACATAAAATGGACGTAGCTTCTCTAAAGAGAGATTCATTCCTCGCGCCAATATGAATGGCGCCACAAAAAACCAAAAGAGCACGGCTAAAAATAATATTGAAAACTGCCATGCTGTGTTTTGCATTCCCAATAACAGCATGATGACAGCAAAACAAAACAATGCGTATAGCCATGCTGCACGGCTAGCCTGTGGTGCTAGCAAACGACTCCATTCCCAAGCAGCTAAGACCAGAGCAAGCAAAAAGAATGCGCCGACATACACAATCGGCAATAAAAACAGTATTGGGAGCAGCACTGCCAATAAAACAAGGGCAGTAATCACGCGGGTCTTTAACATGAAGTATGGACTTTAAAAATCAAACCGTGTCGCTCATGGCTTGCGATGCAAGCTGAGCACTTGTGCGTCCAAAGCGACGTTCGCGTTGACTGAACCAATCAAAGGCTTTATGCAATTGCACCTCATCAAAATCTGGCCACAAGACATCAGTGAAATACAGCTCGGTATACGCTAACTGCCACAATAAGAAATTACTAATGCGCTGCTCACCACCAGTACGAATAAATAGATCGGGCTCTGGCGCATAAGCCATGGAGAGATGGGGCTGAAGCAAATTCTCGCTGACGTCCTCTGGCTTTAAATTTGGATTTGCCGCAAGGCAACGGCTCATCGCCTGCAAAATATCCCAACGACCACCATAGTTAGCGGCAATCGTAAAAGTCAGAGCCTTGCAACCCTTTGTCTTCTCTTCGGAAAATTGGACCATCTCCTGAATCGCTGTATCAAAACGACTGAGGTCACCAATTAAGCGTAGAGAAATATCATTCTCAGCAAGACGGGATACTTCACCCTTGAGAGATTTCAGAAATAACTTCATCAAGAAACCCACCTCTTCTGGTGGGCGACGCCAATTCTCAGAGCTAAAAGCAAAGACTGTTAAGTACTCCACGCCCAGACGACGACACTCTTGCACAATTTTTCGCACAGCACCCAAGCCTTCTGAGTGCCCTGCCACTCTGGGCATCATGCGCTTACTGGCCCAACGTCCATTGCCATCCATGATGATCGCCACATGGCGAGGAATAGCGCTTACCTCTGGAATTGCCTGAGTGGAGCTTAGGTGTTGGGTCATAAAAGAATCAAACGCAATCAGGCCTTAAACCGTCATGATCTCTTTTTCTTTTTCAGAAATGATTTTGTCAATATCCACTACTGCTTTATCGGTCATTTTCTGAATTTCATCAGTTGCGCGACGCTCTTCATCCTCAGAGATTTCTTTATCCTTAGTCAAACGCTTGAGATGCTCATTAGCATCGCGACGTAAATTGCGCACAGCAATCTTGGCATCTTCACCTTCGCTCTTAACCACCTTGGTGAGCTCGCGTCGACGCTCTTCAGTCAGAGCGGGCATTGGTACGCGAATGACAGTTCCTTGCGAAGCAGGATTCAATCCCAAATCAGAATCACGAATTGCCTTCTCAACCACAGCAACCATGGTTTTTTCGAATGGCTGGACATTGATTGTGCGAGCATCCGCAAGGCCCAAACTAGCTACTTGACTCAATGGCGTTGGATTACCGTAGTACTCCACTTGAATATGCTCCAAGATTCCGGGGTTAGCTCGACCGGAACGAATCTTTGCCAAATTAGACTTCAAAGCTTCGAGAGACTTTTCCATCTTTTGATTGGTATTGGTTTTAATTTCTGCTGCTGACATCAGGTCTCCTATTAAACGTGCACCAAAGTACCTTCAGGTTCACCTTGCACTACACGCATCAATGCGCCTGGCTTGAGAATTGAAAATACTTTGATTGGTAATTTGCGGTCACGACATAATGCAAATGCTGTGGCATCCATGACTTGTAGATTTTTGATCAGGCACTCATCAAATGTAATGGTCTTATATAGAGTGGCGCTCGGATCCTTGACTGGATCAGCACTGTAAATGCCATCTACCTTAGTCGCTTTGAGCATCACCTCAACCCCCATCTCCGCACCTCGCAAAGCAGCTGCAGTATCGGTAGTAAAGAAGGGGTTGCCAGTGCCTGCCGCAAAAATCACTACCTTACCTTCGCCCATTGCGCGAATTGCACGTGGACGAATATAGGGTTCAACGACTTGGTCCATTCGCAGCGCTGATTGCACACGCGCTTCAACGCCTTTTTGGCGCAAAGCATCTTGCAGCGCCAAGGAATTCATCATCGTCGCTAACATACCCATGTAGTCAGCAGTAGCACGATCCATGCCGGCTGCACCACCAGCAACTCCGCGGAAAATGTTTCCGCCGCCGATTACGATCGCTAGCTCTACCCCACTATTAACAACTTGGGCAATTTCAGAAACCATGGAATCAATGGTGACCGGATTGATGCCAAAAGCATCATCTCCCATAAGGGCTTCACCAGATAATTTGAGGAGGACGCGTTTGTAGCCTGGCATGTTTTTATTTTCCGTAATTTGCCAAGTAATTTACTTACTTAGCTTATTGATCTTTAAGCGCTTTTAATATCTGCAGCAAATTATAAAGGGCTTGGGAAAGATCAAAGAAAAGGGCACAGAAACTAAGGTTTCTATGCCCTTTTGGGTATTACCAACCAGTTGGGGAGACCCCAAACTGGCGATTCGCGTATTAAGCGCTAGCTTTAGAGGCGGCAGCCACCTGAGCAGCCACTTCAGCCGCAAAGTCGTCTTGACGCTTCTCAATGCCTTCACCTACAACAAACATGGTGAAACCCTTCACCGTGGTGTTGGCAGCTTTGAGCATTTGCTCAACGGTTTGCTTGTCGTTTTTAACGAAGGTTTGGTTCAACAAAGAAACCTCTTTGAGGTACTTCTGAATAGAACCTTCAACCATCTTCTCAACGATTTCTGGTGGTTTGCCAGATTCAGCCGCTTTTTGAACCGCCACGCTACGCTCAATCGCAATGGATTCCGCTGGCACATCAGCCATAGACAAAGCCACAGGCTTCATCGCAGCAACGTGCATAGCAACGTCCTTAGCAGCAGTCTCGTCACCCTCAAACTCCACTACCACACCAATACGGGTGCCATGGAGGTAAGAAACCAACTTATTGCTACCTGAAAAACGCTTAAAGCGACGCGGCATGATGTTCTCGCCGATCTTACCGATCAATGCGCTACGAACTTCATCAACAGTTTGACCATTCAATGGCAATGCGAGCAATGCAGCAACGTCAGCTGGGTTCTTTTCAGCAACCAACTTCACGCACTCATTTACAAACGCCAAGAAGTCATCATTCTTAGAAACGAAGTCAGTTTCGCAGTTCACTTCCAGTAATGCACCAGTAGTGCCATTGATTGCAGTAGCAACGATACCTTCAGCAGTAACGCGTGATGCAGCTTTACCAGCTTTGCTACCAAGCTTAACGCGCAGAATTTCTTCTGCACGAGCCATATCACCATCAGCCTCAGTCAAAGCTTTTTTGCACTCCATCATCGGAGCATCAGTTTTGGCGCGTAACTCGCCAACCATTGCAGCGGTAATAGCGGCCATTATTCAGCTTTCCCTTCTTCAACAAACTCTTCTTCACCTTCTTTAACTGCTGTCAAGATTTCTTGAACAGAGTTTGCTTTGCCTTCGAGGATTGCATCGGCAATGCCACGTGCGTAGAGGGTTACAGCCTTGCTGGAGTCATCGTTACCAGGGATGATGTAATCAACACCTTCTGGTGAGTGGTTGGTATCCACAACAGCGATTACTGGAATACCAAGCTTGTTCGCTTCAGTAATAGCAATCTTGTGGTAACCGACGTCCACTACAAAAATTGCATCTGGAACGCCGTTCAAATCTTTGATACCGCCGAGTGCTTTTTGCAATTTGTCGAGATCGCGGTCGTTTGTCAAAGCTTCTTTCTTGGAAAGCTTTTCCCAGTCGCCAGCTTCTTTAGCAACTTCCATATCTTTCAAACGCTTCAAAGAACCTTTAACAGTTTTGAAGTTGGTGAGTGTGCCACCCAACCAACGGCTGTCGATATAAGGCATACCAGCACGAGCAGCTTCTTCAGCAATGATCTCGCGTGATTGACGCTTAGTACCAACAAATAAAATCGTGCCACGATTAGCAGCAACTTGTTTTGCAAATTTCAGGGCGTCCTGAAACATTGGCAATGTTTTTTCCAAGTTGATGATGTGGATCTTGTTGCGATGACCGAAAATGAATGGGGCCATCTTTGGGGACCAGAAGCGTGTTTGGTGACCAAAATGGCAACCGGCTTCCAGCATTTGACGCATAGTTACTGACATAACTTCTCCTAAGGGTTGGTTCTAAAGTTGAGTCCTAGCTGCGCTAAAAAACGCCACCCTGGAAGGCTCAACTCGCGATTTCAAGTCCAAAATAGACCTGAGACCGAAATTATAGCTTAAATATCAATGCTCTAGACACCCCCACCCCAATCCGAACACAGGTGCCAGGCATCAAAATAGCCCTTAGAAGCGCCAAAAATGGGATATTTGCCTAAATATTAGGCAAACTGCCTCAACCAAAACTCTCCAAGTCGTTGATAATCAAGGCATGAATAGTGTATTTACTGCAGAAAAAGACATCCAAGGGATGCGTGAAGCTGGTCGCCTGGCCAGCGAAGTGTTGGACCATGTGGCGCCCCATGTTCTGGCTGGCGTTACCACTGGTGAATTGGATCGCATTTGCCATGAGTACATGCGCGATGTCCAAAAAACAATCCCAGCACCACTGAACTATCAGCCACCAGGTTATCCACCCTTTCCGGCATCGATTTGCACCTCAGTCAATGATGTGATTTGCCACGGTATTCCCGGAGAAAAGGTGCTGAAAAATGGTGACGTCGTCAATCTAGACATCACCGTGATTACGCCTGACGGATATTACGGCGACACTAGCCGCATGTTTATGGTGGGTGAAGTTTCTGTCATGGCAAAGCGTCTTACACAAATCACTTTTGAATGCATGTGGCTTGGCATTGCTCAAGTAAAGCCCGGTGCATCACTAGGTGACATTGGTCACGTCATTCAAACGCATGCTGAAAACGCAGGCTACTCAGTGGTGCGCGAATATTGCGGTCACGGTATTGGAAAAGTCTTTCATCAAGACCCACAGATTCTTCACTATGGCCGACCAGGCACAGGCGAGAAATTAGAAGCTGGCATGACCTTCACCATCGAGCCCATGATTAACGCAGGTAAACGCGACATTCGCACCATGCCAGATCAGTGGACTGTTAAAACCAAAGATCGTAGTCTCTCAGCGCAGTGGGAGCACACTTTGTTGGTAACCCAAACTGGTGTTGAAGTGCTGACCTGGTCTGAGGGTAGCAACCCACCGCCAGATTGCGTTAAAGGCCTCAACTTTAGACCCACAGCAGCCAAGATCTAATCTCATGAACAAGTCGCAAACCGCGAGCAAGATTACTGATGCAGCCAGCCTGCGCGCCGCTCGCGAAATTGCATATACCGAATTTAAAGAAACTCAGGCGGTTGGCAAGCTAACCAAACAACTGAGCAAGCTGAGCGATTCTTTACTAGCGCATTTGTGGGCTAGTTGCGGCCTAGATACGGATGCTGCATTAATTGCGGTTGGTGGATTTGGTCGAGGTGCTTTATTCCCCTATTCCGATATCGATATCTTGATCTTGCTACCGGCAGATGAAAAACAAGCGCAAGCCTTATCAAAAAAAGTCGAACAATTTGTTGCAAGCTGTTGGGATACTGGATTAGAAATTGGTTCCTCCGTTAGAACGGTAGCAGAGTGCATTTCAGAATCTGAGCAAGATATTACCGTCCGCACATCCCTTCTCGAGTCACGACTCATCTGCGGCAAGAAAACCCTTTTTAAAGACTTTGCAAAAGCATTTGAAGAAGCCATGGAACCCAAGGCTTTCTTTCAGGCCAAGCAGGCCGAACAAATACAGCGTCATTACAAATATCAAAATACGCCCTACTCCTTGGAACCCAACTGCAAAGAAAGCCCCGGCGGCTTACGGGATTTGCAGGTCATTTCTTGGGTGAGTAAGGCAGCGTTGTTGGGTGATACCTTTAAAGATCTAAACCAAGCCGGTCTAGTCACTCAACGTGAGTTAACCGAGCTAAACCGCAACCAACGTTTTTTGGAAACCTTAAGGGCAAACCTTCATTTGCTCGCTGGTCGACGCCAAGATGTAATTGCCTTTGACTTGCAAGCCCCCTTGGCCAAAGCCATGGGCATTGAGACCGACTCCTCACGCCAAGCAAGCGAAGCCATCATGCGTCGCTATTACTGGGCAGCCAAAGCGGTTACTCAATTAAATGATGTACTTTTACAAAATATTGAAGCGCTGCTCTTTCCACAAGAATCCAAAACAATCCTCCCCATTCCAGGTGAAGGCAATGAGCACTTCATCGAGCGGCAAGGTGTGCTGGATATCACAGATCCCCAGCTATTTCAAAAGCATCCTGAACAAATACTGAGAACTTTCTTGGTGTTTGCTCAAACTGCCAACGTCAAGAGTCTGTCAGCGACCATTTTTAGAGCGCTGTATAACGCACGTCAAAAAATGGATAGTAAGTGGCGCGCCAACCCAATCAATCGCGCGCTCTTTATTGAGATTCTGAAACAACCGGAAGGTGTAAGTCGCGCATTTCAGCTAATGAACCGCAGCAGTGTACTTGGCCGTTACCTCCCCGCCTTTAGAAAAATTGTTGGTCAGATGCAGCATGATTTATTTCATGTGTATACCGTTGATCAACACATTTTGATGGTCTTACGTAACGTGCGCCGCTTTATGGTGGTCGAGCATACCCATGAGTTCCCGTTTTGTAGCAGTCTCATTGCCCATTTTGAAAAGCCTTGGCTGCTTGTGATTGCTGCCTTATTCCACGATATCGCCAAAGGACGTGGGGGCGATCACTCCCAATTAGGCAGAGCGGATATGCGCAAGTTCGCCAAAGACCATGGATTAGACAAAAAAGATACTGAGTTATTGGTATGGCTAGTTGCCGAGCATCTCAATATGAGTCAGGTTGCACAAAAACAGGATATTACCGACCCCGATGTTATTCGCGCATTTGCAAAGAAGATGGGTGATGAACGCCATCTCACCGCCCTATACCTACTGACGGTTGCTGACGTGCGCGGCACCAGCCCTAAAGTGTGGAATGCCTGGAAAGGGAAGTTGCTGGAAGATCTCTATCGTGCAACTCTCAGAGTATTGGGTGGCGCCAAACCAGATGCTTCCTCCGAATTGGCGCAACATCAAGAAGAGTCTCGAGCAAAGTTACGCCTCTATGGCATCAACGATGACTTCTATGAAGAATTTTGGAAGCAACTAGACGTTGCTTTCTTCTTAAGACAAGATTCATCCGATATTGCATGGCTAACACGTCACCTTTACAACAAAGTCAATAGCGATCAACCTGTTGTAAGAGCAAGATTGTCACCAGTCGGAGAAGGGTTGCAAGTTGCAGTCTATGTCAAAGACCAAGAAGATCTCTTTGCCAGAATCTGCGCCTATTTTGAAAGACATGGATTCTCGATCTGGGACGCCCGCATTCACACCACTCGCCATGGCTACGCACTCGACACGTTCCAAATCTCTGGCAGCAACTTGGTGGATGAAGGCGGCAGCTATCGCGACATCATTCAATTGGTAGAGTTTGAATTAACCGCAGCCCTCACCAATATTGAGCCGCTACCAGCACCCAGCATGGGTCGACTCTCGAGACAGTCGCGCACCTTCCCAATTCAACCACGTGTCCATATGGTTCCGGATGACCGCGGTCGCTATTACACCCTTGCGCTTTCAGCCAGCGATAGGACTGGACTGTTGTACACAATATCCAGAGTATTAGCTAAACATCAGGTTTCGATTCACACCGCAAGAATCAACACCTTAGGTGAACGCGTGGAAGATATTCTGCTGTTGGATGCAGCTAACTTAGGCAAGAATCCCAAGCTGCAAATTCAATTAGAAACAGAGTTACTTGAGGCTTTGGGGGCTTAAAGCTTCAAATGGTTTGGCTTAGCTCAATAAAGCCAACATCGCCTCTTCATCGATTACAGGCACGCCTAGCTCCTCAGCCTTAGTAAGCTTGCTGCCGGCATCAGCGCCTGCAACGACATAGTCTGTTTTCTTAGAAACCGATCCCGCAACTTTGGCCCCCGCTTTTTCAAGAAGGTCTTTTGCTTGATCTCTTGTAAGTGTCGGGAATGTACCAGTCAGAACAAAAGTCTTGCCAGCTACTGCTGCGCTGATCACTTTTTCTTCGACGGCCAGCTGCATACCTGAGGCCAATAACTGTTCAATCACTTCACGGTTGTGGGCTTCTTGCATAAAGCTCGTGATGGAATCGGCAACAACAGGACCCACATCTTTAACTGTCAAAAGATCTTCCATACCAGCATCCATCAAGGCATGCATAGACTGATAGTGATTTGCCAAATCTTTTGCCGTTGTCTCGCCCACATGACGAATACCTAAAGCAAAGATAAATCTAGCTAAGGTAGTGTTTCTGGATTTGTTAATTGCCACAATGAGATTGTCAGCAGACTTCTCGCCCATACGCTCTAAATTAGCTAGAGCGGTAAATCCTAGTCGATAGAGATCTGCCGGAGTTCTGACTAAATTTTGATCTACCAGCTGATCGACGATCTTCTCACCTAAGCCTTCGATATCTAAAGCCCTTCTATGGGCAAAGTGAATCAGAGCCTGCTTACGCTGTGCGCCACAAAATAAGCCACCGCTACACCGCGCCACTGCCTCATCTGCTAATCGCTCAATATGAGAGTCACACACCGGACAACGTATTGGCATTTGAAACTCTTGAGTGTTTGCGGGGCGACGATCTTTAATGACGGAAACCACCTCAGGAATGACGTCACCTGCTCTGCGCACTGAAACGGTATCGCCAATGCGAACGTCTTTGCGCTTCACTTCATCTTCATTGTGTAGGGTTGCATTCGTCACCGTAACACCACCCACTTCTACTGGCGCCAATCTTGCTACAGGCGTAATTGCGCCCGTACGCCCTACCTGAACATCAATACCCAATACGGTGGTAAGTGCTTCTTGAGCGGGATACTTATGAGCTAAAGCAAATCGAGGGGCTCTAGATACAAAGCCTAGCTTAGCTTGCTCAGCAAATGCATTCACTTTGTACACTACGCCATCAATGTCATATGGCAATGAATCGCGCTTAGCGCCAATCTCGTTATAAAAGGCAAGGATCTCTTCCACAGAGTTCAAGACGCGCCGTTCTGAACAGACTGGTAAGCCTAAGTCTTCATAGGCATTTAATAGTTCTTCATGGGTTTTGGGTAACCATGTTTGAGGCTCCAACGCCCCCAAGCCATAAGCAAAGAAGGAGAGTGGTCTTTTTGCAGTGATCTTTGAATCCAACTGACGCAAACTACCTGCTGCAGCATTACGGGGATTGGCAAACTCTTTTTCACCGAGGGCAGCAGCTTGTTGATTCATCCTCTCGAAGTCCTTAAGGTACATAAAGACTTCACCACGGACCTCTAAAACTTGTGGAATATTTTTTCCAGACAACTTCAGTGGGATAGCGCGAATGGTTTTGATATTTGCAGTGACATCTTCACCGCTAGCACCATCACCACGAGTGGCGGCGCGAACTAAAGAGCCATTTTCATAGCGCAGGGAAATTGCCAGGCCATCAAATTTCAGCTCGCCAGCATATGCTACGCGATCTACATGCAGACCTTCACGACAGCGGCGATCAAAAGCAATCAACTCAGCTTCTTCGAATGCATTATTCAAAGAAAGCATCGGCACCTCATGGGTAACCGAATCAAACTCTTTGAGAGCCGTACCCCCTACCCGCTGAGACAGTGATTCTGGTGTAACCCACTCGGGGTGAGCCGCTTCAATATCTAATAACTCGCGATATAAACGGTCATACTCAATATCAGGAAGCAAGGGATTGTCGAGAACGTAATAAGCATGCTCTAAGCGGGCGAGCTCTACTTGCAAGAATGCATAACGCTCCGCTAAATTTGTCGGACTATTGGACGACAAGGTGATGTCCTAGCTAAAGAGTCTGCTAGCAGTTGAGGAGCCAGCTGCTACGCCAGATTTCTCAAGATTGGCGTAGAGAACATCTAAATGCTGACGAATACTGATTACTGCAGCTTCGCTCAGATTAATGCCATTATCGTCAACCAGTCGGCCATGGGCCGCTTGTGCAATCTCAACACCTTCACCTAACATTCTTTCAAATGCACGTTCTTCTTGAGAAACCAAAGGAACCTCTAAGAGCAATGTAACTTGTTTGACAGCTTGATTAGGATCCAATTGGGCGCTATTAAAAATGAGCGATCCATTACTGTAGAACTCATATCCTCGACCATTGCGCGCCAGTCTAAAACCACGCTGACGCATGAGGGCATCAAAGTTACCCCAAGGACATGGTTCATCAAAAAGTACATTAATACTTAGCTGAATGTCACTCTCAGCAGCCATGGCGTCTAATTCTTTGGCACTTTCCAGCATCGTATTGACACTAGGCATATCGATCTGTGAACCCAAGGTATCTGCAAGAGCTTGAGCACGGGAGCAGAAGTCAGAAAGCTCAAGCACACCAATAGCGCCACGACGGCTTGCCAACTGAACAGCCAATTGCAGCTCTGAATATTTCGCCTCAGGCTTTAATTCTTCCCAATCTTCAGCCGCATCAATATCAGCATTCAATCCTTCGCACATCCACCGTGCAGAAGAAGTGGCTTGCAGGTCAGTCCACGCCTCAATCTCTTCAAGAATTTCGGCGCCACTGATGCCCTCATCAAAACGCAATGTAATGACGCAATCAATACGAGGGTCAATGGCAAATTTTTCTGGCGCAGATATGGTTTCAGAAAGTGGGGCACCAAAACTAGGTTCAGCGCGAGCAGCATCAGGATCAGCAAAGCCCGAGCTGAAGCTAGGCTCACCTCCGAAACGATCGCCAGCAAATTCGACTTGCTCTCTTGCTCTGCGTCTTGCGCGGGAGTATTTAAAATTCAGGACGGCCACTGAAACGAGTATCAGCAGCCCGATTGCAGCCAAAGCGAATTGCAAATCAGACAAACCCAACATCGTCATGATTTGTTCTACGTACACTTAGGCAGCCTCCACCATCGAAACGGCAGATGAAATATCCACTGCCACAATTCGGGATACACCCTGCTCTTGCATCGTGACACCAATGAGTTGATGAGCGATTTCCATAGTGATCTTGTTATGTGAGATAAACACAAACTGTGTCTTATCTGACATTTTGGCAACCATCTGGGCATAGCGCAAGGTATTTGCATCATCCAAAGGTGCATCGACCTCGTCCAGCAAGCAGAAAGGCGCTGGATTGAGGAGGAAGAGTGAGAAGACCAGTGCAATAGCAGTCAGGGCTTTCTCACCACCGGAGAGCAAGTAGATACTGCTGTTCTTCTTACCTGGTGGCTGAGCCATTACCTGAACGCCAGCATCCAAAATCTCTTCACCAGTCATCACCAACTCAGCATGACCACCACCAAACAACTCAGGGAAGAGTTTGCCAAAGTGGCTGTTCACCTGATCGAAGGTGCCTTGCAACAAGTCGCGTGTTTCAGCATCAATCTTCGCAATCGCATCGGTCAATGTTTGCATCGCTTCATTTAAGTCAGCTGATTGGGCATCCAAGAACTGCTTGCGTTCACGTGAGCTAGCTAGCTCATCTAAAGCAGCCATATTGACAGGACCTAAAGACTGAATTTCGGAGTTCAAGCGATTGACTTCACTTTGCAGCGCGCCCACCTTGAGATCAGGACTGAAGTTGGCTTCTAGCGCACTTAAATCCGCTTCTGCATCAGACAATAAGGTAGCAAATTGCTCATAGTTCAAACGAGCAGCCTGTTCACGCAATTGCAAATCTACTACTTTGTCACGCATCGGTTGCAAGCTACGTTCAACTTGTAAACGTGCCTCATCCGCTTCCCGCAACTGATGCAAGAGAGCGTCTTGCTCTGTACGCGCATTAGCCAAAGCAGCTTCACGTGCGCTACGAGCCAATAACAAACCTTGTAATTTTTCTTGAGCCTCTTCGTCGCTCAAGGTCTCTAGCTCTTGGCTGGCTACATCATGCTTATCTTGAATCTCCATGATCTGGGTACGTGCCGTACTCTGATCACGCTGTAAATCTGCAATGCGTTGCTGTAATGAACGAGTAGCAAATGCAGCTTCTTGCGCAGCCATTTCAGCCGCTCGTAATGATTCACGCAAACGATCACGCTCTTGCGTAGCCAACTCTAATTTTTCTTGCGCCAAAGCCAAAGCTTCTTGTAGGCCTTGCTTTGATTCCTCAGATTGAGCCAACTCAGTAGCTGACTGCTCTTGAGTTTGCGTCAATTGCTCCATTTGCTGACGCAATTCACCCAGTTCATTTTGAATTTGAGCTGCACGTTGACTGTATTGCTCTTCGGCCTGAGTCAACTGCATTCTTTCCACTTCAAAACCATGTGCCTCTTGAACGGCATGCTCAGCATTCAAGCGTGCTTGCTCTGCAGCCTGGTGCGCAGCTTGGTAATTCGCTACACACTGATCTAGTTCACCCTGCAATTCACTCTGCATGAGTTTTTGAGCACGCAATTGCTTCTCGAGACTTTCCATCTCTTGAGCGCGCGCCAACATGCCCGCTTGCTCAGAGTCCGCTGCATATAACTGCACACCAACACGACTTACTAAGTGGCCTTGTTGGGTAACAAATGCACCACCCGCAGGTAATTTCTCGCGACGATGTAAAGCATCTTCTAAGCTGGAAGCGATGTAAATGTTATCTAGCCACTCTTGCAATACTGAAGTCAGCCTTGGTGCACCAGCGCTTTGTACGCGACTAAGCAAAGGTGTGAAATCTGCTGGTGCAGACGTATGCGCTGGGGTAATTTCTTCGGTCAGCAAAATTGCCAAACGACTTGGAGGCGCATCATTTGCTAAGGCTAATGTCTCTTGCACGCTCTTCGCTGTCACTGCAGCCAAACGCTCACGTAATACAGACTCTAGCGCAGCTTCCCAACCACTCTCTACTTTGAGTTCTTGCCAGAGACGCTTGCTCTCTTTGAGGCCCTTACTCTCTAACCATGGGCCAATCTTGCCCTGGGCTTGAACGCTTGCCTGTAATGCGGTTAAGGCCGTTAACTTGGCCTCGGTTTGAGCGAGATCCTGATTGGCAGTCTGAATCTTTTGCTGAGCTGCATTGCGAGCCTCATCAGCAGCAGGAACGCGCTGTTGTGTTTCACCTGCACGCTGTCTTGCCTCTTCCACTTTGCGCTGCGCCATAGCATGACGATCAACCGCCATCTGCAATGCTTCAGCATCCGGTCTACGCATCCCATCAAGCTCACTGGTGAGACGTGATTCACGACCCTTTAATTCATCTGCCTGCGCAGAGATTGCACGAATACGCTCACCCAAACTAGCGAGACGCTGCTCAATCGAAGCCAAACTCTCGCGAGCATGATTCAGTTCGCGTGATGCTGTTTGATAACCCTCTTCACGGCTAGGCATTTGCTCTTGCAAGCCATTGAGGTCTGCTAATAAAGTTTGCTCTTTCTCAGATGCTTCATTGAGCTCATGCTCAGCAGTACGTTGTGCTTGCGCAGCATCGGTCTCTTGAACAGTCCAACGTTGGAGTTGGGCCTGTAAATCCTGTGTTTGTTGTTGCAAGCGTTGACGCGCTTCTTGCACATAATGAATTTGTGACTCAACCTGACTAACATCCGCATTGGTTTGATAAAGCTCACCTTGCGCTTCAGATACTTTGTCTTGCAATGCGTACTGTTGAGTGCGCATAGTTTCTAATTCAGCCTCGGCATGACGCAGCTTAGCGGTCTGCTCTTCAAGTCCTACTTGGGTGTCACGGATACCGTTGGCATGGCGCTCTTGCTCTTTGCCGGCCTCGGTTTGACGCACAAACCACAACAACTGTTGTTGTGATTTCATCTGCGTAGAAAGCTCTGCATGGCGCTCGGCAACAGTAGCTTGTTTTTCTAAGCGAGTGAGTTGTTGGTCGAGCTCACGCAAAATATCTTCAACGCGTGTTAAGTTCTCAACCGTGTCTTCTAAACGCGCAGCAGTTTCTTTACGGCGCTCTTTATATTTAGAAACACCAGCAGCTTCTTCCAAAAATACACGCAACTCTTCTGGCTTTGCTTCCAAGATGCGGTTGATCGTACCCTGCCCAATAATGGCGTAACCTCTTGGACCCATACCCGTACCCAAGAAAATATCTTGGATATCTTTACGGCGAACGACTTGATTATTGACGTAATAGCTTGAATTGCCATCACGCGTTAAAACGCGCTTAATACCCAATTCAGTAAAAGCACTCCACTGACCTTGTGCACGACCTTCGGTATTATCAAAAATGAGTTCTACGCTGGCACGACCAGAGGGTTTACGTAATCCAGAACCATTAAAGATGACGTCTTGCATGGATTCGCCACGCAATTCACTAGCCCGAGATTCGCCCAAAACCCAGCGAACGGCGTCAATAATGTTCGACTTTCCGCAACCGTTAGGCCCTACAACACCAATTAATTGGCCAGGCATTTCAAAATGGGTTGGGTCAACGAAAGACTTAAAGCCGGAAAGTTTGATGGATTTCAGTTGCACGGCGTACTTTGCAGGGAAAAAGGGGTTCAAATAAAGAGGTAAAAATATACAGCTAAAGTGGGAAGATGATAGCAAGCTTGGGGCTACTTAGACGTGTTTTTGCCCCATCGATATAATGATAAATCTACCTTCAGGGACAAAATCCCTTAACAATCTGATAGTTAACCGAAAAGCATGAGCCAATCACCACAAAACATCATCGAACAAGCCTGGGAAGACCGTGCAAACCTCTCACCTACAAGCGCCCCAGCTGACATCCGAAACGCTGTAAATGCCGTTTTAGAAGGCTTAAATGCTGGCACTATTCGCGTTGCCGAGCGCCAAAGCGTTGGCAAGTGGGAAGTTAATCAATGGGTTAAGAAGGCCGTATTGCTGTCTTTCCGCCTAGAAGACAACCAACCCATGAGCGCTGGGGGTTATACCCAGTTCTACGATAAGGTTCCTAGCAAGTTTGAGAACTACACCGCTGCAGACTTTGCCGCTGGTGGATTCCGCGTAGTTCCGCCTGCCGTAGCCCGTCGGGGCTCATTTATCGGCAAAAATGCCGTTTTAATGCCCTCTTACGTCAATATTGGCGCCTATGTTGGTGAAGGCACTATGGTGGATACCTGGGCAACTGTAGGTTCTTGTGCCCAAATCGGTAAAAACGTTCACCTCTCTGGCGGCGTCGGCATTGGCGGTGTATTAGAGCCAATCCAAGCCGGGCCAGTCATTATTGAAGATAACTGCTTTATTGGCGCCCGCTCTGAGGTTGTTGAGGGCGTAGTGATCGAGGAAAACGCTGTTTTATCCATGGGCGTCTACATTGGTCAAAGCACCAAGATCTATGATCGCGAAACCGGCGAAGTACATTACGGTCGCGTTCCTGCCGGCTCAGTCGTTGTTCCGGGTTCCCTGCCTTCTGCTTGCGGCAAATACAGCTTATATGCCGCAATCATTGTGAAGAAGGTAGATGCTCAAACGCGAGCAAAGACCGCTATTAACGAATTACTGCGCGACTAAACCGAACATGAGCGCCACTCTCGAGCTTACCGAAGCTCTCATCTCTTGCCACTCCGTCACCCCAGCTGATGGCGGGTGCCAAGATTTGATTGCCAAAAGACTTCAAGCAATTGGCTTTCATACGGAGAGTGTTGTTAGTGGGCCAGAGGATTTTCAAGTTACCAATCTTTGGGCAATTAAAAAGGGGAAGTTGGGGGATGCAGGTAAGGTGTTAGTGTTTGCCGGTCATACCGATGTTGTCCCTACCGGCCCCCTTGAAAAGTGGACCAACAATCCCTTTACCCCCACCATTCGTGATGGCATGCTCTATGGACGTGGCGCGGCCGATATGAAAACCTCTTTAGCAGGCTTTGTTGTTGCTACCGAAGAATTTGTTGCTACTCATCCTGATCATCAAGGCGCAATTGCCTTCTTAATTACGAGTGACGAGGAAGGTCCAGCCAATGATGGCACTGTCATCATGTGTGAGCGCCTCCAAAAGCATGGGCAACGCCTTGATTACTGCGTCATTGGAGAGCCTACTTCAGTTGATCGCCTCGGCGACATGATTAAGAACGGACGTCGCGGCTCTTTATCTGGAAAGCTGAAGATCAAAGGTATACAAGCCCACATTGCCTATCCCCATTTAGGCAAAAATCCGATTCATCTTTCTGCTCCCGCAATCACTGCATTGGTAGAAACCGAATGGGATAAGGGCAATCAGTATTTCCAACCCACGAGCTTTCAAATCTCGAATGTGCATGCAGGTACTGGCGCAAATAATGTCATCCCCGGTGAGTTGGTCATCGACTTTAATTTCCGCTTCTCCACTGAGAGCAAACCAGAACAACTGCGTGAGCGCCTCGAAACTATTCTCAAAAATGCAGGATTAGAGTTTGAGATTCACTGGGTATTGGGTGGTAGCCCCTTTATTACTGGTGATGGCGCTTTAGCAGGTGCATTACGTAAAGCAATTAAAGACGAAACCTCGGTAGACACAGAACTCTCCACCACCGGCGGCACCAGCGATGGCCGCTTTATTGCCAAGATCTGCAAAGAGGTTGTCGAGTTCGGTCCATTGAACGCAACAAGCCACAAAATCGATGAATGCGTCATCGTTGATGATGTCGAGCCTCTTAAGAATATTTATCGCAAAACGCTTGAGCAACTCATCGCTTAAGCCCTCGCTCACCCCATCCCCCTAACTTCCACTTCATCCATCATGGACCCTGAGCCTTCACAAGCCCTTTCAGTAAATCAGTGTATTGAGCTGGTTGCACAAAAACTAGCAGCAGCCAATTTGCACTACGGGCATGGTGCGATTGATGCCCAAAGCGAAGCGCTTTGGATTGTGAGTAAACAACTGGATGTCAGCCCAACCGAGGCTCTGGATCTGTTAGATCAAGATATCTCCGCGGAGCAGCAACGCATATCACTTGCTATTGCAGAGGAAAGAATTGCTTCCCGCAAACCGCTTGCCTATATCTTGGGTGAGGCCTGGCTCATGGGTGTGCCGTTTTTCTGTAGCGAACAAAGTATTGTTCCGCGCTCCTGGATTGCAGAACTGATTGTGGATGGTTCATTAGAGCCTTGGCTGCCAGCAGACGGTAAAGCCTTAGATCTTTGTACCGGGAATGGCTCACTAGCAATTTTGCTAGCGCTCTCTTGTCCAGACATTCACGTGAGTGCATGCGACATTAGTCTGCCCGCTTTGTCAGTAGCAGCGCGTAACGTAGATCGCCATAGCTTGAACTCTCAAGTTGAACTACTAGAGGGTGATTTATGGGATGCGCTACCAGAGCCAAACGAAGACAATCTATTTGACCTCATCATTTGCAACCCCCCTTACGTCAATGCCCAATCGATGAATGCACTGCCTGCGGAATACCATGCAGAGCCATCGCTTGCACTTGCTGGCGGCGAGGATGGTATGGACTTAATCCGAAAAATTATTGCACAAGCCCCCGACTATCTCTCAGAGCGCAGCGCCATCTTGATTGAGATAGGTAATGAGTATGAGAACTTCAAAAAAGCTTTCCCACAAATTCCAGTGATTTGGATGGAAGTATCTGCGGGTGAAGAACAGGTGCTACTGATTCAAGCAGAAGACCTGCGTTAATTAGTAATTAGCTAAGCTCTGCTGCAGCAGCAATTGCTTGATCGATCCGCTCTACAGGAATTACCTTCAGGCCAGGAATCTTAGTTTTAGGCATATTGGCTTTCGGAATGATCGCCACAGTAAAGCCCAACTTAGCAGCCTCTTTGAGACGTTCCTGACCACGGGGGCAAGGACGAATCTCTCCAGCCAAGCCGACCTCACCAAAGACAATCAGCTCTTTCGGTAATGCACGATTGCGAATCGAAGACTGAATCGCCAAGAGTACCGCCAAGTCAGCGGCCGGCTCTGAAATCTTAACGCCACCTACTGCGTTTAAGAAAACATCTTGATCAAAACAAGCGACCCCTGCATGGCGATGCAGTACTGCCAACAGCATTGCTAAACGTGCCTGCTCTAATCCCACTGCTAGACGACGGGGATTAGGCACATGGGCGGTATCAACTAAAGCCTGAATTTCCACTAAGAGCGGCCTACTGCCCTCTTGAGTCACCAGTACACATGCACCTGGAACCATCTGCTCATGCTGCGACAAGAAAATGGCCGAAGGATTGGTGACGCCGCGAAGACCTTTTTCAGTCATCGCAAAAACACCCAACTCATTGACTGCACCAAAACGATTTTTAATTGAACGCACCAAACGGAATGAGGAATGGGTATCGCCCTCAAAGTACAACACGGTATCGACAATGTGCTCTAAAACGCGCGGACCTGCTAAATGACCATCTTTAGTGACATGCCCCACCATCAACACGCAGATACCGCTCGACTTTGCTGCTCTGGTGAGTTGCGCAGCGCATTCTCTTACTTGTGCCACAGAACCAGGCGCTGAACTGAGCACTTCAGAATATAAAGTTTGAATGGAATCGACCACCAATACTTGTGGCTTCACTGTATCCATAATAGAAATGAGTTTTTCCAATTGAATTTCCGCTAGCACTTCTAATTGCGGCGCATCTAGTGCAATTCTTTTGGCACGCAATGCAATTTGGGCTGCTGATTCTTCACCACTACTATAGAGAACATTCATTCCGGCAGCACTCATTTCTGCGAGCGCCTGAAGCAATAGAGTAGATTTACCAATGCCAGGATCGCCTCCAAGCAGCACCACACCACCAGGCACCAATCCACCGCCTAGTACGCGATCAAACTCTTCTACACCAGTACTAAATCTTGGTAAATCTTCAGCGGTAATGGCAGAGAGCTTTTGTCTTGGTAAAGATTGAGCTAAACCCTGAAAGCGAGAATTGGATGTTGTCTCGGGTAAGCCCTCTTCCATCGTGTTCCAGGCTTGGCAAGAGGGGCACTGTCCTTGCCATTTTGCAGATGTGCCGCCACAAGATTGGCAGATGTAAACCGTTTTGACTTTGGCCAAGAGATACCCAATAAATGAATGTGTATTTAAGGAATTAATCGAGCTGTGTGCCAGCTTTATTTTCTTGCGCACGCTTTGGTGCGTCTTTGCGACGCTGCTCTAAATCAGCGGCTCTTGCTGCTGCAGCCTTTTGCTTTTCATCAAACTCGCGTTGATTATCGGCACGCTCTGCTGCTTTTTCAGGGGAAGCACGTTCAGCTGCACGCTTTTTATCTTCTTGATCTTTGATGCTCTTGCGCAAATTTCGCTGCACTTCATGCAGCGCACGCTCTTGGTCGCTGATTGGATCAATTTCTTTGCGGTAATCCGCACGAGCACTGCGCAAGCAGTAATTTACCCAGTAATTTTGATAGCACTCTGAGGATGCTTTACCCCAGCGATACTTGGCCCAATCCCGTTGGAGCTCAAGCTCTTGCTCGATCTTGTCGAGCTTATCGAGCTCAGCCTCTTCGGCAGGCGTAGCTAAAGCTATCCCACTAAAAGAAGAGACTAGTAAAAATATTCCAAGGAATATCTTTGAGTGAAGCGAAAGACCTCCCCTCAAATTTCCACCTTGGCGCCTAATTCCACCAAACGGTTTGCGGGGATCTTAAAGAAGTCTGACTGACGACCAGCATTTTGATACATCCAGCAGAACAAACGTTCACGCCATAAAGCCATACCCGGAATCTCAGTGGACACAATCGTGTCACGCGAGAGGAAGAATGAGGTATTCATCAAATCAAATTTAAGATCGGAGGATTTCTCGATCAACTCAATAATCTGACCCATATCTGGGGTCTCATTAAATCCATAGACAGCGCGAACCACATAAACCCCGTTACCCATATCGCGCAAGGTGATGCGCTCCTCATCCTTTACATAAGGCACATCCCAAATACTGACTTTTAAGAAAAAGACGCGTTCGTGGAGTACATGGTTATGTTTGAGGTTATGGAAAAACGAGACGGGAACATAATCTACGTGGGCTGTTAAGAACACGGCAGTTCCCTCTACGCGATGCGGAGGATGCTGCATTAACGCCTCGATAAAACCCTTGAGCTCAATACCGTTGTTTACGGCATTTTGACGTAGCAACTTACGCCCTTGGTACCAAGTCATCAGGAACAAGAAGCAGACTGCGCCTAACAAAAGTGGGAACCAACCACCTTCCATGATCTTTAATAAGTTTGCAGTCAAGAAAGCCAAGTCCACCGCCAAGAAGGAGCCAATAACGAGAGTGACCAATAAGGTATTCCAACGCCAGACTACGCGCATCACGATAGCGGCCAGGAAGGTTGTCACAATCATAGTGGTTGTTACCGCAATACCGTAGGCAGCGGCTAAATTTTCTGACTTCTTAAACGCCAGGACCACCGCGATCACCAGGACCAATAAAGTCCAGTTCACAAAGGGCATATAAATCTGCCCAATCTCACGATCCGATGTGTGACGCACTTTCATACGCGGAACAAAGCCCAACAAAATGGCCTGGCTAGTCATAGAAAATGCGCCAGAGATCACAGCCTGAGAGGCAATGACCGTTGCAGCAGTAGCGAGGATAACTAATGGAAATACAAATGGCTCAGGAACCATCAAGAAAAAGGGGTTGCTAATCGTTTCAGGGTTATCCAAAAACATCGCGCCTTGGCCAAAATAATTTAGCAGTAAGCATGGCATCACAATAAAGAACCAGCCCATTCGAATTGGCTTGATACCAAAGTGCCCCATGTCGGCATACAAGGCCTCAGCACCCGTGAGCACCAAGAAAACTGCGCCCAAAACAATAAAGCCCTGCAGCGCGTGCTCATCCATAAACCGAATGGCATACAAGGGATTAATGGCAGCAAAAATACTCGGGTGCTGCACTACCTGAAATAAGCCCATCAAGCCAATCACCACGAACCAGATCACCATGATTGGACCAAAGAGCTTACCCACCACGTCGGTGCCAGTCTTCTGAATGAAAAACAGAATCACCAATATCAGCACAGTAATTGGCAATACAAAACGGGTAAGATCACTAGAGATCACCTCTAAGCCCTCTACTGCTGAGAGTACTGAAATTGCTGGGGTAATAATGGCATCGCCATAAAACATACAGGCCCCAAAAACGCCGGCCATAATAATGAGTAAGGATCGCTTGGAGCCGTTTGGGGCTGTGCGTAGAGCAAGTGCCATCAGCGCCAAAATTCCACCTTCGCCATGGTTATTTGCGCGCATCACGAACAAGACATACTTCAGGGATACCACGATTGCGAATGCCCAGAACACCATGGAGATCACGCCATAAACCGCATCCGCAGAAAATGGGATGCCATGATCAGGACTAAAACATTCTTTTAGAGCGTAGAGTGGGCTAGTACCAATGTCCCCAAACACAACACCGATGGCGGCAAACATAAGAGCAATCGAAGCACCCTTTTTATGTGGGTGAGTCTCGCGTGAAATCTCAACCGGCCTCAGTAAGGACGATTCTGAAAACTCTGGATTACTAACTGACATAAACCATTCCTAGCGTGATGTTGCGTGGCAATATGTTACTCCTTAAAAGCACTCCTTAAATCTGGAATTTTTAGCAAAAAACCGCTTATTTATGCGTCTTTTGCAGGAATACCTCGACAGAGACCCCTAAAAAATGGTAGAATCTCAGCTTCAGACGCGGGGTGGAGCAGTCTGGCAGCTCGTCGGGCTCATAACCCGAAGGTCGTAGGTTCAAATCCTGCCCCCGCAACCAAGAATTACGTACTAAGCCCTTAATTTATAAGGGCTTTTTGCTTTTTTGGACATAAAAATGCCCGATTTCTCGGGCATTTTACAAGCCGCTTCAAGGGGTTATGTCAATTGAGAACTCTGTAACCCCTGCCACTCAAGCAGCGCTTGACCACTGCTTCTTGAGCTTGATTACCGCTATAGGCGCCGCCCGCACCTCCAATAACAGCGCCAGCACCAGCAGCCTGAGCAATTCCAGTTTTATTGCCTCCGGTAACGAGGCCCAATAAGCCACCCACTACCGCGCCTGCTCCAGCACCTTTAGCCGCTGTTGATCCCATACCGGACTGATCTTTTGCATAAGCCTGGCACTCTTGGAGATCCTTTTCGTAGGATGCTTCATTCACACCCTTCATATCCACAATTGGACGCACATCAGCACCAGCACAACCGACCACGGTAATTGCTACTAAAGAACATACTGTTACTAATTTTTTCATTACTCACTCCTCATCACTTAATGAGCATTCCTATGCCATAAACGTTTTATATCATGCCGTAAAAATTGTGTCGAAGAGTTTCTCCTCAATCCAAACATCCAGATTTGCGCGCCGGTTTTTGGGGATTGATAAAAAGGAATCCCCAAGTCTTCATAACGTGCAGATACCGTTGGATGCGGATGTCCGTAGCGATTGCGATACCCATTTTGCGCAAAGGCAATATCAGGCTTGAGTTTCTTTAAGAAATCCAGAGAAGATGAAGTCTTACTTCCATGATGAGGGGCCATCAATACCACCTGACGATCACCTATAGCATTTAATGCTGTCTGATTTAAGCGCGCCACAATCTCTGCTTCGCCCTGACTCTCAACATCCCCTGTAAGCCATAAAGAATGTTGCTGATTTCTCACTTCAAGAACACAGCTCATCTCATTGGGCCTCATAGAATATTGCTCCTGAAAGAGCGTGCTCTCATGTGGATGCCAAATAAGAAAGTCTACGCCATCCCAATTCCAGCTTTGGCCGTAACGACAAGGTAGACTCGGAATCTTTCTGTTGTGCAAATTTAGGAGCAAGGGATTTCTTGCGGGCAAGGTTCCCAACATAAAGCCAAATGGAACGTGTCTTAATAGAGAAGCAGCACCACCAATATGATCACTATCACTATGACTGATGACCATTCGATCCACTCGATTAATCCCCTTGCCGCGCAAGAAAGGCAATATCGTGCGCTGACCTGCGTCATCTTTTTTGCCTTGAATCGGACCGGTGTCATACAGCAGTGTTTTATGGGTTGTTTCAATCAGTACTGCAGTTCCTTGCCCAATATCTAAAATCGTCGCCCGGAACTCACCGGATTTAAGAGATGCCGCCCCTAAATTTGCAAGCGGTGTAAGCAATAGAAAACAAGGCATCAATGCAATGAGTCGAGGCGCCCAAGATTGCTTAAGAGCTCCAGGTCGTATTGCGTATACAAGCCCAATACCTGAGAAGATTAACCAGAGCCAATCTGGTTGCTTGGCCCATATTACAGACCAATTCCAGTTGGCCATCCATTCCAACAGCATTGCCAGATACTCCATCGTGGCATGGGCAGGCAACAGCAAATATCTCCCTACAAAGTCTGGCAGCAAGGCTCCTGCAATAGCCAAGGGGGTAACAATATAACTAATGATCGGAATAGCAAATGCATTTGCAAAAGGAGAGACAGCCGAGACTTGATAAAACCAAAATAAGGTAAAGGGCAACAAAGCAATGGTGACAACTGCCTGTACCCGACATGCTTCATATAAAGCGTGCGATAGTCGATTTTTCCAATGCACCTCATGCTCTTTCCCAGTGGGAATACCCAGTAAGCCTGCTGAATCGCCCATTGCATACAAAATTGCAGCAACCGCGCCAAATGACAACCAAAAACCTGGTGTGTAAGGCGCCATTGGATCAATGATCAAAACAAATGCTAAAGCCCACCACCAAATATCAAATGCACGAGGATTTCTGCCAGTCCACAGAGCAAACGCCACAACACCAACCATATACATCGTTCTTTGCGCTGGAATCTGAAATCCTGCCAGCCATGCATAAACAAACGCCGTTAAGAATCCTGATGCGGCAGCAACTTTACTGACTGGAATTATCAGAGGCCAAGTACAACGCCGCCAAACCCATGCGGCAACAGCAGCACCAACTCCCGACAACATCGTGACATGAAGACCCGAGATGGAAATAAGGTGACCAATACCGGTAGCGTTAAACACGCGCCAATCTTCTTGATCAATCGCATTCTGATCACCCATGACTAAAGCAATCATGACACCGGCATAGCGAGCATCCTTTGGCAAAAGGGATTGAATTTTTTGGCGTAACTTCCAACGAGCCAGCTCCATTTTCAAAGCCAATTCAGTAATACCAATATCCCTAGATGCTAATAACTCCCCCGCTCTTACTGAACCACTCGCGCCATAGTTTTGATGAAATGACCAACGTTCAAAATCAAAGGCATGAGGATTTAGAGAGCCATAGGGTCGCTTAAGCTTAGCCTTGAAGCGCCAACGCTGGCCAGGAATCACTTCAGGGATTTCATCGGCGCTCCTCCAGGCTGGCTGCCAACTCAGATAAACCCGCTTCGGAAACTGTTCTGCAGTTTTCGCTCCAGAAAATGCCTGCTGAATCTCAAAGGCAAACTTTGCTCCAGACGAATCACCCTGGGGTAAGGCGACGATCCTCCCGACCAAGGAAACCTCTACGCCCTCCAATGTTTCTGGAAGAATATTGTTTAGGCGCATTTCCGCATAATGTGCATTCCAAGCAAAGCCCAAAGTGAAAAGCAAAAAACCAATTGCTAAGCGGCGAATCCATGCAATGCTCGGCAAAAGCCAGACGGCCAAAAGACATAAGAGGACTATCGCCACGGTGATGTAGAGCCAGAATGGCGGTACTTGCTTCAAAAACAAAAGGAGCGATCCCCCGGCGATAAACGCCGTAATTGCTAAACGCAACAATTTAAGAGACTAAAGAGTGAGAGGAACTACCAGCCAGCAGCGCTGACCAACGCGGTAACGCGGTCATTGCATTGGTCCATACGGCAGAAGCAAATGCAGACGGGGCCATACTACGAATATCCGCCAACTCTTGAGCAATTCTAGGGAGAAAAGCAGGCTCATTAAATGCAATGCCCTCTTCTCGTAACCAGGCTGGCGGAATATCAGGCGCATCGGTTTCGGTAACAATGGAATCGAGGGGTAAATCTTTGAGTAACCTACGAATTTGCAATGCACGCTCATAAGTAGAGGCGCCCCCAAAACCCAACTTAAACCCGAGCTCAATAAATTGCTCCGCCTGCTGAAAGCTTCCATTAAAGGCATGGGCAATTCCACTAGGGATATTGCGACGGCGAAGTGCTTTGAGGATAGCGTCTTGCGAACGTCGTACATGCAAAATCACTGGTAACTGATATTTCTGAGCCAAATCCAATTGGGCATTGAAAAAGAATTCTTGCTTGTGGGGATCTAAGCCTTCAACAAAATAATCCAAGCCAATTTCTCCGACCCCCACAAAACGAGGATCCTGAAGTGCTTCAATCAATGCCGCTTCAAGTATTGCAAGATCATCCTCATGAGCTTGATTGGTATATAGCGGATGGATGCCGAGCGCATAGACTAACCCTGGAATTTCCTGGCCATATTGAGAGGCCAAGCGTTTTACGCTCCGAAAGTCTGCGGCCTTCACTGCGGGCAACAATATAGCCTGCACATTTTTCTCTTTTGCAGCAGAGATGATGGATGGCAGCGAACTTGAAAACTCTGGCGCATCTAAATGGCAATGGGTGTCGATCCACATAGGATGTTGGCTCATTGCGAAAAGGTTTTTAGTGCTCCACGCTTTAAATGCAAAATACGATCACAGCGTTTAGCCCGAACAGGATCATGCGTCACGATCACAAACGCTGTCCCTTGCTCACGAGCAATATCTAACATCAGATCAAAAACACCGTCTGCCGTTTCAGTATCCAAATTACCAGTTGGTTCATCTGCCAAAACGCAAGCTGGGTTCCCTACTAAAGCCCTCGCTACAGCAACACGCTGACGCTCACCGCCCGATAACTCGGCCGGAGTATGCAATTCACGATTAGATAAGCCAACTGCTTTGAGCATCTTGCTCGCCCGCTCCATGGACTCATCATTACTGAGGCCCCGAATGCGCAAGAGCAAGGCAACATTCTCAACAGCACTAAATTCATCCAAGAGATGATGGAATTGATAGATAAATCCTAAGCTCTGATTACGTAATTGGTCTAATTTTGAAACCGACAACTGATTGATATTGGCACCATTTAAGAAAACAGAACCAGCGCTTGGTGTATCCAAGCCGCCCAAAAGATGCAATAAGGTGCTCTTACCTGAACCAGAGGATCCCACAATGGCCACCTTCTCGGATGGTAATACCGCCAAATCTACTGCCTTCAAGACTTCAACCGCGGTGGGGCCTTGGCCATAGGTTTTAGCCAGGCCATTTGCCAAAAGAACATGTTGATTACTCATAACGAAGTGCCTCTGCCGGCTGTACCTTGGCTGCACGACGACTTGGATATAAAGTCGCAAGCACGGAAAGGCTAAACGCCATTAATCCAACGGTCACCACATCGCCCAATCTGACATCCGATGGCAATTCGCTGATGAAGTAAACCTCACGTGGCAAGAAACGCACTCTAAAAATAGCTTCAATCGCCGGAACAATGACATCAATGTTTAAAGCAATCAACAAACCCAAGCCAACGCCTGCTAAAGATCCAAGCAGACCAATTGCTAAGCCTTGTACCAAAAATATTCTCTGAATTAAACCCGGACTCGCGCCCATGGTTCGCAAAATAGCGATGTCTGCTTGCTTCTCATTTACCGTCATTACCAAAGTAGAAACCAAATTAAATGCAGCTACTGCAATAATCAAGGTCAAGATGATGAACATCATCTTCTTCTCGGTTTGAACGGCTGCAAACCAATTGCGATTGGAGCGCGACCAATCGCTTACCCATAATGCTTGCGGAACTACGGCAGCCAGTTCATTAGCGACTTCTGGGGCACGCTGCATATCGTCTACCTTGATGCGTAAGCCCGAAGGGTCATGCAAGCGCAATAAGGCTGCTGCATCCTTCCAATGAAGAATGGCCAAGGAACTGTCATATTCATAATGACCGCTATCCACAATTCCTACTACTTGCAAAGTACGCATACGCGGCATTGCACCAGCAGGCGTTAAATCACTTTCGGGAACGATTAAATTAATACGATCGCCCACATGAGCACCCACTATCGAAGCAAGCTGTGCGCCTAAGGCAACACCAAAACCGCCTGGCTTAAGGTCATCAATGCTGCCAGCAACGAATTGCTTTGGAAGATCGGAAACGTTGCCCTCCTCACTGGGGGAGATGCCGCGAATAGCAACACCACGCATGACGTTGTCACGCGCTAGCAAACCTTGCGAACTCACCATGGGTGCTACACCCACTACGTGCGGCTGACTTGCTACTTTTAATGCCAAGGGCTCCCAATTCGCCAAACCATCTGGGGCAGTAATTTCTACATGGGACAGCACAGATAGCATGCGGTCCCGGACTTCCTTTTGGAAACCATTCATGACTGACAGAACCACGATCAGAGAGGCAACGCCCAAGGCGATCCCTGCGGTGGAAATTCCGGAAATGAAGGAAAGGAAGCCATCACGCTTGCCAACGGTCTTACGACGCTTGGAGCGGGTATAGCGTAAGCCAATTTCTAGCTCAATAGGAAGTCTCAACATATCCACAGTTTAGACAATTGCAGGGGCAAACTGATGGAATACTCAAATGCCACCTAAAATCAGGGGAATGACTGCGAATTCAAGCTCTTTACCCGCCGCTTTACGGCGCCTAACCCTCATGGTGTCTGGGGAAGATTCCTTAGACGACCAGGATGCTGGTGATCAGCCTCGGAAGGGGCTGCCTCATGAGCGCTACCTATTGGGAGAGCAGGTCCCGCTTGCGCCAGTACTGCTGCTTGGCCAATCTCAGCAAGCAGTTGATCCAGAGCAAAACATTGCCTGCTTACAGCCTGTTCATCTGCATGCGACACGCGATCATTTAATTTTGATGGGTCAAAATCAGATTGATCTGACTAAGAATGAAACTGATGAACTGCTAAATGCAGCCCGACCCTTCATTGAAGAAGACTTTGGGCATCCAATTTTATTTCATGATCAACACTATTGGTTTATTGCTGCCGGTCCTTTTGAGAGTTTGGCAAGTTATAGCGTGGACCAAGCCCATGGACGCAATATTGATTGGTGGATGCCACGCGACACCCATCAAGAAGGGGTCGCCAAAATTTGGCGCAAACTTCAAAACGAAATTCAAATGCTCTGGCATATTGACCCTGTCAATGAGGCACGCGAGGCACGAGGCTTACCTAGCATCAACTCCCTCTGGATTAGCGGCATCGGTAAGCTGGCAAATGTGAAAATGCCTGTTCATCTAACTAAGTCCCAGCAGATCTATAGCCACCACCCCTTGATGGCTGGGCTTGCCAAGCATGCTCATATTCCCTTTGCTCGGGACGTAGATCTCAAAGGATTAGTGAATGCGTTTGTATGGTCAGAGCGCCCAGATACTCTCTGGCCCCACCTCCAGCAAGCCTTGGAGCAGAAACAATTAGATGAAGTTCTGATTATTGACTTTCCCGATGGAAAAACTCGGGAGCGCATATTCACAGCAAAGAGCCTGAATAAAAAATCTTGGGCCTTTTGGAAAAAAACAGAAACGCTCACCTGGAAAGAAATTATTTCTTCATGAGTCTTTTTTCCCAACGCCCTTTCTCTGAGCGTACCGCTACCTGGCTAGAGCAAAGTGGCCTTCATCCATTACTTGCTAGGTTATATGCAGCACGCGGACTTGAATCGCCCGAAGAGCTATCTCTAGAATTAAAAAATCTCATCCCTCCAACTGAACTCAAGCATTGCTTAAGCACAGCCGCTCTACTTGCAGATATTCTGGAGAAAAAAGAGTCGATGCTCATCGTGGCAGACTATGACTGCGATGGTGCCACCGCCTGCGCTGTGGGTTTACGAGGTCTGCGGATGCTTGGCGGGCCTGATACCCCGATTCAGTTTCTAGTACCCAATCGTTTTACGATGGGGTATGGCTTAACGCCCGAGGTGGTTGAGTTGGCTGCACAACAAAACCCTAAACCCAAATATCTCATTACTGTCGACAATGGCATTGCCAGTGAAGCCGGGGTAGATCGTGCGCGCGAATTAGGCATGGAAGTCATTGTGACGGATCACCATCTTCCCGGTGACCGCTTACCAAAAGCCACCGCCATTGTGAATCCCAATCAACCAGGCTGTCCATTTCCGAGTAAAGCACTGGCTGGCGTTGGTGTGATGTTTTATTTATTGGTGGCGTTGCGCGCAGAACTTCGTAAGCGCGGTAAATTTACCAATGAGACACAACCCAAGGTTGAAAATCTATTAGACCTCGTAGCTCTTGGTACCGTTGCAGACGTTGCACAACTTGATCGCAATAATCGCGTGCTCGTTTCAAATGGTTTAAAGCGCATTCGTGCCGGCATCTCTCAGCCCGGCATACAAGCCTTATTCCAAGCCGCTACGCGCGATCCTCGCAAAGCCAATACCTTTGATCTGGGCTTTGCCATTGGCCCACGACTCAATGCCGCTGGGCGTCTAGCAGATATGACCTTGGGCATTCGTTTGCTAATAACTGACAATGCCGATGAAGCCATGACGCTGGCACAGGAACTCGATCGCATCAACCGCGAACGGCGCGTAATTGAAACCGGTATGCAAGAAACTGCACTGGCTCATCTCTCAGAAGATCAATTGGCTGGCACAATGTCTCAACGCAATAGTATTTGTTTGTGGAATCCAGAATGGCATCAAGGGGTTGTCGGGATTGTGGCCTCACGCTTAAAAGAGCGCTTTAATCGACCAGCGATCGTATTTGCGCCAGCCGATGGCAATACTGGTGAAGAATTGCGAGGCTCCGGCCGGTCATTAACAGGATTTCACTTACGCGATGCATTGGATATTGTGTCCAAGCGCGAGCCTGGTCTGATTCTCAAATTTGGCGGCCATGCCATGGCCGCTGGACTCACTATTCGTAAAAGTGATTTCGAAAAGTTTGATACTTGCTTTCAGGCAGTGGCGAACAGCCTTCTTAATGATGAGCTGTTAGAGCGCCGACATATTCATGATGGCATTCTCCAGCCATCAGAGTTCACCCCTGAAATTGGGGACCTGCTCGCCGAAGAAATCTGGGGACAAGGCTTTCCTCAACCGGTTTTTTATGGCGACTTTGAAATCACCCAGCAAAGCCTGATGAAAGAGAAGCATTTAAGGTTGATGGTCCGCCCTCTAGGCGATGATTCCTCGAAAAATACGCTCCCCGCTAAGCCGCTCACCGCGGTTTGGTTTAATCGCACACAAACCTTGCCAGCCAAAGCCAAACTTGCCTATCGCCTCGTCACTGACCGCTATCAGGGCCAAGCCCGCGTGCAGCTGATGATTGAAGCGCATGATGAAGCCGCTGGAACCTGAGAGCCTCCTGCAATAACCCCCTTATAATTAGGGGATGGAAGCCGAACAACTCAATACTATTTCAAATACCCTATCCGATCTGCTCACCCGTGAGCAAGCACTTCGGGGGTATCTTTGACTTCGAAGTAAAGTCACGACGCCTTACTGAAGTTAACTCGATCCTCGAAGATCCCACCATTTGGGATGATCAAAAGAAAGCACAAGCGCTAGGCAAAGAGAAGAAATTGCTCGATGGCGTAGTTGCCACTCTGACAGATTTAAATACCAATATCACTGGTGCCATTGAATTATTCGATATGGCTAAAGAGGAAAGTGACTTTGAAACGATCGCTGCGATTGAGCAAGATGTTGAGAGTTACAGCAAGGTCATTCATGATCTTGAGTTCCGCCGCATGTTCCATAACGAGATGGATTCTTGCAATTGCTTTATTGACATTCAGGCAGGCGCTGGAGGTACTGAGGCTTGTGACTGGGCCAGCATGCTGTTTCGCCAATATCTCAAATATTGTGAGCGCAAAGGTTACAAAACTGAAATTCTGGAAGAGTCTGATGGTGATGTTGCTGGCATTAAGAGCGCCACTATCAAGGTTGATGGTGAATACGCCTATGGACATCTACGCTCTGAAACCGGTGTCCATCGCTTAGTACGTAAATCTCCATTTGATTCTTCAAATGGACGTCACACCTCATTTGCATCGATCTATGTTTACCCAGAGATTGATGACTCCATTGAGATTGAAGTCAATCCTGCCGATATTCGCACTGATACCTATCGCGCATCGGGCGCCGGCGGTCAACATATTAATAAAACGGATTCTGCTGTGCGCTTAACCCACATTCCCACCGGCATTGTGGTGCAGTGCCAGAACGACCGCAGCCAGCATCGTAACCGCGCTGAGGCGATGAGCATGCTCAAGTCACGTCTCTATGAACATGAGATGCAAAAGCGTCGTGCCGAGCAAGATAAGTTAGAGGCAAGCAAGACTGATGTAGGTTGGGGTCACCAAATTCGCTCCTATGTTTTAGACCAAAGCCGTATTAAAGATTTAAGAACTAACGTTGAGATTTCCAACACGCAAAAAGTATTAGACGGCGATCTCGATGCCTTTATTGAAGCTAGCCTGAAACAAGGCGTTTAATTACCGACTGATATGAACGATAAAACCAATTCAGCTAACACCCCAGCTCCAGCTACCGAAGTAGTGGATGAGAATCACATCATTGCCGAGCGTCGCGAGAAGCTTGCCAAGCTACGTCAAAATGGCGTTGCCTTTCCAAATGATTTTGTACCAACCCATTTGGCTGCCGACTTACATACGCACTATGACAGCCTCACTAAAGAAGAATTGGCTGAGAAGAAAGTTCATGTCAAAGTCGCTGGCCGGATGATCCTCAAGCGCGTGATGGGTAAAGCCAGCTTTGCCACCATCCAGGATCGCAGCGGACAAATTCAGTTTTATATTAATGATGAGTTGACCGGTGCAGACACCCATGGTGCTTTTAAGCACTGGGATATGGGTGACTTTATCTCCGCAGAAGGAAATCTATTTAAGACCAATAAGGGCGAGCTTTCAGTGGAGTGCAGCAACTTACGCTTATTGAGTAAGTCACTGCGTCCCTTGCCTGATAAGTTCCACGGTCTCTCAGACCTAGAAACCAAATACCGTCAACGCTATGTGGATTTGATTGTGAATCCCGAAAGCCGCAATACCTTTAAGGCGCGCAGCAATGCCATCGCCTCTTTGCGTCGTCACATGCTTGATGCCGACTTCATGGAAGTTGAGACACCGATGCTCCATCCTATTCCTGGTGGCGCAGCAGCTAAACCCTTTATCACTCACCACAATGCTTTGGATATGCAAATGTTTTTGCGTATCGCACCTGAGCTCTACCTCAAGCGTTTAGTGGTTGGCGGGTTTGAGCGTGTATTTGAAATCAACCGCAACTTCCGCAACGAAGGGGTTAGCCCGCGCCACAATCCAGAATTCACCATGATGGAGTTCTATGCGGCCTATACTGATTACCGTTGGTTGATGGACTTCACAGAAGGTTTAATCCGTGCAGCAGCCATTGATGCGCAAGGTACAGCAGTACTGACCCATCAAGGTCGTGAACTCGATTTAAGCAAACCATTCCAACGCCTCACCATCAATGAAGCCATCCTCAAGTATTGCGGTCAGTCAGGTAAGAGTTATGAAGCTGCCCAATTGGAAGATGCAGGCTTCATCCGCGCTGAATTGAAAAAAGGCGGTGAGAATCCTGATTCCCCCACCTTGAAGAATGCTGGCATTGGCGCATTGCAATTAGCGTTATTTGAATTGGTTGCAGAAGAACATCTCTGGGAGCCAACTTACATCATCGATTACCCAATCGAAGTCAGCCCACTCGCCAGAGAGTCAGATACTCGCCCAGGTATTACTGAGCGCTTTGAGTTATTCATCACTGGTCGCGAAATTGCGAATGGTTTCTCTGAGCTCAATGATGCCGAAGATCAGGCCAATCGCTTCCGCAAGCAAGTAGAGCAAAAAGAAGCAGGGGATGAAGAGGCCATGTACTTTGATCATGACTTTATCCGCGCCCTCGAGTACGGCATGCCCCCAACAGGCGGCTGTGGTATTGGTATCGACCGCTTGGTGATGCTTCTCACTGATGCACCCAATATTCGTGATGTGATCCTCTTCCCGCATTTGCGTCGCGAAGAAGAATAACCATCCAAAGAATCGAAGATAAAACAAAAGGCACCCTAGGGTGCCTTTTTTATTGCCAAGTAAATGAAATACGTTTGTATTACGCTGGCAAACCTTTTTCATCAAATACACCCTCAAACAAGGCGGAGCTCAAGTAACGCTCAGCAGTATCCGGCAACACAACCACGATCGTTTTACCAGCATATTCAGGCTTTTTGGCAAGACGCACTGCTACTGCCGCGGCCGCACCACAGGAAATGCCAACCAAAATACCTTCCTCCTTGGCAATACGGCGGGCAAATTCAATAGCCTCTTCATTGCTCACTTGCTCAACCTTATCCACGACAGATAAATCTAAGTTATCTGGAATAAATCCAGCACCAATGCCTTGAATCTTATGTGGCGCTGGTTTAATTTCTTCACCATTGAGTTTTTGGGTGATCACTGGGCTAGTGGTCGGTTCAACAGCAACAACTTCAATATTCTTTTTCTGGACGTTCTTGATGTAACGTGCAACACCCGAGATCGTGCCACCAGTACCAACACCCGCTACAAATACGTCAATCTTGCCATCAGTGTCTTCCCATATTTCAGGGCCAGTAGTCTTTTCATGAATCGCTGGGTTTGATGGATTGCTAAATTGCTGAAGTAGTACATATTTAGAGTCAGACTCGGCAATTTCCTTTGCTTTAGCCACTGCGCCATTCATACCTTTAGGACCCTCGGTTAAAACAATCTTGGCGCCTAAGGCAGTAAGCAATTTACGTCGCTCAATACTCATGGTTTCTGGCATCGTGAGTGTTAGCGGAATACCGCGAGCTGCTGCCACGAATGCCAAAGCGATGCCAGTATTGCCAGAGGTTGGCTCAACAAGCTCTTTACCAGGACCAAGCAGGCCTTTTTCTTGCGCATCATTAATCATGGCCACACCAATACGGCACTTGACTGAATAGGCTGGATTGCGCCCCTCAATCTTGGCGAGCACAGTCGCTTTAGCGCCATCCGTTACGCGGTTTAAGCGCACCAAAGGGGTCTTGCCAATGGTTTGAGAGTTATCGGTAAAGTAAGTCATGAATATTCCTTAAAGCAAAAAATGGGTTTGGTAGAAATCTTATGGGTTAAAGCATATCTTGAAAAGAAAGGATTGTTATTAGCTAAGCACCAAATCTTCTATAGATCAGGTCTTAGGCTTTCTAAAAAAGGTAATGAGTAAAACCAGTAGCAATACCGCAAACCATAGCAAGGACCACTCGGGTACCTGCAATCCGAGAATGGCAGGGAGCTTTGCTGAGCACAGGCCATCTGCCTTCAATAACCATGGCAAGCCTTGAGCTAGCTGAAACTGATTAATCCAAACTTCCAGCGGGTCAATGCCGCAAGAGCTTTCTGGATGAGACAACAGCCATACCTGGTGTACCGCTACCGAAAGTCCATAAGCTGCTGACAATGCAGCCAATCCATGAAAGAGCTTACGGATCGGAGAAGCGCTCGCCGCCAAGAAGCAGAAAATAGCGATGCCCAAATAAGCCACTCTTTGCAAAATACACAAAGGACAGGGTAGAAAACTGACACCTTGATAGCCAACTTGCTGCAGCACGACGGCAAAAACCACCAAACCAAGGCTCAATAAGGAAAAGTAAAGGTACTGGGATCTAGTCATAGGTAGATGATAGCTAAAGGACTCGAAACCCTTCATAAAGGAGCGCTTTATTACTAAAAGTCTGATCTATATCACTACTGAGTCCTATTTTTACTGTATTAGCCCCAAATTTACACCTCAAGAATGGGATAATCCTATTTTTGCTTCTTCAAATAAATACGTATTTATGGCCGCATACAACACCGAAACCGTTTTATCCGTTCACCACTGGAACGACACTCTATTTAGCTTTACCACTACCCGCAATAAAGGCCTACGTTTTCGTAGCGGCCATTTTTTGATGATTGGCCTCGAGGTTGAAGGCAAGCCTCTAGTGCGCGCCTATAGCGTTGCCAGCCCAAACTACGAAGAACATTTAGAGTTCTTGAGCATTAAAGTACAAGATGGTCCACTCACATCACGCCTGCAAAAGATTCAAGTTGGCGATCCCATTTTGGTGAGCGAAAAGTCTGTTGGCACCTTGGTACTTGATGACTTAAATCCAGGAAAGCATCTGTATCTGTTTAGCACTGGCACTGGCCTGGCTCCATTCATGAGCATCATTCGCGATCCAGAAACTTATGAGAAATTTGAAAAAGTTGTCCTCATTCATGGTGTGCGCCTAGTAAGCGAACTGGCTTATGCTGACTACATCAGAGATGAGTTGACTCAAGATGAGTATCTTGGTGAACTCATTCGTGAAAAATTGATCTACTACCCAACAGTGACTCGTGAGGCATTTAAGCACACTGGTCGCCTCACTACCGCCATCGAATCCGGTCAGCTCTTCAAAGATATTGGCTTGCCACCACTCGATCCAGCAGTTGATCGCGCCATGATTTGCGGTAGCCCATCAATGCTGAAAGAAACCTCGGAAATGCTCGATGCTAAAGGCTTCAAAGTATCCCCAAGCCTTGGTCAAATGGGCGACTATGTCTTTGAACGTGCGTTCGTAGAAAAGTAATCCAATTATCTATATATCTAAAAGTAATTTAGATATCGCTATTTATTTCTTGTAGATATATAGACCCCTTGGTACATTGTCTTTAACGAGATTTTTACCAAGGAATTGCGATGTCACCCGTTCGAGAGCACTTTAATCCGGTTATTACCAGCTTATTGCGTCAGCACGATCGCTTACCCCAAGACAAAGTTGAAGAGCGCAAACGCTTTCAGCGTCAAATTCTATTTCTCATGAATACCATCAAGTTAGAAGAATTTGAACAGTCATTCGCTTAGGCACAGGAAATACGCTACATGATCCAATTTTTTATCGACTCCTCTCAATTCATTATTTCCGGCGCACTTGTAGGTCTCTTAGTAGGCATGACTGGTGTTGGGGGTGGATCACTCATGACCCCCCTGCTAACCATTATTTTTGGTGTAGCACCGACAACAGCCGTTGGCACAGACCTGGCTTTTGCCGCGATCACTAAGGGTTTTGGCACTGCAGCCCATAGACTTCACGGAAATGTACGCTGGGATATTGTTCGCCTACTCTGCCTTGGAAGCCTGACAACAGCCGTGATTTCCATATTGACGCTAAAGTATGTTGGCCCTGTCTCTAAGAATTTCAATCACTGGATTAGCTTTTCTATTGGAATCTCGGTGTTACTCACTGCGGCATCACTTTTATTTAGAGCAAAGATTTTGAAGTGGGTTCAAGATAATCCCAACTTTTTGCCTAGTGGCACCAATTTAAAAATTGCCACAATTACAGTTGGCGCCGTCATTGGCGTACTGGTAACTGTATCCTCAATTGGAGCTGGCGCTATTGGCGCAACCCTTATTTTGGTTCTTTACCCATACCTTAAGCCTGCAGAAGTTGCTGGGACTGACATTGCGTATGCGGTACCCCTAACAGCCTTAGCTGGTATTGGTCACTGGTGGCTCGGTAATGTGCACTTTGATTTACTGTTTGGGCTCTTGCTAGGTTCGGTACCTGCGATTTGGTTAGGCGCCAAGTTATCTAGCACCCTATCTGAGCGCGCGACAAGAACCACTCTTGCTGCAACGTTGTTTTTAGTCGGGATTAAATTAGTTACTTCATGATCGCTCCAGAATTTTGGTCTATTCCACCAAGCACCCTTACCGCAGCAGAACTTGCTGAAAAATCTGCTGTTCTGAAACAGCGCCTGTCCGATATTTCTCAGCGTTTTTCTGACGTTCGTTTTGCAACAAGCTTGGCGGCAGAAGATATGGTGGTAACCGATGCGATTAGCAAAGCAAAAGCCAAGATCAAATTATTCACCCTTGCTACTGGTCGCTTGCATCAAGAAACTGTAGAGATGGTGAAAACGACCGAAGATCACTATGGAGTAGCGATTGAAAAAGTCTACCCGCAAGAAAGCGATGTTCAAGCCTTTATTGACCAATACGGCATGAATGGCTTTTATGATGGTGAAGAACCCAAGAAAGCCTGCTGTGGCGCCCGAAAAATTAAGCCGCTCAATGCTGCACTACTAGGCGCTGATGCTTGGATTACTGGGCAACGTCGCGAACAATCCACCACACGTACTGAGCTCAATTTAGAAGAGCGCGATGATGCTAGAGGTATCGCTAAGTTCAATCCATTGTTTGATTGGTCAGAAGCCGATATCTGGGCGTACATCAAACAAGAGAATGTCCCAATTCATCCGCTTCACCTTAAGGGCTACCCTAGCATTGGCTGCGAACCCTGTACCCGTCAGGTGAAGAAGGGCGAGGATATTCGCGCTGGTCGCTGGTGGTGGCTCCAAAGCGATAGTAAAGAATGTGGCTTACACGTGAATAAATAATCAATCATTAAACCCTAGTAGAAATAACTTAAGAATGTCTGAACAAAAATTACTCGATGATCACTTAGATTGGCTTGAAGCCGAATCTATCTACATCACTCGTGAAGTGGTAGCGCAGTGCTCCAACCCAGCAATGCTCTTCTCCGGTGGCAAGGACTCTATTGTGATGTTCCACTTGGCTCGCAAGGCTTTTCAGTTTGGTGATCGCCCAGTGAAACTGCCATTTCCGATTTTGCATATCGATACCGGTCACAATTACCCTGAAGTCATTCAGTATCGCGATGATGTCGTTAAAAATACCGGCGTGAAATTGATTGTTGGTCATGTTGAGGACTCCATCAAAAAAGGGACTGTTCGCTTACGTAAAGAAACTGACTCTCGCAATGCCGCACAAGCGGTTACTTTGCTAGAAACCATTGCTGAATATGAATTTGATGCCCTGATGGGTGGCGCTCGCCGCGATGAAGAAAAAGCACGTGCTAAAGAGCGCATTTTCTCCTTCCGGGATGAGTTCGGCCAATGGGATCCAAAAGCGCAGCGCCCAGAACTCTGGAATCTCTATAACGCCCGTATCGCCAAAGGCGAGAATATGCGTGTATTCCCAATTTCAAACTGGACCGAATTGGATATCTGGCAATACATTGCCCGTGAAAAACTGGCTCTGCCAAGTATTTACTACACCCATAAACGCGAAGTAGTGAAAAAGAACAATCTTCTGGTGCCAGTGACTGATGTCACACCGAAAGCGCCTGGTGATGTTAGCGAAGTTCTGGATGTGCGTTTTCGCACAGTTGGTGATATCAGCTGCACCTGCCCTGTATTAAGCATTGCAGCCAATCCGCTCGACATTATTGCCGAGACCGCCATCACTGAAATCACTGAACGTGGCGCAACTCGTATGGACGATCAAACTAATGAGGCCTCTATGGAGCGCCGTAAGAAAGAAGGTTACTTCTGATGACTTCCAATCAAAATCACCAAAACGTTGTGCGCTTTATTACCGCTGGTAGCGTGGATGATGGTAAAAGCACACTCATTGGCCGCTTACTGTATGACACCAAATCTATTCTGGTAGACCAATTAGAATCCCTTTCTAAAACCAAGCATGCGCGTGTCACTTCATCTGATGCTGGCGTTGACTTAGCCCTACTGACCGATGGCCTAGAGGCTGAGCGCGAGCAAGGCATTACGATTGATGTCGCATATCGCTACTTCTCTACACCTAAGCGCAAGTTCATTGTTGCTGATGCACCTGGTCACGAGCAATACACTCGCAACTTGGTTACTGGTGCTTCACAATCTGACGTGGCAGTCATTCTCGTGGATGCTACACGCGTGGACCTGAACACCACTCCAGCTACCTTGTTAGCACAAACTAAGCGTCATGCAGCCATTGTGCATTTGTTGGGCTTGCGTCATGTTGTTTTTGCCATCAACAAAATGGACTTATTTGAATTTGACGAGAAGGTCTACAACACGATTAAAGCCTCTATTGAGGATCTCGCTCAAAAGATTGGCTTACCTAAGCCAACATTAATTCCAATCTCGGCTTTACTTGGCGCAAACGTGGTTACTGCCAGTAAAAATACTCCTTGGTATAAAGGCCTCACCCTGCTTGAATGGTTGGAAAGTCTCGATACCAGCCCCGAGTCTGAAAAACTCGCCTTACGCTTTCCGGTCCAATATGTGGCACGTCAAGATGGCAGCGCTTCTGACGACTTCCGCGGCTACCTCGGCGAAATTGAATCCGGCAGCATTCGTAAGGGGCAGAAGATTAAGGTATTACCAGGCGGCTCTGAAGCAACCGTTGCAGAGATTTACCTCGGCAACCGCTCTAGCGAGAAGCAAAGTAATGGTAGCAATGCAGTAGATTCTGCAGAAACTGGTCAAGCGGTAGCCATTCAACTGGCTGAAGATATCGATGTCTCGCGTGGATCTTTATTTGTCAGCGCTGAAGATAGCAATCCGCCCGTTCTGAGTAAACAACTCTCTGCGGATTTGTGCTGGCTAGATAGTGAGCCACTCTCATTGAGCCGCAAGTATGCTCTGCGTCATACCACCAATACCGTTGGCGCAAAAGTCAAAGGCATTCAGCAAGTATTAGATGTACAAACCCTTTCACAAGCGAGTGATGTTCATGCACTTTCAACCAATGAAATTGGACGCGTGGATTTTATCTTGCAAAAGCCGATTGTTGCGGACTTGTTTGATCAATCCCAGCGTACCGGGGCATTCATCTTGATTGATGAAGCCACTAATCATACGGTTGCCGCAGGCATGATTCGCGAAGCCATTACGCAATAATTAAAAAGCCACCATAGCGGTGGCTTTTTTTTGCTCTCTTGAAAGACATTACTTTCTATTGGCACCATAAGTTTGATTGAGATACTCAACAATCACAGGCACTTCTTCATCAGTAATGGGCGCCTTAAATACATTTTTCATTCTTAAGACTTGAGTATTCCAATACCCCACTCCAGTATTAGGTGGCTGGTATTCGGCATAGTGAGCAGAATGACAAGTTGTGCACTTCTGTAGTGCTAGTTGATATCCTGGCAAAGGTGATGGACGCCATTGAATAGTATCGGCTGGTAGCTCAATTGTTTTAGCCTGCGCAAAAGAACTCATTGCAAGAATTGCCAAAGGGAATAGTAATTTTTTCATATGATTCCTCTTAAACCGCAGTCACTTTGACAGTCTCAACGACATTACGCATATAACCGGCGGGCATCCATTTTGCTGTCATAGGCTGCACTTGACCGGCATGATTGAAGGCCCTCACTCTAAGATCTAAAGTGCCTTTTTGTTTTGGCGTAAATTCTACGCGCCACTCTCTAAATGAGAAGCGACCAAGATCTTGCCCTAGCCTTGCCTCAACCCAATTTTGCCCATCATCTTGCGAGAACAGCACTTTCTTGATGCCATAACCTGCATCAAAAGCAATGCCACGCGCTTGTATTGATTTACCTACATTGACAACGCTAGCGTCAGTGAAATTCGTAATGAATGAACGAATAGTGAACTGATTAATTGGAATAGTTTTAGATGGCGCCGTTCCCGGATCCACGCAATTGCAATCATTGTCCGGAATACGATAGGCAGGATTCATCCAATAGCCGTTGTACGTTTGGTCGACAACATTGATTTCACTTAAATGTTTTACCCAGTAGGTACCATAATAACCAGGAACAATTAATTTAATTGGGTAACCATTCAAAAATGGAATATCTGCTCCATTCATCTGATAAGCAACCATCACATTGCCATCCATGGCATGGTCGATATCAAGCCCCTTCACAAAATCAGAATCACTTGGCAGAACTGGTTGATCTAGGCCGTTAAAGGTGACTTGCTTTGCACCACGACCAGGATTTGCAGCTTTCAAGATATCTTTAAGCGACACACCAACCCACGCTGCATTACCCATAGCCCCATTACCTAGTTGACCCCCGTTGACGCGAGGCTCAAATAATCCACGACTATTTCCTGAGCATTGATTGACTGCAACAATGCGTTGGGATGGAAAATTTTTCCGCAGGGACTCCAAAGAAATTTCTAATGGCTTTTCAACATTCCCACCCACTTTTAGCTTATAGGTAGCAGGATCGATAGAAGTCGGGATTCCCGCCATGTGATAGCGCACAAAGAATTCATCATTAGGGGTAATGACGTGGTTGTCGTAATACTGGAATGGGGTTTCTAATTGTGGTGGTCGAGAAGTCAATACGATCATTGGCTTCTTCTCAGGAAATGCTATTAGCTCTCGCTCACCATAGGCAATTGGTAAATTCGTATTGCCTGCACCCATTGCCCATGCGGGGAGTATTGAGCTCGCTCCGCCTGCTAGGGCTGCTGTAATGACCTTACGTCTATTGGTAAAGTTCTCCGAATTCATGGATGTCTCCTCCAGAATAAATTTTTCAACAACCTTGAGAATAGCCTTATTTAGCAAACTCTATATGAGTAAAAACCCTCCTGGAAAGTAAAAGCCACCCCGCAGGGTGGCTTAAAAGGAAATCTATGGAGGGACTACATAAAACAAACTACAGAATGAACAACTTCATATTAGCGCTCTGTAGCTCTAGCTTTTTGACTCAGTGCATTGATTTGAGCTTAGTGCACCAATCTAGTGCAATTAATGGCCTTCTTTGGCGTGATTAATAGAGTACTTGGGTATTTCAATGACCAAATCTTGCTTAGCCACAATCGCTTGGCAAGATAAACGGGATTGTGGATTGAGACCCCAGGCACGATCGAGCATATCTTCCTCATTTTCATCTGGAGGATTGAGACTCTGATAACCCTCTTTCACGATCACGTGACAGGTAGTACAGGCACAAACCATATCGCAAGCATGCTCAATGGGAATGTCATGCTCAAGCAAGGCCTCACAAATTGAAGTACCAGGTGCAGCTTCAACCACTGCACCTTCAGGGCAATATTCGCTATGGGGAAGAACAACAATTTGGGTCATAGTACTTTTCTATTTTTAATGTTTTGATACTTTTAGATCTCGGCTACATTCTTACCAGATAAGGCCTTCTGAATACTTGCGTTCATACGCTTCTGGGCAAACTCGTCAGTTGCTTTTGCGGCGTGATCTACGGCTTTACGGACAACTGCGCTATCGATTTCTTCATTCAAAATCTTTTGTAGCACCGCCATCTCGTGATCAATCGCAGCCTGCTCTTCTGTATTTAGAAGGTTACGGTCACTGTTAAGCGCAGTTTGGACGGCGTCTAACAAACGCTGGGCATTGACTTGCTCTTCACGCAGAGATCTTGAAAGCAAGTCTTCCTTGGCTGAAGAGAAACCATCTTGCAACATCCGCGTAATTTCCGCATCCGTTAAGCCGTAAGAAGGCTTGATATCAATTGACGCCTGAACGCCGGACCCTTGCTCTGTGGCACTTACAGACAATAAGCCGTCAGCATCGACCTGGAAAGTCACCCGAATGCGCGCAGCACCAGCAGCCATTGCAGGAATGCCACGCAATTCAAAACGGCCTAAGGATCGACAGTCTTGCGCCAACTCACGCTCGCCCTGCACCACTTGGACTGCCAACGCAGTTTGACCATCTTTAAAAGTAGTGAAGTCTTGTGCTCTAGCAACCGGAATTGGGGTATTGCGTGGAATAATTTTCTCCACCAAACCGCCCATGGTTTCAATGCCCAGGGAAAGTGGAATGACATCCAAGAGGAGCCACTCATCATCTTTACTCTGATTACCGGCTAATAAGTCAGCCTGCATTGCTGCACCAAGTGCAACCACTTGGTCAGGATTAAGATTGTTTAAAGGTTGAGTGCCAAATAGCTCGCCCACTGCGCGTTGAACATTAGGCACGCGGGTTGAACCGCCCACCATCACAACACCCTTGATATCTTCTGCCTTTAAGCCTGCATCGCGCAGCGCTTTTTTACAAGATGTTAAGGTCTTGGCCACTAGGTTTTGAGTAATCTCAAAGAACTGGGCCTGACTTACACCCACATTCACTACTGTGCCATCTGAGAGCGTTTCATGGACGCGTGCCAAGGGATTATGGCTGAGCTGTTCTTTTGCGTGCTTACAAGCCTGAAGTAATGTGCGGTGATCATGAATTGATAAGGGGGGCAGCTTCGCTTGCTCAATCACCCAACAATACAAGCGATGATCAAAGTCATCACCACCCAGTGCAGAGTCACCGCCTGTAGAGAGTACTTCAAATACACCCCTACTCATGCGCAATATCGAGATATCAAATGTACCGCCACCTAGATCATAGACTGCATAGGTACCTTCAGATGCATTGTCTAAGCCGTAAGCAATCGCGGCAGCGGTTGGTTCGTTAAGTAAACGTAGCACTTCAATGCCGGCTAACTTAGCCGCATCTTTAGTTGCTTGACGCTGCGCATCGTCAAAATAGGCAGGAACAGTAATCACTGCACCGACAATGTCATCATTGACGGAGTCTTCAGCCAATTGACGCAAGCGCGCCAGGATTTCTGCAGACACTTCAATCGGACTCTTATCACCAGCCACGGTGCGGAGCTTTAACATACCGGGCTGATCTACGAAATCGTAAGGAGCGCTTTCAATATGCTCCACGTCGTTCAGACCCCGACCCATGAAGCGCTTTACTGAAACGATCGTATTCTTTGGATCAAGTACTACGCTCTCAAGGGCCTCAAATCCAGCTTGGGTGCGGCCATTTGGCAAGTAACGCACTACTGAGGGCAATAGCTCGCGACCCTGCTCATCAGGGAGAACTTTGGGCAGCGCATCTTTCACGATCGCCACCAAAGAATTTGTTGTGCCCAAATCAATGCCTACAGCAATGCGGCGCTGGTGAGGCGCAAGCGATTTGCCAGGTTCAGAGATTTGTAATAAGGCCATATATGTAGAGTGTAATTGAGTAGGACTAAATTAAAGCTGCGATCGTGTCATCTAACTCAAGCGCGAACTTGTCAATAAAGAGAAGGCCTCGTAACAATTCTGCAGCGCGTTGATAATTTTTCGCGCCATCAATCGCTTGGGTAATTTCAGCAAGCGTATCAGCCTTTGATTGCTCAACTTCTTCCATCATGGCTTCAAGCGCTGGTAAATCTTCTGCTTGCTCATCCAGGTTTTCACGCCACTCCATCTGCTTCATCAAAAAAGCAGTAGGCATTGCAGTATTGGTTTCTAATTTAGCGTCAACGCCATGGAGCTTGCAGAGATATAGGCCGCGTTGAATGGGGTTTTTGAGCGTTTGAAAGGCTGTATTAGCTAAGGTTGCCATTTGCATTGCAAGGCGCTGCTCTGTTTCACTGCCGCGAGCATGGCGATCTGGGTGCACTTCCTTCTGAATCGCCAGGTAGGCCTGATCTAGCGCAGGCAAATCGATTTTGAATTGCTGATTTAAACCAAAGAAGCGAAAGTAATCGTCAGACGCGGAAAGATTCGCCACAACCACACTCATCTTTTACGTTTGGATTTTGAAACTTAAATCCCTCGTTCAAACCCTCACGCACGAAATCCAATTCCGTTCCATCCAAATAAGCCAAGCTCTTTGGATCAATAAACACCTTCACACCATTCGACTCAAATACTTGATCTTCAGGCGCTGGCTCATCTACATATTCCAACTGATACGCCAATCCAGAACAACCGGTGGTCCGAACGCCCAAGCGCAAGCCGCAACCTTTGCCGCGCTTCTCGAGATTGCGGTTAACGTGCTTTGCAGCTTTATCAGTTAAGGTGATTGCCATGATTTTCTCAGTTCACTTATTTCGCTGGGTGCTTTTCTTTGTAGTCAGCAACCGCTGCTTTAATCGCATCTTCTGCCAAGATAGAGCAGTGAATTTTTACTGGCGGCAATGCCAACTCTTCAGCAATCAAGGAGTTCTTGATCTCGAGCGCTTGATCCAAGGTTTTACCTTTAACCCACTCAGTGACCAATGAAGAAGAGGCAATGGCAGAACCGCAGCCATAGGTCTTGAACTTAGCATCCTCAATTACGCCTTGATCGTTCACACGAATTTGCAACTTCATCACGTCGCCACAAGCTGGTGCGCCAACCATTCCAGTACCTACGCTGTTGTCACCCTTTTCAAAGGAGCCAACGTTGCGGGGATTTTCATAGTGGTCAATGACCTTTTCGCTATATGCCATGGTATTTCCTCTTTAATTTCTTTTCTATATTTCGATTAGTGTGCAGCCCACTGAATCGTGCTCAAGTCGATTCCGTCCTTGTACATTTCCCATAATGGGGAGAGCTCACGCAACTTCGCAATCTTCTCTTTTACTAACTTGATCGTGAAATCCACTTCTTCTTCGGTTGTAAAGCGACCCAAGGTAAAACGAATAGAACTATGAGCCAATTCATCATTACGACCTAAGGCACGCAAGACATAAGATGGCTCTAAAGATGCAGAAGTACACGCTGAACCAGAAGAGATCGCCAAATCTTTCAAGGCCATCATCATAGATTCACCTTCAACATAGTTAAAGCTGATGTTTAGGTTATGTGGCACACGGTTCTCCATGTCACCATTCACATAAACCTCTTCCACATCTTTCAGGCCGGCCAGTAAACGATCGCGCAATGCACGAATACGCTTGTTTTCTTCAACCATCTCGATACGGGCAATACGGAAAGCCTCACCCATACCAACAATTTGATGAACCGCCAGAGTGCCAGAACGCATACCGCGCTCATGACCGCCACCATGAATCTGGGCTTCAATGCGAATGCGAGGCTTGCGACGCACAAACAATGCGCCAATGCCTTTGGGACCATAAGTCTTATGAGCAGAAAAACTCATCAGGTCCACTTTAATTTTCTCGAGATCAATTTCTACTTTACCGGTAGCCTGCGCTGCATCCACATGGAAAATCACACCACGTGAACGGCACAACTCACCAATCGCAGGAATATCTTGCACGACACCGATCTCGTTATTGACATACATAACTGATGCCAAGATCGTGCCAGGCTTCATTGCTGTTTCTAATTGCGCAAAATCAATCAAGCCGTTTGGCAATACATCTAAGTAGGTAACTTCAAAACCTTCGCGTTCTAATTCGCGGCAAGTATCTAAGGTGGCTTTGTGTTCAGTCTTTACGGTAATGATGTGATTGCCACGCTCTTTATAAAAATGCGCAGCACCTTTAAGCGCCAAGTTAATACTCTCGGTGGCGCCACTAGTAAATACGATTTCTCTTGGGTCGGCATGCACCAACTGCGCAACTTCTGAACGCGCCCACTCCACAGCCTCTTCTGCGGCCCAGCCATAGGCATGGCTACGGGAAGCGGCATTACCAAACTGCTCACGTAGGTAAGGGAGCATTTTGTCGACCACACGAGGATCGATCGGTGTTGTAGCCGAATAATCCATATACACCGGGAAGTGTTTAGGGCTAAACATCGGAACCGGTTGTTGTGGAAGGTCTTGTGGTGCGTTCATGGTTTATTTACAGGTAAGTAATACGTTATTAACTTTGTCGCGCCAAATTAAATACGGAATTGACTAATGGTGCTTTGGGGGCAACTTCTTTTTTTGCTGACAGTGCTGGAGCTGGTTTATCCGCCTTCACACTTTCAACCTTGATTTTTTTCTGGCGCATATCTTGAATCACAATACCGCGCCCTTCTTGCTGCTGAACTAAATCCTTCAGACTTACCGAGCTCAGGTACTCAACCATTTTGGAATTGAGATTGCTCCAGAGATCGTGAGTCATGCAACGGCCATGACCTTCTTCCTCGGTGTGACAGTTGCCTTTACCGCCACACTGAGTAGCATCTAATGGCTCGTCAACGGCCACAATAATGTCAGCAACACTCACTTCAGTGGATGGACGGGCTAGTGTGTAACCACCTCCAGGACCGCGAGTACTCTCCACGATATTGAAACGGCGTAACTTGCCGAACAACTGCTCGAGGTAGGAGAGGGAAATCTTCTGTCTTTGGCTAATTCCGGCCAAAGTTACAGGGCCATGCGCTTCACGCAGGGCTAAATCAATCATTGCGGTTACTGCAAAACGACCTTTGGTTGTAAGTCTCATATGTCACCTTGGTAATGGATTGTTATGGACAGCTAATGATCGGAAGGGTAATACCCGACCATTCCACTCAACTTTACCATAAGACCCAGCAAACTGCTCGGGAATTATCCCAAAAATCCCCTCTTGAAGCGAGGAATTAGCGGGACAAGCCTAGACAGAGTCCCTGGACCTGGCTCCAAAGGCCATTTCTTTGACCTTAGTCAGTCGATCTCGGGTGCTAGCAGCCTTCTCAAACTCGAGATTTTTGGCCTCAGCATTCATTTGCTTCTCTAAACGCTTGATTTCAGCAGCCAGATCCTTCTCACCCATATCCTCATAGCGAGCCCGCTCCTGCTCGACTTGCATTTCCTGACGCTTCTCTTTGACGTCATAAACGCCATCAATAATGTCCTTGATCCGCTTTTGAACCCCTTTTGGCTCAATCCCATGTTCTTTATTAAAGGCAATTTGCTTGGTACGGCGTCTTTCCGTCTCTCCCATTGCCCTTCGCATGGAGTCAGTGATCTTATCCGCGTACAAAATCGCTTTACCGCGCACGTTACGCGCTGCCCGGCCAATTGTCTGAATCAATGAGCGCTCAGAACGCAAGAAGCCCTCTTTGTCAGCATCCAAAATAGCAACCAAAGAGACTTCCGGAATATCTAAGCCCTCACGCAATAAGTTGATACCCACCAATACATCAAACACACCCAAACGCAAGTCACGCAAAATTTCGACGCGCTCTACCGTATCAATATCCGAGTGAACGTAACGTACCTTCACACCGTTGTCAGAAAGATAGTCAGTTAACTGCTCGGCCATACGCTTAGTGAGCACCGTTACTAAAACCCGCTCCCCTACTTTGACACGCTCATAAATTTGACTGAGCAAATCATCCACTTGAGTGCTTGCAGGTAATACTTCAATTTGCGGGTCAACCAATCCCGTTGGTCTAGCTACTTGCTCGACCACTTGACCTTGATGCTCTTTCTCATAATCAGCCGGTGTTGCTGAAACAAAAATGGTTTGACGCATTTTGGTTTCAAACTCGGTAAACTTGAGCGGGCGGTTATCCATCGCCGAAGGCAAACGGAAACCAAATTCCACCAAAGTATGTTTACGAGATTTATCACCGTTGTACATTGCATTGAGCTGGCCAATCAGTACATGACTCTCATCTAAGAACATCAATGCATCATTGGGTAAATAGTCCACTAGCGTAGGCGGTGCCTCGCCTGGAGCAGCGCCTGAGAGATGGCGGGAGTAATTTTCAATGCCCTTGCAAAAACCCAGCTCATTGAGCATTTCCAAATCGAAACGGGTGCGCTGCTCTAAGCGTTGTGCCTCAACTAACTTACCATCTTTTACGAACTCATCCAAACGGGTCCGCAATTCTTCTTTAATGGTTTCAATCGCTTTCAGAACTGTTTCACGCGGCGTAACATAGTGCGAACTTGGATAAACCGTAAAGCGCGGAATCTTTTGACGAATCTTGCCAGTAAGCGGATCAAAGAATTGCAAACTCTCCACCACGTCATCAAACAATTCAACACGTACTGCTAATTCATTATGTTCGGCTGGGAATATATCAATCGTGTCGCCACGCACGCGAAATACACCGCGCTTAAAATCAGTTTCGTTACGGTCATATTGCATCGCAATTAAACGCATCAAGATATCGCGCTGACTCATCTTGTCACCAGGACGCAATGTCATGACCATGCTGTGATAATCACCTGGATTACCAATGCCGTAAATTGCAGAAACAGTTGCCACAATAATGACGTCGCGACGCTCTAACAAACTCTTGGTTGCCGACAAACGCATCTGCTCGATGTGCTCATTAATGGAGGAGTCTTTTTCAATAAAGAGATCCCGCTGAGGAACATAAGCCTCTGGCTGGTAGTAGTCGTAGTAACTCACGAAGTACTCGACGGCATTTTTTGGGAAAAATTCCCTAAATTCACTATAAAGCTGGGCAGCCAGGGTCTTATTTGGGGCAAATATGATGGCTGGACGCCCGGTTCTGGCGATCACATTAGCCATCGTAAAGGTCTTACCAGAGCCCGTTACCCCCAACAGAGTCTGGAAGGTCAAGCCGTCCTCCACCCCCTCCGCTAGGGCATCAATCGCAGCCGGCTGGTCGCCAGCAGGCGGAAAAGGCTGATAAAGCTGGTAGGGGGAGTCTGGAAAGCTCACAAACTTGGCCGGATCCAAGTCGTGACCAGCCTCACCCAAAGGATCGGCAGCGGGTTTTTTCTCAGCCTCTTTTACTTCAATTTTTGGAGCGTTTTTAGGTAACTTAGGGGGCATCTCGGCTATCATTTCATCTGTGAGAATTCTTCACAGAGAATTTTGTACAAACATTGATTTTGCCGTTTTTATTTGGAAATAGTTGAATCTGGCCTCAAAAACCGACAATTAAGCTCAATTTAACGTCAATTAATAGCAAAACCACCCTTAAACCACCATTTTTGACCTCAAATGACCCTGTTTGCCTCAGTCCAATTAGCCCCTAAAGACCCTATTTTTGGCCTCACCGAAGCCTACGTTGCCGATCAACGTCCAGATAAGGTGAACCTTGGTGTTGGCGTGTATTACACAGACGAAGGCAAAGTGCCTCTCTTAAAAGCGGTGATCAAAGCAGAAGAGGCGATTGTTGCGAAGCATTCACCACGCAGCTACATTCCGATTGAAGGCCCAAACCCTTACAACAGCGCGGTACAAAATTTATTGTTTGGCGCTGAATCCTCCCTCATCAAAGATGGTCGCGTAGTCACTGCCGAATGCTTAGGCGGCACTGGCGCCTTGCGTGTTGGTGCAGACTTTATCAAGCGCCTCAATTTAAATGCACCCTGCGCCATCAGCAATCCAACCTGGGAAAACCATCGCGGCATTTTTGAATCTGCCGGTTTTGAAGTAGTTGAGTACACCTACTTCGATGGCAAAACTCGTGGTGTTGATTTTGATGGCATGGTGAAATCTTTAGAGTCTTTCCCAAAGAACACTACTGTTTTATTGCATGCGTGCTGTCATAACCCAACTGGTGCAGATATAACTGAAGCGCAATGGCGTCAAGTCATCGACATCTGCAAAACCAAGGGCTTAATTCCCTTCTTGGATATGGCCTATCAAGGCTTTGCAGCCGGGATTGAGCAAGACGGCATTGCAGTACGCCTCTTTGCTGAGTCTGGCATGTCCTTCTTTGTATCAAGCTCTTTCTCCAAGTCATTCTCACTCTATGGTGAGCGTGTTGGTGCACTATCCATCGTGACCCAGAGTAAAGACGAATCTACTCGTGTGCTTTCTCAATTAAAGCGCGTCATTCGAACTAACTATTCCAACCCACCAACCCATGGTGCGGCAATTGCTGCTGCTGTTTTAAATTCCCCAGAGTTACGTAAACTTTGGGAAGATGAACTAGCACAAATGCGTGATCGCATTAAGGCGATGCGTCATGGTTTAGTTGAAAAATTAGCCGCTGCTGGCGTCAAGCAAGATTTTGCTTTTATTGAAAAGCAGCGTGGAATGTTTTCTTACTCTGGTTTAACCGCCGAGCAAGTTGAACGCCTACAGAAAGAAGATGGCATTTATGCCCTCTCTACTGGTCGTATTTGTGTGGCCGCTCTCAATACTAAAAATATTGATAAGGTCGCCAAAGCAATCGCCCGCGTATTGGCTTAAAAGAGCGCAATAAGCGGCTTTATAGATTTACAGGAGGCACCATGCTTTATCAGTTACACGAATTCCAAAAAGCCTTACTTCAACCAATGAGCTCATGGGCGCGTGCTGCCTCTGAGGCTTTGATTAATGCCTCTAACCCGGCATCCAAGGTTCCAGGATCTGAGCGTTTAGCTGCTAGCTACGAACTTCTATACCGCCTGGGCAAAAACTATAAGAAACCAGAATTTGGCATCCGCTCCGTCATGGCGCACGGTCACGAAGTGGCCATCCATGAAATTACTAAAGTTTCTAAGCCTTTCTGTAATCTGATTCGCTTTAAGCGCTTCTCCGATGATGTTGAAACGATCAAAAGTCTTAAAGAAGATCCTTCAGTATTAGTAGTAGCGCCACTCTCTGGTCATCACTCTACTTTGTTGCGCGACACTGTTCGCACATTGCTACAAGATCACAAGGTATACATCACTGACTGGATTGATGCCCGTAACGTTCCCGTGGGCGAAGGCGAATTTGGCCTCGATGACTACGTTCATTACGTTCAAGAATTTATCCGTACTATTGGCGCAGAAGATTTGCATGTGATTTCTGTTTGCCAGCCAACTGTTCCTACTTTAGGTGCCATCTCCCTGATGGCTTCTGCTGGTGAAGCCACTCCTGCCTCCATGATCATGATGGGTGGCCCAATTGATGCACGTAAATCACCTACAGCGGTAAACAACCTAGCAGAACAAAAATCACACGACTGGTTTGAAAGCCATGTGATCTACAAAGTACCGCCAACCTATCCTGGCGCTGGTCGCCGTGTTTACCCAGGCTTCCTGCAGCACACTGGCTTTATCGCCATGAACCCACAGAATCATTTGCAGTCACACTGGGATTACTTCCAAAATCTCGTTAAGGGTGATGAACAGGATGCGGAATCGCATATCCGCTTCTATGATGAATACAACGCCGTACTAGACTTGGATGCCAAGTTCTACCTAGATACGATCAAAACTGTGTTCCAAGACTATTCATTACCAAATGGAACTTGGGAAGTTTCTGGAAAGTTAGTTAAGCCGCAAGATATTCAGAAAACTGCCTTGCTAACTGTTGAGGGTGAATTGGATGATATTTCCGGCAGTGGTCAAACCCGCTCAGCACATGCTTTATGTGCAGGCATTCCAAAAGAACATAAAGACCACTACGAAGTTGCTGGCGCTGGTCACTACGGTATTTTTGCCGGACGTCGTTGGCGCGACAAGGTTTATCCAAAAATTAAATCTTTCATTCGCGAACATCAACCAGCGCAACGAAAAACCAAAGCGCGTTTACCCAAACTAGACGCTAAATAAGCCAACAAAATGAGAGACCCTAGCGTCTCTCATTTACTTAGGAACTAGTCATTCAATGAACATTAACCAGGTGAACGAGCTGACTGATCGCCTGGAAGATCTACTTCCTCAAACCCAATGCACTAAATGTGGCTACCCCGATTGCCGAGGGTATGCAGAGGCATTAGCTAGCGGCCAAGCGCTTCCCAATCGCTGCCCGCCTGGTGGCATAGAGGGTATTCAAAGGCTCAGTAAAGTGCTGACACCTATTTACCCCCAAGATGCCTTCGAGCTCAATCCTGGCATCGACCCGACTTGCGGCATTGAGCGTCCAAGACCAGTAGCATTCATCGACCCAAAAAAATGCATTGGATGCACGCTATGCATTCAGGCATGCCCCGTTGATGCGATTGTGGGAGCCTCTAAACAAATGCATGCGGTGCTTACAGAGTGGTGTACGGGCTGTGATCTCTGCATTCCACCTTGCCCAGTGGACTGTATCAACATGATTGATGTCACAGGCGAGCAAGTTGGATGGAATGCCTGGACCCCTGCGCAGGCTGACGCATCCCGTCAGCGCTATCACGATCGCGAGCAACGGCTGTTACGCGAACAAAAAGACAATGATGAGCGTTTGGCTAAAAAAGCCGCCGCAAAATTGCTTGCTGTGAATGCCGAAAACCCCTCTTCAGTAGAGGAGGCGCAAGAAAAAGAACGCAAACGCGCAATCATTGCGGCTGCTATTGCGAGGGCACAACAAAAGACATGATGAACCCAGAAAAACGTCGTGCATTTTTTGAGCTTCTTAAAGCCAACAATCCCAAGCCAACGACTGAGCTGGAATATAGCACTCCGTTTGAATTACTGATTGCCGTTTTATTATCGGCACAAGCTACTGATATTTCTGTCAACAAAGGAACGCAGAAATTATTCAAGATAGCCAATACGCCCCAAGCCCTATTGGAGCTAGGTGAAGAGGGTGTAAGACCTTATATTCAACATATCGGACTTTTCAATTCGAAGGGTAGGCACATTCAGGAGACTTGTCGCCTACTCATAGATAAACATCATGGCCAAGTACCTCAAACTCGAGAAGAACTAGAAGCGCTTCCCGGTGTAGGTAGAAAAACCGCGAACGTCATTCTGAATACCGCTTTTGGCCAACCTACCATTGCTGTAGATACGCATATTTTTCGTGTCTCCAATCGCACTGGTCTTGCTCCAGGCAAAGACGTTGTTAAAGTTGAGGAGCAATTACTCAAACGCGTACCAAAAGAGTATCTATTGGATGCGCATCATTGGCTCATTCTTCATGGTCGATATACTTGCAAAGCGCGCAACCCAGATTGTGCCCATTGCATCGTAGAGCCTTTATGCAGCTTCAAGCAAAAAACTAGCAAAGGAAAAGTCCGTGGCGATATTTAACCCAACTCGAGAAGAAGTACGGCGCTTTTTTTGCGATACCTGGAAGAAAAAAACCGATGGGCATATTCTGGACTCAATGGAGACGATTGCTGGCGATTGGATGGAGCAACACCCTGAATACCATGTACTTTTATCTGATCCAGAAGGCGCGCTAGATCAAGACTACACCCCAGAGCGCGGTGAAACCAATCCCTTCCTGCATTTATCTATGCATCTATCGATCAGCGAACAGATCTCTATTAACCAACCCCCTGACATCAAAGAGATTGCAGAAAAGCTGAGTAAAAAATTAGGATCAGAGCACGAGGCACAACACCTCATGATGGAATGTTTGGGCCAGGTCATGTGGGAATCCCAAAGGGAAGGCAAGCCCCTTAACCCCGAGAGTTATCTCGAGGCTTTAAAGAGGTTGATCTAAGGGCTAAATTGCCCAAGCTAGGTTAAGCGGGTTCGAACAAGTGGGTTTTTTGCCCGTCCTGCGTCTCCTGAAAGATGACTCTTACTTTTTGCCCTATGCGAATCGCATCAAAATCACAATTGGTCAGGTGCGTTAATAAAGAAATGCCCTCTTGTAATCGTACATAAGCCATCGCAAAAGGAACTTCTACACCACGTCGCATCACAGTGTAAGAATAAATCTCCCCCACTCCCGCAGAATGAACCCAAGTAGTGTCATCACTGCCACAATGCGGGCAGATAGTACGTGGGTAATAGTGAGCTTCTTTGCAAGCATTGCAATGTTTTAAGAGCAGCTGATTATTTTGTGCAGCATCTAAAAATGCTTTATTTTCAGGATTGCTAATCGGGCTTGGCAAGCGGTGATCTTTGTTAGCCATATTTTTTTCATTCACTTGACTCATTACAGTCTCCCTAAAATTAATACTGCAGCGCCATGACGTGTGCCAAGCGCACCGCCAATACCAGAAGCCAGCGCAAATTCTAGATTGGGGATCTGCACGGCCGGATGGGCCTCGCCACGCAATTGTCTGACCGCTTCAATCACTTTAGTCATGCCACCACGATTAGCGGGATGGTTGTTACATAAACCGCCACCATCGGTATTGAAGGCTAGCTTGCCCTTTCCAGAAATCAATTGACCCCCCTCGACAAACTTGCCGCCTTCACCTTTTTTACAAAAGCCTAAATCCTCCAGCTGAATGAGAACGGTGATGGTAAAGCTGTCGTAAATCGATGCGTAACGAATTTGTTCTGGCGTGAGCTTGGCCTCTTTGAATGCTAAAGGAGCAGCCCAAGCTAAACCGGAGTAAGTGAGGTCAACTTTGCCACCCATTTGACCCTTGGTGGTTTCACCAGCACCCATCATCGTGACCACAGGCTTTTTTAAAGTTTTAGCAATATCCGGATGCACCACCACCAAGGCACCACCACTGTCAGTCACGACACAACAGTCAGCGCGATGCAAAGGATCAGCAATCATTGGGGAATTTAAAACATCCTCAACCGTTAAGACATCTTTTAATGCTGCGTTCGGATTGTGTTGCGCATGATGCGATGCGGCCACCTTAATCCAAGCTAATTGCTCACTAGTCGTTCCAAACTCATACATATGGCGCATTGCGCACATGGCATAAGTATTTAAGGGCGCTGGCGAGTATGGCTTTTCAAATGCAAAATCTGGAGCGCTGGCATATTGACTGCGTACCTGTGTGCCGCTAGATCCCTCCGATTTGGGGCGTCCCGCCAAGGTAATGAGTGCAACCTTACATTGCCCAGCAGCAATGGCACGTGCCGCATGGTTCACATGAGTTAAGTAAGAAGAGCCTCCTGTGTCTGTGGAGTCCAAATACGTTAATTTCTTAAGACCCAAGTAGTCGGCCATCGATACCGGCCCCATACCAGGAGCATCGCCTGCGCAGAAGTATCCATCCACATCATCCAATGTCAGACCGGCGTCCAATAGAGCGCCTCGCGCCACCTCAGCATGAAGTTGTGCAACCGTATGGTTTGGCGCCACTCTTAAAGGGTGCTCGTATATTCCGGCAATACAAGCATTAGAAGCAAATGACATGAATATTCCTTTATGAAATGCTGTACGACAAAAAATGAATCTTAATCAACCGTAATTTGCGATTGTGCAATGAGCTTACGCCACTTTTCAATTTCGCTTTTAATCAAGGCGGTAAATTGCTCTGGAGTTCCTGGCATTGGATCAGCACCCTGAGCAATCAACTTATCTTTAAATTTAGGATCAGACAAAATACTTTGCAATTCTTTATTGAGTCGATTCCGAATCTCTATCGGCAAATTGGCTGGAGCCACTAAGCCATACCAAGTGGCCATGTCATATCCAGGCAAGCCAGACTCCGCAATGGTTGGAACATTGGGGGCAGCAGCAGAACGTTTTGCAGTAGTGACGCCAAGGGCGCGCAAGCTTCCCGCCTTGACATGCGGCAATGCGCTAGGAAGATTAGGAAAACTCATATCTACCTGTCCTGAAATCACATCCGGTAGTGCACTACCTGTACCTTTATAGGGTATATGAATCATTTCTATTTTGGCCATCTTTTCAAATAGCACGGCCGATAGATGAACCGAAGTACCGCTACCACTAGAAGCAAAGGTTAACTTTCCAGGATTTGCTTTTCCAGCAGCAATAAGCTCTTTAACAGATTTATAAGGGGAGCTCGCTGGCACAATCAAAATATTGGGGGCTGAAAACACACCACCAATGGCCGTGAAATCCTTGATTGAATCGTAAGGCAAATTTTTATAAAGCGAAGCATTGACCGCGTGGCCGATCGATGGAAAGTACAGCACATATCCATCTGGCAGTGCGCGCGAAACATACTCAGCTGCAATGTTGCCATTCGCCCCCGCCTTGTTCTCTACCACTACAGGCTGACCAAGGCGGTTTGACAACCCTTCAGCAAGAGCACGCCCTACCGCATCTGCAGAGCCTCCTGGAGAGAAGCCAACAATCAAGTGGATTGGTTTGTTTGGATATGTAGAGGTACTTTCAGCCGCATGCACAGACACCCAGCTGGCCCCTATCCAAATCACAAGGATTGACAGCAGCTTTTTAGATGACATCTGATGATGCGCTTATTGGCTAAGCTGACGCATTGGTACACCGCTGAGCTCTTGAAGTTCTTCGAAGCTCATGCCATCCACCCAATCTAGTGCAACCAAGCCTTCTGGTGTGATTGCAATCGTGGCTAGATCGGTATAGATGCAATCAACTGCGGCAAGCGCAGTCAGTGGATAAGTACATTCATTAACCAACTTGGACTCACCTGACTTTGTGAGATGCTCCATCATGACAAATAATTTCTTGGCACCCAAGGCTAAGTCCATTGCTCCGCCTACTGCTGGAATTGCCTTAGGATCACCAGTTCGCCAGTTAGCAATATCGCCCTTTACTGAGACCTGGAAAGCACCCAATACACAGATATCAATATGCCCACCCCGAATCATCACAAATGAATCTGCATGGTGGCAAAGTGAAGCACCTGGCAACATCGTCACCGGCTGCTTGCCTGCATTGACCAACTCCTCATCAACCTCATGCTCTTTTGCTAAAGGGCCCATTCCCAACAAACCATTTTCGGAGTGCATCAGAATTTCTTTATCTGCGGGCAAATAGTTACAGATCGTCATAGGTTGGCCAATACCCAAATTCACATGAGCGCCATCCGGAATGTCTTGAACAATGCGCTTAGCAATATCAGCAGTGCTGCGCTTTTGGACTTTAGAGAGATCGATCATGATTTACTTTCTACCAAGACAACGCGCTTTACAAAGATGCCAGGAGTCACAATCGTTTCTGGATCTAATGTACCCAATTCAACTACTCGATTTACCTGCGCAATAGTGCAACGAGCAGCAGTAGCCATAATGGGGCCAAAATTGCGGCCTGTGCGGTGGTAGGTGAGATTACCCCAACGATCGCCTTTATCAGCCTTAATCAAGGCGTAGTCTGCTTTGATCGCAGTCTCAAAAATATGATTAATGCCATCAATCACACGAGTATCTTTATCCTTGGCCAGTTCGGTACCAAAACCGGTTGGCGTGTAGAAGCCGCCGATACCCGCACCACCCGCACGAATGCGTTCTGCAAGAGTGCCTTGAGGAACCAACTCCAACTCAATCTTGCCAGCACGATAGAGATCATCAAAGGCGCCTGATTCTGGCTGACGAGGGAAAGAGCAAACTACCTTTTTAACTTGGCCATTACCAATGAGTTTCGCAATACCGATTCCAGAATTTCCAGCATTATTGCTGATGATGGTCAGATTCTTAGCACCCTGCTCTGCCAAGGCATCCAATAAGTAAATTGGCAGGCCTGCGCCACCAAATCCTGAAACCAGGATGGTAGAACCATCCGCAATATCCCGCACAGCCTGAGCTACGCTAGGAATGATTTTGTTTATCACTACCTGTCTCCATCTATTTTTTATTATGGGCACTGCTTGCAACATCTAGATCGCCAAAATCTGGCGAATTCCATTAAAAACAGTTTACATGGATAAGGGAAATGAAGCATAGTAGGCCCTAAATGAAGACAGATAAAGAGACTATTTCTATTGGCTGTGGAGCGGGATTTTCTGGGGACAGAACAGATGCTGCCCTACCGGTCGTCAAAACCCTGATCGAGCGGCCCGGTGCCCGCGCCATCATTTTTGAGAACCTTGCCGAGCGCACCCTGGCCACTCATCAACTGACCAAGCTATCTCACCCAGAATTAGGCTATGAGCCACTCCTAGATCTAGAAATTCGACCCATTCTCGCCGACTGCCTAAAACACAATATCACCATCATTGGTAATTTTGGGGCAGCCAATCCGGAGGGTGCAGCACAGCTAATTTGGAAAATTGCCAAGGAGCTAGACCTTCCTATTCCGCGTATTGCGATTGTTGCGGGAGATGACCTATCTGGTAGTCATGGTCGAGCCATTATTCAAGAACACCTGGCGCAGGATTTTGATGACCGGCGATTTGTTTGTGCCAACGCTTATCAGGGCGCCTGGGAAATCGCACAAGCCATTCAAGCAGGTGCGCAAATTGTGGTGGCAGGTCGAGTAGCGGATCCCTCCCTTACTGTGGGGCCGGTGATAGCACACTATGATTTACGAGTCGATCAATGGCAAGAGATTGCCGGGGCTACTATGGCCGGCCATCTCCTAGAGTGCGGAGCGCAAGTGAGCGGAGGTTATTTTGCAGACCCCGGGAAAAAGGAAGTGCCTAACTCACACAACATTGGCTTTCCCATAGCTGAAGTCTTTCCAGATGGTTCTTGCATCATTAGCAAGGCAAACGACTGCGGCGGAATAGTTAATGCCCAGACGGTTAAAGAGCAATTACTCTATGAGGTACATGACCCTGCAGCCTACATTACGCCAGATGTCATTGCTGACATTACACAAGCCACAGTAGAGGATCTCGGCAATAATCAGGTTCGACTATCTGGTGTGATTGGTCATCCACGCACCAATACTCTCAAGGCTAATGTATTTTTTGATGGGGGCTGGTTTGGTGAGGCTGAGATTTCATATGCAGGTCAAAATGCAGAAGGTCGTGCGCGACTTGCTATGGATATTCTAGAAAAAAGACTGGGTAATCTCATGCCGCTTCGTTTTGATCTCATTGGCATTACCAGCATCCTCGGGGATGATGGCAATCTCCTTCTCAAGGGCATCGCACCAGGATCTAATCAGGATGTACGCCTACGAGTTGCCGGCCAACATGAAACGCTTTCTGAAATAGATCGCCTACTCCGTGAGCTAACAGCCCTATGGACAGGTGGACCAGCAGGTGGTGGAGGCGTACGAACTAACAAACGCCGCCGCCTCTCAACCAAATCTTGCTTAATCAAACGCGAGCAAGTGCCTGCGCATTTCTATTTTTTTAAAGGGCCCTCAAAATGAAGCCGGTGCAGCGAACACTATATGACATTGCCCATGCCAGGACAGGAGACAAGGGAAATATTTCCAACATCAGCCTGATTGCTTATGAGCCAAAAGATTACGACTTGCTTGTACAGCAGGCTACCGAAGAGCGTGTTGCGCAACATTTTTCCGATCGGAAACCTAGCAAAGTAATTCGCTATCTACTGCCAAAATTACATGCTATGAACTTTGTTATCCATGATGTACTTGATGGCGGAGTCAATGACTCACTCAATCTGGATATGCATGGCAAAGCCCTATCATTTCATCTGCTTAATTTACCGATTGAGTAAGGCGAAATTGCGAGATAAGTGATATTTACTTAATGCAGCTTGGCAATAGCAGAGCGAATCGCTTGAGGTAATTGCTCAGCTTGTTTTTTGCGCATCGTCAACGACTCCAAAGATGCCTCTTGCGTCCTCGCCGACCATGCTGAGCCCGGAAAGAAAGCATCATCCTTAAATCTTGGAATGATGTGCCAGTGAATGTGGGGAACCATATTACCCAAGGCGGCTAAATTGACTTTGTCAGGATGCATGACATGACGAATAGCTTCCTCAACAGCAAACACCAAAGCCATTAAATGATCGCGCTCGCCGTAAGACAGATCAGTCATTTCAGCAACATGTCGATTCCAGATGACGCGACAAAAACCCGGCAGATCAGGATCATTCACTAAGACAACGCGACAGTCATCGCCACGCCAAATGAGTTCACCCTCTTCGGGTTTGAGTGCTTCTTTACATAGTACGCAATTTGCCATGGGAAGAATGTATACGAAAACGGCATCTAAGTCACCCTTGTGGGGTAATTTAGATGCCGCGGCAGTAAGGGTGCTACTGCTACTACAAGACTACTTAGGGATTCTTAATGGAACTGCTCTTCTTCAGTAGAACCAGTCAATGCAGTAACAGAAGACTTACCACCTTGAATTACGGTTGTTACATCATCGAAGTAGCCTGTACCAACTTCTTGCTGGTGTGAAACGAAGGTGTAACCACGATCACGTGCAGCAAATTCTGGCTCTTGAACTTTCTCAACGTAAGCAGTCATGCCACGCTTAGAGTAGTCTTGCGCCAAGTCGTACATGTTGTACCACATTGAGTGAATACCAGCGAGAGTAATAAATTGATATTTGTAACCCATCGCGCCCAACTCACGCTGGAACTTAGCAATTGTTGCATCATCCAAGTTCTTCTTCCAGTTGAAAGATGGTGAGCAGTTGTAAGCCAACATCTTGCCTGGGAACTTCGCACGAATTGCTTCAGCAAATTGACGAGCAAACTCAAGATCAGGTGTACCAGTTTCACACCACACCATATCAGCGTAGGCAGCATATGCCAAGCCGCGTGAAATCGCTTGATCCAAGCCTTTACGTGTTTTGTAGAAGCCTTCTGGAGTACGCTCACCTGTCAAGAATGGCTTATCGTTTTCATCGTAGTCAGATGTCAACAAGTCGGCAGCTTCAGCATCAGTACGCGCCAAGATAATGGTTGGAACACCCATAACGTCAGCAGCCAAACGAGCAGAGATCAATTTTTGTACAGACTCAGTTGTTGGCAACAATACCTTGCCACCCAAGTGACCGCACTTCTTAACAGAAGACAATTGGTCTTCGAAGTGAACGCCGGCAGCGCCCTGTTTGATCAATGCTTTACTTAATTCAAATGCATTCAACACGCCACCGAAACCAGCCTCAGCATCAGCAACGATTGGAGCAAAGTACTCGATGTAGCCTGGATCACCTTTGTTAATACCTTTAGCGGTTTGAATTTCATCAGCACGTTGGAATGAGTTGTTAATACGCTCAACCATCTTTGGAACTGAATCTACTGGGTATAAAGATTGGTCTGGATACATTGCTGCATAAGAGTTGCCATCCGCAGCAACTTGCCAACCAGAGAGGTAAATCGCTTGGATACCAGCTTTAACTTGCTGCATTGCTTGACCACCAGTTAAAGCACCTAAACAGTTTACGTAAGCTTCGTTATTTACCAATTCCCAAAGACGCTCGGCACCATGCTTAGCCAAAGTGTGCTCGATCTTCAATGACCCACGGAGACGTACTACGTCCTCTGCGGTGTAACCACGAGTAATACCTTTCCAACGTGGATTGGTATCCCAGTCTTTTTGTAGTGCTGCGATTTCTGCTTTGCGATCTGCCATGTTTTTCTCCCTAAGTTAAACAAGTACTTCCTATTTGAGGACCTTTAAGACCAATTTAAGTCTTATGTCTTATATAAGAGTTTAGACAGTTCAAAAAAGCAAGCAAGTGAAATTTAAGAATTTAATAAAAATATTTAGTTATTTAAATTCAATAACTTATGTATTTATTTTTACAATGTGGAATGATTATCCACCTTTCGAAATCAAAACCATCCAAGGATGTTGCGCTGCATTTTACGCAGCGTAATGAGATTTCATATGATGAAATACAACAGCGTTTTTCAGCCGGATTTTAAAAACCGTATAGCCGCTGAGGGTTGTCGCACAGGATTTTCTTGCGAATGGACTCTGTTGGGGCATAGAGCGCAAAACAATCTAGCAGTTGTGCAATGCTAGGCATTGGCCCATAAGTAGCTACATGAGGCCAATCCGATCCCCAGACGCAACGATTAGGCGCTGCCTCAATCAATGCCTCTGCATACGGAACGACATCATCGTAGCTTGGGTGTTTTTCACTCAAGCGATAAGCGCCAGAGACTTTTACCCAGGCGCGCTCACGCACTAAATCTACTAATGCCTGAAATCCAGGAGAGTGAACACCCACAGCAGTCTTTAAGAACCCCATGTGATCAATCACCAATATGGAATGCATCTTTTGCATACGCGGCATCAAGGTAGGGAGATCGTTAGCATCTAATAAGAACTGGATATGCCAACCCCAATCACGAGCGAGTGCATCACACTCCTCTAAGTTTGATAAATCCAAGCCGCCGCCAGCGAACATGACGTTCACGCGAATGCCCACGACACCCCGATCCTTCATGTTCTGGTAGTAAGCATCAGGCTGTCCAAGCAAGGGTACAGCTACTCCCCGCAGTCGCTTGGGATGTTGATCCAACACGCGTAGCATGGGCTCATTATCTTGACCATTCACACTGACCTGAATTAATACACCATAAGTCATCCCTACTTCATCGAGCATTTCGATATATTGCTCACCCGTTGCTTCAGGAGCAGTGTAGGAGCGGCTGGGTACTAAGCTGGCAGAACTAATCACATGAGCGTGCGTATCTACAGCGCCCTTAGGCATCACAAAAGGAAATGGACCACCCTGATGTTCGGGTGGTCCTGGGCAAAACGGAATTGCCTTGTCTAACATTGAAGCCTTACCTTAGTTTGCTTGTAGCTCTCGTCCACGCGTTTCCGGAAGAACAATTGCGGCTATCAAGAAGACGCCGTAGGCGATGACTGCAAAGATAGCAATCGCCATAGCCAAACCATACTGCGCCGAGAAGTATCCAACTAAGGCTGGGAATAAAGCGCCAATACCACGGCCGAAGTTATAGCAAAAGCCTTGGCCAGATCCGCGTAGGCGGGTTGGGAATAATTCGGTCAAGAAAGCGCCCATGCCAGAGAAGTAACCACTAGCAAAGAATCCCAAAGGAAAGCCAAGCCACATCATCATCTCATTGGTGATTTCTAACTGGGTATACGCCAGAACCAAAGCAATTGCACCGATTGAAAAAATGATAAAGAGCTTTCGACGGCCAAATCGATCGGCCATCCAAGCGCCTACTAAATAGCCCACGAAGCTACCAACAATCAGAAACGCTAAATAACCAGTAGAACCAACAACGGTTAATTTGCGCTCAGTCTTGAGGAAGGTCGGAACCCAGGTGGTGATTGCATAGTAGCCGCCTTGCGCACCCATGGTGAGCAGAGAAGCCCAGATAGTAGTCTTTAACAAGCCTGGCTTGAAAATTTCCAAAATGGAAGGAGACTCACCTGCTGCTGCCACTTTTTCACGCGCAACTTTAGCAATCTCTGGCTCTTCTACGTGACGACGAATATATAGCAAAAGCACGGCAGGGAAGAAGCCCACTACGAACATCGCGCGCCACGCCATATCAGGAGGCAGTAGGCTAAACATAATCGCCTGCAGGAGCACGGCAGCACCCCAGCCGATAGCCCAGGCAGACTGAACACTACCCACCGCACGGCCACGATATTCAGCGCGTATGGTTTCACCCATCAACACCGCACCAGCAGCCCACTCACCACCAAAGCCGAAGCCAAGCAATGCGCGCGCAATCATCAGTTGATTGAAGTCCTGGGTAAACGCGCAAATTAAACTGAATGAGGAAAACCAAAGGATTGTGAACTGCAAAGTACGTACTCGACCAATGCGATCGGCCAAGTAGCCTGCAAACCATCCGCCGAAAGCAGAAGCTAGCAGAGTACCGGTCACAGCCAGGCCAGCCATTCCCCGATCGACCTGCCATACTGCAATAATGGTGCCAATGACTAGAGGGTAAATCATGAAATCCATGCCATCTAATGCCCAACCTAAGAAGCAACCCCAAAAGGTTTTCTTCTCTTTGGGGTTCATGACCTTATAAAAACCCGTCAAACTAGTATCTGTTTGTTGGCTCACTATGTCTCCTTTATTTATAGGCTTTAAATTATTGAATGAGTAGCATCTTTATAACTCAAAAAATCCGCCCGCAGGGCAAACTAGAGAAAACCCTTAATATCTTTTCATGATGCATTGCACACCAATTGGCGATCACAGTATCTTGGCTGATTTTTCGAAATCACCCGACCCTTTGAGAGAAATTCATGGAATTAGCAAACTCCTGTTTGCAAATAAGCCCGCATGGGCTGGTGAAATCATTCCCGGCCTCGACTCTTTAATTGTGCAACTCAAATTCTCTTCGGAGAATCCTAGCCTTGTGCGCAAGCATGCAATCGAAGAGTTAGAAAAATTAGAACAGCAGTTCCTCAAACAAAGAAATCGCAAATCACAGGCCAATAATAAACATCGTATTCAGGTGTGTTATCACCCAGAGGTAGCTCTAGACTTAATGGCTATTGCAAAAATCTGCAAGCTCTCTACTGATGAAGTTATTCGTCTGCATAAAGAAAGTCTCTACACCACAGAAATTCTTGGGTTTATGCCAGGCTTTGCGTACTTTAGCGGGCTCAATCCAAAACTGCGCTTACCTCGACTGAACTCCCCTAGACCCTCGGTACCTAAAGGGAGCGTGGCGATAGCGGAACTGCAAACCGCCATTTATCCTCGCACCACTCCCGGTGGTTGGAACATCATTGGGCGATCACCAAATGCATTGTTTGATATTCAAAAAAATCCACCTGGATTGTTTATGGCGGGCGATCAAATGGAGATTGAAGAGATCTCATTGGACAAGTTTCATCAGCTAGAGCAAAATCAGGCAGCACAAGACATTACTCACATCATAAAGACTAAGAGCAGTGCAGCAAGAATTGAAGTTTTGGCAGCCGGCACCCTCAGCAGCATTCAAGATGATCCTCGCGAAAACTTATCTCACTGGGCAGTAGGCCCTGGTGGTGCATGTGACCTAGACTCACTCCATCTAGCCAATGCACTCGTTGGCAATTCACCCGAAACCGCAGCGATCGAAATGACATCCACAGGGCCTGCATTGCTTTTCCATGAAGCAAGCTGTGTCGCCTGGGTTGGTGCTACTTGCGAAGGTATTGTGGATGGCAAACGCATCCCAGGTAACCGACCAGTATGGCTAGCAAAAGGGAGCACCCTAAAATTTTCCTCATTCAATCCTGGTTTTAGAGCAGTACTCGCTATTGGAGGTGGACTCGATCTCCCGAATGTTTTAGGGCGCACCGGATCACACATGAGCGCTGATATTGGTCCAAAGCGCTTAGAAAAAGGGGCTGCACTTTATCTCCGTGATGCAAAAGCACCACTGAAGTCGCCGTTTCTACAATCGCTCTATCAAGCAGATCTACTGCCGCGTTTCCCAAAATGGCATATTAGATCTCCCTTTGTCCCCAACAGCTCGGTAACGCAGATTCAATGTTTGGCTGGACCCCATTTATCTTTCTTGCCAGCGAAAGATCGTGAACGCTTTTGGTCCTCCACTTGGACTGTCAGCAACCAAAGTAATCGTATGGGCGTGCGTTTGCAAAGCGACTTTAAACTGAAAAACGATTTGCCCCACATTCCCTCTCAAGGCATTACCTTTGGTACTGTGCAATTTCCGCCATCCCAGGAGCCGATTGTGATGTTGGCAGAACATCAAACCACCGGGGGATACCCAAGACTGGCAGAAGTGATCCATGCAGACCTTGTTAAGCTAGCGCAAATCAAACCTGGCAATAAAATACAACTCGTGCTTATTGATCTAGAGGAAGCAGATCGCATCAATGCAGAGGCATTAAAGTTACAAGCATCAACAATGAACTCAATTCAAACCATGATTCACATTACTGGAAAAGCGTGATGGATATTAATAGCGATATGGGCGAAGGATTTGGAGTCTGGGATATGGGGAATGATGCCCTGCTACTAGATTACATTAGCTCAACCAATATTGCCTGCGGATGGCATGCTGGTGATCCAGCGCGTATGAAAAAATTAGTGGAGTTAGCAACCCACAAGAAAGTACATATCGGAGCGCATCCTGGCCTGCCAGATTTGGTAGGATTTGGTAGAAGGGAGATGGCTATCTCCGAACAAGATGCTTATAACTATGTGCTCTATCAAGCAGGAGCTCTGCAAGCATTTGTAAAGGCTGCAGGAAGCACGCTACATCATGTTAAGCCCCATGGCGCTTTGTATAACCAGGCAGCAAAAGACATCAAACTCGCTAGAGGAATAGCAAAGGCAGTAAAAGATCTCGGTGGCGATGTCATTTTGTATGGCTTGGCAGGGAGCTGCTTAGTGGATGCCGCCAAGGAACTGGATATTCCGGTGTGGCAAGAAGTATTTGCCGATCGTAGATATTCCAAAGAAGGTTTTTTGGTACCACGCGGTCAAGCAGGCGCAATGATTGAAGATGATGCTGATGCACTGAAGCAAGTATTGGGAATGTCGCAATCTGGGAAAGTAGTAGCCATTGACGGCAGTGAAATTTCCATTGAGGCAGATACTCTATGCATCCATGGCGATAACCCGCACGCAATTGAATTTGCCAAAAAGATTAAAGCAGCACTCTCTTAGACTCTGCTCTGTCCACTCGATGAGACCTTAAAAACGGTGGGAATAATCATCAACTGGAATAAAGCAATCCCAATAAATAATGCCTTTGGAAGACCAGCATCCATAAAGAATCCAAAGATAAATGGGCCCACTGCTGCACCCAAATCAATACCAGAGTAGACAACCCCATACACGCGGCCAGCAACACCCTTAGGGGTTGCATTCTTCACCATCAAATCCCGTGAAGGGGCTACGAGACCGTAACCAAAGCCCAGCAGGCAGAACAAAACGGGAATGAGCGCCACTGGAATGACTCCTGTTGCCAACAAGAGGCACATCAAAATAGTGACTGATAGACAAGAGGACACAATGCGTTCGGGGGCCTGCAATTTTGCCGCCAAGTAACCACCAAGCAATACACCCCCTGCACTTCCTAAGGCTAGCAAGGTAATGAAATAACTACCTGAAATCATTGGCACCCCATAGATACTAAAAAGAGCACTGGGCGCAAATGATTGCAAGCTTGAAGTGGAAGCCATGCTAAAGAAAAAGAATATCCAACACAACCAAACCGCAGCCAACTTCAAGAAAGCAAATGGGTTTGTATTTGAAGACCGAGTATCAGCATGACTTTGGGCATGACGCTCTTTCACGTCATCAATTAATTGACCTCTATTGAACCAAAGGATTAGCAAAATCAGCCCCTCAAGTATGGTTGCCGATAGAAAAGCCATTCTCCAATCGGAGATCTGTGTAATACCCACCATGAAGGCTGGGGCGGCCGCCCACCCTAAATACCCTGTCACACCATGCATTGAATAGGCATAAGGAAGATTGGGCGGGGATACTTTGTGATTAATTAGGGTGTAATCGACTGGGTGAAATACACCGTTGCCACAACCGGCAATGACTGCACCCAGAATTAACATGGCATAGCCATTACTTTGTGAATAGGTCAGGGCAGCAAGCGCAAGTAGCCCTACTCCCGCAAACAGTACAGGTCGAGCTCCAATGTGATCTACCAAAAATCCAGAGGCTGCCTGCACAACACAAGAGACCACAAAGAAAATCGACATCAGCAGGCCAAGCTCTGCATAGCTCAAAGCAAAAGCATCCTTCAACCATGGGAACATGGAAGGAAGCACCAAATGAAAAAAATGGGAGCTGCCGTGAGCTAGGCTAATGAGACCAATAACCCGGACATCACTGGCACGCCTACTAAGCGCAACAGTCATGTGCCGAGTTTACTGGTGCAGGAAGATTCCTGCACTACTGCGATTAGTGAACTTGACGAGTAAAGCTAAAGTCGCCTTTTTTGTCCACATCCACTGGAACGACATCCTTAGGACCAAACTTGCCCTCCAGAATCATCTTGGAAACTGGATTTTCAATATGCTGCTGAATAGCGCGCTTGAGAGGCCTTGCTCCAAAGACGGGGTCAAAACCTACCTCGGCAATTTTGCTCAATGCAGCATCACTAACCTCCAGCTGCATGTCGACCCTTGCCAGACGATCAGACAAGTTTTTCAGCAAGATCTTCGCAATATTGGCGATATTGTCTTTATCTAGACCATGGAAGACCACAATCTCATCGATACGATTCAAGAACTCAGGACGGAAATGATTCTTTAATTCCTCAAAGACAGCATCCTTAATTTCAGACTGCTTCTTATCTGCCATCGACTGAATTAATTGCGATCCAATATTGCTGGTCATGACAATTACTGTGTTTTTGAAATCGACAGTACGACCTTGACCATCCGTTAAGCGGCCATCATCGAGCACTTGGAGCAGGACGTTAAAGACATCTGGGTGAGCCTTCTCAATCTCATCAAACAAAATCACACTGTAGGGATGACGGCGAACCTGCTCGGTCAAATAACCACCCTCTTCGTACCCCACATAGCCTGGAGGCGCGCCAATTAAACGAGCGACGCTATGCTTCTCCATGAACTCACTCATATCAATACGAATGAGGTGATCTTCGCTATCAAAGAGGAAGCCGGCCAAAGCCTTGCAAAGTTCGGTTTTACCAACACCAGTAGGCCCCAGGAACAAAAAGGAGCCATATGGACGATTCTCTTCAGCCAAGCCTGCGCGTGAGCGACGGATTGCATCAGATACCGCACGAATAGCCTCTTCTTGACCAACCACGCGCTTGTGCAACAACTCTTCCATCTTGAGCAACTTATCGCGCTCACCCTGCATCATTTTTGACACTGGAATACCAGTCGCACGAGAAACAACTTCGGCAATTTCTTCAGCGCCGACTTGAGTGCGTAAGAGTTTGTTCTTTACAACGCCATCTTTACCGCCCTTCGCTTCAGCCGCAGCAGCAGATTTAAGCTTGGCCTCAAGCTCTGGTAATTTTCCATATTGCAGCTCGGCTACTTTTTCGAGTTTGCCTTCGCGCTGTAATTTAGAAATCTCTGCCTTTACCTTCTCAATCTCTTCCTTGAGATTGGCGGCACCCAATACAGCGCCCTTCTCTGCCTTCCAAATCTCCTCTAAGTCGGCGTACTCAGCGCCTAGACGCTGAATTTCTTCCTCAATCAACGCGAGACGTTTTTGAGAAGACTCATCTTTTTCCTTCTTAACCGCTTCACGCTCAATCTTGAGTTGAATTAAACGGCGATCGAGCTTATCCATTACTTCAGGCTTAGAGTCAATCTCCATCCGAATACGTGAACCAGCCTCGTCAATTAAGTCGATAGCCTTATCTGGTAGAAAGCGGTCGGTGATATAGCGATGCGATAACTCAGCAGCAGCAACAATTGCTGGATCGGTAATTTCAATACCATGATGAAGCTCATAGCGCTCCTGCAAACCACGCAGAATAGCAATCGTCGCCTCAACACTAGGCTCCTCTACCATCACTTTTTGGAAACGACGCTCAAGCGCAGGATCTTTTTCTATGTACTTGCGATATTCATCCAAAGTCGTTGCGCCAATACAATGCAACTCACCACGAGCTAGGGCAGGCTTAAGCATATTGCCGGCATCCATTGCACCATCGCCCTTGCCAGCCCCCACCATCGTATGGATTTCGTCAATGAAGATGATGGTCTGGCCTTCGTCTTTAGCTACATCGCTGAGCACAGCCTTGAGGCGCTCCTCAAACTCACCACGATATTTAGCGCCCGCCAACAACAAGGCCATATCCAATACCAAGACACGCTTGTCTTTCAGAGTCTCTGGCACTTCGCCGTTCACAATACGTTGCGCCAATCCTTCTACGATGGCAGTCTTACCCACACCAGGCTCACCAATGAGCACAGGGTTGTTCTTGCCGCGACGTTGCAGGATCTGAATGGTGCGACGAATCTCATCATCGCGCCCAATGACCGGATCAAGCTTGCCCATACGAGCACGCTCAGTTAAATCGACGGTGTATTTCTTTAAGGCCTCACGTTGACCTTCAGCATCTGCACTATTCACTGACTCTCCTCCGCGCACTAAATCAATAGCCGCCTCTAACGATTTCCGATTTAAACCATTCTCACGCGCAACCTTGCCAAGCTCGCCTTTATCATCCGCCACCACCAGCAAGAACAACTCGCCGGCAATAAATTGATCATTGCGTTTATTGGCTTCCTTTTCGCATAAGTTAAGCCAGTTACTTAAATCGCGGCCAACTTGCACCTCACCACTAGTGCCCTGCACTTCAGGTAAGTTGTTAATGACTTTCTCCACGCCTTTTTCAAGGCCCAGTACATTCACACCAGCACGGGTAAGCAGGCTCTTCGCTGCGCCATCTGAATCGCGCAACATGGCCAACAGCACATGCGCTGGCTCGATATATTGATTGTCTTTAGCCAGGGCGATGCTTTGCGCTTCGCTCAGGGCTTCTTGAAACTTCGTAGTTAATTTATCTATTCTCATTTTTTATGCCTCATGTATTCCAGGTATTTATATCTATAGAATATAAGGGCAATATTGCCAATTTCAAGGCTTTTGAAGCCCTTTTTAAGCGGAATTTGACCCATTTTGACCTGGCTTGTTTATCTTCTAGAGTGCTCCGATGGCAGCTACTATGCCGGCATCACCAACCGCCTAGAGCACCGCCTAGAAGCCCATAACTCCGGGCAAGGCGCGCGCTATACGAGATCGCGCAGACCAGTCATCCTTTTAGCCACTCAAGAGCACCCTGATCGATCTGAGGCCTCTAAGGCAGAGATGAAATTAAAGCAACTTCCCAGATCGAAGAAACTCGCATTTTTTCAAATCTAAAGTTTTACCCCAATAAAAAACCACCCCGCAGGGTGGTTTTTTTAAACACCAACCACGCCTAGAAATTAATGGTCGCTGATAGCTGAGGGCCGGCATTGGTGTAATTCGTTGTGCCGGTATTGCTATTTAAATGGAAACCCATAGCGCGATAAGCCAGTGTCACATCACCCCAAGAAAATGCATCACCCACACCAATGAGCGCCTGCCAAGTGCCATTATTAGAGCCAGGACCTTTGCCGGCATCCGCATAAAAAGGAATAAACCAAGAGCTGTCTGCAATGCGTGCACGGCCCTTAAAACCAATTACAGGGTCTGTCGTTTGAGATACCGATGAGGGATTACCACCCACAGCCAATTTTTTACCATCCGGCAGCGTCACTACATTGCCGTTGTGATCCAGTTGAGCGCTATTGGTAAATGACATGGTTGATGAAATATATCGAGCTCCCAATAGGCCATCCAAATACAGGGATGGTGAGTTCCAAGCGGTATATGTTGCGGCCGCAGTAAACATGGTCTGCTTCATCGTTGAATTTTGGGATCCGTATAAGACGTTATCCTTGCCGCGCAAATATCGTGTCTCACTAAAACTGCCAGTTGATTGCCAATACACCAAATCACCCAGTAGACCCCAATTACCCTTATGAGCCTCTAAGGCAAACATTGCCATAGGGCCAGCGCCGCTAATGTTGTCATTAATAGTGCTGACCGTAGACTTGGACAGTTCACGCTTATTGTCAGTCACAGTCACCCAAGTAGCTGGTGCCCATGCATTAATAGAAGCAGAAAAGCGCCACTCATCGCTAATCTTCGGCATTGGATTGACGGTCGACTGAGCGTAAGCACACTGAGCGATTAACCCAAAACAGGCAAGAGAAAAAAGTTTGGTTAGCTTGATCATTTGGAAGTCTGTGAAGTTGTTCATTCGTTAGTGAATTGTATAGCTTGACCTTAGAAAGCATCTTTCAGGCGCTCAATCGCAAAGATCTCCCGCAAATGAAGCATTTGGTAATCAACCCGCTCTTTGAGTAGATCTTTGATGGTTTCTTTGTCATCTGAAAAATATCGCATCACATCGGACTTCAGACTATAAATAGGCCACTCTGCCTGACCTGCAACATTGGGGTTACCCGTTTTTGCAAAGGCTGCCCAGCTAGCTGACATTTTTTCAGATAGGGCCTGATCTTGAGGATTATTTTTATCCGTGATGGGATACCAGTATTTAGACCAAACACCTTTTTTCTTTAGATCAGCTGTAGCTTTTTCAATCAGAGCGCATTGATCCACACCAGACTCCACTTTTTTAGGAGCCTGCGGCATCAATCCGTAGCTACCAAAAACATAGCTAATCTCAAACGTATGTGGCACACCTGGGTAGGCGGGCCTAATATTATGCGTTAGGTAATCAAAGTAATAGGCATAGCCAGGCGCCATACCATTCATGCTATCGGCTAAGAGCTTTGTGCTACCACGATAGAGCATGTCACCCATAAGGTCAGAAGACATAATGCATTGATCTTTGACATTCGAATACAGCATTTGAATAATTTTGGGATCTTCATGTAATTTTTTTAGAAAATCACTCAAAACAACAGGCTGTCCAGGAACTAAAAAGCTCGAATCCCAGGAGTTGGTACCAATCATGAACGGCACCTTCGCTTGCTTACCCGCAGCAAATAAAGGCACTGGATCGCCCTTCAATATTTGGCCATCTATAAATGGCCCACCAAACTCACCTTGCTCAAAATTGGCTGCAGTCAATACCAGTTTTTTGGTTGGCAAGCTGCGCATTTCCGCAAGACTGTTGGCGCCAACAGCGGCCATATATTTAGCATCGATATTGGTTTCAGAATCCATGCCCAGACGCTTATCTGTCATTCCTCTTAAGGGGCTTTGTTGGGCGCTTTCAGCAATAGCCCTATGGAATAAACCTCTTGCGGCATCAGATACCATTAACCACGTCACACTTCTGCCACCTGCCGACTCTCCAAAGATGGTGACATTATTAGGATCCCCACCAAAGGCAGCAATATTATTTTTGACCCACTTGAGAACTGCGATTTGATCCATGGTGCCGTAATTGCCTACGGGCTCGCCTTTGGCTTTCGCCTCTTCGATTAACTCTTTTGGAGCAAAGAAACCAAATGTACCTAAGCGGTAATCAAAGGTCACCACAATCACGCCATTTTTCACTAAATTGATTGGTGTGAACTGTGCATCTCTTGCCCCATCGACCAGCAAACCTCCTCCATGAATCCAAACCATCACCGGGAGATCCTTACCTGGTTTTTGCGGCGTAAAGACATTGAGCTTTAAGCAATCCTCATTACCTGGCAATGCCAAGCCAGTACTTAAATTCTTCACAAAGGGTTGTGGACAAGAGTCGCCGAACTGACCAGCGTCGCGCGTGCCGCCCCAAGAAATGGCCGGTTGTGGTGGACGCCATCTCAAGGCACCAACAGGCGGGGCAGCATAAGGAATATTTTTAAACGCGTGCATATTGTATTCAGCAACACCCTGCAATTTGCCAGATTCAATTTGAACCAATGGCCTATCGGTAGCAGCAAAAGCAGTCAATGCGATAGCGCCCATAAGCAGGACAAATAGTTTTTTCATATCCAATCTTCTTCCAAGAAAAGCAGGGGTAATTATTTCTTTTCCCAACGTGCCATTGCAGCATCATCGGTAACGCGGGCATCAACCCACCGAGAACCTTCAGAGGTGTCTTCTTTTTTCCAGAATGGCGCTGCCGTCTTCAGGTAGTCCATGATGAATTCACAAGCAGAAAATGCTTCGCCGCGATGCGCGCTAGTCACTACTACCAATACGATTTGATCTTCCGGCAGCAATGGGCCAATTCGATGAATGACTAATGTCTGATAGATATCCCAGCGTGCCTTGGCTTGAGACAGAATTTCTTCTAAGGCCTTTTCAGTCATGCCGGGGTAATGCTCCAGGGTCATACCCTTCACTTGGCTACCATCATTGAGGTCGCGCACAGCACCCAAAAAGCTCACTACGGCACCTACACGTGGATCGCCTTTGCGCAGCGCTGCAATTTCAGCGCTAACATCAAAATCGCCCTCTTGTACGCGGATCGGCATATTAGCCACCCGTCACCGGTGGAAAGAAGGCAATCTCAGCGCCCTCCTGCAATGGAGTATTGGCGTCGACCATGACTTGATTTAACGCGCAACGCAAGGACTTTCCTTCGGCTAAGGCTTGAGCCCAAGAACCGCCGCGATGCGCGAGAAGAATCCTTAAGTCAGCAATCGTTTTGACCGCAGCCGGTATCTCAATGGTCTCTTGCGAGCTACCTACAGCCTCACGCAAAGAAGCGAAGAATCGTAATTCAAGTTTCATAGGTAAATCGTAAACCGATTATTTAAGCAATGCATCAAAAGGGATGTACTTCACCAAGTCACCTACCTTGATAGGTTGGCTTGGTGGGCAATCCACTAAACCATCACCCCAAGATGCGCTGGTTAAGACGCCAGAACTTTGATTGGGGAATAAATCTAAGCCGCCTTGTGCATTCACCTTCACACGCAAGAACTCATTACGACGATCAGCCTTTGACCAATCAAAATCAGCGCGCATCAAATAAGACTGTGGTAATTTTTCTTCACGACCCTGTAGTTTCAAAATAAAAGGGCGAACGAATAATAAGAATGTCACAAAGCTAGAGACTGGATTGCCAGGCAAGCCAATAAACCAAGCTTCGCCATCGGCAGGATTGTCTGATTTACGGACGGCGCCAAACGCCAAAGGTTTACCGGGCTTGATAGCAATTTGCCACAAATCTAACCTTCCCTCCGCGCTCACCGCTGGTTTAATGTGGTCCTCCTCTCCAACCGATACGCCGCCAGAGGTGATGATCAAATCGTGATCTTTGCTAGCTTGACGCAATGCTTGCTTAGTTGCCTCGAGGCGATCGGGCACTATTCCTAAATCGGTGGCATCACAGCCCAGGGATTTCAAACAGGCCAATAAAGTATCGCGATTTGAATTGTAAATTCCGCCTGGTTTTAAAGGCTCTCCTGGTAAAGCCAATTCATCACCAGTGAAAAATGCGGCGACCTTGATGCGGCGCTTCACTGATAAATGCGTCAAGCCTGCAGATGCAGCAACACCAAGCTCTTGTGGACGTAAAAAAGTTCCAGAAGTTAGCGCAACCTTACCTGCCGCAAGATCTTCGCCACGTCGACGAATCCATTGTCCAGTAACCGGCGCTACATTTACCTGCACTTGATCAGTACTTCCCTCGGGAATAGTGCAATCTTCTTGCATCACAACTGCATCAGCACCAGCAGGAATGGGGGCGCCAGTAAAAATTCTGGCAGCTGTGCCTGGTTCCAATTGAGCACCAACAGAACCTGCAGGAATTCGCTGTGCGATTTTGAGAATGCTGCTCGATATGCTTGTGTCAGCTACACGTACTGCATATCCATCCATAGCAGTGTTATCCAATGGCGGGACATCAACGAGACTTTGAACATCCTCCGCCAATACACGACCTAAAGCCGCTTGAACTGGCACGCTCTCTGCTTGAGATACCGACTTGGCATGAGAAAGCAAATGATCTAAAGCCTGCTGCGCAGTCAACATCGGTGGCTTTGTCATGGCGATCTGTATTTAATTTAAATGCGTAGTGATGAAGGCTTTGACCTGATTGACATCTGCATCCATATTTTCCACACGCTGTGGCTTGGATTTGATGTCTTTAAATGCTGGAGGGCATTCAGCAGGACGGCCCAAAGCTAATTGAATCGTCTCTTCAAACTTGATAGGTAGTGCAGTCTCTAATACCAACATCGGAACACCGGCCTGCAAATGCTCACGGGCAACTTTCACCCCATCTGCTGTGTGTGTATCAATCATCACACCATATTTTTGATCAATATCACGGATGGTTTCCAAGCGATTATTGTGTGTACTTCGCCCAGATTGGAAGCCGTACTTACCTAAATCCTTAAAGACAGCATCCTGGGAGATGTCAAAGCCGCCTGTGGTATCAACTTGCTTAAACATCGCCGCAGTAGCATTGCCATCTTGACCCATGAAGTCAAATACAAAACGCTCAAAGTTACTCGCTTTAGAGATATCCATGGAAGGGCTCGAGGTATGTAATGTCTCGGCAGACTTACGCGCGCGATATACCCCAGTACGGAAAAACTCATCCAACACATCGTTTTCGTTTGTTGCAACTACGAGATGCTCAATTGGTAAACCCATCATACGAGCAATATGGCCAGCACAAACATTACCGAAGTTACCCGAGGGGACAGTGAACGAGACTTTCTCTTTACTTGATTTTGTCGCTAATAAGTAACCCTGGAAGTAATACACCACTTGAGCAACTACACGACCCCAGTTAATCGAGTTCACTGTACCAATTTGGTTTTGGGCTTTAAAGGCATGATCGTTGCTAACCGCCTTGACAATATCCTGGCAATCATCAAAAACACCAGCTACTGCCAAGTTAAAAATATTGGGGTCTTGCAAGGAATACATCTGTGCCGATTGGAAAGCACTCATCTTGCCGCGAGGCGAGAGCATGAACACCTTTACACCCTCTTTACCACGCATGGCATATTCAGCGGCACTACCTGTATCACCAGAAGTAGCTCCTAAAATATTGAGGTGCTGGCCTTTCTTCTTGAGTGCATATTCAAAGAGATTGCCGAGTAACTGCATCGCCATATCTTTGAAGGCCAATGTTGGGCCATTTGAAAGACTGAGTAAGCCAATGCGGGTGCCATGCTCTTCGCCTAACCAATGTATTGGTGTGATGTCCTTAGCGTTATCTTGTGAGCGGCCATTGCAGTAGACCTGTTCAGTATAGGTTTTGCGTAACAGCGCACGCAAATCCGCTTCAGGAATATCGTCGCAATACAAACTCAGCACTTCATAAGCTAAATCAGCATAGGAAAGGCCTCGCCAAGCATCTAATTGCCCGGGGGTAACTTGTGGATATTGAACGGGCAAATATAAGCCGCCATCCGGCGCCAATCCACCTAATAAAATTTCGAGGAAGGATTGTTGTGGGCTATTGCCACGAGTGGATTGGTAACGCATGGATTTAAATTAAGACAGATTTTCTAAACGAATCTTCACCACTTCACCGGCAACTGTTTTGAGATTCTGGATCTCTTGGATTGCGGCAAGCATGTTTTTCTCTTTTGTTTCATGAGTCAAAGCCACTAAGTCAGTTTGACTTTCACCTTCATCAGCCTCTTTTTGCAAGAGCGCATCAATCGATACGCCATGAGCTGCAAGAATCTTAGTAATGTCAGCCAATACGCCCGCTTGATCTGCTACGCGCATACGCAAGTAGTAACTCGTAGTGATCTCACCGATTGGCAAAACAGGGGTATCTTGCACAGCATCTGGCTGGAAGGCTAAATACGGAACGCGATGCTCAGCATCAGCACTGAGCAAACGGGTGATGTCAACCAAGTCTGCAATCACTGCGGAAGCAGTTGGCTCTGAGCCGGCGCCCTTACCGTAATACAAAGTAGTTCCTACTGCATCACCAAATACTTGCACGGCATTCATCGCACCTTCAACGTTGGCAATCAAACGCTTAGAAGGAATCAAGGTTGGGTGTACACGCAACTCAACGCCAGTTGGCGTTTTCTTAGCAATACCTAGTAACTTGATGCGATAACCCAATTGTTCTGCATAACGGATGTCCATGGCAGCCAGCTTGGTAATACCTTCAACGTGTGCTTTTTCAAACTGCATTGGAATACCAAATGCGATTGCACTCATGATGGTTGCTTTATGAGCAGCATCAACACCCTCAATATCAAAAGTAGGATCTGCTTCTGCGTAACCTAAACGTTGCGCCTCTTTGAGGACGGTTTCAAAGTCCAAACCTTTGTCGCGCATCTCTGAAAGAATAAAATTGGTTGTGCCGTTAATGATGCCGGCAATCCATTCAATACGATTGGCTGTCAAACCCTCACGCAGGGCTTTAATAATCGGAATGCCACCAGCAACTGCAGCTTCGAAAGCAACCATGACGCCCTTGGCGTGCGCCGCCTTGAAAATTTCGTTGCCATGTACGGCAATTAATGCCTTATTGGCTGTTACTACGTGCTTACCAGCGGCGATCGCTTCTAAAACCAAGTCTTTCGCAATACCGTAGCCACCAATCAGCTCAACAACAATATCAATCTCAGGATTATTGATTACTGCACGGGCATCACTCACAACCTGCGCACGATCTTTAACCAACTCCTTAGCGCGCTCTACATTGAGATCAGCAACTGTATTGATACGAATGCCACGTCCAGCACGACGAGTAATCTCATCCTGGTTACGCTCGAGAACTGTGAATACGCCACCACCAACGGTGCCAATGCCTAATAGACCTACTTGAATCGGTTTCATGATGCCTTTGCTGCGGTTGAAGAAGCCTTGCGGCCATGCTTATTACGATAACGCTCGAGGAAACGTGCCAGGCGGCCAATCGCCTCCTTGAGCACATCTTCATGAGGTAAGAACACTACGCGGAAATGGTCAGGCTTGCCCCAGTTAAAACCAGAGCCTTGCACTAACAATACTTTTTCCTCTTTCAAAAGATCAGCTACAAATTGCTGATCATCTTCAATGGGATAAATCTCAGGATCTAACTTTGGAAATAAATACAAAGCGGACTTTGGTTTTACACAAGTAACACCAGGAATATCGGTAATGAGCTTCCATGCAAGGTCACGCTGTTTTGCTAAGCGGCCACCCTCGCCTACTAAGTCATTAATACTTTGGTAGCCGCCCAGTGCAGTTTGAATTGCGTACTGTCCAGGAACGTTTGCACACAAACGCATTGAGGCCAGCATATTGAGGCCTTCGATATAGTCACGGACCATCTCTTTATCACCAGATACCACCATCCAGCCTGCGCGGTAGCCGCACGAGCGGTAGTTCTTAGAAAGACCGTTAAAAGTAATGATGACTACGTCATTGGACAAAGAAGCAAGAGAAATATGCTTCTCACCGTCGTACAACATCTTGTCGTAGATTTCATCAGCAAACAAAATCAAACCATGTTCGCGTGCTATTTTCGTCAACTCTAACAATACTTCCTTAGAGTAGATGGCACCAGTTGGATTGTTTGGATTAATCACCACAATCGCTTTGGTGCGTGGTGTAATTTTTTTGCGCAAGTCATTTAGATCTGGCGCCCAATCTTTTGACTCATCACACAGGTAATGTACTGGAGTACCGCTCGATAAACTCACCGCAGCAGTCCACAGCGGATAGTCTGGTGTCGGCACCAAGACTTCATCACCATCATTTAAGAGTGCATTCATGGAAAGCACGATGAGTTCAGATACACCGTTACCGGTATACACATCATCCAAAGCAACACCCTGAATGCCTTTTTCTTGGCAATATTGCATGATGGCTTTGCGAGCTGAAAAAATACCTTTAGAGTCAGAATAAGCAGAAGCGTTACTTAAGTTACGGATCATGTCCAACTGAATCTCTTCAGGTGGATCAAAACCGAAAACCCCGACGTTTCCGATGTTTAATTTAATGATTTTGTGACCCTCTTCCTCCATGCGCTGAGCAAGCTCGAGCACTGGCCCACGAATGTCATAGCAGACGTGATTGAGTTTTTGGGACTTTAGGATGGGTTTCACAATAAATTAAAGGTAAGTTCTTGAAATCTAGGAAAAAACAGCTAGCTATAATCCACATAATTATGACAGAGAGTCCACTTGAAGCTTCAATCTGACCCCCATTCTGGAGCCAATACGATCACGGGCTATGGCCCTGGCTATGTGGAAATCAACCAGACCCCATATACCCATGCCGTCCTATTGAGTTCAGATGGTGCTATCTCGGAGTGGCCCCTCAAGTCATTCGAAGAGCTTGCGGCCACCCATTTTGATCAAATGGTCAATCTCCAGCCAGAGCTCATCCTGATTGGCACTGGGAGTCGCCAACGCTTTCCCAAGCCAGAACTCCTAAAAACCCTGATTTCAGCCAAAATTGGCTTTGAAATCATGGACTCACAAGCCGCCTGCCGAACTTATAACATCCTGGTAGGTGAAGGCCGGCGCGTCTTACTCGCTCTCATTGTGGAGCCCATTTAATGCAATTTGGGCAAATACGCCAGTCTTCCGCCCTGCATCCAGGCAAGATTCTGCTTCTCCTGCTGATTTATGCGCTACTTTGGTTTGGCACACTCAATTACCGCCACCTAATTCCTTCCGATGAGGGTCGCTACGCTGAAATGGCCAGAGAAATGCTGGTCACCGGTGATTGGGTCACCCCACGGTACAACGGCTATCAATATTTTGAAAAGCCGCCTTTGCAGGTTTGGGCTACCGCAGCCGCCTTTCAGGTTTTTGGACTTGGTGAATGGCAAGCCAGGCTGTGGACTGCGCTCACTGGATTTCTCACCATCCTTTTTATTGGCTTTACAGGCGCCCGCATTTACAACGCACGCGCAGGTTGGTTAGCAGCACTGGTCCTAGCTTCCAGTCCGATGTGGGTGATCAGCGCGCACGTCAATTCTCTAGACATGGGACTGTCTGCATTTTTAGTCGCCGCTTTGTGTAGTCTATTGCTCGCACAAACTTCTTCGCATCAACGCAGTTGTAAAAATTGGATGTGGGCGTGCTGGATTTTTATGGCACTCGCAACGCTTTCAAAAGGCCTCATTGGGGCCGCAATTCCTGCAATGGTTTTTATTGCTTATTCAGTGACTGCATGGGACTGGAAAATTTGGACGCGTCTGCGTCTGTTCAGTGGCAGCATTCTTTTTCTCATCATTACTGCACCTTGGTTTGTGCTGGTAGCGCAGCGTAATCCAGAGTTCTTAGAGTTTTTCTTTATTCACGAACATTTACAGCGCTTCACTCAAACTGCTCATAGCAGAACTGGTCCCATCTACTACTTTGTACCCCTGCTCTTGATTGGTCTACTACCCTGGGTAATTCAGCTGCCAGGCGCCATGGCACAAGCTTGGCGCGAACGCAGGCCTACATTTTCAAGCGGCTGGTTACTTGCATGTTGGGCCATCATCATTTTTGTTTTCTTTAGCATTTCTCAATCTAAATTACCGGGATACATCATTCCGATTTTTCCAGCGCTCGCTTTATTAATTGGAAATCACTTAGATCGTTTACTTGGTCATACCAATACATTGAGCCTAAGCTGGAAACTGCAGACCTTTGGATTCACATTGTTGGGATGTCTAGGATTTTTCTTCTTGGATGCTATTGGTAAACAAGCAAGACCAGATGAAATTGCAGCGTATGCGCAATACACCTATTGGGTAATTGCAGCGCTTATTGCACTCGTTGCATTCAGCGCGTATGCAGCATGGCAAAGTCATCGCAATGGTTTGCAAAGTATCGTGAGCTTTGCATCTGGCTTTTTCTTATGCGCACTCATCGCTGGTACCGGCCATGAAACCTTGGGTCGCGCAGTATCTGGTGTTGACCTTGCACAGCGAGTTAAAGCAAGCATTCCTAGCAATGTGAACTTTTATTCTGTTCGATTACTAGATCACACCATGCCGTTTTATCTAGGTAGAACCATGATCATGGTGGAAGACCCAGATGAATTGCAGTTTGGCGTGACTCAACAACCAGAATTGTGGCTACCAAGCCTGGAGGCCTTCATTATTCGCTGGAAAGAAGACCCAAGCGCCTATGCCATCATGGTTCCGGAGCAATACATGGCTTTGCAGGGTCTAAACCTACCGATGCAAGAGGTAGATCGGGACTCTAGAAGAGTCATTGTGAAGCATCCAGAGATCACAAACGTGACACAGTAATATAGGAAATCATGTCGAACTCCACACCAGCCTTTATCCCTTTTACGCGCCCTAGCTTTAATCAAGAAACGATTGATGCCGTCTCTGAAGTATTGCGCTCCGGATGGGTAACCTCTGGCCCAAAGCTCGCTGAATTTGAAGCTACCCTAAGCGAGTACTTTGGAGGGCGTCCTGTGCGTTGCTTTGCCAATGGCACGGCCACCATGAAGATTGCACTACAAGTTGCCGGTATTGGTGAAGGTGATGAAGTGATTACCACCCCAATTTCTTGGGTGGCAACATCTAACGTCATTTTGAGCGTGGGCGCCAAACCCATCTTTGTGGATATTGATCCTATTACGCGCAATATTGATCTCAATAAAGTAGTGGCTGCAATCACGCCAAAAACACGCGCCATCATGCCAGTCTATTTGGCTGGTTTGCCGGTCGATATGGATCAGCTCTACGCTTTAGCCAAACAACACAATCTACGCGTTATTGAAGATGCCGCTCAAGCATTTGGCTCGCACTGGAAAGGTCAGAAGATTGGGAGTATTGGCGACCTGGTGAGCTTTAGCTTTCAGGCCAATAAAAACCTTACGACGATTGAAGGTGGCTGTCTGGTACTGAATAACCCAGATGAGGCCAAGCTGGCAGAAAAATTGCGCCTACAAGGTTTAACGCGCCAGGGAATGGATGGGATGGATGTCGATGTATTAGGTGGCAAGGACAATCTCACTGATGTCAATGCAGTGATTGGGCTAGAACAACTCAAGCAGCTGCCTGCATACCAAACCCGTCGCACTGCACTCGCTCGTCAATACTTTGATGTGATACGCGCAGAACTCAATGCTGCGGGACTCATGGATCTCAAGCTCGAGCTACCAGTGGAAAACTTTACTGACAGCAATTGGCATATGTTCCAAGTGGTGCTGCCGCTACATCAACTCAATTGTGATCGCGCAACCGTGATGACCGAGTTAAAAGATCTTGGCATTGGTACTGGCGTGCACTATCCAGCAATCACAGGCTTTACCTTGTACAAAGAGCAAGGTTATAAAACTAGCGACACTCCGATCGCAGAACGTATTGGTCGATCCATCCTCACACTCCCCTTATTTCCAGGGATGGCCGATGAAGATATTGGCCGTATAGCTAGCGGATTCGTCGGAATCCTCAAAAAACACCGCAAAAACTAGTCTTATTGGGTTAGGTCCCCAGAATCAGGCAAAATTGGAGAATGACTGCCAATTTAGTTGCCAACCCAAAGCTCAGCATAGTTATTCCCGTTTATAACGAGGAAGATGGCCTCCAGGCTTTATTTGATCGCCTCTATCCAGCCTTGGATGCACTTGCTAGCAAACGCAATATTTCTTATGAAATCGTTTTTGTAAACGATGGCAGCAAAGACCGTTCCGCTGGCATCCTTGCAAAACAAGTGGACTTGCGTCCAGATGTCACTCGCGCAGTACTATTCCATAGCAACTTTGGCCAACACATGGCAATCATGGCTGGTTTCGAATATGCGAAGGGTGAATACATCATCACTTTGGATGCGGACTTACAAAATCCGCCAGAAGAAATTGACGCATTAACCGAGCAACTATTAAAAGGTCATGATTACGTTGGCACGATTCGCGCCAATCGCCAAGATAGCTTTTTCAGAAAGTTTGCCTCACGCGCAATGAATCGTTTGCGCGAAAACATTACTCGCATCACAATGACTGATCAAGGTTGTATGTTGCGTGGCTATAGTCGTCGCATTGTGGACTTGGTTCGTCAATGTGATGAAAACAACACTTTCATTCCTGCGCTGGCTTACACATTCTCTGCTAACCCAGTAGAAATTAATGTGAAGCACGAAGAGCGTTTTGCAGGCGAATCTAAATACAGTCTCTATCAACTCATTCGTCTGAACTTTGATTTGGTAACCGGATTTTCTATCATGCCTTTGCAGATATTCTCCATACTGGGCATGCTCTTATCGCTAGCTGCTGGCAGCTTATTCGTTTATCTCTTGGTGCGCCGCTTCCTTCTGGGTGCCGAGGTAGAGGGCGTCTTTACCCTCTTCGCACTAACCTTCTTCCTCATAGGCGTAATGCTCTTTGGGCTTGGCTTATTGGGTGAATATATCGGCCGCATCTATCAGCAGATTCGCAATCGCCCGCGTTACGTTGTGCAAACTGTTTTAGAGAAAAAATAATTGCACGCAGTCGTATTCGCATATCACGATGTAGGGGTTAATTGCCTCACAGCATTACTCAAGGCTGGCATTCAGATTGATCTCGTAGTTACGCATCAAGATGATCCGCATGAGAATGTTTGGTTTGGTAGTGTCGCCAAACTGTGCGTGGAAAAAAATATTCCTTACGTCACACCAGATGCAAATGCCCTGTCGGACTTGATTCCTAAACTGCAAGCACTCGCACCAGATTACCTATTTTCTTTTTACTACCGCCACATGATTCCTGCGCAAATCTTGGCTTGCGCGAAGATTGCTGCTTTAAATATGCATGGCTCACTTCTACCCAAGTTTCGTGGGCGTGCGCCCGTGAATTGGGCGATATTGCATGGCGAAACCGAAACGGGTGCCACATTACACATCATGGAAGCAAAACCGGATGCCGGCGATATTGTTGGACAAGTCGCCGTCTCCATTGGCCCCGATGAAACTGCCACCGATGTTTTTGGCAAAGTAAGCCAGGCCGCTGTAAAAGTGATAGATCAAGTATTGCCAAGTCTTTTGGAGGGCAAAGTACCCAGAAGGCCAAATGAGCTGCAAAAAGGCAGCTATTTTGGCGGCAGAAAGCCCTCAGATGGCCAAATTCACTGGGATCAAAGCGCCCTGCAGGTTCATAACCTAGTGAGAGCGGTAGCACCACCCTATCCTGGCGCTTTCACAGTGCATCAAGATAAGGCGATGATTGTTGCCCGGACCAGCCTAAAAGGGCCTTTTCCAGGCAATCTTGATCTTAGGGCTCCAGGCATCCAAGTGGTTGATAATCGGGTATTCGGTATTTGCGGTGACCATCAGGCAGTAGAAATACTGGAATGGTTTCCGGCTAGCTAATCAGCAATAACAAATTAGATTAAAACGAGGCAGTAAAGATGAAAAAAGTACTCATTCTTGGTGTTAACGGCTTTATCGGCCACCACCTTTCCAAGCGCATTTTGGAGACAACCGACTGGGATGTCTATGGCATGGATATGCAGAATGATCGCTTGGGTGATCTCATCAATCACCCACGTATGCACTTCTTTGAAGGTGACATCACCATCAATAAAGAATGGGTTGAATATCACATCCGCAAATGCGATGTCATCTTGCCATTAGTTGCCATTGCAACACCAGCAACTTATGTACAACAACCACTCAAAGTATTTGAGCTCGATTTCGAAGCCAATCTTCCCATCGTGCGCTCTGCCGTGAAATACAAAAAGCACTTGGTATTCCCATCAACCTCTGAGGTTTATGGCATGTGCGAGGACGGTGAGTTTGATCCATCCAAATCCAATATGGTCTATGGCCCGATTAATAAACCGCGCTGGATCTATGCTTGCTCAAAGCAATTGATGGATCGCGTCATTTGGGGTTACGGCATGGAAGGCTTGCGCTTTACCCTCTTCCGCCCATTTAACTGGATCGGCCCTGGCTTAGACAGTATCTACACACCAAAAGAAGGTTCATCCCGCGTAGTGACTCAATTCTTGGGTCATATTGTTCGCGGTGAGCCCATCAACCTGGTGGATGGTGGTGCACAGAAGCGCGCCTTCACTTATGTGGATGACGGCATTGATGCATTGATGCGCATCATCGATAACAAAGATGGTGTTGCAAATGGCAAGATCTACAACATTGGCAATCCAAAAAATAATCACTCAGTGCGCGAACTGGCGAACCAGATGCTCGAGATTGCACGTAGCATTCCGGAGTACGCCAAGACAGCCAACGATGTGAAGATTGTAGAAACCACTTCTGGGGCATATTACGGCGAAGGCTACCAAGACGTTCAAAATCGCGTACCGGCAATCGATAACACGATGAGCGAGCTCGGCTGGAAGCCTACGACTACGATGGCAGATGCTCTCAAGAATATTTTTGAAGCCTATCGTCAGGACGTTGAAAAAGCACGTTCGCTAGTCGACAAAGAATAAGCGAACGATATCTAAGGCTTCATGGCTAAGATTGCACTCAAGGTTGATGTTGATACCTTACGCGGTACTCAAGAAGGCGTTCCCAATTTAGCGCGCACCCTTGAACGCTTTGGTCTTAAAGCCACCTTTCTGTTTAGCCTTGGCCCCGACCATACTGGTTGGGCATTAAAGAGGGTTTTTCGTCCGGGCTTTCTAAAAAAAGTGAGTCGCACCTCTGTCGTTGAGCACTATGGCATCAAGACACTTTTATACGGCGTACTACTTCCTGGTCCAGATATCGGTAAAAAAGCAGCGGCAGAAATGCGTGCGATTGATCAAGCAGGTCACGAAACTGGTATCCATACTTGGGATCATGTGGCATGGCAAGATGCCGTGCGTCACCAAGATCCCGCCTGGACCAAAGCAATGATGCAAAAGTCCTGGGATCGCTTCGTAGAAATTTTCGGTCACGAGCCCGTTACTCATGGCGCTGCTGGCTGGCAAATGAATGAAGCCGCTTTTGAACAATTAGATCATTGGAATATTGAATATTCATCTGACGGCAGAGCCGAACCCAATCTCATGCCCTATCGCCTAGCCCTTCCTTCAGGCAAGACCAAATGCGTGCAATACCCAACGACATTACCTACTTTTGATGAGTTGATTGGGATTAATAATGCAGATGAATTTGCTGCAGCCAAAAGACTCCTCGAGATCACTCAAAGCAATCCAAATGACCAGGTCTTTACCTTACATGCTGAGCTAGAGGGGCAAAAGCTTCTCCCAGCCTTTGAGCGGTTATTAGCAGGATGGCTAGACCAAGGTCATGACCTCGTGACAATGGGTGAGCTACACGAATCCTGGAAAACCACAAAACAACTAGATAAAATAGCCGTATTACCACTGACATGGGGTGAGATACCCAATCGCAGTGGTGATTTGATTATTCAGAATAACTAAAATCTGAGACAAACTAACTAGCAAGGGATCATCATGACAATAGCCATTGGCCAACCCATTCCAGCATGCGCGATTCCTGCGACATCAGGTCTGACATTTACCCCAGCATCTGCCAAAGGTAAAAAACTAGTCCTGTACTTTTATCCTAAAGATATGACTCCAGGTTGCACTGCTGAGTCTGGTGAATTCCGCGACAATATTGATGCCTTCACAAAAGCGAATGCCTTGGTAGTCGGCGTATCGCGTGATAGCCTCAAGTCACATGACAATTTCCGTAGCAAATTAGAGCTGCCATTTGAGCTAGTTGCCGATACCGAAGAAAAGTTATGCCAACTCTTTGGCGTGATCAAAATGAAAAATATGTACGGCAAACAGGTCCGCGGGATTGAGCGCAGCACCTTCCTTTTTGACTCAACCGGAAAGCTCGTACAAGAATGGCGCGGCCTCAAGGTTCCAGGCCATGTGACAGAAGTATTACAAGCTGCCCAAGCCGCTAAATAATTTTATTAATAATTTGTACCTAGGTGCTTGCAAACCCCAAAATTTGGGGTAAAGTGATTCATATGCACCGTAAACGACGGGAAAGTCTGACAATCCGTTTGAATCAGAAACCTGAGCAACTCAAAGCAGGTATGGGGAACAACCCCCGTCGTTTTTTCAGTAACCTTGCAACCAGTTTCGTCATAAACCGTCAACGCACTCCGCTTGGCGGTTTTTTCTTTTAGGAGAGTCTGCATGCCATTGCCACCCATCCCAACTCAAATTGCTGATCAAGTAAAACTGAGTCGCAAAGACACTCCTGATTTAAAGAAGCGTCCCGCTCCAGCAAAACCTGTGGTGGTTGAAGCATCCGATTGGGCCAACGATGCGCAGGAGGATTTATCTGCAGCCGAAGTTGCCCTCGAGAAAATTAAAGCCGATCGCAGTCCAGTTCGTAGCGAAAGCAAGGCGCCTGCAAAACCTAAGCGCGTGATTCGCACTGGCCCTCCCAGTCTTTTTGTCTTGGACACAAACGTGCTTATGCACGATCCAAGTTCTTTATTCCGCTTTTCAGAGCACGACCTTTTCTTACCGATGACAACTCTTGAGGAGTTGGACAATCACAAAAAGGGGATGACTGAAGTAGCCCGCAATGCCCGTACCGTCAGCCGCTCCCTGGATCAGTTGATCGCCGGTACTAGTGGCACCTTAGACGATGGCATTCCGCTAAACAAGCTTGGCAATCAAGATGTTTCAGGCCGCCTCTACTTCCAAACCAAGTTGTCTACCCAAGCATTGCCAGAGGGTCTACCTGAAGGCAAAGGTGACAATATGATCTTGGCAGTTGTAAGCGAATTACAAAAAACTCGCAAAGGTCAAGAAGTAGTATTGGTATCCAAAGATATCAATATGCGTATTAAAGCGCGTGCCCTTGGCTTGCCAGCAGAAGATTATTTCAACGACCAAGTATTAGAAGATCGTGACTTGATGTACTCCGGAGTCATGGCTTTATCTGCTGACTTTTGGCCAAAGCATGGCAAGGATATGGAAAGTTGGGCAGACTCTAAATCCGGCACCATGTTCTACAGAGTTACTGGACCTGCTGTACCTAGTATGCTGGTCAATCAATTCGTCTACCAAGAAAATCCAGATGGCTCAACACCCTTTTACGCCCACGTAAGAGAAATCAACGGCAAAACGGCCCTTTTGCAAACGCTCAGAGATTTTTCTCACCAGAAAAACAATGTCTGGGGCGTGACAGCACGCAATCGTGAGCAGAATTTTGCCATGAACCTATTGATGAACCCGGACGTCGATTTTGTGACTCTTCTAGGCCAAGCAGGTACTGGCAAAACCCTGCTGGCTCTCGCCGCAGGCTTGGAGCAAGTCCTAGATAGCAAGCGCTACAACGAAATCATTATCACCCGCGCTACTGTACCGGTAGGTGAAGACATTGGCTTTTTACCGGGCACAGAGGAAGAAAAAATGCAGCCTTGGATGGGCGCCTTTGACGATAACTTGGAAGTACTTCAGCGTAATGACGATGCCGGAGAATGGGGTCGCGCTGCCACTCAAGAACTGATTCGCTCACGCATCAAAGTCAAGAGCATGAACTTTATGCGCGGAAGAACTTTTGTTAGCAAGTTTGTGATCATCGACGAGGCGCAAAACTTAACGCCAAAGCAAATGAAAACCTTGGTTACTCGTGCAGGCCCTGGAACAAAGATTGTTTGTCTTGGCAATATTGCGCAGATTGATACTCCATACCTTACAGAAGGCTCCTCTGGCCTCACCTATGTGGTTGACCGCTTCAAGGGTTGGCGTCATGGTGGCCATGTCACACTGGCGCGTGGCGAGCGCTCACGTCTTGCGGATCATGCTGCTGACGCGCTTTAAGCAAACCCTCTCATGCCGCACTCTCCTAGGGTGCGGCATTTTTATTTGCACAATCCTGACGCTCTCGGGATGCAGCACCTTGGGCACAAAATCGAATGCTTCTAAGGTAGCGCAATTTAAACAAGACACCAGTGTTGGCACGGAGGATATCTCTATCGCAGCCGTTGGCTTAGTGGATGTTCCCTATCGCTTCGGCGGCAATACCCCTAAAGGCGGTTTTGATTGCAGCGGCTTGATTGTTTATGTTTACAACAAAGCGGCTGGCATTAAATTACCCCGTACGATTGCCCAAATGAGCACACAGGGACGCAGTGTTGAAAACCAACCGCCCGCGCCAGGCGATCTCGTATTTTTTAATACAACGGGCGAAAAATATTCACATGCAGGAATCTATGTCGGCCAAGGCAGATTTGTGCATGCTCCAAGCGCGGGGGGTACAGTGCGCTTGGATTACATTACCACCCCGTATTGGGCTGCTAAATTTACTGAAGCGCGTCGTATCGCACCTCAAAATTAAAAGTCCACACAGCTAATAGCATTTTCCCTATATTCCCTTTTGACTCAAATTTGTCTAGAGTGAATCTATCAACCGAAGTAAGCCCCAAAGGAGTCACTATGAAGAAAGTTGTTATCACTTTAAGTATTGCACTTAGTTTTGCACTCCCTACTTATGCATTTGCCGATCAAGCAGCCTGTGAAGCTAAAGCAGTCAGTAAAGAAGGTAAGCCACTGTACGGCGCCGCTAAAGATGCCTCCATTAAAAAATGTATGGGTGATGCAAAACCTAACGATTGCGAAGCTAAAGCAGTCAGTAAAGATGGAAAACCTTTGTATGGCGCTGCTAAAACTGCGTCTATCAAGAAATGTGAAGGTGGAAAATAATATTGATCTTCTAGAGTTTATTTAGCCGCTTCAATAAAAAAGCCTCGCAATGCGAGGCTTTTTTATTTCTCTGTTTATTTGGTTTTGATTTACTTTTCTTTGTTTAGAACGGCTCATATCCGCCAGAAGAGTATCCAATTGATCCCATCGCCAAGTTATCAAATTTGGTGTATGGGCCCTGCCAGCTAAGTCGCACAGTACCAATTGGACCGTTACGCTGCTTACCAATAATGATCTCCGCAACACCTTTATCAGTAGTGGTGTCTGGGTGATACACCTCATCACGATAGATGAACATGATTAAGTCAGCATCTTGTTCGATAGCACCAGATTCACGCAAGTCGGACATGATTGGGCGTTTATTTGGGCGCTGCTCAAGGCCACGATTTAACTGGGAGAGCGCAACTACTGGGCATTGCAATTCTTTTGCGAGTGACTTGAGTGAGCGCGAGATTTCTGAAATCTCGGTTGCACGATTTTCAGAACCAGAGCCACTCATCAACTGCAAGTAGTCAATCACTACTAAACCTAAAGTACCGCCAAAGTTTCTGGCAATACGACGTGCACGGGCCCGTAATTCAAGACTAGATAGAGAACCCGTCTCATCAATCAAAATTTGAGTATTGCTTAAACGCGCAATCGCGTCGGTAACGCGTGGCCATTCATCATCTTGCAACTTACCAGTACGCATACGACCTTGATCAACACGACCAACAGAACCCAATAGACGGGCTGCTAATTGCTCACCGGACATCTCCATCGAAAAGACTACAACCGGTAAACCTTCAGCGAGCGCGACGTTCTCTGCAATATTCAATGCGAACGCGGTTTTTCCCATTGAGGGGCGACCAGCCACAATCACTAAGTCACCTTTTTGTAGGCCGCTGGTTTGTTTGTCTAAATCAATAAAGCCTGTTGCAATACCAGTGATATCGCTTCCGCCTTGACGGTTATAAAGTTCATCAATGCGAGCTACTACTGTTCTTAAAAGTGGCTCAATCTCAAGATAGTCAGCCTTACGACTGCCTTCTTCACCAATCTGAAGGATGCGCGATTCTGCTTCATCCAACAGCGTTCTGACTGTTCGGCCTTCTGGCACAAATGCAGAATTAACAATGCTGTCAGAGACTTCAATCAAGCGACGCAAAATACTGCGATCGCGAACGATATCGGCATAACCCTTAATATTCGCTGCACTTGGCGTGTTTTGCGCTAGAGAATTGAGGTAATCAATACTGACCAGATCGCCACCCTGCTCAGATTTAATAGCATCGTGAACAGTAATGACGTCAGCAGGATGATTGTCGCCAACCAAACGTGCAATAACCTTGTAGATCAAGGCATGCTCAGGGCGATAGAAATCTTTGTCGTTTAAGACTCCACCCAGGTTGTCCCAAGAAGAGTTATCGATCAGTAGACCGCCGAGCAAAGATTGCTCGGCTTCTACAGAATGGGGAGGTACTTTTAAAGCCTGCACGACTGCATCCCCAGGTCCCGACATGCCGGGATTCAGCGTAATGGAACGTGAACGGGATTCAGCCATGAGGCTAGCGAAGTCCTAGAACCTAAGACTTAAAACTTACGCTTGCTCGCCAACTACACGAATAGTGATATCCACTACTACGTCGGTATGAACAGCAACCGCAACAGGATGATCACCAACCATTTTCAATGGGCCAGTAGGCATACGGATTGAAGCCTTCTCAATCGTAAAGCCTTTAGCTTTCAACGCATCAGCAATATCGTGGTTAGTTACAGAGCCAAACAAACGACCGTCAACACCCGCTTTTTGACCGATTTCGAGAACCAAATCTTTAAGCTTGATGCCAACTGCTTCAGCAGCAGCCAATTTCTCAGCAGCCAATTTTTCTAACTCAGCACGACGTGTTGCAAAGTCAGCGATTGCCGCTTCAGTTGCACGACGGGCTTTGCGTTGTGGGATTAAGAAATTGCGAGCATAACCGTCTTTAACGCGAACGATGTCGCCTAGGTTACCCAAGTTGATTACTTTTTCTAAAAGAATGATTTGCATTGAGGGCTCCTAATTATTTCTTATGTTGATCGGAGAATGGCAACAAAGCCAAGAAACGAGCACGCTTGATAGCAGTGTCTAATTGACGCTGATATTTTGCTTTTGTGCCAGTCAAACGAGCAGGAGTGATCTTGGCGTTTTCGCCAATGAAGTCCTTCAATGTATCTACATCTTTGTAGTCGATCTGTTCCACACCGGCAACAGTGAAACGGCAATAACGCTTACGCTTGAACAATGGGTTCTGAGCTGGTTTCTTTTTGAAATCGGGTTTCTTTCCAAACGCCATGATGATTTCCTCTTTAATTTTTCAATTGAATATGGGTAATGTGGAAAACCAGTCTTTGATTACGTAGAGTCTTGGGTGCTAAGAATCCCTCGAACACTGCCTCAGCTCCTAAATCCATTCGCTCTAAATCCTTTTGTATCGGACCAATTGCGATAGCTTCAACGCTCATCTGGATTTTCCTTGCCACTCCTACCTCGTTTGCTTGTCCGCTATGTTCTAGCAAACCATGCATCACCGGTATTCCTGCTGGTGTAAATCGAATTGCGTCTTTGGATACCAAGATTGCAGTGAGGGTGAAATGATTCAACGCCGCTCCGCTTCTCTGATACGTTTTCTAGTCTGTGTATTCCTCTTCAAATTTTTAACTTAGGCTGCCGCTACTGGAGCGTCGGCTTGAGCTGATTTGCGTGCTTCTTCACGTTGCACTTCTTTCATCATGATGGAAGGCTCTGTTTCAGCTTTCTTAGTCTTGATGATGAGGTGACGCAAAACAGCATCGTTAAATTTGAACGCATGCTCGAGCTCTTCCAGAGTTTTCTGGTCGCACTCAATGTTCATGCAAACGTAGTGGGCTTTAGCAAGCTTGTCGATCATGTAAGCCATCTGACGACGACCCCAATCTTCAATACGATGAATTTTGCCGCCCGCAGCTGCTAATGTAGCTTTGTAACGATCGATCATCGCTGGCACTTGCTCGCTTTGGTCCGGATGGACGATAAAGACGATTTCATAATGACGCATCAAACACTCCTTCAGGATAAAGTCACCTGGGCGTCTTGCTAATTTCTGATGGTTGTGAAATTAGCGCCAGTGTGACAAGGTAGTAACAAATTGTATGTACAACTAACAGACACTTTTACTGCCGCTTTGCAGCGCTCACCCAACTTCAGGCAAGACCGCTATTCTAGCAAAAAAATCCTGCCAAGTCAGGGATTTACCAGCTAATTTGGCCTGTTTTTCCGCATTTAAGGCTAGCTGAAGAGCAATTCTGGCCCGGGGAGCAGAAAGCTTGCCAGAAGCTAGGCAACCATCAAGATCTTTTTCCGGAATATTGGGTAGCGTCAGGCCTGCACCAGTTCGACTGGTTCTCACCAAAGCAATGCCCCGCTTTGCAGCTCCTGCCAGCGGCTTGAGCCATTCATCATGAAAGCCACCCATCCCAGAGCCAGCCAGCACCAAGCCCTGAACTCGGGTGTCGAGCCAATGGCTGATGGTTTCTGAGCGGGCGCCGGAATGGCTAGTCAGAATCTCGACCCAAGGCCACTCATCCCCCTTAGGAATAGGTAGATCCTCTTGCCAGGCAGCCTCTAAGGCCTTCACCCCAGAAAGCCAAGAGGGGTTGATTAAGCCTACCGAACTACTGGGTGAGGCTGCAATCGGCGCATTTAAAGCGGTGGTATGGCGCTTGGACAGGTCCATTGCCATACATCCCCTGCCATCCATCACAGCATAAATACCCCCAGGGCAATTGTCTACAGGGGTTGAAGCCCAACGAATGGCATCAAGCAGGTTGGATGGGCCATCTGCCTGCGGGGCATTCGCTGGCAACATCGCCCCAGTAAGGATGACTCTTTTGCCTAAATCTTGTGCATATCTGCCGCAAACCAATTGCAAAAAGATACCGGTTTCCTCAATCGCGTCTGTTCCGTGAGTGACCACTACCCCCCTAACCAAGGGATTAGCGAGCTCTTTTCTGATCTCCTCGCCCAATCGGGTCAACAAGGACTCTGAAAGATTACGACTGTTGATATTGGCAAGCTGCCGAGTAGCTAGGGCAATTCCCGTTGGAATAGCGGAGCGGACATGGGCAAGCAAAGCATCGACCTCTACCTGGCCTGCCTCGTATTGAAGGGGGTTTTCATTGGGGCTGGCTGCCAAGCCCGCAATCGTGCCGCCCATACCCAAGACCAAAATATGGGGAGAATTTTCAGAAAGACTTGGAATCGTGCTCATTCCCTATTATCGCCCCTAAATAGCTTGAAATATCAAATACCGCTGTATACAATCCCAGTATGGACATAAATACAGTCGATTACCCAGAGGAGCTGACTGCCCTCCCTAAACTCACTCCTCGCCAGAGCGAGATTTTGGAACTCATTACTAAAGCGATCGATGAAAGTGGTTTGCCGCCAACGCGCGCAGAAATCGCCACTCAACTTGGTTTCGCTTCAGCAAATGCTGCTGAGGAACATCTGCGTGCCTTGGCAAAAAAAGGTTACATCGAATTAACGCCAGGCACATCACGCGGCATTCGGATTGCGCAACGCAATCAAACCCATCACACTAATCAATATCGCCAGATGTCATTGCCATCGGGCGCACTACAACAACTCACACTCCCACTCATTGGTCGTGTTGCTGCTGGCTCACCCATCATGGCAGTAGAGCATATTGAAAAACAAGTACCGATTGATCCAAGTTTATTTAGCAAGGGTGCTGATTACTTGTTAAAAGTAAAAGGTATGAGCATGCGTGATGCAGGCATCTTAGACGGAGATTATTTGGCCGTCAGAAAAACGACTGAAGTTCGCAACGGCGATATCGTGGTCGCTCGATTAGATGATGAAGTCACTGTGAAGCGCTGGCAGCAAAAGAAAACTGCAAACGGCATGGTGATTGAGTTGCAAGCTGAAAATCCAGACTTCAAAAATATTGTGGTGGATGGTCGTCAACCAAACTTTGCGATTGAAGGACAGGCAGTAGGCTTAATCCGGGCCGAGGGTCTGTAAGCCGCTCACTGCAAAACAAAAGGCCTCCAGTGGAGGCCTTTTTTATTTCAGCTTCGAAAAGCCATGCTGCTAATACGATCAGCGTTTGCTTGGCGCCACTACGTTGGCGTTCTTTGGAGAAGAAGTAATGGTGATGACTGTTTTAGGCCCAGCAAGAGAACCTTCATTTAATTCCACTGTAGCTGTGCGATCACCTTTTGTGAATACCAAAATACTGGTCTTGGATTTCACAGCACTAACTGTGGTCCAGCCTGCACGTGGATACTCGGACTGAAAGAAAGCATAAATATCGGTTGGGGTTTGTACACCCGATAGCACTACCCGACCCACCCAGTTATCGCCGCGCCCAATGATTAAAGAATCAGAGCCAATAATCTTGGAAGCTGCAGGCAATGGCATATCGCCCAAGAGCTGTGTCTGCACTTCTTGAACTTCTTGCGGCGTTCCTGTTGGTGAATCGCCAGAACTAGCGCATGCGCCCAATAATGCTGACAAAAACAATGCAAGAGCGCTAACTTTAAGGGAGTGAATTTTGATCATTTTTCGCTTTAGTGAATTGACGAAACTTCCGTATAGATACTGAAAGTATTTTAGGTGATGAAGCTATTTCGTCAAGCGAAATCACTGGAGGCGCGTGAGGGAATCGAACCCCCGTACGAAGCTTTGCAGGCTCCTGCCTAACCACTCGGCCAACGCGCCAGATCCTGAATCAAAAATGGGAAGCTTTTCAGGGCTTCCCATCGAACTTGGAGCGGGAAAGGAGGTTCGAACTCCCGACCTATACCTTGGCAAGGTATCGCTCTACCAGCTGAGCTATTCCCGCATAACAGGGCGATAGTTTAACAAACAATCGCGCAGAAAGCATTTTTCCTTTTCAAACCCCAAAATCAGAACCCTTAATCAGGCTCCAAAGCCTTATAGAATCAGCTTGAGAAGGTTTAGTCGATTTTTCCTGCCAACTGCGGCAGTGCTTTTTTGAGGTAATAAAACATCGACCAAAGGGTTAAAAACGCAGCCACCCAAATTAGCCAGGTACCAATTTTGGCGCAATCAAGCCATCCAAAGAGTGTGTCATTGAGCAACAGAAAAGGAATGGCTACCAGCTGCGCTGTGGTTTTTAACTTACCAACCATATGTACTGCAACGCTTTTACCTGCACCCAATAAAGCCATCCACTCGCGTAATGCAGAAATCGTAATTTCGCGACCAATGATCACTAAGGCAACCCACACTTGCACACGATCCATATTGAGTAAGACTAGCAAGGCAGCAGCAACAATTAATTTATCGGCTACAGGATCAAGGAATTGGCCAAAGGCAGATTCTTGTTTTAAGCGACGCGCTAAAAATCCATCCAACCAGTCTGTTACAGCAGCAAGCGTAAAGATGAGTGCCGCAATGAAATTTTTCTCAAAAGGAGTAAGCCAATCTCCGGGGAGATAAAAGACTGCCACCAGCAATGGAATTGCTGCAACACGCAACCAAGTTAAGGCGATGGGCAGATTGAATGGCATGCGCTAAGCATAAACTAAATTAGCCCCTTAAGCCCTAATGTAATTGACGATAAATCTGCTCTGCCAAAGTCAGTGACACTCCCTCAACACTGGCAATCTCTTCGATGCTGGCATTGGCAACGCCTTTAAGACCCCCAAAGCGGGCCAAGAGCTTCTGTCGCCGCTTGGCGCCAATACCCTCAATCTCTTCCAAACGTGAAACCGTCCGCGCCTTGGCGCGCTTTGCGCGCATCCCAGTAATGGCAAAGCGATGTGCTTCATCTCGGATCTGGGCTACCAATAACAGGGCAGCGCTGTCGATACCCAATTCCAGAGGCTCACGGCCATCCGCAAAAATCAAGGTCTCTAAACCCACTTTACGACCCTCGCCTTTTGCAACGCCGACAATCAAACTGATATCCATCCCAAACTCAGAGAGTACTTGGCGGGCCATCTCTACCTGACCTTTACCACCATCTATCAAAATAACTTGAGGCATTTTTTCTGGGGGCAGCTCTTGGAAATTGGCATAGCGTCTTTGTAAAACTTGACGCATCGCTGCATAGTCATCACCAGGAGTAATGTCGTTAATATTGAAGCGACGGTACTCACTCGACTGCATTGCATTTTTTGCATAAACCACACAGGAAGCCTGTGTTGCCTCACCTGAAGTGTGACTAATATCAAAGCACTCAATCCGCAAATGCTCCAGTCCTTCAAGATCAAGCCCCAGAATATCGACCAAGGCTCGAGCTCTCGCCAATTGACCGCCGGTTTCAACCAAACGCTTAGTCAAAGCAATCTTGGCATTACCCTCCGCCATCGCCAACCAATGGCGACGCTGTCCTTGGGGTTGATGCAAGAAGCTTACTTTTCGACCAGCTTGAGCATTCAATAAATCATGTAGATCCTCTGGCGGAGTTTCACTAGTTTGAGCAAGATCATCCGCGACAGAATGCAAAGGATGATTGAGCACCAGTACCGGTGGAATCAAGTTGCTTGTCGCACCAGCACCGCCTTCCACATCCTCTAAATAATGCTGCGTAATAAAGGCTTCTAATATTTCTGCTGGGGGCGGAAGCTCGCCAGAGCTTGTCCGCAATCCTTTAGGGAAATAGGCTCTGTCGCCCAAGTGACGGCCTCCTCGCACCATTGCGAGATTGACGCAAACCATACCTTCCATGAGTGCTACTGCAATGATGTCTACATCACCCTCACCTTCGGCAACAGTGTCCATGGATTGTTGTTGCAATACGCTGGAAAGGTCTGCGATACGGTCGCGCAATACTGCTGCCATTTCAAATTCCATCGCATCACTATGCACATGCATTTCTTTTTCAAGCTCTGATAAGACGCGACTGTGGTCACCCTCTAAGAATCGTGTTGCTTGTGCTACATCTTGGCCGTATTGCTCAACGCTCAAACGCCCAACACAAGGGGCACTACAGCGGTGAATTTGATGCAAGAGACAGGGACGGCTGCGGTTCTTAAAAACAGAGTCTTCGCAAGTTCTCAGACGAAATACTTTTTGCAAGATTTGCACACTATTACGTACGGCCCAGCTATTCGGGAATGGGCCAAAGTAATGATTGCGTTTATCAACTTTGCCGCGATAAGAGGCTAAACGGGGAAATTGATGCCCCGTTAACATGACATAGGGATAGGATTTATCGTCCCTAAATAAGATATTGAATGGCGGAGCCAACTCTTTAATGAGGTTGTTCTCTAGAATGAGAGCCTCAGTTTCAGTCCGTGTTACTGTTGTTTCATAGCGGGCAATTTTGCCCACCATCAGCGCTATTCTTGGTGATAGTTGCTTGCTTTGGAAATAACTGGATACACGCTTTTTAAGGTTACGCGCTTTGCCAACATACAAGATGTTCCCCGCTTCATCAAAGAAGCGATATACCCCCGGCAATCCGGGTAGCCGTTTAACATCCTGCTGAAGGGTTTCAAAAAGCGAATTGCTCATGCGTTGGGATATTTTCTGCCAAATCGTCGATAACTATGGTGATGCCGGTGTTTGCTGGCGCCTAGCCCGAAGCTTATCAAGTCTTCACGGACAAGAGGTGCGCATTTATTGCGATGATCTGCCAACCCTCAATTTACTCGCTTCTGGAGTTGACCCCCGTATTAAGGGCAAGATTGATATCCAACCCTGGGAGGCAAGCTATAACAATGCCCGTCATCCAGCACAAGCCCCCGATGTGGTGATTGAAGCCTTTGGCTGCGAATTACCAGAGCGCTATCTCACCAATTTATTCATTGCACCGATAAAGCCCATCATCATCAATTTAGAGTATCTGAGCGCGGAGCCCTGGATTACAGAGTTTCATGCAAAAGCTTCCCCTCAGTCGCACGGCATTCCAAAGTATTTCTTTTTTCCGGGTTTTCAAGATGAGGTTGGCGGCTTGCTGCTGGACCCTATTCCACCGGAGGGCCATCAAGTTCAAGAGCAGATTCCCCAAAACCTTCAAGAGATTTGGGCAAACCTGCGCCCTGGTGCAAAACGTATCAGCATCTTCTGTTACCCAGGAGCACCGCTTCGTAAATGGCTGACTGATTTAGGCGCCCTAGGTGAAGATGTGGATGTTTTGCTTGCGCATGGTCACGTAGAACAACTCAATCTGTATGGCGAGAAAGAAATCCAATTACCGAAAAATATTCAACTACTCTCGATGCCCTTTGTTTCGCAAGATGAATATGACTGGGTTTTATCGCAGTGTGATTTCAATATCGTGCGAGGAGAAGACTCTTTTATTCGTGCACAATTGGCTGGTAAACCATTTATTTGGCATATTTACCCTCAAGAAGATCGCGCACACGAAGTGAAATTGGCGGCCTTTTTAGATCTGTACTTGGAAAATGCCAATCAAGAACTGAGGCTGGCTACGATTGCGGCAATGACCTGGGCCATGCCAAGCGAATGGGCAAAACAGCTTGATATCTGGAATCCACATGCCAAGCAGTGGCGCGCTCATTTGCTCGAAAAACAAGGGGATGGGGGCTTGGCGGCCCGTCTAGTGCGGTTCGTCGCTTAAACCCAAGCAGCAAAGGCCTGCGGGCGGTTACAATCTTGTTTTTGATAAAAACCGCAGAAATCTCTCTGCACCCAGGAATAGCAAGATGAAAACAGCACAAGAACTCCGCGTTGGTAACGTAGTGATGATCGGCACCGATGCCCAGGTCGTTTTGAAAGCCGAATATAGCCGCTCAGGCCGCAACTCCTCCGTTGTGAAAATGAAATTTAAGAACCTGTTAACCGGCGCGCCAAACGAAGGCGTTTACAAAGCGGATGACAAGTTTGATGTGGTCATTCTCGATAAGAAAGAGTGCACCTACTCTTACTTCGCAGATCCGATGTATGTATTCATGGATGGTGATTACAACCAATATGAAGTTGAAGCAGAATTCATGGGTGATGCATTGAACTACCTCGAAGAAAGTATGCCATGCGAAGTGGTGTTCTATGAAGGTAAAGCACTCTCCGTAGCAATGCCAAATTCATTGGTTCGTGAAATCATCTACACAGAACCAGCAGTAAAAGGCGACACCAGCTCAGGAAAAGTATTGAAAACTGCAAAATTGGCCACTGGCTATGAATTGCAAGTACCTTTATTCTGCAACACTGGCGATAAGATCGAAATCGATACTCGCACCGGTGAATACCGTAGCCGCGCTAACTAATTAGCCCGCTACAAAAATAAAAAGCCCGGTACGCCGGGCTTTTTTTACGCCTCAGATCACTGAGATCTATTCATTCTCAAGCAATTAAACGGAACTGCTTTAATAAACCTTTGGCATGTTGATACTCTGCCTCTTTTTGCAAGGCATCCCATGTTAGTCCCGGTGTCTGGGGCATGAGACGGTTTAGGCGTGTAGCGGATTCGACCTGCTTAGCCTTAGAGACTTTTAATTTACCGAGTAATTGATCTGCTAAATCCGGACGATTACAAATGAGAACCGCATCGCAGCCTGCATCCAGCGCCATTTCAGCGCCCTTCACCACTGAGCCAGCAACACTTGCACCCTCCATTGAGAGGTCGTCACTAAAAATAACACCCTCAAAGCCGAGCTCTTGACGCAAGATAGAGTGCAACCAGATCTTTGAAAAGCCAGCGGGATTGCTATCGACTTTTGGATAAATCACATGCGCCGGCATGACCGATGCCAAACTGAGATCCAACCATTCATAAGGTTTTGCATCATCATTTAGGATCTCTGCCAAGGAGCGCTCATCTACTGGTATTGCCACATGAGAATCTGCTTCTGCCCAGCCATGTCCAGGGAAGTGCTTTCCACAGTTCGCCATGCCGCCTAAACGCAAACCTTCATTCAGGCTCTTTGCTAAAGCAAAAACAATTTGAGGGTCGCGATGAAAGGAACGGTCGCCAATGACGCCACTACGACCAAAATCCAAGTCCAATACAGGTGTAAAACTGAAGTCAACACCACAAGCGCGCAACTCAGTAGCGAGTACATACCCACAGGCAGTAGCCGCAGCCATTGCCAGAGCAGCGGATTCCGCCGCGTGCGTTGAATCATTCTTTGCAGTCCAAAGCTCACCAAGTTTGCGCATGGTAGGCAAATGGGTAAAACCGTCAACCTTGGCGCGCTGTACACGTCCGCCCTCATGATCAATAGAGATCAAAACATCGGGGCGTAACTTCTTAATATCCGCGGTTAGCTTGCTAAGCTGTTTGCGGTTGGCAAAGTTTCTACCAAACAAAATGACGCCGCCAGTCAGAGGATGCAGGATCCGACGGCGATCCTCTGCGTTTAACACCTGACCCACTACATCTAAAGTTATTGGGCCTGGATTCATGGCGGCTTTACTCATCTCTTCCTCTATCTCGATTGCGTTTATTTTTTGTAGTTTGGTTTTTTTATTTCTGAGTAACGATGACATGGGCAATGGCCATATCTTGCTCATCACTCACTGTCACCTGTGCTTCCCAGTTCTGATCTTGCATAAATTGCGCTAATGCGCCTAGATAAGTAGTCACGGGTTTACCGCTTGGTTCATTTAAGGTCTGCAGTGAGCGCCAAGTCATTGGCATTCTCATTCCCAGGCCAATTGCTTTTGAGAAAGCCTCTTTTGCAGCAAAGCGGGTTGCTAAAAAGGCAATGCCGCGCTTGTGATTTCTGGCAAGGCGGTGCTTAAAAATCAACATCTCATCTGGCCCCAGGATCTTTTCCGCGAGGCGACCGTTCGTACGATCATAAGCAGCCTGTAAGCGCTCAATCTGCAGAATGTCGGTGCCAATGCCAATGATCATCAATTTTTTCGCAATTAAAGTGGGCGAATACGATCTTGATGACGACCTCGAGCCATCAAGGCCTTCATATTCTCAATGGCATTTTGCCAACCTTTGAACAAAGCCTCGGCCACAATAGCGTGTCCAATATTGAGTTCAGATAATTCAGTAATAGCTGCAATCGGCATCACATTGCCCTCATGCAAGCCATGTCCAGCATTAACCCGCAATCCAAGACTCTTAGCAAACTGCGCAGCTTTACGTATACGCTCGAGCTCAGACTGTTGATCATGACCCGATAAATCTGCATAACGCCCGGTATGTAGCTCCACTACGGTTGCGCCAACATCCTTTGCCGCCTGAATCTGTTTTTCTTCTGGATCAATAAACAAGGAAACCCGAATGCCAGCCGCTTGCAGCTTCTGAGTAGCACTCTTTACCACCTCGTCATGGCCCAGAACATCGAGGCCACCCTCAGTCGTCACCTCTTCACGCTTCTCAGGCACCAAACACACATCCTGCGGTTTTACTTGGCAGGCAATCTCAATCATTTCTGGTGTAACCGCACATTCAAGATTCATGCGGGTCTTAATGAGCGGTCGCAGAGCTAGAAGATCGGCATCTTTAATATGACGGCGATCCTCACGTAAATGCAAAGTAATTAAATTGGCACCAGCCTCTTCCGCTAATCTGGCTGCTTTTATTGGGTCCGGATAAATCGTACCTCGGGCATTGCGCAAAGTGGCGACGTGGTCAATATTGATACCTAGCTCGAGATCGGAATGGGTGCTCATTGCAGTAGATTACTAGATTTTCTTCAAATCAATCAAAATTTGACGGGTTGTTAGCACCTGATCCTGTAAATGCAATCCCAATAGAAAACGCATTAATTGCTTGCTCTCGGACAGAGTCTGCGCATCCGAAAAATCCCCTGCCGCAATCGCCAAGAGGGACTTACCAGTGAGCACAGGCCAATGGCCTGGATCATCACCTTGGGCAGGGCGAACCCCACGCTCTGGCTGATACACATACTCAGTCTCAGAATCAGGCGATTGATTGGTTTCTACGCAGCGATCCAAAGCAGCTGCATAGCCAGTCTCTTGCAATAAAGACAATTCAAAGGGACGCAAGATCTCCTCCAGTCCCTTGGATTCAAATTCCAGATTGGAAAGAGCATTGATTGTTTGTGCATAGCGGTCGTAGAGTTTTTCATACTCATCCTCCCGTGCTAAAAACTTGACAAGCAATTCATTGAGATAAAAACCGCAAAGCAGAGCATCACCCACTAAGGAGGGCATTCCGCCTACCCATTCAGATTTAGTTAATGTACGGAGTTCAGATTTACCACTCCAAGAAACTAAGAGTGGTTGGAAGCGCTGCAATACTGGGCGCAATGTAGAGTGTGGCCGTTTAGCCCCCTTCGCAATCAGCGCCATTCTTCCGTATTGCCGTGTAAAGACATCCAGAATCAGGCTAGTCTCTTTGTAGGGAATGCTATGCAATACAAAAGCGGGTTCGTCAGCAACACGAATCGAGGCCATGAGGAGTTATTCCAGTCCCTGCGCCCGCAATTCAGCGCGATCATCAGCCCAGCCACGCTTCACTTTGACCCAGGTCTCTAAAAAGACTTTTCCGTCAAACAACTTTTCCATATCAATACGGGCATCCGTAGAGATCTTTTTGAGACGCTCACCCTTTTGACCAATAATCATAGCCTTATGACTATCACGATCAACCAAAATCGTGGCAGCAATGCGGCGCATCTTGCCATCCATCTTGAACTGGTCGATCACTACGGTGCTGGTATAGGGCAATTCTTCACCAGTAAAACGAAATACCTTCTCACGCAGAATCTCAGCTGCCAAAAAGCGTTCACTGCGATCAGTAATCGTGTCGCCATCGTAGACGGCCTCACCCTCAGGTAAGTAGCCCTCGAGCACGTCTAGCAGTCTCTCGATATCGCCAGGACTTTTTGCGCTCATTGGGACGATTTCAGCAAATTCGCTCTTTTGATCTTCATGTCCACCCAATTCACACCAAGGCTTTGACATCTCCTTCATGAAATTGAGCAATGCTTGATCACGCTCGGACGGGGTCTGAAAACGACTGTTAAATAAATCCAACTTATTAAGAACCAGCACTACCGGAAGATTGTCTGGCAGTAGCTTTAATACCTTCTTGTCATCTTCACCAAAATAGCCAGCCTCTACTACGAAGCAGGCAACATTGACATCTTGCAAGGCAGTAGTGACAGTGCGGTTGAGCGCTTTATTAAGCGTATTCATCAAACGCGTTTGGAAACCAGGGGTATCAATGAAAATAAATTGTGCTTCTTCGCGATTCTGAATTCCCAGAATGCGATGGCGCGTCGTTTGCGCCTTACGGGAGGTAATGCTGATCTTTTGGCCAACCAAGGCATTAAGAAGTGTGGATTTGCCCATATTGGGACGCCCAACAATGGCGATGGTGCCGCATCTAAACACGATTAGCCCTTCAGCTTAAGATTTAACTGCTCTTCGGTTGCTTCTTTCTTTGCTGCTTTTTTCTTAGCGGACCGAGTTTTCTTGGGTTTGCGAGATTCTTGAGGCAATGCCTTTAAGACTGCTGCTAACGCAGCCTTGGCAGCCGATTGTTCAGCAGCCCGGCGTGAGGCCCCCTCGCCTTTCACGGATACCTTCAGACTCGGAATCAAGCACTCCACTTCAAATTGCTGATTATGTGCGGCCCCTGTTGTACCTGTGACGTTATAAGTTGGCAGTGGCAATTGGTAGCTTTGCAAACACTCCTGTAGCAAGGTCTTGTCATCCTTGCCTAGCGTCTTCGGATCGACTTGCGCCAGAATGACAGAGTAGAGCTTGCGCAAACATTCTTTTGCGGCATCAAAGCCACCATCCAAAAAGATTGCGCCCGTGACAGCCTCTAAGGTGTCAGCCAAAATGGATGGGCGACGAAAGCCCCCACTCTTGAGCTCACCTTCGCCTAAACGGAGGTAATCCGATAAAGACAATGTTTGAGCAATCTCATACAGGGCCTGTTGTTTCACTAAGTTCGCGCGTACACGAGAGAGGTCGCCTTCATCCAAATCGGAGTAACGCTCGTAGAGCAAATCAGCCACCACGCAATTGAGAATCGAATCACCTAAAAACTCTAAACGCTCATTGTTTTTCTTGCTATGACTACGATGAGTGAGAGCTTGATTTAATAGCTCAGACTTCTTGAATGTGTAGCCAAGCCGCTCTTGCAGCGGTGCGGTTTCAATCACGGCGCGGGCGTTCATGATCGCTTACTCAAAGCTACCGATGCGCCCTAGATTGCCTAGGTTCAACCACACAAAAAATGCTTTACCGACAATATTACGGTCCGGAACAAAACCCCAGTAGCGAGAATCTGCGCTGTTATCGCGGTTATCGCCCATTGCAAAATAATGCCCTGCTGGTACCTTGCAAGTCAAACCCGATTGCTGATATTGGCAAAATTCAGATCCTGGAAAACGCTCTGTTGGGAATACGGTTGCAGGACGATCAGGGTCATTCAAGATCTCATGGCGATTACCACCAAGATCTGCCGGGAATATTTCTGTAAAACGCTTGGCATAGCGCATATTCTCTGGATCAAGATAAGGCTCGCCCCCACTGTATTGCAAAGGCTGCCCATTAATTGTTAGGCGCTTATCTTCATAAGTAATGACATCACCTGGAAGAGCTACAACACGCTTGATGTAATCCACAGACTCATCACGTGGATAACGAAATACCACGACATCACCACGCTTTGGCGTGCCCAGATCAATAACTTTTTGATTAATCACTGGCAAGCGAATACCGTAAGTGAACTTGTTCACCAAAATGAAATCGCCAATTTGCAATGTAGGGATCATCGATCCTGATGGAATCTTGAATGGCTCCACAATAAATGAGCGCAATACAAACACCGCACAGATTACTGGGAAGAATCCCGCTGTGTATTCCAGCCACAGCGGCATGCGGTCAATGCCTGCTAGGCGACGCTGCGGGGCAAAAAGCATTTTGTCAGCAACCCAAGCGATGCCAGAGACAATCACCAGGATGAAGAGGATGAGTGCGAAGTTCATTAATCCTCCACCTGCAATATAGCCAAGAAGGCTTCTTGTGGAATTTCCACGTTACCCACTTGCTTCATGCGCTTTTTACCTTCTTTTTGCTTCTCTAATAATTTACGTTTACGCGAGATATCGCCGCCATAACACTTGGCCAACACGTTCTTACGCAAGGCCTTCACGTTTTCACGAGCAACGATATTGCTACCAATCGCCGCCTGAATCGCTACATCAAACATTTGACGCGGAATGATTCCGCGCATCTTGGCAACCACTTCGCGCCCACGATGCTGACTATTACTCCGGTGAACAATCACGGAAAGCGCATCCACACGATCACCGTTAATCAAAATATCCACCTTGACCACATCAGCAGGTCGATACTCTTTGAACTCGTAATCCATGGAGGCATAGCCACGAGAGATCGACTTTAAGCGGTCAAAGAAATCGAGCACGATTTCTGCCATCGGCAATTCATAGGTGAGCTGTACTTGGCGACCCAGATAGTTCATACCCGTCTGAATACCACGCTTACCCACACACAAGGTAATGACTGAACCCACATACTCTTGCGGCATATACAGATTGACTGTCACGATTGGCTCAAGAATCGTATCAACCTTGCTGGTTTCAGGCATCTTTGACGGGTTATCCACCATCAAGATCGTGCCATCGGATTGTTGAACTTGATAAACCACCGTAGGTGCAGTAGTAATTAAGTTCATGCCGTACTGGCGCTCTAAACGCTCTTGTACGATCTCCATATGCAGCAAACCTAAGAATCCACAGCGGAATCCAAAACCGAGCGCTTGCGATACTTCCGGTTCATACAAAAGCGAAGCGTCATTTAACTTGAGTTTCTCCAGCGATTCACGTAACTGATCGTACTCACTCGCTTCTACTGGATATAAACCGGCAAACACTTGTGGCTTTACTTCTTTGAAACCCGGCAAAGGCTCGGAAGCAGGAACGCGCCCTTGCTGTCCAGGAGAATGCGTCACTGTGTCGCCTACCTTAGCGGCTTTCAACTCCTTAATACCAGCAATCACAAAGCCTACTTGACCGGCGGATAACTCCGGACGGTCTACTGACTTCGGACTAAACACACCAACGTGCTCAACCAAATGGCTTGAACCATTAGCCATTAAGGTGATTTTTTCTTTTGGCTTTAAGGTGCCATTGACTACGCGAATCAGCATGACAACACCAACGTAGTTATCAAACCAGGAGTCAATGATCAAAGCCTGTAATGGCTCGGCTGCATTGCCTTTGGGTGGTGGCACCTTAGCAATCATTTCCTCGATCACATCCGCAACACCCATGCCCGTTTTCGCTGAGCAAGTTACCGCTTCAGACGCATCAATACCAATGACATCTTCAATTTCTTTTTTAGCGCGCTCAGGATCTGCTTGTGGCAAATCGATCTTATTGAGCACTGGGACTGCTTCGACGCCCAGCTCAAGAGCCATGTAACAGTTCGCCACTGTTTGCGCCTCAACCCCTTGACTGGCATCGACTACCAATAAGGCACCTTCACAGGCAGATAAGGAGCGACTCACTTCATAAGAAAAGTCGACGTGCCCCGGGGTATCAATCAAATTGATGTTGTAAATCTTGCCGTCTTTGGCTTTGTAATTGAGCGCTGCTGTTTGGGCTTTAATGGTGATACCGCGCTCACGCTCAATGTCCATTGAATCGAGAACCTGAGCTTCCATTTCGCGATCGGAAAGACCGCCACAAAGTTGAATAATGCGATCCGCAAGCGTTGATTTGCCGTGATCAATATGGGCGATGATAGAAAAATTGCGGATTAAATCCATAGCGTCTTATTTGTTAACTCAAAAAACGCCTTGTCAGAACGCACCACAATGATGCGCTGCAAAAAGTCGTCTTAAAGGGATTGTAATGGGTGGCGCCCAAAAGGCGCCGATCCCCATTTTTTGACCTAAAAAGGGCTTATTTTGGCCTGACAGGGACTACCAAGGTGCTGTCAGCACGGCGCACAAAGACCGGAACAGCCTTATTGGCATCCAGGCCTTTAATGAGGCCCTCAAACTGCTTCACACCCGTAATATCGGTATCACCCACCCGAATAATCACATCTCCCGGACGAATCCCGGCGCGTGCCAAAGGACCATCGCCCAGACCAGTCACTTCGACCCCGCCCTTAATACTGAGGTCTTTTTTCTTAGCGTCCGATACATCGCCTACTGCCACCCCGAATACATTGGCACTATTGCCATTGGCAGCCGGTGTATCTGGCTTCTTATTTGCGGCTTGAGTGGAGTCAGTATCCGTCACGGTTACCGTTAATTCCCGAGTTGCGCCCTTACGCCAAACTTGGACTGGAACGGATGTACCTGGTTTAGTGTCACCAACAATACGAGGTAGGTCGGTCGACTTACTAATCTCACGCCCATTAAAACTGAGAATGACATCCCCAGCCTCAATGCCGCCAGCGGCAGCCGGACCATTTTGCTCAACATTACGTACATAAGCGCCACGGGGCTTGCCTAAACCTAAGCTCTCCGCAACCTCTTTGGTCATTTCACCTAAGGCAACACCAATGCGACCACGGGTCATTTTTCCATTAGCGCGTAGCTGGTCAGCCACGCGCATCGCCTCATCAATCGGAATAGCGAATGAGATTCCCATATAGCCGCCAGAGCGACTAAAGATTTGAGAGTTGATACCAATCGCTTGGCCAGCAGTATTCAACAAGGGGCCGCCAGAGTTACCAGGATTGACCGCTACGTCCGTTTGAATAAATGGCAAGTAATCACCTGTATCACGACTCTTCGCAGAAACAATACCGGCTGTTACGGTGTTTTCTAAACCAAATGGTGAACCAATCGCTAGCACCCATTCGCCCACACGTACCTTAGAAGAATCACCTAAAGGCAGCTTTGGTAAATCACGTGCTTCAATTTTCACCACTGCCACGTCGGTACGTTTATCCATACCTAATAACTTTGCCTTGAACTCACGCTTATCAGTCAAGGTTACATAAATCGTCGTCGCACCTTCTACTACGTGTGCGTTTGTCAGAATCAAACCATTCGATTCAATGATGAAGCCAGAGCCTACTCCACGATCTGCCTCTTGCGGTTTCCCGGAATTGGGTTGCGCTGGTTTTGGTCCATTGGGAATGCCAGGAATGGGCACACCAAAAAAGCGTCGGAAGAATTCGGCCTGATCTTCAGGCATACCCGGAATCCCACCTTGAGTCTGCTGAACAACGACTTTTTCAGTGGTGCGAATATTGACAACTGCTGGACTGGCGCGCTCTACCAAATCGGCAAAGTCAGGAATCGTGACGCGAGGATTTTGCGCCAGCACTGGAGATACAAAGAAAGTCTGCCCGAGACTCAAAACAGCCAGGAGCGCAATAAATTGCTTTTTCATCATGCTAATGACCTACTTGGTGAAAACCAACAATGGAGATAAAGAGAATATTAGGTCAGCTTACCAAAAATCAAGGTGCCGTTAGTACCACCAAAGCCAAAGTTGTTTTTGACGGCATGGTCGATCTTCACATCCCGTGCAGTATTGGCGCAGTAGTCCAGGTCGCACTCAGGGTCTTGATTGAAGATGTTGATGGTAGGAGGTGATTTCTGGTGATGAAGCGCCAGAATAGTGAAAACAGACTCTAAGCCACCTGCGCCGCCCAAGAGGTGGCCAGTCATCGACTTAGTCGAGTTAATGAGGGCCTTCTTAGCGTGATCGCCTAAAGCCGCTTTGATTGCTTCGGTTTCATTCTTATCACCCAATGGGGTAGATGTACCGTGAGCATTCAAATACTGAATTTGATCTGGATTGAGCTTTGCATCGCGCATGGCATTAACCATGCAACGGCGTGGACCATCCATATTAGGTGCAGTCATGTGATACGCATCACCGCTCATGCCAAATCCTAGCAGTTCGCAATAAATTTTTGCGCCACGTGCTTTAGCGTGCTCATACTCTTCCAGTACAACCACACCAGCACCTTCGCCAAGAACAAAACCATCACGGTCTTTATCCCAAGGACGTGATGCAGTCGCTGGATCATCATTGCGTGTTGAGAGCGCTCTTGCAGAAGCAAAACCACCAACACCTAAAGCAGAGATCGTTGACTCAGCACCACCGGCAACCATGACATCAGCATCACCGTACTGAATTAAACGTGCTGCTAAACCAATGCTGTGTAAACCAGTTGTACAGGCAGTAACCGCAGCTACGTTTGGACCCTTAAGGCCAAACAAAATGCTGAGGTGACCAGAAATCATATTAATGATTGAGCCGGGCACGAAGAATGGAGAAATGCGACGAGGGCCACGAGCTAGAAGCTCAGCGCCTGTCTCCTCAATCATTGGCAGGCCGCCAATGCCAGAGCCGACCATCACGCCAATACGCTCAGCGTTCTGTTCGTTAACCTCTAAACCACTGTCGCGAATTGCTTGCGTACCAGCAGCGATACCGTAATGGATAAAGGTATCCATGTGGCGCGCTTCTTTGGCAGAAACATATTCTTCAACATTGAAATCCTTCACCTCTCCAGCGAAATGAACGCTAAGCGGGGTGTGGTCAAACTTGGTGATGGTAGCAATGCCTGATTTGCCCGCGAGCAAATTAGACCAAGCCGCATCAACCGAATTACCAACAGGTGAGATGAGGCCAAGGCCGGTGACTACTACCCGGCGTCGGCCATTTGATACTGACACAGTAATACCTAAGCTAGGGAATTAACCCTGAGCTTTTGATTTAGCGAAGTCGATCGCGAGCTGAACTGTGGTGATCTTTTCAGCTTCCTCATCAGGAATTTCGATACCGAATTCATCTTCCAAAGCCATAACCAGCTCAACAGTGTCAAGAGAGTCAGCGCCCAGGTCGTTCACGAAAGAAGATTCATTCTTGATATCTCCTTCTGCGACGCCCAATTGCTCAGCGACGATTTTCTTAACGCGTTGTTCGATGTTGTCCATTAATTTCCCCAGGGGTTGTAAAAAACGATGGAAGGATTTTATCAGCTTGGCGGACGCATTTAGCAAATCCGCTAAAAAATGACCAAATCCTTGCTTGCCGTTAGGCTAAATAGAGGCCGCCATTAACGTGGAGGGTGTTTCCCGTAACGTATCCAGCTGCTGGAGAGGCCAAAAAGGCTACTGCCTGGGCCACATCCTCAGGACTACCTAGCCTTGCCAGCGGAATGTTCACTTTTAGGGCATTTTGCTGCTCTTCGCTCAGGGCGCGCGTCATATCGGTATCAATAAAGCCAGGTGCCACGCAATTTACGGTGATATTGCGGCTGCCAATTTCACGGGCTAGGGCCCGTGTCATGCCAGAGACGCCAGCTTTGGCAGCGGCATAGTTCGCCTGACCAGCATTACCCATGTGCCCCACAATCGACGTGATATTAATAATGCGGCCGCCACGCGCTTTCATCATTGGGCGCAGCACTGCTTGCGATAAACGGAAAACAGAGCTTAGATTGGTATCAATCACATCTGTCCACTCTTCGGACTTCATCCGCATCGCTAGGTTGTCGCGCGTAATGCCGGCGTTATTTACCAGAATATTAATGCCACCAAAGTCTTTCACGATTTGATCAATGATGTCTTCACAAGCGTTTGGCACAGTGACATTCAATACCAAACCAGCACCGCCAGAAGGCTTCAAACGCGCATCAATGGCTTTAGCTCCATCCTCAGAAGTTGCTGTACCAATGACTTTTGCGCCGCACTTTACCAACTCATCTGCAATCGCTTGGCCAATACCGCGTGAGGCGCCTGTTACTAAGGCAATTTGTCCGCTTAAATCAAGGTTCATATGTCTTCCAGTATTTCTTTTAATTATTAATTGACTGTCTAATTGATGTAATGATTACTTCAAGCTAGCTAGAATTTCATTCAGACTAGCTTCATCAAATACAGGCACACCAGTTACCTGATCGTTAATGCGCTTGGTAAGCCCTGCCAATACCTTGCCTGGACCACACTCCACCACTTGTGTAATGCCTTGTGCAGCCATCGCCTGGATAGTCTCTTGCCAACGCACTGGTTTTGCAGCCTGGCGTACTAAAGCATCTTTAATGGCGACAGGATCGTTGAGGATTTCAACATCCACGTTATTAATCACTGCAATCGTAGGCGCGTTAAATTCAATATTGGCTAAGTAGCCTTTGAGCTTTTCAGAGGCAGGCTGCAATAAAGAAGAATGGAATGGCGCAGAAACCGGCAAAGGCAAAGCCCGTTTTGCACCAGCAGCTTTTAATAATTCACAGGCCTTGCTAACGGCATCACTCGCACCAGCAATCACGACTTGACCTGGAGCATTGAAATTCACCGCCTCAACCACACCGCCAGAAACTGCACTCGCTTCAGCGCAGACCTGAATCACCATTGCGTCATCTAAACCCAGGATGGCTGCCATACCACCAGTACCAACAGGCACAGCAGTCTGCATTGCTTCTGCACGAAACCGCACTAATGGCACAGCATCTTTAAATGCAATCACACCAGCAGCAACCAAAGCGGAGTATTCGCCCAAGCTATGTCCTGCCATCACTTTAGGTGTTGCACCACCTGCAGCCAACCAGGCGCGATAGAACGCAACCGCAGCAGTGAGCATTACGGGCTGGGTATTAGTAGTTAAGGACAGTGCTTCAGCAGGTCCTTCTGCTATCAGCTTTGCAACATCCTCACCTAGAGCATCGGAAGCTTCTTGCAAGGTTGCACGAACTTCAGGGCGCTGCGCAATGGAATTGAGCATGCCAACAGATTGAGAGCCTTGTCCGGGGAATACAAATGCAAATGTCATGAGATTAATTTACTAAATAATGAAAATTGAATGTATACAGATAAACGCGCATTAATACTTCAGGGCAACCGCTCCCCACGCAAAGCCACCACCGACACCCTCTAATAAGAGATGTTGACCGCGCTGAATTTGACCAGAGCGTACACCGACATCAAGGGCTAATGGAATTGATGCTGCTGAGGTATTGCCATGCTCATGAACCGTCACGATGACTTTATCCATGGACATGCCCATCTTTTTCGCAGTGCCTTCCATGATGCGGATATTGGCTTGGTGGGGCACCAACCAATCGATTTGCTCAGGCTTGAGATTTGCTTTTTCCAGAACCTCATGGGCAACCTGCTCTAAAACCTTCACAGCCAACTTAAACACTGCTTGGCCATCCATCGTCATAAAGGGTGAACCATGAACTGCGCCATTACCAGAGCGTCCTGGCACACATAAAATATCGCGCTGACTACCATCTGCATGCAGCGCAGTGGACAAAATACCGGGCTTGGCAGAAGCTTCTAAAACGACTGCGCCAGCACCATCACCAAACAATACGCAAGTGCCGCGATCTTGAAAATCCAAAATGCGAGAGAAGGTTTCTGCGCCAATCACCAATACTTTTTTATAAGAGCCTGCACGAATAAATGCATCTGCAGTTGCTAGCGCATAGGTAAAGCCAGCACAAACCGCCTGCACATCAAACGCTGCACAGGCAGTGTGTGCGCCCAATTTATCTTGCACAACGCAAGCTGTACTGGGGAAGCCGCCCAAATGATCAGGTGTAGAAGTCGCCAAAATAATGAGGTCTAAATCTTCTGACGTTATGCCGGCACTATCTAATGCAGCTTGTGCAGCCTTCACCGCCAAATCACTGGTTAATTCGTTTTCAGCTGCAAAGTGACGCGCAGAAATACCGCTTCGGGTTGTAATCCACTCATCACTGGTCTCTAAACCAGTCTTGGCTAGACGCTCAACTAAATCTTGGTTTGTTAAACGCTGCTCAGGAAGATAACTTCCAGTGCCCGCTACTCTTGCAAAAATACTCATTCTTTTGTCTCCGCTACAAAGGCTGCAGCAATACGTTCGACCATGCGATTTTTGGCCGCCTCATATGCGCGATCCAAAGCAAAACCAAATGCAAAACGATCTGCAGAGCCATGGCTCTTAATCACACAACCACGTAAACCCAACAATACAGCACCGTTGTAGCGACGATGGTCCACGCGTTTGCGTACACGCAACAATGGCACCATAGCGCAAATTGCCATAAGCTTGGTCAGCAATGAACGATTAAATTCTTCACGAATCATGCCACTCATCATCTTGGCTAAACCTTCGCTAGCCTTCAGCACCACGTTACCCACAAATCCATCGCACACAACAATATCAGTAGTGCCTTTAAAAATATCATTGCCTTCTACGTTGCCATAAAAGTTTAATTGGGTTTGACGCAACAATTCGCTGGTTTGCTTCACCACTTCATTGCCCTTAATCACCTCTTCACCAATATTGAGAAGACCAATCGACGGGTTTTGTTTGCCATCAACCACCTGCACCATGACATTGGCCATTTGGGCAAATTGAACCAAGTGCATCGGCTCACAATCTGCATTGGCACCCAAATCCAACATCGTCGTACCGCGCCCTAATTCATTGGGGATTGCAGTAGCAATGGCAGGGCGATCAACGCCATCTAAGGTTTTGAGGATGTAGCGAGAAATCGCCATGAGCGCGCCCGTGTTACCAGAGGAAATCACGGCATCAGCGGCACCCTCTTTGACTTGCTCGATTGCAACTCGCATCGAAGAATCTTTTTTGCGACGCAAAGCAACCTCAATCGGGTCATCCATCAACACGACTTCGCTTGCAGAAATAATTTGAATGCGCTCAAGAGGCGCCTTGGGAGATTTGCTCAAGACTTGCTTGATCAAATCGGGATCGCCTACGAGGGCAATCTTGACATCAGCATGTTTTTCTAAAAAATCACAGGCAGCGGGAACCGTCACGACGACCCCATGATCTCCGCCCATGGCATCAATAGCAAGAGTAACGCTCATAAACTCATTGATTGCTGCAAGTGATTTATCCAAGAAAAAAGCGGCTTGAACTGGAGCCGCTTCTATCTGTTTAGACTAAAAAATTAGTCGTTTTTAGTTTTAACAACTTTACGACCACGATAGTAGCCGTTAGGTGAAATGTGGTGGCGCAAATGAGCCTCACCAGTTGTGGCTTCAACAGCCGTAGCAGGTGCGGTCAAAAAGTCGTGCGCACGGTGCATGCCACGTTTGGAAGGTGATTTTTTGTTTTGTTGAACGGCCATATTGAACTCCTAAGCAAGGCGACATTCTAGCATGGAAATGTGTCTAAATGCTTGATTTACCGAGAAAGCACATTCAAAACAACAGACTTGAAAAGACCTGAGTTTTTAGTTTTTCTTCATATTTTTCAATATGTTAAAGGGATTTTCCCGCTCATCCAAGACCTCTTCGCCCACTTCTTCCCCAAATACTGAGGCATGCGGCTCACAAAAGCCCTCTGGATGTTTTGGAATCAAAGGTAGGGACAGCAAAACCTCATCCTCGATGGTTTCTAGGAGGTTGAAGTGCTGGCTAGCTACTAGGGGCTCCTGCTCCTCATCCTCCAGAGGATAGGCATCAGCCTCCTCTTCGGTAGCAAGCAAGACAAAACGGCGGTTTTCAGCCAAATCAACTGCACAATCCTGCAGACACCGCTGGCAAATGAGGTGAATGCGGCCTTTTAGCCCTAAATTGAGGATTTGATGGGGCTCGCTGCCAGGCGAATCCTCGAAATGGGTCTGAACCTCCCAATGAAACCCGTCGCCCCCAACCACTGTAGATGCCTCCTCGGCAACCCGAGGAAGGTCAGAGATATTGAGAAAACCGGCGCCGCGATAGGATTGCGGGGCACAAAAATCAACCCGCCTCAAGGCGCTAGGGTCTGCCGATAACTGGACTTGAGGTAAAACTTGATTACGATTCATGACATCAGTCTAAATCAAGACATCTACGAAAGTTAGCAGCAATGAGTATTTCAACAAAATCATTCTCCAATACATCCTCAAATCCCCCGCTGATTTTGGGGTCGACCTCTGTGTATCGACGCGAACTACTGGAGCGCTTGCGCATTGCGTTTGAGGTAGTTTCTCCCAAGGTGGATGAGACACCACAAACCGGCGAGAGCTCTTTGGATTTAGCGCTCCGACTTGCACAAGCAAAAGCGGCTGCCGTAGCAAAACAACATCCCAATGCTTGGGTGATTGGCTCTGATCAAGTCGCTGATTTATGCGGAGCTGCTATTGGCAAACCAGGGAATTTTGAAAGAGCTTTGGCACAACTCCAACTCATGCGCGGTCAAACGGTGACCTTTCATACGGCACTCTGCCTCATGAAAGGCGACGCCTTCACAACGTTGAGCGTGCCAACTGAAGTCACATTTCGCAAACTCTCAGATGAGGTTTTAGAAAACTACTTACTGGCGGAAGAGCCATATGATTGCGCTGGTAGCGCTAAGTCAGAGGGCTTGGGCATCAGCTTACTAGAGTCCATCAAGAGCGCTGATCCTACTGCCCTGATTGGCTTACCCCTCATTGCCTTGACTGGCTTACTGCGTGATGCAGGGTTTACGATTCCCTCAAAAAATCTGTAATAAAAAAGAGATACGGACGAACTTCCCAATGGCAAAACTTGGCACGCTTTACTTAGTTCCTAATACATTGGGTAATGATGCACGCCATGAGCAATTACCATGGGTGCTACCTAGTGAAACCATTGCCTGTACCGCCAAGCTGACGCATTGGATCGTCGAAGATGCAAAGACAGCGCGAGCATTTTTAAAGTCCGTAGATAGTCTGTCTCCTTTGGCATGCACGATTCAAGAAATGCAAATGAGTGAATGGCGTGGTGCCGCACGCAATGCTAAGTATGGTGATGCCGTAAAACCGGCTGATCTATTAAAGCCCTTAATGGCTGGCAAGGATGTGGGTCTCATGTCAGAAGCGGGCGTGCCAGGTGTGGCAGATCCCGGCGCTGAATTAGTGCTTGCTGCCCATCGGCTTGGCGCACAGGTCAAGCCACTCGTAGGTCCTAGCTCGATTTTGTTGGGCTTAATGGCAAGCGGCCTAAATGGTCAACGCTTTGCTTTCCAAGGCTATGTACCCCATGACAACCAAGAACGTATTGCAAAACTCAAACAACTAGAAGTAGAGTCTCGCAAATTACAACAAACCCAAATTTGGATTGAGACGCCTTACCGCAATACAGCAATGTTGATGGCATGTATGAATGCGCTAGCACCACAAACATTGCTGTGCTTAGGCATTGATCTGAGCTTACCTTCGGAAATGATCACAACCTTGTCGATTGCCGATTGGCGTAAACGCTATCCCAATGAAGCAGCTTGCGCTTCCTTACAAAATAGGCCAACGATATTTCTATTGTTGGCCTAAAGAACTGCGCTTTGATAGCTTTACTTACTTAAGATCTGGAGCCTTCACCAAGGCTTTACCAGCAGCAGCGCCAGCTTCTGCACCAAAACGTTTAGCAACGCGTTCAGCAAAATTTTCTTTCATTGTGTAGTCGAGCACGTCTGGTGCTTTAAAGATGTCGCGCGCAACAGAATCCACAGTGCCATAACCATCCACCAAGCCCAACTTAACAGCCTGCTCACCATTCCAAATGCGCCCCGAGAAAAGATCTGGCGTATCTTTTAAGCGAGAGCCACGACCTTCTTTCACAACGGCAATAAATTGCTGATGAATTTCATCAATCATGGTCTTGACCATCTCTACCTGCTTAGGCTCTTCTTTGCTAAATGGATCGAGCATGCCTTTGTTTGAGCCCGCGGTAATCATGCGACGAGTCACGCCCAGCTTATCCATCAAACCCGTAAAACCAAAGCCTTCCATGATTACACCGATAGAGCCAACCAAACTCGCTTTATCGACCAAAATTTGATCAGCAGCAACAGCAACGTAGTAGCCACCGGAAGCGCAAATATCCTCCACCACTACATAAAAGGGCTTATTGGGATACAGCTTACGTAAACGATGAATCTCATCATTCATCATCCCAGCTTGAACTGGGGAACCCCCAGGACTATTAATCCGCAGGATGACGCCTGCGCTATGTTCATTCTCAAATGCCGAAACGAGTGAAGCATTGATATCCATAGCATTGGCCATGGAACTCGAAGAGATCTCGCCCTCGAGCGTGACCAACGCGGTGTGTTTCTCAACCCCCATACCGCGCCCCGGAAGATGAAAGTCAAATACTGAAAGTACTACGGCAACAATCACCAATAAGGTCAACACGCGCAAAACGGCTTTCCAGCGGCGCGCCTTACGAGTCTCTTTTAAATTCTCCAAGAGCAAATGCTCGAGTGCTTGTCGCTCCCAATTGGGGTTTGGATTATTTTCCATACTGATTCCTTTGTCTTGCTACAAACCGGCTTACGCCTTTAAATTTTCTGTTAACCACTTGGCCAACTGTGGCACATCATCGAGGTGCGCTAGTGATGGCGAAGTCTTTAATGTATCTGGTGGATGGGCTCCGTAAGTAACGGCTACTGCATCTACGCCAGCATTGGCTGCCATATCTAAATCATGCGTCGTATCACCAATCATCAGCATGCGTCTAGTCGGTACTTGCGTGACATCTGACAACTCTAGCAGCATCCCAGGATGCGGCTTAGAAAAGGATTCATCGGCAGTGCGTGTCTCATGAAAGAGATGGCCAACTTGATGGTGCTTGAGCGAGCGATCTAATCCCACTCTAGATTTGCCAGTAGCAACACCCAAGAGATAGTTATCCGCCCGTAACTCCTCCAATAGCTCTCGAATACCCACGAACAAATCGAGTTCATGGTCTTTTGCCAAGTAGTGATAACGAAAGCGTTCTGTCAGCTTTTGAAAATGAATAGGTTCAATCCACGGAACCGCTCGGCGCAGCGAATCCTGAATACCCAAACCAATCACCGAACTTGCCAAAGTATCGTCAGGCTCTTTGAAACCTAAATCACGACAGGCCTGCTGAATGCAATGCACGATCGTGGGTGTGGAATCCATAATGGTCCCATCCCAGTCCCAAACGATGAGGTCATAACGACGCTCAGATTTTTTCTCTTCATGCATCTGGATTGGCCTGCTCAAAAAGATTCATCATCGCAGCAAACTCGGATGGTAGCGGTGATTCAATACGCATCTTTTCGCCAGTACGGGGATGGGTAAACCCAGCCAGGTGAGCATGCAAATAGAGCCTCTTAGATTTAATTAATTTATCCAGATCTTCAAAGCCATATTTATCGTCTCCCAAAATGGCATGGCCTAGCTTTTGCAGATGAACACGGATCTGGTGGGTACGTCCCGTCTTAAGCTGGGCTTCAGCCTGAGTAATAGCGGCATCTCCACGCTTCATCACTTTAGTCACGCGTAAGGCCGTATGGCTTGGCAAACCCTCTGGATCAACCCGCACACGCCGCTCACCGTTGGCAAGTAAATATTTATGCAGTGGATATTTAAGCTGCATGACTTGCGCGCCCTGCTCAATTTCACCATGAGCAAGTAAGTAATAGCGTTTATCTGTTTGCCCTTCCCGAATCTGCCGATGCAGTTCCACCAAAGCACTGCGTTTCTTAGCCAGCAATAACACTCCGGAGGTATCTCGGTCCAAACGATGGACTAATTCCAGAAATTTGAGTTCAGGACGGGTAATACGGAGGGTCTCAATGACCCCTAAGGCAATGCCGGATCCACCGTGAACAGCCAAGCCAGCAGGCTTATCCACGATCAAGAGTGCCTCATCCTCATACAAAACAGGCATTTTGTCGGAATATCCATGCGCACGGGATTTGGTCTGGGCTGTGTTGACGGCCGCCATTTGGGCCGGTTCAGCAATGCGTACTGGGGGAACGCGCACCACATCCCCCTCAATCAGTCGGGTAGTAGGCTCGGCCCGCTTTTTATTAACCCGTACCTCGCCAGAGCGAATAATTCGGTAAACGTGGCTTTTGGGGACGCCTTTTGCCCAACGTAATAGATAGTTATCCAAACGCTGACCAGCCTCTTCCGGGCCAATAGTCTGCAAATGGACTGCGGGCGGAGTTTGGGTTTTGGCTGCTTTTGGCTTGGATACTGGGTCAGATTTCATGATTTATCTCTCTTATCACCCCTTTGGGAGATGACAAGGGACTCAACAATACCCCATTGTCATGCAACTTGTGCCGTATAATCAACGCTCTAGCTAATTTATTAGCTTGATCCCAACCTGAAAGTCAGGTTTGAATCGTGGAGCTTGGAGTCGCCCTTTAATAGACTCCCGGGGTTGCCCCTCCCCCGTTGTAATGAGGCGCAGGGTTGGTGTGCCGTATGCCGCGACCCGCGATTAGAAGACAGTTTTCAGGCGCGCGCCTGCATTGATGACCTAAAGGAGGTCTCTGCGGCGATCGTCAAGTGTGGCACCGATTTAACCAACCGTTAACTGGGTGAACTAGGCAAAAAGTGCCTAGATTTGCATGATCCACACTCACATACCGCTCAAGGCCTTGCTCTTGGCGGCACAAACTGAACCCTAACGCAGCGCGCAACGACGACCTCCCCCATAGGAGAGTGTTATGAAACGCATGTTGTTTAATGCAACTCAACAAGAAGAGTTGCGAGTTGCCATCGTCGATGGTCAAAAACTCATTGATATCGATATCGAAGCTGCCGGTCGTGAACAACGCAAAGGCAATATCTACAAAGGTGTCATTACCCGCATCGAGCCTTCCCTGGAAGCTTGCTTTGTTAACTACGGTGAAGAGCGTCACGGCTTTTTGCCATTCAAAGAAGTTGCTAGAACCTACTTCAAAGAAGGTATTGATGTCCGCAATGCTTCCATTAAGGATGCCTTGCGCGAAGGTCAAGAAATCATTGTTCAGGTAGAAAAAGAAGAGCGTGGCCAAAAAGGCGCCGCCCTCACCTCCTTTATCTCCCTGGCTGGTCGTTACTTGGTATTAATGCCTAATAACCCACGCGGAGGTGGTGTATCTCGCCGTATTGAGGGTGAAGACCGTCAAGAACTGCGCGAAGCCATGTCCCAGTTGGAAGTGCCGGATGGCATGAGCATCATTGCTCGTACCGCTGGTATTGGTCGCGATGCTACTGAATTGCAGTGGGACTTAAGTTATCTCTTGCAGCTGTGGAAAGCGATTGATGAGGCTGCCAAAGGCAACTCTGCACCGCTATTAATCTACCTCGAATCTAGTTTAGTCATTCGCGCAATTCGCGACTACTTCCAACCTGATATTGGCGAGATTCTCATCGATACCGATGACATCTACGAACAAGCTGCTGCCTTTATGTCGGTAGTGATGCCGGACAATTTGCCACGTGTGAAGCGCTATCAAGACGATGTACCGCTCTTCTCCCGCTTCCAAATTGAGCATCAAATTGAAACCGCATATTCACGCACCGTACCACTGCCTTCTGGTGGCGCAATTGTGATTGACCACACTGAAGCCTTGGTTTCTGTGGACGTCAACTCAGCCCGTGCAACCCGCGGCTCTGATATCGAAGAGACCGCAACCCGTACCAACTTAGAAGCCGCCGATGAAATTGCGCGTCAAGCACGTTTACGTGACTTGGGCGGATTGATCGTGATCGACTTCATTGATATGGAATCAAGCAAAGCTCAGAAAGATGTTGAGAATCGCCTACGCGATGCTTTGCGTCATGACCGTGCGCGCGTTCAAATGGGCAAGATCTCCAAATTCGGCTTGATGGAAATGTCACGCCAGCGTTTGCGCCCAGCACTTTCCGAAGGTAGCCACGTAACCTGCCCACGTTGTAACGGCACTGGCCATATTCGCGATACCGAATCTTCTGCATTGCAAGTTCTGCGCATCATCCAAGAAGAAGCAATGAAAGAGAATACGGCAGCGATTCATACACAGGTACCAGTCGAAGTGGCTGCATTCCTCCTAAATGAAAAACGTGCTGAAGTCATCAAGATTGAAACTCGCTTCAAAGTTAATGTCTTGATGGTGCCAAATAAACATTTGGAAACTCCACATTACAAGTTAGAGCGTTTACGTCATGACGATCCACGTCTTGACGATCAAAAAGCCAGTTACGTGATGGCTGAAGAAGCTGCTCGCGAATTGGAGACTGATACAACTGTTAGCAAAAAAGATGCGGATGTAAAAGCACGCCCTGAAGCTGCTGTAAAAGGGATCACACCTACCCAGCCAGCACCAATCAGCCAGCCGCGTCCAGCACGCACTGAAAAAGTAACCACCGAGAGTTCTGGTGGCTTCTTTGGCTTCATTAAGAAACTGTTCTCCTCCTCACCAGCGGTGGAAGAGAAGCCCGCACAAAGTAATAATCGTGGTCGCAACCAAGGACGCAATGGTGATCGCAATCGCGGTCGCAATCGTCGTGGCGAGCGTAACGATCGCAATGGTGATCGTGCAGAGCGTCCAGCAGCCAATGCCGCTGAAGGCACAGCTACTGAAGGCAATAACAATCGCAACGGTAATCGCAATAACCGTAACGGCAATCGCAACCAAAATGGTCCAAAGCCTGAGCGCTCAGAAGGCAATCGCAACCAAGCTACTCCAGTTGCTGTAAGCCCAGCGACTGAAGCAGCTCCTGGTACCGATGCTGCCCCAAGTGCTGATGGTGAAGAGCGTCGTGGTCGTGGTCGCAACCGTCGTGGTCGTGGTCGCAACCGCAATGATCGTGGTGAACGTACTGAGAATGGCGATGCTCCTACTGCAACAGCAGCAGCTCCATCCGCCAGCCCATTTGCCGGACCTCCAGTAGGGATGGCCGGCGCCTCCGCTTCCATGCCGATTCAGAATATTGTGAATAGTTTTGGTAATGCAAAACCTGCGGCTGAAAAACAAGAGCGTGGCGAAAGACCACAACGTGCGCCTCGCCAAAACCGTCCTGCACAAACTACTACTCCAGCATCAGCCGTAGCGCCAACAGTCGTAGTGGCGGCGGCTTCAGTTGAAGTGATTTCCAAGCCTGCTCCAGAACTTCCAAAAGTTGCCTTCCAGGCTCTCGAGGAAACCCCGTTGCATAGCGTGGTTCAATCAGCTGGCATGATTTGGGTTGCTACTGATGCGTCTAAGCACGCAGAAGCCCAGAGTCAGATTCAGGCTGAACCTACCTCACACAATTTAGGCAGAACACCTAAGCCAGCAGCCACCCTGCCGGAAGGTCCGATGGTTTTGGTTGAAACCGGCGGCCAAGAAAAAACGGTTTAAGCCTTACAGCTTTTCTCCAGACCGCCTTTTATCCCAAAAGGATATTGGGCGGTTTGGCAGAAACCCCGTTTCACAGCCATAATTGAAGATATGGTTGAAAAAGCAAATTCCAAAGTAATCCCCATTCGCATTGATGAAGGCAAAGGCCTTACTCCATCGATTGGCGGGACTTTGCTAGCTCCACACGCACAAACTCAAGATCGCCGAGGACGTACTCTGCGTGATCTGCGCATCTCTGTAACCGATCGCTGTAACTTCCGCTGCACCTATTGCATGCCAAAGGAAGTATTTGATCAGCACTATCCATACCTCGCTCACAAAGAATTATTGAGCTTTGAAGAAATCGCACGCTTAACTTCCATCTTCACTACCTTGGGTGTTGAAAAAATTCGCTTGACGGGGGGCGAGCCCTTGTTGCGTAAAAATTTAGAAGTACTGATTGAAATGCTCGCAGCCATTCGCACTTCTACTGGCAAACCATTGGACCTCACCCTCACCACGAATGGCAGCATCTTGCGCAAGAAGGCCTCGGCTCTCAAAGCTGCAGGCCTTCAAAGACTTACTGTAAGTCTAGATGGCTTGGATGACGCCATCTTTAAAAAGATGAATGACGTTGACTTTCCGGTGGCTGACGTACTAGATGGCATCGTCGCAGCTCAAGAGGTTGGCTTTACCAATATTAAAGTCAATATGGTGGTCAAAAAAGGGACAAACGACCATGAGATCGTCTCGATGGCAAAGCACTTTAAAGGCAGTGGAATTATTCTGCGCTTTATTGAGTTCATGGATGTCGGCAGCTCTAATGGCTGGAACATGGCTGAAGTCCTGCCCTCCAAAGAAGTCATTGCACGGATTCATGAAGCCTTTCCACTAGAGGCGATTGAGGCGAACTACGCAGGTGAAGTGGCACAACGTTGGCGTTATCAAGATGGCTCTGGAGAAATTGGCGTGATCTCGAGCGTGACTCAGACGTTTTGTCATGAATGCACTCGTGCACGCATCTCCACTGATGGCCAAATGTACCTCTGTCTTTTTGCCAATGAGGGCTTTGATTTCAAAACGCTGCTGCGCTCAGGTAAGAGTGATTTAGAAATTGCAAATGCCGTTATGAATACTTGGTCACAGCGGGATGATCACTATTCAGAAATTCGTGGTTCGAATACTGCCAAGTTGGCTACCGGTAATCGCAAGGTCGAAATGTCTTATATCGGTGGCTAATGATTTCTCCTAAACACATTACCGGTCTTATCTTGGCTGGCGGTCGCGCCCAACGCATGGGTGGCATTGATAAAGGCTTCATTCTTTTTCACCACAAGCCTTTAATTGAATCGACTATCACTCGACTACGAGACCAAGTAGATTCCATCATCATTAATGCCAATCGCAATATCACCAAATATGCAGGCTATGGCTACCCAGTCATCATGGATGAAACGCCCGACTTCTCAGGTCCACTGGCGGGATTTTCAGTCGGCCTCAAAGCCTGTAAGACCCCTTACCTACTAACTACTCCATGCGACTCCCCATTACTGCCGAGCGATCTTGGATCAAAGTTAGCCGCCGAATTAGAGCGAGGCGATTTTGAACTCGTCTACGCCTCTAGCAAAGAGCAGGATGACAAGATCTGGCCTCAACCGGTCTTTTGCCTCATGCGCGCAAACTTATCGAATTCTCTAGAGGCCTTCTTAAAAAAAGGGGATCTCAAAATTGATCGTTGGTTTAAAGAGCTCAAGAGCAGTACCGTGGTCTTTGATCATTCCCAAGCATTTGCTAACGTTAATACTCCGGAAGAATTACAGTCTTTAGAAGCGGCATCGGTATGAGTCACTCACCCAATAATCCCATTCTCTTGATATCCTCATTGCATGTGGATGAAGCGCGCAAGGCGATTGCTAATCTAGTCGCCCAATTACTGCAAGAGTCAGAGGCGCTTAATCATTCCAGTGATATTGAAACCGTCTCATTAGATCAAGCGATCAATCGTATCCTCGCAGAAGATTTACTGTCCCCAATTGACGTGCCTGCTGCTGATAACTCAGCAATGGACGGCTACGCCTTTGATGCTCAGTGCTTGGATACGATTAATAGTGAAATCACTTTGCAGATCACCGGAACCGCTCTCGCTGGCAAACCATATGAAGGCCAGATTGCTAAGGGTGCTTGCCTCAAAATCATGACAGGCGCCTTAATGCCCCATGGCTGTGACACTGTTATCCCACAGGAATTCACTACCAGCATTACTGAGCAAACTATTTGCTTCAAACGAGACCAACTTAAGCCTGGTGAGAATCGTCGTCTACGTGGTGAAGACCTACAACAAGGAAAGCCAGCGATCGCTGCTGGACGCCTACTAAGGCCATCGGATTTGGGTCTTGCAGCTTCATTGGGAATTGCCGCCCTGCGCGTGCGTCGCAAGTTAAAGGTTGCCATACTCTCTTCCGGCGATGAGCTCTGTGCTGTAGGTGATAGGCTGAGTGCTGGAAGTATTTATGACAGTAATCGGTATAGCCTTATAGGTCTACTCAATCGCCTGAATCTCGATGTCATTGATTGCGGCATTGTGCGAGATGATCCCGCCGCACTCAAGAGCGCCTTTATTGAGGCCGCATCTCAGGCGGACGTCCTGATTTCTTCTGGCGGCGTTTCGGTTGGGGAAGCAGACTTCACCAAACAAATCATGCAAGAGTTAGGCGATATAGGCTTTTGGAAGATCGCTATGCGCCCCGGTCGCCCCATGGCTTTTGGAACCTTACGTGCTGTTCCAGGCAAAGCACCCGCTAAAAAAACCCTCTTCTTTGGCTTACCAGGAAATCCGGTTGCTGTGATGGTGACCTTCTACCAATTTGTCCGTAGCGCCCTTTTGCAACTCAATGGCGCCACCCAAACAACACCGCCTCTAGTTCAAGCGATCTGCGCAACAGATATTCGCAAAAAGCCAGGGCGTACTGAATTTCAGCGCGCCATCTTGGGGCATGATGCTGACGGTCGTCCAAGTGTCAGACTTACAGGTAGCCAAGGCGCCGGCATCTTACGCTCCATGAGCGAAGCAAACTGCTTTGTCATCCTAGGACATGACCAAGGAAATATTGCCGCTGGGCAATGGGTGGATATAGCGCTTTTTGATGGACTGCTTTAAGATTGCTCCATCATGAAATTAACTAAAAAAGAACTCGCCTTTCTAGACCCAACACACACCGCTAAAACACTCGTGTTGGTTTATCTCTGTTTCTCAGTACCGATCGTACTGCTGGCCTTATTTGTAGCGTTTATTCGCGATGGTGCTATTCCTGGATTTACCGTGCTTTCAGCCTTAATTCTCAACGCCCTCTTAGGCTTTGGATTGCTGTGGGTTGCTTGCAAGGTGTACAACTGGGTAGCTGGAAAATTTGGTGGGATTGAATTGGCTTTGCGCGAATTACCAGAGGAAATTGAAGCGGAGTAATTCGATCTAGCAATCAACATAAAGCCGAGAAATTCTCGGCTTTATTTTTTTCATCACAGATTTTTACAGCACTGATTTAAGCCTTAAACGCTTTCGCGTTAATTAAACTAGGCGGTTTCTTTCCAGCTAAAGCAGCATATACATTTTCGATTGCTAAATCAACCATGGCGCGACGTGTCTTCTCGGTTGCGCTAGCGATATGCGGAGCAAGCACTACATTACTCAATTTCAATAACTCAGGGTGCACTTGTGGCTCACCCTCAAAGACGTCTAGTCCAGCTGCAAAAATCTGCCCATTCTTTAAAGCCTGAGCCAAGGCTGCGTCATCCACAATACCTCCGCGGGCAATGTTGATGAGGGTTGCAGAGGGCTTCATGAGAGCCAACTCTGCCGCACCAATGGTGTGATGGCTTTGTGCGCTATATGGCAATACCAATACGACATGGTCTGCCGTTTTCAGTAATTCTTCTTTGGAGACGTAACTTGCGCCACATGCCTTTTCATCAGCCTCGGATAGACGACTACGATTGTGATAAATCACTTTCATACCAAAACCAAGGGCACGCTTTGCAATTCCTTGACCAATGCGCCCCATACCAATGATGCCAACAGTACTGTGATGCAAATCCATTCCTAATGGGTTGTTGACGATCGACCACTTATCCCATTTGCCTGCGCGGATCCAGTGTTCAGATTCGGTGATGCGCCTAGCCGTAGCCATCAATAGTGCAAAACCAAAATCAGCCGTTGTATCCGTCAGAACATCTGGAGTATTGGTGGCCATTGCACCAGCAGCAGTAATTGCTGGAACATCAAAGTTGTTATAGCCCACTGAAATATTGGCAACAATTTTTAAATTTTTGGCATGCGCTAAAGCATTAGCATCAATACGCTCACTGCCAGTCACCAGGGCCGCCGATACCTTGGACAGCGCATCTTGCAACTGGGCAGGAGTCAAAATCTGGTCTGCCTGATTGGATTGAACCTCAAAGGATTCTTCCAGCTTAGCCAGGGCTTCAGGGAAAATCGCCCTAGCGACCAATATTTTGGGCTTTTGAGAGCTAGTTGGGGTATTTGTCTGTGTATTCATAGGGGGAACTTTACCTCATATAAATCGAGCTATTTCGGCTAAAATTGAGTTTTTACAACCCGGCAGCCTCAAATCAGAGGCTCTTTAGATCAAATATCATGACTTACGTTGTTACCGAATCTTGCATCCGCTGCAAATATACCGATTGCGTTGACGTTTGCCCAGTCGACTGCTTCCGTGAGGGTCCTAACTTTTTGGTGATTGATCCCGATGAGTGTATCGACTGCGCGGTATGCGTACCAGAGTGCCCTGTCAATGCTATTTACGCTGAAGATGATGTGCCAGGTGATCAACAGAGTTTCATCAAGCTCAATGCTGAACTAGCCCCATCTTGGACATCCATCACCAAATCCAAGTCCGCTCTTCCTGATGCTGAAGAGTGGAAAGATGTCAAAAATAAACTCGATCAACTCGTAAAGTAATCATCTAAGAGAATTGCGTTGGACTCACCCACACATGCCGATGCAGTCATTATTGGTGCCGGCCCGGTAGGTCTCTTCCAAGTATTTGAGCTCGGCCTCTTAGACATCAAAGCACATGTGATTGATGCATTACCCCAAGCTGGCGGTCAATGCATTGAGTTGTATCCCGATAAACCCATCTACGATATTCCTGCAGTACCGGTTTGTACCGGTCGTGAACTCACTGAGAATTTACTAAAGCAAATCGCCCCTTTTAAGCCCGAGTTTCATTTGGGTCAAGAGGTGACCGAGCTACAAAAGCAGGAAGATGGTCGCTTTTTATTGAGCACCTCTCAACATCAACAGTTTCTTGCTAAAACAGTTTTTATTGCAGCCGGTGTTGGCGCCTTTCAGCCGCGACTCTTAAACCTAGAGGGTATGGACGCTTGGGTGGGCAAGCACGTTTTCTACCACGTTAAAAATCCAGAGCAATTTATTGGTAAGCGCATTGCCATTTGTGGCGGCGGAGATTCTGCGCTCGACTGGGCTCTTTACTTTGCAGACAAATCCGCAAGTGTGACGCTGATTCATCGCCGTGATGACTTTAAAGCCGCACCAAAATCGATTACTCAAATGCGTGAGCTTTGTGCTGCTGGCAAAATTCAACTACGTATTGGACAGGTGACGGGATTTGAAACTCAAGATGCTCAATTGACTGAGCTAGCCATTAGCAATATTGATGGTGAGATTGAAATGCTACCCGTTGATGCGCTCCTAATCTTTTTTGGCCTCTCTCCAAAATTGGGGCCAATTGCAGACTGGGCCTTAGACATTGACCGCAAACAAATTGTGGTGGATACCGAGAAATTTCAGACCAGCATTCCAGGCATCTACGCTGTGGGCGACATCAATGTCTACCCAGGCAAAAAGAAGCTCATTTTGTCAGGCTTTCATGAGGCCGCTCTGGCTGCATTTGCGGCAGCTGCCTATCTAAACCCAGAAAAGCCGATTCAATTGCAGTACACCACCACTTCCCCCAAGCTGCATAAAGCACTCGGGGTAAATTCCCCCACATTCGAGTAAGCTATCCTTACTACCGTTCTCTAATCCTTTTTAGCCAATTTTCTATGCGCCAATATCACGATCTCATGAAGGAAGTCCTTGCCAAGGGTGTTAAAAAGTCCGACAGGACTGGCACCGGCACCCTTTCAGTATTTGGGCACCAGATGCGCTTTAACCTGGCCGACGGCTTTCCGATGGTGACAACGAAGAAGTTGCACCTCAAGTCCATCATCTATGAATTGCTGTGGTTCCTCAAAGGAAGCACAAACAACAACTGGCTCAAAGAGCGCGGCGTCTCGATTTGGAATGAGTGGGCAGCCCCTGATGGTGAATTAGGTCCTATCTATGGCTATCAATGGCGCTCATGGCCAGCGCCCAACGGCAAACATATCGATCAAATCTCCGAAGTCGTTGAGACCATCAAGAAGAATCCGGACTCCCGCCGCATTATTGTTTCAGCATGGAACGTCGCTGATATTCCTCGCATGGCTCTGGCGCCTTGCCATGCCTTCTTTCAGTTCTATGTTGCTGACGGCAAACTCTCTTGCCAGCTCTACCAGCGCAGCGCAGATATCTTCCTGGGCGTGCCCTTCAATATCGCGAGCTACGCATTGCTCACCCACATGATGGCGCAACAATGTGATTTAGAGGTGGGTGATTTTATTTGGACTGGCGGTGACTGCCACTTGTATAGCAACCACTTAGAACAAGTCGATCTTCAACTGTCGAGAGATTTTTTCCCGCTGCCAAAACTCAAAATTTTGCGTAAACCAGATTCGATTTTTGATTACGAGTTTGAAGATTTCGAAATTGTTGGTTACGAATCCCACCCCCACATCAAAGCTCCGGTAGCTATTTAATATGACACAACCTGCTATCTCCATGATTGTTGCGCGTTCACGTAATCACGTGATTGGGCGCGATAACCAGATGCCCTGGAAAATTTCTGCTGACTTACAGTTCTTCAAACGTGTCACCATGGGCCACCCCGTCATCATGGGGCGTAAAACCTGGGAATCTATTGGTCGCCCCCTGCCAGGACGTCGTAATATCGTCGTTAGCCGTAATGCGGACTACCTAGCAAATGGTGCAGAGCTTGCTGACTCACTCGATGAAGCCCTCAATCGCCTCGGCGACTCTCCGAGGGTATTTGTGATTGGCGGCGAGCAACTCTTTACGCAAGCCTTTGATAAAGCTGATCAACTCTTTATTACCGAGATTGCGATCGATGTTGAGGGTGGCGACACCTTCTTTGAGGTTCCCAATCCTGACGCCTGGAATGTCATCGAGCGCACTCCAGGCTTTGAGAATGGCATTGACTTTGAGTTTGTGACCCTCGAACGTCAGTAAGGATTGGCAATTTAATTCCAAATAAAAAGGACTCCTTGGAGTCCTTTTTATTGTTCATCGCCCTTAGAACGATGCAGATTGTCTACCGATTACTGCACAATAATTTTGGAATTCTTCGCGATGCTTTCCAAAAATTCGAGTTGTTTCTTTTGAGCAAGAGCTGCTCTGACTGCTGGCTTGGCTTGCTCAAATGAAGGTGGCTTACTGGATTTTTTATCCTCCACCTTAACGATGTACCAACCCTGCTGCAATTGAATTGGTGCGGATGTTTGTCCCTTACCAAGATTTACCAGTACAGCTGAGATTTGTTGGGGTACTTGCCCAGCCTGAACCCAGCCAGCTGCGCCGCCTTGGGCCTTGTTTGGGGCCAATGAAACACTACGCGCCACCTTATCAAAGGACTCCCCTTTTTTGATGCGATTGTATGCGGCTTGGGCATCGGCTTCCGTTGCCACTGCGATATCACTAATCTTGTATTCCACAATCATGCCGGAAGGTCCAAGTGAAGCCACTTGTTTGTTGTACTCCGCCTGAACGTCTGCATCAGAAATAGGATTTTGTGACATAAAGGTGGAAAGCTCTAAGTCCGCTAAATAATTTTGACGAATCAACATTAACTGAGAGTTGGCTTTTTCAGAATTTGCCAAGCCGTCTTTTTCAGCTTGCTGAGAGAGTAGTAATACTTCTATGTATTTTTGAATCACCGCTCTACGTAACTCAGGAGAATCTTTTTGACCTTGAGAGGTTGCCATCCGAATTCCCTGCTCCACCATATCATTGGTGATAATAGTTCCGTTCACTGAAGCAGCTGCATTAATAGGTAAGCCGCTTTGTTGCGCACCTGCAGAGGCAATACCAGCCATAACTAAAATACCAGCAGCAATAAAATGGCAGGCAACTGGCTTGAATTTGAATGGGGAAGCAAATAATTTCATGAGGGTTCATCTTTTAACAATAGAACCCCAATAGTAACAGTAGCCCTGACAGTAAAATCCCCAGATGTGCGTTCAATACCTCTCTACCGTCAGTATCGATTGGGTTAAATCCCACTTTGACTTAGATCTGCCCATTTCTAGTACGCATGATGTCTTTCCGACTTATCCAGGCCCGATTGTGCTCAAGAGTCACAATACCCAACGCACTGCAATCGGCTTGGCCCGTTTTGGCCTCATCCCATCTTGGGCAAAAGACGAAGACTTTGGTAGAAAAACCTATAACGCTAGATCAGAAACTGTTAGTGAGAAGCCCTCTTATAGACAAGCTTGGTCTAAACGTCACTATGCCCTCGCCCTAGCTGATGCGTTTTATGAGCCTTGTTATGAGTCGGGCAAAGCTGTGCGCAGCAAAATTGTCCAAGCTAATGGGGAGCCAATGGCGATTGCTTCGATTTGGGATACCTGGACAGAACCTGAGACCGGTGAATTAATCGTCTCATTTTCTATGCTCACGATTGCAGCAGAGCATCACCCCATCCTGAGTCGTTGTCATAAGCCAGAAGACGAAAAGCGTACGGTAGTACCGCTTCATCCTAAATTGTTTGACGCCTGGTTAAATGCTACGCCCGAAACTGCCCGAGAAATCTTGAGCCTTAATTCCATGCCTGAACTTTACTTTGCTGAAACAGCAGGGCAGATCTAAAAGGAAATAGTTGGCGTTTCTGGCTGATAAGGCTCTGCAGATTCTGTTTCTAGAGCTTCAGCCTCTTGCTCCCCAATAGGCACATTGAAGAATTTCGAATCCAATGGCGGTTTCTGATTTCGAATTTGCTGACCGCCCCCTCCATCTACTGGCCCAAAGACTCCCTCAGTCGGCGAGAGGCCTTGTTGATTAAAGGCTTTGATCTGCTCTGATGTGTAAGGTGAAAAAGTTTTCATCTCTGGCTGAGGTGGAGTCTGTGCTGACGCAGACATACCCATTACTAGGAGGCAAGCGGCGAATAGCGCGCTAAATAAGTTCATTGATTCTTTCAGTTCGATTTTTGGAGATGCCTACGTATCAGTGGCATCCTAGTGACTAGCAATAGGATCAATATAGCGGCATAAATCATGACGATTTGTACATCATTCTTACCGGCTTTATGCCACCAGTAGTGAATGATGACGGTAGCGGCAATAACATAAACCAGTTTATGCAAGATGCTCCAACGTCTACCCAGTTTACGTACTGACCATTGATTGGAGGTGAGTGCCAATGGGATCAATAAGACCAAGGACAAAAATCCCATCGTAATAAATGGTCGCTTGAGTACATCATGCACCATAGCCTGCACATCTAAACCTTGATCTAAATAAAACCAAATGCTGAAATGCAAGACGGCGTAGAAAAAACAAAACAGGCCAAGCATACGGCGCAGTTTGACCCAAACCGCTGAGCCTGTAAGCAAGCGCATTGGTGTCATAGCTAGAGTAATACACAGCAATACAAGCGCCCAAGTTCCAGTCGAGCGCGTCATAAACTCAATAGGATTGGCTCCCAAATCATCGGTATAAGCAAGCCATACCAAGCGCCCTAATGGAAGCAGGCAGCACAGAAACACGATGCTTTTCAACAATCTCATCAGTACATGTTAAACGACCCCATCAAAAACAGGTTTGATAGGGTCGAAATTGCACCATTGATTCGTAACTAACTACGCCAAACTCAAACCTTCCTTATATAGCGGGAAGTTTCGTACTGGTCTGCCAATAGCAGCAGAGATTGCATTGGCAACCGCAGGACCCACCACGCAGATGGTTGGCTCTCCTACCCCACCCCAAAAGTCATAAGTCGGTACGAGCACACTTTCGATTCTGGGGGTTGAAGCCAACTTAATCATCGGATATGAGTCTAAGTTCTGTTGTTTGATGCGGCCATTTTCAACCGTAATTTCTGGATTGAAAATCGCGCCCAGAGCCATTGCTACAGACCCTTCAATTTGCTCACGCGTTAAATAGGGATTCACAACATGGCCACAGTTCAATGCAAACACTAGGCGCTTAACATGTACTACATTGCCATCCACCGCCACCTCAGCCACACAAGCGGAGTAGCTGGCATAGCCCATGAACTGCGCAATACCGCGATAGGTTCCCGCCGGCAAAGGTTTATCCCAATTGGCTTTCTGGGCTGCCGCATTGAGTACACCTAAATGCTTGGGGTGACTTTGCATCAGCGCTTGTCTAAATTTAACCGGGTCTTTTCCGGCAGCCTTGGCGCACTCATCCATAAAGCATTCCATGAAGATACCATTCTGATTGGTATTCACACCGCGCCATGGACCTACTGGGACATGCGTGTTTTTCATGACATACTCTGTCAGGAGTGTTGGGAAGGTGTAACCCAATTGCGCATCAGGGCCGTTTTCATAAAAGCCTTGCAGTTGACGCTCATCCTTGCCATCTTTAATCGCACTAGGCGCCAATGTTGCATTGATAGATTGGCCAGCCACTTTAATGTGCATGCCTGTCACATTACCGCCGGTATCGATGCCCGCGGTCATTTTGGCCATCGCTATCGGATGGTAGTAATCATGCGTGAGATCTTCTTCACGACTCCACAGTACCTTTACAGGCACTCCTGGAAACTGCATGGCAACCTTTGCGGCGTAAGTAGTGAAATCCTGGGTGGAGCCACGACGCCCAAGGCCACAACCAGAATCGAGCTTATAAACTTCACAATTGGCCAGAGGGATGCCAGTGGCTTCAGATAATGCCGCCAAGGAGCCTTCACCATTTTGTGTCGGGACCCAAGCTTCAGCGCGATCGCCACTAATTTTGACAGTGGCATTCATCGGCTCCATCGTAACGTGCGCACGATATGGCGTGTAATAAATAGCCTCTACTTTTTTAGATGCACTTTGAATTGCCTCAGGAGCATCCCCTACTTTGCGTTGCCAAAAGTCGCCTTGCTCATCCAAGCCATTGCGTAGCATTTTGTCGATATCTGTCTGTGAGACATTGGCGGCCTTGCCTTCATTCCAGACAATCGGTAAGGCATTTAAGGCGGTATTAGCGCGCCACCAAGTATCTGCCACGACCGCAACGGTGCTGTCATCAATCTGCACAACGCCTTTGACGCCACGCATATTTTTAACTTTAGCTGCATCGTAACTCACCAACTTGCCACCAAACACAGGGCAAGATTTAACCGAGGCACAGAGCATGCCTGGCATTTGTAAATCTGCACCATAGACCTTGCTACCATTGACCTTATTGGCAGTATCTAAACGGGCATAAGGCTGTCCAGCCACCTTCCAATCCCGTGGATTTTTTAAGGTAATCGTTTTTGGATCTGGCGGGGTAAGCGTGGAGGCAAGCTCAGCCACTTTTCCATAGGTCGTTTTGCGACCAGTAGGCACATGGGTAATGACACCCTTGCTAACACTTAACTCACTAACCGGCACATTCCATTGATTGGCGGCTGCTTGTACGAGCATGATGCGTGCTGCTGCTGCGCCACGACGTACATAGTCCTCCGATATACGAATGCCACGACTACCGCCAGTGCCATGCTCGCCCCATACACGTTTGCGTGCCAAACTCTGTCCAGGAGTAGCAGATTGGGTTTTTACTTTCTTCCAATTGCACTCTAATTCTTCGGTCACTAGTTGCGCTAAACCAGTGCGCGTACCCTGACCCATTTCTGAACGTGCAATACGAACGTATACCGTGTCATCTGGCTTAATACTGACCCAGGCATTTACCTCGGCCTCGCCCATCTTAGTTGGAGAATTAGGATCATATGCAGCGCCCGCTTGAGCCAATGCAAGCTCTGGCAAAGCACCGACTCCCAGCATCAGACCACCACCAATCATGGTGCCTTTAATAATGAATTCGCGACGTGATGTATTTTGAATTGTCATATCGCCCCCTTACCCACGTGTTGCCGGAGAGGCTTGATATTGTGCCAACACATCTGCCAATTTTTTCTGACCAGATGCCACATGAATCCCATCGCGTATTTTTTGATAGGTACCGCAACGGCAAATATTGGCCATTGCATTATCAATATCTGCATCACTGGGTTTTGGATTTCTTTTGAGTAAGGCCGCTGCGGCCATTACCTGTCCGGATTGGCAATAACCACATTGCGGAACATCTAGCGCAATCCAGGCCTGTTGCACAGGATGGGAATTATCTTTAGAAAGGGCTTCAATAGTAGTGATCTTGGCGGCACCCACAGCCGATACAGGTACAGAGCAGGAGCGAATAGGTTCACCATTCATATAGACCGTACAGGCCCCACATTGGGCTACACCGCACCCATACTTTGTGCCGGTGAGACCCACTACTTCACGGATGGCCCACAACAAGGGCATATTAGGCTCTACGTCCACATTATGGACCTGGCCATTGATGTTTAGCTGCATGCTGTCTCCTTTGTTTTATTTTCAAATCACTATAAATCATTATTGATTTTTTGCAGGTGCACATCGGATTTTTTACCTAGAATCCAGGCAGCTAAAAATAAACCATTTTTGCTATCGAAGTTGGGCGTAATTTGCTATTCTGAGCCTTCAATTAAGGATATCCATGACAAACGAAGATCAAACCCAAAACGACGAAGATTTTGACTATGGGTGCGAATGCGCCATGACCCTCCTCAATGAGCCTACTGAGGACTGCTTAAATGACCTCATCGATGAACTCGATGAAGATGGCATGATTTCCACCGAGGTGGTTTATGGCTTACTGGCAACTATCTTGATGAGCCTTAATGAAGAGGATCACGAAGGCGAAGAGCACTAAATTAGTCTTGGGCCTCTTGTGCAAATCGATCCATTGCTAGGGCCAACTGAATATCGAGCTGACTCAAAGCCCCCAAAGAATGGGTAGTAAGCTCTACAAAGACTTTATTCCAGGAGTTTGACCAATCTGGATGATGATCGACCTCTTCAGCGTATTGCGCACAACGCGTCATAAACGCAAAAGCGTGTTGAAAGTCCTGAAATACAAATTCACGCGTGATTTTCTTTTTGGAAGCATCCAACTCCCACAAGGGAAGTATTTTTCCAATATCAAGGTCCTTGAGTAAATCTGGCTGACTCATTTTTGTTCTTCGCTTTGCGAGAGATTTTTCAAATCATCCGGATAGAGCCAGCGCCATTGGCCCTGGGCCAAATCTTGCGGCATCGCATAGGCTCCAATTTTTATGCGATGGAGTTTTGCTACATGGTTCCCCACCGCTGCCATCATCCGTTTTACTTGGTGATAGCGGCCTTCAACTATGGTCATTGCTAACGTATTTTCAGAAAGCTGCTCACAAGCAGTGGCATGACAAGGCCGGGGATCATCATCCAAGACCACCCCATTTAATAAATGATCCATTTGCGCTTGGGTAATTGGATCTGGTGTTGTGATCTCATAGACCTTGCCAATATTCTTTTTCGGCGTGGTCATCTTATGTATAAATTGACCATCATCTGAAATCAATAACAAACCGGTGGTGTCGTAGTCTAGCCGCCCTACGCACTGCAAACCCCGCTCTACAAATGGGCTTGGCAAAAGGCTATAGACGCTAGGATGGTGGGTGGTCTTATGAGAACACTCATAGTTTGCTGGCTTATTAAAGACAATGTAGGCCTTCTCGTGGTATTCCCAATCTCTACCCTCAACGTTGAGCATCAAACCATCTGTGGGAATGCGCTCTTCCGGGTCCTGTGCTAAAACACCATTGACCTTTACTAAATCAGCGTAGACTAAATCGCTGCAATAACGACGGGTGCCAAAGCCTTGGCTAAAGAGTATTTTTTCAAGAGAAATCGGTTTTGCCATATGCTGCAGAGCATACTACAGAGCAAGCGTGTAGAGATCCAACCTAAAGGCCAATAGACTCAAATTCATTATCATTAGAGAAATCGTTTAGCCTCCTCCAGAAACTATGCTCTCATCCCCAAAACCACGCTCACCCCTGCATACGCGGGAGATTACATTTAACGGCTTTGCCCGTGAGGATGGCTTATGGGATATCGAGGGCCATCTCAAGGATTACAAATCCAATCCTTTTGTGACCGGGGATACAACTTGGCAGCCCGGCGAAGCCTTTCATGACATGTGGGTACGCCTTACCGTCAACAATGAATTAGTGATCCAAGATATTGAAGTCGTGATGGATGGTCACCCTCACCCGGAATGCCCACAAGTGATTCCGCCGATGGACTCGCTGATTGGGGCACGTCTTGGTAAGGGCTGGCGTAAAACGATTCAAACCCATCTTGGTGGCATTGCAGGCTGCACCCATTTACGAGAGCTATTAAATAGCTTAGCTACTGCAGCCTTCCAATCGATTCCGGGAGCATTGTTTGACCCCGATGAAAACAAGCCGCCGCTTTACTTGGGGACCTGCAAGTCTTGGGACTTTAATGGCCCCGTTGTCATGCGCGTCTATCCCAAGTTTTACCGCTGGAAAGATCAAGACAAACCGTCTTAAAACTCTCCGCGGTGGACGTTAAAGGCATTGAATGCCTGTTGAACTGGCATCATCTCCAAGACATTGATATTCATATGACTTGGTAGGGTGGCAGACCAATAAATCGCTTCAGCCACATCATCTGCACTCAAGGCTTTGACGCCGGTATAGACTTGCTCAGCCTTACCGTCATCGCCTTTAAAACGTACGTTCGAAAACTCGGTGCCGGCGCACATACCTGGCTCAATACAAGTCACCCGGACTGGTGTACCAATTAAATCCGCGCGCAAATTCAAACTAAATTGCTTTACGAAAGCTTTCGTACCGCCATACACGTTACCGCCTGGGTAAGGGTAATTAGCCGCCACAGAACCTAGGTTAATCACATGACCTTGTTTGCGCTCGACCATACCGGGTAAGAATGCGCGGCTCATATGTACCAAGCCCTTGATATTGGTATCAATCATTTGATCCCAATCGCTCAAAAAGGCCTTGTGAGCTGGCTCCAAGCCCAAAGCTAAGCCAGCGTTATTGACGAGCACTGTGACCTTAGCAAATTCAGCTGGCAGTGTTGCAGCCAAAGCATCTACTTTGGCGCTATCACATACATCTACAACCAAGGTCAGTAATTTTTTCTGCTGCTCAGCAGGTAGCGAGGCTTTCAGAGACTCCAAACGCTCCGCTCTACGGCCTACTGCAATCACTTTGTGGCCATGAGCCAAAAAACGTCGGGCAGTTGCCTCACCAAAACCTGCAGTTGCCCCAGTTACTAAAACGGTATGTTCCATATTGCCTCTTCTTAAAATTAAATTTGATCTACTAAATGATTGCCTTCAAACACAGCCGCCCCAGACTTTACTAATGCTTGGGGTAGCCAATGACTAAATTCACTGATCTCCATATTCAACTGCTTTGCCGCACTATTTAAGGCGGGTGTATTGCAGATCCATTGACGCACTTGATCTATTTCTTTGCTACGCCATTCTAATAATTTGTATTTCAATAGGACTTTAGCCCCATGGCGCGCATTACGATCTGGGTTAGATGATAAATAATCCAAACGTGATCTTGCTTTTTCCAGCGATTGCGCAAGATCCGTAAAGGGCTTGCCATGCCCCGGTATCACCAGCGCCACCTCTAGCCCCTCAATGAGCTCCAACGTTTGGGCAACCTCTTCAAAACCAGACTCCCCCCACAGCTCAGGAAAGATCACACCAAAGCCATCTTCCCACAAGGCATCAGCGGATATCAGAATACCAAATTGCTCTTGATACAGCATGACAGAGTGCGGATCGTGCCCTGGAGCAGCCAATATTTTCCAGGGATAAGCTCCGAGCATGATTTCCTGGTCTGGAATGAGTAAACCCTGATACCGAAACTCTGGACACTCTTGGCCAAGGTTGAGATAACTTAACAAGTCAAGATTCCAATCTTTGACTGCCAAGGCCTCGGCTGCCGGAATATAAATATCGCTTTGATACGTTTTCGCTAAAGAAGCGTTGCCCCCGCAGTGATCGGAATGTAAATGCGTATTGATCACTTTATGCAGATGCGATACGCCATGTTTTTGCAATGCATTGCGCACTAAATCTAAGGTCATTGCTTGGTGCGCACAATATCCAGTATCAACAATGGAGACATCTGCTTCGCCAATATGGAGAATATTGTTGGCAGATAGCCATCCTCTCTCGAAGATTTCAATACCTGCAGGTAATGAATAGGGCATTAAATCAATACACCTGCTTTAGTTCTTGAGCGAAGCATTAGCCTGAGTGGTCAACTCTAGCTTGCGTGTATCAAACTGTTGCGTCTGCAAGCGTTGCAGCAAGTCTTGATAGATTTTTGGGTCAAGCTGCTGCGTTCTAGAGAGTACCCAAAGATATTCCCGTTTCGGATCGCTCACTGCTGCAACTTGATATTGCGGATCTAAGTCAATAACCCAATAATCACCCCATACGAAGGGTACGAACGAGAGCCATGCGGGAGCAAATCGTACTTCTAGCTTAGGGGAATCTTTTGCGCCTATCTGCCTAGCAGTACCTTCCGCTTGAGTTGTTTCGCCATCACTTGTTTTGCAGCTATTGAGCACTTTCAAGGAGCCATCGGATCTCAGCGAATAAACTGCTTGGGTATTGCCAATGCATTTTTTCTGAAACCAATTCGGAAATTTCGCAATCTCATACCAGGTACCGAGATAGCGCGGTACGTCCAATGATGCGATAGTCTTTACAGAAGAATCCGTCTGACTAAAGGCAGAAAAACTCAATAGCGTAATCGCTATACCCAAAACCGCAGCGTGTAATTTCTTCATCATTTAGTAGTATTTTTTCAAATCCATACCGGCATACAAGCTTGCCACTTGATCACCATAGCCATTGAACATTTGGGTTTTAATCTTTGGCGCAAACATACCTTTCGCATCACCAATGCGTCGCTCTGTAGCCTGACTCCAGCGTGGATGATCCACTAATGGATTGACGTTCGAATAAAAGCCGTATTCACGCGCATCGAACTGATTCCAGCTCGTCTTAGGCATCTCTTCAGTAAAGCGAATCTTAACAATGGATTTAGCGCTTTTAAAGCCATACTTCCAAGGCACCACAATCCGTACAGGTGCACCATTTTGCTTAGGCAATACCTCGCCATATAAACCAAAAGTCAGAAGCGTTAAAGGGTTCATTGCCTCATCCATCCGCAAACCCTCACGATATGGCCAGTCTAGGATATTGCTGCTCACCCCAGGCATTTGTTTGCGATCGGCTAAAGAAATAAATTCCACATACTTGGCAGAACTTAAAGGCTCTACTTTGTTAATGAGTTTGGAGAGGGAGTAACCATCCCAAGGGATGACCATCGACCAACCTTCCACACAGCGCATCCGATAAATACGCTCTTCTAGCGGCGCTATTTTTAATAGCGCATCCATATCTAGGGTGACAGGCTTTTTGACCAAGCCCTCAATCGAAATCGTCCATGGTTTGGTTTGCAAGCTGCCAGCATTGGCAGCGGGATCCGCCTTATCAGTGCCAAACTCATAGAAATTGTTATAGCTAGTGACGTACTTATAAGGTGTCGCCTCATCTTTGGTGCTATAGGCTGTATTAAGGGTTGCATTTAGCTTCTCGGGGCTAGCTGCCAATGCCTGCCTTGAAAACCAAGGCGCCAAGGCCGCACCAAAGCCCCCAGCTGCCGCAGTCTTGATTAAGGCGCGGCGGTTTTCGAAAACAGCTTGAGGCGTGATATCACTAGCAAGGATGGTTTTATCAATAAAACGCATGGCGAACCCCATTGATGTAATGGGTCTATTTTGCTACCGATATGAATTTATTGCTTGGCGAACGGCCTGTAAATGCTTTAGGTCTGTGCAGCCCGCATTTTATTGAGCAGGTTGAGGCTGTGCTTGTCCATACCGCCCACCATCTTCTCTAGAACGGGGTAGTCCTTTACTAAAGACTCGCCACCATAGAAGCGCAAAAGCCACTCAGGGTAGCTGCGTTCAGTAATTTCTCGTATCTCTAGCAACTCAACCCGATGATGGCGCTTATCTTCTTGAATACGCTTCCAACATTTCATAATATTGGCGCGCTCTCCCTCAATGATCTGACCAAACTGCTGGTTATCGTAAAACAAGATGCCAGTGATGCCATGATCTTGATTAAATGCCCGCGCCGACTCTAAGAGTCGCATTAGACCCAAAAAAGACATATCTAAGACAGCTTCGCTCAGATAGCTTAATTCGATCAGGTCTTTTGGTTTAGGCATGAATTGATAACGCGAATAATCAATAAAAAAGGCAAACCCGAAAGTTTGCCTTTAAATATTAAACCTAATTATTAAAATTAGGTCTTAGCGCTTATACCTATGCTGCTCTTGCTGCTTTCAAAGCTGCATTGAACGTTGGGCTTGGGCGCATTACTGCTTTGCACTTCTCAGGGTCAGCAACAAAGTAACCACCAATATCTGCTGGCTTGCCTTGAACTGCCTTGAGTTCCGCAGTGATCTTCTGCTCGTTTTCAGCCAAAGTCTTGGCTAAAGGAGCAAAGTACGCCTGCAACTCTTTGTCTTCGGTTTGCGCGGCCAAAGCTTCTGCCCAATACATTGCCAAGTAGAACTGGCTGCCGCGGTTATCCAATTCACCTGTCCGTGGAGATGGTGACTTATTGTTGTCCAATAATTTACCAGTCGCCTCATCGAGAGTGCGAGCCAAGATTTTGACTTTTGGATTACCTGTCTTGTCGCCGATATCCTCAAGTGATACCGCCAATGCCAAGAACTCACCTAAAGAATCCCAACGCAAGTGGTTCTCTTCAACCAATTGCTGTACATGCTTCGGAGCAGAGCCACCAGCACCTGTTTCGAACAAGCCACCACCAGCCATCAACGGCACGATAGATAACATTTTCGCGCTGGTTCCTAATTCCATAATTGGGAACAAGTCAGTGAGGTAATCACGCAAGATATTGCCAGTAACCGAGATGGTGTCCTTGCCACGAATAACGCGCTCAAGGGTGTAACGCATTGCACGAGTCTGAGACATGATCTGGATATCAACACCTTCCAGATCGTAATCTTTCAGATAGGTTTTGACTTTCTTGATGAGCTCAGCTTCATGTGGACGGTACTCGTCCAACCAGAATACTGCTGGTGTATTAGACAAGCGCGCACGGTTCACAGCCAATTTGACCCAATCGCGAATCGGGGCATCTTTACATTGGCACATACGCCAGATATCGCCCTCTTCCACGTTTTGCTCGAGCAATACAGTGCCATCATCCGCAACAATACGGGCTACACCTGCTTCTGGAATTTCAAAAGTCTTGTCGTGTGAGCCATACTCTTCAGCTTGCTGAGCCATCAAACCAACGTTAGGCACAGTGCCCATAGTTCTTGGATCAAAGTTACCGTGAGTCTTACAGAAATTAATCATCTCTTGATAGATACGGGCAAAAGTACTTTCAGGGATCACCGCCTTGGTGTCATGCAAGCGGCCATCCGCGCCCCACATCTTGCCGCCTACACGAATCATGGCAGGCATAGATGCGTCCACGATCACGTCGCTTGGGGAATGCAAGTTGGTAATGCCTTTAGCAGAATCCACCATCGCCAATGCTGGACGATGTTCGTGGCAAGCGTGCAAATCTTGAATAATTTCTTCGCGCTTGGATTCAGGCAAAGTTTTAATCTTTTCGTAGAGGCTGCTCATGCCGTTATTGGCATTCACACCCAACTCTTCAAACAGCTTGGCGTGTTTCTCAAAAGCATCCTTGTAGAAAATCTTCACTGCGTGACCAAACACGATTGGGTGAGAAACCTTCATCATGGTCGCCTTCACGTGCAAGGACAACATCATGCCGGTCTTGTATGCGTCTTCGATTTCTTTTTCGTAGAACTCACACAGGGCCTTTTTACTCATGTACATGCTATCGATAATTTCTCCAGCGAGTAAAGAGACTTTTGGTTTGAGCACAATCGTCTTGCCACTCTTGGTGACCAAATCCATCTTCACATCACAGGCCTTGGTCATCGTCATGGACTTCTCGCTTGAGTAGAAGTCGCCACCATGCATGTGAGAAACGTGCGTACGAGAAGCTTGGCTCCACTCACCCATAGAGTGTGGGTTTTTACGAGCATAGCGCTTGACTGCGGGTGGAGCGCGGCGGTCAGAGTTACCTTCGCGCAATACTGGGTTTACAGAACTACCCAAGCACTTAGAGTAACGCGTACGAATCGCCTTCTCTTCGTCAGTCTTTGGATCTTCTGGGAAATTTGGGATCTTGTAGCCCTTGGACTGCAATTCTTTGATGGCAGCCAATAACTGCGGAACCGAGGCGCTAATGTTTGGGAGCTTAATGATGTTGGTGTCCGGCAATAAAGTCATCTTACCCAACTCAGCCAAATTATCTGGCACCTTTTGTGCATCCGTTAAGCAATCGGAAAACTCAGCCAAGATGCGTGCAGCAACAGAAATGTCGCTCTTCACAATCTCTACTCCGGCAGGCGCTGTGAACGTACGAATAATTGGCAAAAAAGCGCAAGTCGCCAAAAGCGGCGCTTCGTCTGTCAGCGTGTAAATAATCTTTGATTTCTCTGAAGCCATTAACGTTTCCTCAATATTGATAAATTTACAGAGTCAGGTCTTTCACCTGCCACTCTCTTGTCCGCATTTTGCAAATCGCTTGTAGCTGGCTTCCCTTTTATAGAAGGCCGGTTTGCCAATGAGGCGAGTCCTCCATTTTAAATCATCGAGTCTGGCAAAAATGCAGGTTTTGCACCCTAAATCAGCATATAAACCCCAATTTAAGGGAATCCACCAAGGGCGTCGGGAATATACTGAGCGACCAATTTGCATGAAACAGGAAAAACATCATGACTGAACTCAAAAAAATCGATACCGTTGTGGGTGATGGCAAAGAAGCTGCGGCTGGCAATCACGTGGATGTGCACTACACCGGCTGGCTTTATGACGAAAATGCACCAGAACACAAAGGTCAAAAATTCGACAGCTCATTAGATCGTGGCCAATTGTTTAGCTTCCCCCTGGGCGCAGGACACGTCATTAAAGGCTGGGATCAAGGCGTTGCTGGTATGAAGATTGGTGGCAAACGTACTCTCATCATCCCATCTGAGATGGGCTATGGTGCTCGAGGCGCTGGTGGCGTAATCCCCCCAAACGCGACCCTCGTATTTGATGTTGAATTGCATGGCGTGAACTAAGCAATTTCGCACTAAGCAAAAAGCCACCCTAGGGTGGCTTTTGTTTTTTAGAAAAGGCTCGCTAAATTAAGAGCGTTAAGAGTGTTAAGAGCGCAAGTCCTTGCCATTGAGGGTTAAGCGGTTGATCGAACGCGTTTGGCACAAGCCAATCAAACGATTACGTTCCGCCATGACCTTATCGGCATAGCCACCATCATCCTCGGCATTGGCTGCACCCACATAAAACTTTAGGCCGTTACGTAAGGAACCAGCGGTTGCAATGAGGTACTTGAGGATGTAAGCGCCAACACGAATATTGACTTCAGGCTTTACCGCTTGGTGGGTTCCGCCGTATAAAGCATACTTTTCGCGATGCACAGAGGTCATCACTTGCATGAGACCTTCAGCACCAGCCTGACTCTTTGTATTGGGATTGAAGTTGGATTCAACAGAAATCACTGCCAACAAGAGCACGGGATCAATATTAACTTCCTTGGCGATCAAGATGGTATTAGATACATACTCTTCGATCTTGGAGCGGTCTAAGCCATATTTCTTTTCAAAGAAATCGGCTACTGCGCGCTGGTTCTGTATTGAGCCCATCAAATTGCTATCCAAGGCCTGGGGGTCTATCTTGGAAGTCGGGATGCGATCTGCCAAGTGGGAGATCGATTTCACTTGTACCTGGGCCACTGAAGGCATCAATAAAGCAACAGTTTGTTGTTTTGCGCTCGCCAAGCCAGCATTGTTCGGCTTGGATTTGCTGTAAATGACAGCGGCAATCTCAGTATCAGGTGCTACTGCAGCAGCCTCGTTGGCACTCTTATATTGATCGAGCATCCCAAAGCCATTGCTCCAAACAATATGGCGCGCCTCATCAGGCACCAGAATGCGGGCTAAATCAAAAGCACCGGCATTGGTGCCGTTACCTGAAAGCCAAAGTCCAACCACCATGAATACGGTCACAACGAGCAAACCATTAATGACGCGGTATACCGGCGCCATGGCATGGGCTAGCAGATCCTTAGCCGCCAGCGCTGCTGGTTGGGCGTTCTGCATCTCGCTCAAATTGTTAGATAAACATTTACTCATTCAGTTGTTGCGACACCATCTAAACCGAACTACTGATTTATGCTGCATCGCAATATATAAAAAACATGGGTCATCCTAAAAAGGTTCTTATATCAAGTCAAGAATAAAGAACTCTATTTCGATAACTTTTAGATCTTGAAATACGGGAGATCCCGTAGGATGTAGCAAAAATTGATATTTAATCTATATAAATCAATTACTTATACATGTTAGGAGACACTAATTTCATTCTATAAAAAAATCCCAAAATTTCGACTTTTTTACTATTTGGACTGAAAAATGTCCCTGAAAAACCATACATCTAGTGCTCAAGCGAGATCCTTTTTCTACCGGTAGTGCCACCGCGCGAATGCTGCAAGGCAAGAAAATACAGACTCCTGGGAGCGCACTCCAAAGAAAAAGATGGTCATTCCATGGTCAAACAAGCACTAGCTTCAGAGCTAACTTCGCACAACAGTAACAAGGCTAGATTTGCTCAGCCCCTACGCTAGAGATCATGAAAACGGTTCGTACACTTTTTGCTTCCTGGGTTTTTTTGTTCGCGCTCTTGGGCTCGAGCAAGGCCTTTGCCCTCTTTGAAGACTGCCAAACGTTTTTTCCGGACGGCAAGGCGCCCATCAGCGCGCAAGCTGGTAGGGACCTATGCTTTGATCACTTTGCGATTTATTACTCTCCCGCTGATAAGAAACCAATTTACACCGTGGAGAAACTCCATCGCGAGCAACTCAACGCGCCACACCCTCGACGCAGCAATCAATTCTATGAAGAGGCTCGCTTACCATATGCCGAGCGCTCTTTACTCGCAGACTATCGGGGCAGTGGCTATGATCGGGGGCACAATGTGCCTGCTGGAGACATGAGCAATGAACGGGGAATGGCCCAATCGTTTTCTCTAGCCAACATGATGCCGCAGGCAAGACAAAACAATCAGGGGATCTGGGCAAAAAATGTTGAGGAGCCCACTAGGCAGTATGTCAAAAGAGCAAATGGTGACGTATACGTCTTTACTGGGTCCACTGGCAAGCAGGGAAGTATTGGCAGGGGAAGAGTAACGATTCCCAGTCATCTATATAAATTGGTATACGACCCAAGTAAAAATCTTGCGTGGGGATACTGGATTGAAAATACGAATGAAGCTGCAATGACACCACCAATCTCCTATGAAGCTTTAGTAGAAAAAACGGGGATTGATTTCCAACTCCCCATCAAAGCCAATGCGCACGCTGTCGTACCGAAGCTCGACGGTAAAGTAGAGAAGTCTGCCAAGCCATTAAATACGATGGTTGGCGGTTGGTACCCCATCTTTTTTGATGACTACTCTCCAGAAAAGATCAACGCCTTAATTGCAAGATCCAAAGAAGGTAAGGTTGCCAGCGTGCAAATTCAATACGACCGCAATAGTGAGTTAGCCAAACGCATTGCCTCCCAATTGGAAGCGCAGACCTCCCTGTTTGTGAGCACCACACTAAGTAGTCCTCCTGATACCCCTGGAGTCAGTTACGAACGCAATCGTGTCACTGCGATAGTTCGTCTAAAGTAATTTTGATTTAGTCTGCAAGCCATGTGCTCGCTGAATGGGTGTAAGCAAGCCACGTAAGCCATTGTGATCGAGCGTGTGCATCAACTCCAACAACTCCCCCAACTCTCCCTTGGGAAAACCTTCGCGCGCAAACCAAGCTAAATAATTTCCAGGCAAATCAGCCAAGGCTCTACCGGCATGCTTACCAAACGGCATTTTCATGAGTACGAGTTTTTCTAGTGCTTGTGAGTCCATAGCAGAGAAATCTTACAAGGGAAATTGAATCTCCCTACAAATCTAAGCATTTATTGAGGAATGGTCTTTTAACCATTTGAGAATCATTCTCATTTGATTTGCTATATTGAGAATCATTCTTATTTAGGCATTCTCACTTTTCTCAACCAACCCCTCATTAAGCGCCATGAAACTAACCCTTCAAAAAATTATTGCTTTTAGTCTCGTCCTCGCCGCAGCCTTACATTTTTCACTCGCCCATGCCGGTGAAGGTGTCTTTGGCTGGATTTACACCTTAGACCTTCAGCCAAAAGGGAAGCTCGAGTTTGAGCAGCGCCTACAACTCAATCAATTACAAGCTGCGGGCACTTATGAGGCATGGACCGCTAGAACAGAATTGGAATATGGACTAACGAATGATTTACAAGTAGCCGGTTACATTAATTCGTATTACACCAACGCCAGTCAAAATTACACCAACCCCGAAGCTTGCGGCGACGAGCCAACCTGCACCGGAGGATATGGCGTACCTTCCTCGCATGATCCCGCTACCCCCTACAGGAAAAGTGGCATCGAAGGCGGATCTCTCGAGGCTATCTACCGCATCACCAACCCCGTCACTTCACCCGTAGGTGTTGGTCTCTACTTAGAGCCAACTTGGGGCAGAAATAAAGACGAACTAGAAGCAAGACTCTTATTGCAGTCGAACTTCATTGATGATCGACTCGTGCTCGCAAGCAACGTCGTAGTTGCAAATGAGCGTCTGAAGTTTATTGAGAATGGCAATGTACCAGAGTCTATGCTCGATATCTTAGTGGGCGCTAGTTATCGCTTTGCGCCCAAATGGTCGGCTGGCGTAGAGGCCCGCTTCCATAATGATTACTCAGAACTCAATTTACGCAACCAAGTACAACGCGCAACCTTTGTAGGGCCTAACCTACATTACGCCAGTAAAGATTGGTGGATCACGGGTGCATGGCGCTATCAACTAGCAGGCGGAAACTGTATGGGTGGCGGTGAAGCAGAATGCTCTAACGCGCGCGTTTGGGATAGTCACTCAGTAAATGAGTACATCGTCAAAGTTGGCTTTCCACTGAACTAAGCAATCGGAGTATTCAATATGCTTTATTGGAAAATCAGCCCTTATGCTCTTGGAGGCATCGTCCTAATCAGCGCACCCATGATTGCGCATGCCAAAATTTATGTCACCGCAGAGCAAGCGCAAAAAATTCTTTTTCCGAACACGGTACTCAGTAAAGCGCCACTTTTGATTACCGAAGATCTGCAAGAAAAGATGCGCATTGCCTCCAGTATTCGCCACCCGTTTCAAGGTGACCGCATCTGGAAAACAGTAGATGGTGCTTGGTTTATCGTTGACGAAGTCGTGGGTAAGCATGAAATGATTACCTATGCAGTTGGCATAAACCCAAGCGGTCGCATACTGGGCATCGAAATTCTGGAGTATGTGGAATCGTATGGCTACGAAGTTGCACAGGCGGATTGGCGCAAACAGTTTGTCGGTAAATCCGCAAAGGACCCCATCAAACTGAACCAAGATATTCAGAATATTGGTGGGGCAACCCTATCTTGCAAACATCTGACCGATGGTGTGAAGCGCGTTACGGCGCTCTATGAACTGGCACTCAAATCCAAATGATCACCCGCTGTAAACCCCTATTGGGATGCTTCGTTGAAATCACCGTCGATCAAGAGGATTGCCTGCAGGCAATTGAGCGAGCCTTTGGTGCGATCGAACGGGTACAAGAGTTAATGGGCTTTCATCACCCACAAAGCGAATTAAGTCGCATCAACCGCTCTGCCCACTGCCAAGCGCTCGATGTCCATCCCTGGACAGCCCAAGTACTGAGCACGGCCAAAGAGATCCATCGGCACTCTCATGGCCTGTTTAACTGCGGCATTGGGTATCGCTTGGTTGCCGCTGGTTTATTACCTCAACATATGCCATTACCCCGCCACAATATCGGCGGTATTGAGGATATTGAATTCCTATCCGCCGAACTAGTGCAAGCCACTCGACCCGTATGCCTCGATCTAGGAGGGATCGCCAAGGGATTTGCAGTCGATATGGCAGTCAAGATCTTAATCTCTGAGGGTATCCCATCTGGAGCAGTCAATGCTGGCGGCGATCTTCGAGTTTTTGGAGATACTCCCAGACCCATTCATATTCGAAACCCGCGAAAGGCATCTGAATTACTCCACATTGGCAGCTTGCAAAATGCAGCACTAGCCACTAGTAGCCTATATTTTGCAAATCGAGATCGGCAAGCTAGTCACTTTATCAATCCTTTAGCAAAAACTGATCAAGATGCTCATATCAATGCCCGAGGGTCTTACTCTATTCTCGCCAAAGAATGCATTTATGCAGATGCGCTCACTAAAGTATTGGCACTCACCGAACAGGAACAACATCCTTGTTTTGCTCAGTTCTCAGCACAAGCTATTTGGATTGCAGCATGAGTCGTTTAGGAAAAATGCCACATTGGCAAAAGTGGTTTGTGACAGTTGGCATGTTGACTTGTTCAATAACGGGCAGCCTATATTTGCTTGGCCATGAATTTGAGATTGGGCGCTTTCATCTTGGCACTCGCCATGTATTGGCACTGCATGGAATCGCAGCGATGCTGGCCACCTTAGCGCTTGGCTCAGCTCTACCATTTCATTTAAAGGCCGGCTTCAAATCCAAGACAAACTTTATTAGCGGATTTGGTCAACTCAGCGCTTTCGCTGTCTTACTGATATCCGGCGCGCTTCTCTACTACGGCCCAGAAACCATCCGCGAGACAACGATTTATGCCCACTGGATCATTGGTCTATTGTTTTTTGGGCTCTTTCTCTTGCACGCGCCTATTTTGGCCAAAGGGCACTTTAAGAAGGGGCCCTAAACACCGCTCACTTTCATCATTGTGGTTATAAAATCAATCACAATGGATAGCGCCTTACTCATCAGCCCCGCCCTTGGAATTTTCGTAGGCCTCCTCATGGGACTTACCGGCGCTGGCGGAGGCATTCTGTCTGTTCCACTATTAGTTTTTGCTCTACACATGAATATGGTGGATGCGAGCCCTGTCTCGCTCTCGGCCATTGCGCTTGCTGCCAGCGTAGGCGCATTAATCGGACTCAAGAATCATCTTTTACGCTACAAAGCTGCGATGTTCATGGCTATCTTTGGAGTGATATTGTCTCCTGTTGGTTTTTGGTTAGCGAACCGCATCCCAAATGGACCGCTGCTACTGCTCTTTAGTGGCGCCCTCTTTTATTCCGCATTGAATCAATATAGACAAGCACGCAAAGCAGCCTTGGGGATGCCCGAACCTCCAAGAGCGCCGCCACCTTGCTTAATCAATCCATCGATTGGAAAGTTCTATTGGAATATTCCTTGCGCCCGGGCACTTGCTCTTACGGGAGGCTTAGCTGGATTCCTCTCGGGGCTACTTGGCGTTGGGGGCGGCTTCATCATCATTCCCGCATTAATGCGCTATACGAATTTACCTGCACAATCCATCATCGTGACTTCATTGGGTGTGCAAGCCCTCATCTCTAGCGGAAGCGTGATCTTTGCTGCGTCAACTGGCAACTTTCATTTCATTGTGGCTGCCCCATTCTCCTTGGGCGCATTAGCGGGTCTGCTCATGGGCCTAGCAATCAGTAAGAAGCTCAGCGGACCAAAATTGCAGCAACTCTTTGCAGTAATGGTATTTGGTGTAGCTATCAGCCTTACTATTAAAGGTATACATGCCCTATGAGAAGACCTCTAGCATCATTTTTCTATATTCTTTTCTTCAGCCTTCTAGGAGTTCTGCTGATGTCCACCAATATACCTAGCAGCTTTTTATCAAGCTCTGTGAGCGCCGTATCAGGCACCGTCAGCAATCTCAATAATGAGTTGTTGGAGTACGTGAATCCTGAAAAGCCTACACACGATCATTCTTCAGGCTATTACAAACGCTTTTATCTTTCCAAGTTTCAACTGGGGGATCGCCAGATTGAGGCTAAATTCTCATCCCCTATGATCATTGCCAATGGCGACACCATGATGGTTGCAGGCTACCCTAAGGATGAAGCCTTTCAGGTGCTTGCCTATAGCAATCAAACCCAGCAAGTAAGCCATCACGAAAACTGGATTGTCCTAGGTCTTGGCGCAATTTTCTTTTTTGCTGTTGCTATCGGCCTTTTCAATAGCGAATTAGCCTTAGAAGGCGCTTTGATTCCGAAGCTCTTTTTAGCTGGCTTCACCTTGATAGCCATCTATATGGGTTATCGGGCATTACTCATTCGCGAAGCCATCAAACTCATCACAAACAACGGATAAAAAGACTGCATTAAAAAAGCCCTTATTTCTAAGGGCTTTTCTTTTATTGAGACACTACCAAGAGGGTATCGACTTAGTGACCGCCACCACCTAAGTATGCAGCCTTCACCGCAGGATCGTCCTTGAGCTTTGACGCAGGGCCATGTGTTGCAATCTTGCCGTTCTCTAAAACATAACCATAGTCAGCGACGTTTAATGCAGCAGCAGCAAACTGCTCCACCAACAACATCGTCACGCCTTGTGATTTGAGATTAGAGATGATCTTAAATACTTCCTCAACCAAGATTGGTGCAAGGCCCATGGATGGCTCGTCCAGGAGAATAATCTCTGGATTGAGCATCACCGCACGTGCCATTGCTAGCATTTGTTGCTCACCACCAGACAATGTACCAGCCAATTGATTGCGACGCTCTTTCAAGCGTGGGAACATTTCCAGGGCTTTTTCCAAGTCCGTTTTGATATCACCCTTAGGACGACTTCCAGTAAAGCGGGGAAACGCGCCCAAGAGTAAATTGTCTGTCACTGACATGGTTGTGAATACACGGCGCCCTTCAGGGCTGTGCGCTAAACCAAGGCGTGCGATCTTGTGGGAGTCGTAGCCATCAATTTTTTCGCCACCCAAAGTGACTTCACCAGCAGTAGGTTTGATCATGCCGGTGATGGCACGCATCGTGGTTGTTTTGCCGGCACCGTTAGAGCCAATCAAAGTAATCACTTGTCCTTTTGGAACATCAATATTGATGCCGTGAAGGACTTTAACTTTGCCGTAGCCTGCTTCAAGATTCTTAATAGATAACATGGTATTTACCGATTCAATATTGTTCTAGTGATTAAGTACCCAAGTAGGCATGAATCACCTTCTCGTTTGCCTGAACTTCAGCTGGCTTACCTTCTGCAATCTTCTGACCGAAGTCCAATACAGAAACCGTATCGCAAACCGACATCACCACATCCATGTGATGCTCAATCAAGATGAAGGTAATACCGTTATCGCGAATCTTACGAATAATGCGCAAGAGTTCCTTGATGTCCGGCGCGGTCAAGCCGGCAGCTGGCTCATCCAAGAGGAGCAATTCTGGATCAAGGGCTAGAGCACGAGCAATCTCGAGCAAACGCTGCTTACCGTATGGCAAGTTACGCGCCTCTTCATTCGCAAGATCATCTAAGCCAACAAACTTGAGCAATGCCATGGCACGTGCATGTGCTTCCGCCTCTTCACGCTTGTAGCGTGGCAAATGCAAAGCAATTTCCAATATATTGGACTTAAAGGTGTGATGCAAACCAACCAAAATATTTTGGATAGCAGTCATTTCACCGAAAAGCTGTACGTTTTGGAAAGTACGCGCAATACCAGACAGGGCAATATCAGAGGAAGTCTTACCAACAACGCTCTGACCAGCATATAAAACGTTACCAGCAGTCGGTACATAAATACCGGTCAAGACGTTCATCATGGTGCTCTTACCGGAACCGTTTGGTCCAATCAAGCCATGAATCGTGCCACGCTTGATGCTCAGGTCAACGTTATTCAACGCCTTCAAGCCACCAAACTGCATCAATACAGAATCCACTTTGAGCAGCTCAGAACCGGCATCTTTACTACCAACAGCGCTAATAAAGCTGATGGAATCATCCACTGCCTCAGCATCGCCACCGCGAACGGTTTTCGCTTTGCCAACGATGGACTGGTAGAAGCTCTTCGCAAAACCAACAATACCGTTTTGCAAGTAGTACACCACCAACAAAATCATGAAGCCGAAAATACTCAAGCGCCAATCGGAAATGCTGTTGAGCCAGAATGAGAATGCTGCCAAACCAACGACACCAGCAATCGGAATCGCAACACGGCGTGGCGTAGTCACTTTCTTAGACAAGGCCATGGTGGCGCCAACCACTACGACAATCGCAATAATTGAAGCGACGATACGGAAGAGGTTGATGTCATCGAGGAGTTTTGGCAACAACACAATAATGGCCGCACCAATTACCGCGCCTAAGCGTGACTTACGTCCGCCCATGATGATGCCGAGCAAAAAGAGCACAGCCAATTCATTGTTGTAGGTATTTGGAGAGATATATTGCTCAGAGTAGGCGTATAAGCAACCGGCCAAACCAGCAAAGCCTGCGCTAATCACAAAGGCAATTACCTTAAAGCGGTATACGGAAACACCCATACAGTCGCAAGCAACTGGGCTGTCACGTAAAGCTTCAAATGCACGACCCATTTGTGACTTCACAAAACGGTCGATCACGATCAAAGCCAAAATACCAAAGGCTGACACTAACCAGAAATACTCTGCTTTTGTCATTGGCACACCCATCAACTCTGGACGAGTCAACTTGATGCCTAATGGGCCTTCAGTCAACCAAGTCATCTCGTTAATAAGAATCTGAGCAATTGTTCCAAATGCCAAGGTCACCATCGCCAAATAAGGTCCAATCACCTTCAGGGCTGGGAGCGCGAGAATGCCGCCGAAAATGGAAGTCACAATAATTGACGCCGGAATCGTTGCCCAAATCGGCCAGCCGAAATGGAAGAACAAAATACCGGCAGTGTATGAACCAATACCAAATAAGGCAGCATGGCCCAAAGACACTTGACCAACATAGCCCACCACGATGTCCAAACCAAATAACAAAATGGTATAGATCAGAATCGTTTCAGCTAAGTGAATGTAGTAAGGGTTGTGAATTACTAGCGGCAATGCGAAAAGAGCAGCAATAGCAATTAATAGAGGAATGGAAGACTTCAGTTTCATCATTAAACTTTCTTAATTGCAGATTTACCAAAGAGGCCAGATGGTTTGTATGCGAGCACGAGCAACAACAAGATCAAACCTGGAACATCTTTATAGCCAGTAGATACATAAAAGCCAGTAGCTGTTTCAACAATACCGAGAATCAAGCCACCCACAATAATGCCAAGGCCGCTAGATAGGCCGCCAATAATCGCCACTGCGAAGGCCTTCAAACCTAAGGCGCCGCCCATGGTGGCACCTGTCAAAGTCAATGGCGCAATCAACACACCAGCAAACGCAGCGGTCAAAGAAGATAAAGCGTAGGAGAAGGTAATCACCATACTGGTGTTGATGCCCATCAAGCCAGCAGCATCGCGGTCATTGGCAGTTGCAACAACCGCTTTACCGTAAATGGTTTTGCGGTTAAAGAACTCTACCAACAACATCATGACCAAAGCACCTACAACAACCAAGATTTCCATTGGCAAAATATTGGCACCCAAGAAATTCATTGGTTCCATTGGCAATGGTGATGGAAATGGCAAGGCATCACGACCCCAAATATTTTCAGCAACGTTCTTAAAAATAATACCGAGCGCAATGGTGGACATAATCCAACCAAACTCGGATTTAATTTTGATCGCTGGACGCACACCAATGAGCTCAACGAAGCTACCTTGGATCATGCCGAAAATACAGACCACTGGAATCATCGCCCAGTAGTTCATGCCAAAGGTATCTACGCAGGTTAAGCCTACGAGAGCACCCAACATCAGCGCTTCACCTTGACCGAAGTTCAAAGTGCCGGATGTGGCAAAAGTGAGCTGAAAACCGAAAGCGATGACCGCGTAGATCATCCCCACCGCAATACCGCTCGAGAGGATTTGTGCAAGCATTTCCATGTTATTGGCCTAAATATTTTTAATACTTTTTATTAACGAATCCGACATTGTAAGCAAAACGCCGCCTTTTAGGCGGCGCTCTGTTTTAACAATTGTTGCAGTGCAAAATAAAGTTTTCTTTGCACTGCTAATAAGTCTTGAATTACTTCTTCTTAGACTTTGCGTCCTCAGCATTCAAGAACTCAACGCGGCCACTTTCTACTACACCCATGACTACGTCTTTAGCTTTGATAGCTTCGTGATCGGTTGCAGAGAATGGCTTGTTATAAGTAATCACAACGCCATCAACTGGGGTCTTCAAATCTTGCAATGCTGCCAAAATCTTTGGACCTTCAGTGCTGTTTGCTTGCTTAATTGCAGCAGCCAAGAGGTATACAGAGTCGTATCCTTGGGCAGCAGAAACTGGAGAAGCAATGTTGTTGTTCTTTGGTTTGAACTCTTTCACGTAAGCGTCTTGGAATGCCTTACGCTTAGCAGTAGTTGAAGGAGACTGGATGTAAGTTTGTGGCATTGTTGCGCCGTCACCATTCTTACCTGCAGTATCAATAAAGCTAGCCATCGACAAAGTCCAGCTGCCGATGATTGGCTTCTTCCAACCCAACTTCGCCATACCGTTGGCAATTTGTGCCAACTCAGGTCCGATTGCATAAGTCAACACTACTTCAGCACCAGCATTTTTTGCTTTGAGCAACTGTGAAGTCATATCTACGTCACCAATATTGAACTTCTCAGTAGCCACTGGAGTTACGCCGTAGGTCTTCAAGGCCTTTTCCAAATCTTCACGACCTAACTGACCGTAGTTGGTGGAGTCAGCCAAAATAGCTACTTTCTTCAAGCCACGCTTCTCAACTGCTTCTTTAGCAATCATTGGCGCTTGAATATTGTCAGCAGCAGCATTACGGAAAACATAGTTTTCAGCAGCATTTGGGAATTGCTTGGTAATCAATGAGCCGGTTGCAACGTTATTGAGCACAGGAATCTTAGCGTCTTGATAGAAGCGCTGAGAAGCCAAAGCCACACCAGTGTTGATGTAACCCAAAGTTGCTACTACCTTCTCGTTGTTGATGAACTCTTGAGTGATTTGAACACCACGCTCATTTTTCGCTTCGTCATCGCGCTCTACGAGAACGATCTTATTGCCGTTCACACCACCGGCAGCATTAATTTCTTTGGTTGCTAAACGCACACCATCACGCATACTCACACCCATTGAGGATGAGCCGCCTGTGAAGGGACCAATAACACCAACTTTGATATCGGCAGCGTAAGCGCCGGTTGCAAGCATTGCAGCAGCAGCCGCTGCAAAAATGTGATGACGAATCTTCATAAAGTCTCCATGACTAAAAAGCTAGTGAATTAAATATTTTTATAGGTACTACGAGTAACGAATAGCTATCTTACAGTTAATGTAGAGGCAAAAAAAGGGGTTTGTATTAGGGTTTTACATTAGCCCAAACAAGGGGCCCAATCCCATTAAAAATAATGCTGTAAACGTACCCGCAGGCTTGGCCAAAATAGGTTCACGATTAAACCTGCAATCACTAGGCCGGCCGCCAAGATCTTCCACAATGGCAAAGGCTCGCCTAAAAAATAGGCAGATGCCCCCATTCCGAAAATGGGTACCAATAAAGGCGCTGGGGCCACAACCGCTGCCGGGTGCTTCGAGAGCAACCAGGCCCAAGCTCCATAACCAAATAAAGTGTTACCCCAAGACTGCCAGAGAACTCCCAACCATGCCCCTAGAGGTGCCGCAACCAACGATGCGCTGATAGATTCCCAGCCGCCCTCAAAGATGAAGGCCATCACAAACAAGGGGGGAATGGCAAAGATGCTCGCCCAAACGACATACGAAAGCATATTAATTGCCCCAGCACGTCGGCTAGTGGTGTTGGCAACCCCCCAAGAAAATCCGCAAAACACCACCAAAGCCAAGCCTAAGAATGTGGTGGTCGCATCTGTGTGCGCTGCAATCACTACCAAACCGATCATGGCAATGGCGACTGCTACCGCTTGATAGAGCTTGAGCTTCTCTTTGGCAAACAGCATCGCAAAACCAATCGTAAAAAACACTTGGGTCTGAATCACCAGCGAGGCCAAGCCAGGAGAAATATTGCCGTCAATGGCGTAATACAAAACACCAAACTGCCCCACTCCTACCGCCAAACCATAGACACACAAGTTCACCCAAGATACCTTGGGTCTTGGTAAAAAGAATGCTGCCGGCAGAAGTGCAAAGAAATAGCGTAGCGCCGCAAATAAAAATGGCGGAAAACTTGCCAACGATATTTTGATGACAACAAAGTTGGTGCCCCAAACCGCCACAATCGCCAGAGCGAGTAAGAGATGGCTTACTGGCAGCTGGTAACCGGCTTGCGGCTTCGCATGTTGACCCTGAGAACTAGGCACGTGTGAGCAATTCTGCAACGCGCTGGGCAATCATCATCGTCGGAGCTGCCGTATTACCAGAGGTAATGGTTGGCATAGCAGAGGCATCCACTACGCGTAACTGCCCAATGCCTCTCACACGCAATTCAGAATCTAATACGGCCATGGGATCATCAGCGCGACCCATCTTACAAGTACCCACAGGATGGAATATGGTGGTACCAATATCTCCCGCAGCTTTGATTAACTCCTCATCGCTTTGGTATTGCGCGCCAGGCTTGTACTCCTCTGGCGCAAACGGTGCAAGCGCAGGGCTTTGCACAATATTACGAGTTAAACGCAAGGACTCTGCTGCCACTTGACGATCTTCCTCTGTTGACAAGTAATTGGGGCAAATCGCTGGTGGCGCTTCTGGATCTGTTGAGGTGATATGCACACTACCGCGCGAAGTGGGACGCAAGTTACACACGCTGGCGGTAAAGGCATTAAAGGAATGCAGATCTTCACCAAAACGCTCTAGGGATAAAGGCTGCACGTGGTATTCCACGTTCGCACGCTTTTGCTTTGGTGAGCTATAAGCAAAAGCACCTAACTGGGATGGCGCCATCGACATCGGGCCAGAACGCTTGAAGAGATACTCCAAGCCAATCATCATCTTGCCAAAGAGCGAGTTGGCTTTGGTGTTCAGTGTTTTGATCCCGCTCACTTTGTAAACCATGCGCAACTGCAAATGATCTTGGAGATTCTCACCAACTCCAGGAAGATTGGCCACTACTGGAATACCCAGTTGATTAAGGTGTTCCGCATTTCCGACACCCGAGCGCTCCAAGATTTGCACGCTACCAATCGCGCCCGCACTCAGAATCACTTCACCGTTAGCCGAAATGAGCGCTTGTGCAAGCACGCCATCCTTACGATATTCCACGCCAAGGCAATTCTTGCTAGCAGGATCAATCTTGAGCTTTGTGACTATCGCTTCAGTGAGTACAGTGAGGTTGCTACGCTTTGCCGCTTCTTTTAAAAACGCTTTGGAAGTATTGAGGCGCCAACCTTTACGCTGGCTGACATCAAAGTAGCCTACGCCAAAGTTATCCCCGCGATTAAAGTCGTCTGATGCGGGTATGCCTGCTTGCACTGCTGCATCTCGAAACCGATCCATGATGGGCCAACGTAAACGTTGCTTGGATACAGTCCACTCGCCACCTTTGCCATGCCACTCATTGGCAGCGCTGTGATAATCCTCAAATGCTTTATAGCGCTTGAGCGCGTTTTCCCAAGACCATGCTTCGTCACCGGTTGCCTGCACCCATGATTCATAATCACCAGCTTGACCACGCATGTAAATCATGCCGTTAATAGATGAGCAACCACCCAATACACGACCACGGGGATACAACAATGAGCGACCATTTAGGCCTTTTTCAGCAGCAGTTTTAAAACGCCAATCTGCTCTGGGGTTATCAATACAGTAGAGATAGCCCACTGGAATATGAATCCAGATGTAGTTGTCATTCTTACCCGCCTCAATCAATAAAACCCGTTTTTGAGGATCCTCAGTCAAGCGCTTTGCTAACATACAGCCGGCGCTGCCTGCCCCAATAATGATGTAGTCGTAGGTATTGGATTGAGTCATAGTCTTGATAAGGAATAAAACCACTTTTTATTCTGTGCAATGACCCTATTATTTACCAAACTCCAAAAATGGGCACTTAGCCTTCATAGAGGCAATACCCGTCTAAAATAGCGCTATGCATATTAATGAGAAAAATCGCACGCCCAAGCTTGTCGAGGCTGATGAAGGCCCTAGCAAGTCTGAGCTCAAGCGCCAAATGACCGAACGCCAGAAATTGGCAGAAGTCTTAGCTGCACTCAGTAGCGACGCACTCAAGACGATTCCTTTGGATGAGGCAATCAAAACAGCGATTGCGGAAACCAACAAGATTAAAAGCTTCGAAGCGATCCGGCGTCACAAGCAATACCTCGGTAAGCTCATGCGCTTTCTCGATGAAGAAGAGCTTGAGGCTATTCAAAAGCGTCTTGATGCTATTCAAGGTGTGAGTAAAGCAGAAACTGCCAAGTTGCATTTTTTAGAAAGTTATCGCGATCGACTGATTGCAAATGATGAGACATTTACCAAAATGATCGAACAGTATCCGGATATGGATATTCAGAATATGCGCACCTTGATTCGCAATGCTCGTAAAGAAAAAGAGCAGAACAAGCCACCTAAGGCTTATCGAGAAATCTTTCGTGTCTTAAAAGAGATGGGGCTTTAGAGCTTGAGCTTGCGCGCTGGTACTTCCACCCAGCGATACAAATAGGTAGCCGCGATCCAGCTTGCACTAACAGCAATCAGCATCAAGGCAATCGCCATCACACCATCATGACGCTGGCTCATCCCCCAACCGATGTATAGGGTGTTGGCTAGCAAGACAAAAGAAAAGTGAATTAAGAAAGCGCAATACGATCTGCGACTTCCCCAGAGGATGCCGTTCACCAATTTATGCTTTTTAGTTTGGTGCTGCGGTCTGCGCTGATCTTGCTTCTGATCCTTATACGCTTTATCGCCCCAGAAGATTAGCGCTATGGCCACAATATAGGCCAAAATATTTCTGAGCCAGAGCTGGTGAAAGCTCGATACCACAATCACCACACCAATCAAAACAATCAAGGCTTGCGCAAAACGATTGATGGATTTATCAGGATAGTTTTTGCACAGCTGTGCCAGTACGCCAAGGCCGTATGCGCCCATAAAATAAATGAAATAGTTTTCGTATTCGCCAGAGCGATTAAAAAAGAGCAAAGAAGCAACCGATAGAATAGTCAGCATCCACAATAGTGAGCGATAGCCTGGGAACATGCCCATCATGATGGCCAAAATAGCATAGAGCTGCCAATCAATTGCCACATACCAAACACCTGCTGAGATCGAATCTAAACCCAAAATCCCCTGCAGAAAAAAGAGGTGCGCTAAAAATTGCCCTAAAGTCTCAGACTCTCCAACAAACTCATCTTGTACCCAGAAGCGCGCTACCCAAGCGCACAACATGGTGATGATTAAGGCAACGATATAAGGCGCAAATAAACGCAAGTAGCGATTAAAGACCGTCTTTAAGACCGTCCTGGAGTTTTTCAGATCTGCTGTGCGGGAAAGCGACTGGGCAGCCAGATAACCGCCCATGACTAAAAAGATTTGTACTGCATAGCGGCCATACTCAAACAACCAAGTCATGATCCCAGGCAACACCTGCCGCGCATCCTCTGCAATCTGACCATAACTGGAGAAATGGTGAAGAATGATCGTGAGTGCTGCGAAAGTCTTTAAAAAATCGACTAGAAGAAAATGGTTTTTAGACTGCAATGAGACAACTTATTTTGAGTGGATGAACGCTAATTGAGTGAAGCGGCGTAAGCAGCCAGTGCCTCAATATCATCATCACTTAAGCCACGCGCCGCACTTCCCATTGTGCCATCCATATCCACTCGACTTCCAGAACGGATATTTTTGAGCTGTGTTACGAGGTACTCGGATGACTGGCCAGCCAAGCGTGCAATATGCTTTTGCCCCTGCAACTGTGGTCCGTGACAAGAATTGCAATATTGCGTATTAGAGATTTGCTGCCCTTTGGCAATCTTCTCCGCATTGCCTGATTTTGCTGGTGGCGCTGGTAAAGCGGCGTAATAAGCGGCGATATCGCGCATATCTTGATCACTCAATCCTGCCGCCAGGGCTTCCATTGCTCCGCCCTTACGCTGCTGACCTCGGAACTGAATGAGTTGATAGGTAATCGAGAGTGGTGGCTGCGCTGCTAGATTCGGGATCTCTGGCGAAATACCAATCCCATTTTCTCCATGACAGGCAAAACAGGTTTGCGCTTTAGCTTTACCTGCTACCGCATCTGGTGGTGCAGCCAAAACAGAACCTGCGTGAAAGAGGATAGTAAAAAAGGCCACCCCGAGGATGGCCTTAGTGCTAGAGCTCAATTTCATTTGCCGTAAGAAACACGGAAGATTGCGCCAGTCTCATCATCAGAGACCAACATGGAACCATCTTTCAGCATTTGTACGTCGACTGGACGACCCCAGAAATTCTCGCCATCCAACCAACCAGTAACAAATGGCTCAGACTTCACAACCTTGTTATTGGAATCCAGTACTACGCGTACTACTTGATAGCCAACACGCTTGGTTTTATTCCAAGATCCGTGCTCAGCAATAAAGATATTGCCTTTGTATTCGGCCGGGAATTGTTTACCGTTATAAAAACGCATACCCAAAGCCGCTACGTGTGCACCAAGGTTATAAACAGGCTTATCAAACTCATCGCAGGAACGACCTTTGCCAAACTCCGGATCCAAGAAGTCGCCTTGATGGCAATGAGGGTAACCAAAGTTCATGCCTTTAGGACGCACTAAACGGTTCAAGGTATCGCTAGGCTTGTCTTCAGCAACCCAGTCACGGCCGTTATTGGTAAACCAAAGCTCTTTGCTGCCTGGCTGGAAGTCCATGCCAACACTATTACGAACACCGGTGGCTACTGTTTCCAAAATATTGGTCTTGAGATTGAGGCGGACGATCGTTGCATGCGTAGATGGTGGCACTACGATATTGGCTGGTGTACCGATCTGGAAGTACAAGTACTGACCATCTGGACTCAGCTTCATAAACTTCCAGCCATGTGGCTCATCTTTTGGTAACGCATCAAATACCACTACCGGTGCTGGCGGGTTATCCAGATTCTGTTCAATATTGTCGTAACGAATAATGCGGGAGAGCTCAGCCACATAGAGTGAGCCGTTCGTAAATGCCACGCCATTAGGACGGTGCAACCCTTTGGCGATGGTTTTGACTTCACGCTTGCCATCTTTGGTCACTACTGCATAAACGTTACCTGTAAAACGCGTACCTACATAAACAGTACCACTAGGAGACTCAGTCATCGAGCGGCCATTTGGCATACCCGATGCCCACAACTCCACCTTAAATCCAGCTGGTACCTTGAGCTTGCTGACTGGAATTTCATCTGCAGGCATTGCTGAAATGCCAGGAGGATTAGGCGCTAATGATGGATTCATACCATCTGGTGTTCTGCCTTGCGCCCAAGTTGGTGGAATGCCAGAGGCTGGAGCAGCAGGTGCTGGAGCTTGCGCTGATGCCAGTGTTGCCACCGCCATACCAGCTGCAAACATCAATGAATAGATGGTTTTGAGTTTCATTACTAAGTCTCCTGATTTTGCTATCGGTTGTACTGTCTTTTATTGTTGTAACTTCTACTGTGCTAAATCCTAAAGCATTTTTAGCGGCTTCACACCAAACCGCTCAAAATTTCACATACCTTGCTACTGCACTGCACCAAATAGGGTACTGCTTTTTAAAACACCACCCTTGCGCCAACAGTAATGGCTTGCGGCATACCGGCTTGGTAGGCTGTGGCCTGTGAAGCAATATTGAAGGTGACATATTGGCGATTGAATAAGTTCACTACGGATGCAAAGATCGAGGCTTGTGGCGTTAGCTGGTAATTCGCCTTAAGGCCCACTACGGCATAAGCAGGTACCGGCAAGGATCCCGTTGCCATCCAAGAGTTCCCCACATAGCGCACGGTTGTTGTGACGCTGGCCTCAGGCACTGGGAAATAGGTAATACCGGCATTAGCCATATTCATGGGAACGCCACCAACCTGAGTATTAATGGGGTCGCTAGTCGCGCTCCAAGTCAGAATCGTACGGGTATAGGTGTAGCCAGCATCTACCGCCCAACGTGCGCTCACGTCTTGGTGGTATTGAAACTCAATACCGCGACTTAATAAGTTTTGCTGATTGGTGTAGTAATTCACTTTTCCTAGAGCACATCCCTGCGGATTGCCTGCAGAGGCACACAAACTATTAGCAAGTGCTTGATCCGAGCCGGTAGACAAGTTGTAGCTCGTAATCGCATTCTGAATGTAGTTATTAAAGCCAGTCAGCTGGGCAAAGCCCTCCTTCCAGCGATAGTCAGTGCCGACCTCATAACCTGTCATCGTCTCTGGCGTGAGATTCGGGTTAGCAAAAAAGTAGCCGCCCGAAGTCGAGCCATAACTGCGCAAGGTGTTATTCATACTGGGTGCATGAAAAGCTTGGTATGCGGCAGTCCGCAAATCCCAATTGTTTGTTGCTTTATAGAGCAAGCCTAAGGATGGGCTCACTTGTGTCTTACTTTGATTGGGTACGTTTTGATAAATCGGATTGGCGCCATTGGCGCCGGCGTTATACAAATTGGGGATTTGGCTAGTCCAGGTATCTAAGCGTGCACCCAAAGTCGTTTCCAGAGGAAAGCTACTGGCAGTCGATTTAAGCTGTCCCAATAAGCCATAAAAGTTTTGCTGACCCTGAGCATAGTTCACCGAGCTAATAGCGCCGTTGCCACTTGAGCTCAGATTGTTTGTCAGATTAGAGGCAGAGATATTGCGCGCATCAACCCCCACAATGTATTGATCAATTCCTGCCGCATTGAAGTCATGCGTAAACTGTGCAGATGCTCCGAGAGTGGAATAGGGATCGGTGTAATTGGCATTAATGTAAGGCTGATTTTTATTGGGTGCTGTAGTAGATGTTGAGCCACTCTGCTTATAAAAATTGGTGTTCTGATAGTAGACATTCACTTGTGCTTTTTTATCGACATCTAGCTTTGTCGTAGATCCCGCCGCTACATCTGCCGTTTGGATTAAGTTAGGCGCAATCGCATAGTTGGTACTGAGGTCAGCCATCGTGCTGTAACCGAGCCGCAAAAAACCCGTGGTGTCTTGTGAGGGCTTGAAATAATTTTGCAAACGGATATTGGCATTCTTGACGGCATCGGTACCCATGCCATTTTTTATGTTGCCAGGGGATGCCGGAGAAATCGTGGCGTAGTTCTGAAAGCCCTCGCTCGAAAAATAGTCAGCAGACAGGCGCATTTGCATGGCATCAGAGACGATGAGGTCTTTCGAGGCGGCCACATTGCCTGTGCCGAATGCGCCATAACTGGCAGATACATCTTGGGAGCTATTCTTCGGTGTTTTGGTATTGATATTAATCACGCCACCCATGCCGTAGTTGCCGTACAGACTCGAGACACCGCCACGCACAAACTCCACAGACTCGATCGAAGACATGGGCACTAAGTTCCATTGCACTGTGCCATAAAAAGCATCATTTGCAGGCAACCCATCAATCAAGACGAGCGTGCGGCCATAACCCAAGCCGCGGACGTTAATACTTTGCCCTGTTGGATCCTTTTGATAGTAAGGAACGTCATTTAAAAATACGCCTGGAACATTTTTTAAGACTTGATCAATGGTTTGATCAGGCGAAGACTCTAAGACTTCTTTCGTCAGAATCGTTGTATTGAGCGACATTTGATCAAGCGGCGTATCCGAGCGGGTAGCGTTGACCACCATATCGTTCAGCTTTTGATCGTAATTGGGGGGTGGCGCAATTTGTGCCGAAGTGATTACTACTTGAAAAATACTACAAATGACAAAGGCAGTTTGACAGAGTCGATATGCCAATCGTTTACTAAGCCAATATCCTGTGCCTACCTGATTCATACATTATTAATGAATGAGGACTTACTTGGAACCGGATTTTGGTTTGGTTTTACCCATCAAAGAGGCCAGCAAGGGATTGGTACTGGCTAGCTCTTTTTTAGATTTCGCTTTTTCTTCTGCAACCCCCAACTTCGGGGCTTTGGTTGAATTCTTCATCCGTTGAGCAGTCGCTAAGGCAAGATTCTTGTACAGATCGGTTTTTTTCATTGCCATAGCAGCTGCTCTTCAGACTTAGTAAAAGATATCTTTCGAATTGGGGTAATTATTTAGTTAATGAACGTGCTGCAAAGCCTAGGAACAATAATGACCAACCTTGCAAGAGCAATTCAATTGCGATCAACAGACCGGGCAACCATAAGCTTGAAGATGGGAAATTGTTCATGATGAGTACGCCCATCAAGATGGAAATTGCTGCAGACAATGCCAGCCAAAACCACTCAGCAAAGTGACGGTGTTGGAATGCAGCGATTAAGCGCAAGAAACCCGTAATAAAAAAGATTGCAGCAAGCCATAAAGTAATGGCTTCAAGCGCTGGAATTGGAAATGCCCATACATAAATTGCAGCAGCAATATACAAAACAGCAAAGATGAGTTGAACACTAACGCTTTTCCAGCCAGCAGATTTAAATGCATGGATGCCTTGCAGGACGCCACCAGCAAACAAGAAAATACCCAGCACATTGACAGAGATCAGTGAAAAGAGTACCTGACCGGCAACGCCAATCATGCCCAGAATGATGAACAAAATACCCAAGCCAATGAGAGCGCCAGGGACTTTTCCTGCGGCACCCAAAACTTTGCTACGAATTTCGTTTAACTGCGCTGTGTTTAATTCGGCCATGTTTTCTTCTCTCTTAAAATAAGTACTCAATTGATAAATACAAAAAATACCAATCAGGGTCTCTACTGTATCAATAAACCCCCTGCTAGACCTAAATTGAGCTCAGCGGCCAGGACAGCCAGAAGGAGTCCTTTTGGAAAACAGGTATTCTTTAGCCTTCTAAAGAACCTTACTCAGAAAGGCGTCCTGCATGGATACCACTCTTACTGTCATCCTGGGCATAGTTGCCATGTTGCTTCCCTTGGTGGTTGGACGTTTAGTCTGGAAACGCTTTGATCAATGGTTTGGTCGTAATGATGAAGCCTATATGGATAGCCTGGAATACTTTCTCAAAAAATTGGGCTTCACGGTGCTCGTCGCTTTTGTGCTCCTGTGGCTTGGCATTAGCCTTGTTTTTAGCGGCAATAACGCTTAATTAAGTCCAAATATTTCATGAACGATCAGCTCAAAACGATTTTGTCTAAAGCGAAGTTGAACTTTGCCATCCTGGCTTGTATTTTGATCATTTCAGTTTTAGGCAAGTTCATCAACCCGGAATTGACCAACACCATTTTTTTGACGGCAGATCAACTGGTCTCAGAGCTCTATCTGGTTTTCATCGCAATTACCTTGGGCGCCTTCATCCCCAATTTCAGGCTGGTCGCATTTGGAGCCGTTGGCGCTTTTATCATCGCAGCCGCTCTCATTCACCTACACGTCTTTAACTACCTCACAACCGAGTATGTGTTTGCAGTGCTCATCGTTGTATTGGGCTTTGCTGCGATTGCCAATCTGTATAGGCACTATCGAGAATTTAAGCTTTGACTTGATTCTTTATATCCAAAAGTTATATAGGATGGATTTTTGAGTATTTGAAGGAATATTGAAAATCCATGACAATCGTGGGCTATGTATAAATATGACCACATTGACCAAACCCTTGTAGATCAACGGGTTGCCCAATTTCGGGACCAGGTTGCTCGGCGCTTAGATGGCAGCTTAGCCGAAGAAGAATTTCGCCCACTGCGTTTGCAAAATGGTCTGTATCACCAGCGCCATGCTTACATGCTGCGCGTTGCTATTCCTTACGGTTTATTTAACTCCAAACAATTGCGCACGATGGCACTGATCGCGGAAAAATATGACCGCGGTTATGGCCACTTCACGACCCGTCAAAACATTCAGTACAACTGGGTCACCCTAGAAGACACTCCCGATATTTTGGCTGAGCTTGCTAAAGTAGAAATGCATGCTATTCAAACTTCGGGTAACTGTATTCGCAATATTACAAGTGATGCTTTCGCGGGTGTTGCCGGCGATGAATACGTCGATCCACGCCCCGTTTGTGAATTACTCCGTCAGTGGTCAACATTGCATCCGGAGTTTGCACACTTACCACGTAAATTTAAATTTGCTGTCAATGGCGCCAAAGAAGATCGCACGATTCTCCTGTGTCATGACGTAGGTATTGAACTCAAGAAAATTCCTCAAGGAGAATTGATTGCCGATATCTATGCCGGTGGTGGTATGGGCCGGACACCCATTCTGGGATCGCTGATTAAAACTGGCTTGCCATGGCGATTGCTCCCAAGTTACCTCACCGCCCTCTTGCGCGTATACAACCGCTTTGGCCGTAGAGACAATCTTTATAAGGCCCGCATCAAGATCTTGGTCAAGGCTTTAAGCCCAGAAGAGTTTGCTCGCCAAGTCGAAGGGGAGTGGCTTCATATTCAGGATAGTGACGATAACTTTACCGTGGCAGAGTGGGACCGTGTTGCCAAGCACTTTACCAAGCCAGCATATAAGAGCTTGCCTGCATTAAGCACAGAGCAAATCATCAATCTTGCTAGCGATACTGATAAAACTGCGTTTGCTCGTTGGTTAGAACGTAACGTCAAACCGCACCAAATGCCCGGTTATGCGAGTGTGATTTTGTCACTCAAGCCGCACGGTTCTGTAGCGCCTGGTGATGCAACTACAGCGCAGATGCTTGCGATTGCGGATTTAGCAGATCAATACAGCTTTGGTGAATTGCGTGCTACTCATGAGCAAAACCTCGTGTTAGCTGATGTAGAACAAGCCAAGCTTTATGACTTGTGGCAAGAAGCGAAAAAGCAAAAAGTAGCACTGCCAAACGTAGGCCTGCTCACTGACATCATTGCCTGTCCTGGTGGCGACTTTTGCTCACTAGCCAATGCCAAATCATTACCGATTGCTAAAGCGATTCAGGAACGCTTTGATGATTTAGATTACCTATTTGACTTAGGTGATATCAGCTTAAATATTTCTGGCTGTATTAACTCCTGTGGCCACCACCATGTGGGTAATATTGGCGTACTGGGTGTCGATAAAGACGGTGAAGAGTGGTATCAAATCACCTTGGGTGGCGAACAAGGCAATGATGCCGCTATTGGCAAAGTCATTGGGCCTTCTTTCTATGCCGATGAGATCCCGGATGTGATGAGCAACATCATTAATACCTATGTGGCACAACGTCATGAGGGCGAGTCTTTTATTCAGACCTACAGCAGATTGGGTGTGACGCCCTTCAAAGAGGCTGCCTATAAAGACAAAAATGAAAACGCCAAGAAAAAAGAAAAGTCTGAGGCAGCTAGTGGAGAGGCATCATGAGCCAAGCGAATCACTCAATCAATACCATCCCTGCACACGATCAAATTTTGTATTTCCCTAAAGGTGGACAGCCTAGCCTAGCCCCCAATGAGTGGCTCATTTCGAATGGCAGCCAAGATGAAGGCGGCCTACCAGATTTAGAGCATGGCAAGCATAATGTTTTGGTGCCATTTGCCTGGTGGGTACAACATCACCAGGAGTCTGATATTCAAGCCAAAGCAAAAGCTGGCCAAATCGGTGTTTGGTTTGCCGCAGACGAAGATATTCTCAAGCATGCCGATCTCATTGAACAAGGTAAAAAAGTGTGGCCCTTAGTTGCGGCACATTTCCCCATCTTTAGAGATGGCAGAAGTTTTAGTACCGCTGCCCTCTTGCGTGATCGCTTTGAGTGGACTGGCGAGATTCGGGCTATTGGTGATGTACTGATTGATCAACTCTTACAAGGTGCGCGTGTTGGCTTTGATAGCTTTGCACTTCGCCCAGATCAAAAGACTGATGTTGCCTTAAAGCAATTTGATTTGTTTAGCGTGACTACGCAAAACAGCTGGCGCGATAAGCGGGCAACGCTGAGCATCTAACTCAGTAAGAGAATATCCACAAACCCTCTATGACCAAGCAAATAAAGAACCGTCAAAGCAATACACCAGCAAAGGTGTATTTGGTTGGTGCTGGTCCTGGCGCAGCTGATCTCATTACAGTGCGTGGGGCAAAGCTATTGGCCAAGGCCGATATTGTGTTTCATGATGCTTTGGTTGAACCTGAAATGCTGGACTTATGCCCCCAAGCAGAACTGGTAGCCGTTGGTAAGCGCTGCGGAAAACTCTCTTCTGCTCAGCAGTTCATTAACAAGCGTTTAGTAGATGCTGCCCAGAAACATCAAACCATCGTGCGCCTCAAAGGTGGTGACCCCATGCTTTTTGGTCGTGCCGATGAAGAGATCCAGGCACTTAAAGATGCGGGTATTACCGTAGAGGTAGTACCCGGTATTACTGCTGCCTTAGCGGGCGCAGCCAGTATTGGACAATCTTTAACCTTACGAGGCGTTTCTCGTAGCGTAGCGTTTGTTACGCTGGCACAGGCAACGGAGCCTGTAGCAGACCAAAATTTAACGAAATATCCGATGAGCAATCCCAGTGCAGATACCTTGGTGTATTACATGGGCCGCAAAGATGCGGCTCGGATTGCAAAGCAATTGATTGAGCATAGCGGCAATCATGACAGCAATACCCCAGTCCACATCCTAGAAGCAGTGAGTACCGCTCGTGAGAGACTTTGGAAAAGTACCCTTCAAGAATTGGCTATTGGCAAAGCAGATACCTGGTTTGATGCTAACTCACCAGCGCTGATTATGGTTGGCGAAGCCTTAAGAACAAAATCTGAAATCAGTACTGCTGCCGAAGATTCTTTAAAGAGCCTTGGCGCCAAAGTCGACGATAGCTTGCAACACGGCCAAATCCTCCCCAACGGCCGGCGTCGCGCATAAAGTAATTGCAGGGAACTTTTCCTGACAGCCAGATAGCAGCGCCGGGAAATCATTGCGCAAATGACCGCCCTGGCCAAAAAAGACCGGCACTATGGTAATTGCTGTGGCGCCCTGATTAACCAAGGCAGCAACGGCCTCTTCTAGAGAAGGTTGCATCATCTCCAAAAAAGCAAGCTCTACTGGGGTTCCAACATGCTGCTTGCGCCATAAAGCGGCCAAGCGATCAAAGGGCTCACGCCAGCGCGCATCACGGGCACCATGGCCAAATAATATAAGTGCTTTCATATTGCGCAAATTTCCTTGTAACAGCTAAATAATCGGATAATCTATACATCTTAATAGCATTTCAGACACAATACCCATGGCTACTATTCTTCATGAACTCACCAATCACACTTGGCTGATTGCCCTGATGGCAGCCGCCCTCATTGGTGGAGTACTCTCAGCAGTTCACCATGCTGAAGTCATAGCCCATAAAACAGGTGAGCCCTATGGCGCCTTAGTGCTCGCAATAAGCGTCACTATCATCGAAGTCTCTTTAATTATTTCTATGATGCTCGGCGGCCATGAAGGCGCAGAGTTTATTGCGCGTGATGCCGTCTTTGCTACGGTGATGATTGTGATCAATGGCGTGGTTGGTCTATGCATTTTTATTGGTGGTCTGCACCATCATGAAATGAGCTTTCGCAATGAGGGTACCAATTCCGCATTAGCAGTCCTGACCGCTTTAGCCACCTTCATTTTGGTGATGCCCATTGTGACTACGAGCACCCCAGGGCCAGACTTCACAAAAGGGCAATTGGCTTTTGCAGGCATTGCCTCATTTGCGCTCTATGCTGCTTTTTTATTCTTCCAAACGGTGAGCCATCGCGACTATTACTTACCGAAAGTGGAAGATAAGAAGAAAGATATTAACTTTCATGCGCCAAAGCCTAGCAATCTGAAGACTGGGGTAAGCGCAGCATTGCTCATCCTTTCACTGATTGTGGTGGTTGGGCTGGCTGAACTCTTAAGCCCAGTCATTGAGTCGGGGGTGAATGCTGTAGGGGCACCTAAAACCATTGTGGGTATTGCCATTGCAATGCTGGTCTTGCTGCCAGAAGGATTTGCAGCGGTCAGAGCAGCTAAAGCGAATCGCCTGCAAAGCAGTTTGAACTTGGCATTAGGCTCTGCACTTGCGAGCATTGGATTATCCATTCCAACCATAGCTGCCATTGCGATTTACTTTCACATGCCATTAAGTCTTGGCATTAGCAGCCTAAACATCACCCTGATGTATCTCACCTTCTTTATTGGAGCACTTACTCTGGCGATAGGCAGAACGACCCTATTACAAGGTGTGGTGCATCTAATTATTTTCTTTGAGTATTTGTTCTTGAGTTTGGTACCTTGAACCGCGATAAGGGGTATTAGCGTTCCTACCCCTACTCTATTCAATAAAAATCAATAATTCTTAGAGTGCTTGGTCTAAAAAGTAGTGATTTTTTACCTCTTTTTTACGTTAAAAAACTATCGAAAAATTGAAAACACCCAACAATCAGATCTGGCCTTACGAGCGACGAATTGAGAATCTGTTCGTTTTGTAAATAGCTAATTTTGACTCAAAAAAGCTGGTTCTTTTGAGGCTTTTTGCGATCTTAATTGTCGTGATAGCGCCCTTAATAAAGTTCTGATTTTGCGCCAATTTAAATCAATTTTTTATATTAAAAAAGAACAAGAATATTGGAAAAATTTACAGTAGTAATTGATCATCTTTGAAATTAAGCCGATCCTCTAAAAAGGCAATTGGATCACACCTAATAGTCAAATATATTCGCAATAAATATTCACCAATTATTCCCAGCAAAAAGGAATTCAAGCCGATACCAAAAATAACTATTACATGAATGCTGGCGAATCCTGGCGGCAATTCGGGATGAATAAATCTAACCAAAATATAGTAGCATGCACCAACCAAGCTAACCACTAACATCGATAAACCAATATAAGAAGCCATCCTAAGGGGGGCTACAGAATTATTAAATAATGCAGCAACTCCAAGTGCAAGGAGATGTGATATCTTAAATTTTGTTTCGCCTGCCTGCCTTTTGTCCCTATCAAACTCAACGCAGATCGACTTAAAGCCCAGACCAGCCACCAGCCCTCGCAAATAGGGCGTTGCAATTTTAAATTTAAATATCGCATTTACAACATCTCTATCTATTAAACGAAAATCACCCACATTCCGGGGAATAGGGTAATCACTCATTTTATCAATAATAAAATATCCCAATTTTCTGAATGCTGTTAGGAGAAAGTTTTCCGGCCTCTTTCTCCTAACCCCGTAGACTATCTTATAACCCTTTTGCCAAAGCTCAAAAAAGGTCTCAAGTAGCTCTGGTGGATCCTGCATATCTGCATCAATTTGAAATACAGCATCCCCCCTACTATGAAGATAATTTGCCATTATTGATTTTTGAAAACCTATATTTTTGGTAAATCTAATCGCCCTTACTCTGGGATCAAGTGCAGAATAATTCTTAAGTATTGCCCATGTACCATCTGCAGAGTGATTATCGGAAAAAACGAACTCAAACTTGCACCTATCTGACATTTTTTCAGCCAATTTACACAGCCGAATATAAAGCGCCTCAATACATAGCTCTTCATTCAAGACTGGAATGCATATTGACACCATAGGTAGATTACTTTGGTTTGCCATAAGTTAAACCCTTAGTTACCGATCAACATATGTTGGGTTAATTCTGAAAACCGTAGCCAAGTAATCAAAAAAATTGTGCATTCGGAGACCTTTAGTGGAAATAGAGGCTTTGCCATCGACTATAGAAATGTTTCCTATTGATACCTGCTCTTCCAGTCTTTTCTCAATTGCAGCATTCTTTATAACAAATTTATCAACAAAATCAATTCTAATATCTTCAGGGGATGCAGACGGATGAGCGGCAAGATAGCCCAAAAAATGTAACGTGATAGACCTATCTATTACAACAGGAAGGGTCATTAAAAATGAATAGCTCAATAAAATACCAATACAAATTGCTGGCAATTTAACGAACAAACCCTCAAGAGCCCTAGCGCGCCAGATGTAGTATGTTGATGTGGCCAAGGCCATCACCCCAAGCAATCGCATACCTTGATAAAAAATAATCTCATTTGGGCTTAAATTTCTTAGCGCTATAAATATTAGTATGTAGACTAGAAAAAATACAAATGAATTTATAAATACGCGTAGTGTATTTTTCATAACTCTATAGCAGCCCTATATCCACTCAACAAACTTTGATTGCTCCATAAATAGTCCCATTCACCAAAACGTCCGCAACTTTTAATTTCTTGAGATTTTAGATAATTCAATACATTATCCCGGTCATTCTCCATCCCGTTGTAAAAAAGAACATTAGCATGTGATATGTGGTGAACCTCCATGAAAAGGATATCCTCCGGTTTGGCAATGCCCAGTTTATGTAAGGCATAAATTGTATTTTGCATTAGATCTTCTTTAGTGCGGATGCCAACGTCACCTAAACTATAAATTTCAAATTGGATGGAGCTACATCCCGGGGGGCAATTGTTGGGTGATTTTACTGAGGGGGAATATGCCCTGCTAGCAAAAATGTCCTCGTCATAAATATAAAACCATAAATGATCAATTATTTTTTTATTAAAGCCAACCGACACCAAATCCATAGATGTTACCTTCAGTTTTTGACTTGAAAAGATAACATCCTCGGGGGCGCCTTTGATAGAATTTACAAGTGTGGGCAGTGGTAAAGTGCTGATTAAATGATCATAAGCCACGGGATCTAAGCTCTCAAAATACAATATTTTTTTGACCGTATCAATCTCAACGATATTAGCATTATTCTCAATAATGCTGTTCTTAATTAGTGGATCTATAAAACTCTTATACCCGCCAGATACCGGATACCTCATTTCTTTAGTGTAATAGTGGTTTGGAGTTTGCTCGGAAAAGGCGCCATATAAAATTTCAGAGAGTCTAGATCGCCTCATCCTATTACCTACCCACGTTATAGAAAGATCTTGTGGCTCAGAACACCAATACTTGCGCGTGTACCTTATTGGATACTTCTCTGAAATTTCAAATCCATACTGGTGATATAACCAATCCCGATAGTTTTCAATGGGCAATTCATCAGGTCTAGCAACATATGACTCTATTAATCTAACCTTCTCATCGGGCTCTAATTTGGATAAATTATTTTGGATTGGATGCTTTAACCACCTTCCCTCGTCAAAACAATACGAATCGGATGGGTGCGTAATGAATGGAGTCTCATCAAAAATCTCCCTCACCTTCGGCTCAGTTGCAAAACTAAGATGAACCGCCTTATCAAAAATGAACCCATTAATAATTAAACTATCAAGCAACCCACCGGAAGTAGAATTTTTTTCAAAAATTATCGACTCTTCTCCCCGCTCTCGTAATCCCAAGGCAGCACCAAGGCCAGCAATTCCAGCGCCTAATATTGCAAATTTAGCTTTTCTCAAGATACGATTCCTTTTTCTAAAGCCAATAGTTTTAGAGTCTCATCTATTGCCTTTTCAAAATTATTTGTAAAATTAAAGCCCTCTTGTTTCAATTTTGAGCAGTCGTAATAAATAGAATTGCCTCTAATGTTATCGGTGTCATTTTTATAGATTTCTAGCTTGACTCCAAAAATACTTTCAAATCTACGGGCAATTAAATTTGCCATATCTATAACTTTTATTGATTCTTCCGCGCCAAGGTTGTATATACCATTCTTAATTCGCTCGTCCAAAAAAAATTCTATGGCAGCAAGAAAGTCATACATAGTTAAAAAATTTCTTGAACTGAGCCCATTTGATCTTAATCTTAAGCTTCCGGAATGGATTGCTTGCCGACATAAGTCATTTACAAGCAAATCCCAGCAAGTATTATTTCCAGGTGTTGGCGGTCCAAATACATTCGCCAATCTTAATATTTTGTAGTTAATAGCTTCACTTTGATTAGCCAAAAATCCAACAGCATTCTCACCGGCACGCTTACTAAATCCATAAGGATGAACAGGATTGGTCCTGCTTTCTTCGTTTATGCAACCCTCAAGTTCACCGTAAACATGTGCGGTAGAGAGGTATACAAATGTCTTAATGCCATTCTTAATTCCTGCCTCCAAAAGATTTGCCGTATGTATAGCATTGAACGTTAATGCTTTAGTCACCGATAGTCCGCAGGCGGATGCATTTAATCCATAAGCATGAATAATGATATCGATTCCTTTTGTAGCGCTATGCATACCACCTGGATCTGACCAATCTGCATTTACTACAGTAATTGGAGCTCCCAGCGGCCGATACAATTCCTCCGATAAGGTAGGTCCAATAATTTTCACCTTATGCCTAACGGAAAGATGCTCAACTAATCTAGCGCCCAAATACCCCCCAGAACCAGTAACTAATACATTCATAACTGTAGAGGAAAGTCTTTTAGTTCTCGATTTTCTGACTCATTTGGGTCATGCTCAACACTAGCAATATTTAATACAAGGTTAAAGCCATCCCCCATACCAGTGAACGCAACCCAAAATCCCGGCGGAATAAATAGTCGGCCATAATTTTCTTTGCCCAGGAGATACACCTGCTGCTCTCCATTCTCATCATTAAGAACATTAAATCTAACAGCACCAATAGGCACTGTTAGATTCAAATACATAGCCTTATGCCTTTTCCAGCCCTTAGTTTCACCATTATTAATGGATGTGAAATAAGCCTCACCAAAGCCCAAATATTGTTCAGAACTTTTCTGCAATATTTTAAATAAATCCCCCTTGGGATGAGAAATTGGTATTAACTTTGTAAAACTTGGTTTTAAAGAGATCGAGTCCATATGGCGCCTCTCTCTTTTCCAAGATTCTCATAATTAGAAATTTGCTGCATCATTTTGCTATATGACGAAGTTGAATCTTTAATATAAGCGCTATACCAATCCCCAACAAAATTTATACATTCATCGTAATCCAATGTTGAAGTCCACTTGAGCTTAAATTGTGATTTTTCACAATTTAATCTTAACAATCCTGCCTCGTGAAATGGGACCCTATCCACAATTTCATACGGAGAAGAAACATCACACAATAACTTAACACGCTCATATAAATTATCAATTACATCTAATACGGTACGACTTTTTTCCGCAGTTGGTCCAAAGTTAAACGATTCTCCACTCAGCTCCATATTCAAAGATAAACATGCCGCCAAAGTCAGATATCCACTAATAGGCTCCAATACATGTTGCCAAGGTCGGGTAGCTTCTGGTGATCTGATTCTTACTGATTCAGATCTCATCCAGCTCTTAATGCAATCCACTACTATTCGATCCGTTGCCCAATCGCCTCCACCAATAACATTGCCAGCCCTACCCGTTGCAATCCGCACTGTCTTTCTATCTTTAAAAAAAGATTCATAAAAGCTGTGAAAAGCTATTTCAGCAGCACCCTTGGATCCGCTATAAATATCCTTCCCCCCAATTTGATCAGTCTCTTTATATCCCCAAATCCACTCGACATTCTCGTAACATTTATCTGAAGTAACTATTACCGCTGAACAGGGATGAGCCACCCTTCTCAGGCAATCAAGAAGGTTTACAGTACCCATAAAGTTTGTACTCATTGTTCTAGCTGGCTCTTGATAGGATGTCGAAACAATCGCCTGAGCTGCTAAATGAAATATAAAATCCGGTCTCGACTCTTGAATAATACGATCAAGCGCATCAAGATCTCTGACGTCCCCAAAGATGTGAGTAATATGCTTTTTAAGATCTGCGTCTACAAATAAAGATGGATTGGTCGGAATACAATCGGAAAAACCAACGACATTTGCACCCAACTTGAGGAGCCATGCTGTTAGCCAGGATCCCTTGAAGCCAGTATTTCCAGTAACAAGAATTCTTTTGCCTCGAAAAATATTAAACATAATTAAAGAAGCGCCTTACCAAATTTTCCAAGGGGGAGAACCTGAAGTCCATAAATCGGACAGATAAATTTTGTCCCTCAAAGTATCCATGGGCTGCCAAAAGCCGTTATGCTCAAAAGCCATCAATTCAGATTCTTCTGCCAGCTTCTCAAGAGGCTCTCTCTCTAAAACTGTTTCATCCCCATCTATATAGTTAAAAACTTCCGAGTTGCAAACAAAAAAACCTCCGTTGATTCTACCTTCAGAACCGGCTGGCTTCTCAATAAAACGCTTAATGCCTGAATTTACAATCTCTAGAGCTCCGAACCTTCCAGGGGGCGTGGCTGCCGTCAAAGTAATAATTTTTCCATGAGAATTATGAAAATCTAGCAGCTTAGAAATATTAATATCCGCCAAACCATCGCCATACGTCAAACAAAAAGCTTCACCCTTGCTTAAATATCTTTTTACCCGTAATAACCTTCCGCCCGTCATCGTTGAGTCTCCGGTGTCCACCAAAGTAACCCTCCAAGGCTCAGCATTACTTTCGTGATATTCAAGGCTGTTATTGGACAAATCAAAAGTAACATTTGACGTATGAAGAAAGTAATTTGCAAAAAATTCCTTAATTACATAACCCTTGTATCCACAGCAGACAATAAAATCATTAATGCCATATGAAGAATATATTTTCATAATGTGCCATAAAATTGGTTTGCCGCCAATCTCAACCATAGGCTTCGGACGAATATCAGTTTCTTCGCTAATACGAGTCCCCAACCCTCCCGCTAAAATGATTGCTTTCATAATTTAACCGCCTGAGAAGAGCTAAATTGAGCAAGCGATAAAATAGTCATCAGAATAATCATAGGAAATATTGAAGTTAAATAATTTACAGAGAATGCAGGAAATGAGGTTGCATCAACAATAATTAATAGCAGTGATCTAGATAAAAAGCAGATCCAAATTACTGTCAAAAATAGGAAAATTTTTAAATTATTTTCCTTGTGCCAAAAAAACCTTATATATAAAATTAGAGATAAAATCAATACAGGAATAGTAATAATTGAATATACCTTATAAAAAACATTATTTAAATAAATATATAAATTATTACTTATTGATTTTGCAATGCTAATATCTACTTTTTTAATATCAATGTCACTAATTAAATTGGTTTCTAATTCATTCATTTTTAGATTTGAATTGTTAATATTTAATACACATTCATTTTGGTAAAAATAATCTAGTTTTATAAAGATATCTCTCTTGTCTATAATATATCTATTATTGGAGCAATCTAATATTGGTTTTCGTACAATTTCTTGATCCATCTTAATGGTTAAGCCATCTATAGCATCAGATTTTGTCTTTAATGCCAATGGCCTGTTCAAGAAATTTAAATAATTTTCATACATAGGCATGGGTCCAGAACTATAAATATTTGTAATTTCGCTATTATTATTTTTAAAAGAAATTGCATCAAAGAACAAATTAACAGACTCTATAATTTTTAATGGGATTAACTTGCCACCAATAATTGGCAAATTAATAAACTCAGAGGAGCAACTAACTTTTCCTTGGTTGCAAGCTATTGAAACCTCTTCATAAATTTTTTGATAAAAAATTTCGGAGTCTTTATGTGACTTATAGAAGCCGGCCACAGAAACTGCGTCCCGAAAAGCCCACATAAACCAACCTCCAGCATAATCTTTACAATAAACATCTTGCTTATAGTAATCGCATCCAGCCTTAATCCAACCTCGACCATCCCCCTCAAGGAAAAATTTCAATTTTCCAAAAGATGGGCTTATTTCATATAGGATATTTCTCTTTTCTTGGGATACTGGAATAAGTGCAATATCGTTCTTAGTCTCAATCGTCTGAATTTTGGCATACGCCTTTGAATACCAGCTATTTTTTGTTTCATTAGCTCCAAAATAGCCATATTTATTATAATTTACTAATGAAAGTATTAGCGTAAAAATGAAAAAGGTAGTTAAGACAATAAATATATTAAATATCTTATTTTTATTAAATGTTACTTTATTTTCAGGAGAAATTATTATAATAAATATAAATGCTGGAATAAGCCAAAAACCTTCCTCTCTAGTAAACCAAAAAATAAATAATATTATCCCAAGAAATAGTGATTTATAAATCCTATGTGAACCTGAACTATAGAATAAATTAAATGATGCTGAAATTAATATTATAAATTCTCCCCAATAAATATCATCCCTCAATACTCGAAAAGGATGCAGTGCCGGGTGAAATAAAACTCCAACACCAATGGCAAACAGAAATGACTTGCCCAGACCATACCTAGCCAATACTTTGATTAAAAAACCAACTGAAACTAGATTGAAAACTGCAACTGATATTTGATAAGGCAAACCACTAAGATGACTTAATAATAAAAATGCTGGAAATATTGGCCCCTTAATTAGAGTCATATGACTATATCCCCCCAACCACCCTCCATGCTCCATAGAGATTGCCGTGCGCAGAAATAAACCATCATCATGGCCGGCGAGTGGAATCAACTGAATTGGCAGGTTCGCACTAAAAATTATATAAATGGCAACCACTAAAAGCAGCAAAATTTTTTCAGAATTAATTTTCATCACTAATCCAATTAAAAGTTTTAATGATTCCCGCTTTAAGATTTACCTCAGGAGCCCAACTCAGCTCACTTTTTGCAAGGGATATATCCAAAAAACTATTTTCTAAATCAGTATCTACTGGTGGAACATCAACTATTTTGGCTCTTTTCCCTACAATAATTTCAAGGAGTGAAGTTAATTCACCAAGCCCTATAGAGCCACCTCCTCCTATATTAAAAATATTTTCCTTTCCCTCATAAGACAACGCGCCATGAAAGGCATTCGCTACATCATCGATATAGACGTAGTCTCGTCTTGAATTTCTATTTCTCAGATATAAAGTTTCTCCGTTTGCAATTTTTCTAAGAAAAATTGGTATAACACCCTGAGATCCATTTAGATTTTGGCCCTCTCCATAGGGATTAGCCACTCTAAGAATGAGCACTTTTGTAAGAGAATTTGATAAAGATTCCAAGAAATATTTCTCAAGCAACATTTTTGTAAGTCCATATATTGACCTAGGATATAACGCCATGCCCTCTTTAAAGGGTGGGATATTATGGGCTCCGTATATAACGCCTCCCGAGGAGGCGAAGATTAGTTTTTTAACTTTATTAGCTCGACAAAAATTTACTATTAATTTAGCATTTTCAAGATCAATTTTGATCTTTTCTTCATCGAGGTTAAATTGATCCAATGATGTAGTTGCGGATGAGAGGTATATGATTGCTTGAATTTTCCTCCCGACCAGCAAATCATTAATGTTTTTAACATCACTACTAACAATTTCCACTTCTCGTAGAAATTTATTGTTTGTGGACACTTTATCGAAGGCAATTACTGGGCCTTGAATTTTTCTTAAAATAGATCTCCCAATAAAACCGGACGCCCCTATAACCAAAGTAGTCATATTTATCGAATGTTAGTCAGCAATGAAATTACGGCATTTTTAAATGAAGTCATTGAAAAATTTTCTAAAAACACCATCTGACCATTTTTGATAATTTTATGGATCTCATATTTATTTGATAGTATCAGCCTTAATTCCTCTAGTAATCCGATACTATCCGTTGATTTCGCAATAAATCCTGAATATCCATTTTTTAGATATTGACTAGTACCAACGCTTGGCGTTACCAAAATTGGCACTCCGAGAGCCAGTGCATCTAATGACACGAGCGGCAATGTGTCATCCCTCGATGGAATAATCACCAAAAAAGATTGTTCCAGTAAACGTAAATATTCTTCATGACTGACATTTTGATGCAGTGAGATAAAACGCAAATTAGCACATATTTTCTTCAATTTATCGTAATAATCTACATCTAGAGTTCTTCCATAAAATTCTACAAGAATATTTTTGGTTAAATCTTCTGTTAAATTACCAAGCGCATCCAGTAGCAGATCTTGCCCCTTACGATACTCATAAGAGCCAAATATGCGTATTATATGAGGGGGGCTATTATCTTTAATTTTGATTAAATCCTTGGTTAAAGCTTCAATGCCATAAGGAATTATATTCACATCGGATGTATTTCTATACTGCTTTAAATTTTCATACGCTCTTTTACTACCGCAGCAAAGCCACTTTACAGAATTAAGTATTTTTTTAATTTCTTGATTTTCTTCAATTAATCGAACAGCATAATCAGACTCATGGATATACCAAAAGATATCTACATGCTGAAAAAGTCTAGAAATAGGCCTCCAGACCACAATAGTATTAAAAATAATTGCATCAAAATTTTTAGCAAAATCAAAAAAATTGCTTGATTCGCTAATACATAACTCATCAACAATAACGGTAACCCCAAGTAACTCAAGTCTTTTGCGCATTGGACCATCCGAAGGGGATGTAACAACTACAAACATCTTTGAATCCATAAGTATTTTTACCAAATCATAGACAATTTTTGGAGCACCAGATTCCGATAAATCATTAGACACAATCAGAATGTCTTTTTTTAAATTTTTTGCCATAGATTTACAGCCAATAAATATCTCATAGGCTTCTTGAGAATCATGGTACAAATTATTACGCATAGTATTTGTAAAGTATGGATCTGAACTTATGTAGTGTGGCCAAATTTTTAATAGGCTTATGTCAGACTTATCCTTCGCAAACGGGTTTTGGTTGCTCTTAACTTCATCACTACCCAGCGACATGTGTCCAATATGCATTAGCTTGGCATATGGTGTGTACACGCAAGTATATCCACGGCTCCTGACTTTAAAACATAAATCAACATCAGAATGATTAATCGGAAAGTTAGTCGAATCAAACCCCTTAATTTCTTCAAATATTTTCTTACTAATTGCTAAACAGGCTCCGCATATAACCGATACCTCTCTCGCAGACTGGGCAAAGTTATAGTGCATGGTTGTTTGCTCTGGAAGCGAATGGAATGCTGTGCCAACCAGTCTCCTGGTGCCAACGACCATACCAGCATGCTGAATGGTGCCGTTCTCATAAAGCAATTTGGGTCCAACCACTCCAACCCCGGGCACCTTCAAGTACTCAAGAAGAGCCTCAATCCAATCATCAGAAATTATTCGAACATCGTCATTTAAAAAAATGAACTGAGACCCATTTGCAACTTCAGCGCCGGCATTACATTTATCAGAAAAATTATATTTTTTGTCATACGTCACAAAAATAACCTTTGATTTTTTATATTCCCCTGAAAATCTTTTGATTATTTTTGAATTAGTTACAACAATAATTTCATAAACTTTATATAAGGTCTTTTCTTGAACTGATCTAATTACCGCCTGAATGTTAACTGCGTTATCAGAAGGTATTATGATTGATACAAAATCATTAAAATTTGTTGTATCAAATAAAGCTCGATTGGCGTGAATCAATGGAGTAGCTATTGCTTTCAAGCCCCTCCTATCCATTGCATTTTGTAGGGCGGCTATGTTTGTAATTCTAGCAAGAGGCTTACCGCCGGCTGCAGCTGAAGAGTCGAGCATCCGCCATCCATATAAAACTTTTTCAACATGTATTATTGTTCGAGCCTTTTCGGACGCTCTTAATGCTAAATCATAGTCCTGTGAAAAATCATATTGCGATCTAAATCCACCTATAGATTTAACTATCGATGTCCTGTAGACACAAAAATGCCCCAAATACATACAATTGAATAAAAGGATTGGACTCCATTCTGGCTTGCAAAATATCTCTACTGGCTTTCCATCTTTATCGATCTTACATTCATCTGAATACAAAATATCTACATCGGGAGTGGTCGAGATCTCTCTAATCATAGTCGCAATAGCGTCATTTGTAAGGAGATCATCATTATCAAGAAGACCAATAAAATCACCCCTAGAGATTTCCAATGCAATATTAGTTGCACTAGATATGCCTCTATTTTCTTTTGAGAATTTAACTTTAATTCGAGAGTCTTTTTCTGAATAATCTATTAACAGCGCTCGAACTAAATCATCATTGGAATTGTCATCCACAATTATTAGCTCCCAGTCGGAACTTGATTGACCAATAACGGATTCAATTGCAGCACTTAGAACACTTATAGGAGGCTTATATACGGGCATTAATATCGAGATAATCGGAGATTTATCTTGCCTCAAATTAATATCAGCTGCAGATAAGAATCTGTCTTCTACTTCTTGTAGTTGAGATTTGATACGGACATTTATTGGATAACAGTCATTTGGTAACAATCCGCCTATTATTGCCCGGGATTGCAGCTTCTCGTATATGGCACTTACACCACCCTCTCGAAATATACGAACTACTTTTTTAATAAGCTTATATTTTTGACCGTGATTTTTTTCAAGCTCTACTTTTATAAGCTTAAGATATTTCAAACTTTCTGTACTAAGTAATGAAGCTTTTCTTAAGGATGCAGTAATTCTCCAGCTTTTTGATGCATAAATATTTCTAATCCTTGAGTCTCTTTCGCATAGCGCATCATGATAATCATTAAGCTGCTGATCTCTTTGTTTAATCGTGGCATCTGCTTCTTTTAGCTGCTGATCTCTTTGTTTAATCGTGGCATCTGCTTCTTTTAGCTGCTGATCTCTTTGTTTAATCGTGGCATCTGCTTCTTTTAGCTGCTGATCTCTTTGTGCAAGCAGCCATTTAACGTTGTCAATTTTTCTATTGGGATCCGATTCAATTAGAGACCAAATATTTCTATCCTGGGTCACCTCCAGTAAATAATCACGATTGGCAAGACTTTTATGTCCCGCCACCACAAACTCATCCTCCCCGACCACTACTCTTTTCCCAATAGAGTTTTTTTGAGACCCTTTTCTTACAGCGCAAAGAGAATTACGAAACTCAATAGAAGAAATTGTTAATAATGCATCTTCATCAATATCAACATTATATTGCTTCGAAAATGAATCAAATATTTCTTTCGCGGAGTAGTCAACGCCCCAATGTTCGTAATTTATAACATCTGAGAGCATTTTGAGGAATGACAACGAACTGTTAGGATTGAATAACCCTCCATCAAACTGACTCCAATAGCTACAGTGCAAATCTTCGATTACATAGAGCCCGCCGTCTTCAAGTGCCGGGAAAAGATGAAGGAATGTTCTTACAATATCCGCTGAACTATGTGAGCCGTCATCAATTATCAGATCAAATTTTTTACTCTTATTAAAAAGGGCGGCTTTTGTTGATTCTAAATTTATATCCCCAATTATTACGCTAATTCTAGAATCATAAAATATTAGCTCTGAGCATTTATTATTAACATCACAGCCTATTATGGTTTTTGCTCTTTTAAAATATTTAGAATAAATTTCTAATGAGCCACCATTCTGAACTCCAACCTCTAACAGGTTAATATCTAAATCTCTGTATGGTAAAAAATATTTTTCGTACTCAGCCAAGTATGAACTCCACTTATCCGAAACCTTACCATGATGGGACATTACCAAATCAACATAGGACGCCATTAAACTTTCCTCATTCCAATATCAATAAAAGCAATACCGACTAATCCATAACGAATATTTTGACTGGAAACCCTAAGTATTGCGGCCTCATGAAGCCAATGATGTTGAATATTATTCTGTAAATTTCCATCTGCCAAAGAAGTCATTACCGTATAGTCTCCATCGGGAAGCATCGGCAACTTAAAAATAAATTCTGCCTCTATATAATCACCAGATTTAACTGCCTGAATCGGCTTTTCCATGGTGCAAGTAAAAGTATTCTCGCCGAATAAATCTTGGCCGAGCCTGTCTCTTACTAAAAACCCAATAATTGGGCTTTCCATTTCTTGATATATCCTTGCGCGAATTCTTAATCTCACAACCTCCCCGCCCCTGAAAATTGAACCATGCATAAATTCTCTTGGTATAAATTCAACTTCGGTAATTTCCCCACAACCAGTTTTCCATCCATTAGATTCGTTTAAATTGTTGTATGGAGAAAAAATGCTTTCATACATAGAAAGATATTTATCTTCTGCTGCATCAATCTTGGAGGCCTTGCGGTTGGGCTTAATGGATGTATGAGCTCCACACTCATCAGCAAGGGTTTCTCGAAAAGAGTGCTCTAAATATTCTTCTGCAATTTTTCGTGATGGACCCTCACTCCTAATAATGCCATCCTCAAGCCATATGACTCTCCCGCATAAATTTTGGATTGAGGCCATATCATGACTTACAATAATCAAAGTTCCAGTTTCTCTGAACTTTCTAATAAATCGCATGCACTTTTGCGTAAAAATTGCATCCCCTACTGCAAGCGCCTCGTCAATAATCAAAATATCAGCATCGACATGAGCAATAACCGCAAAGGCCAAGCGGACAATCATTCCACTTGAATAAGTTTTTACAGGTTGGTCAATAAATTCACCAATATCTGCAAACGTGATGATATCGCCATATCGATCTTCAATCTGTGTCTTAGTTAGTCCTAAGAGGCTGGCATTTAGAAAAATATTTTCTTTTCCAGTAAATTCAGGATTGAATCCGGACCCCAATTCAAGTAAAGCCGCAATTCGACCGCGAGTAAATATGTGCCCATCAGTAGGGTTAATAATTCCGCAAATCAGTTGAAGTAAAGTTGACTTACCGGAACCATTGCGTCCAATTATTCCCAATGTCTCATTTTTTTTTATATCAAAACTTACATTTTTCAGGGCCCAAAATTCATTGAAGTAGCTAATGCCTTCTCCGAGCCCTACGATTGACAATAATTTTGGGATCAGGAATTGCTTTAATCTGTCAGAAGGCTTGCGATAAATTTCATATAGCTTACTGAGGCCACGCACTTCAATTGCCATTCCAACACTAGAGAACATCAGCAAATCCTTTTCTGGTTTTTTGAAACCAAAAGAATCCAATGCAGGCAAAAGAAAAAGATAGAAACAGCCAAATTGAGAAGCTATTTAAGTCGGGCGTATCACCCCAGTACATAACCCCCCGTAGCTGCTGCACCTCATAAGCCAAAGGATTAAATTCCAAAAAAAATCGATACTGAAATGGAATAGCGGTAATTGGGTAAAAAATTGGGGTTATAAACATCAAGACAGTTGTAATAATACCAACTGCTTGTGAGATATCTCGAATATAAACTCCAAGAGAAGCGAATATCCATCCTACGCCAACGCTAAAAAATATCAAAGGCAAGATAATTATTGGCACCCAAAATATAGAGTACGGTGGCAAACCAAATAAAATAAAATAGGCGGCCAACCAAACAATAAAGCTAATGATTGCATGAAATATTGATGAGCCTATGCTTACCCAGGGCAATATTTCGAGGGGAAAAATTACCTTCTTTACGTAATTTACATTTGACAATATTAATCCTGGCGCTCGCAAAAAACATTCAGTAAAAAAGTTGAATGCTATCAATCCCGCAAATAGCACTAAGGCAAATTCTGTTCTAGAGTCACCCCCCCCTTCCCAACGAGATTTAAAAATTTCACTAAATACGAATGTATAAATTAATAGAAGTATTATCGGATTAAAAATTGACCAAAATATACCGCCAAAGGATCCTCGATATCGACCCTGAACCTCTCGCATGACTAAGGATTTTATAAGTAACCGGTTTTTCCAAAAACTAAGGACCATTTCTTTTGGAGAAGTTGGAAAAATTTGCATCAGATTTTCTTAATCAATTCGGCCAAAACCAAACTAAAGGTTCCACGCCTCGTTTGGCGATACAAACCGCAAACTTGCATCAAGCGAATCCGATCTATGAGTCGAGCTTCTCTTAACAATACAAACATTTTTAAAGTATCCTTATTATTTCTCACGAGCAAGTGATTCACTTGTTTTAGCGCTTCAATGTTTTGCGTATTCCACCCCTGAAAGCGCCCCCGTAACAACATCCATATCCGCTCCATCTTCGCCGGAAACGAGTTATTACCACCCACTAAAGCAAATTCATGTTGCCTATAAAGCAATTGCGGTACGTTATCGTAAAAAACCACCCCCTCAACCCCTGATATGAGCTGGTATAGCCACCAGTCATGAGATGGCACATCAACCGCTCCCACTTTTTCAATTAAATCTTTTGCTGATTGATTAAAAACCATCGTATTACCGCCAGCAATACTTTGTACTAAGGCATTTCGAAAGCTCGGCGGAAACACAAAGAGCGGTGACACACCACATGGTTTTAGATTCTCGGTAACGTATTTAGTGCGGCCGCAATAGAGGTAAGGCACCTCGGCAGATTGATTGGTAATAATATTGGTAAGTGCAACCTCTAACTTGCTAGGCAACCACACATCATCTTGATCACAAAAAGCATAGTAATCTGCTTTAATTTGTGGATCACAGGCAAGGGATAAAAAATTCTGGCAAAAGCCTTTTTGAGGGCCACTGCGAATAGTGAGTTTTCCAGAAGACCATTTAGCTTGATATTGCTGCAGTATTTCTAGGGTTTGGTCAGTAGAGCCATCATCACTGGCAAAAACTATCCAATTTTGATGAGTCTGGCTTTCCAAAGAATCGAGCTGCTCAGCCAAAAACCGTGCCCCGTTATAGGTACATAGCAATATAGCCACCAACGGTATATCGGAAACAGAGCTCAAATTGGATTTTTTTTCAATAAAATCAGTCATTTACGACAATTTTCACCCAATTTTGACCAATTTATTGACAACAAAGCCGCTCCAAAGGGATTTGACCCTATTTATATATGGCAATTATAACGATTGGGGGGGTAACTTAGTACTTATCCGAACAAATTCACAGTAAATCCCACTATTTTAGGGAGCAGGACTGCTAATACCGTTTATCGCTTACAAACAGGCAACCCCAAATACGCCACTCTAGCGACCAAGCCAGCCTGGTGTTTTGAATCGAACAATCGCCCAATATAGCCATAGATATGTAATGCAGAATAGGAGCGTTGATAACTGCAAAAGCACTTTTGATTGCCAAAATAAGATTGCGGGCATGATAGCCAAGCTAGTCAAAACCCATAAATACGGTGAGGTTCTTGAATTTTCCCTCAATAAATCCTCCTCGTTCTCACTTGTTGGGTCGCATACAACCCTACGAAATATCATTTGGTGCAAGTGATTAGCATCAGGCATTCCAGGATGAAGGCGTTTTACAAGTCTTCTATAGATTGTGAAAATCGTTTCGAATATTGGATAAATGCAAATGAGTACTGGAAACCATTTAGATACAGATGGATTGCGCGTAACTAAAAGCACGCAAAGCTCAGCAATCCAAAACCCGATGAGATAAGCGCCGCCATCACCTAAAAAGATAGATCCCTTAGGGTAGTTCCAAAATACAAAACCAGCGATTGCTCCTATCGCTGCAAAACTACTCAATAAGATACCGTAATCCCTTACCTGATATGCAACATAGGCGATGGAAAACAAAATCATTAACGAAACTATGCTTGCAAGACCATTAAACCCATCAATTAGGTTAAATGAATTTGCTACCCCGGCTACTGCAAAACACGTGAAGACAACAGAAATGATGGGGATAGCCAAAAAGAAATCAAGGCCAACTATTTGAATATCCGTTAACCATGCATTAAGCCAAAAGCCTGCCAACCCCGCTGAAAGCGAAGTTAAAAAAAGCCGCGTCTTTACTCCGACTTTCTTAGTCAGATCCTCAATAAAACCACCTATAAAAGCCGGTAATGCAGCGAATGTCAAAATTACGCCTACATTAAAAGCCTTATCATCTGGACTGAAATATCGAATCAGTATCCCTGAAATTATTCCCAAAAAAACAAGGGCGCCGCCAATTCGAGGCACAACAGTGGTATGAAATTTCTGAATACCAACTAAATCGAGATCACCCGTAACACTTTGATGTTTTTCTTGGTAACGCAGAACAAAAAATCCAGTAACCAAGGAAACAATAAAAGCAGAGAAAATTGTCAGCATATTAATTACTCAATTCTTTAGACATCTTCACTGTTTTCAATATTTGTTTGGCAATAGCTTGAGGTTGATAGTTTTCATCATAGTATTTTCTTGCCAGTATTGATGAATTTTCGGGAATTTTATCCACAAATGAAATTAACTCTTTGGCTAGCGCAACTGGATTATTTCCAACCAATCCGAGACCAGAATTATTAATAATGCCCACCAAATCATTATTCGCATTTACACATGCGACAACCGGTAGCCCAGCCTCCAAATAAGAAATGAATTTACCTGGGATATTATGGCTCTGGTGACTTAAATCCAAAAAGACCAAGCCGGCAACGGACTGTTGATAGTACATATTAAGAGTGACCAAATCCATCTCGTCCAACATCAAAACGTTAGTCAAGTCATTGAAATCAATGAATTCTTGTAACCAAACCTTCTTAGAGCCACGGCCAATGATCAAAAAACCGATTTGATCATTATTGCGTAAGCAAGAAAGCAGTTGAGCTAGATTTTTAACCCCCTGCGCTTCGCCTAAATTACCCGCATAAATCAAAGTTTTTTTTCCGGCCAATTTAGTTCGGCTGAGATTGGTATGAGAATTTTCTAAATCTAAAATTTTAAATTGAGTAGAAATTGATGGCATCCAATTTGGTAAAACTTCTAGCTTTTGCAGGCTAGGTAATTCTAAATTCTCAAGATAAATGCGATTGCCGGATGATTGAACCCCAATAAAATCAGCCTGACGGTACTGATAGAGCTCAAACCATCTTAACAAGTAGTAACTTAGCCCCTTTCTCATCAGGCCAAGATCAACTAGCCACTGGGGAACAATATCTCGCAAGATTAAATAGCTAGTATTGCTAGCATGCTTTAAACTCTTAACAAGTCCGCCAAAGAATATCGAAGGTGAATACCAAATAATTAAATCTGGAACATAGGATTTATAACTTGTATTTTTTAGTGCTCGAGGTAGCTTAAAAAATAAACTAAGTTCTTCAATACCGCGCAACAATTTAATCTGAGACTTAATTTCACCGCAACGCAATCTTAAAACTTTGAATGCGCCAAAATCCTCCTCAAGAGAAGGATCTTCTATACCTGATGATGGGGTAATAACAAGGACCTCATGGTCTAAAGCAGCCAATGCCTCAGCCAAGGAAAATACCAACACTGCTGCAGAATTTTTTAGCGGCGGAAATGAATCAGCAATGATAGTGATACGCATAGATTGGAAATCAGTATTTCTTCCAAACCGTACGATTCACATAATCTGTGTAGCTATGCAAAATCCTGACAACTTTTTCTGAAACGTTTGGCATTTGATAGTCAGACACAATGCGCAAATCTTTTTGTCCAGAGCCGCCATCTTGTTCGAGGAGTTCAATCGCCTGATAGATTCTTTCTGGGTTTAGACCCACCATCATGACGGGAGCTTCCTCCATTGCCTCAGGTCGTTCATGCGCCTCACGTATATTGAGCGCAGGAATATTCAAAATAGAAGCCTCTTCGCTGATGCTACCACTATCAGATAAAACAACACGGGCATTTAGCTGCAACTTCACGTAATCAAAAAAACCCAGTGGCTTTAATATGCTCACCCTTGGATCTAGCGACAGCCCTGACTCGGTGATTCTTTTTTGGGTTCTGGGATGAGCAGACAGGATAATAGGATGATCAAAGCTATTGGCCAAGCCATTTAGCATTTCAGTGAACTGCTGAAAGAGTTTTGGATTATCAATATTCTCTTCTCTATGGGCGCTAACTAAAAAATACTCTTTAGGCTTTAACTGCAAGCGGGTGATAACATTGGATACATCAATTTTTGGCCTGTAAAAGCTTAATACTTCATATAAAGGGCTGCCGGTCTTAATTACTGAATCCGGCGGTAAACCTTCACGAAGAAGATATTCGCGAGCTATAGAACTGTAAGGCATATTAATGTCTGCAGTATGGTCTACGATGCGCCGATTGATCTCTTCTGGAACGCGCTCATCAAAGCAACGATTACCAGCCTCCATGTGAAAAACAGGGATTTTTCTTCGCTTCGCAGGAATTACAGATAAACAGCTATTGGTATCGCCCAGAACCAATAATGCATCAGGCCTCACTTGATCCAAAACCCCGTCTACAGCACCAATTAAATTGCCAATTGTCTGAGCTGCACTATTTGAGCCCTTTGTACTATCCAAGAAATAATCTGGTTTTCTAAGCCCCAAATCGTCAAAGAAAATTTGATTAAGCTCATAGTCGTAGTTTTGTCCCGTGTGAATTAAGACGTGCTCGCAGGTTTGATCCAGTCGAGCCAGCACACGAGAGAGTCGAATAATCTCGGGTCGGGTTCCAATGACGGTTGCTACCTTAAGTTTTTTCATATAGAAACCATTTTTATTGAATGAGGGACTTCTGAGTATCCGGTCTTTGCGGATCAAATATCTCATTAGCCCAAAGAATCGCGATCATCTCATCAGGGCCTATATTAGTAATATCATGGGTCCAGCCCGGGATAGTTTCCACGACCTTAGGCTGTCCTCCCATAGATTCTAGCTGATATGTTTCACCAGTTTGCATATGCCTAAATCTAAATAATGCCCTCCCCTTAATCACCAGAAATTTTTCAATTTTGCTATGGTGGTAATGACCGCCCCTTGTGACCCCTGGGTGGGCAGTAAAAAAAGAAAACTGACCACAATCAGGCGTCTTGAGCATTTCTACAAAAACCCCCCGTGAATCACTATGCGCCGGAATTTCATAAGCAAATTTCTCTACAGGTAAATAACTTATATAAGTAGCATAGAGTGCATGCAAGTACCCACTGCCAACGCATTCAATCAAGAGGGAATCTCTACCCTCCTTAAAATTCATTAGGTGCCTAGAGAGCTCGCCAACAGTTGTTTGGTATGTCTGCGGCAACGGCGCAAAACCATCCTCACCTAAAGTAAATTCTTCGGAACGCAATAAACTCATGAAGATATCCATGACATCATCAATATAGACCAGTGACAGCAATGCATCAGGATTATTAACTTGGATAGGTAAGTCTCTTGAAATATTATGGCAAAAAGTAGCGACTACTGAATTGAAATTTGGCCGAGCCCACTTACCAAAAATATTGGGAAAGCGAAATACAAAAACTTTTGCTTGCGTTCTTTTGGAAAATTTAAATAAATAATCCTCAGCACATCTCTTGCTCTCACCGTAGGGGTTATTCAACTCAGCTTGAGTAGATGATGCAAAAATAATAGTGGGTGGTATTAATGACTTTAGTGAAGCCTCTTCTACCGCACTAATTAGCGAACGCGTCAATTCAGCATTGCCCTCCTGAAACTCTAATGGGTTTTCGGGTCGATTTACGCCGGCCAAATGAAATATAAAATCAACGCTACGAACAAGACTCGGGAGATCCCTGGGGTTATCGCTTTTTCTAAAAAATAGGCAATCCACATTGTTTAGCTCGCTTAAACGCAAGAGTAAATTCCTGCCCAAGAACCCATCTGGGCCCGTTATCAGGACGCGAGTTTTTTTACCCCTCTGCAATTGCATTTTCTCCTCGCGCAATGCGTCTCATAAAATCCAACTTTAAGAGCAAGGTTTTCATGCCCTCAACGTCTAGGCGCGTAGTGTTATGGGAGTTGTAATCTTCGCCATGAGTGCTGGCAGTCAGTCGCTTCTCGCCACACTCCACAAACTTTCCATAATTCAAATCGCGGCCATCTGGTGGTACCCTGTAATAGTCCCCCAAATCCTCGGCACAGGCCAACTCTTCTCGCCCCAACAAGGCCTCAAAGAGTTTCTCGCCATGGCGGGTACCAATAATATTGACGGGGTAATCTTTCTTTCCCATCAAATCTAAAATTGCTTTTACTAAAACGTCAATAGTGGCAGCTGGTGCTTTCTGAACAAAAATATCGCCATTATTTCCATGCTTGAATGCATAAAGAACTAGATCAACAGCATCATCTAAAGTCATCATGAATCGAGTCATTTCTGGGTCGGTAATAGTGATCTCGCGACCCTCACGAATCTGGTCCACAAATAGCGGTATTACTGATCCACGCGAAGCCATCACATTACCATACCGAGTTCCACAAATAACAGTACCGGCGCCCTCTAAATTACGACTGGTAGCCACCATTATTTTTTCCATCATTGCCTTACTTATTCCCATTGCATTGATGGGATATACAGCTTTATCAGTACTAAGGCATACCACACGATTTACGCCCGCATCAATTGCTGCGAGCAAAACATTTTCTGTTCCCAGTACGTTTGTTCGGACAGCCTCCATAGGATGAAATTCGCATGATGGAACCTGCTTAAGAGCGGCAGCGTGAAATACATAATGCGCTCCACGCATTACGTTAGACACACTGCGACTATCACGAACATCGCCAATATAAAATTTAAGCTTGGGATTTGCAAACCGCTTGCGCATATCATCCTGCTTTTTTTCATCTCGACTAAAAATACGAATTTCACTGATATCAGAATCCAAAAATCTTCTGAGTACAGCCGAGCCGAATGATCCTGTACCGCCAGTAATTACAAGAATTTTTTTATCAAATGCCATTATTAAATACCTGAAAATTAGGTTCCATTCTATCCAGCATGCTTAAGAAGCTCTAGGTAGCGAAATGCGCGCGACCTTGGAGATGAAAAATTGAGGGCATGCTTTTTCCCTCCACTCAAATCTTTTTTATCCTGAAAACCTTGAAAATACTTGGCAATTTTTGCTGCAGCATCCATAGGACTCAATGGATCAAAGTATATTGCGAAATCAGCGCAAATATCCCAAACAAACGGGCGATTTGAGGCAAACAAGGGTCTTTCCATAGCCAAGGCCTCCAAGGGGGTTGCTGAAAAGCACTCCAAAAGGCTTGGAAATATCACCCCATCTAGTTTTTGATAAAAAATAGGGCATTGGGCTATAGACAATGGCCCAATATTAGTAATCTCTTTTTTAAAGTATTCATCACAATGCAACCACTCGTCATCTGTAAAGGTAACGAAAATTTGACTATGAATCCCATATACATCCATCAATACCCTCTTTATCTCGGGAAGTATATGGGTGTTCTTGTGAGAATAATTTCTGCCCAAAAAGCCAAGATAGAGCATCGATCCTTGGGGCCATAAATCAATAGGTCGCCACAAGGATGGGTCAAGATATACAGAGCTTACACAGTTTGGCACTACATGAATGTTTTCAGTGTCCCCAAGCTTCAAATGCATCAACCCATCTTTCACATGTTGCAGCTCAACCACAAATTGATCTGCATTCATGAAAAACCATTTTTGAATCCCGAACTTCACTTTTGAAATCATCCGCTGAATTAACGAAAGTGAGTCATAAGCCTCTGTTGCTGGATTAATGATCCACGCCTGGGCGAATCCAACTATTGTTTTTGTTTTTAATTTAGGAAAATAGAGAGGGCCAAATAAAACCAAAATACAAGAAAAAGCCTCCATAAGCTTGCGATCAGGGGAAAAGAGAGCCCTAATTCCCCAATGATTGACTATTCGATATTCAATAAAAAGGGTAGTGTCAACTTTAAGATCTTTTAAATTTTGATCTACCTCAGTAGACACCCAAACAGAAAGATCACGATAGTCGCCCTGCGCCTGTGATAGCTCAGAAATTACTGATGCTGCAACTTGAACTGCACCTCCGATATGAAGGTTTGATGCATATAACAAATATGACATCTTAGCTTTCCGCCATGAGACTTTTTACCTCTCGAATAAATCTCTGAGTCTTGCGATTTAAATTATGTACATTCTCAATCGTCTTGCGCGCATTAATAGCCATAAAATTCTGCAACATACTATCATCTAGAACGCGTAGCAATGTATTCGCAAGGTCATCTATATCACCCTCGCGGTAAGTTAATCCATTCAAGCCCTCAGATAGAATCTCAAATTCTGATCCTTGATGATCAAGACTGTCGTCCGTAACCACCGGCAATCCATAAGACATGGCATGATGTCCACTCAAACCTAAAAAGGTGGGGGTTACAAAAACCTGCGCACTAAGATACCACGGGCAAAGTAGTTTTTCATCATATATGGCACCCAAAAACAAAATATTGGACGCCACTCCCAGCTTGACAGCAAGCAACTCTAACTCAGACTTCATTTCTCCGTCACCAATTAGAGCAACCATGACATCACTCCGCTTTGTCAGAATTTTCTTAAGGGCATATATCAATAGTTCAGGACGTTTACTTCTATTGAGGCGTACTACCTGCAGAATTAATTTTTTGCCCTGAATCTGATACATTGTCTTGAAATTTTGCAAAGCTTCAGCGCTTAATGCGGAAGATTCTTTGAATGGAATCTGCTCATCTATTGCCGTACCAACTACGCGAATTTTATTTTTGGGGGTGCCTAGGTGCGAAATCATAATGGCCCCAGTACGGGTATAGGTGAAGCATCTTTGCGACAAATAACCAACTAGACGAAAATATACATTAGTAAATACTTTTGGAGCTCCAATTCTATGAAACATGCCCCAAGAAATAACTCTACCCCCACTTAGGCGCCACCAGCACAAGGCTATAAGTTGACTCCACTCACGCGGTGATCCACTAAAAACGATTACATCGGGATTAATTTTTTGTAAGGCTCTTAAAATTCCTGGTCGGATAAACACGCCACCCCAAGAAACGCTATTAAGATGTTGCACAGCAAATTCACAAATTTCCGGATGATATTGATTCAGTGAATCATCGCTCTTTAGATTTGCTAAAACAACTAACTCAATTTCTGGATTTAATTTGCGTATCCGATTAAAGAAAGAAATTGAATACAGGGGCAACGTTGATTGAATAATACAGAGTCTCATAAAGCTGCTCGCATCTCTTTATCGACATTTTCAGGTTTCTCTATAACGAAAAAAACTGCGCTTGGGCGAATTTTTTGCCACCATGAAAATGCATGGTATGACACATTAAAGCTAAATATTCTCGACAAAATTTGATCTATAGCCGTTAAAAGTGAATTGTTATAAACTTCTGGCTGAATTTTTCTAAGTACGGTAGTGAGGGGCGGGAAGACGCACAATTCTTCCGACTGAATTTTTAAACCTGATGCCAAAACCAATTCCCGAAGTAGTTTGATTGGTATCCCTCGCTCATGACGGGTTAGACCTGGTCGTGGAAAGCGCCAATCCCCCATTGAAACTATTGGCTCACGCAATAATAAAGTGGCGCCAGGTTTCATAACACGAGAAATTTCACGAAGCACGGTTGATACATTTGGGATATGGTGCAGAACTCCAAATGCTGTAACTAAATCAAAAGTGCTATTTTGAAACTCTAATTTGCCACTAGCAATTGGCTTAACATAAGAACACGGTATCCCACCAATAGCCTTGCTTACGAATACATCAGAAGGATCTATGATGGTAATGTTTCGCGCCTTTGCTAAGACCGGCTTCAATTCCTCGCCATAAGCACTTCCAAAACCCAATATATTCAGGCCTGGGTTGAGATTGACTTTGCTAAATCCATGGCGCCAATTTAGGGCGTGATAAACATAGCGATAAGAGGATTTATTTAATGAACCTAAATTCGCATATCCTTCGCCCTCATCAGCATACCAAGCCTCAATTTCCGGCAAGGTCAAATTATCCCCATAGAGCTGATCGCCACTTAAATAGCGCTCTATTTCACCATCTATTTTGGTCTGCACCTTCATATCGATCAACTTTCAAGGCTAGGGTAATCAGGGTGAGTGTTTAAAAAAATCCCTAAACGCTTGCTATCATTGGGCCCAATACCACGAAGATCCCACTGATCAAAATTTATATCTATGACTTCATTTTTATGAATATTATGCATGTAATAAAACGATAAAACTTCTTCTTGAACATTATCACTTAAGCGGAGTTCTCTAAAATGAATCAAGCACTGTCGATACTTTTCAATTGTATTAGGTGTGATGGCAATATCAAACGCACTATGGGGATGATCTCCTGCTGCTAGTGCGGCGATACCATGAAAAGCTAACTCATGTAGGATAGTTCCGTAAACTGAGATCCCGCATCGAATTCCAGAGTCAAAAATTACTCTATTTGAAAGATTAGATGGCAGCCAGCAAATGCTAGGAAATTCCTCTTGAAGCTTTGCTACAACCTCCCTACTTTCAGCAAGTTGATTGGGGTGTGGTTTCACTGCAATTGGCAATCGATACTCCTCAATAACACCCAAGGTATAACGTATCCAATCTAGAAAATCTGGGAATAGCATTGAACGGTGGCAGTGAGGGGAATCAAAAAAATCATGGAGAAAGACTACACCCTCAATTCCCGATGGCATAGAAGCTTTGGAGTTTGTAAATGCGCTTGATTTCATATACAAGGTGGCTTTATCAACGCCGCCAGCAAATCGAGTCTTGAGCATATTTTTAGCCTGGCTTCGCGCCAAGCCTTGATCCTCTAGCTTAGCGAAGCGCTCCTTATAACTCCAGTGCTCAGTTGTGTGTAGACTATCTTCCAAAGATAGTCGTTTAAAAAACTGCGAAAGATTACCTGCCGAATAAACATGTACCCCGCACTCCAATGCAACGCGAGCTGGGATTCCATGCTGGATATAACTAGTGTAATTTGTTAGAAATATTTCAAAGCGTCCTCTTTGAAATATTTTATTTGCGGCTAGTTGCGCATCAAGCGCCTTAGCGATGAGATGACGCAAATAGGGATCTTTGACATCAACCGTTGGCTGTACCCGATAACGCAAATAGGTGTCATAGATTAAGTCTCCGCAAGCCAATCCGTTTAATCGCAGATCAAGCAAATCTTGTTTAGTTGCAAGTTTCAAAAAAATTCGTCGAGCTTCAATCCTATTTAAAAATTTTGACCAAAAAATGGGCTCTAAATTAAAAAAAGAATTAATGCCTAACGCTTTATACAATCGTGACCATTTTCTCTGATCAAAAAAACGTGCAAAATTTCTGCCAAAATAACGCAATGGACTAAAAGTCTCTTGTCTTGGGCTTGATACAATACTTTGGTGCCATAAACCCCGAATAACGGATGGGCGCAAGTAACTTATGGCCAAAGAAAAAAGGGCTAAACAAAAATAATCTGGTGGCATCTGTACAAGCAATCTAGGGCCTGTTGTACGCGTTGCCGCTTTTAAGTGTGGCTTTAATTGCTTAATGAATTTGCGTTCGCTTTCATCAAGCCCCCAACGCAAACGCAAGCTTTTAGGCAATATTATGAGCAAAATATTACTAAACATGATCTACTTATACAAAGTCTTAGTACGAGCTTGAATAAATTTAAAAATGCTTTGCGCAACTAATTGAGCATTTTCTAACTTATCAAATCCAGGAATCAATTCCTGATAAGCAGGATCAACAACTCCTTTGCCGGATTTTTTTAATGCGCGATCCAATTCAGCCACCAACTCAGTTGGTTCTGAAGGTGCCGAATTTAGAAAATGCTGAATGTTAAACCCATCGCCAAACATTGTTACACCCGTAAACTCTCTGTACCATGCAGCTCCAAAAACTAAGACTGGCTTTCCATAAAACAGCGCCTCCCAACCTGCCGTACCAGTAATGGTCGCAATGCCGGCACTTGATCTAATAAGATTAATTGAATTTTCATGCTTAGAGAGCAAACGAACATTTTTAAGTGTAGCAAGCCTTTTATAGAAAAAGGGGCCACGCTGTTTTTCTGTTTGCTTCGGATTTTCTTTTACATAAATTAAATAATTTGAGGGCAATAAAGAACTTAAAGTTTCTAAAGCCAATATTTGATCTGCATAAATTCCTCCAATGGCAGCGGTTGTCAGTTCAGGCTGGAGATGAAGTGGAAAATAAATAAATGGGTTACCCTTAATAAAATTGGTGGTAAGTCTTTGCACATTACGCCTAAACTGATATGCATAAGCAAATCGAACTAAAGCTGGAGGCAAGCGATAAGGGCGACGCAAAACCTCAAAGAATAAATCCCCAATACCGTATGACGAATCTCGCTCGCTTCCGCGCATATAAAACCAAGTATCGGGCAATTTATAGCCCGATGGCTCAAATTCAAAAAGATCTGGGGCGGTGCTATGACAGCCAAATTCTGAAACTGTTGAAGTTAACCAAAATCGATTCGGAATCAGGCTTTGATAGCAGAGCACACTTGGGATCCCAAGATGGCAGGCTATCTTATGAATGATGAAATCGAATCCCTCGTGAGGAATATTGGCGTGCAATATAAGTTCAATTTTTTTCTCAGTAAGTAATTGATAAGCCTTATAAAAAGTAATGAGGAATCCGTTATATGTCTCAGATTCACGACCAGGTATGTAATAGTGACGACGAGAGTTAATGTCAACAAATTGTAAGTAATGTTGCCGGATATTTTGAAGGCAGGCCTGCATCTTGGAATCAATGAAAGGCTTAGCATAATCTATATCGAGCTCATGAAATTCATGCCAATTCAAATCAGCATTCACACTATCTGCGATAGAAAAAGCAACATTGAATTTAGTTTTGAGCGCTAAAAGCACTTCATTGTCAAAACCAACTGTAAGGACTGAGGGTAATGTATCCTGATTATTTTCCATTATCTTAATTAGTAATCATGGTTTTTTATATGCTATTTTCAAAATTGCAATTAGCTATTTTCTATTTGGCTAGCTTTCTGCGAACCAGCAAGCCGCCAAATGGTTATTCGTTAAAGAGACTTTTCTAAACATCCAGCTGCGACTTAAAAGATAAGGGCAAAATACTCCTTTTTATAATTGTGTGCGCTCTTTTGGGAAAAAAGACCTAATTAATTTTGGGATCCTCATTGCACACTCTTAGTTAAATATTCAGAATATCCTAGCAATAGGTTTAGAACGCTGATATTGCTAGCTATCAAGCAAATTTAGGCTAACAGGGGAGTTAGCAGCAACATTTACTAAAACGCGTCGACCAATCACCGCGTCTAGAAACTTGGGTGGCAAACCAAATCCAGGTCTTACGCTACGCACTGCATCGGCAGTAATAACATCCCCAGCCCGCAGATCTTTGACAAAATATAGAGAACGCCGAAACTGGATATTACCCTGCTCCGACGATTTCAGTCCGTAGTCAACTCTACCGAGCGACTCCCAAGCTATGCGTGCTCCTCGACATAAATCCATCAGATCGGCTGGTTCAAGTGAAAAACTATCATCCGGGCCGCCGCCATTGCGATTAAGAGTAAAGTGCTTTTCAATAATGACCGCCCCTAGGGCAACACTAGCAATAGCGGTAGTATTATCCAGGGTGTGATCAGAGAGACCAACAACTACACCATAACGCTCCATCATGTCGGGAATGGTTTTTAGGTTGTAATCCTTGGGTGATGCTGGATATGCACTAACGCAATGAAGCAACGCCAATTGATTACAACCGCCAGTAAGCGCTGCGTCTACAGCCTCCTCAATCTCTTCCTGATTCGCCATGCCGGTAGAAATAATCATCGGCTTCCTGGTACTCGCAACATATTTTATGAGCGGTAAATCAATTGCTTCGAATGAAGCAATCTTATACGCTGGTGCATTAAGATTCTCCAAAAGATCAACTGCTGTGTTATCGAAGGGAGAACTAAAAATGGTAATGCCTAAGTTACGAGCATGCTCAAAAAGTGGAGCATGCCATTCCCATGGCATGTGGGCCTCATCATACAAATCATGTAGTGTTCTTCCATCCCACAAGCCGCCGCGAATTTTAAATTCATCCCCATCAGCATTTAGGGTAATGGTATCAGGCTTATAAGTCTGTAGCTTTATTGCATCGGCGCCAGCTTGCTTAGCCATTTCTACCATACGCAACGCCGTCTCAAAGCTCCCATTGTGATTTGCTGATAACTCTGCAATTACATAGGGTGGTGAGTTTAAATTAATTAATCGACCGGCTATAGATAAATTTTTCATCATCGAGTTTATGGTGTTAGCAGCTTCCAGTCATCGCACAGCAAGCTGAACTGATGAATATTCATTGGTAATTCATTCGACCCCCGCTCCTGCATCACCCCGTCACTTTTAAAACCTAAAGAAAGATGAAATCTGATAGATTTTTGATTTTCTACTAATGAGCGGCCTATTATTTTGTGAAACATAGCGACATCAAAACCATATCTTAATGCAGATAAACCCATTCGACGCCCCAAGCCTTTTGAGCAGCCTGGTTTTACATAAAACCCCCAAAGCGACTCCTGCTTGTTTGGGGCTGCTGAAAAATTAACAAAGCCCAGAGGAATACCATCCTCCTCATATATAAGCAGATGCTTACTCGAATCCATTATGACTCGCTTATACCACTGGAGATGCTCTTCTCGGCTAATTTCATGTTGCGTATACATAAAAGATCGGACCTCAATATGATTTCTCCAGCTCAACACCATATCAAGATCCGCATCGTTCATACCCCTAAGAGAAGATTGAATTTGAGCATTATGACCCATGAATTTTATACATCTCTTTTATAACCCTCTCCGCACCCACCCCATCAACTATTGAGCTAGCGGCTATTTGCATCTTTTGAATGGCCCACTTATCACTTAAGATACTTAAATATTGGGGCAATTTATGAGGGATGCATTCCACATCATTGACAACTAGAGCGGCTCTAGCGCCATACAATGATCGAGCTACAAATTGCTGGTTCTCAGCCAAGATGACCAAAATTGTTGGCACCCCCAAGCAACAACGCTCCCATGCAGTCGCACCGCCACCTCCGATAGCTAGATCACAGCGATATAGCTTCTCAGCCATATCAGCAACATCAACCTCAACTTTTGTACAAAAAGGCATGGTAGAGGCCCTAGCGTTAACTGAATCAATCCAAGGAGCATTGCGCCCCATAATCACTAAAATTTCAACTTCGTCCGACAATGGTTCTTTTGCTAACGCATCCAATATTGCAACGGTTGAGTTGTGAAAATCAATTCCACCCATGCTAATTAATATTCTTGAAATATTTCCATCTTTTCTTCTCTCTAAAGATTTTTGGCGCAGCCCTGAAAACTCAGGTCGCAGTAAAGCATACTCAGATCCCGTCAAAATTTTTGAAGACTCGCCCACCAAACTCTCATAGTCATGAGCAACCCTTCCATAAGTTTGGTCCAACAATAAATCGCAATCATGCTTACGATTTGCTAAGTCATCAATTACCATAAGATGTCCAGCTTTAGATCGAACTTTAGACTCCCAGCGATAATCTAACGCATAATGATCTACGATAATCCAGTCATAACATTTATCCTTCGTAGCATTAATAAAATCATCGGCATCAACATCGAAAGTGGTCCCAAGCCAGGCCTCATATGCTTGGGTATAGCTAACCCTAGTTTGGGTGGGCGCTTTTGGGAGTTGTATAACTTCATAACCATTGGCTTTGATCATTGCCCCAAGATGACCCTCATGCTGCCGCATGACAAATGTCGCATTAGCCCCACCTCTCCTAAGATGGGCAGCCAATGTCAAGCAACGCATTACATGGCCAGTCCCAATTTGACTAGAGGCATCAACTCTGAAGGCAACACTTAAAGACATTTAAACACCTAAGCCCTGCAATGAGGTTATACAAAATCATTTAAGTAAATATTGCTTGAGTTTAGCAAGTCTACCCTTAAAAGTAATTTTCTTTCTATCTTCTAAACGCAACTCATGATACTTTTGAAAGAGCTTTCTATGCTCTGAATTGTAAGAGCTAATTAAACGATGACTAAATTGTGATGGATATTGATCTAAAACGCCTTCTGGATCATTAAAATCCGAAAAGGGTGTGGTCGGCGATAGATAAAGGGATGAAGCATACTCAAGTTGAAGCATTACTCGCATCCCGCTAGTTACAGCACATCCTTTATGCACGCATGAGGTGTCTCCAAAAAGGATTGACCCCGCACTCCCAACCACAGTTTTGATGCGATTTTTATCATAATACTTTCCAATGTCATTATCACTAACTCTACCCGAAAGTGGAACACCTTTTAAATGAAGTTCATCGTGATGACTGCCTTCAATATAACAATGCGGTCCTTGAGCAGGCTTAACATCGCTAAGATAAATAAATACTTTAAAAAACTTCACAAACTCTTTGTCTTGATGAAAGAGTTGCCCATTCATAGAGAGATTATTTTTTGAGACTTTCCCAGGAAAACTGAACCATGCATTAGTCTGCACATGAATAGGTGGACAACCCAAGTAGCGTGTTGCTACATCGATAATATATGGATCAAATGCAAGTTTTATAAAAAGAGGGTCGCGGGCCAATTGATCCATATCATCCAGCCAATAGGTATCACCATCATCCGTTGGTGGAGACCCCTTTTTTGAGCTAGATTCAAAAATCTGGTTTCCCGTCAACGCATATTTTTGAATTCCTTTTGTTTTAAAAATCTGCTTCTTCAGACCATCAACCAAAAGATCTAATTGTTCATGATCTAAAAAAATAGGTGACGAGCAATAGCCATTTTTTTGCAATGTTTCCTGAATATTTTCAAGCTCATAAATCGAGGGCCTGCAAGCAAAAAAACCAACGTCAGCTTTATGCAGGCTATCTACACCATTGACTCCAAACTTAGTTGCAAGAATTTCAGAAACGATTTGATTTAAATTTATATCAAATGCGTATAAGTCTTTTTCAAATTTATCCCGTAGATCAAAGGTTGGGGTACTATTTATTTCGCTTTTTAATAATCGACTTAGCGCTTTTTTTGAATTAGTCGATAAAGCATCAATTCGACGTTGATTGGATAAATTTGAAATCCACTCCAAAAAATTACTTTCAAGCATATGCTGCAGATTGTCTACTGACATATCATTCCTTTCTCGTAAATAATTCAGTAGCGCGAGGATCTCTTAATAAAAACTCTGATGCCAAGGCAGTTAAGTGATCATGATCACTTGCCACTAGGCCATCTGGCAACGTATTTGCAATCTTGATTCTGCACATCTTATCCTGACATAAGATATCAATTGGAGCAAAGAAATTAATTCCAAGGGCATGGGTTATGCCCTGTAAATTTTTAGTTTGGGATAAGGTTTTCGACCAAGAACCGCTTGGAGCATTCAAATATTCCGGCAATACTCCATCAAGAAAATTCATGCGCGACAGAATGGCCCGAAGGTCGGGAGCCCAGTCGGGGGTAGGCCCTACTAAGATTATTTTTTTTATACCAATTGATCTGAGAAACTCGACAACTTGTGTGATTTGCTTTTGGGCCTCATCATCCCAACGCCCATTTATTACTACTATATCTGGATGTAGGTTGCTAATAATTTTGACAGAGGCTGCGTTAATTTCGTCGCAATGCCCACGCTCAGGATAGCGACTTGATATTGATGGAGGGCAAGAAGTTGCCGTTAGTTGACTTATTGCCAAGGAATGCTTTTCTTGCAATAAAGAAAGTCCCGGATATAGCTGAGCCGCAAGACTATCACCCCACAATAGAATGCTTACTTTGTCACCATCTCTCTGCACCATACAGTTCCGAGAAAATGCTGTGGATTCTTGGGTTGAGCTATCCAAGAAACAATTACGATATCGATAGGCGGGTCGAGGGTCATACTCACTTTGAAGAGCAATTTGAAGCGGTGTAAGTCGTTTGTTAGAAAAGTTAAAAATATAATCTAACCCGCTACAAATAAACAATACAAACATAGATAAGGCCAATACTGGGGCCACTCGTCTCAAAGGCTTTTTTTGTAATGGGTACTCTATAAAATGATAAGTAATTGAGGCAAGAATAAAACTTATAGTTATAGCCCCAATAGTTAAGAATCGCGAAGGACTGGGATGCTCAATACGCAAGAATGCTAGAACTATCCAGTGCCATAAATACAATGGATAGCTAATTCGACCTACATAAACCATTAAGGGGTTTGATAAAAAATATTTTCCCAGCCAGCTTTGTGGAGCAAACGCAAGAAGAAGAACTGAAGAAGTTACTGGAATCAAAGCCCAAAATCCCGGAAATGCTCCTGAATTTCCCACAAAGACTCCGGCAAAAAATAGCGTAGCGACAGCTATAGCTGTAACTAAATTAACGCCAATTGCCCCCAGAGGGGGACTTAAATTTTGAGTGCGAGTTGCGAGCCATGCACCCGCAAGTAACTCCCATGTACGAGATAGCGGATGAAAATAAGCTAGAGGCTGGTCTATATAAGTAAGAAACAAGCCAAAGACAAAAGACATGACAAATAGCATCAGAATGCAGTGTTGAAGCTTTATGGATTTTGTTTGGCGACTTAACCAAAGCAGTAGTAATGGCCAAAATATATAAAATTGCTCTTCAATAGCTAGTGACCATAGATGCAATAGAGGTTTAGTTTCAGCTGCTTTTTCGAAATAACCTGAAGATATCCATGAAACTGCATTAGTAACAAATGCTGAACTTGCGATCAAATAACTCGTTAAGGACTTAAACTCACTTGGCAAAAGCACCATATAGCCAGCAAGAGCCGTAACTATAAGCGCTATTAATAGGGCTGGAAATATCCGCCTTACACGGCGGCCATAAAACTCAGTTAAATGGCTAAAATAATTTTTAGATCTACCCTGCAACAGTATTCCCGTAATCAGGTAGCCGGAGATAACAAAAAATACATCGACTCCAATATATCCATGATGGATATATGAGGGGAAGGCATGAAATGCAATAACAAGCAGAACAGCAACTGCCCTTAAGCCATCAATATCAGGTCGATAGATGCCTTCCTTATGTAAAGCTAAACTTGCTGACAATCTTTAGTTCAACCTTTTAAATCCGCCATGACAAACAGGGCCCTTTAATAGAGATAGAATATCTCTTCCCTCTTCGCATTCTTTAATAGTTGCAAAAATCGGGGCTAAAGCATCAAAATACCCCTCCACTACATCAGGCGTATGCTCAGTACATACATAAACACAATTGCTGGCTAGGAAACCTTTCGCAAGCATTTCTTGAGTGATAAGAGTTTTGTAAGCCAAGGCATCTTCACCTTTAAAGCTAAATCCAGTTAAAGCAGGTAGTCCCCAATGCTCAATATTTAAATTATGCTTATCCGCAAGTTTTTGCCAACGCTCACGAATATCTTTACCTATAGACGTAATGGTTTCCCAAGATTTTTCTCGCTCCATCACTTCAAGAGTTTTTAGCGCTGCAGTGGGGCCAATACGTTCAGTCCAAAATGTACTGCTAATGAAAGTGCTTTGTGCCGCCTCCATAATTTCACGACGCCCGATGGTAGCGGTAATAGCGTAGCCATTACCCATTGCTTTACCAAACATGGCCATATCAGGCTCTACACCGTATTTTTTATGAAGCCCGCCAAAGGTTTCTCGAAAGCCTGAGGTGCACTCATCAAATATAAGGACGATGCCACGATCTGTTGCAAGTTGGCGAACCTTTTGCAAGAAGTTATCTTCAGGCCCCTTATTTCTTACAACTTCCATTTTAATTACACCAATATCATGCTGATTAACTAACGCCTCAAGCTCTGCAAAATTATTATAGTTAAATGGGAAAACAGTTCCTCTCAAATTACTTGGCACGCCTTTGGGCTCAAGGCCTGGCAATAAATGCCCAGCAAGATTTTCACCGTCACCTAAATTAGCCGAAAGGTACCAATCGTGCCATCCGTGATATCCACACACAGCCACCTTATCTTTACCCGAAGCAGCTCGCGCAATCCTAATTGCAATTGCATTCGCCTCGCCACCAGAGCGGGCAAAGCGCACCATGTCGGCCCAGGGATGAATTTCAATTAGGCGCTCAGCCAAGTAAACCTCTTCCGGGCAATTGAGTGTAGACATGTTGCCCAGATCAATCACATTACGCACTGCTGCATCCACTTCAGGATGCCCATAGCCTAACGTATTTGTGCCGATTCCCATAATTGACATATCGGTATAGTGATTGCCATCTAAATCCCACACTTCACACCCCTTAGCCTTACTGAAGTAAGCGGGCCACCCATCAGGCAAAAACATTTCCGCGCGCTTAGAAAGCAACATATTGCCGCCGGGAATAATGTTCTTAGCGCGTTTCCAAAGTTTTTGACCTGTGCCCATGACGGCCCCCTCATTTCTTGTTAGTTGATGATTTGCAACAAATAGCTCAGGATGATCGCGCTGTAGCTCAAAGACCTCCCTCCATCCAAAATGTATATTTGGAGAAAAATAATCAAAGACGGAGGTGATAACCTTTAAATCTGGCGCCTCATCAACAGTCCAACGAAGATCTGAAAGATCCTCAGATTGAGATAAGTTGATTTTCTTAAAGTCCTCAGAACGCCTTAAGTACGGAGTAACATGCTCCCGATCAAATGAGTCTTTCGCTTCTAAGGCCGCTTGCCGCAAAGCTAAGGCTGAAAATACTTCGATATCCAGACCATCCGGATATGAGGGCGGGTTTACATTTGAGCAATAATCTACCTGCCCAACTCTATAAGCACGAATAAACTCATCCACCAATTGCGGATCAACCAATGGACAATCCCCAGTGATTCGAATAATGATATCCGGATCCACCAGATCAACAACTCTCATGTAGCGAGAAAGAACATCATTCTCGCTGCCTTGTACACACAAATAACCCAAATTACGGACATGATCGACTAAAGATTGATTTTTTGGATCATCAGAAGTGGCCACTACAATTTGCGTAATCTCAGCAGACTTTGAAAGCCTACTGAGCAACAATTCAATCATCGGACGACCCTGAATGAGTCTCATGACTTTATCTGGTAATCGAGTAGATCCCATGCGAGCCTGAACAATGGCAACAATTTTCATAATAAACTCCAGCGAGCAGGATTCAATAAATCCTCATCAATTGGCATACCCCAATTGGGTAAAGTCGGCAAGCTACCATCTACAGCATTCACAATCTCCTTTAGTTGCTCTAAGGATTCAACACCCACCACAACGCGATCGATTTCTGATACAGACATAGCATAGCGAAGGCAAGCCTCAAGAGGCGTAATTGCATTTGATAAAAGCCACTCTTCCCACTGCTGCCAAAGGGAGCGCCAACAATCGAACTTTTGGGGGCGCTTGCCACCCATCAGCAATAAACCTTGTAAAAATATTGAGCGGACATGTATCTCAATACCTCTAGCCTTTAGATTTTTTGCATATCCAGAATCCACAAAGGATCTGTCAATAATATTAAGCGGTATTTGAATCAGATCAAACTCTCTTCCTCTCATCAATGAGGAAATTTCATTGCGAGAATACACCGATACGCCAATTTTTTGAACATACCCCCGTTCCTTAAGAGATCGAAGTGCGCTATAGAGCTCGTCCCCCACTAAAGCATCGGTCAGCTGATTAGGGTAATGAAGTAACAAGCCATACAAATTATGAATGCGGAGGCGCTCCAGGGTGGCAAACACTTCTTGCTCGACCCACGCCTGCACATTTAGAACATCTTCAGGGATGCATGGAAGTTTAGAAACCACATTCCAGTTATCTACCCCAAGCCTACCCAGTACAGTCTCACTCTCCCCATAGGCAATAGCCGTATCCAAAGTATCAATACCATGTAATTTTGCATACTTAAGTATGCGGTCAGCCTCTGCTATATCAACCTTTCCGTTTGCATTTGATACTCCATATGGAATGCCGAACTGCACTGTGCCAATAGCAAGGCGATTAATTGAGCCCACTAAATTTCCTCAACCATATTTTTATAAGAACCTTGTCGCAATATAGCGCCATTAGCTAATTCAACAATATGATCACAACTGGATAATGTGGTGAGGCGGTGTGCAATCATGAGTACGGTAACATCTGCACCAAATTGATCGATGGATGAAATAACGGCAGATTCAGTATCCGAGTCCAAAGCACTTGTGGCTTCATCAAAAATAATAACCGATGCCTCTTTGTATAAAGCGCGTGCAATTCCAATGCGTTGCCGCTGCCCTCCCGAAAGTCTAGCACCTCGCTCACCCACTAAGGTTTCGTATCCATGTGGCAATGCCTCTATAACGTCAGCAACCTGAGCCATCAAAGCCGCACTGCGAACGCGTTCCTTGTTAATTTGATCTTTAGGAACCCCAAAAGCGATATTTTCTTCAACGCTACAGTCTGCCAAAAAAATTGCTTGAGGAACATGAGCAATACCAGCTTGCCAAGCACGCATATTGGATACAGTGATTGATTGGTTATCAACCAATAGCTCACCCCGCGTAGGATGCAGCAAGCCCATTATGAGATCTAATAACGTGCTCTTGCCGCTGCCAGTAGAGCCCATAAAACCAATGCGTGATCCCTTAGGGATCGCAAGAGTAATATCTCTTAGAGTCCATGGCTCCGAATCGTTGTAACGAAAAAAAATATTTTGCAGTTCAATCTTATTTTTAAAACTAATGGGTAAAGGCTTGGGTAGCGTCGACCACCTGGGGAGCGGCTGATCAAGAAGATTGATGGCGTCATTCACAGATACCATCTCACCCTGTAATGATGCCCAAGCCCCATAAGCCTGTTGCAATACTGGTAAAAGTCGTTGTGCACCTATTGCAAGCGCTCCAAGGATAGGAATAGCAATGGCTAGGCCGCCAGGCTGCTGGCTTAACACATAAGCTATCCCAGTTACCAATACCATTCCAATAGCCTCGACTAAAAGTCGTGGACTCAAAGCAATAAATGCATTATTTCCTTGTGCGCGGCGCAACGGAAGATCAGCATCCTGATATATTTTGCAATACTGCTCTTGTGCCCCATCTATCAATACATCGCGAATTCCACCCAATCCTTCTTGTAAAGCTTTTACGATTTGAACTGATTCTCGCGCAACAAGCTCGCTATCAAGATACATACGACGCTTAACACAGAGTATGACGCCCAAATAAATTGCAGCAAAGCCGCCAAATGTTGCCAGAGAGATAATTGGCTTAAACGCTATCAAAATCGATAACACTATGACTATCATTACGGTCGAACTCAAAATAATAGTGGCAGGAAATAGCGCGTTATGAATCAATCGGTATGATTTAGCGGTAATGCCCGTTATTACCTCACTACTATTTCGGGAGATATGAATGGTATAAGGCTGATAAAGGGTGCGCCTATAAATAGCCATACTCAAATCAGCGCCAGCCGCAAAGGTTAAACGTGCGGTAGCCCATACCAATAATAAGCGGGTCAAAGCAGACATCAAAATCAGCACCACAAAGCCGAGCGTAATCGGAAGCAGGAGATCTCGAGCATCGCCGATATGGAAAAAATGAATAAACCATTGGGCGCGAGGATGATTAAAAATATATTCTGGAGCAGTCATAACCCCCAAAAAAGGCAAAACTGCACCAATACTAAATACCTCCATGAGAGAGGCCAAAATGATAAGTAGCAATAACAAACCAAATTGCGTGTGGCGTCTAGCGCTCAGATGAGCCCAAAGACGCCTAAGCGTCAATAAAATTGAGGGCCTATTAACCATTCAAGGAATTATTTAGAAGGAAAAGCATACTTAGAAGATGGTCTGATATCCGGCAGAACCCGTCAACAAGTGAACCACTTCTTTTTGTTCAATTAACTCTAGTCCGGGGTACATTGGCAAACTAATTGCCTCCTCGTAATACCGCTCAGATTCTGAGAAATCACGCTCATCAAATCCAATCGCTTGATAATAGGGCTGTTTATACACGGGTATGTAATGTAGATTGACCCCAACGCCACCAATACGCAAATTATCAAAGGCAGCATTACGATTAAGACTTGCATGGTCAACCGGTATACGAACAACATATAAATGAAATGCGGAGACTGACTGAGAATCCTGCCAGGGCAACTTAATACCAGAATTACTTAACAATTGATCATAGCGTTTTGCAACCTCATGGCGCTCTGAAACAAAGCTATCCAAACGACTCATTTGACTAAACCCTAAAGCCGCTTGAATTTCAGTCATTCTATAATTGAACCCAAGCTCTATTTGTTGGTAATACCATGGTCCATCAGGAATATGAGTCATTTCCTCCGGGTAACGTGTTATGCCATGGCTCCGCAATCTAGCCATTCTTTTGACAAGGGATTGATTATTTGTCAAGGCCATACCGCCTTCCCCTGTGGTGATAATTTTCACTGGATGAAAACTGAAAACCGTAATGTCACTGTAAGTGCAACTGCCAATTTTTGTATCGTGATAAGAGCCGCCAATCGCATGCGAAGCATCCTCAATAATCTTAAAGCCGTATTGCTCCGATAGCTGATGAATTGCTTTCATATCGCATGACTGTCCAGCCAGATGTACGGGTATAACAACTTTTGGAAGGGTGCCACTCTTTTTGGCCTTCTCAAGTTTTTTGACTAGGGAGTCAATACTCATGTTGTAGGTCAGCGGATCAATATCCACAAAATCAACTTGTGCACCGCAATAGATGGCGCAATTAGCGCTAGCAACAAAGGTAATAGGACTTGTCCAGACAATATCCCCGGCCCCAACATCTAAAGATAAGCAGGCAATATGCAAAGCGCTCGTAGCACTGTTCACCGCTACTGCATACTTAACCCCACAGTATGATGCAACCTTTTTTTCAAACTCAGGGACCATTGGACCCTGAGTTAAATAGTCAGACCTTAAGACATCGACAACAGCCTGAATATCTTCATCAGAAATATTTTGCTTGCCATAAGGGATCATAAAATGCCCATCTTCAAAAAAATTAATCATTATGAATACTTCTGATGGCCCGTGAATAACAAAAATCCTAAAGTATCGGAATTTTTCTTATCTACAAAGCGAATAGAGAATATCTAAATATAAAATTAAGCTACATCCCTAATTAAAAATCTAATTTAGAATTCGTCCATATATACCTAATTATATTAGGTACTCACCGAGAATTTCGATAAAACTCGCCAATATTTAACAGTCTATACCCTAAATTATCGCTAGAGATAGGCGCAAAAGGAATAATCTCTTTGAAGCTAATTAGTCGGCTTAATTTTTAGAGACAAAGATGAAAACATGGTTAGCAAAAAAATAAAGGCATTCATAAATATCTCTGACGAAAGCTCTTTAGTAAAAAATAGCAAGGTCATAAATCCTAGGGTCCAGTAGATCAGGGTCTGCCAAGGTAAAGGGGTGTTTTTTGCATTTTTGAGAACTAAGCAAGCAGCCCCAAATAAAAGTAAGAAGCCTGGGATTCCATAGCCCAATGTAAAGTCGAGCCAAGCACTGTGACTCATATTGGTTCGAGAGCCAGGGAAGTCAATGGCATTTAAACGGCCAAAAGAGAGCGTCATTAAACCGTATCCAAGTGGATGTTGAGGAATTAATTGACCTCCACGAATACCCCATGCAATTCGATCAAAATTTGATTCAGCTATAGGAACACCTAACTCATTGAGAAGTGGCGGTACATTAGCAGTACTTTCTAAATGTTTCCAGTAGTCATATTTATCAACTTGAACGGCTAGCTTAGCATCAGCTATGAGAGTGCTCCACAAGGGATTTCTCTGAAGACTTGATGCGACAAATAAGATCAAAGCAGTTACAAGTGCCAAAGAAATTAGCAGGCGTTTAGCACCTTTTGCATTGAACTTAGAGTTCTTTAAAAAAAGAAAGAGTTCGAAAAGAATACCCAAGGCGCAATAAAGCACTCCTGTACGGTCATTTTCGATAAACATAATCGCAGGGACCAAAACCAATGCAATCCAATACAAGATGTTTTTCTTAAATTCCCAGCAATGCTGAGTAAGCACCTTAGATAGCTGAGATATTGCTACAAAGTAAGCAGGTAAGCAGAAAAAAACATAGGCTGCTCTTGATACACCCCAGATATCACTCATATGATCTGGCGAAAGAATTAAGTATGCAGGGGTTTGGTATCCCAACACCACAGCAAATTTGGTAGCCAAGAGCTTAATAAAGTAAACAATACTTGGCGTCAAAAATCCAAAATAAATAATGCGCCAATATTTATTAGTTTTCTCAAAATCATCCGAACATTTAAGCAGACTAATTCCCAATCCAATGCCAAAAGGAATACTCAAGGCTATCTTTTTCCAAATACGCGTGTACTCAAATAGTTGAGCACTATGATCCTGGCCAATGAACAACAAATGAATAGTGACCCAAACCAAAAGTAGGCCGATGAGCCAAATCGGCAAAGCTTTGATCTGAAAAAACAATTTCCAGTTCTGTGAAATAACCCAGCAGCCCAACAATGCGCCGATGATCAAGCTGGTATGACGAACAAATACTGTATGCGGCTGCAACCAAATGCCATACAAAACTACAAAGTTCCAGCATAAGCAAAGCGTTACTAAATTAGGGGTCTTGGATAAAGCGCTTTGTTGAGATTGGGTTACTATGTTGATGCTCATTTGCCTGGCGCCTTAGCTTGACTTTGCCAACGCCACGAATCTTCACACATTTTCGATAAAGAGCGCGTTACCCTCCAACCCATTTGGGCGGCTGCTTTGTCTACATTAGCATAGCAAGAGGCAATATCACCCGCTCTTCTTTGGGCTATCTCATAGGCAATCTTTTGAGAAGAGGCTTTTTCGTACAAATTGACAAGCTCTAAAACACTACAACCGCCACCAGTACCTAAATTCATAATTGAAAATGCAGGGGCACCCTTTGATAGATACTCGAGTGCTGAAACATGCCCTTCAGCAAGATCCATGACATGAATGTAATCACGAACACCAGTGCCATCTGGTGTTTGGTAATCGTCGCCAAATATTTTGAGTTGCTGCAAGACTCCTGCGGCAACTTGAGAAACATAAGGCATCAAGTTGTTTGGAATGCCATTGGGCTCCTCGCCAATAAGACCTGACTCATGCGCTCCTACTGGATTAAAGTAACGTAAAGCAATCATTTTCCAACTCGGATCGGATTTCGCCAAATCCCTTAGGATTTCTTCGATTTGTAATTTTGTCTGCCCATAAGGACTTTCTGGATTGGTTGGATGCTCCTCATCTAGGGGCAGATATTGAGGTGTTCCGTAGACTGTAGCGCTGGAGCTAAAAACAATGGTCTTTACTTAGCAATTTTTCATTGCCTGCAGAAGCGAAATTGTTCCACCAACATTGTTCTCGTAATACATGAGGGGTTCTTTTACAGACTCTCCAACTGCTTTTAACCCAGCAAAATGAATGACTGCCTCAATTTTTTCTTGTTTTAAGATCGACTCTAGGAGCGCCTGATCCCGAATATCACCCTTAGTGAATGCGGGCGCCTTCCCCAGAATCTTTTCCAAGCGATCTAACACCTCAATCTTGCAATTGCAAAGATTATCCAAAATAGTCACTTGATGGCCGGCCTCGGTTAATACCACAGCCACATGGCTACCGATATAACCCAAACCACCCGTTAGAAGAATATTCACAATTGCGACCTAGTTAAGCTTCTAAAAATTGTAAGCGATGCAGATGTGCATAAAGCCCATCTTTTGCAATTAATTGCTCATGGGTGCCCAATTCAGCAATCTTGCCTTTTTCCATCACCACAATACGATTCGCATGCTCAATGGTTGATAGCCGGTGGGCAATCACAATCGTAGTTCTGCCAGCCATTAATCGATCCATGGCAGCTTGAACCTGACGTTCTGACTCGGAATCTAGGGCTGAAGTAGCCTCATCCAAAATAAGGATGGGGGCATTCTTATAAATTGCTCTAGCAATGGCCAAACGCTGACGCTGTCCACCAGAGAACTGATTGCCGTTATCGCCAATAACGGTATCGATACCATTTGGCAACTCAGCAAGCATATTGGTGAGGTTAGCTGCCTCTAGCGCTTGCGTAACTCTTGCTCGATCAATTTTCTCTGGCGATACACCGTACGCAACATTCACTGCAATGGAATCATTAAACAGGACGACATCTTGGCCGACAAAGGAGATCTGACGACGCAAATCTTTTAATGCAAGATTGTCTAAGCCAATATCATCCAAATAGATGCTCCCAGAGCTGGGTCTTAAGAAACGGGGCAACAAATTTACTAGCGTTGTTTTACCAGCGCCCGACGGCCCCACTAAAGCAATTACTTCACCTGGCTCAATAGTCATGTCAAAGTGCTGTATGGCTGCTGCACGATCATCGCTTTGTTGATAAGAAAATGAAACATCATCAAAACGAATTTTTCCCTTAGCAATTTCTAAAGATATCTCTTGGTCTTTTTTCTGGGGATCCGATTCCATCTCTTGATCCATTAATTCAAAGACCATCTCAGCCGCAGTAAAACCCCGTTGCAGCGGTTGACCCACATCTGCAATATGCTTAATGGGGGAAATAATGAGCATCATTGCCGTAATGAAGGAAGCGAACTCTCCTACCGTAGTGCCTTGAGAGGACGACTGCATCAGCGCCACAACCAATACCAGCGAGAGTGCTGTAGAGGCAATTAATTGGGTTGCCGGTTGATTCATGCCCCCTGCTACTGCAGATTTCATAGAGAACTGATAGAGAGTCTTTGCGCGATCCATAAAGCGCCGCATCTCATAAGCCTGCCCACCATGCAGCTTGACTAATTTATGGCCGGCAGAAGATTCCTCAACAATATAAGCGAGCTCACTTGTCATCTCTTGTTGCTGTCGATTAATTTTTCTTAGGCGCTTATTAATCTTGTTTGATAGAAATGCTACAACTGGAAAAATTGCTAACACCAAGAATGTGAGGCGCCAATTTAAGTAAAGCAAGTAACCCAATAATCCAACTACCGTAAGCGCATCACGCAAAAGATTAATTAATAAACTGCCCATCACTGAAAGTGCATTACCCACCTCAAAGACCACAGCATTAATTAAATTTGATGCTGTGCTCTTTAAAAAAAGATCTGACTTTGCATGCATTAAACGACTAAACATTTGCTCGCGTAAGGTAAGCAGGATGTTGTTGGTCATGCGAGTCAGCAAGTAATTGGATGCAAACTGTGACAAGCTTCGCACCATAGCCAAACCGACTAAAAGGAAAGGAATCATCCAGAGGGTATGGTTCATTTTCCCGGTGAAGCCATCATCCAAGAGTGGCTTCATGAGTGCCGGAATCGAGGTTTCAGAACCCGCTACCACCACAGTTGCCAAAATCGAGGCAATAAAGAGCTTGTAATGGGGCCGCAAATAGCTCAGTAAGCGAAACAGAATTTGGCGGTCTTGAAGGTTCATAAAGGCATAAAGGTCGCCAACCCACACTAGATTGGCATAATGTCTTGATTTTAATCGATTAATAGCAGTACATTGAGCCCTAATAGCAGCCTACAGCCCCTAAATTTACTGATGCCACACCCAACCCCCGCAACCGTCTTCGTGATTCACCATGGATCACAGGATTACCTCAAGATTGCCGCTCAATTTGTCAAAAAATTTGGCAACCAGGCCATCCTGATTGGCAATGATGCGGCTACAGGCCAAATCTGTGATCAATTCTATGAAGATAGTCAGATTTCACTGCCACTTTATGAGGAATTTGAGCGCCATTATGTACATATGTCGACGGCGACCCGGGAATTTGAGCTCTTATGCTTTAAACGCTACTTCTATCTGTACGAAGTTGCTAAACAATTAGGGCTTGATCATTTCTGGATGATCGATAGTGACCTGGTATTAACTGCCGACTTATCCAAAGTACAAGGGCATCCATTAATTCAAAAAAGTGAAGCTGCCTTTTCAACGCCCCATCAAGAAGACTATGTACTCGCATCTTCTCCACATTGCTCTTATTGGACCTTGAGTGGCCTGCAGCAATTCATTCTATTTCTAGGTCAACTCTACCAGGGCGATAGCAGGCGCCTGCTTGATGAAAAATACACTTACCACCAAATACACAAAATCCCTGGCGGTATTTGCGATATGACTGCACTTTATCTATGGCAAAGAACTAACCTGAATATTTTGAATTTAGCCGATGCCCATCTTTACGGATTACCTCTGTTTGATAACAACCTGAATCAAACTGGAAATTGTTTTGATCATGAATTTGAGATGGTAAGCAATGTTCACCTTAAGAAGATCACCACTCAGAACGGGCAGTACCAAGCCTATCTCGGCAGCTCGAATACAGCAATTCCAGTGGCGGCCTTGCATTTTCAAGGAACTGCCAAGGCCTGTATGGCAACCTTTTTAAAAACAAACGAAATAACCTATTGGGCTTATGCGCCATATGCTTTTCAGCAATATATTGAGAAGCGTAAACAGTCTTTAAAACGAAAACTCAAAAAAATTATTGGGTAATCAATCATCAGGTCGAGAATTATGGCGCCAGTAAATCGAGATACTTTTTAAAGCGCTTCTTGCCAAACAAGATGATGCCCAAGCTTCTAATACCGCTCATCATTAAGCCAGATTGTTTCTGCTTTTGATTTGGATCTGCTGGTCTCTTGCAATTGATTAGAGCGCAATTAATAAAAATTCGATATCCCGCTTTGCGAATAGCAGCATGCATAGCCACATGCTCACAAACATCTTTTTCTTGACCATCATCGATCATGCGACCAATGTAAGTGCCAGCTAAAAAAGCTGACCTCTTATAAATTGCAAAACCACCAAAAGCGGATTCGACCTCAATATAACCGCGCTCGGGTGGTAACTTCACTTGCTTAGCCCAAACGGATAAATTAATCGAAGCATCATGACCCAATACAGGCTCCAAGCGAATCTGCTGGGACAAGCAATCGCTAGGTGACCAGTCACGATGACGTAGTGCATAGACATCGTAGTAAAAATCAAGCTGGTTCGCAGTCACCACATCCCAAGGAGTGGCGCCACTCCAGCAATTGGTAATCGCCGAGGCAGTTAATTCAGAATTCAGGCCATCTAGGTCGGCCAGCATCACATAATCGACTGCTGCATACAAGGGATTATTACGAACAGCTTCAATAACTTGATTGCGGCAATGCGCTAGGCGCTCGGTTCTGCTTGAAATATGCTCCGATAACTTACCCAAAGCCAAGTAATCAAAGTTGGGGATACTCTTCTTTAAATCCTCCAATACTGATACCGTATTGTCAGAAGAGTCACTTTCCACTACCAATACAAAGACTTGTTTAAATTGCTTTGTAGCCGCAATTAAATGACTCATTTCAGAGCCAATATGGGCAGCAACATCACGAGCTGTCCCAGCAAGCAATACGGTCGCTTGAGTAATAGGCACTAGGGTATTTAGTGAGGAAGCACTCATATCAATAAGTTTTGAGTCTGATTTAGTGTCAAGCATAGTGAAGGCATAACATCTGCCTGATGGATTCGATGAATCCAGTAACTTAACAACAACTTTGAGAAGTCAAAGGTTTGGGCACTTAAACGTGCTGCTTCACTGTGCAATAACTGCGGGTTGACTTGCGCCCAATTATCTACAACCATTACCGGCAATTGCTCAAATACCTCAGTCATCAGCGAGCGCTTCACAATAGGCACACAACCTAAGGCTAAAGCCTCCCAAGTACGGTGACAATCTAAACCAGCACCACTTGGACTAGTAACAAAAGCATATTGGGCTTGCTCTACCCACGTATCAGTTCGACTTGAGCGTTGGGTTTGATAAAAGTAGGCTTGAGGATGCATTTGCTCTTTGCATTGCATGCGATCACCACGATCAACAGATACCCCCCAATTGCAATACGCGAGCATTTTTCGTTTCGTCCATGGTGGCGATTGACTCAAGATGTGGCGTAGCTCCGCCTCTTGCATCGACGGGAGAATAAAACCACCACCCCAAATCTGAGCATCTCTCCAGCGCGAATGAAAATCCAAGCCGATAGGCAGTGGATGCACTTTGGCGTGGGTTTCATCTGTATTTTGTGCAAACCAGACGCTTAATAAAGGATGATTTGCAATTGCCTCAAAATCACCACCTAAGGTCTTGGCGGAAATTGCCAAATCGCTATCCCCACTGACCAGTACAAATACTTGCTGCAACTTGGGAAGTATGTTCTGAGCAAAATAAGAGAGTCCATCCGAGCAAACATAAATACTGACTGGTCGATCTAGGTGCTCTAAAGCACCGACTTGCCGAGGGATGCTGTCCAAGTAAGTTTGATCGACTTCAGAAGAAATCGGGTTTGATGACTTCACGTCGCAGTTTGCCAATAAACCCCGACTAGAGACAAGGCGTGTATTGGCTATTGAAAACTCGTAATCATGCTTTAGAAATACTTTGACCGACTCTTGCTGACGATCTAGGCGAGTGACCGTCTTTTGCGCAAGCGCTAGAGTCCAGTTAGCCAGCTTACCCATTGATCATGAACGATCAGGCAACTTCTTTACAAAAGTCCGCATAAGCTAAAGCAAGACCGCGCTCTAAATCAACTTGTGGCTTCCAGCCTAAATTATTAAGACGTTTGGAATCCATCCACTTTCGCGGTGTGCCATCAGGCTTGGAAGTATCAAAACCAATATTGCCTTGATAGCCGGTAGCCTTAGCCACAGCAGAGGAAAGCTGGGCAATCGTGACATCATCCCCATACCCCACATTAATATGACTTTGCATGGGCTCAGTTTGGGCATCGTAAGCTGATTTATCCAACTCCATTACAAACACGGAAGCTGCCGCCATATCATCAACATACAAAAACTCACGCTTCGGAGTGCCCGTTCCCCAAATCACCACCTCTGGCGCATTAGCCACTTTTGCTTCATGAAAACGACGGATGAGTGCTGGGATGACGTGGCTATTTTCAGGGTGATAGTTATCACCTGGACCGTATAAATTAGTTGGCATCACTGAGCGGTAATCCACACCGTGAGACTGGCCATATTGGCGGTTATAGCTTTCACACAATTTAATGCCTGCAATTTTGGCAATCGCATACGGCTCATTGGTTGGCTCCAACTTTCCAGTCAGGAGGGCATCTTCACTCATTGGCTGCGGAGCCATGCGAGGATAGATGCAGCTTGAACCTAAAAATAGCAACTTTTTAACGCCATGGGCAAAAGCCTGGTGCACCACATTGTTTTGCACCATGAGGTTGTCGTAAATAAATTCTGCCGGAAAAGTATTATTGGCATAAATACCCCCTACCTTCGCAGCGGCCAAATAAACTTGATCTGGCTTCTCCGCTTTGAAAAAGGCTTCAACAGCCGCCTGATTGGTGAGATCAAGCTCGGCATGGGTGCGAGTAACAATATTGGTATAACCCTTGGCCTTAAGGTTGCGCACAATGGCAGAACCCACCATGCCACGGTGACCAGCTACATATATCTTTTGATTTAAATCTAGGGCCATTTTTTAATTAATTCTCTTTACCAACAGCTACAGAGTGACCATGCTTGAGCAATAGCGCATGTTGCTTGGCCTTGTCTAAGTCATTGGCCACCATCTCAACGATCATTTGATCAAGAGTGATTTCTGGGACCCAGCCAAGCTTCTCTTTTGCCTTTGTTGGATCACCCAAGAGCGTTTCCACTTCCGTTGGACGGTAGTAGCGTGGGTCAATTTGCACAATCACATCACCTACTTTTAATGCTGGAGCCTTATCGCCTTCAATCGAGGCAACAATAGCCTTTTCATTTTCGGCAGCCCCTTCAAATTTCAAGGTAATGCCCAATTGCTTGGCGCTACGAATAATAAATTCACGAACGGTAAACTGCACACCAGTAGCAATCACAAAATCTTCTGGCTTATCTTGTTGAAGCATCAGCCACTGCATACGCACATAGTCTTTGGCATGACCCCAGTCACGCAAGGCATCGATATTGCCCATATAAAGACACTTCTCAAGACCTTGGGCAATATTGGCCAAACCGCGGGTGACTTTGCGAGTCACGAAAGTTTCCCCACGGCGCTTAGACTCATGGTTAAACAAAATGCCGTTACAAGCATAAATGCCATAAGCCTCACGGTAGTTCACAGTAATCCAGTAGGCGTACATTTTTGCTACTGCATATGGGCTACGAGGATAAAACGGGGTCGTTTCTTTTTGTGGAATCTCCTGCACCAATCCATAAAGCTCGGAAGTCGACGCCTGATAGAAGCGGGTTTTCTTTTCTAGACCCAAAATACGAATGGCTTCTAACATGCGCAACGGGCCAATCGCATCGACATCAGCCGTGTACTCTGGCGACTCAAAAGAGACGGCTACATGAGACTGAGCGCCTAAGTTGTAAATCTCATCCGGTTGGCACTCTTTAATAATGCGTACCAAGTTACTGGTATCCGTTAAATCGCCGTAATGCAAAATCAAATCGGGGTGATTAATGTGCGGATCTTGATAAATATGATCAATACGCTCGGTATTAAAAGAAGAGGCGCGACGCTTAATGCCATGAACAATGTAGCCTTTTTCTAAAAGGAACTCAGCAAGATAAGAACCATCTTGACCAGTGATACCAGTGATTAACGCGACTTTTTGCTTACTCATATATTGACTCTTCTATTTTTACTGAATATTTACTAAATAATGATGATTCATTAACTGCGGCCATAGGTATCTTCAAAACGCACAATGTCGTCTTCACCCAAATAGCTGCCGGACTGCACCTCAATGATTTCTAGTGGAGTCTTACCCGGGTTGGCCAAGCGGTGCGTCTGGCCCTGAGGAATATAGGTACTTTGATTCTCCGTGAGTAAAAGTACTTGATCGCCGTTGGTAATCTCTGCAGTACCCTTGACCACAATCCAATGCTCAGCACGGTGGTGGTGCATTTGCAATGACAAACTCGCGCCAGGTTTTACCTGTATACGCTTTACCTTAAAACGCTCGCCCTCATCCACGCTGTCATACCAGCCCCAGGGGCGGGACACTTTGCGATGCAAATTCTTTTCTTCACGCTTTTGCGTCTCAAGCTGGCCAACAATATTTTTAACATCTTGGCTATTTTTGCGATCGGCCACCAGAACGGCATCCGCAGTCTCTACGATGATCAGATTTTCTACGCCCACGGCACTGACTAAACGGCTACTTGCATGAATGAGTGAATTCTTAGAGTTAGTCAGCAAGGCATCGCCATTAGTGACATTGCCATTGGCATCTTGCTTGCCAACTTGCCACACGGCATCCCATGCGCCTAAATCATTCCAGCCTGCATCAAGCTCTACCATCTTGATGGGCAACTTGCCTGGACATTTTTCAATGACGGCATAGTCAACTGACTCACTTGGAATGGCATTAAACAATTCTTTTGCAGGACGAATAAACACAGCATCACCAGAGGCATCGCTTGCTTTGCCCTGCCATGCTTTTTCGGTTGCAGCCAAAATATCAGGACGGTATTCTTTTAATGCAGCTAACCAAACACTAGCCTTGAGAACAAACATGCCGCCGTTCCAGTAGTAGCCACCTTCAGCCAAGTATTGCTTCGCAGTCGCTTCGTTTGGTTTCTCTACAAAACGCTCCACTACCAGACCTGCATCACCAGTATCACCACTAACTTTGATGTAGCCATACCCTGTTTCAGGAGCGGTTGGTGTAATACCCAAAATAGCAATGGCACCTTCTTTGGCAATCGCAATACTTTGAGCCAATGCCTTTGTAAATGCCGCAGGATTGGTAACGGTTTGATCTGCAGGCGTCACTACCAAAATCGGGTCACTATTTGTGCCGCCTTGCTCTTGTGCGTATAGTGCAGCCAGCGTTAATGCAGGAGCAGTGTTACGACCAGAAGGCTCTAACAATAAAGTGGCCTCAACTGCTTTTAATTCACGCAGTTGATCGAGCGCTAAAAAGCGATGTTCTTCATTGGTAACAATGACTGTCTTACCTAGGCTAATGTCTTTGCCAGCAACCGAATGAATGCGGCCAATCGCCTGTTGAAAGAGGCTTTGATTTGAGCCATCGCCAGAAAGCACCAAGAATTGCTTTGGGAATCCAGAGCGGGAAAGCGGCCAAAGACGAGTTCCAGACCCCCCACAGAGAATTACGGGCAAAACTTGCGTCATAAGCAAATAGCCAACCTTTTGAATATATTGTGCAATTTGGGTCTTATATTGAATTTAGCCCAATAGCTCTAGATTTTATCGCTTTATATAGGGTGAAAATCTTTTATAAAATAGGTGCTGGCCAGATAAAGGGCGCAATATAGCGCTTAGTTTGTAAATTTAGCCAAATGAGTTCAATCACAAACCCATTAGAAACATACAGGAGTCAATATGAGCACAGCTAACACCCCAAAAATCAACGTTCGCAATTCTGTAGTGGAGTGCGCCCAATCCCTTAAAAAGGAAAACGCCGGCAAATACCACAACTACGGCATTAAAGACTGCATCGCCTCGATTGCAGCAACAAAAATCAAATAAGCTGATTTATCAAAAGATAGCTACAGATAGAAGAAAATAGGCCTAAATAATTAATTTTTAAGGGCAGTTATAGGAACTGTCTTCATTTAGGCCTATTTGGGTAGACTTTTCCCGTCAAATTGCTATAAATAGCCCCAGCCACAATCAACAAGATGGAATCGACCATTACTGGAAATAAGGCATAGCGGTAATGGGTGACATGGCCCAACACCACAATCAACGCTACCGCAGCTGCAGGTGGATGTAGGCAGCGCAAAATAAACATTCCCATAATCGACAGGCTAGCTGCTATTGGCATAGCCAGTAAAGGCTCAGGAATCAGGATTACTGCTGTGATGCCAATGAGTGCTGAAAGCGTATTGCCAGCAATCACCGCCCACGGCTGGGCCATGGGACTACCGGGTAAAGCAAACACCAGTAAGGCGCTAGCCCCCAAAGAAGCCATCAGCCACTCGTCAATACCTGCAAGCTCACCGAGTAATTTGGCGATCGTAAACACCAACATCAAACCTACCAAAGCCCCAGCACAGGAACGCAAACGCTCTGCCCATGCCACCTCAGGTTGGTCGCCCCCAAAATAAAATGAATAGCGCTTGATCAGGTATTTAGCGGTGTGTCTCATAGTTTATTTTTCGTTATTTAGTGCAAATCATCATAAAGCGAAAGCAATAAATCGACGGAGCCAGTCAGACCCAACAAAAAAGACCGCCGCAGCAGTCTTTTTTGTTGTTTGAGGACTTGGCCCCAATTGCTAGAAAGGGCTTAAGCCTTTTTAGCGTAGGCAGAGCACCAGCCTTTAGCCGCGACTTGTTTGCCGGCAAACAATGGGCAACCACCAGCAGCAGAGCCAGCCTTACCTTGGTAAAGCGCACAGTTATCGCACTCTTGACCAGCAGCGTATTTAGCATACTTAGCCTTATCCACTTTAGTGGCGTCAGATTTGTATCCCAATGCAGCAGCTTGTGGATCAGTATCAGCAACCATGGCTTGAGCTTGAACTTTACCGTTCAAAGCCAAAGTACAGGCACCAGCAGCAGACAAAATCATAAATTGGCGACGACTATTTTTCATGGATTCTCCAAAAAATAAAACAGCTAACAATATGCAAACGCACCAACACTTAGTACGCGCTTTCAAAACTAGAACCGATCATAGTGGAGATGATTTACGCTTGCTAGGTGTAGCGTAAGCATTTGATTTATATACAAATATAGATGAGAACTGTTCTCACTAAAAGCAAAATCAGAAATAGATTATTTCCAGCCCTTTAAATTCATACAACCTTCCCATTGCCGAATGTGCACTCCGGACCCTTGTTGCTCTGGGTAATCTTCCCGGCACTCCTTAAAGTCCTTGCGATAAGTGGCAACATTATTTTTGGCGGGATCTTGGTTTTTGTCAGGGATGACACTACAGGCGCCAAGAGAGCCAATACAAACAATGAAGAAAATAATCCGCAACATGAGCAAGCTCTCGCACTTTCTATTAAGGGGATCCAGCTTAACAAACATTGCTAGTGAATAGGTAATCTTGAGGATAAAGCTTAGGTAATAAAAAACCGCTCACAAGGAGCGGCTTTTTATTACAACTGGACTATATTGAATTAGAACTTGTAGCCAACACCAACGAGGAGGTTGTAAGCGCTTGCTGCAGGATTGCCATTGTAGGAATTCTTATAGTTTCCATTTGTAGAAGTCCATGAGTTCGTATAGCCAGTATGGCTATAGCTCATATAGTTACCTTCAACGAAACCATAGATGCCACCAGTGATAATTTGTTTATATCCAATACCTGCAATGTAGCCATTCATTGTGCTTGTATTGCTCAAGGATGGATCTGTACCGCTTGCGTTGGTAGTCATCTTGAGCTGCTGTGTTGAGTAACCAGCTTTTACATAAACCAACTTGTCCTTATCAATAGCGAAACCTGGCGTTACATAAACGTTGAATCGGTTTGAAATTTGACCTTGATTCCCAGCAAGCGGAACACCGTTAGAGTTATTCAAAGTATAGGTGTTTGTTTTTTGACTAAGAGCAGAGTAATCCGCACCTAAGCCTACCGTCCAAGGTCCGGTAACCTGGAATGTGTAACCCAAACCTAAAACCAAAGGAACACCAGAAGCAGTTTGATCGCCACCGCTGATATTGCCAGAAAACTTGTTATTGCTGATATCAACACCAGAGTAAGGACCACCTAAGGAAGTCAGGGTGTTGTTTTCGTAGCCAGTAGCGATCTGAGCGTATGCGCCTTCAAAAGCTGACTGAGCCATTGCGGAACTTGCAACTACTGCTGTAGCAACGGCTACTAGTAATTTCTTTTTCATTCTTTAATCCCTTGTAATTATTAAAATTTGCCCCTTTTTGGGGATCGAGACGATTATATGGAATTTATAACTAATTTCTAGAATTGTTGCAAAGTTACGACACTTTCTTAACCAACACCGCAAATGAAGCATTGAGATGGGGATTTCAACCACCCAATATGCCGGCCCCAATGACTAAAGGTCTGCCTATCAAACAAAAGCCGCTCACAAGGAGCGGCTTTTGAAAAAGCAGTTTTAAATAAAAAATTAGAACTTATATCCCAAAGTCACGCCAGCAAATGATGCCAATGGTTTGATTGTGGTTGATTGAGTGCCTTTACCCATGCTGTCACTGTAAGCCGTTGAAAAAGACTTGTTGGCAAATTGAATTTGATACGCCTCAAAACCAACATAAACTTGCTCTGTTATTAACTGTTTAAAGCCCAGGCCATATAGAACACCCTGCACATTTGATGAAGCATTGTAGTTAATTGAACCAATTGGGCCGCTGTTATTAGAGTAGTTATAACTTTGAAAACCATTAATGCCTGCTGTAGCCTGAGCTATGCCAGCCTTTAAGAAAGCGAGGCTCTTATCGCCGAAATAATATCCTGGCTCAACTACGACACCAAAAATATTTTTCAGGGTAACGTTATTTGAGCCGGATGAAGTTGTTGGATAGTTAGTTGTACTGAGATAGGTGCTGGAGCCCGCATTACTAGAGCCGCCTAAATAAAATGCATTAGCGGCCAAGTTGAACTTACTAGTAAATCCATAGGAATATCCGATAGAGGCCGTACCAAAGACATTGGCATTGCCAGAAGTGTTGTAACTTTGAGTGCCCCGCGATGTATAGCTATTGCCTGGGTCGCTGTAGTTGTCAGTGAAGCTATCTGAGTTTGACGAAAGTTGGCCAAACCCAACTCCCAATTGAGTATTGATTCCATCAAATGAACCTGCTGCCATAGCAGAATTTGTTAGTACTAACGAAGTAACTACAACGAGTAATGTCTTTTTCATTCTTTTCCCTTATTTTTCTATTTACCAATACACCCTGAGTTCTAGAAGAATGATATTGAACTTATAAATACCCTGCGCCATTACTTATTGTGGTTGTATCACTTTTACAACATTCAAGATGTGGCATTTAAGAAAAATACCCCTCAATTGCCTGAATGCATATCTATTGTGAACAAGTAGGCTTCTTTTTAGCTTTATAGAGCGCCCACTTACTTCCGGTCAATCAAAGCCAAGAATTCTCTTCGCAGATTAGAGTCTTTGAGGAATGCACCACGCATGACGCTATTGATCATCTTGGAGTCTCGGTCTTTTACCCCGCGCCATTGCATACAGAAGTGATCGGCATCCATCACCACGGCTACCCCAATGGGTTTGATCTTTCTCTCCAGCATATCTGCTAGCTCAACTACTGCCTCTTCCTGAATCTGGGGTCTACACATCACCCACTCGGTCAGACGAGAGTACTTAGACAGACCAATCAAGGCAGATTCTTTACTTGGCAATACCCCAATCCAAATTCTGCCCATGATGGGGCATAGGTGATGCGAGCAAGCGCTACGCACTGTGATTGGGCCAATGATCATGAGCTCATTTAAGCGGCTCACATTCGGGAACTTGGTGAGCGCTGGCTGCTCTACATAACGCCCATTAAAGACTTCTTGGACATACATCTTGGCAACGCGCCTACTGGTGTTCTGGGTATTGTGATCATTTTGAGTATCAATCACCAAGCTCTCGAGCACTGCCTGCATTTTTTCAGCGACTTCTTCAACCAGGCGCTCTAGCTCACCAGGCTTGATGTAAGCGGCAATATTGTCATTTGCGTGAAAGCGAGCATTTTCTGCCTCGATACGCTTACGAATCACCACCGAGAGTGGCAAGCCATCGTCATTTTTATTTGATACTTTTTTAATTGCTACTTTTTTGGAACTTACTTTACTCATGGCTACTTTTTTAGTCGGTGCTTTTTTTGCAACTTTAGAAGAGGTTGATGTTTTTTTAGTGGGCATTGTATTAAGTGTCTCTGTAGATGTGGCTATGTTGGTGTTGGTAGCCTCTTTTTAATTGCTTGAATATATTTTTATGGGACTAGATCTGGAAAAAGATCGCTACGACGCAAGCTAAGCCAGCCATCCAAACAATCGATCTCGTGGTGGGCCAATTGGAGATGTAGCAAATCAGGTAAGCAATTCTGGCAATAACAAAGCCAATTGCCAGTAGGTCAATTTTAAATTGCGGCGCCTGTTGTATCTGAGCAATGATCACTGCAGCAAAAAAGAGAGGTAAGGATTCAAAAAGATTGGCTTGGGCTGCGTTGGCTCTTGCTCTAAATCCCGTTTGCTTAGCTAGCCACGCTCTGGGCATGCTGTTGTCATATTGCTCAAACCCTTTTTTAGCAATGCCTGCGGCAACATAAGGAAATAAACCCATAAACAGAATGCAGGCGTAAGCAATAGTCATGAAGTACTTTCTAAAGAGTGTTTAGGTTGACTTCTTTTTGGAGCCAATACGACTCTCAGTACCATTGAGCAAATTATGAATATTGCTACGGTGGCGCCAGATCAGCAGCAAGCACACAATCAAGAGCGCAATACCCATAGGCTGAAAACCAAATAAGAAGACAAAATAGATCGGGCCAAAAATAGCTGCTGCCAATGCAGCCAAGGAAGAGTAGCGCATGAAGAGCGCCACGATAATCCAGGTGCCCAAGGTTGCCATTCCCAGTATGGCGTTCACGCCAAACAAAATACCGCAGGCAGTAGCAACGCCTTTGCCACCCTTAAAGCCATGAAACACTGGAAATAAATGCCCCAGAAAAACAGCGAGCACTACACCGCACAACAACCAAGAATTTAAGGAAGCAGTTAAAGATTGATCGCCCAAGATGATGCGAGCCAACATAACTGCCAAGTAACCCTTTAAGGCATCGCCAATGAGCGTGAGTACGGCAGCCAATTTATTGCCCGTACGCAACACATTGGTAGCGCCCGGATTACCCGAGCCATAAGAATGGGGGTCAGGCAAATTCATACACTTACTGACAACTACCGCAAAGGAAATGGAGCCAATCAAATAAGCAATCGGAATGAGCAAAAGATCGAGGGTCAAGGTCATAACGTCATCTTAAACACTTTTATTGGTTTTAATCAGCTACCGCGAGGATGGTGCTGCTGGTGGATAGACTTGAGTCGCTCTCTGGCAACATGGGTGTAAATCTGGGTAGTGGAAATATCTGCGTGGCCCAGCAATAACTGCACCACCCGCAAATCGGCCCCATGGTTTAACAGATGGGTTGCAAAGGCATGGCGTAAGGTGTGCGGTGATAGGGCCACAGGAATATTAGCCACGGTGGCATAGCGCTTGATAAGCGCCCAAAAGGCCTGCCGAGTTAAACCTGTGCCAGTATGGCGCCCCACAAACACTGCATCACTCGTTTTACCCTCCAACAAAGGGGTGCGCGCTTCCGCAAGATAGCGCCGCAACCACTGCCCCGCTTCCCCACCAAAAGGCACGAGGCGCTCTTTGCCGCCTTTGCCATTGACTACTCGCACAACACCTTCATTCAGCCCGAGCGCTACGGTTTTGAGTGCCACAATTTCTGAGACGCGCAAACCACTGGCATACATGAGCTCTAACATCGTGCGATCGCGCAAACCCAATGGCGTTTCCACATCCGGCGCTTTGAGTAATGCACTTACTTGATCTTCACTCAATGTTTTTGGAAAACGCAGTGCTTGCTTAGCAGCACGCAAGCCAATACACGGATCGCTTTTGACCAAGTTGATTCGTAGTGCGTGTCGATAAAAACGCTTAAATACCGTTAATCTGCGATTGGCAGTTGTTGCCTTATCGGCGCGACGATAGGCTATATAGGCTGTCAGGTCTTTTTCCGTTACGGAGTAGAGGTCAGCACCTGACTGCTGATACAACCACTGGGCCAGCAATAGCAGGTCTCGGCGATAGGCTGACAAACTGTTTTGTGCCAGCCCATCCTCTAGCCAACAAGCATCACAAAAGCGTTCAATCGCCTCTTGGCTTGCTGGAGCTATCTTTGCTGCAGCATTAGTCACGGAAGTTATTAAAGCCCAATGGCGCTTCAGTCACTTCTTTTTTCAGAAGTGCCATGGTTTCTTGCAAGTCATCACGCTTAGCGCCGGTGACACGTACGGCATCCCCTTGAATACTCGCTTGCACTTTGAGCTTACTGTCTTTAATAATGCGTACGACTTTTTTTGCCAGATCTGAAGTAATCCCTTTTTGGATCTTCATGGTTTGTTTGCGCTTATCACCACCAATGGTTTCAGTTTTGTCATCTTTGAGATAGCGCACATCCACATTGCGCTTGGCCATTTTGTTAATGAGCACATCGCGCACTTGACCCAATTTAAAGTCATCGTCACCAAACAAAATGAGGGCTTCATCTTTTTGCTCTACACGGCTATCAGAGCCCTTAAAGTCAAAACGGTTGCTAATCTCTTTATTGGACTGCTCAATCGCATTTTTGAGCTCAACCATATCGGGTTCGCATACAACGTCAAATGAGGGCATTTTTCACTCCTTTTGTAATCTATCGGTTTTTGTAGCTCACATGCGAGCAATCACCCAATTATCTCTGGATTATCTGCGCATTTGGCGCGCATTCGAATAAGATTGTGGCATGAACTTTGCCTCATCTGCGCCCCCCAGCCCCAAATCTCACCCAAATCTTGGGCTCAAGGATCGCAACACCTTTGGGTTTGACGCTACTGCACAATGGGCTTTTGAAATTGATACCGCCGAGCAAATTCCGGGGATCATGCAGCAGATTGCAGAGCAAAAACTGCCATGGCGGGTTTTAGGTGGCGGCAGTAATGTCATTTTGCCCAAGGTTCTACCAGGCGCTACCCTACTGATGAATATCTCAGGAATCAAGGTAGATGACGCTGGCGAATTCACGCGCATTACCGTTGGTGGTGGCGTGAACTGGCATGAATTTGTTGCCTGGACCTTAGAGAATAATTTTCCGGGACTTGAAAACCTAGCGCTCATCCCGGGCACTGTAGGCGCTGCGCCCATTCAGAATATTGGTGCCTATGGACTAGAGGTGGGTGAGTTTATCGAGAGCGTACAAGCCTACGATACAAAAGACCAAGCCTTTGTCACTCTGAATAAAGATGCCTGCTGTTTTGCTTATCGCGATAGCTACTTCAAACAAAATCCCCAACGGTTTATCGTGACAAAGGTCGTTTTTAAAACTCCTAAACACTGGCAAGCACGTATTCACTATGCGGATCTGGCAAAGCAGTTTGAATCCAATCCCAAGCCCAGCGCCGAAGAGATCTTTTTAGCGGTGTGCAAAATTCGCACTCACAAACTCCCAGATCCTAAGGTGATTGGCAATGCTGGTAGCTTCTTTCAGAACCCTATTATTCCCAACGAGCAATACGAAACCCTGCTACATAAATACCCAGGGCTGATCTCCTACCCAGACCGCTCTGGCAAGCGTAAATTGGCTGCTGGCTGGCTCATTGATCAATGCGGCTTTAAGGGCCAGCGCATGGGTCATGTGGGTGTTTATGAAAACCAAGCCCTAGTACTCGTCAATCATGGGGAAGGCACAGCCCAGGATATTTTGGGTTTAGCCAAATGCATTCAAGAGGCAGTGCGCAAAGAGTTTGGTGTCAGTCTAGAAATAGAACCCAATATCTTATAAAGCGTTTAATAGGGCAAAGCCCCTAGTCTTTAACGCTTAGCTAGCGTCTTTGATTGTGGTGACTTTTTCAAACTGCACAGTAGCAGCGCCTTCTGCTAATCGAATTTCATATTCAGCATGAGTATGCAAATCGCCTGGCTTACGTGCTGCATGAAAACCCTCACCCACATTCAGAACCACTGCATAACCCCGCTCTAAAGTTCTTTGTGGGTTGAGCATTTCTAATTGCGATTGATAGTGCGATTGATTGCGCTTCCAATTTTCGACACGCACTGACCATGCTTGTGTAAGTCGCTGCTGATAACTCGTGATTTGTTCGCGCATGCGATCAGGATTTGGTAATGCATGACCAAGTCTGAGCGCTAATTGATCGAGCGTTTGTGCCTCACGCTCAACGCGTTGGCGTATCTGTTGCAAGAGTGCCTGCATGATGGCATCCAACTCTTGCAGCATTTGATCGCGCCTTGGGGCAGCCAGCTCTGCAGCCCCCGTGGGGGTTGGCGCACGTAAATCCGACACAAAGTCAGCGATCGTGAAATCGGTTTCATGACCTACGCCACTTACTACAGGTATCGGTGAGCTTGCAATGGCATAAGCCAATTGCTCATCATTAAATGCCCACAGATCTTCAATACTGCCACCGCCACGCACTAACAAAATCACATCGACTGCGTGTTCTTGTTCTGCCGCCTTAAGTGCAGCAATAATTCCTGCAGGTGCATCAGGACCTTGTACCAACGTTGGATAAATCACAATCGGAATATGCGGTGCACGTCTTGCCAAGGTGCTCAATACATCTTTGAGCGCTGCTGCTTGTGGTGAAGTAATGATGCCAATCGATCGCGGGTGCGTTGGAATGTCACGTTTGCGTTCTTCATCAAACAGGCCTTCTTTAGCGAGTTTGGCTTTGAGTTTTAAAAACGCTTCATACAATCCACCCATGCCTGCACGGCGCAGTGTTTGAATGGTGAGCTGAATATCGCCCCTGGGAACATACATACCGAGGCTGGCACTAACCTCAACCAAATCCCCCGATTGCGGCATAAAGCCCACTTGGCCATTACGGCCACGGAACATGACGCAGCGAATTTGACCCTCTTCATCCTTTAATGAGAAGTACCAATGTCCACTGTCATAAGCCTTGAAGTTGGAAATCTCCCCGCTGACCCAAACAGTATCAAAGCGATCCTCTAATGAGGCCGCAATAGCGCGGTTTAGATCGCCAACTGACAGGATTTCCCTTGATATTTCCGACATTTATTCTCTTTACTCTTCAAACGATCAGGCCTGGGGGCCAATAAATATCCACAGAGGCCTATTGGCCTTGGGTTTAATGCTTATAAGTAAGTAATCACTGACCCAAAACGTCTCATAAATACTACAGTAAAACTATAAGCCTTTGATTTGTATAGCTTATTTATAACAGTATTTTGAGCTCATTTGGGGGCTAGCCCAGACCCTCTACCATCGATCAAGGACTTAGCGCGCCCCTATAGAAAAGTTTTGCACAGAGTTATCCACAGGCAATCTTTCCGAAACGGGCTTTTTAATTCAGCTAAAGTACTGAGCTTATGTACTCCATCTTACTATCCGCTGGCTGGCCTATTTGGCCTTTACTCATCATCTCCATTATTGGCTTAGCCATTGTGATTGAGCGTAGTTGGTATTTGCGCCAAACCCATATTTTTCCGGTTGGCAGTCTTGAGACCACTTTTACCTTGGCTAACCAACTCCAAAACCAACACACGCTTGCTGGAGAGCAAATTAGTCAATTAGCGCAACTCTCACCAGCAACCTCCTTATTTGCTTGCGTCTTTAAAGAGAAGGTAGCGGGTAGTAGTTCAGCGGCGGCCTTAGAAGAGCTCCAAGCCACCGCACAAAACGTCTGGCAAAAACTCGATCGTTATTTAGGCGCCCTCGCAACGATTGCTACGGTAGCGCCATTGCTGGGCTTATTTGGCACCGTCGTTGGCATGATTGAAATCTTTGGAAGCCAAGGTGCTATTAATGGTGCGGCAGGTAGCCCTCAGCAACTGGCACACGGTATTTCGGTAGCACTCTACAACACTGCATTTGGCTTGCTCATTGCAATACCAGCACTAGCTGCCTGGAGAGGGTTGCGGGCGATGGCCAATCAACGTCAACGCGAATGTGAAGAGTTCACTCGCCAATTATTCAAAAAACTCTACCCCACTGAATCAGCAAAATGAGTTGGCTTGATACTCACTCCGCACAGAGAAATCGATTCTCATTAGGCAGTGGTGCAGTTTCTGCTGAACCTGAAATTAATCTCATTCCCTTTATTGATGTGCTCTTAGTGGTACTGATCTTTTTAATGATCTCCACTACCTTTACACGCTACCAAGAATTGGCCATCACCTTACCTACTGCCAATGGTAGCGAAGCACAAGTGGAGAGCAAACAAATTCATATTGCAGTCAGTCGTGATGGTCGCTTTGCGATTAACGGCAAAGTTACTGACCGTACACAATTAAGTAGCGTCCTAACTCAACTTAGCACGCAATCGGGTGCATCGGCGAACACCCTCCAAGTCAATATTGATGCCGATGCCAAAGCACCCCATCAAGCCGTCATGACTGCGCTCGAAGCTGCGCGTGATGCCAATCTTAGTAATATTGTTTTTAGTAGTCAGACCAAAAAGTAATCACGGGCTCCAAGATCAGCATGGCATTCTCCTTATTTCGCAAAGCCCCGAAGTTTTGGGAAAGACGTGGCCCGACTAGTTTGATCCTGTGGCCGCTCTCTTGGCTATACGGTTGTGTACTGCGTTTGCGCAAACTGATTGCAGATCTAGATCTCACACGATCACAGCCAGCTCCGGTACCCATCATTATTGTGGGTAACATTCGGGTAGGTGGGACTGGTAAGACACCGATTGTGATTGCGCTAGCAGAGCGCTTAAGCCGCCTCGGATGGAAGCCAGGAATTATTAGCCGTGGCTATGGTTCAGCATCCCAAACTTCACCGATGCAAGTAAGCAGTGATTCCGATCCCTCATTAGCGGGTGACGAGCCGGTCCTAATTGCTAAGCGTACCCACAATCAATTTCCACTCTGGGTCTTTCCAAAACGCCAGCAAAGTATTCGCGCTTTGCTAAAGCATTCACCTGAAGTCGATGTGATTATTAGTGACGATGGCCTGCAACATCGTGGCCTAGTGCGCTGGCCTGCACGCGAAGGTGGACGCGATATTGAATTTGTTGTCCGCGATGCTCGCGGTGAAGGTAACCGCTTTTTGCTACCTGCCGGTCCGCTCCGCGAGCCTGCAACACGTGGACGTGATGCCACCCTATTGACTGGCGCGCCCAAGAACTCCAAGAGCGGGATTTTGGATGAATATTTTTTGGGTCGGCGCGCATTTACTTTGGGTGCTCACTTAGATACCCCGTACCAGTTAGTCAATCAAGCCAATACCCAATCACTGACCCAGATTGCCGAACAATATTTACCAAAGAATATTGCGATGGTTGCAGGCCTGGGTAATCCACAACGCTTTTTTGATGACCTTGCTAAACATGGAGTGAGTGGCAAACATTACCCATTACCCGACCATGTGGATTACACCCCAGAGTTTTTTAAGGGTATCCACACCCAGTGCATTTTGATTACCGAAAAAGATGCGGTTAAATGCACGGGCATTAATGATGAGCGAATTTGGGTAGTGCCGATGTCTTTACAACTTCCAGATAACTTGGTTGAATGGCTGCAATCGATCTTGCAGCGACCAGACCCCTATCGCTACAACCTCTAAACCTCACCTCTTCACCCTTAAACGGCTACACTGTCTGTATTCCCAATTTACTATTTCAATTGCCAGCGCCTCATAACACTATGGATAAACGTTTACTCGATATTTTGGTTTGCCCTTTGTGCAAAAGCCCTTTGCATTTGGATGCCAGCAAGAACGAACTCATCTGCAAAGCAGATCGCCTTGCATACCCGATTCGCGATGATGTGCCAGTCATGCTGGTTGAAGAAGCGCGCAGCTTAAGCGCAGATGAAGTTCTTTAATTTCTAGATTGCATGAGTAATAGCGCCCCTGATTTTTTAGTAGTCATCCCTGCAAGACTGGGTTCGACACGCCTGCCACGTAAACCACTAGCAGATATCGGCGGCAAGCCTATGGTGGTCCGCGTTGCTGAGCAAGCCAAAAAATCTTTGGCGCAAAGCGTCGTCGTTGCAACTGACTCACCGGAAATTCAAGCAGCATGTGATGAGCACCGTATTGAGTGTTTATTAACCAGCGCCGATCATCCCACTGGAACTGATCGCCTTGCTGAAGTTGCTCAACTACTCAAGCTTCCAAATAACGCATTAGTAGTGAATGTGCAGGGTGATGAGCCACTCATTCCACCAGAACTCATTAATGAAGTGGCACAAACCTTAGCCAATCATGGACAGTGCGCGATTTCTACTGTGGCGGTACCTATTGAAGATGTGCGTGAAATTGCCAATCCGAATGTGGTCAAAGTAGTCCTCAATCGTGTAGGAGAAGCGCTGTATTTTTCCCGCGCACCGATCCCCTTTGTACGCGACCCAGATGTTGCAACCCAGACTGGGCACTTACGCCATTTAGGCATTTATGCCTATCGTGCAGCGTTTTTGCAGGCCTACACCCGTCTAGAACCAGCTCCACCAGAGCAAGCTGAAGCCCTAGAGCAGCTGCGCGCCCTCTGGAATGGCTATCGTATTGCGGTTCATACCGCAGCAAAAGCACCTCCTGCTGGGGTAGACACCCCGGAAGATTTAGAGCGTATTCGGCGCCTATTGGCCTAGGCCTAGCATTTCAGGAGAAGATTGGCTTTTCTCGGGGATAATCCTAGGGATTAGATATAAAGGATCCCGACAAAATACGGGACAATTACAGCTCTTCTAAGGGGAAATACAATGCGGTTGATTCTGCTCGGTGCACCTGGTGCTGGAAAAGGCACACAAGCTCAGTTTATTTGCGAAAAATTTGCTATTCCACAAATCTCGACTGGCGATATGTTGCGCGCTGCCGTGAAAGCAGGAACTGAACTGGGTATTGCAGCTAAAAAAATTATGGATGCCGGCGGCCTTGTGTCCGACGACATCATTATTGGCTTAGTTAAAGACCGCTTAACCCAACCTGATTGCAGCAAGGGTTATTTATTTGATGGCTTCCCCAGAACAATTCCCCAGGCGCAAGCCATGAAAGATGCTGGCGTTCCAATCGATTACGTTTTAGAAATTGATGTGCCATTTGATGCCATTATTGATCGCATGGGTGGTCGTCGCGTTCACCCTGCATCAGGGCGTACTTATCACATCAAATACAACCCACCAAAAGTGGCGGGCAAAGATGATGTGACTGGCGAAGACTTAATTCAGCGCGATGACGACAAAGAAGAGACTGTCCGCAAGCGTTTACAGGTCTATGACGATCAAACTCGTCCATTGGTTGAGTACTACTCTACATGGGCTACTCAAGCAAGCCCCAGCGACACAGTAAAAGCGCCTGCTTACCGCAAGGTTAGCGGTACTGGTAGCGTTGAAGACATTACTGCTTCTATCTTTGCTGTTCTGAAGTAAATTGGCATCCAAAAAAGCACTCATTATTGGCATTACCGGGCAAGATGGTGCTTATTTAGCAAAGCACCTCTTATCTAAAGGCTATCAAGTAACAGGCTCATCGCGTGATGTGATGGCCTCATCCTTCAATAACCTCAATACCTTGGGCATTCGCTCTCAGGTCAAACTGATTTCCGTTTCGATCAATGACTTTAGAAGCGTTTTCAATGCCATTCAAGAAGCCGATCCCGATGAGATCTATAACTTGGCCGGCCAAACTTCGGTGGGCCTCTCGTTTGATCAACCCGTCGAAGCGATCGAAAGTATTGCGATTGGTACTTTAAATATTTTGGAAGTCATTCGCCTGCTCAATAAGCCAGTGCGTTTTTACAATGCTGGCTCAAGTGAATGTTTTGGCGATACCGGCGATACACCCGCCAACGAACAGACTCCCTTTGCACCGCGCAGCCCTTATGCAGTAGCCAAATCCACCGCTAAATGGCTCATTAATAGCTATCGCGAATCTTATGGCCTATATGCCTGCACGGGCATCCTCTTCAATCATGAATCGCCATTGCGTCCAGAACGCTTTGTTACGCAAAAGATTATTGCTGGCGCCGCCAAGATTAAGGCTGGTCAGCTCGACAAATTGCAACTGGGCAATTTAGATATTTCTCGCGACTGGGGCTGGGCTCCAGAGTATGTCGAAGCGATGTGGCTAATGATGCAGCTGGATAAACCAGATGATTTTGTCATTGCCACAGGCAGAAAAGAATCGCTCAAATACTTCGTTGCTAAATCCTTTGAATATTTTGATTTGGATTGGCAAAAGTATGTCGAGATTGAAAAGAGCTTCTTCCGCCCAAATGAAATTGTTGCCAGCGTAGGCAACCCAGAAAAGGCAATCAAAACCTTAGGCTGGAAAAAACCTACAGACATTGATGGCGTCATCAAGATGATGTGCGCTGAACAGTCCAAGAAATTTCAGTAGTAAACACCGCCAAAGGCGGCATGCAACTTACTTGAGCTCTTTGAGAGCGCTTTCAAAAGATTCAATGTCGGCAAAGCTTCGATAAACAGAAGCAAAACGAATGTAGGCGACTTTATCGAGGCGTTTGAGCTCTCGCATCACCAACTCCCCTACGCGCTCACTCGGGATCTCTTTTTCGCCTAGGCTCAGGAGTTTTTCTTCAATGCGGGCAATTGACTCATCCACTGAATCCGAGGACACGGGGCGCTTCCTGAGGGCCAATTTCAGGGAGCTAGCGAGCTTATCGTGGCTGTACTCCACCCGACTACCATTCTTTTTGACGATCGCCGGAAGCGCCAGCTCAACCCGCTCGTAAGTTGTAAAGCGTTTATCGCATTTGGCACAACGGCGACGACGGCGAATCGTATCGCCCTCGTCCGATACCCGGGTATCGAGTACCTGGGTATCGTCGTTATGGCAAAAAGGGCAGCGCAATCCGTTCTCTTTTCTGCGGAGCGAGTTAACCGTAAACCGGGAAACGCTTGGTGAGTTCCGCTACTTGTGCACGCACCTTAGCAATATTCTCAGCATCATTAGGGTTATCTAAAACATCCGCAATGAAATTACCGACTTGACGTGCTTCCGCTTCTTTAAAACCACGCGTTGTCATCGCAGGTGAACCCAAACGAATGCCACTAGTCACCATCGGTTTTTCTGGATCGTTCGGGATACCATTTTTGTTGCAAGTGATATGTGCTTCACCAAGGACGCGCTCCGCTTCTTTGCCAGTCATTTTCTTTGCACGCAAATCTACCAACATCACATGCGAATCTGTACCGCCAGAAACAATGCGCAAGCCACGAGAAATTAATGTCTCAGCCAATGCTTTGGCGTTGGCTACTACTTGCTTTTGATAATCCTTGAAACTAGGTTCTGCAGCCTCCTTAAACGCAACCGCTTTAGCTGCAATTACATGCATCAAAGGACCGCCCTGTAAGCCTGGGAAGACTGCAGAGTTAATGGCTTTCTCATGCTCAGCCTTCATCAAGATGATGCCACCACGTGGGCCGCGCAAACTCTTGTGGGTTGTGGAGGTAACGATATCTGCGTGTGGCACTGGGTTTGGATAAACACCAGCAGCAACTAAGCCGGCATAGTGCGCCATGTCCACCATGAAAATCGCGCCCACTTCTTTGGCTAATTTACCGATGCGCTCAAAATCAATTTTCTTGGAGTAAGCAGAGGCACCCGCAATGATGAGTTTAGGTTTGTGCTCACGCGCCAAACGTTCCATTTGCTCGTAATCAATTTCTTCGTTCTTATCTAACCCATAAGCGATTGGATTAAACCATTTACCGCTCATATTCAATGCCATACCATGGGTCAAGTGACCGCCTTCAGCCAAGCTCATTCCCATGAAGGTATCACCGGGTTTTAAGAAGGCTAAGAAAACTGCTTGGTTAGCAGAGGCTCCACAATGCGGTTGTACGTTTGCTGCTTCTGCACCAAACAAAGCCTTCACACGATCAATGGCCAATTGCTCAGCAACGTCTACGAATTCACAGCCACCGTAGTAGCGCTTGCCTGGATAACCTTCAGCGTACTTATTGGTCAATTGAGAGCCCTGCGCAGCCATCACCGCTGGTGAGGTGTAGTTCTCGGAAGCAATCAGCTCAATATGGTCTTCTTGACGCTGATTTTCGTTCTGAATGGCTTCCCATAATTGGGGGTCGGTTTTGGCTAAAGTGTTCTGACGGTCAAACATGGTAATAATCCTGAAAAAGTTGGATTGCTGAGTTGATTAACTTAGTAAAATCAACCTACATCATACAAAATCCACCATGACCACTACACAAGACCTCTCCTTCCTCTCCCTAGTCCTCAATGCCAGCCTATTAGTACAGTTGGTAATGTTGTTATTACTGGGGATGTCCATTGCCTCCTGGACCATTATTTTCAAAAAAACCGCTGTTTTACGGGGTGTCAGACAAGATACCGAGCGCTTTGAGCGGGACTTTTGGTCTGGCGGCGACCTCAATACCCTTCTGGAGGCCGCCCAGCGCAATACCCGCAGCGACGCCGTCCTAGAACACATCTTTGAGGCTGGCATGCAGGAGTTCATGAAAGTGCGAGAAATCGATGCTGCCCGTCGCGCCATGAAAGCCACCTACCAGCGTGAAATGGATGCCCTCGAAGCTAACTTGCCTTTTTTAGCCTCAGTAGGCTCTGTCTCTCCCTATATCGGTCTTTTTGGAACCGTCTGGGGCATCATGCACTCCTTCCGCGGTTTAGCAAACGTTCAAAACGCCACACTCTCCGCGGTTGCCCCGGGTATTGCTGAAGCATTGATTGCCACTGCAATTGGTTTGTTTGCTGCGATTCCGGCAGTGGTTGCCTATAACCGCGCAGCAACTGATGTGGATCGCTTGGCGATTCGCTTTGAAACCTTCATTGAAGAATTTACTAATATCTTGCAACGTCAAACTGCAGGCCGTTAATCGGAGCAATACAATATGGCCGCTTCTTCATTACGCAAATCAAAACGTCGGGCAATGGCCGACATTAACGTCGTTCCGTATATCGACGTGATGTTGGTATTACTAGTGATCTTTATGGTCACAGCACCCATGGTCAATCCCGGTGTAGTGAATTTGCCGACCGTGGGCGGCGCAAAAGTGCAATCACTGCCACCAGTATTTTTAACGATTGACGCGAACGAGAATGTCATCGTTCGCAAAGATGGTGAGCCCGTCCAAACCCTCACCCCCTTTGAGCTTGGTGCCTTTGCGCGCACCCAAGCAGAAAAGTCTGCAGACCAACCGGTAGTGCTTGCAGCAGACAAATCGATCAAATACGAAACCGTCATGAATGTCATGTCCAAACTCAAAGAGAATGGCGTGAAGCGTGTTGGTCTTGCAGTCAAGAGCCAATAAGGTAAAGACGCACGCATCTATTTGCTCATGAATAGCGCATCGACTTTTCAATCTCCACTAACTCCTTTTAAGCGAGGTCGTCTCACTAAAGAAGAGAGCACCAAACGCGCCTTTACGTTCTCCTTAATTGCGCATTTAGGCTTATTTGCTTTTTTAGTGATTGGTATCAGTTGGAATAACCACACTCCCGCTGGCGTTGAAGTGGAGCTTTGGGATTCGACTCCGCAAGTTGACACCACCCCAGAACCTGAACTCAAAACCGTAGTCAAAGAAGAGGCTGCGGATATCGCTGTAAAGAAAAAGAAAGTTGAAAAAGAGCCTCCTAAAAAAGAGGTGGTGAAAGAAACGCCAAAGGCAGTTAAACCGCCGCCACCGAAAGAGAAGGAAAAAGAGAAGCCTAAGAAAGCAGAAGCACCTAAAGCCCAGGCTCCAGCAGAAACCAAAGCGAATTCTGCCGCAGAAAAAGTGCGCGCGGATCAGCTCGCGCGTCTGCGGGCAGCGGCTGGTGCCGAAGGCGGTAGTGGTGGCACAGTTGGAAGCGGCGTAGGCGGTGGTGGCAACGCTCCTCCAGGTTGGACGGATAAAGTTGTGAAAAAGGTTAAGCCACTCATTGTGTTTAACCCTGAATCCATTAGTAGCAATCCGGCTGCCGTCATTCAGGTGAGCTTAGCACCTGATGGAGCCATATTGAGCACCAGCATTTTGTCATCCAGCGGGAATACCGGCTGGGATCGTGCGGTGCTGCTTGCACTCTCACGCGCAGAAAGTCTACCAAAGGATGACAATGGCAAAATTCCTCAACGCGAAGTCAAACTGACCTTTAAACCCAAGGATTAATGCATGTTGCAACAAGCAAGAAAAATGGTATCAACACTCAAGGCTTTTCAATTGGTGCTGATTGCTTTCTGTATCAGTCTTGCAACCCCCGCACTTGCGCAAATGAATATTGAGATTACCGGCGTTGGCCAGTCTCTCTATCCGATCGCAGTCATGCGCTTTAAAGATGAAAACAAATTACCCACTAGCGTTACTGAAATTATTCGTCAAGATTTAGCACGCAGTGGTTACTTTAAGAATACTGAAAACGGTAATGCTGTTGAAAGCGATGAAGGCACACCAAATTACAAATCTTGGGCAGCGCGGGGTGCAGATGCACTTGCGGTTGGCTCGGTAGTGCAAACTGGTAATGGTCAATTTACGATTACCTACAAATTGTTTGATATTCGGAAATCCGAAAGTTTAGGCGGTCTCAAGCTCGACTCTAGCGCGGATAACTTACGCGCTGTAGCCCACAAGATTGCTGATGACATTATCTTCAAACTCCTTGGTGAGCGCGGCGTATTCTCTACCCGCCTGTCCTATGTCATCAAAGAAGGCAAGCGTTATCGCCTCGTGATCTCTGATGCAGATGGCCAAAACATTCGCAACGCAATGAACAGTGCCGAGCCGATTATTTCTCCTTCATGGTCGCCTGATGGCAAGAAGGTGGCTTACGTTTCCTTTGAAGATCGCAAGCCTGTCATTTATGTTCATGAGTTGGCTACAGGGCGTCGTATTTCACTCTCAAATCAAAAGGGCAATAACAGCGCACCGGCCTGGTCACCTGATGGAAAAAAATTGGCGATCTCTTTATCTAAAGATGGCAATACCCAAATCTATGGCATCAATGCCGATGGCACTGGTTTGCATCGCTTAACCCGCGGCAGCACGATTGATACAGAGCCCCAATACTCCGCCGATGGTCGCTATATTTATTTCACAAGCGATCGTGGTGGCAATCCCCAGATTTATCGCATGAGTGCTGATGGCGAACAAGTGGAAGGCGCCAAACGCGTTACTTTCAAACAAGGTTTTGTAACTTCGCCACGCATTTCTCCCGATGGTAAATATTTGGCTTACATTGCCAACGTTGGGGGCGCATATCGCCTTTACATTTTGAATCTGGCTACTGGTGATGCGCAGGCACTCACCGATGGCAGTAGTGACGAGTCCCCTTCTTTTGCGGCCAATGGTCGCTACGTGCTCTACTCCACAAAAGTGGGCGGTAAGCGCGTCTTGGCTGCAGTTTCTGTAGACGGCAACTCGAAGCAGGTGCTGAGCATCCCAGGGTCTGATGTACGTCAGCCATCCTGGGGTCCTTTCATGGACTAAACACCCCTTTTTCGGATTGAAATACGCACTTTTGATGCTCTTAGGGGCATAATATTGCTATTGGCACTTTGCCAAATCGATAGCTTATTGAGTTCGCAGGGAAAAGGAAAAAACATGAAAGTTTCTATCGCACGTCGTGCTGCTACATTGGCCCTTATTGGCGCAACAGCGTTTTTGATGGCCGCCTGCTCCAGCGTGAAATTGGATGATGTTGATGGCGCTAATGGTAGCGGTGGTAGCGGCAACTTCGGTTCACAACCCTGGAACGACCCAAAGAGCCCGCTCTTTGAGAAAAGTGTTTACTTTGGTTTTGATGAGTACACCGTTCAAACTAAATATCAAAAGATGTTGTCTGCACACGCCAGCTACTTAAAAGCCAATCCAAAACAGAAGATCATTATTCAAGGCAATACGGATGATCGCGGCACCGCTGAATACAACTTGGCTTTAGGCCAACGTCGTTCTGATGCAGTGCGTAAATCTTTGAATTTGATGGGTGTTTCTGATGATCAGATGGAAGCAGTCAGCTTTGGCAAAGAAAAACCTAAAGCTGAGGGCGATACTGAAGCAGCTTGGGCAGAAAATCGCCGCGCTGACATTGTTTACATCACAAACTAAATGAAGATCTCTTCTCACGCTGTTAAACAAACGCTCTCACGAGCGTTTTGTTTAAGTACTTTCCTAGTTTGCCTAGGGGCCTCTAATAGCGCCTGGGCGTTGTTCTCAGATGATGAGGCCCGCAAGGCTATTTTGGATCTGCGCAAGTCTTTGGCTACCACACAGCTCGAGCTTCAAGGGGAGATCGACAAGCTCAAATCTGACAATGCCGAGTTACGCGGCAAAATTGAGAACTTGGAAAAGCAAGGTGAAGACATTTCCAATAGTCAGAAAACCTACTACCAAGATTTAGATACTCGCTTAGGAAATTTTGAGCCCCGCACTACGACGATTGAAGGCGTTAGTGGCACCGTTCAACCGGGCGAGAAAAAAGCGTACGACGATGCCTTGAAGGCATTTCAGGCGGGTAATCTGAAAAAAGCCGATGAGGGATTTTCTGCTTTCGCAGCAAAATATCCTAAGAGCCCATACCTACCGCTTGCGCTGTATTGGGGTGGTAACAGTAAATACGCTAACAAGGACTACGCTGGCGCGATCAAGCAACTCCAAAGTCTAATTAGCAAGTATCCGAATCATCCCCGTGTTGCCGCGGCAATGGTGACCTTGGGTAACTCTCAACTAGAGAGCGGCAACAAAGCAGCAGCCAAGAAAACCTTCAGTGAAATTATTGCTAAATATCCCGATACTGAAGCTGCTAAAGATGCCCAGCAACTGATCGCTGCGACGAAGTAATCGATGTCTTTCTTGTCTGCAGCATTTCAGAATCTCGCTCCGCGTACCCCAGGCGCGCCTGCTGTCATTCTTTTTTCTGGCGGCCTGGACTCCACCACAGTGCTCGCACTGGCCAAAGACTTAGGCTACACACCCTACGCACTTTCTGTCGGTTATGGTCAGCGCCACTCTTCTGAATTGGCAGCAGCAAAACACATTGCTAAGCAAATTGGCGTCATTCGTCACGAAGTTGTCAATCTCGATCTCACGCGCTTTGGCGGCTCGGCTTTAACGGATTCCTCTATTGCCGTACCGACTGCGCCAGGTACAGAAGCAGAAATTCCGGTGACCTATGTGCCTGCGCGTAACACCATTTTGCTATCGCTCGCCCTAGGCTGGGCAGAAGCACTGGGTGGTCTCGATATTTTTTATGGCGCAAACTCCGTAGACTATTCCGGCTACCCTGACTGCCGCCCAGAGTATGTGCAGTCCTTTGAAACCATGGCTAACCTTGCAACCAAAGCAGGGGTTGAAGCAGTCAATAATGAAAATCGCTTCCGAGTGCATGCCCCCATCATCAACCTCACGAAAGCACAAATTATTGAACTGGGTAGCACGCTAGGTGTAGATTACTCACAAACTGTGTCTTGCTATCAAGCCAATGATTTAGGTGAAGCGTGTGGTGAATGTGAATCGTGTCGCCTCCGAAAAGCTGGCTTTGCACAAGCTAAGATCAGCGACCCAACCCGCTATCGCAAATCTTCATCAAACTGAATCAATCTGATTTAGTGAGTTTTTGCTTGGGTCTCGAGCATCCGCGCAACATAACGCGCAATTAAATCAATCTCTAAATTCACAGGATTACCCTGCTTCAGACTGCCAAGGGTAGTACTTTGCAGCGTATGCGGAATCAAATTGATATCGACAACACATGCATGAGCAGTGTCTTCAGTGTTATTGACGGTCAGTGATACGCCATTGACCACAATCGAACCCTTGTAGGCCAAAAATGGAGCCAAGGATTTGGGCGCCTCGATTCTGAGCAACCAAGAGCCATAAGCATCTTGCGCAATTTGTGCAAAGTGCGCAACCTTGCCAACACCATCCACGTGACCACTAACCAAATGACCGCCAAGTCGATCATTGAGTCGCAAGGCCTTTTCTAAATTCACTGGGCCCACTTGATCAAGACCTACCGTCTTATTTAGAGACTCGCGCGAAATATCCAAGGCAAAGGTATTGCCATCCAACTGGGTGGCCGTCATGCAAGCTCCCTGGATAGCAATGCTATCGCCCAAGGCCACATCATCGAGATAGCCTGCGGGCACCTCAACAATTAAATGCAGACCATCGCCCTTCGCTTGAACGCTTTTAATCTGACCTACGGCAGTAATGATTCCTGTAAACATCGTGTGATTTTAGTGCTTGATGAGCCGTAAGCGTAAATCGCCACCAATCAAACCCTGATCAATGATTTGCCAATCTTGCCGAGCCTGCAAGGAGGCTAGATCAGACACATTGGCCATCCCAATGCCATTCCCCATTAAGAAGGGGGCGTAGTAGAGCAAGAGCTCATCCACGCAGCCTTCTCTCAGCATTGAACCATTGAGCTTAAAGCCAGACTCGACATGGATTTCATTCATCTCACGCTCGGTTGCCAAATAAGAAAACAGTTTAGGTAAGTCTACTTTTCCGGACGGGTTAGCTAGGGCGAGCACTTCTATGCCGCGGGCTTCAAAGGCCTTGGCTTTTTCCTGCTGAACTGGATCATTGAGATGAGCACAAACAATGATGACCCCAGATTGATCAACATCATTCAAGATTTTGGCATTGCTAGGCGTCTCTAATTTAGAGTCCACAATAATGCGCCAAGGTTGGCGCTGAGTTTGTACCTCACGCACATTGAGTGTAGGGTCATCTTCTTTAACAGTGCCAACGCCCGTCACAATGGCACAGGCTTGAGCACGCCAATGGTGGCCATCAGCCCGAGCTAAAGGGCCTGTAATCCATTGACTTTGCCCATTGGGCAATGCTGTCTTGCCATCCAGACTGGCTGCGATCTTGAGGCGCACCCAAGGTAAGCCCCGCGTCATTCTCGAGATAAAACCCCGATTGATAGCATGAGCTTCAGAAGACATAAGTCCACACAAGACTTCAATACCAGCTGCCCTTAATTTTTCTAGGCCTTTGCCAGCAACCAATGGATTGGGATCTGACATCGCCGCGATGACTTTGGCGGGTTTGGCCGCAATCAGAGCATCTACGCATGGCGGCGTTCTGCCAGTATGGCTACAAGGCTCTAGGGTGACATAGATTGTGGCGCCTGCGCAATCTTGACCGGTGGCCTTAGCATCCGCCAATGCCTGAATCTCTGCATGAGGTCCACCCACTTGCTGAGTATGGCCGCGCCCAATCAATTTCCCATCTTTAACAATGACACATCCCACCCGGGGATTTGGGTTGGCTAAATAGAGTGCTTTTTGAGCTTCGGCTAGTGCCTCGCCCATCCAGTGGTGATCAACCGCGGTGTACATGGGTCTATTAAACCATTCAATGGCAACGCTTGGCATCTCTAGCAGGGTCGCAGATCCGCCATCGACCACCGCTACCCAAAATTAACTGGCGTTCAAGACCAAGAACCCTGCTGTGACCCAAGATCATCCGGTTAGCAATAAACCCGCCCTGAGCACTCTTGGCTGCGCCGGCAGCGTTAAAGCCCAGGCCTAACTTTTTGGTATGTGGATCAATTAATTGCCTACCGCCACCCCGAAAGAATAGGGGCTCTATCTTGCCCTGAGAAATCCAAGGCTTATTTTGCTGACCACTGACAACTATCCAGCCATCATCCCAACTGTGATCCTGATTAGGGATCATTCGTACTGACCCCCCTAAATGCAGTGCTTGCTGCCGAGCAAAATGGGCGTGGGCAATAAAGCGTCTTGCCAGGGTATCGATTTCTCGAATGGCGATTTGCTCTTGCAATAGCGGCATGGTGATCGTCGCCAGAATGGCAATCATCAACAATACTGCCATGAGTTCTAACAAACTTGCCCCGATTTGTGAATCGTGACATTTATTCAAATGCTTGTCGCCAATTGATTCGTTTTATCAAACCTGTCTTTTCATCAACCGATACATGCACCTCAATAGCAGGCTTCGTTTTACTGGTAATGCGCCAGTAATTTTTACCAACAGATTGAATGTTGCAATTGGGTGATTCAAGCGCACTTAAATTTGTCAGATGATGTTCACACTCCAAGACAGAATGCTCTGCTTCTATAAAACGATTTTGCGCGAGTTCAATTGTGTTGGCCTCAATGATGCCTAGCACGGTTAAGCGCTCTAAATACATTACTAAAGAAGTGCACAACAACAATAAAGAAATTACCCAAGCCAAAATCACAAAAGATTCCTCGTGCTCACAGTACGCGAGAACTCCTTTTGAATGTAAGCCCCATCGGTCATCTCGAGGCGCAGCTGGAAGGCTCGTTGGCTCTGGCTCAACGGCGCCTTCAACTCTTCAATCCACAAGCCATTGACGCCATTCATCAAGGAAGTTTTCTGGATGCGCCCTTGGCGATCAAGCGAATGGCAGATGAGAGAACCTCCATTGACTCTCGCACCCTTAGGCGCACTTGCCTGTCTATCTACTGAAAAACCTTGTAGTGCTAAGTGATGATTTGTACGCTCGCTCGTTAAGTGATTTCCAAGACAATCAAAATCGGTTTCACCTGATAAAGCATAGCGCACTGTCAAACCATCTGATCCGCGGTAGCCCGATTTTTGATGAATCTCTAGTGGCCGTTTATTTTGATGAGCAGTTTGCTGTAAATGCGCTTGCATGTTCTGTACTTTGCGATATCCTGCCATGCGAATCGCGCGCGCCATTAATTCCAAAGCACGCTCTGCCTCTGACTCTAGCAATTGGGTTTTTTCATACGCAATTTGTTGTTTCACCAAATTAGCGCTGGTGTGCAATAGCGGATTGAGCAATAGCACGCACAGGGCGATTCCGACCAGGCATTCGAGCAGACTCATTCTTCTTACCTTTATTGACAACATGGGATTGATTGGGAACCTGCCTTAGTGAACCCTGGGATCGAGCTTGTTCTTGTAATTCATGCCGATCCCATTGCAAGCGCAAGATCTGTCGTTTACTCGCTTGCTGACCGTGGCGCAGAGCGATGCCCTGATAACTAGCGAGCGAAGCCATCCAGGCGCCCAAAATGAGGCTCATGGCCACCAATACCTCTAGCAAAATGAATCCATTGGGGTTTAAGGGTCGCATACAGCATTTTCCGGGCCTCTTGCGAGACTGAAAACACAGCGCCAAGGCTCTTGCTGTCAGAAAGGCGGAATATTGCTGAAGGCAAGGCACGATATTGGCCTCCTCAGCTTAAAATAGAGGGCTATGCCAAATACGCTTGCCTCTACCGAAGAAATCATTGCTGACATGCGCGCCGGCAAGATGGTGATTCTTGTCGACGAAGAAGATCGTGAAAACGAGGGTGATCTCGTTCTCGCAGCTGACCACGTTACTGCTGAGGCAGTGAACTTTATGGCCAAGCATGGTCGGGGTCTCATTTGCCTGACGCTTACCCGTGAACGTTGCCAGCAACTCAACCTGCCACTCATGGTGCGAGATAACGGTACCTCCATGGGAACCAACTTTACGGTGTCGATTGAAGCTGCAACTGGAGTGACGACCGGTATTTCAGCGGCCGATCGCGCGCTGACGATTCAAACTGCTGTTGCACCAAACGCTAAACCCAGCGATCTAGTCCAACCAGGTCACATCTTCCCGTTAATGGCACAACCCGGTGGCGTCCTCATTCGCTCAGGCCATACCGAAGCAGGCTGCGATCTTGCCGCGATGGCAGGTTGCTCTCCCACCGCCGTGATTTGTGAAATCATGAAAGACGATGGCAGCATGGCGCGCTTGCCAGACTTGCTCGAGTTTGCCAAAACCCATCAACTCAAAATTGGCAGCATTGCTGACCTTATTCAATATCGCAGCCAACACGAAAGTATTGTGGTGCGCGAAGGTACACGTGAATTTGTTACGCCCTGGGGCAAGTTCGAAGGCATTATTTATCGTGATACACCAAGCTCCTGTATTCACATTGCGCTTATTCACGGTAAGCCCTCTGAGGCACAAGAAACCTTGGTACGTGTACATGAGCCTGTCACAGTGCTCGATTTCTTAGACTCTAATGTCAGCACGCATTCCTGGCCACTCGCACAAGCCTTGCAGAAAATTGCAGCAGCTCCAGCCGGTGTTGCCGTCTTGCTCAATGCAGCTGGTATTGCAGCCCCCAATGATGCTGACTGGTTAGCGCAATTTCAAAAACTTAATCAATCTCAGGAAGAGGCTAAAAAGCCTTTAGCTCGCAAAACTGACTTTAGAAGCTACGGCATTGGCGCGCAGATCCTGAAAGATATCGGCGTAGGTAAGATGCGCCTATTAGCCAATCCTAGCCCTGTACCAAGTTTGTCTGGCTACAAGTTAGAAGTAACTGGCTACACTCCTTATCAAGCAACCTAATTACCTCCTTCATTTGAAAACATCATGAGCAACTCCAATAATGACTTCGTAGGCGTATTAGAAGCAGACCTTAATGGCCAAGATTTACGCATCGGTATTGTGCAAGCACGCTTTAATGAAGATCACTGTGTTGCACTGACTAATGCCTGCATCACTGAATTATTGGCTTTGGGTGTTTCTCAAGCAGATATTAAATTGGTGACCGTACCAGGCGCACTCGAAATTCCATTTGCATTGCAAAAGCTTGCTGAGACTGGCGAGTTTGACGGCCTCGTCGCTTTGGGCGCCGTGATCCGCGGTGAAACCTATCACTTTGAATTGGTTTCCAACGAATCTGCTGCTGGCATTACCCGCATCTCCATTGATTCTGGATTACCGATCGCCAACGGCGTTCTGACTTGCGACACTGACGAGCAAGCCCAAGTTCGCGTAGAGGTTAAAGGTGCTGACTGCGCCAAAGCCGTGGTCGAAATGGCTAATCTGGCTTTAGCCCTGACACCTGATATTGATATCGAATACAACGCTAGCAAAGAATAAAGAATTCACACCATGTCTAAATCTAGCCCTCCAAACAACACCGGTACAGCCAAAGAAGGCGAAGCAAAAGCGGCTGCGCCAAAACGTTCACTCACACCGCGACGTCGCGCCCGTGAGTACGCGTTACAAGGCGTGTATCAAAGCCTGGTAGTGCGTCGTGCTGGCAGCTTACCGAATGCTGCTGCCATTGCAAAACAATTGGCCGAGGATCCGGCATTTAAGCGCTGCCAGTTGGATTTATTTCAGGGAATCTTTGCAGGTGTTCTAGAGCGCACTGATGAACTAGAGGCGCTGATTACCCCAGCCTTAGATCGCCCCATTAATGAGTTGTCACCCGTTGAGCACGCTGCTTTATTAATCGGCACCTATGAATTGGCTGCAGACCCGTCCGTACCTTACAAGGTTGCCATTAACGAGGCTGTAGAACTTGCTAAAACCTTTGGTGGTACCGATGGCCATAAATACGTGAACGGCGTTCTAGACCTGTTGGCGCAAAAACTCAGAACTACAGAGACTCAGGCAAACTAATCCCTAGGCCTTAGCCTTTACCTTCCCTTTTGCTTGAAAGCCCCAAAGTTACAACGCTCTGGGGCTTTTTGCTTTCCGGGGATAAAATCATTTTGATAGTCATTGCGCTATCCCTGAATTCCTATTGAATTCCATTTTTCTGATTGGTAACGTTTCTTATGCAAAAAATCGATATTCGCGGTCTCTTAAAAGATAGCAAGCTCTTCCAAGAGCAGGCCCTCATCAATGGAAAATGGATTGCCTCAGATAAGCAGTTTTCCGTAAACAATCCTGCCACGGATGAACTCATTGCGACGGTTAGCAATCTTGGAAGCGCCGAAGCAGAGCTAGCGATTGCAGTCGCTGAAGCCGCCCTGCCAGCATGGCGCAATAAAACCGGCAAAGAGCGTGCGCACATTCTGCGCCAATGGTTTGACCTCATTACCGAGAACACTACTGACCTTGCTACCTTAATGACACTAGAGCAAGGCAAGCCCCTTGCTGAAGCTACCGGGGAAGTGATTTATGGAGCCTCCTTTGTTGAATGGTTTGCAGAAGAAGCTAAACGGGTAGCTGGTGCCATTCCAGCCACCACCTGGGGAGATAAACGCATGATGGTGCTCAAGCAGCCCATCGGTGTTTGCGTAGCGATTACCCCTTGGAACTTTCCAATCGCGATGATTACTCGCAAGATTGCCCCTGCACTAGCTGCAGGTTGCACCATCGTGATTAAACCTGCTGAACTCACGCCACTTTCCGCTTTAGCGTTAGCGGAATTGGCTATTCGCGCTGGCATTCCCGCTGGAGTGATCAATGTCTTAACGGCTGACTCCGAACAATCGATCGCGATTGGTAAAACTTTGTGCGCTTCACCCGTAGTACGTCATCTCTCCTTCACTGGATCTACTGAGGTTGGGCGCATCCTAATGGCGCAATGCGCCCCAACTGTGAAAAAACTGGCACTTGAGCTTGGCGGCCATGCACCTTTTATTGTGTTTGAGGATGCCGATATTGATGCAGCCGTGAGCGGTGCACTAGCGTCCAAATTTAGAAACTCAGGTCAGACCTGTGTTTGCGCTAACCGTTTTTATGTCCACAAAAAAGTGCATGATGTATTTGTAGAAAAGTTTGCCAAGGCCATCACTAAAATTAAAGTCGGCAATGGTATGGAGGCTGGGGTTACTCAAGGCCCCCTGATCGAAACTGCCGCTCTTATAAAAGCAGAAAAACATGTGGCTGACGCTCTCAGTAAAGGTGCCACATTGGTCGCTGGTGGCAAGCCAACAATTGCAGGAAAAAACTTTTATGAGCCAACCATCCTAGCAAATGTCACTAGCCAAATGCTCATTACCCAAGAGGAAACTTTTGGCCCCGTTGCACCAGTGATTCCGTTTGATAGTGATGAGGAAGTCGTGCAGATGGCCAATAACAGCCCATTTGGCTTAGCGTCTTACTTTTATAGCCGCGATATTGGCCGCATCTGGAAAGTAGCAGAAGCTTTGGACTATGGCATGGTCGGGGTCAATACCGGTCTGATCACCAATGAAGTGGCGCCATTTGGCGGTATTAAACAATCCGGCCTTGGCCGTGAAGGTAGCGTCTACGGTATGGATGAATACCTAGAGATGAAATATGTCTGCGTAGGTTTATAAAACAAACCTGTATGCCTAGTATCCCCAGGCATACAGCTAGCGCTTTTGATAAACCAAATCCCACACACCGTGGCCTAGTTTGACACCACGGTTCTCAAATTTAGTAATTGGACGATAGACTGGGCGATCTACATAACCCGGATGCTCTGCACTGAGTTGCGCAAGACTGGGTTTGAATTCATTTAAATCTTTTGCAAGTGCTTCAGGCTTGGCAACATCTTCTGCAGTAAAGGTCTCTACCTTCACAAAGTTGGTAGAGGTATTTTTCAGAGACTCTTCAGCGTTGAGGACTAAGAGCATTTGCTCAGCATAGTTATGCCAATCGGTTGCCAAATGCAAATATCCACCCGACTTTAAACGCGAGACCAGTAGCTTTACAAATTGCGCCTGAATTAAACGACGCTTATGGTGGCGCTTCTTGTGCCAAGGATCAGCAAAATAAATATGAATACCGTCAAGACTATTGGCTGGCAACATGTTTTCTAAAACTTCTACTGCATCATGTCGCATGAGGCGCAAGTTAGTAAGCTGATTCTCCCCGATGAGCTTTAATAAAGCACCCACTCCAGGGGGATGCACTTCAATGGCCAAAAAATCATCGGCAGGTCTTAAGGCAGCAATCTTGGCAGTGGTCTCGCCCATCCCAAAGCCGATCTCCAAAATCTTCGGCTGCTTGGAGCCTCCAAATGCCTCTACAAGATCAAGCGTTTTAGCTTGGTAAGGAATCAGAAAGCGCGGGCCTAACTCATCGATCGCACGCTGCTGCCCTGCAGTGGTTCTGCCGGCCCTTAAGACAAAAGAGCGAATGCGCTCAAAACGCTTTTCGCTCTTGCCAGTTTGCTCGCCCTGCACAGACAACTTAAGCTACAACCTTTTTAAAATAAGCGATAGTCTCTTTAAGACCATCCTCCAAGTTGACTTTAGGCTGCCAACCTAATTTTGCTTTAGCCAATTCAATATTCGGTTGACGTTGTTTTGGATCATCCGACGGCAAAGCCTGGTGAATAATTTTCGATTTGCTACCAGACAGTTTAAGAATAGTCTCTGCTAACTGGAGCATGGTGAACTCGCCTGGATTGCCAATATTGACTGGTCCAGTAAAGCCTGCTTCAGAATTCATCATCCGCACCATCGCATCAATCAGATCATCCACATAGCAAAAGCTACGGGTTTGCTGGCCATCACCATAAATCGTGATGTCTTTGCCTTGCAGTGCCTGCACTATAAAGTTGCTCACTACGCGTCCATCATTCGGGTGCATACGGGGGCCATAGGTATTAAAGATGCGCACTACTTTGATATCGAGATTGTGTTGACGGTTGTAGTCAAAAAAGAGGGTTTCTGCACAACGCTTACCTTCGTCATAGCAAGAGCGAATGCCGATAGGATTGACCTTACCCCAATACTCTTCAGGCTGAGGATGCACTTCTGGATCACCATACACCTCACTAGTAGAGGCTTGCAAAATACGGGCACGTGTTCTTTTGGCAAGACCGAGCATATTGATCGCACCATGAACGCTAGTCTTGGTGGTTTGCACCGGATCATATTGATAGTGCACTGGAGATGCTGGGCAAGCCAAGTTATAAATCTGGTTGGTCTCTACATAGAGCGGGAAGGTCACATCGTGACGCATTAACTCTAAGTTAGGATTAGGCAATAAGTGCGCCAAATTTGCTTTAGAGCCCGTAAAGTAGTTATCGACTACCAATACATCATTGCCTTCTTTGAGCAGCTTTTCGGTCAGGTGTGAACCTAAGAAACCAGCGCCACCAGTAATGAGGATTTTGTTCATATTTTTAGATTGAAAATGTAGATGTATTAGTAATTTCTAGGGGCTCTCCAGCCGGCTGATCGATAGGCATAAACCACTTCGGCTAGAACAATAGATAAAGATGTCATGAAGGATATCAGACCCAATACAAAGGTCCAAATAACATAAGTTGTTTGTAGAGAGCGGACCGCTCCCGCCTGAAAGAAAAAGAGTTCTAGTACCGTTAAGGAAATAAATACCCCACTCAGTACGTCAAAAAAGATGGCGGCCGTACACAAACGACCCCGAATCATGGCTTCATTGGCCTCGATTTGCATGTGCTGGAGTGCTTCTTCATCTTTGACTCCGCCCTCATACAACGCCTTCTGAATCGAGCGCATGCGATCGACTGTTCTCGCCAAGCGCCCAGAAATCGCATTAATCAAGGTGGCAACTGCCGTGAGTAAAAAGACGGGGGCCAACGCCAACTGAATGTTGTTAGTAATCGCGTCGATTGAGACATCCATATGCAGCTTCCTAAATCTTTTAAAGAATTAATGTGACCAGGCTATTAAACCGCTATAGGAAGTGATCAGCACTAACAGGCCAAAAACAATCCGATACCAGGCAAAAGGCACGAAGTTATGATGCGCCACATAGTGAATCAACCAGCGCACACAAATAAAAGCAGAAATGAAAGCAGCGATAAAGCCGATCACAATAGCAAGACTAAATTCTCCTGAAATCGTGACGGGGTTTTTCCAAAGCTTGAGTAACTCATAAGCGGTTGCACCTCCAATCACAGGGATCGCCAGGAAAAAAGAAAACTCCGTTGCCACAGCACGCGGCAAACCAAACAACATACCGCCAATGATGGTGGCACCTGAACGAGAGGTGCCCGGAATCAAAGCAGCACACTGCGCTATACCAACCTTCAAGGCATCCAGATAAGAAAGGTCATCTACGGAATGAATACGCGTATTTACAGTACTGGCTTTTTCTTGACGTCGCTCTGCCCAAAAAATAATCAGAGCGCCCACAATGAACGCACTAGCAACTGGAATCGGCGAGAACAAGACCGCTTTAATGTGTTTGCCAAATACAAAGCCCAAACCCATTGCGGGAATCGAGGCGATGATGAGATTGAGAACAAAGCGTCGCGAGCTGGCGCTGGCAGTTAGAGAGCAGACCACCTTAAGCAGCTTGGCGCGGAACTCCCAACAAACGGCCAAGATAGCGCCAAACTGAATAATGACTTCAAAGGCTTTGCCTCGATCATCGTTGAAATCGAGCAAATCCCCAACCAAGATCAGGTGCCCCGTACTGGAGATTGGCAAAAACTCGGTTAAGCCCTCCACTACGCCCAGAATGACTGCTTTTAGCAACAATATAAGATCCATGGGGCAAATTTTATAGGCTTCTGAAGCCTGGGAGCTTATTTGGCAAAATTGAACTCAAATTCCCCTCAAATGGAATTTGGCCTTAAACTTCATGCACTTAAAAAATAGATGAATTTGATGAATCCAGCCCGTTTTCGCCTGTCACGACTGACCATCCTGGGTTTGGTCCTTGGGCAGGCGCTCGGCCTCAATTCATGGCATTCGGATGCTTTTGCCCAGAGCCCGAACGGCGCAAAGCCTGCCTTGCCTACCCCCGTTAGCCCTTCATCACTGACAGGGCTGGATCAGCCGCCGCAAATTGCCCCACTACCAGTCAAGCAAGCCCTGCCGAGCACCGCCGCACCTTCGAGCGTGAACGGCAGCGCTAATGATCAAAAAGCTCAATTGACTGATTTGCTCCAGCTTTACCAAGAAGCAGCCTTTAGTGATCCCGTGCTCAATGCAGCGCGCTTTAATTACCAAGCCAGCAAAGAGCTCTATTGGCAAGGTCTCTCCCTCCTGCTTCCTCAGGCTAATGCTACACCTGGAGGTACTCGCTACTACCAGCACGGCGTTGGCCAAACAGTTGTCGCGGCGGGTCCTGGTAACTCACGTGTCTTTGATCAAAAGAATTACACCGTGACTTTGACCCAGCCAGTATTTAATGTGGGTGCTTTCGAAGCGTTCAAACAAGGTGATCTCAATACCAAAATTGCGGATATGCGCTTTTACTTAGCGCAACAAGATTTAATTATTCGAGTCTCACAAGCCTACTTTGATGCACTGACTAGCCAAGATAACGTTGAGCTCTATCGCAATAAAAAAGGCTTGATCAAGCAACAACTCGATGCTGCCCAAGCTAAATTTGATGCTGGTCTAGCTACGATTGTGGATGTGAATACCGCTCAAGCAGCGCTGGATTTGGCTAACTCACAAGAAATTGGAGCCCAAGCCGATCTCGTTGTGAAACGTGGCGTTTTGGAACAATTGGTTGGCCGCCCGGTTGGTCCATTGCGTCCCCTCGTCAAAGAAGCCAAGATTGATGGTGTTTTAAAAGATCCGCGCACCAAGACCAAAGATGCTAAGGGCAATCCGATTGCAGACAGCGTGAACCCCCAATTGCCCCCAGGGCAAACCTTGGAGGACTGGATTAACCAAGCAGAAGCAGCAAACTTTAATGTGCTTGCTGGGCAGCTAACCGTCAGTCTTGCAGAGAGCACCTATCGTGCTGCCCAAGCCCTAAACTATCCTTCATTAAATTTTATTGGCACCAGTGGCTATAACACTTCCAATGGCACGCCAAATAGCTATCAGCCAGCAAATACCAACGTTTATAACAATACTGTTGCTTTGCAGCTCTCCATCCCGTTAGTGTCAGGCGGCTTCAATAGCTCAGTCATTCGTCAAAATGCTGCCTTGGTTGATCAAGCCAAAGCCAACTACGACAATGCGCGTCGTACCGCAGCACAGAACACCCGCGCTGCCTTTACTGGTTTTTATGGTGGACTTGCTAGCGTCAAAGCATTTGAGGCGGCTGAACGTTCATCAAATTCTGCACTCGAATCAAGCAAACTTGGTTTTCAGGTAGGCACCTTAATTAATATTGATGTGTTGATTGCCTTGGATACTTTAATCACTACCCGCTCTCAATTGCAGCAGGCGCGTTACAACACCATCCTAAACGCCATCAAACTGAAAGCACACGCTGCGTCTTTATCAGACGAAGACTTGCTTGCGATTAATTCTTTATTGCGTTAAGTAATTCAGTAGCGGCACCCAGCACTTGGGCTGTAGTAGGCGAAGCCTGAATATCACCGACGTTACGAATACGCTCTGACCAATACCCCTCAGTCTTCCAACGCGGGGAATCGCAATAGATTTCCACGGTAGGCTGATTGAGCACGGCTGCCAAATGGGTAAGTCCGGTATCCACACCGACTATCAAGGCGGCATGGGCTACGACTGAAAATGCCTCTTCAATGCTAAATGCCGCCGGGACCAGCGCTCCCGGAATCTGCGTCGCCAACTCTTGACTAATCGCCTTCTCTGCAGCGCTTCCCCAGGGAAGCACAATCTGATACCCATGACTTGCTAAGGACACGCCTAAGCTGACCCAATCGGCCTTAGGCCAACGTTTGGCTTCGCGCGCAGTGGAGTGGAAGAAAACAATATAGGGATTGTTTAAGCCAGCAACACTAGGAGCAGCAATTGAATTGACATAGGAAGCCGGATAAAACTGCAAACCTTCAGATCGTGCAATCAAAGGCCAATCTAGGGCGGAAGAGGTGACATAGCGCGAGCGATCCACTGCATGGCAATGGAATGGAACCTGAACTGACTGGTTATAAAACGATCGCGCTGCAGGTTCATAACCAGAGTATTCGGTCGCATTAGCCAGTCCAGCTACCACTGCATCAGAACTCTTTTTAGCAAGAGCACAAACCAATGCGGACTTCAATAGACCTTGGGTCTCAATGATGACATCGTAAGAAACTTGCTGAAGATCTTTCTTAAATTGAAAAAACTCAGTCCAAGTCTGACTACCAAATAAGGATTTTTTCCAACGACGCAAGCCAAATGGAATAATGCGATCGATTCCCCGAAAACCCTCTCTACTCAGCAAGGGCTTGAGTAGGTGGACATAGCCCTCTTCAACCACCCAATCAATCTGTGCCTCGGGCAAACGTGCGCGAATATCCCAAACAATCGGTAAGTTGTGCAGCACATCTCCCAAGGAGGAGAGTTTTACTAAGAGTATTTTGGGGGTTGCGTTGGTATTCGACATCAAAACTTTGGGGCTTGTTCCCAAGATAGACCTGCAGCATCTTTTGCATTGAGATTGGGAGTGACACCAGATCCCAAAGGCCACTCAATTCCCACGACTGGGTCATTCCAAGCCAAACAAACCTCACTTTGAGGATGATAGTAATCAGTAGTTTTATATAAAAATTCTGCGGTTGGCGTGAGCACTAAAAATCCATGGGCCATTCCTGCAGGGATCCACAATTGCTTGTGATTTTCTGCACTCAGCTCCACGCCAACCCATTTGCCATAAGTCGAAGAATCTTTGCGCAAATCTACCGCTACATCAAATACGCTGCCAGCAACTACGCGCACTAACTTACCCTGTGTTTTTTCTAACTGATAATGCATGCCGCGCAAAGTGGCTTGACGTGAAAATGAATGGTTATCTTGTACAAACCGCACATCCAAACTAGTCGCTTGAGCAAAATCTTGTGCATTAAAGGTTTCGGTAAACCAGCCGCGCTCATCACCAAAGACTTTAGGCTCAACAATCAAAACACCACTAACTGCTGTAGGCGTTACAGTGAGTTTTGGGTGCGGTTTTAAACTAGACATTAACCCGCCTTCTTAGATGACAAAGAAATCGGCTGTGAACCTGTCTTCATCTCATTGAGAATTTTATTTAAGTACTGGCCATAGCTGTTCTTAGAAAGCTGAGCCGCTACTTTTTGCACAGCCTCAGCACCGATCCAACCTTGCCGATAAGCAATTTCTTCTGGGCACGCTACCATCAAGCCCTGGCGCTTTTGCAAGGTAGCAATAAAGCCAGCAGCATCCAATAAAGAATCATGCGTACCAGTGTCTAACCAGGCAAAGCCACGACCCATGATCTCGACACTGAGTTGGTCTTTTTCAAGATAGATGCGATTAACATCGGTAATCTCGAGCTCGCCTCGCGCGCTAGGTTTGATTGCGCTTGCAATATCGCACACTTGATTGTCATAAAAATATAAGCCCGTAACCGCATAACTACTTCTAGGCTGAAGCGGCTTTTCTTCAATCGATACTGCTTTGTAATTTTTATCAAACTCTACAACGCCATAGCGCTCTGGATCGGTAACGTGATACGCAAATACGGTTGCGCCACTAGCGCGCTCATCGGCACTTTCTAAATTGGCTACCAACTCATGGCCATAGAAAATATTGTCGCCCAATACCAGGGCGCTTGGATGGCCATTGATGAAGTTTTTGCCCAAAGTAAATGCTTGCGCCAAACCATCAGGCGAAGGTTGTACGCAATACTCAATATTAAGACCCCACTGTGAACCATCACCCAACAACTCCGTAAAGCGCGGTGTGTCATGGGGAGTGGAGATCAACAAAATATCCCGAATACCGGCCAACATTAAGGTCGTTAATGGATAGTAGACCATCGGTTTGTCATATACCGGCATGAGTTGTTTAGAAACCGCTTGGGTGACTGGATACAAACGAGTACCAGACCCGCCAGCCAAAATAATGCCTTTGCGATTTTTTGTAAGACTATTTGCCATCTTTACCCTTATTTAACGGGATGCAGCGAAACCTTAACTTGCTGTCAGGCGCTTAACGTAAGCAATCACTTGCTCATCCCATGGCGTATTCCAATGGGGCAATTTTGACACAAGACCCAAACGCTCAAGCTCAAATTGCAGCTTTTGAGTCGATAAACGGGAATTCATTGGCCTTGGGGCCGGTAAAGGGTATTCGGCTGCGGAGATGGGGGTGATGGCATTGGGATCAACCTGCAACACTGCACCCGAATCAACAGCTGCCTGCACAGCTAAAGAGGCCAGACCATACCAAGTGGTCTCACCACGGGGCACTGCGTTGTAAATACCTGAAGTCAAGGGGCGCAACTGGGTACCATCCAAAACCAATTGCAGGCCTAGCTCTGCTAACCAATTCGCACTAGTAGGCACACCATATTGATCGGCAATCACTCGCAAAGTGGGACGCTCTTTGGCTAATCGCAAAATTGTGCGGATGAAGTTAGCGCCTTCGCCATAGACCCAGCTCGTCCTTAAAATAGCATAACGAGCATCCATACTATTTGCGAACGCTTGGGTAATGGCGCGCTCCCCCGCTTCCTTCGTTTTGCCGTAGATACCCAATGGATTGCAAGTGTCACTCTCTTGATAGATGCCTTGCTTACTGCCATCAAAAACATAATCGGTAGAAAAATGTAGCAAAGTTGCGCCTTGTGCGACAGCGTACTGGGCCATTAATTCTGGGGCGGTGGCATTAATAGCTAATGCCAAGTCTGCCTCAGATTCCGCCTGATCGACGGCAGTATATGCAGCAGCATTAATAATCAGCTTGGGGGAATGTACTTTTAAGATATCGCGCAGCTGCTCTGCATTACTCAAATCACATTCATTGCGCCCAACAAAAGTAATGGTGTTGCCATTCTGAAAAGGTGCGCACAGAAGCTGATCCTGAAACGCACGGCCAAGTTGACCATCTTTTCCAAAGACCAGAATATTCATAGATTAATTAGTCTCGAATCAATGACGGTATTGTTTTTCAAGCCAGTCACGATAAGAACCGGTGACGACGCCCTCAACCCACTCTGGTTGATCGAGATACCACTGCACCGTCTTACGAATACCCGTATCAAACGTTTCTGCAGGACGCCAACCCAACTCTTTTTCAATTTTGCTGGCATCAATGGCATAGCGGCGATCGTGACCAGGGCGATCCGTAACAAATGTAATTTGCTCTGCATATGGTTTGCCATCGGCCCGCGGTCTGAGCTCATCCAAAATACCGCAAATCGTTTTCACGACATCCAGATTTGCTTTTTCATTCCAACCGCCAATGTTGTATGTCTCGCCGAGGCGCCCCTTATCCAATACTTCACGAATGGCCGAGCAATGATCGCCAACATATAACCAATCCCGAATCTGTTGACCATCGCCATAGACTGGTAATGGCTTGCCATTGAGTGCATTCAAAATCACCAATGGAATCAACTTTTCCGGGAAATGGTAAGGACCATAATTGTTAGAGCAATTGGTGGTGACTACCGGGAACCCATAAGTGTGAAACCAAGCGCGGACCAAATGGTCTGAAGCTGCCTTAGACGCCGAATAAGGACTATTGGGCTCATAGGGATTGGTTTCCGTAAACGCGGGATCCGCTAAAGACAGTGAGCCGTAGACCTCATCAGTAGAGACATGATGAAAGCGAAACCGCTCTTTATCACCGCCCTGCAAAGCACCCCAGTACTCACGAGCACATTCCAATAAATTAAAGGTGCCCACAATATTGGTTTGAATAAACTCTGCCGGACCATGAATCGAGCGGTCTACGTGACTCTCCGCTGCAAAGTTCACAATGGCACGCGGACGGTATTCAACCAATATTTTTGCAATCAGCGCCTTGTCACCAATATCGCCATGCACAAAAATATGCCTAGCGTCATTTTGTAATGTTTGTAGATTGGCTAAGTTGCCTGCATAGGTCAACTTATCGATATTCACAATCCCTTCTGCGCCAGAGTCGGCGAGCCAATTTAATACAAAATTGGCTCCAATAAAGCCTGCGCCACCAGTTACCAAGATCATTGTTCTATCGTTTTCTATTACACCCAAGTAATTAGGGCGTTTGCATTAATTGAAGATATTTATTGAAGCGCTTTTTACCGAATAAAAAGATTCCAAATTTTTGTACTAATTTTAGCGCACCCCTAGGCTTAGGCAGTGGCGCCTCTTCCACAGTGCCGCCAGGAGTTTTATCGCAATTAATCAACGCTGGGTTAATAAAAATACGGTAGCCCTTTTGACGTAGGTCTCGATGAAATGGAATATGGTCGGCCACATCAATACCGCCAGCCTGATCATCGGTGCCTGCATACCTACCGGCTAAAAAAGCTTCGCGGGCATAGATTCCAAGGCCGCCAAAAGCAGAATCCACCTCGATCAAATCTGCGCGGGGATCAATGGCTGCTTGCTTGCAACCTACAGCAATATTTTGCGCCGTCTTATCGCCCAAGATGTTTTCCAATTGACGCTTTTGCTCCCAGCAGTCAATCGGATTCCAGTAGGGATGACTCAATGCCCATACATCGTAGTACTCACCCAGTTGATTGGCAGTCACCACATCCCAAGGCTCTTTCAATTCCCAGCACTGGGCAATTTTTTCACGCGTTACAAGTCCATTCATGCCGTCCATATCAGCCATCGCGATGTAATCAACATCTCGATACTTTGGATCATTAGCTACTGCATCAATAATCAGATTTCGGCAATACGCAATCCGATCAGTCCGCTTATGCATCGTTTTACTCAGTTGCCCCACGCTCACATATGAAAAATTCGGAAACTGTTGAGAGAATTTCTCGAGCCTGAGGAGGGTATCGTCACTAGAGTCACTCTCGATCACCAAGCAATGCACTTGCTTAAACTGATCCAAGCTTGCTAGCAGCTTGCCAAAGTCATTTTCGATTTGCGCAGAGGCATTTCGAACAGGTCCCGCCAATAAAACGCTTGAGTCAGCAATTGGCTTTCTGGACTTTTTTAGTATATTAATTAAGGACATACAGACATCTTACACGGAACTTTCGCTCAAACAATGGCTAAGCTAAGCCAAAATCACGAGAAATTTTCTGCACTACCGTAGCAGCAAAGTTCTGAGAGCTATATGGGGCAAACTGGGGGCCCATTAAGAACTGACGCGCTGCCGCTTGATAAGCTGCAAATTGTTCCGCAGTCAGTGACGATAGGTATTGATGCAATTTTTCATAGGAAGCAAATTGGCGAAAGTCTATAAAGCATTCTGCCGGAATAGATTGCGCAATATCGGCATCCCCCCAATAAATGGGTATACATCCTGCAAAAAAACAATCGAAGATTTTCTCAGTGATGTAGCCTGGAATATCGCGTGCGTTTTCAAAACAAATGCAAAACTGGGTTTTACTCAAAACTTCATATTTCGTTTTTGCAGGCCCTTGATAACTTGTAAACACTGGCTTACCTAAGATCCAGGGTAAGATCTTTTCAAGACGGTAACGGAGTTTGCCGAGTGAGCCCAAACGTTTTTGCGGCACTTTCCAACCATTGCCATAGAGCTTGAAGTCCTGTGGCGCATGCGCTTCAAACCAGCGAATGGCTTTGACTCGCTCTGAGTACAGCTCACGACCATCAAATACATTGGCATGACGATTGCTGCCAATTAAACACACCCTATCTGGTCGCCGATCAAAAGTCGGGCTTTGAAAAGCAGCGCCGCACTCCTGGGGAATAGGATTGGGGTACCAAATTTTAGTAAAGTGGCCTGCAGAAAGATGCTTGCCTTGTGCATCCGTTAGACCATGCTCAACATATTCTGTATTCCAAGTGAAGATCGTATCGAAATACGCTAAGTAACTTAGATCTAGATTTCTTGGAACAGTTAAGGGGGTCTCGTATAGGATGAGGTAATTTTTTTGGGCGCCACTGGGTACAAAGTCAATCGATTCAACGTACAAAGAGAAATCGGGCTTTACATGTTGATCTTCATTGACATCGGCAGTATGTAGTGCGATGCCATGCTGTCGCCCAAGGACCTCCATTAATCGCATAGGCTCCAAGCAATCATCACGGTTGCGAAGGCTCAGCGGATTAAAAATATCGTCCTTGCCGTTCTCCCACCCATAAATACTGCCAGTCAGCATAAATTACCCATTCAGCAAAGCTTGGTAAGGTCCAGATGCTGGACTCTTCACACAAATTGGGAGTGATTTCCCATCTAATGCTTTAATTATAGGGATATGAAGATTACGACCCAAATCCAAGGCGGCCTCGGAAATCAACTTTTCCAATACGCCACTGGAAAAGCCCTTAGCGCTCGCCTAAAAGGGTCGTTAGAGCTGGATATCGACTGGTTTAATCACGGCTGGGAAGACGTCACACCAAGACACTTTTTATTGCCTGAGCTTGCTCTTCACTACCAAGTCAGCGCAAATGCTCCAATAACGAAATCTCCTAAGCGTTGGCGTCGTATCGCGCAAGCACTTCTACCCTTAAACCCCTACATCCTTAGTGATAGGCCATTTCGCTTTAATGCTCAACTCAATCAATTCACGCCTTATGCCAGTCAAGACGTTTATTTAATGGGTTATTGGCAATCCTATCGTTACCTTGATGCCATTCGTACTGAATTACTCAATGAAATCAAACCCAAGACTCTGATATCCGCTCACTATCAAGACTACCTCCATCAGATTCAGAACAACGTCTCTGCCATGGTGCACGTACGCCGAGGGGATTATGTACATCTACCCGTTGCCGCTAAAGTGCATGGCTTTTTAGGTCTAGAGTATTACCAACAGGGCATGCGTTTGCTCCTAGAAACAAATCCAGACATTCGATTTTATGTTTTCTCAGACGATCTTGAGTGGGCCAAGGCTAATCTCCCCTACCCTGAAAGAATCTGCTTTATCGAAAGCGCTAGCGAGAAGAGTGCACCGGTACAGGAACTCTTTTTAATGTCGCAATGTCAAAAGCACCTGATTGCCAATAGCTCATTAAGCTGGTGGGGGGCATGGCTCAGCAAGAGCTCCAACCCCCAGGTGATTGCGCCCCAGAACTGGACCAATGATCGCGATAAATCCTGGGATGATCTGCTGCCGCCCCAATGGCAAAGAATTTAACGAGCGAATTGACCGCGCAGGGAGGCGAATATCGCCATCAACAAGCGCTCCAGACGTGTTAGCGGCGTCCAAATTCCATTGCCGCGAAACTGAAAACGCGAATAGATTTGATAGTTGGCTCCGACCGAAATACCGGGGATCTTTTTATTCAGGGTCAATAAAAAATCGCTACCTATTTTCAGTCTTTGTATCCACCCCAGTCTTCTCGGGATGAGGGTGCTATCGATTCCCAGTGCAATCAGATACATTGCCCTACGCTCATCAAAGATATGATTTACTTTTGAGTTTTGTACTTGGCTAATTTGACTGTCATGGACGCGATAAGTAATTAAGTTCTGCGGAACGTTGCCAAATTTACACCCTGCAATTGCGAGATTCACCCACATCACATAATCTTCTGCGCCATCATTACCCGGTAGATAGGGAACCTTTTGAAATACTGCTGTACGCCCCATGACTGAGGGATTGCATAACGGGCTACATACTGAAATCATCGCTCGAATATCCGCATCAGAATGACGCTGCTTCGAGCGTTTCCGTTTGCCAGAGCTCTGATGCAATACCCAATGGTCGGTTCCACAAAGGTCCAAGCCATTTGCTTGTAAGTACTGGAGTTGGAGCTCTAGACGCCTTGGATCCGCCAAGTCGTCCGAATCTAAAAAGGCAATGTACTCCCCTTGTGCCATCCCCACCAGAGTATTTCTGGCGCTGACTAGACCCTTGTTCTCAGACAACATCACTTTCTTAAGACGCGGGTCTGAATACCCCTCGATAATTTGTGCAGTTCCATCGGCAGAACCATCATCTAAAACAATGAATTCAAAATTGCTATAGCTTTGATTCAGAATACTATCCATCGCAGCAGCAATGTATTTTTCAACATTGAAGGCGGGCATTAAGACGCTAATGAGAGGCTTGGTCATAGAATTAACTGCAAGGCTTGATGCAATCTGAGTCATCAAATAAAGCTTTGCAAGTAACGACCAAAGCGCTTCAAACGTTTTAGCAATTGTGAGGGGATCGATTTATGAGATTGACCGAGAGTGAGCTCCGACTCCCAAGCTGACTGATAAATAATGCCTAAATAGTTTTGCGCCACCTTGGGCTCAGTCTCACCTAAGCGTTTCATCAAGAAATACTGCCAGTCGTAATGATAGGTCCGGAACAAGGGTTCAATCGCTATTAAAGGGATAGCGCGGTATTTTAGGAGCGCCTCACCGTAAATCAAAGTCTCAGGCAGTGTTGGGCTAATAAGGTCCCACAAACTGATGCCTTGAGGCTGCAAATACTGCGTATCCAAAGACTGCCAGACCTTCGCTGACCAGATAAATGGTGCCGGGGCACAATAAAAATTAGGCCCCTGACGACCAAAGACGGCTTTCACGCGCTCAGACTCAGCTTTTAATTCATGTACGAATTTTTCATGGCCACGATCAATGGCTAACTGAAATAATTCTTTATTTTGATGGAGAACCGTATAAGGCACACCATCAGACATCAGGAAATCGGACTTAAAGAACTTGCGAATAAAGAGGGTATCGGAATCAAGGCACAAATAATTTTCTGCAATTCCAAGACGCCAAAATTCTGACTTAATGATTTGTTGAGACAAACCACCGGGCATCGCTTGGTATTGAACTACATTTGCACGAGGGTTAGCAGCCACAATATCCTCATCTGCAACCCAACGATAGCCTTCACCCCCCAAGACTTCGATCAGCAGCGTCTTTTCTGATGCGGGAGTGGAAATATAAAAATCGAGTTGGTCGACATTGAATTGACGAATGGACTCTAGTAGGCGCTTGAGGCGCAAAAAATCCCTGGAGTAGGATTTGCAATAGAGAACAAAATCTTTCAAATGAATTCCTGTAATTACTTTGTGCGCGCCTGCACTTGAGTCAATATCGTATTTACTGCCTGGTCCACGCCAATTGGCTTCCAAATAGGCTCAATCAGCCGCTTTGACTGCCAGTCTAACCAAATTCTCTCTAAGGCCATGGCAATCCCCTCAGAATCGCCCTCTGCGCTTAAGTAGGCTCCTCGGTCAAGTAGCATTTGATCCAATTGCGGATTGCGATGGGTAATGCCCCAAATAGGCCTGCCTGTCCAAAGATAATCGTAAAACTTGGAGGGAATGTATTCAGCGCACCATTCATCGTTACCATGCAGCAGAATCAATACGTCTGCCTCTTGCATTTTTTCTGCGACACGTTGGCGACCGGATTTTCCAGTGACTAGATCAATCTCCAGGCGTCCATGCGCCAAGAGTACATCGGCAAATCCGAGCTTCTCAATAGCTTCTAGCGACAAAGAATCCAATGGCGCACCATAAGCATGAACACGAATCAATTCGCGCGCCTGTGGATACTTTTTAAACAGCGGCACTAAGGCTTTTAAGATCGTAGAGAGTGAACGATCATTAGCCAAGGAGCCGAAGTGACATAGATTTAATTGATTCGTATATTGATGCGCCCGATTGGCACCCAAACTCCCTGGCGGGTGAGCGCCTGGGGTCACTACAAAACCATGGGCATTGTCTGGAGTGTTGAGATTAGGATTGCGCACCTTAGCGTAATGCAAAGCACCATCTGTAAACCACCATACTTTGTCAGAGTAACGAGTCAGTTGATTTTCTAAATAGTGTCTGAAACGCGCATCCCGATTTTTCGGCTTCTCAAATCCTTGATCATTGGGGTCCTTACGAATCACCAGAGGATCATGCACTTCTGAGATCAATTCGATTCCTGTGGCGCGCTTGAGCCATACACCCGCCAAGTGTGCCGACCATGCACTTCCGACCGATAGTACGACATCGACCTTGCCCGCACGAATCATTCGGTAGCCGTGCAAAAAAGCAGGTAACGCCCATGACCATTGACTGGAATAACCCAGGCACAATTTTTCAATAGCAATCAGCGGAGCCAACAGGATTGAAACAGAACGCGTAGTGACTTTGTAAAACCAGCCACGACCATATTTGTTGGCAATCCAATGCCGGAAATCAAATCGAAATCCAGATGGGCCCCAGGCAATAAATTGGTAATGTGGAAAACGCTGGTCTTTTAGACCAGTAATCGCACTAAATACGATAGGCTCAACCCCAGCCTCGAGGAAATAAGGAATCTTGTCGGTAATTGTCAGACTAGCAGCACGACCATCCATATTAAAAGCGTGTGAAATGATCAACCAACGCTTCTTATCCGCTACCTTGGGAATATCGATGCTCACTCAGAAATCCAATAGGCTCAGTTAATTACCAGCAACAATCGACATCACTGCCATACGCACTGCGATGCCAAAGGTTACCTGATTCAAGATGACTGATTGCGGTCCATCGGCAACGATTGAATCAATCTCTACCCCTCGGTTCATGGGGCCTGGGTGCATCACAATCGCATCTGATTTTGCTAAGGCTAAACGTGATGGCGTTAGGCCATATTGCTTAAAGAATGCATCACCTTCTGGAACCTGTCCGGCTTCCATGCGCTCTTTTTGTATGCGCAAGGTCATCACAACATCTACATCTTTTAAGCCCTCTTCCATGCTGTGGAATACTTTGACACCCAACATATCCAGATCGCTCGGTAACAAGCTTTCTGGACCAATTGCACGAATATCTTCGCAACCTAAAGTCGTCAAGGCATGAATATTGGATTTTGCAACTCGACTATGCACAATATCACCAACAATCGCCACTTTTAAGCCTTTAAAGTGTTGTTTGAAGTGACGCATGGTGTACATGTCTAGTAAACCTTGCGTGGGATGCTGATGACTACCATCGCCCGCATTTACTACGTGTACGTGTGCGGGAACATGATTAGCAATCTCGATTGGCGCCCTAGAAACGCTATGGCGCACCACAAAAATATCCGCTTGCATGGCGACCAGATTATCAATCGTATCTAGCAAGCTCTCGCCTTTAGCAGTAGAGGAGGTAGAAATATCTAAATTGATCACATCTGCAGATAAACGCTTAGCAGCAATCTCAAAAGTCGTTCGAGTGCGGGTAGAGTTTTCAAAGAAGAGATTAAAAACACTCTTACCCCGCAATAAAGGAACTTTTTTAACCTCTCTTGCGGGATCAGTCACGCTGACAAATTGCTGCGCAGTATCGAGAATATGCAAAATCTGCTCTTTAGGAAGGCCTTCCAGAGTCAATAAATGCGTTAGCTCGCCGGCAGCATTAAATTGGTTCACTACATTTGCTCCAGAACTCATTATTCACGCTCCTCAAGCTGAAAACTGAATTTTCCAGCGGCATCTTTTTCTAAGACCAGCACCTGGTCATCCGGAACTTGGACTTGCTCACCTACAAAGTTAGCGGCAACCGGTAACTCGCGGTTACCACGATCGGCCAACACCATTAACTCCACTTGTGCGGGACGACCAAAATCAAATAACTCATTTAACGCTGCGCGCACGGTTCTACCGGTTAATAGAACATCATCAATCAAAATAATATTGGCTCCATTTACCTCAAAAGGTAAATGTGTAGTCATCGTGCTTGCAGTTCGCAAAGCCGTCATGCCTTTTTCAGCGTAATCATCACGATGAAAGGCAACGTTAATCACACCATAGTGCGGAAGATTCAAATCATGCGCTAAACGCTCGGCGATCCACGCGCCACCCATAGCCAAGCCCGCAAGCTCAAAGCTGCCTTCTTGCACTCTTTTGCGCAAGGCTTCTAGCAATTTTCCGTATAACAATTCAGCATTCATGATTTAGTTCCAACACTTCATTACATTCTTGTTGCATCTGATTTTGGTGATGCGAGTTCTGCAAAAAATTGCTCCAAAATCAGGGCTGCAGAATGCGCATCTAGATTGTCGTGCATCTTGGCATCACCCTCCAAAACCACCGAGGAATAACGCTCATCTACCCATGCGACCGGCAAATGCAAGCGTCCATGAAGTTGATTGCCAAATCGGGTCGCTTTTGCAGTCATATCATGCTCGGTACCATCGGGGTGTAGCGGACGCCCCACCACCAACTGATCGGGCTGCCATTCCTGTATTAAAGCCGCAATCTCCTGAAAGAGCATGTCGAGATTGGGGGCAGCAATAGTCTTTAATGCTTGTCCTGATCTACTCACTGAATTACCAACAGCCACGCCTATGCGACGCGTTCCATAGTCAAAAGCCATTACCGTAATGGATCGCTCACCAGATATCGGGCTTGAACTAGGCATGCCCCGCCTCTCCCGATAAATCCGATAAATCAAAACCCAAATGCCGCATCGTCCTCTCATAGCGCTGACTAGAGGGCGTATTAAAAATGATCTCCATCATTTGTTCGCGCGACATGGGAACATTCATCCAACCATTTAAGGTGATCTCTTCCTCGAGCTGGCCAGCACCCCAGCCCGCATAGCCCAGCGTCATTAAGAACTTTCTGGGGCCATTACCAATCGCTACCGCTTCGAGCACATCTTTGGAGGTCGTCATCGTCAGGCCGCCAGGAATAATCAAAGAGGAGCTATAAGAAAGTTGGGAGTTAGATTCGTGCAAAACAAACCCACGCTCAATCTGCACTGGGCCGCCAAAATAGACTTGCTGATCTAACAATGGCGCAATCTCCAGCTTGAGATCAATCTTTTCAAATAATTTACCGAGATTAACTTCAGTAGGCTTATTGATGACGAGGCCCATTGCCCCGCGCTCATTGTGCTCAAACAAATAGATGACTGAACCAGCAAAATTAGGATCTACCATGCCTGGCATGGCAATGAGAAATTGATTTGCTAAATGATCGGCGGAATAGGAAATCAAAGACCCGGAGTCTGAATCATGGGGGGCTTTATTGGCCGTAGTCATATCACCCCATTTTACCGAATATCTAGATTTTTCCGGTAATCCAATATGCCAGCAAGCCAACTAGCTCATGGACCAAACGATTCCAGTTGTAAGCCCCATCTTCTAGATCAAACGAGGTCCACTGCAAGTGATGGCCTGTCTGATAGTCCACCGGCACCGCTATTACCTCAACACCCTGCTTTTGGAAGATTTTCACAGAGCGATACATATGACTAGCGGAGGTAATGAGCAACCATGGCTTTTGCGCTCCTGCATCGGATTTCAGGCCGTATTCTGCAATCATCGGCTTCATATACAGAACATTTTCATAAGTATTGCGCGACTGGTTTTCATAATGCGCTAGTAGCTGCGCTTTTTCATCAAAGCCTTGCTCGATCAGCAATTGCTTAAATGCATCCGCTTCTGAAATCCCCTTGGGATTAATGCGGCCTGAGTAACCGCTAAAAATAAATGGTAAATCTGGGTACTTGCGTATTAATTCGAACGCTTTGGTGACTCTCTCCGCAGAGGATCTAAGCGAAACTTCAGCTCTATCAACTGAAATCTGCCCACCTTCAATCGCACCGCCCAAAATAATGATGCCGCCAAGCTCGCCCTCTGGAATCGTAGCAATACTGGTTTTAGGGACAGCCTCTTCCATGACCCTCAACACCACTTGGGATGTGGGTAACCATCCGACCACCAAGAGATCAATCAACGCCAGAATTAAAAAGCGCTTGCACAGTGCTGGCTTGCGCAGAGACAAAAATAAAAGGCTAAATACTACAAATATGATCACCCAATTGAGGGGCTCAATGCAGAACTGCATGAACTTCGAAAGAATAAAAAAGATCGTATCGGTCATGAGTCAAGATCTTAACCGGTTTGTGCCAAGCGCCTTCAACATAATCTTGCAATTGACCTTAATATAGGGCCTATGCAAAAAGCACTTGTTTGGCTCCGTCGTGACCTCCGCCTCTATGACCAAGCGGCACTCTCCCACGCCCTCAAAGAGAGCAAGCAAGTCTGGCTTGCCTTTGTTTTTGATACCGATATCCTTAAGCCTTTATTGAAGGGTGAACTCGATGCAAATGGCTTAAAACATGATCGCCGAGTCGATTTTATTTGGCAAGGTCTAGCTCAGATTGATCAATCCCTGCGCCAACAAGGCGGTGGCCTGATCGTGCGCTTTGGAAAACCTATTGAATGCATTCCGAAGATTGCTCAAGAGCTGGGTGCAGAGGCGGTATTGACCAATCATGACTACGAACCTTCAGCGATTGCACGAGATCAAAAAGTGAGCAATGCACTTGAAAAATTAGGCATTGCATTTGAAAGCTTTAAAGACCAAGTGATTTTTGAGAAAAAAGAAATTCTCACCAATTCCAATACCGTCTTCTCGATCTTCACCCCTTATAAAAATAACTGGCTCAAAACACTTCAAGAAAAGGATCTTGCTGCATACGAGTGCACTGCTAAACCAGGGCAATTTACTCCAATTCCCAAGAAGCTGGATTTAGCATTTCCTTCATTGGATTCCATGGGTTTTTGCTCTACCGGTATTGAAAGCTACCTCCCACCAGGCTCTGAGGGTGGTCAAGCTTTTTTAGAGGACTTTCTGGCGCGCATTGATCAATACCAAATTGGGCGGGACTTTCCAGCCATCAAAGGTGTCAGCTATTTATCAACCCACCTACGCTTTGGCATGTTGTCAATTCGAGGTTTGGTACGAGAAGCACATCGACGCATGTTGGCAGGCAGTATGGGCGCAACCATTTGGTTAAGCGAGCTCATCTGGCGTGATTTTTACTTCATGATTTTGTCAAACCATCCTCGCTTAGCAGATGGCGTCTCCTTCAAGCCTGACTATGACAATATTGCTTGGGAAAGTGGTGCCCAAGCCAAAAAATTATTTACCGCTTGGTGCGAAGGTAAAACGGGTTACCCACTTGTCGATGCAGCCATGCATCAACTCAATCAAAGTGGCTATATGCATAATCGCCTACGGATGGTCGTAGCGAGCTTTTTAACGAAAGATTTAGGAATTGACTGGCGCTGGGGCGAAGCCTACTTTGCTGAGCATCTCAATGACTTTGAGCTTTCATCAAATAATGGCGGCTGGCAATGGGCCTCTTCTTCTGGCTGCGATGCACAGCCCTATTTCCGCATCTTTAATCCCATCACCCAGTCGGAAAAATTTGATTCCGAAGGTAAATTTATCCGACGTTATTTACCCCAATTAGAAAAGCTCTCCAAAAAAACCATTCACGCCCCTTGGACGGCGGGGCATATTGAGCTTGAGGCAGCAGGCATCACCCTCGGCAAGGACTACCCCCTGCCAATCGTAGATCATGATGAAGCCCGCAAGAAAACCTTAGTGCGTTACAGCGTTGTTAAAAAAATCGCTTAGACCAGGCTTATCTACCAACAATCCGTTTTAAGATAGGGCATGAGCAAGATCTACGCTGTAGGGGACGTTCAAGGATGTGCGCCCTCACTGAAAAACCTCGTCAAGAAGCTTCCGAAAGAATCGAAGATGATTTTTTTGGGAGATCTCGTCAATCGCGGACCAAACTCGCTTGGCGCCCTAAGGCAACTCAAAAAACTGCAAGAGTCTGGACGTGCTGAATGTATTTTGGGCAACCATGATCTTCACCTACTCGCCATTGATGCAGGCATTCGAAAAACAAAAGGGCTCGATACTGTTCAAGATATCTTGAAGGCCCCGGACCGTGCCGAATTAATTGACTGGCTGCGTCATCGCCCACTCGCCTTAAGTAATGGCAAAGTATTAACAGTGCATGCTGGCGTACTGCCTCAGTGGGATTTACAACAAACCATTGAATGCGCCCAGGAAGTAGAAAAAGCACTGCGCAAAAAATCGTATAAAGAATTTTTAGGCAACATGTATGGCAATACTCCCAACCAATGGAGTAATACGCTAAAAGGGTATGAGCGTCTTCGAGTGATTACAAATGCGCTCACCAGATTGCGTTTTTGCACTCCAGGCGGGCGTATGGAATTTGAAAGTAAAGAGGGTTTGCAGGATGGTCCTAAAGGCTATATTCCCTGGTTTAAAGTGACTAAGCGCAAAACCCGCGACACTTTAATCTACTTTGGGCATTGGTCCACTTTGGGCTTACTGAGAGAGCAAAACGTCATTAGCCTTGATACTGGTTGCGTCTGGGGCGGAAAACTCACTGCAATGGAAGTCTCCGAAACGAATAAAGACTCCAATAAGTTAGAGATTATTCAGGTGGATGGTTATGACCACCCACTGAGAATGTAAAAAACTCTATTGGTTTTTGTTTACTTTAATTGCTGAAATGATTTTTCTGCAGCAGCAATAATTGCCTGAAGTACTTCATCATCGTGTGCAATGGAAGTAAAGCCTGCCTCGTACGCTGACGGCGCAAGATACACGCCTTGATCCAACATGAGGTGAAAGAATTTCTTGAACGCCTCGATATCTGTTTTGGTTACGGCTTCAAAAGAGGTCGGAACAGCATTGGCAAAATAAAAACCAAACATCCCGCCAACACTATCGACTGCAAATGGAACGCCTGCTTTATCTGCAGCCTGCTGTAAACCAGCCATCAACTTTTGAGTTTGTTTCGTAAGGCAGTCATAGAAGCCTTCCCTAGAAATAATCTCTAAGGTTTTTAAGCCAGCAGCCACCGCTACCGGATTACCAGACAAAGTTCCCGCCTGATAGACATTACCCAGGGGAGCCAATTTAGACATGATTTCTTTTTTGCCACCAAATGCAGCCATCGGCATACCGCCACCCATCACCTTACCTAAGCACGTTAAATCTGGGGTAATACCTTGTAATGATTGTGCGCCGCCTAGAGCGACTCTAAAACCCGTCATTACTTCGTCGTAAATCAATACACTTCCATATTGAGTAGTCAGCTGGCGTATCGCACTTAAGAATGCTTTGGACGGTTGAATCAAGTTCATATTGCCTGCAATAGGTTCCAGAATCACAGCAGCAATTTGATCACCCTGCTGCTGAAACACGGCTTCAATAGCAGCCACATCGTTATAGGGCAACACTAAGGTGTGCTTCACTAAATCCTGAGGAACTCCGCCAGAAGAGGGTGCGTTTTGCGTTGAGTCTGCAAATGTGAGCAAGCCAGAGCCTGCTTTAACCAGCAAACTATCCGCATGGCCGTGATAACAACCCTCAAACTTAATAATCAGATCGCGGCCGGTATAGCCACGCGCTAAACGTAAAGCACTCATGGTTGCCTCAGTACCACTCGAGACCATACGCACTTGCTCAACACTAGGCATCAAAGCGCAAATGCGCTCAGCTAACTCAATTTCACCTTCTGTAGGGGCGCCATAACTAAAACTGGTTTCGGCAGCTTTTTGGACGGCCTCCACTACCTCTGGATGGGCATGCCCAACAATCATAGGGCCCCACGACATAATTAAGTCGATATAACGCTGATTCTGAGCATCCCAGAAATATGGGCCTTTAGCTTTAGTAACAAAACGAGGCGTCCCGCCTACTTGACGAAATGCGCGTACTGGAGAGTTCACACCTCCGGGAATTGTCTTTTGTGCACGCTCAAATAAAACGTCGTTTTGATTCACTTTTGCCTCAATCGTCTTTTAAATTGCCATCATTTCAAAATCATCTTTACGAGCACCACACTCAGGACATGTCCAATTCATTGGGACATCCTTCCACAGTGTTCCGGGTGCAATACCCTCATCGGGCAAGCCAGCGGCCTCGTCATACACCCAACCGCAAATTAGACACATATAGGTTTTAAATTCCATTGCTTGATTCTCCGCTGTATTGCTACATTGAACTCATGGGTTCATTTTAAAACGCTTATGGGTTTTTCGACTCATTCTCGGGCGCACGTTTTGCATGGATCTCAAACTTAAATAAACGACACTCTAAGGGGCCATTAAATAAAGGTGTGCGCTTGGATTCTTTAATTCTGAGTTGCCCAGGTAAAGCCATGTCTGCCGTCAAAACAAAAACGTTCCAACCACCGAACGTATCTTTCAAATGCTGACCAAACTGCCGTAAGAACTCGATAAATTTTGGATCTTGCTCTTCTTGAGCCTGTAGCTTTTTAAGAGACTCACGGCTAGAGCGTTTGGCGCTTTGGCGTCCCGTTTCTAAATTGAGCTCAAAGCGATTTTCAGGCTCTTCTGTTTCATAGCTAGCATCGTTCGAATCCCGTGAGGAGCGATCTTGCCCCCGTCCACCTTTAATGACCAAGCGCTCTCCGTAAGGGGGGTTTAATAACATTACGCCCTCTTTGGTATTAGCAGGCGGCTTACTAGCCAAGGCATCAATCTGACGAACTGCTGGCTGGTCAGGCAACTGCGCCCGCTGCCAGTTACCTTTACACATCGAGACTAGTTTTTCATTAATATCACCGCCACTAATCTCCAACGCCTCGACATTGGGATAGCGCTTACGCTTTTCTAGAATCTCATTGAGCGAGGACTCTTTTAGTGCAGCCCAACGTTTTTGTTCGGCCGCTTCATTAAATGGCTTGAGCCTTTGAAAACCAAAGCCATGTGCTGAGGTCACTAATGGGCGGTAGGCCAATCTACTGGGCTTTGCATCATCGCCATACATGCCTGCGCGAATGGCCCCCGGAGGAATTGCCAAGAGTTTCTGGGCAGCCTCAATTAAAAATGTACCGCTGCCACACATCGGGTCAAATAAAGTCTGCCCCGGCTTCCAGCCTGTAATCGACAAAATACCAGCAGCTAAGTTTTCTTTTAGAGGAGCATCACCTTTTTCATCGCGCCAGCCCCGTTTAAATAAGGCTTCACCGGAGGTATCCAAATAAATGGTGACTTGGGTTGCAGTTAAATGCGCCTGTACCCGGACATCTGGAAATGCGGTATCAATACTAGGACGATCGCCAGTCACATCACGTAAGCGGTCGACAATCGCATCCTTAATTTTGAGGGTAGCGAAATTTAAACTTTTTAACGGTGAGCGATGTGCAGTTACATCGACGCGCAAGGTTTGCTTTGAGGTAAACCAATCTTCCCATGCGAGACCACTGGCGAGCTTATATAAGTCATCTTCTTGACGATAAGGTCCCTGGGCCATTTGCAATAAGACGCGACTAGCCGTTCTCGAGTGGAGATTGAGCGCCATTGCAGCAGACAATGGTCCTGCTAATCCAACGCCGCCTGTAGGGCTAGTAGGAGTAGGATCAATGACCCAAGTACCTAGCGCCTTAGCGTCTGGGCGCCCAGCAATCTCTGCGAGCTCCTGTGCGAGCGGAATCTCTAAACCGCCTGGGCAAACAACAAAAAATCTCATGGGGCTAACAGTCTTAAAAGGGAAAGGGGGAATAAATCAGCGAGGCCTATGGCTTCAAAATCACCAAAGCAACAATAGCGATCAACAAAATAACAGGAACCTCATTGAACCAGCGATACCAAACACCGGATTTGGTATTGACACCAGCACGAAACTTCTTGAGCAAGCTCCAGCATGCATGGTGATAACCGATCACTAGCACCACTAAGAATAATTTGGCGTGCATCCAGATGTCTCCGGCGCCAACACCAAAAACTTGCCAGAGTGTTAGGCCAAGCAAGATTGCAGGTACCGCCAGAATCGTCATAAATCGAAACAGGCGATCGGCCATACCGAGTAATCGCACTAAAGCCTCGGGATGCTTTTCATCGGCCAAGTTCACAAAGATGCGAGGCAGATAAAACAAGCCCGCAAACCAGGAGGTAATGAACACAATGTGAAAGGTTTTTACCCAAAGGTAAGCGTTCGTCATCAATTGTTTGCCTTAGATACCATGATCATTGTTTAAGTACGAATCTCGCCGTGACCCATCACCACATACTTCAAAGAAGTTAAGCCATCAAGGCCAACTGGGCCACGCGCATGCAACTTGTCGTTTGAAATACCAATTTCTGCGCCAAGACCGTATTCAAAACCATCGGCAAACCGTGTACTGGCGTTCACCATCACACTAGCGCTATCCACTTCACGCAAGAAACGATTGGCTTGTAACGTGTTATTTGTAATGATGGCATCGGTATGCTTACTACCGTAGCGCTCGATATGGTCCATTGCTTCATTAATATCGGCAACCGTCTTAATTGATAGGATTGGGGCAAGGTACTCCGTTTGCCAATCTTCCTCGGTTGCATCAACCAAGTTTTTAAAGCCATTGGCCTCGAGCGTAGCGCGCGTTAATGCATCTACACGAAGCTCTACACCTTTGTCTTGATAAATTTGGCACAGGCTTGGCAATACCTGAGCTGCAATTGCCTGATTGACCAATAAGGTTTCCATCGCATTACAAGGTGCATAGCGTTGGGTCTTGGCGTTATCACACACCTTGATTGCCATAGCAACATCTGCATCCGCATCAATATAGGTGTGGCAGATGCCATCCAAATGCTTAATCATTGGTACCCGAGCCTCTGCCATTAGACGGGCAATTAAGCTTTTACCACCACGAGGAACAATCACATCAATATATTGCGTCATGGTGATCATTTCTCCGACAGCACTTCGGTCTGTAGTGGTAACCACTTGTACTGCATCCTGAGGCAAGCCAGCAGCAGCCAGCCCTTCCTGAATAATTTTGGCCAACATAGTATTGGAATCAATCGCTTCTGAACCACCACGCAAAATAACAGCATTGCCTGATTTCAAGCAAAGCGCTGCTGCATCAATCGTGACGTTTGGACGAGATTCATAAATGATACCTATCACACCCAATGGCACACGCATTTGCCCGAGCTCAATACCAGAGGCTTGTTTTTGTAGAGGCGTTATTTTCCCAATAGGATCTTCTAGGCTCACAATTTGCTCTAAACCTAATGCTATCGTTTCAATGGTTTTAGGAGTCATCGTTAAGCGATCAACAAAGGCGGCATCTTGACCATTGGCTTTTGCACGCTCTACATCAATTTGATTCACTGCTTGGATTTGCGCTGCTTGTTGACGTACGGCTTTAGCTATATGTAATAGCGCTTGATTTTTCTGCTCGCTAGATGCCCGCGCCATTGCGCGCGATGCGCTGCGCGCTCGCTGGCCAATGTCTTGCATCATTTTCTGAATCTCTGTACTCATTTTTTGGTTCTCTAATTCACTATTGTGTTCTTAACGCAATAAATTTCCAACTAAACGCAGGCCATCCCATGGGTCTGCAGGTAATTCAGCGGCCGATAAGCCTTTGACTTGGCGATCCAAGCCTGCGGCTACCTGGATAGCTCTACGCAATTTCAGAGGCTGTACACGCCTTAGAGCATTTGGATACAGCCGTTCCTTATTGCCCCATATGCGATTGGCACGCATCAACTGCTGCACAGACTCACCCGCATCACTGGCGGCCTTTAATTTAGATAGTAGCCTAAGCTCCTCTGTCACGCTCCAGAGAATTAAGACCAAAGGCTCACCTTCGCCCTTCAAGCCATCGAGCATTCGATTTAATCGTGGCAAATCACCGGCAAGCATCGCCTCGGTTAACTCAAATACGTTATAGCGAGCCACCTTCAAAATTGAGGTGCGAATTTGCTCTTCAGTCAACACACCAGTGGGATACAGCAGACCCAGCTTCAAAATTTCTTGGTGAGCCGCAATCAAATTGCCCTCTACTTGGTCTGCCATAAATTCCAGAGCGCGCTGATGACCCGGCCCCGCTTCAACTTCTTGGTTTTGTTTTTTTAGGCGCGCAGCAATCCAATGGGGCAAGTGGCTACGGTCCAAAGAATCAATCTGAATCGCCATACCCGCCTCATCCAAAGCGCTAAACCAAGCAGAAGTTTTAGTTTTGCCATCTAGGCGCGGCAAGACAATACACACGACAGTATCAGGACCATCAGGTCCACTCATTTGAGAGGCGACTTGAGCTGCAAATTGTTTTAGAGCATCTGCACCATCACGCCCAGGTTTACCAGTCGGAATACGCAACTCAACCCAGCGCTTATCACCAAACAAAGACATGGTTTGACCTGCATTAAGCAGGGCGCTCCAATCGAATCCGCGCTCTTGCAATAAGACCTCGCGCTCAGTAAATCCCTGCTTCTTGGCTGCTAAACGTAACTGATCCATGGCCTCCATCATTAAAAGAGGTTCATCCCCACTAAATACATAGAGGGGTGACATTGCATTGCCAGAGCTTAAGGATTTGAGGTGCGCTTGCAGGGCATCTACTTTAACCATGCGAGTCTAGATCTCTTTTTAGAACGCTTTGGTTTGTGGGGCTCTTGCAGCCGCAGAAACACGACGCAAAATTTGTACAGCCAAATCTTTGCGCATCAAGGATACGAATTGTTGCTGCTGAACATCGGTTGCCAAAACAGTGGTATTGGAGAAGTCCATGTCGCGCGTCATGTAGATTTCACTATCAGGAACAATTTCTGCGCCGGAAGTATCGTAAGCCCTGAATCCAACCCGGATATTCAAACGATACGCTGATACCTGACCGGCGGAGTTGTATGCCAAGATTTCTCGACCACTTAAATCATTGGTGACCTCTAGGATTAAGTCAGCATCTTTAGGATTAATTGCCACTTTTACATCTGTACCAGTCAAGATAGCCGTTTGAATATCTGCACGCAGTGGAGGCGATGGGCTGCCGGTAATTGCAATTGCCTTAAATGGTAAGTCCACCATGCCACGCATGCGATAGCCACAGGCGAGTAAACCACTCAATGGCGCACTGACCATGAAGCCTAGAAGGGTACGTCGCAGTGAATTTACGCTCATATCGTGATGATCTCTGTTAACTAAGCAACGATGTTCACTAAACGACCAGGAACAACAATCACCTTTTTAGGTGTGCCGCCATTCAAAGCCTTCATTGCTGGTTCGCTCTGTAAGGCTAAGGCTTCAACTTGCTCCTTATTGGCTTCTGCAGGAACCTTAATATCGCCACGCAACTTGCCATTGATTTGTAGCATCAAAGTGATTTCTGTCTGCACCAATGCAGCTTCATCCACTTGCGGCCAAGGCGCATCCAATAAAGGACCAAAGCGCTTGGCATAACCCATGTCCTTCCAAAGTACATGGGTTAAATGAGGCACTACTGGATACAAAACGCGTAGCAAAATACTCAGACACTCACGTAAGACCGGTGCGCTAATAGCGGCACCTTGATCCAATTTGATTGGCTCAAGCACATTGAGCATCTTCATCGCGGCAGAGACAACGGTATTGTATTGACGACGCTGGTAATCGAAATTGGCCTGCTTCAAAATCGTATGTACCTCGCGGCGCAATTCTTGCTCGGCCTCATTCAGATTGCCAGGCAATGTATCTTGCGCCTCACGAATCGCATTTGCTTGACTGCTGGAATACATCCATACGCGACGCAAGAAACGCGAAGCGCCGTCAACCCCAGCACCAGACCATTCCAATTGCTGTTCAGGAGGAGCAGCAAACATCACAAATAAACGCGCAGTATCAGCACCGTATTGATCAATCAACGCCTGGGGATCAACGCCATTGTTTTTACTCTTGGACATCTTCTCTACGCCGCCAATCATGACTGGCGCACCAGAAGCATCCCCTTTGAGCTTGGCGCCTTGAGGGCGACCTTTTTCATCTAAATCTAATTCGACATCCAATGGATTGAGCCAGGTTTTTTTGCCTGAGGCTTCTTCGGTGTAATACGTTTCATTGAGCACCATGCCTTGCGTAAGCAAGTTTTGGAAAGGCTCATCAAACTTGATCAAATTGAGATCACGCATCACCTTAGTCCAGAAGCGCGCATAGAGCAGATGCAAGATCGCATGCTCAATGCCGCCAATGTATTGATCCATTGGCATCCAATATTCATTACGCTCGTCCACCATAGTCTTGGCATTGGGACCTGTATAGCGCATGAAGTACCAAGAAGAATCTACGAAAGTATCCATCGTGTCAGTTTCACGACGCGCAGGCTTGCCACACTTCGGACACTTCACGTTTAAAAAGTCAACACGCTTATTTAATGGATTGCCACTACCGTCTGGTACGCAATCCTCTGGCAGCACCACTGGAAGATCGGCTTCAGGAACCGGGACGGCACCGCAACCCGGGTGATTTTCATCGCCACAATGAATAATCGGAATCGGCGTGCCCCAATAACGCTGACGAGAGATACCCCAGTCACGCAAACGATAGGTCGTCTTAATTTCACCGATACCGAGCTTCTCTAGATCTTTTGCAACCGCACTGACGGCCTCATCATGCGATAGGCCATCGTATTGAGCGCTATTGAAACAAACGACATCTTCTTTTTGCGCGTACCAATCTTCCCAATGGGTCGCATTAAACATGGGAGACTCGCCTTTGAGGGCAATTACTTGTTTGATCGGTAAATCGTATTTAAGAGCAAAGGCAAAATCACGCTCATCATGCGCAGGCACGCCCATGACAGCGCCATCGCCATAAGACATCAAAACATAATTACCAACCCAAACGGGGACCGGTTCATGCGTTAGTGGATGGGTCACATAGAGGCCGGTAAACATACCCTCTTTTTCTTGGGTCGCTAAATCCGCCTCAATCACGCTACCGGTTTTACATTTTTCAATAAAAGCGGCCAATGCTGGATTGTTTTCAGCAGCCTTACTTGCCAATGGATGTTCAGCCGCTACTGCGCAAAAAGTAACACCCATAATGGTATCGGCACGAGTAGTGAAAACATATAAGAAACCATCTTGAATAAATTTACCCTGCGCATCTGCAATCTCATGCTTAAAAGCAAAACGTACGCCACGACTTTTACCAATCCAATTTTGCTGCATGGTTTTAACGCGTTCAGGCCAACCCAAACCATCCAAACCAGAGAGCAATTGCTCTGCATAAGCGGTAATGTTGAAGTAGTAGCCAGGAATCTCGCGCTTTTCAACTAAAGCACCAGAGCGCCAACCTCGGCCATCAATCACCTGCTCATTTGCTAGCACGGTCTGATCAATCGGATCCCAGTTCACTACTTGGGTCTTGCGATACGCAATCCCTTTTTCTAGCATCTTTAAAAACAACCATTGATTCCAACGATAGTAATCAGGACTACATGTAGCGACTTCGCGTGACCAGTCAATCGCCAAGCCCATCGCCGCCATCTGCTTTTTCATGTAAGCGATGTTGTCGTAAGTCCACTTTGCTGGTGGCACTTTATTCTGAATCGCTGCGTTTTCGGCAGGCATACCAAAAGCATCCCAGCCCATTGGCATCAGTACGTTATAACCTTGCATTCGCAACTGACGTGCCATCACATCGTTAATCGTGTAGTTACGAACATGCCCCATATGCAACTTACCTGAAGGGTAAGGCAACATAGAGCAGGCGTAGTACTTGGGTTTTTTCTTGCCCGCAGCATCGACTGTATTTTCTGTTACGCGATAGACTTGCGCACTTTCCCAATCAGCTTGCGCTGCCGCTTCAATACCGCGGTAGTCGTAATCCTTACTCATCCAAGACAACTCTTTTCTTCTATTTCTGTGATTGAAAGCAAAATGATTATTTGCGTAAGCCAAGAACATCTTGCATGTCAAAAAGGCCAGACGCTTGTTGCTGTAAAAAACGGGCTGCGCGCAAAGATCCCTGCGCATATGACTGACGGCTCGAGGATTTATGGCTAATTTCAATACGCTCGCCATCGCCTGCAAATAAGACAGTGTGGTCACCCACAATATCGCCACCACGAATCGTTGCAAAACCAATAGAGCCCTCTTTGCGCTCACCTGTATGGCCTTCGCGGGCATAGACTGCTACATCATCCAACTTCTCACCCAACGCTTGGGCAATGACTTCACCCATCTTGAGTGCGGTACCGGAAGGTGCATCTACCTTATGTTTGTGATGCGCTTCAATAATTTCGATGTCATAACCTTGGTTCAACATCTTGGCGGCAATTTCTAGCAACTTAAAGGTCGCATTTACGCCAACACTCATATTTGGCGCAAAAACAATCGCTAATGAAGCTGAAGCTTTTTTGAGGCTAGCAATTTGCTCAGGGCTTAAGCCAGTAGTACCAATAATCATTTTGGTACCGGTTTTTTCTGCCACCGCTAAATGCGCCATGGTTCCTTCAGGCCTTGTGAAATCGATCAGAAATTCTGCTTGCGCCAATACTGCAGCGACATCAGCAGAGATCAATACGCCTGTTTTCTTACCCAAGAATGCGCCTGCATCTTCACCCAACTGAGGGCAAGCGGAATGCTCAAGCGCACCCACTAATTGTGCGTCGGACGTATTGAGTACCGTCTCAATCAACATCTTACCCATACGGCCAGTAGCGCCAGCAATTGCAATTTTCATCATGTATTTCTTCGCTTCAAATTAAATTTACTTGAGATGCCTAGAACTTCTTTAGACATCAGCACCAAAATCACTATTACTGCTTAGTCTCGCTAGCCGGTGGGACATTCAAAGCACCAGGCCCCAGAGTCTCTGCTTGAGGAGTGGGTACGCCATCGGACGATTTATTCGAAAAACTAAAGAAGTCCCAAAAGGAACTTTTGCTTGCAGCTGGCACTGGAGGCACTGGCGCTCCTGCCGGCAAATTATCTGTTTTGCTTGGCACCATTAACTCTGGCTGTTGCAAAGGCGGGGTCTCTGGCGGCTTATTGGAGCCGGTTACAACATCCCAGAATGAACGCTTGGTTTTGGAGTAGTTATCAATCTCAGCAACCAACTCCACTTCTGTTGGGAGAGCATCGCCCTCAAACTTCACCAATTTATCGCCGTCAAAATAAACGGTGACATGACGCTCTTTGCCCACTCTTTGGCCAGAGCGTTTAAATTCAAATACATAGTCCCAACGATTGGCGTGGAAATAACTAGCCAATAAGGGTGTGCCCAAAATTTGACGTACCTGCTCACGAGTCATACCCAACTCTAATTTTGCGTATTGCTCACTTGAGATGAAGTTGCCTTGCACTACATCTGGAACATAAGGTCTAAAGATTTTGTTCATCCAGGCGCGCTGCGTATTGTCAACAGCGGTAGAGCAGGCACTAAGGCCCAATAAGCCAAACGCCACAATGGCCAGTATTCCACCCCTGGAAGGAGTCAAGACCCCCTTCAAAAGCGGGCGAAAAAAACGACTAAAAAGTTCAAGGCAATTTTGCATGGCTGGCCGTATCATTAAGACATTGATTTTAGCTCCCAAAGCCATGAATACGAACCAAAACCCCACTCCTGAAAATTTGCGCGATATTGGCCTCAAGGCTACCGGTCCTCGTATGAAAATCCTGGATTTTTTTCATCAAAACGGGGGCACTCACTTTAGCGCTGAGGATGTCTTTATGGCCCTGGCCAAGGATGACCAAGAGATTGGCCTGGCAACTGTCTACCGAGTCCTTACCCAGTTTGAACAGGCTGGACTTCTCCTGCGCAGCCATTTTGAGTCAAGCAAGGGCGATGGCAGGGCAATCTACGAACTAAACGAGGGTCGGCACCATGACCACTTGGTATGCCTTGATTGTGGCCATGTGGAGGAGTTTGTGGATGAAGCCATTGAGAAAAGGCAGCGAGATATCGCTAAATCCCTAGGATTTAAGCTCCAAGAGCATGCTTTAGCGATGTACGGCCATTGCCAGAAGAAAAACTGTCGAAATAAACAAAAATAAGCGCAGTTATCGCTTTTTAGAGTAATTTAGTGAATATTGATCTTTGCAGAGCAATAAAAAAGACCTCAAATTGAGGTCTTTTTTACTTTTTAGTGACATTTAGCCACTTTTAACAACTTTTACTCACTTTACAGCCATTAATGCTTCTGCTGCGTTGAGCATTTGCACTGAATAGCCCCATTCGTTGTCATACCAAGCCAATACTTTGACTAGTTTGCCATCAGCAGAAACGCGGGTCTGTGAGGCGTCATAAATACTTGGGCGAGGATCGTGGTTAAAGTCGATTGACACGAGCGGGAGAGTATTGAATCCCAAGATACCTTTAAGCTCACCTTCGCTGGCTGTCTTCAAAATCGCATTCACTTCATCTACGCTGGTAGCACGACTAGCTGCAAATGTGAGATCCACTACAGAAACGTTAATCACGGGTACGCGCATTGCAAAGCCATCAAAGCGCCCTGCCAATGCTGGCAATACCAAACCTACCGCCTTAGCAGCACCAGTCTTAGTAGGAATCATGCTGGTTACAGCAGAACGCGCACGACGCATGTCCTTGTGATACACATCCGTTAATACTTGATCGTTTGTAAACGCATGGATGGTAGTCATTAATCCAGACTCAATACCAATCTTTTCGAGCAATGGTTTTACCAATGGCGCCAAACAGTTTGTGGTGCAACTTGCATTTGATACCACTACATCGCTTGGCTTCAATACATTTTGATTGACGCCATACACAATAGTGGCATCCACATCTTTTTCACCAGGAGCAGAAATCAATACCTTCTTTGCGCCCTGCTGAATATGAATCATCGCCTTTTCTTTTGAAGTGAACTTACCAGTACACTCCAAAACCAAATCAACGCCCAACTCACCCCATGGGGTTTCCGCTGGATTACGAGTGCAGAACATTTTGATGCGATCGCCATTTACTACCATGCAATCGCCGTCTACAGAAACCTCTGCAGGAAAGCGACCATGCGCAGAGTCATACTGCGTCAGATGCGCATTGATGGCGATATCACCCATCGCATTAATCGCGACAATCTTGATATCACGGCGTGGCTTGCCATTGACTTGATCTTCATACAAGGCGCGCAATACCATGCGGCCAATACGTCCATAACCATTAATTGCGACACGAATTGTCATTTATTTCCCCTTACTAATATTGAATTTATTTCTGCGCGATGCATTTCTGAACCGTTTTAGCAATGCCATCAACCGTTAAACCAAAGTGGTCATACAACACCCCTGCAGGCGCGGACTCACCAAAGGTATCCACACCATGTACCGCAGCGCAACCATACTTCCACCAGAAATCGGTCACACCCGCTTCAACTGCAATGCGCGGAATATTGGGTGGCAATACTTTTGCTTTATAAGCAGCATCTTGCTGATCAAAAACCGTTGTTGATGGCATGGAGACAACGCGAATACCAACCTTGCCTGAACTTTCTTTCTCCAGACGTTCAGCAGTTTGCAATGCCAAAGCAATTTCAGAGCCGGTTGCCATGATCACTGCATTGAACTTACCAGACGCAGGCTCGCGCAATACATAAGCACCACGGGCAATATCTTTGATTTGCTGGCTATTGCGAGGAACAAATGGACAATTTTGACGACTAAAGATTAAGGCGCTTGGGCCATTCTTACGCTCAATCGCCGCGCCCCAGGCTACAGCGCTCTCCGTGGTGTCACACGGGCGCCAGACCATCAGATTAGGAATCAAGCGCAGGCTGGCCACATGCTCGATAGATTGGTGGGTTGGACCATCCTCACCCAAACCAATAGAGTCATGGGTAAAGACAAAAATGCTGCGTAACTTCATCAAAGCGGCCATGCGAATTGCATTGCGACTGTAATCAGAGAAAGTTAGGAAAGTGCCGCCAAATGGAATGTAACCACCATGCAACGCAATGCCATTCATGATGGCGCTCATACCGAACTCACGCACACCATAATTAATATGGTTACCCCATTGGTCTGCTCGAACCGCCTTACATGCTGACCAATTGGTTAAGTTAGAACCCGTTAAGTCTGCAGAGCCGCCCATAAATTCTGGCAATGCTGGGGCCAGTGCCTCAATCGCATTTTGACTGGCTTTACGAGTTGCCACTGTTTCTGCTTTTGATTGGCAAGTTTTGAGATAGGCATTGAGCGTGCTTGAAAAATCTTCTGACAAGTCGCCCTGCATACGGCGTTGCAACTCAGAAGCGAGCTGCGGAAATTTATTTTTGTATTTCTGGAACTCTTTATTCCAATCATGCTCAGCTGCTTGACCACGCTTTTTAAAGTCCCAAGCCGCATAAATATCTTTTGGAATTTCAAATGGCGCATACGGCCAATTTAAAGCGACACGGGTAGCAGCAATTTCAGCAGCACCTAGTGGTGAACCATGAACCTTATCGCTACCAGCCATATTGGGCGAGCCTTGGCCAATCGCGGTCTTACAGCAGATTAGGGTTGGCTTATCGCTCTTCTTCGCTTTTGTAATCGCAGCCGATACCGCCTCTGCATCGTGTCCATCTACTGCACGAATGACGTTCCAACCATAGGCCTCAAAACGCTTTGGCGTATCTTCATTAAACCAAGAAACCACTTTGCCATCGATGGAGATGCCATTGTCATCCCAGAGTGCAATCAACTTGTTGAGCTTGAGTGTTCCAGCCAAAGAACATACTTCATGACTAATGCCTTCCATCAAACAACCATCACCTAGAAAAACATAGGTGTAGTGATCGATAATGTTATGGCCAGGGCGATTAAATTCTTCGGCAAGTAGTTTTTCTGCCAATGCCATACCTACGGCATTCGAAATTCCCTGACCAAGTGGGCCTGTTGTGGTTTCAACGCCAGGCGTGATTCCATATTCAGGATGTCCTGGAGTCTTGCTATGCAGTTGACGGAAATTTTTTAATTCCTCAATCGGCAAGTCATAGCCAGAAAGATGCAATAAGGAATACAGCAACATCGAACCATGACCATTGGACAAAACAAAACGATCACGATCGATCCAATGTGGATCGGTGGGGTTGTGTTTTAAATGTTCATTCCATAATCCAACAGCAATATCTGCCATGCCCATTGGCATACCAGGGTGACCTGAATTTGCCTGCTGAACAGCATCCATGGATAAGGCACGAATGGCATTGGCCATACGAATTTGAAGGTTTGACATCGTAAAAGTGGTCTCTGGAAAATTAATTGACTATATTTCAGTAATGCCTCAATTTTATCTTCCCGGACCATGGGAGTCCCAAAAGCCAACAGCCCTCACTCCCGAGGTAGCCCATCATTTGCGCGTTAGGCGTATTCAAGCCGGGGAATCATTCCCCGTATTTGATGGAAAAGGCCAGGTTGCCCATGCCGAGCTCCTCTCTTTGAGCGGAAAAAGCGGTTTGGCCCAACTGAGCAATATCCGCACAGATATCCATCGAGAGACCCCTTATGCAATCACTTTGGCTCAAGGACTTGCTGGCGGCGACAAAATGGATTGGATTGTGGAAAAAGCTGTGGAAACCGGCGCTCAAATCATTGCACCGATGCAGTGCGAACGCTCTATTCTGAAATTAACCCGCTCCAGCGACCAGGAACGAGCGCAAAAACGACTTGCGCACTGGGAAGGAATTATTCAGGCAGCGTGCGAACAATGTGATCGAACTGTTCTGGCTAAATTGGAACCGATTCAAACTTTTGAGGCCTACCTCAAAGAAACCACCAAACCAGGACTCAAACTACTCCTCAGTCCAGATGCTACAAAAAGTATGTATTCAGTATTAATCCAATCCGATCCTCAAGACATCGTTCTGATGATTGGACCCGAAGGCGGCCATTCACCCGAAGAAGAGGCGCAAGCACAGGCTGCTGGCTACCAACTGGTGTCCCTCGGGGAGAGAGTGCTGCGCACTGAAACTGCTGGCGTGGTCGCCATTACAGCAGTACACAGCATCTGGAATCCTGAAATGCAAAATCGCCTCAGATAGAGGCGATTTAGAGGGACTGCGAGTCTTAAGACTTAAGCAAAAGAGTAGAACACACGATAGGGTGTGCGACGCTCAGCCCAGTAATCTACAGCATCACGGAAAACATCCAACAATGTTTCGCGTGCTTCCTTGTCAAACTTCTGAGTGCAAGGCAAACCTTCGAGCACAACAACAAATCCAGGCTGTTGACCCGCCTTATCAGTAGTAGTTGTGAGGGCATCTAAAAGTGGATCAAAGTTTTTAGCTTGCTGCTTAGTAAAGGAGTAAGCAATCGCAATCGCCTCCAAAACCTCGCCCTTAGTCGTTGCATTCACGCAATTGGCATAAATAAAATGCTGACCTAGCTCAGTAGCCGCCTCCTGTAAGTCTGGAGTACGGAAAGCACGGATTGATTGCACGATGTTCGTGCGCACACTGCGCAACATAGCCGGCGGTCCGGCATCGCGAACGGCCAAAGCGGCACGCCAAGAAGCTGTCACTTTTTTCCCCGAAACTTGATTTGCTGCATAGGTTTGTAAACGAGATAAACCGCCCTGAGCGTAAACGTTGGCAGCGGAAGATTCGGTTTCTAGACGATCATTGCTGTCCCAACTTTCAGCGCGGCTATGTTCATCGAAGCTGGCTGTATTGGTGTTTTCAGAGCGATTATTCATGATGGGTGCTAGGTTACCCTTAACACGCCATCAAATCAAGCCCAAATACAGTGCATTTTATATAAATCATTGATTTATATAGGAATAATTTCTGTAAGTTATTACTAACTTACAGAAATTAACAGGACTTAAGAAATGCCTCTGGCGTTGCTTGCAGCCTCAACAACGGCCAAAGTCGTCACATTCACAATCCGGCGAACAGTCGCAGCCGGAGTCAAAATATGAATTGGTTTAGCAACGCCCAAAAGGAGTGGCCCAATCGCAATTCCATTTCCTGCAGCAGTTTTTAACAAGTTGTAGGAAATGTTGGCCGCATCAATATTCGGCAATACCAATAAGTTGGCATCACCCTTCAGGGAGGATGAAGATACGGCACCTTCACGAATACTTGCGTCCAATGCGCTATCACCATGCATCTCACCATCCACCTCGAGGGTTGGATCGGTATTTTTCAATAAAGCCAACACTTCACGCATCTTGACTGCCGATGGGGCATTACTTGAGCCAAAGTTTGAGTGCGATAAGAGCGCAACTTTAGGAACGAGTCCCAATTTACGCATTTCGCTAGCAGCCATCAAAGTTAACTCGGCCAATTGCTCTGCAGTTGGATCAATGTTGATGTGAGTGTCGACTAAGAACACTTGGCGACCTGGAAGAATCAAACCAGACATTGCGCCATAAACATTAGCACCCGGCTCACGGCCAATCACTTCATCGACATACTTGAGGTGCGTAGCTAAATTGCCTACCGTGCCAGAAATCATGCCATCAGCCATGCCCTTTTGAATCAAGAGGCTGCCGATCAAACTATTGCGGCGACGTACTTCCAGCTTAGCGAATGATTGGGTGACGCCCTTACGCTCTGTGAGTCCGAGGTAGGTTTGCCAGAAGTCACGGAAGCGAGAATCGTTCTCGGGATTAACGATCTCAAAGTCATCACCCGCTTTCATACGCAGGCCAAATTTTTCAATGCGATGCTCAATCACTGCTGGGCGGCCAATCAGAATTGGGGTTGCTAGATGTTCATCAAGAATGATCTGGACCGCACGCAAGACGCGCTCATCTTCGCCTTCAGCAAACACAATGCGTTTTTGATTTGCAGGGACTCTCTTCGCAATACTGAAGAGTGGCTTCATCAAAGTACCAGAGTGGTACACAAATTGTTGCAATTGATTGCGATAGGCATCGAAATCTTTAATTGGGCGAGAAGCAACACCATCATCCATTGCTGCTTTTGCAACAGCCGGAGCAATCACGGTAATTAAACGAGGATCAAACGGCTTTGGAATCAAGTATTCAGGGCCAAAGGATAGGTTTTCTATTCCATAGACTGAAGTCACTACTTCGCTTTGCTCTGCTTGCGCCAGCTCCGCAACCGCCTTCACGGCAGCGACTTCCATGCCACGCGTGATGGTCGTAGCACCAACATCTAGAGCACCACGGAAAATAAATGGGAAACACAAAACGTTGTTCACTTGATTTGGATAATCAGTGCGGCCCGTAGCCATCACCGCATCTGGGCGAACTGCTTTGACCTCTTCCGGCAAAATTTCTGGAGTGGGATTTGCCAAGGCGTAGATCAATGGCTTGTCTGCCATTTTTTTCACCATGTCTTGCTTCAAGACGCCGCCAGCAGATAAGCCCAAGAAAATATCGGCTCCTGCAATCACCTCATCCAAAGTGCGCAAATCGGTTTCCTGACAGAATGGCTCTTTCTCGGGATCCATCAATTCTTTGCGGCCCTTATAGGCAACACCAGCTAAATCTGTTACCCAGATATTTTTACGCGCAATACCTAAATCGACTAATAAATCCAAGCAAGCTAAAGCAGCTGCACCAGCACCAGAGGTCACCAGCTTTACATCACCAACCTCTTTACCAACGACCTTTAAACCATTAAGGATGGCGGCTGCAACCACAATCGCTGTACCGTGTTGATCATCATGAAAGACTGGAATCTTCATGCGCGCTTGCAACTTACGCTCTACAACGAAACAGTCTGGCGCTTTAATATCTTCTAAATTAATACCGCCAAAAGTGGGTTCAAGTGCGGCAATAATTTCCACTAATTTATCGGGATCGTTTTCATTGACTTCAATATCGAAAACATCAATGCCTGCAAATTTCTTAAAGAGAACTGCCTTACCTTCCATCACCGGCTTACTTGCCAATGGACCAATATTTCCTAAACCGAGCACAGCAGTGCCGTTTGTAATCACACCGACTAAATTTCCACGAGCAGTGTACTTAAATGCGTTAGCTGGATCTTTAACAATCTCTTCGCAAGGCGCTGCAACACCGGGGGTATAAGCAAGCGCTAAATCGCGCTGGTTTGTTAATTGCTTAGTTGGCGCAATTTCGATTTTTCCAGGAACAGGAAACTCGTGATACTGAAGGGCGGCCTCTCTGAGGGCTGCAATTTGCTGTTCTTTACTATTCTCTTTGCTCATTCACTCGCTCGCTAATTCGTTTTATCTAAGACTTATAAGACATTTATTCTATTCCTCTCAGACATTGGGATCCCAAGAGCCATAAAATGGGGTATGCAATCTCACAGCAACCCTCTAGGCGAATTTGACCTGATTGAACGTTTTTTCAAAACAGGCTCTCACCCCAATCCAGCGATTAGCCTGGGGATAGGAGATGACTGTGCACTCCTAAATCCAAATCCTGGCGAAGAAATGGCCATCACCACCGATATGTTGGTGGAAGGCAGGCATTTTTTCGCTGGCACAGATCCCGAAGCACTAGGCCGTAAAGCCCTAGCAGTCAATCTTTCAGACTTAGCTGCCATGGGGGCCAAACCGCTCGGATTCACCTTAGCAATTGCACTTCCTCAAACTGATACCCAGTGGCTAGAAAGCTTCTCCAAGGGCTTATTTAGCCTTGCAAATCAGTATTCATGCCCCCTTATTGGTGGCGATACTACCGCCGGCCCACTCACACTCTCTATTACCGCGATTGGCTCGGTACCGAGTGGAAAATCCATTCGCAGATCAGGGGCAAAACCCGAAGATGATGTTTGGGTCTCCGGTTCATTAGGGGATGCCAGGCTCACTCTTGCTGCACTGCGTCATGAACTTTCTTTGTCAGAAAACGATCTACAAGACATTGGTCACCGCATGCATCAACCCACTCCGCGGATTGAACTTGGGCTCCAGCTCAGAGGAATCGCCACGGCTGCTTTAGATATTTCCGATGGTCTCTTGGGTGATCTGCAACACGTCCTAGATCAATCTCAAGTCGATGCAGAAATCGCTTTAGACCTTCTCCCCAAATCGAGTGTTTTACAAAAACAAAGTGTTGCCATTCAAGATTTGTTTGCTGCTAGCGGTGGTGATGATTATGAGCTGTGTTTTACTGCACCCAAAAATCAACGGGGCGCCATCCTCGCAATTAGTCAATCCATCCATCTTGCACTCACTTGTATTGGTAGCATTACCCCAAAACGACATCATCTGCCTCAGGTGCGCCTCATGAAGAATGACGATCATTACTTAAGCGAATCTGAGACAGCTGCCCTCATGAAATCATTTGATCACTTTGCAAAATGACTACCAACGCCCCTATCGAAACCCAGCCAAACCTAAAGTGGATGTTTCAAACAGCCAGCCGTACCCTGGCGTTTGGCTTTGGTAGTGGTCTAAGCCCCGTCGCACCTGGTACAGCTGGTACCCTCTGGGCCTGGGCAGCATTTTTGATTGGCGAATATTTTTTAAGTACGGAAGATTTTGTGTGGATCATCGGCGGCGGCATTTTCTTGGGCTGCTGGATCTGCGGACATGTCAGTGAAGAATTGGGGAAAAAAGATTTTGGTGGCATTGTTTGGGACGAGATGGTTGCATTTTGGCTAGTACTTGTCTTCATCACACCATCCAGCATTTGGTTGCAAGTCTCTGCCTTTTTGCTCTTTCGTTTTTTTGATGCTCTAAAGCCAGGCCCGATTGGCATAATTGATCGCCATTTTAAAAAACAAGAGGGTGCCAATACCCCATCGAGTCTGCTCCAAATACTGTGGCGTGGATTTGGCATAGTGGTTGACGATCTTGCGGCAGCATTTTTCACGCTCTTGCTCATCGCGATCGCGCAAGTGCTGATGCAACAACTGGGTTGGGGCGCATGATGACTTCTATGGATACCGTCAAAACCTTAGCGGAAATTCTGCGCGCTAAACATTGGCAGATGGCAGCAGCTGAATCCTGTACCGGTGGACTAGTCTGCGCAGCACTCACTGAACTACCGGGATCAAGCGATTGGTTTGAGCGTGGCTTTATCACCTACAGCAACGAAGCCAAAGCAGATAGTTTGGGCGTACCAGTCGAGCTGATTGAATCTGTTGGGGCTGTTAGCGAGCAAGTAGCCCAAGCCATGGCTAAAGGGGCTCAACTCAATGCCGGGGTGAATGCGGCCATTTCCATCACGGGCATTGCTGGCCCAAGCGGTGGGTCAGCAGAAAAACCGGTGGGTACCGTCTGTTTTGCTTGGGCTATTCAAAATGATGCGGGCGAAAACAGAGTACTCAGCAAAACAATGCACTTTGTAGGAGATCGCCAAGCGATTCGCGAGCAGGCTTGCCAATACGTACTGTCTGAATTGGCAAAGCTTCTCGAAGACTAAATTATTTCATCCAGCCTTTGTGATGGAAGTACCACAGCGGGATGATGGCGGAAATCACCATCGCAATGATGGCCATTGGATAACCCCAAGTCGCATCTAGCTCTGGCATGTGTTTATAGTTCATGCCCCATACGCTTGCCAGCAAGGTTGGCGGCATTAAGGCGACAGATACCACCGAGAAGATCTTAATAATTTTGGACTGATTCAAATTAATAAAACCGACCGTTGCATCCATTAAGAAGTTGATCTTATCAAACAGGAATGCAGTATGGTTTTCTAGAGAATCAATATCGCGCAAAATTTGACGCGCCTCTTCTTGTTGCTCATCCGACAAGAGCTTGCTACGCATCAGGAAAGATAAGGCTCGGCGGGTATCCATCACATTGCGACGAATACGCCCATTCGTGTCTTCCTCTTTTGCAATTGTCTCGAGCACTTGCTCAGCATCAGCATCATTAATGTCGTCTTGCAAAACACGTTTTCCAGCCTGCTCCAGGTTTTCATAAACCTCTTCCAAAGCATCAGCAGAATATTCAGCGTCGGTTGAATACAAATCGAGCAACACATCTTTTGCATTACTGACTGATCCCGGACGCAAGCGCGCCCGCAAGCGCACCAAACGGAATACTGGTAAATCTTCGTCATGGATCGAAAACAAGACTTGCTTGGTGAGCACAAATGCAACTCGTACGTTACGAGAGGTTTCTTCCTCATCCAATAAGAAATCAGTACGAATATGGAGGTGGCCATCATCGGCCTCAAAATAACGCGCGGAAGCTTCTAGGTCACCCAAGTCATCCAACTCGGGCAAAAGCACGCCAAACGCCTCTTTAATCCAAATAAGCTCTTCTTCCTCTGGATCAACTACGTCAATCCAGATAGGATTGGCGTATTGCAATAATTCATTGCGATCTTCTACTTGCTCTTGAGAGAGGCGGCCATTTTGCAGGACGAACAAGTTGATCATGGTGAACTCCTTAGGAATGTGCGCTAGTTTATCCTATAGAACATGTCAGTTTCACTAAAATAAGCCAAATCCAATGAACTCACGCTCAAATACCTTTAACCAGCAACTCCAGTCTGCATGGGCTTCCCAAGGCAGCATGCTGTGCGTAGGATTTGACCCAGATCCTCAGCGTCTACCCACACCCCTACAAGGTAGGCCTGAAGGAATCTTTGAATTCTGCCGTGATATCGCTGATGCCACTGCGGATTTGGTTTGCGCCTTTAAACCCCAGTTCGCCTACTTTGCCTCACAAAGAGCCGAAGCCCAACTGGAGAAATTGATCCGTCACCTCAAAGATCGGTATCCCCATATCCCGGTCATCCTCGATTCCAAGCGGGGGGACATCGGCAGCACAGCCGACCACTACGCTCTAGAGGCTTTTGAACGCTATGGTGCGGATGCTATTACCGTCAATCCCTATATGGGCTTTGATACCATTGAGCCTTACCTCAAACATTCAGGTAAAGGCGTCATTGTTCTCTGTCGCACCTCTAATCCTGGCGGCTCGGATTTGCAATTTCTCAATATTGCTCCAAGTGGCGAACCGCTCTACTTACATGTTGCGAAACTGGCAGCTACCCAATGGAATGCATCCAGTCAAATTGGGCTTGTGGTGGGAGCAACCTTTCCAGAGGAAATTGCCAAGGTGCGAGCAATTGTGGGTGAGATGCCTCTATTGATTCCTGGCATCGGGGCTCAAGGTGGAGATATCGAGGCCACAGTGAAAGCTGGCAGTGTTCCGGGAAAACCAGGCACCGGCATGATCATCAACTCTTCTCGCGCGATTTTGTATGCCAGCTCCGGCAATGATTTCGCGCAAGCCGCTAGAGCAGTTACCCAAACTACACGCGATGCCCTGAGGGCCGCTATTTAGATTTCTTGCTTGGGTTGGGTATGGGCGCTAAAGCGACGCGCTCCATATTGTCCAAAATAAATTCTTGGCGCGCGGTGTAATTAATACTACCTCTTAAACAATAGTGTTGCTTATCAAAGCACTTGGGCGCAGGTAAAGCGGAAGCCAAGGCAGCGGCTTGATCTCGGTCTAAGTTTGCAGGACTGGTCGCATAGTAATGATTTGCTGCTGCTCCAATTCCGAAAATGCCCTCGCCCCACTCTACTGAATTGAGATAAATCTCATAGAGTCTTTGCTTAGATAGGATGAGCTCTAGAAGACCAGTAATGATGAGCTCTTGCCCTTTGCGAAAATAATTTTGCTCGGAGGATAAAAATAAATTCTTCGCCAATTGCTGGGTAATGGTTGAGCCACCTCGCAATGCTGTTTTGGGCTTACCACTCGATTGTAGTTTTTGTTGATTCTTTTCCCAAGCCTTTTGCATATCCTCTACCCGCACGCCTTTATGCTGAAAGAAAATATCGTCCTCGCTAACAAGAACAGCGCGCTTGAGGTTATTGGAAATTTTGCTATAAGGCGTCCACGAGGATTCCACTGCACAGGACCAATGCCAACTACAAAGACGCCAATGCTCAGCCCGCTGAAATGCCGTGCTACTGGGATCTAGGCTAATCCACAAAGCAATCTGAATAGCAAAGTAGAGCTGCATAACCACAATCCCACATAAGAAACACTTCAGGGGATATAGAAGCCAACGCATCTACAGGATCTCGTCAATTAACTGCGTAATTTAGCCAGTACAGCGCGGGGATCAATGCAAGATGCGAGCTTTGCGCCACGCCAAAGCAAAAATGCATCTGCCGCCTGCTCAACCAGCATGCCAAGACCATCGCTGATACGCGCACCACGTTGCAATGCCTGCTGCATAAAGACCGTGGTCTTTCCGTAAACCATGTCATAAGCAAATGAACTTGGTGTGAAAATATTGCTCACCGCTTTTGTGGTCAAAGGAGACTCCCCTGACAAGCCAGCAGCAGTTGCATTAATCACCACGTCAAATGGATAAGGCGTTTTGCTGACATCCTCCAAATCAGCCAACGTGCGCGACTCCAAGGCAACCTCTTGGCTAGCCGCAAGGTTAGCAAACAATTTGACTAATTCATCTGCTTTTGCGCTGGAACGATTTGCGATGACTAAACATTTTGGAGACTGTTCTAGCAAAGGTCCAATAACACCACGCGCGGCTCCGCCAGCACCAATCAGCAAAATACGTGCCTGCTCAAGTGCAATACCTTGCGCCAACAGATCGCGCACTAAACCTGCACCATCAGTGTTATCGCCGTAAATTTTTCCGTCGCGCATCCAAAGCGTGTTCACTGCACCTGCTAAACGAGCACGCGCACTCACTTCGTCCGCAAACTCTTGGGCATCTAACTTAAAGGGCACTGTGACATTCATACCTTTGCCACCAGCAGCAAAGAAGGCTTTGGCAGCCTTTGCAAACCCATTCAAATCCGGCTGTAAGCGGCCATAGTGCATTGCTTGTTGGGCTTGCTCTGCAAAACGCTGATGAATCAAAGGTGATTTACTGTGCCCAATGGGATTACCAGCAACGGCATATACCTCCAAGTCTGGAAATAAACTAGGATCAGTATGCAAAGCGATGGAGGCAGAGGAAGTCATGATGGCTAAAGAATAAGCGAATTTCTGGACTAGTTTTCTAAAAAATGATTAATGGCGTAATTCCAGACGATCATTTCCCTCGCGTGTGAACTCAAAAGTAGAAACCCAATCGAGAATATCGATTTGATTGCGCATCTCTGAAGGAAAGGGGCCAAAGGGAGCCGAAGCCCGCACAATTGCTAAAGCCTGACGATCTAATTCTGGATTGCCTGAGCTACGCCCAATTGCTAAACCATCCTTGCCTTGGGCATTCGAGGTAATCCTACCTTGTGCGTCTACGCTAACAACAATGATTAAGCTGCCATACAGTGGGCGCCCATTGGCGCGCGGGAAAAAAGCGCTGCCGTAAGCCTCAATCTTTTGTCGCATCGCATCGTAATAATGTGCAAAGGTCACGGATTTGGTATTGGCACCAGTCAATACTTTGCGTCGCGGCTCACGACCATCAGTCTGGAGCCGTTTGGCCAATTCAGCCTCTAATGAATTTAACTGTGAGGCAATTTTTTGTTCATCCCCACTCTTGCGACCGCCAGAGCGCGCACGCTGCTCATCGAGCTTAGCAAGCATTTGCTTTTGCTGTTTCTCCAGAACCTCTAAGCGTGCCTCAGCCCCTAATCTTGCGCGATGCAAAGCAGTGGCGTCCTGATCTTGGGATTTACCACCCCCTTGCAAGTCTGCTTGAGCTAGTTTATTTGCCTGTTGTGGTGGCACTTTATTGGTTGCATTGACCAACACTACGCTTAAGGGCGTATTAAGTCGGCGGCTTTGTATCTCGCCAAACCCCCAACGAAATGATAAAAAAATAATGTGGATCAGGAGGGAAGCACACAGCGCCAGACGAAATGGATGATGCCGCCAGGCATTTTGGAAGTACGCAATGACTTGCTCCAACTTAGCCGAGCGCGGCATCTGGAATGTTTTAATCCGAGCCAGCATCTTCTTCAGTATCACCAGCTGGTGGGGTAGCAGGCTCTGCCTCTACCTTAGCCTCAATCTCGATCACCCTAACAGCAGCGCTTAATTGCAATAAATCCACATCAGATACTGTCACTTGTGCGCGGGTCATGCGAGGCTGGCTGATTAATTCTGGGATTGGCAAATGCAGCGGTACTTGCTCCACCCGAGACATGCCTTCTTTCAAATGACGTACATAGAGATTTTTAGAATCCCCGTCTTGTGCAATCCAACGCAAACACCAATACTTTTCCAAGCGGTCCTGATATTCGCCATAGGCTTGATAACAAGATTCAAAATCGGCAGCAATGCCCATCAAACCGGCATCTCTGGGCGGAAAGGGGGCAACCATCTTGGCTGTTACTCCATGTTTTGCCAAGGCAATTAATTGCCATTGATTTACCAAGTCAGAATAGCGACGCAAGGGAGAGGTGCACCAAGCGTAGTAATCCAAACCGAGGCCCTCATGCGGGCCAGGTGTAGTTTGCATGCGTGTGCGCAATGGTCCCCAACCTTTTTGGGTTCTAAATAAGCCAGGTAGACCATGATCTGCCAACAACTGACCAGATGCGCTATTACAAAAGATCATCCACTCCGCAACAATCGTATCCAAAATAGAGCCCCGCTGACGAGGCGTGATCTCAACACGCTGTACTCCATCAACATCTTTTATTTGAAAATGAAAGTCTCTTGCCAAGGCATTGGGATCAACTAAGCCTAACTGCTCAGCGCGCAGGCCATTGGCAACGCGTTTTTCTTGACGGCCAGCATGCAGGTGCTTTGCGGCTTGCCACAAAACTGCCAGCTCTCGGTGGAAAGGGTATTGAGCGCCATCATCAGCAAGGCTCTCCTCGCTTACCAGGGATTCGATATTTTCTAGGCGCAAGTTTGCAGCCATCGGGACCTTCTCTACGCGCATTTGTAAAGAATCACGATTCACCACGCCGCTGGCATCGATATCGACATATATCGACAAGGCCGGCCGTGGTGCGCCCTCGTCTAGAGAAAACCGTTCAATGACTGCATTGGGCAACATGGTGATTTTGTCGCCTGGAAAATAGACCGTTGACATGCGATTACGCGCGACCTTGTCTAGAGGATCATCCTTGGCAATAGCCAATCCAGGAGCTGCAATATGGATACCAATACGATGGGCACCATCCGCTAATTCGGTAACTGATAAGGCATCGTCAATTTCAGTAGTGCCGGAATCGTCAATTGAAAAGGCGCTCACTTGCGCTAAAGGTAAATCCGCAATCGCTGCATCAAAGCTCGCTTGCTCCACTACGATATCTTGATGCGCCGCCCCTTGTGGAAAGTGGGCCTTTAGAAATAAACCTTGGTGATAGGCCAATGGAGAATCTAAGGCACCGCAACGAATCATCAGTTGAGCGGCAGACTCGCCCGTTTCAGTACAGGCAGCCACGAGGGCTTTGTAAGCGCTAGTATTTTTATCAGGCGAAAAAAGCAATGGTTTGGCTGATGACTTTAAAGCCTCCGGAAACGTGCCAGCAACAAACTCTTGCTGCCAAACCGATTGCTGCTCTAGCTCTTTTTGTTTGCGCTCTAGGGCAGCTAAGCCTGCCTGAAGTTGCTCTAGTGGCGCCCGCTGAAAACGACCGCGACCCTTGCGACGGAAAAAGACAGGGGCACCCTGTAAAGCAATGGCCAAAGCCACTTGCTGAGGGATAGTGGCTTGTGCGCCAAAGTATTCGAGTGATACCTCTATTAACCCAAACTCCTCGTCGGGAGCGCAATCCCACAGCAGCTGTAAATCGATATCTTGAGATAAGGTAGTCGCCTCATTCATGACCGCTTGCGCTTCCGGCTTCTCAAAACGCAGCCATACTTCTTTGGCTTTGAGTTTGATTTTCTTGCCCGAGAGACTGGTTGCCTGCCAGGACTCTGCATCTCCAGAGCCGGTGGCTGACTGCACCGTAGCGATTTTGATATCGCCACCTTCTTCGTATAAAAGATTCATGCTTAGAGCGAGATCCCGCCACTAGCTTCTAAAGCGACTCCGTTGACATAGCTCGCCTCATCGCTCGCCAAAAATAAATATACATTGGCCATTTCTTCAGGGGTGCCAAGGCGGCCAAGCCAACTGCGTTTTTCAATATCCTGCAGAATATTTTCAGGCATGGCCTTCACCATTTCGGTAGCAATAAAGCCAGGGCACACTGCGTTGACTCGTATCCCCTTTGGACCAAGTTCGCGCGCCCACGTTTTTGTAAAGCCAATCACACCAAATTTAGTGGCGGAATAATTGGTTTGGCCAAAATTGCCATAGAGTCCCACTACGCTAGAAGCATTGACAATGGCCCCAGAGCCAGCCTCCAGCATATGCGGCACGATCAATTGTGTGCAATTGAATACACCCTTGAGATTGACATCAATCACCGTATCAAATTGCGCTTCAGTCATTTTGATCAAGCGGGCATCCTGAGTAATGCCAGCGTTATTAATCAAAATATCGATACGACCATACTTCTGCATTACTTGATCAACCACCGCCTGAATACTGGCACGATCTGTCACGTTCATCGCATAGGCTTCGGCATTGGATATTTGGGCTGCTGCGCTTTGCACGGCCTGCGCATTCATGTCCGCAATGATGACAATCGCGTCCTCTTGAGCAAATCGTTGTGCGGTTGCAAAGCCGATACCCTTTGCTGCTCCAGTAACAATCGCTACTTTGCCTTTTAATCTATCGCCCATGTTTTGCTTTCTGTATTTATTGTGACGCTACAGCTTTTAATATTTTTTGATGGACGCCGCCAAATCCACCATTACTCATCACCAGAATGTGATCCCCTGGCTTTGCCTCTTGGGCAACTGCATTCACCAATACGTCTAAATCATCAAAGGCTTGCGCTCGATCGCGCTCTTTTGCATTCAGTGGCGCCAGTACTTGAGCCAAGTCCCAGCCAAGCGACTCTTTGCCAGCATTGGCACCAAAAGCAAAGATCTTGTCAGCCCGCTCCAAACTTGCCGGTAACTGCGCCTTCATCACGCCCAGTTTCATAGTATTTGAACGGGGCTCTAAGACCGCCAAGATTCTTGCCTGACCAACACGACGACGCAAACCATCGACTGTAGTTGTAATGGCAGTAGGGTGATGCGCAAAATCATCGTAAACCGTAATGTCTTTGGCAACGCCAATCGTTTCTAAACGACGCTTCACATTCTTGAAGGCAGCCAAAGCACGCGCAGAATCCGCCGGAGAAATACCAATGTGATTTGCACAAGCAATTGCAGCCAAGGCATTGAGTTGATTATGCCTACCCATCACACCAGAATCGGGTGCCCACATCACAGTTGCCACTTCCTTGCCAAGGTGCTTCACAATAAAACCATCGGCGTCTTGCGAAATCAAAGACCATGCATTCGCGGCATCCTGACCAAAGCGCTCTACTGGAGCCCAGGCTCCCCGCGCAACCACACGCTCTAACGCAGGCTCTTCGCCATTCACCACCAATAAACCATCGCCTGGAACAGTGCGAACTAAATGGTGAAATTGGGTCTCAATAGCTGCTAAATCAGCAAAAATATCAGCGTGATCAAATTCCAAATTATTTAATAAAGCCGTGCGAGGTCTGTAGTGCACAAACTTACTGCGCTTATCAAAAAACGCGGTGTCATATTCATCGGCCTCGATGACAAAATATTTACTTTCGCCTAGGCGCGCAGACACCGTGAAATTCAAGGGAACACCACCAATTAAATATCCCGGCTTGTAACCATTAAACTCCAAAACCCAAGTGAGCATTGCCGATGTTGTTGTCTTGCCATGCGTACCTGCTACTGCCAACACATGCCGGCCATATAAAACTTGCTCACCCAACCATTGGGGGCCAGAAATATAAGGTAGACCTTGATTGAGAATGGCCTCCATCAAAGGATTGCCTCGAGAAACCACATTGCCAATCACGAATAAATCAGGCATGGTCTCAAACTGTAATAATTGATCCGGCGAGAATCCCTCAATCAGTTCGATGCCTTGTGCTTGCAGCTGCGTACTCATTGGTGGATAGACGTTGGCGTCGCATCCCGTAACGCGATGTCCCGCTTGCCGAGCGATTGCGGCTATGCCGCCCATGAAAGTACCGCAAATGCCCAAGATATGTATATGCATCTGCGAATTTTAGCGAAGGAGTTGCAGTGAACCGAAGACAGTGGATCATCATCAGCGGAATTAGTCTTTTGGCGCTCCTTGCTGGAGTCTTTTCCTCTCACTGGATTTCTCAAACGGGTCTGGCAAGCGATCCCTCAATCAAGGCCTTTTTTGCCAACTCTTGGCAAACTCCAGATGGAAAACCGGCTAATTCGGAAAATTGGCGCAATAAAGTACTGGTTGTGAACTTTTGGGCCTCCTGGTGCCCACCCTGTGTTGAGGAAATGCCTGCTTTAGACAAAATTGCACAGGAATATGCCGATAAAAATGTATTAATTGTTGGCATCGGTATCGATTCACCTTCTAACATACGTGAATTTCTTCAAAAAACACCGATTTCATATCCTATTGTGATTGGTGGATTAGAAGGCAGCAATCTCGCAAAACAAATGGGGAATACTCAAGGCGCACTCCCATACACGGTCATCATCAATCCACAAGGAAAATCAATCTACACCAAATTAGGGAAAATAAGCGAAGATGAACTCAAAAAGGCAATAAATTCGGCCTTATAGATTAATTTGACTCATGATAGCGAAATTCATCCCAATATTTATTGCCTAAATATTGGGCATTAATAACGATAATTTTCAATAATTGTCATTAAAAGCAGAGAAAAATCTTTTTTTAGGCCCTCTTTTTTAGTTTGTTCCCCCCCCCCTAGAGGGTATACTTTCAGACATCGCAAGTGAAGCATGTTTGTATACGGGCGGCTAACAGCCAAATTAAACAATTGACACCTAACTGCCTCTAAAAATAGGGATCTATGTCTAAAAAAGCTTCAATTCTCGTAATTCAGGGCCCAAATCTCAATCTATTGGGCACCCGTGAACCCGAGGTTTACGGAAAAACTACCCTAGAAGATATCCATGCCAGACTAGCAGCCTTGGCAAAAGCCCAGTCCGTTGACCTTGGTACGTACCAAAGCAATCACGAAGGCGAACTCATTGATCGCATTCAAAAGGCCAAGCAAGATGGTGTTGATTTCATCATCATTAACCCAGGCGCCTTTACCCACACCAGTGTTGCGCTGCGTGATGCCTTATCAGGCGTTGCCATCCCCTTTACAGAGGTTCATCTGTCGAATATTCACCAACGCGAAGAGTTTCGCAAACACTCCTATTTGTCAGACATTGCAACTGGAGTGATTTGTGGTCTTGGCGTGATTGGCTACGAATTAGCACTGCAAGCAGCCATTGCTCGTTTACAAAAATAAGCTTACTTAAAGAATCGCAAGAGAGGACATACTCACATGGATCTAAGAAAACTCAAAACCCTAATCGACCTAGTTTCTGAATCAGGCATCTCTGAATTAGAGGTCAACGAAGGTGAGGACCGCGTACGAATTGTGAATGCGGGATCCCCTGCCCCAGTAGGTCAAGTGGTTTATGCAAACCCAGCACCCGCAGCTGCTAGCGCACCTGCTGCTGCTCCAGCTCCTGCTGCTGCCGCACCAGTACCAGAAGCACCTGCGGCTGAAACCGGCTTTATTGCAAAATCTCCAATGGTGGGTACGTTCTATCGCGCACCAAATCCAGAATCTCCAAACTTCGTCAACGTAGGCGACACCGTGAAGGTTGGACAAACCCTTTGCATCATTGAAGCTATGAAGTTGCTCAATGAAATCGAATCAGAAAAAGCGGGAGTTATTAAAGAAATTCTCTGCGAAAACGGTCAGGGCGTTGAATTTGATCAGCCGCTCTTCGTCATTGCTTAATCTGTTCGCGTTTCCTTTTAATCCTTTTTACCTAACTCAGAGCCGACATGTTCGATAAGATTCTGATTGCCAATCGGGGAGAAATTGCTCTCCGCATCCAACGCGCATGCCGCGAGTTGGGAATTAAAACTGTTGTGGTCTATTCCACTGCAGACAAAGAAGCCAAGTACGTAAAGCTAGCTGATGAAGCAGTATGCATCGGACCTGCGCCCTCTCCACTGAGCTACCTCAATATGCCTGCAATTATTTCTGCAGCCGAGGTCACCGATGCAGAAGCGATTCATCCGGGTTATGGCTTTCTCTCCGAGAATGCTGACTTTGCAGAGCGTGTTGAAAAGTCTGGTTTTGCATTCATCGGCCCCACAGCAGCTTCGATTCGCCTAATGGGCGATAAAGTTTCTGCTAAGCGCGCCATGATCAAAGCAGGCGTTCCTTGTGTTCCAGGTTCTGAGGGCGCGTTGCCGGATGATCCCAAGGAAATTATTGCTGCGGCCAAAAAGGTTGGCTATCCAGTCATCATTAAAGCTGCCGGCGGTGGTGGTGGACGCGGCATGCGCGTGGTGCATACCGAAGCGCACTTGATTAATGCCGTCAATATGACCCGCGAAGAAGCTGGCCGCGCCTTTGGCAACCCTGAAGTCTATATGGAGAAGTTTTTAGAGAAACCTCGCCACGTAGAGATTCAAATTCTGGCTGATACCCACGGCAATGCCATTTGGTTAGGTGAGCGTGATTGCTCAATGCAGCGCCGCCACCAAAAAGTGATTGAAGAAGCCCCTGCCCCAGGAATTGATCGTCGCCTCATCGCCAAAATTGGTGAGCGCTGTGCTGAAGCCTGTAGAAAAATTGGCTATCGTGGTGCGGGCACCTTTGAATTCCTCTATGAAAACGGTGAATTTTTCTTTATTGAGATGAATACCCGTGTTCAAGTGGAGCATCCCGTCACAGAAATGATTACCGGCGTTGACATCGTTCAAGAACAGATTCGCATTGCAGCTGGTCTTAAGTTGAGCTATCGCCAAAAAGATATTGTTTTCCGTGGTCACGCGATTGAATGTCGTCTCAACGCAGAAGATCCTTTTAAATTCACTCCAAGTCCTGGTCGCATTGGCTCCTTTCACATGCCGGGCGGCCCCGGTATTCGCGTCGATTCTCACGCCTATAGCGGCTACATGGTTCCCTCCAACTACGATTCCATGATTGGCAAGCTGATTTCTTACGGCAATACCCGCGAACAAGCGATCCGCCGTATGCAAATTGCACTGTCTGAGATGGTGATTGATGGCATCACTACTAATGTTCCCTTGCATCGCGAGCTCATGCTAGATCCCAACTTTATTGAGGGCGGAACCAGCATCCATTACCTAGAGCATCGCCTAGAAGAGCAAGCTGCAAGCCGCGGAAAACCTTAATTGATGCGAGTACCCCATGTCCTATCGTGAACTCGTATTCACGGTAGCTGCTGAAACTGCCGAACCTCTGGGTGATGCCTTACTCGAATTAGGCGCACTCTCTGTTACGGTGGAAGATGACGCAGCTGGTGGCTATGATGAAAATCCGTTATACGGAGAGCCCGGCCTTTCTCCCGAAGTGCAAGCATGGGATCGCTCAGCGGTTACCGCCTTATTCAATCCAGAGATAGATGCTTCAGGAAGCGCCAACTTTATTCCAGAACTGCTTTCTGCTCTCAAGGAATCTGGCTTTAACTTGGCGCCACCCCAAGAAAAAACGGTTGAAGAGCAAGATTGGGTAAGGCTGACGCAAAGTCAATTTGCTCCCATTCAGATTGGTAAACGCATCTGGGTAGTGCCCTCATGGCACGATGCTCCAACCGATCCCAATGCTATTTGCTTGGCTGTGGATCCGGGATTAGCGTTTGGCACCGGTAGCCACCCCACTACACATCTATGTCTACTTTGGCTTGAAGAGCACACCAATTTAACAAATCAAAGTTTGCTCGATTACGGTTGTGGTTCAGGTATTTTGGCAATTGCTGCCGCAAAACTGGGTTGCAATCCTGTAGTTGGCACTGATATTGACCCTCAAGCAATGGTTGCTGCCCGAAGTAACGCAGAAATCAACAACACCATCATTCGCTTTGTTCTGCCGACCGAAGGGGCGCCCGAACTTGCAGCCGAAACCAAATATGACATCGTGATGGCCAATATTTTGGCCAATCCTCTTCAAGTGCTTGCTCCAGCACTGGTCAACAAGATGCGCCCTGGTGGTCAAATTGTTTTATCTGGCGTGCTTGCAAGACAAGCAGAGGAAGTTATTGCCACTTACAGCCAATGGCTCACACTCTCAGTTTGGAAGGAAAGTGAAGGCTGGGTTTGCTTACATGGCACCCTAACAGCAGAAAAACAAACTGCTTTTGCTGCACCTGCTCAAAAAAAAAGTCTTAAATTCCTCGCCCTGACCGGCCTCCTTTTGATCTTGCTTGTCTTTGGTGAGCACCTTTCTCGCAACACCTTGCTTCCGGCACTCGCGCCACGGGTTGATGGCAGCTCCTCTGTCGTTGCTGTAAAAGCATTTGCACTGCTGCAAGCGATTGATCAAAAATTATGTAAGGCGCTAGGCTGCTTTAATCGCTCTGTGAGCGATTTTTCTGCATGGAAAATAACTTCAGCTACTCTATCGCCCGAAAGCGCGCGAGAAGGCCTTAAAAGCGCTGCAAATCAATCTATGCTGCAAGTTGAAATACAAAATAGACTTGCTGTTCCAGTTTTGCTCCCTAATTTAGAAGTTTCTCTCACGGATGCTGAAGAAGCAGAAGTGAAGTTGATTCAATTTGAGCCACAAGAATGGCTACCGAATACCTGGCAAGCAGCGCATCCCGATTTTTCAAAACTGGGTGCACCTGCCGGAGAAATCATCCAAGTAGAGCTCCCCATTGTCTTGCCGCCCAATGCTGCAGGGTATCGTGTGCACGTTCTCTACCCTCAATAATCCTTTTTGACCACCCCCACCCTCTTAGAAAGTAATTTATGGCTAGCTTGATCTGCGGCTCTATCGCTTACGACACCATCATGAACTTTGAAGGCAAATTTGCCGATCAAATTCTGCCCGAGCAGATTCATATATTGAATGTAGCCTTCTTGGTCCCCACCATGCGCCGTGAATTTGGAGGTTGCGCTGGCAATATTGCGTACAACCTCAACTTGCTAGGGGGAGATCCGATCATCATGGCAACGGTTGGCGGGGATGCTGCACCGTACTTGAATCGACTCAAGGACCTCAAGATCGATGCAAGCCATATTCGACAAATTGATCATGCGTTTACTGCACAGGCCATGATCACCACCGACCAGGCAAACAATCAAATCACCGCATTCCACCCTGGTGCAATGGGCGAATCGCACCTTAATCAAGTGGCCGCAGTAGTGACTGAGCGCAGCAAAAATGGAAAAGGGGCGGCTAAATTTGGCATCGTTGCCCCGGATGGACGTCAAGGCATGTGGGAGCACTGCCACCAACTGGCTGAAGCGAATATCCCATTTATTTTTGATCCAGGCCAAGGTCTTCCCATGTTTAATGGCCCGGAATTATTGGAATTAGTCGATATCGCTAGCTATTTGGCAGTGAATGACTATGAAGGAGAAATGCTTTCACAAAGAACGGGGCTGAGCTTGGCAAAAGTTGCTGAACGTGTCAAAGCCTTGATTGTGACTAAAGGCGCAGAGGGGGCAGATATCTATAGCGACGGCAAATGCATCTCCATTCCGCCGGTACCGGCAGCCAAAGTAGTTGATCCAACCGGTTGTGGCGATGCCTTCCGCGGCGGATTGCTATTCGGATTGGAAAACGGCATGGATTGGGAAACTACCGGTCGTCTAGCGAGCTTGCTGGGCTCAATCAAGATCACCCATCAGGGACCACAAAATCATCAATTGAGCAAAGCACAGATCGCCGAACAGTTTAAAACTGCATTTGGCTTTAGCTTCTGAGCATTTCAAAACGATAGGCAATAAAAAAGGGGTCTCGTGAGAGACCCCTTCTAGTAACACCCGTCCAATTAAGGACGTGTGCCAGTTGGGAAGGGCCAAGCAGCGGCGGATGTTGCTAGTGCAGCTTTCTTAGCCGCGGGCTTTTTTACAGCAGAGCCCGCTTTCTTCGCAGCAGGCTTACTTACTTTTTTTTTGCTACGCGCTTTTTTGCTACGCGCTTAACTGCTTTTTTAGCAGCTGGCTTTTTAGCAGCAGCTTTTTTAGCAGCAGGACGCTTCTTAGCTACTTTTTTAGCAGCTGGCTTTTTAGCAGCAGCTTTTTTAGCAGCAGGACGCTTCTTAGCTACTTTTTTAGCAGCTGGCTTTTTAGCAGCAGCTTTTTTAGCAGCAGGACGCTTCTTAGCTACTTTTTTAGCAGCTGGTTTCTTTGCAGCTACTTTTTTCTTAGCAGCTGGTTTCTTTGCAGCAGGTTTTTTCTTGGCGATTGCCATAGTATTGCTCCTTCACGTGAGGATTAGTACAAACTACATTAAGAAGACCCGACCACTCATTTCCGCGGGGTTTTGCAACCTTTTGGATCTGGCGAGCGAGCCATTCATCGGCGCGCGGCTTGAAGCTAAGTGCTGCACGCTAATGAATCCTGGAAAAAAAGCCGTGGCCCCGAAGGACAACGGCTTCTTAAATGTGCTGGAAAAAATAGAGAGAATAGCCCAGGCACCCTTGAGCAAGGGTTTTCGGATTTGAGTCTGTTTTTGCTGACTACTTAAACTATCCAACCGTCTAATCTCCTATTTAGCCGGCTATGCGCTTACTTACTGCTAACTACTCCCAACTTAGCGCACCGCCAGTTTGATACTCAATAACGCGTGTCTCAAAAAAGTTTCTTTCTTTTTTCAGATCAATCATTTCTGACATCCATGGAAATGGATTCTCTTCATTTGGGAACATCGCGTCAAGTCCTATTTGCAAACATCTGCGATTACAGATGTATCTTAGGTACCCTTTGAACATCGGAGCGTTCAATCCGAGCACTCCACGAGGCATCGTATCTTCGGCATAACGGTACTCTAATTCGACCGCTTTTTCGAAGATCGATTTGATCTCGTCTTTGAACGCGGAAGTCCATAACTGCGGGTTCTCCAGCTTGATTTGGTTAATTAAATCGATGCCAAAATTGCAGTGCATTGACTCGTCGCGAAGGATGTATTGATACTGCTCGGCAGCACCCGTCATTTTGTTTTGACGACCCATCGCAAGTATTTGCGTAAAACCAACATAAAAGAACAAACCTTCCATTACGCAAGCAAAAACAATCAGTGAACGGAGCAATGTTTGGTCGGCTTCTAAGGTGCCAGTCTTGAAATTTGGATTGGTTAGGACGTCAATATAAGGAATCAAGAACTCATCTTTAGCGCGAATCGAGTCAATCTCGTGGTACGCATTGAAGATTTCGGACTGATCTAAACCCAAAGATTCCACAATATATTGGTATGCATGGGTGTGAATTGCCTCTTCAAAAGCCTGGCGCAATAGGTATTGGCGGCATTCTGGAGCAGTAATGTGGCGATAAGTACCCAAAACAATGTTGTTCGCAGCTAAAGAGTCGGCTGTTGTAAAGAAACCAAGGTTGCGTTTAATAATGCGACGCTCGTCTTCTGTCAGGCCATTAGGATCTTTCCAAAGCGCAATATCGCGGTTCATATTGATCTCTTGTGGCATCCAGTGGTTTGCACAACCAGCCAAATATTTCTCCCAAGCCCACTTATATTTAAATGGAACTAACTGATTAACGTCAGTCTTGGCATTAATCACGCGCTTGTCAGCAGCATTTACCCGCAAAGCTGCACCACCAGACAAACTGGCAGCAGCTACAGGCGCAGCAGTTTGAGGCGCCATCGCCACTTGATCTGGCTGTGGACGTTGTGGCTCCACTGCAACCGGCTGCGGTGCAAGACCAGCTTTCGCTAGTGCTGGAGCAACTTCCTCTTCCCAATTCAACATAACTTTCTCCTAATTTCTTTTATTTATGGCCAATAAGCGAATGGCTTATTGGCATGCTTCACATTCTTCAAATCCAGCATCACCTGGGCGCATTGTGCAAACTGGACCATCTGCTTCAACGCCGCCAGCTGGACCAGCGGCCGCTGCATCGGTACCGTTTACGCCACCGCCACTGGAAACCGCGTTCAATTGGCCGCTAGCAACCGTAGATTTCTCAACGTGAGTTGCAGCCATAGTGCGGAGGTAATACGTGGTTTTGAGACCGCGCAACCAAGCCAACTTATAAGTGTCGTCCAATTTCTTGCCAGATGCACCAGCCATGTAAATATTCAATGACTGAGCTTGATCAATCCACTTCTGACGACGGGAGGCCGCCTCAACCAACCAGCTTGGCTCGACTTCAAAGGCAGTCGCATACAAATCACGCAAATCTTGCGGAATGCGATCAATTTTGGACAAAGTACCGTCAAAGTACTTCAAGTCAGCAATCATTACTTCATCCCATAAGCCGCGATCTTTCAAATCACGGACCAAATACTCATTCACCACCGTGAACTCGCCAGAAAGATTCGATTTCACGAATAAGTTCTGGAATGTTGGCTCGATACAAGCAGAAACGCCAATAATGTTGGAAATAGTTGCTGTAGGTGCAATCGCTACGCAATTGGAGTTACGCATGCCGTGCTGCTTAATACGGGCACGCAAGCTATTCCAATCCATAGTGGATGAGCTGTCTACTTCCAGGTATCCACCACGCTCAGCAGCCAATAAAGCAACTGAGTCCTGTGGCAGGATGCCGCGATCCCACAGGGAACCCTTATAGGTACTGTAAACACCGCGCTCTTCAGCCAATTCATTAGAAGCTTGATAGGCGTAGTAGCAAACTGCTTCCATAGAAGAATCAGCAAATTTCACAGCTTCATCGCTAGCGTAAGGAATACGTTGCATATGCAAGCAGTCCTGGAAGCCCATGATGCCCATACCAACTGGACGGTGCTTGAGGTTTGAGTTACGTGCTTTAGCAACTGCGTAGTAGTTGATATCGATCACGTTATCGAGCATGCGCATTGCAGTGCGCACAGTTCTTTGTAACTTCTCATGATCCAAAACCAATTTACCGTTTGCATCAGTAGTCATGTGAGCAGTTAAGTTCACAGAACCCAAGTTACAAACTGCAATCTCGTCTTCGTTTGTATTGAGAGTGATCTCAGTACATAAGTTAGAAGAGTGAACAACGCCGATGTGCTGTTGCGGGCTACGGATGTTGCAAGGATCTTTGAAAGTAATCCATGGGTGGCCTGTTTCAAACAACATGCCGAGCATCTTGCGCCACAATTGCTGCGCTGGAATTCTGCGGAACGGCTTGAGCTCACCACGATCTGCCTTTTGCTCATAAGCAACATAAGCAGCTTCGAAATCCTTACCAAACTTGTCATGTAAATCCGGTGTATTGGAAGGTGAGAACAAGGTCCAGTCACCGTTTTCCATAACGCGCTTCATGAACAAGTCAGGAATCCAGTTAGAGGTATTCATGTCATGGGTACGGCGACGGTCATCACCAGTGTTCTTGCGCAACTCCAAGAACTCTTCGATATCTAAGTGCCAAGTTTCTAAGTAGGCGCATACCGCACCCTTACGCTTACCACCTTGGTTTACTGCAACGGCAGTGTCATTGACCACTTTGAGGAAAGGCACAACACCTTGTGACTTACCGTTAGTGCCTTTGATATGGCTGCCTAATGCACGAACATTAGTCCAGTCATTACCCAAGCCGCCAGCAAACTTAGACAACAGAGCATTTTCTTTCAACGCTTCGTAAATGCCATCCAGATCATCTTCAACTGTGGTCAAGTAGCAGCTAGAGAGCTGTGGACGAGTTGTTGCTGAATTAAACAGTGTTGGGGTACTGGACATGAAATCAAATGTAGAGAGGATTTCATAGAACTCAATTGCACGACGCTCACGGTCCAACTCGTTCAAAGCTAAGCCCATTGCAACGCGCATAAAGAATGCTTGTGGCATTTCAATACGACGGTCTTCAATGTGCAAGAAATAGCGGTCATACAAAGTTTGTAAACCGAGGTAGTTGAACTGCAAGTCACGGCTTGCGTTTAGAGCAGCGGCCAAGCGTGGCAAGTCAAACTCACGCATACGTGGATCTAACAATTCTGCAGAAATACCTTCATTGATGTACTTCGCGAAATAAGTGCTGTACTCCGCTTGCATATCGCCTTGCAATACTTCCTTACCCAAGATCTCTTTACGAATCACGTGCATCAGGATGCGAGCAGTTACTTGGCTGTATGCAGGATCTTTTTCAATCAAAGTACGGGAAGCCAAAATAGCTGAGTCATAGACTTGTGCCATTGGTACACCGTCATACAAATTCTTAATAGTTTCAGTGATGATGGGTGTGGCATCAATGTGATTGCCCAAGCCTTCGCAAGCTGCCTCAATGACAGTACGCAAAGCGGCCATGTCGAGCCACTTTTCAACGCCGTTATCGGTGACTTTGATGCCAGATTCAGCGGCCTGATTAGCAGATTGTGCTTCTTGGGAAACCTCTTGCTGGGCGGCTCGCTCCTGATTACGCTTTTCGCGGTAAAGAACATAAGCGCGGGCAACGTTGTGCTCACCGCTGCGCATCAAAGCCAATTCAACCTGATCTTGAATATCTTCAATGTGGAATGTTCCACCATTTGGGCGGCTACGCAGTAAAGCGCGCACCACTGAGTGAGTGAGTTGCTCAACTTGTTCACGCACGCGCGCAGATGCAGCACCTTGGCCACCATTAACTGCTAAAAATGCTTTCGTTACGGCAATGGCAATCTTGGATGGCTCAAATGCCACCACTGAGCCGTTCCGGCGAATAATTTTGTAATCAGACAATTGAGTTGCCTGAGTACCACCAACACCACCAGCTACAAAGCTGGCAGAAGGGGCTTGATTGACTGCCCCTGCAGGGCTCATTCCTGGGTTATTTACTCCAGGTGCTTGGCCTGCTGTCTGTGGATTAGCGTATGTCATGTTGCTCCTGCTCTTATATATAGTTATTTGGACAAAAAATCGTTAAAAAACAATGGGGTATTGCTAGATTCAAACACTACATCTAGTGTTTCGAAGCGCATTAGGCACTAAGTATAGGGAAATATTGAGTCTTTGGTAAGCTTTTTCTGGCAAAAACTTATAAGTATTTTTACTAAGTAATTCAGTAATTTGGGAGTCATTTTGGTGCGTAATTTTTAGCCCTTTTTAGGTAAAGGCTAACAAAGTAAGCGTACGCTCACATACAAAAAAAGATTAGCGCGAAGTCAGCCCGTAAGGCAGTTTTTCAGAAGAAATTCCTGTCTCTTTTTGGAACTTTTTCCAATCAAAAAAGATTCCAGGATCTGTTTTTCGGTTGGGTGCAATGTCACTATGGCCAGCAAACTGGAGTGGGGAATAATTTCCCTCCAATATCTTTACCAAATTTGCCAATGCCTGGTATTGCGCCTCCTCAAAAGCTGACTCTCCATCGCCCTCCAACTCAATGCCAATAGAGAAGTCATTGCATTTTTCTCTGCCCAGAAATGAAGACAGGCCAGCATGCCATGCCTTATTTTGCGTAGAAACAAACTGAATCAATCTCCCAGACCGGGTAATTAAAAAGTGACTTGATACTTGTTGTCCGGCGATCTCTGCAAAATAGGGGTGAGCGCCAGGATCCAAATGATTTTGGAAAAAATCAACGATGTACCGACTAGACTCTTGATACTTAAATTCGCCTGGCGGCAGGCTGATGTGATGAATCACCACCACATCTGGTCTCACACCCTCGGGTCGAGCGTCGTAATTAGGAGATAAGCGCCACGCAGCATTGCCCACCCAACCCTGCTCATCCAAACTCTGCAGATGCTCTTGTGAGCAATAAAAGCGAGCATCGTTAGCAATGGCTTCAGAGCTAGGAAGATGGACTTTGCAGTGATGGCATTGCACCACTGGCTCAGGCTCTAGAGCCTTTTGGGGGCTGGGCTCTGGGGCTTTTTTTAAAGTCTCTTTAGACCGCTTTTGCAGCTGAAGCCAACGATAGAAAAAATATCCGAGCGCGAATAATAAAAGCCACTTAAACAAGGGTCATACCCTCTGCAAAATGACTTCTAAAACAAAACGGCTGCCAACATAGGCTAATAGCAGCGCAGTGTATGCACTGAGCACCCATCGAATTGCAGCACGGCCACGCAGGCCAACGCGCCAACGCGCCAATAAGAGTCCAGCAAATAAAAACCAAGAAACCAGCGCAAAGATGGTCTTATGATCAAACACCAAAGGCTTACCAAACAGAGTTTGCGAAAACAACAAGCCGGAAAATACGGTCAGACTCAGGAGCGCAAAACCAACATAGAGCAAATTAAACAACAGGCTTTCCATTGTCATCAATGGTGGCAAATCCTCTAACCAGTGAGCCACGCGACTATTAGGAACAATAGCGAGCTGGCGGTGCAGTGCACGGTCTTGTACGCTCATCAACATCGCATGCATCGCCGCCAGACTCAGCAAGCCAACAGCAATTGTTGCGACGATAAAGTGCCCCTTAAACCAAGGATCCGATACCGCTTTAGGTGAAATCAATGTGCCAGGAAAAAGACTTGGCAACAAAGAACAGATCAAGGCAAAGAGGACAGCAAGCCAACGCAGACTAGAAATTGGCAAAAACCAAGACTGAAACCAATAAAAAGCTAAGCCAACCCAAGCAATCAAAGACAAATCTTGGGCAAAACCAAATACAAAGCCTTGGGGAGTGAAGACGGACTCATGCAAATCAACCCCATGAATCACCAAAATCAGCAAAATGAAGATTTGTATCAAGCCTGAGGAGCTTGGTGACTCGACGCCACCCCTTGATCTCGCGCTCAAAAAGAGCAAAAGAAGCAAATAAAGTGCGGGAGGAAGTAATCCGTAACTTGAGTGACCTAAAATATCCATCTGGAAAGTCTAATCGATAAATGCTAGAAAACCTCACCGACCGCCTATCTCGTGTTGTTAAAACAATGCGGGGTCAAGCCCGCCTTACGGAAGCCAATACCGCAGAGATGCTGCGCGAGATCCGCTTGGCGCTCTTGGAGGCTGACGTAGCCCTACCAGTAGTCAAGTCTTTACTAGAACAAATTAAGTTTAAGGCGCTAGGCGAAGAGGTTGTCGGCAGCCTCAGCCCAGGCCAAGCACTTGTTGGCGTGGTGCAGCGCGAGTTAGCCCAGGTCATGATGGGTGACACCAATCAAAGTGGCGAACTCAACCTGGCGACACAGCCGCCTGCAGTGATTTTGATGGCGGGCCTACAAGGTGCAGGTAAAACTACTTCTGTCGGAAAACTGGCTAAATGGTTGCAGGAGAAAAAGAAAAAGAAAGTTCTGACGGTTTCTTGTGACGTATATCGCCCTGCCGCTATTGAGCAGTTAGAGACTGTGACAAAACAAGTGGGCGCAGAATTTTTCCCGAGTAATGTCAATCAAAAGCCGAATGACATTGCAGTAGCGGCCCTAGATTGGGCACGTCGTCATTATTTTGATGTTGTTCTGGTCGATACCGCAGGACGTCTAGGCATTGATGAAGCACTCATGCAAGAGATTAAAACCTTGCACGCCAGCCTCAATCCTATTGAGACCCTGTTTGTGGTGGATGCAATGCTCGGGCAGGATGCCGTCAACACGGCCAAAGCCTTCCATGAAGCATTACCGCTGACTGGCGTCATCCTTACCAAGTTAGACGGTGATTCCCGTGGTGGCGCAGCACTCTCTGTTCGCCAGGTAACCGGGGTGCCCCTGAAGTTTATTGGCGTTGCTGAAAAAATGGATGGCCTTGAGGCCTTCGATGCTGAGCGCATGGCAAACCGCATTCTGGGCATGGGCGACATTCTTGCCTTAGTAGAGCAAGCGCAACAACATGTAGATGTTGCAAAAGCAGAAAAATTAGCAAGCAAGATTTCTAAGGGCGGGTTTGATCTTGAAGATTTTCGTGATCAGCTCATGCAAATGCAAAAGATGGGTGGCATGGCCAGCTTAATGGATAAATTGCCTAGTCAAGTTGCACAAGCAGCATCCAAAGCAAACTTGAGTAACGCCGATAAACAAACCAAACGTATGCGCGGCATTATTGACAGCATGACACCGCGTGAGCGCAGCAAGCCAGAACTCCTAAAGGCTAGCCGCAAGCGACGCATCGCCGCTGGTGCAGGCGTAGAGGTACAAGAGGTCAATCGCTTGCTAGCTCAATTTGAGCAAATGCAAACCATGATGAAACAATTCAAAGGTGGAAAGATGGCGCGTACCATGGCCGCCATGGCCGCCAAAGGAGCCGCCAAAGGAATTGGCGGACTCTTCAAAAAATAAAACCGTTGGTAAAAACTTAGTTGACTGAACGCTTTGCTGTCTGAACGGCGGCGATCACAGCGTCTTTAATTTGCGCCAGCGGAATATTTTGTGACTCCGCATCAGTACGACCCTTAAACTCCACTTGAGAATCTGCCAATCCGCGATCTCCGATCACTACACGGAATGGCGCACCAATCAACTCCCAGTCAGCAAACATGGCACCAGGACGCTCATTGCGATCATCCAAAATGACGTCAATCCCAGCAGCTTGCAATTCCTCATGCAATTGATCGCATGCGGCCTTTACTGCCTCTGACTTTTCATAGCCCATTGGGCAGATGACCACCTCAAACGGCGCCATCGAAATAGGCCAGATGATGCCTTTATCGTCATGACCTTGTTCAATGGCAGCGCCAAGCAAGCGCGTTACACCAATGCCATAACAGCCCATCACCATCGGCTGCGCTTTACCCTGTTGATCCAAGTACGTACAACCCATTGCCTCTGAGTAACGAGTACCCAGTTGAAATACGTGACCCACTTCAATTCCGCGACAGATATCCACTACGCCCTTGCCATCAGGAGAAGGATCACCGATGACGGCATTACGAATATCCATTACTAATGGTTCAGGTAAATCGCGCGCCCAATTAACACCAGTCAGGTGGTGACCAGCATCATTTGCGCCGCAGACAAAATCAGACATATTGGCAACGGTACGATCGGCCACCACGGTTACATCAGCACTAACACCTACAGGCCCGAGATAACCAGCGGGAGCATTACAGGCTTGTTTAATTTCTGCTTCAGTTGCAAAACGAGATTCCGCCATTCCGGGTATCTTGCTTGCCTTCACTTCATTCAATTCGTGATCACCACGTACCAACAACATAAAGAGTTTCGCTGGTCCATTTTCTTGGTCGGCAGCAAACAATAAGGACTTCACAGTCTTTTCAAGTGGAATGTTGAGGAACTTAGCAACGTCAGCACAATTGGTTTGATCTGGCGTTGGAACTTTAGCCATTGTCTGGCTTGCAGCAGCACGGGCGGCAATCAAGGCCAAGGACTCGGCAGCCTCTAAATTCGCTGCGTAATCGGAACTGGGGCAATACACAATCGCATCTTCGCCGGTATCGGCAATCACATGAAACTCCTGAGAGCCAGAGCCACCAATAGCACCATTATCAGCAGTGACTGCACGGAACTGCAGTCCCATGCGCTTAAAGATACGGGTATACGCATCAAACATGATTTGGTATGACTTTTTCAGACCTTCAGCATCACGATCGAATGAGTACGCATCTTTCATGCTGAATTCGCGGCCACGCATGATGCCAAAGCGCGGACGACGCTCATCACGGAACTTCGTTTGAATTTGATAAAAATTGACTGGCAATTGTTTATAGCTCTTGATTTCATTACGAGCTAAATCGGTAATGACTTCTTCTGAGGTTGGCTGAATTAAAAAGTCGCGATCATGGCGATCCTTAATACGTAACAACTCAGGACCCATCTTTTCCCAACGACCGGTTTCTTGCCACAATTCGGCAGGCTGAATCATTGGCATCAACAACTCAATTGCGCCAGCACGACTCATTTCTTCGCGGATGATGTTTTCCACCTTGCGAATGACCTTCAGACCAAGTGGCAAATAGTTATAAACACCAGCACTCAGCTTGCGGATTAAACCAGCGCGCACCATGAGTTTGTGCGAGACCACCTCTGCGTCAGAGGGGGCTTCTTTGAGCGTGGCGAGAAATGATTGTGATGCTTTCATGTATGGATATAATCAAATCATTGATTTTAAAGGATTTGGGGCACGATCATGCTTGACCGTGAAGGGTATAGACCCAATGTCGGCATTGTCCTCCTTAACAGCCGTAACGAGGTTTTCTGGGGAAAACGCGTTGGGCAGCATTCGTGGCAGTTCCCACAGGGTGGGATTGCTCATGGCGAAAGCCCTGAGCAGGCAATGTACCGCGAATTGCATGAAGAGGTAGGCTTGCTGCCGGAACATGTCCAAATTATTGGACGGACCAGGGACTGGCTTCGCTACGACGTCCCTGAGGAATATTTACGCCGGCAACACGCCACCCGCGTTCATCGGGCCGCATACCGTGGCCAAAAACAAATCTGGTTTCTTCTGCGTATGGTTGGTCTTGATAGCGATATTCAATTGAGGGCAACTGAGCATCCCGAGTTTGATGCCTGGCGTTGGGTACCCTTCTGGATTCAATTGGATGCGGTGATTGGATTTAAACGTGAGGTTTACCAACTGGCATTGTCTGAACTTGCCCGCTACCTATCCAAAGGAGTGCGCATGCAACAGCTCGCTTGGGGCTCTCCACTAGATTTATTGCAATCTTTCTACCCCAAAGCAGAAGAGAACCCCAAAGAATCCTCCAAATCGGATAAGCCAAAATAATATGAACTCACACCTGCATCAATTTCGTCGTTACACCATTTGCGCTGCAATGACGGGCATGCTGTTTGCTTGCGCAGGAGACCCAATAGAGAGTGGCTTAGATCCATTTGCACCAATGGTGTTTAAGGAAGGGACAACGACAATGCCCCTCAATCCACCCAATCCGTCTAAGCTACTACCCTTCTATGTATCACAACACACGGTCTTTAAGTTTGCAATTGACACAGACTCCATTCTGATTGGCGCCGATGGTGTGACGCGCTATATCGTCGTTCTTACCAGTCCCAATGGCAGCCAACAGGCGCAGTACGAGGGTATTCGTTGCGATTCATTTCAGTGGAGACTCTATGGAACACTTGAAAATAGCGCCTGGAGAGAAAACCCTCTCTCTACTTGGAAAACAATTCAGAGCAATGTTCCCAACCGCTACCAAGCCTCTTTAGCGCAAGGAGCAATTTGCAATTTTGATACTCAAGTAAAAGACGTCAACACGATTTTGAAGTCTCTTAATCCGAATGCCTTTACTGGCGGTAGTCAGCCTAGCAATTCATTTGGCATTATTGCCAACTAAAGTCGGGGCTTATCGGTTTTAATGGGTCGCTGGCGGCACTAAACAAGTACCGATCTTTTCGCCTGCCAATAGGCGAGTTAAAACCTGTGGTTCACGTCCAGAAGCAATCACCGTAGATGCCCCGGTTTGCACAGCAATTTTGGCAGCGAGCACCTTAGTCAACATCCCGCCTTTGCTCAGCTCGCTAGCTGCTCCCCCGGCCATTTTTTCTAAGGCAGGATCACCGGCTACCGCCTGGGTCAACAAAGTAGCATCTGGGTTATTGCGAGGATCTGCAGTGAATAATCCACCTTGATCCGTCAAGATAATGAGTAAATCCGCATGAACCAAATTGGTTACTAAGGCGGCCAGGCTATCGTTATCACCAAACTTAATCTCATCGGTGACCACGGTATCGTTCTCATTGATGATGGGAACAACTCCCAACTTCAAGAGAGTATCTAAAGTTGCTTTGGCATTAGCATTGCGCTCGGCGTGCGCCAGGTCTGCGTTAGTCAACAAAATCTGGGCACTGCGTAAATTAAAGCGCGCAAAACAACTTTCATATACCTGAACCAAGCCCATCTGCCCCACTGCGGCGGCAGCTTGGAGTTGATGAATTTCTTGGGGGCGCTTAGCCCAACCCAATCGCTGCATACCCTCAGCAATTGCGCCTGAGCTCACCATCAATACTTCATGGCCCGCCTTTAATAAATCCGCAATTTGCTCTGCCCAAAGCGCAATGGCAGCATGGTCCAAGCCTTCACCGTTATTGGTGACCAGACTAGAACCTACTTTGACAACGATCCGTTTAGTGTTTTTAAGACTCATAAAAAGAGGCGCTCAATCGATACTTTAATCGGGGGTTTTATCTTCAGCTTGATCTTGGTAACGCGGATCTGCAGCACGCTCTTCAGCGTCATCTCGATCACGACGTACGGAATCTAAATAATCCTGAAGTGAGTAGCAAAGCTTATCGCAACCGAGTCCCGTTAAAGCGGAAATTTCAAATACAGGGCCTTTCCACTTAAACCGCTTTACAAAGTCAGCGACAACCTTTTTGCGATCCTCTTCCGGAATCATATCGACCTTGTTTAAAACCAACCAACGTGGCTTTTCTACCAAGGCTTCATCGTATTTGCGCAACTCATTCACAATGGCATTTGCTTCTGCGACAGGGTCGACATTCTCATCAAATGGAGCAAGATCGACTAAATGCAACAGTACGCCGGTACGCTGTAAGTGACGTAAGAAACGATGACCCAAACCCGCGCCCTCAGCCGCACCCTCGATTAGCCCTGGAATATCAGCAATCACAAAGCTACGCTCATTACCCACACGCACCACACCTAAATTCGGATGCAAGGTAGTAAATGGGTAATCGGCAATCTTTGGACGCGCATTGGAAACTGCAGTGATCAAGGTGGATTTGCCTGCATTGGGCATACCCAGCAAACCAACATCAGCCAATACCTTGAGTTCCAACTTTAATTTACGTCGCTCACCAGGCTTACCGTTTGTCTTTTGACGTGGTGCACGATTCGTACTGCTCTTAAAGTGAATATTGCCCCAGCCACCAACACCACCTTGCGCCAAGCAAAGACGCTCGCCATGGGTAGTAAGGTCAGCAATAGGCTCACCAGTTTCGTAGTCAGAAATAATGGTTCCCACGGGCATTCGCAATTCGATATCGTCACCAGCGCGGCCATAGCAATCGGCACCACGACCTGGCTCACCATTTTTTGCGGTGTGGGTTTTTGCGTAGCGGTAATCAATCAGCGTATTGATGTTGCGATCAGCAGTAGCCCAAACACTTCCGCCTTTGCCGCCATCGCCGCCATCCGGTCCGCCAAATTCAATAAACTTTTCACGGCGCATAGAGGCGCTCCCGGCGCCACCCTGGCCGGCTATGACTTCAATGCGTGCTTCGTCTATAAATTTCATGAATAAAAAAGGCCTCGCTTAGCGAGGCCTGTTCCTAAGAGTTAAATTCGGAATAAATCTGAATCAAACGAGTCTCAGTCAGGCGCCTTATGAACGAGGCAAGACTGAAACTTGGGCCTTCTTCAAAGCACCCTTAACGCCGAATTCCACTTGGCCGTCAATTAAGGCGAACAAAGTGTGATCTTTACCAATACCAACGTTTGCGCCCGGATGAACACGTGTGCCACGTTGACGAATAATGATGCTGCCAGCATTAATATGCTCGCCGCCGAATACTTTAACGCCTAAGCGTTTCGATTCTGAGTCGCGGCCATTTCGTGTTGAGCCGCCGCCTTTTTTCTGTGCCATATCTTTCTCCTACCCTGAATTAGGCTTTAATCGTGTTGATCAAAATTTCAGTGAAATTCTGACGATGGCCTTGGTGCTTTTGATAATGCTTGCGACGGCGCATCTTAAAGATTGTCACTTTATCGTGACGTCCTTGGGAGACGACAGTGGCCATCACAGCTGCACCATTAACCAATGGATCACCTAATTTCAGTGAAGCGCCTTCGCCAACGGCGAGGACTTGGTCAAGAGTGATTTCGCTGCCGATTTCCGCTGGTATCTGTTCTATTTTCAATTTTTCGCCTGCAGCAACTTTATACTGTTTGCCACCGGTTTTTATGACCGCGTACATGGTTTGAAACCTCAATTAATATCTACATTTAAGCTAATCCACCCTGGATAAGCTAAGCCCATTATTATATCTTGCATGACGAGCACTGTCAAAATCAATGAATTAAGCCAGATTCTGGCCCCGATCGCCTTAGATTTCAAGGGCTTAGATGAGGTGATACGCCTGCGATTAGCCTCAAAAGTTGCCTTAATTGACCAAATCTCCAGTTACATCATCCAGGCGGGTGGAAAACGGGTCAGACCGGCCTTATTGATGTTGGTTGCCAAGGCCCTAGCCAAGGGCCAAGCTACCCCACACGCCCTAGAAATGGCTGCGGTTGTGGAATTTATCCATACCGCCACCCTCTTACATGATGACGTGGTCGATGAATCCACCCTCAGAAGGGGGCGGGAGACTGCTAATGCTGCTTTTGGCAACGCTGCCAGTGTTTTAGTTGGCGATTTTCTCTATTCCCGAGCATTCCAGATGATGGTCGGCCCCAATGATCTGCGGGTCATGCAAATTCTCTCGGATGCCACTAATACCATTGCTGAAGGTGAAGTGCTGCAACTGCTCAATATGAATGACCCAGAAGTAGATGAAGCAAGCTATCTGCAGGTGATTCGCTATAAAACCGCCAAACTGTTTGAAGCATCTACAGAACTAGGCGCAATTCTTGCCAATGCATCAGCAGCACAACGCGAGCAAGCAGCCGCCTTTGGACGTCATATTGGAACTGCATTCCAACTCATGGATGACTTATTGGACTACACCGCAAACGCTGCTCAGATGGGCAAGAATGCAGGCGATGATTTGCGCGAGGGCAAGCCAACCTTGCCACTGATCTATCTCCTAGAAAATGGTAGCAATGAAGAGCGCCTGTTAGTGCGCGCCGCCATTGAACAAAATCAAGATTTACCAGATGATGTCTTTGCACAAATTCTGGCAGCCGTTCAAAGCTCTGGCGCCTTGGAATACACCCAAACAGCCGCAAAGCGTGAAGCAGACTTGGCGCTGGAATGCATTCAACACTTTCCAGACAATGAGGCTACTACAGCACTGCGCGACTTATGTAGCTACTCTCTGGCACGCCAGACCTAAGATTTCATCATTACTTCATAGGACTTCATCATGGCTCAATGGCTTCGTTTTCAGCATCAAGGAAAAACTGGTTTAGGACAGGTTCAAGGTGACCAAATTTTGGTCTACTCAGGCGATTTATTTAATGCGCCAACAGCAACCGGTGAAACACTCAAGCTGGGCGACGTCACGCTGGACATCCCATGTACGCCATCCAAAATGGTGGCGATGGTTGATAACTTTCATGCGCTGGTCACCAAACTAGAGCATGCCGTACCCGCCGAACCACTGTACTTTCTCAAAGGTAACAATTCTTTCTTGGCCGCCAATCAAGTCATTCGCACACCAAAATCTTACTCAGGCAAAGTGGTTTACGAAGGTGAACTGGGCATTGTGATTGGTAAGCGTTGCCATGAGGCAGATGAAGCAGAGGCGGCTAAGGCGATTTTTGGCTACACCTGCATCAACGATGTCACAGCCATCGAAATCCTTAATCGTGATCCCGGATATGCCCAGTGGACTCGCTCAAAGAGCTTTAATACCTTTGGCGTCTTTGGCCCGTACATCACAACTGATGTTGATCCCAGCAAGCTCACTATCAAAACGATTTTGAACGATCAAGAACGTCAAAACTATCCGGTGGCAGATATGATTTTCCCGCCCGCAAAATTAGTCAGCCTGATCTCCCAAGATGTACCACTCGAAGCAGGTGACATCATTGCCTGCGGCACCTCTGCGGGTGTAGGCTCCATGAAACCCGGTAGCAATGTCAGCATCATCATCGATGGAGTTGGACGCCTCGATAATCGTTTCGAATAATTGTCAATCCAATAAAACAAAAACCCTTGCTAAATTACTAGCAAGGGTTTTTTATTGCAGCAAATCTACTGCGAATGTGCCGCGAGCTTATCGTTTAATAGCCCGATACAGAAGGTAAGGCCAAACTACCTTTAGAAGCTTGGACATTTTCATCCAAATATTTCGTCAAAGCAAAGACAGTATTTAAGCAAGGTGTAGGGGTTTGAGTGATCTTACCCAGCTCAATCACGGAACCTAACAAAGCATCAATTTCCAAACTACGTCCAGCTTCTAAGTCTTGCAACATAGAAGTCTTGTGTTTGCCGACTTTCTCAGCACCAGCAATGCGTCGCTCAATATCAACACGGAAAGTAACACCCAATTTTTCTGCAATTGTTTGAGCTTCAGCCATCATATTGCGCGCTAACTCTTTGGTCAGCGGATACTGGCAAATACCCTCGAGGGTGCCGTGAGTCAATGAACTGATTGGGTTGAAAGTCATATTGCCCCAAAGTTTGAGCCAAATCTCTGAACGAATATCGTCCAAGATGGGGGACTTAAATCCAGCTGCACCCATCATTTCAGACATCTTCTGGATACGCTCAGTGGTCTTGCCATCCAACTCGCCTAATGGAAAGCGATTGCCCTCTACGTGGCGAATCACACCAGGCGCCTGAGTAAAGGTCGCTGGATACACTACGCAACCAATGATGTTGTTGGGATTAATTGTCTTCTTAGCAACTCCACCTGCATCCACAGTTTCAACTGAGTGATCTTGATACTCGCCACCCAGCTTTTGGAAATACCACCAAGGAATACCGTTTTGCATCGGAATCAAAATAGTTTCAGGGCCCATGATGGCTGCTAAGTCATCAATGATTGGTTCTACTTGATGCGCTTTAACTGCCAATATCACGACATCAGGCGTTTCTGCATCCCGAATTTTTTCGACGGCCTTCACCTGGGCTACGAGAGGCTCAGGCTGATCGTCCATAATTAAAGCTAAGCCACGCTCTTTAATGGCGGCTAAAGTTGCGCCACGGGCTACAACGGTAACGTCGTTACCAGCTCGCGCCAACATGACAGCCAGGTAGCCGCCAATTGCGCCGCCCCCACCGATCACACAGATTTTCATAAAAAACTCCACAAGAACAAAAATTTTTGAATTACTGTCATATTAGATGAGAATATTTTGCGGTGCAACAATTTATTGCCTAATTTTTAGGCAAATGACAATTTAAACCGCTTTCAAGGCATCTTTTGGCACTAGGCTTCCGAGGATCATTCCTGCCATGCTCGCCAATAAACCTGCTAACTGCGGAGGCACAATCGCATGGGGCGCCAGAATCTCACAGCTTATCCAAATCGTCAGACCGCCAACTACCGCTAATAAACCACCCAAAGAATTTGCTCTAGACCAATAGACCCCAAATGCGAGAGGCACAAATGCAGCAACCAAGGTGACTTTGTAAGCGCTTTCAACCATCTTAAAAATAGAAAGCTCAGAATTAACAGCAAAGAAAGTGACGACGACAGCAAAACACAGCACCGTAATACGCATAATCTTCAACAGTTGTCGGTCTGAAAGATGCTTAAAGAATCCTCGCACAATATTTTCTGCAAAAGTGACCGATGGTGCTAACAAGGTAGCACTCGCACAACTCTTAATTGCGGATAGCAAGGCGCCAAAGAACATTACCTGTGCAATGATGGGCGCATGATTCAAGATTAACTTAGGCAAGATCATTTGTGGATCAGTATCTAAATATTGCTTGACCAAATCAGGACTAATTAAAGTCGCGGAGTAAGCCAGATACATTGGGACAAATGCAAAAATGAAATACAAGACGCCGCCAAGTATGGCCGCATTGACTGCAATGTTAACGTTCTTACTAGAGGTGATGCGTTGGAAAACGTCTTGCTGTGGAATCGAGCCTAGCATCATGGTGCATAGCGCGGCCACGAAACCCAAAATCGATGCCAAGTTCATATCAGGCCAGAAATTACTGAACTGACCGGCAGCTGCGGCGTGCTCAATGACGACGCCAATGCCCCCGGTTTGGACGGTCATCTCACCACCGATGTACAGCATGCCGATCACAATGATGATCATCTGGATAAAGTCGGTAATAGCCACAGACCACATACCGCCAAATAAGGTGTAAATCAAAACACTGGCAGCACCTATCAACATCCCGCCTGTTTGCGAAATACTACCTTCCGAAACCACATTGAAAACGAGTCCCAAAGCTTTTATTTGCGCAGCAACCCAACCCAAGTAAGACACCACAATGCAAAGGGTAACCAATACCTCTACTGTGCGGCCATATTTTTCACGAAAGAAATCACCAATCGTGAGCATGCGACGGTTGTATAAATGTCGCGCAAAAAATAGGCCTACCAAAATAAGGCAAAGGGATGAGCCAAACGGATCGGCAACTACACCGCCTAAGCCCTCTTTTAAAAAAGTCGCCGGAATACCTAAAACAGTCTCTGAACCAAACCAAGTTGCAAAAACAGTTGCTGTAACAATCGGCATAGGAAGGCTGTGACCAGCAGCAGCAAAGTCAGCCGTATCTTTTACACGCAAGGCAGCCCAGAGGCCAATGCCTACTGAAACTACCCAGTAAATAATGACGAACCAAATAAGCACGCCGAACTTCTCCTTCCAGAATTTGCTGAAATTATATGGCCATGTCACTTTTAGAAGTATGGATATAAGTGCCAATTTAGAGCATGCAGGTCTGACATAATTCAGTAGTGCGCACACCCCAAATTCACCCCACAGATAACCTAGAAGCAGATCTGGCCTATCAAAAGACCATTTTGAGCTCGGTATCCCGAACCTTCGCGCTCACAATCCCCTTATTGCCGCCCGATATTGAAATCGTCGTTGGTAATACCTACTTGCTTTGTCGCATCGTTGACACGATTGAAGATGCTGGGAGTCTGAGTCCTGAAACGAAGCAAACACTGTCGAAATTATTTTTAGATGCTGTGCTTGAGAAGGCATCTGTGCAGTCTTTTGTAGACCCTTGCCTCATCGCGCTAAAAGACTATGGTAATCAAGATGAGCTCGATTTGATTGCACATACCCCTACCGTTCTGAGAATTTTGCATACCTGCTCAAGTAATGATCAAGCCGCAGTCAGTCGATGCGTTTCCATCATGTCCGAAGGCATGTCTTATTTTCATAACAAACAAAGTGAAGCAGGTCTGAAGGACTTAGCAGAATTCGAACATTACTGTTACGTTGTCGCTGGAGTCGTTGGAGAATTGCTCACTACGATCTTTGCAACTCACTCTCCCGCATTTGCCAAGCAACTTCAGGGACATGAGGATTTAGCGGTGGCTTTTGGTCAAGCCCTACAAATGACCAATATTCTCAAAGACTCTCCAGAGGATAAGGCACGTGGGGTCTCCTGGAAGCCTACTCTAGTCAGCCAAGCGGAGTTATTGATCATCGCGAATCAAAAACTGAAAGACTCCTTACGCTATATCCTACTAATCCCCAAGGAAGACTATGGCATGCGCCGTTTTTGCTTTCTTGCTTTTGGTCTAGCGGTTATGACACTTTCCAAAATTGCGACTCACAACCAATTTCAATTTAAGGATGAAGTAAAGCTTTCAAGAAAAGTGGTAATGGCTTTTTATGCTTTCACAAAAATTGCTGTTTGCAGTGATGCGCTGATGAAAGCTTTCTTCGCAATTGCAGGAAAACCCCTGCGCAGCATCGCCGAATAACTACAGAGCGCCTTCATACTGTAAAAGCCAGATTTTAATTTGGCGATAAAGTCCTGGCGCATTCTCCTTCATAAAACCACCAATGCCTTGGCTTGATACCACTCGATGGCAAGGGGTAATCAATGGAAAAGGATTTGCACCACACGCCGTTCCCACAGCACGTGGACCACTCTGTATCGCTTTTGCAAGCTCACCATAGGTTTGCGTCTTGCCACTAGCGATCTGGCCAATTTTCTGCCAGACCCTTTGTTGATGGGCTGTTCCCAAGGGCTTGAGCGGTAAATCAAATACATAATGAGGATCTGTGAAATACGCTTGGCACTGTTTTGCTACTTTTTTAGCCAATGCATTTTGCGGCGCTAGTAAAGCAACTTCTGATGGGAGGTAGTCAATTTTTGACAACATTAAGCTCCCCTCTACCAACTCCGTCAAAATCCCAAGCCGACCAAATGGTGCGGCAATCACGCAATAACGTGCACTTTCTGGCAAGAGGGGTTTTCTAGATAAGGTCATATGTGGATGATTCTGACATAGATCGATCGGGTGGATGACGCCAGATTTCCAGTGGCGCTATAGCCTTAGAAATACTACTTTGCTATATTGAATCCTCATTACTTTTTTGCAGGCAAACCTTCATGGACAACTTTTTTGACGATTGGCCCTTATATAGCCAGGTCGCTTTAGTCCTATTTTTACTTGCACTTTCTGGCTTTTTTTCAATGGCCGAAACCAGCATGCTGTCTTCAAACCGCCATCGCCTTCGGGCTATGGCAAATAGTGGGAACGCCGGCGCTGCATTAGCAGAGCGATTACTAAAGCGGATTGACTCACTCTTATCGGTCTTGCTGATCTCCAATAACCTAATTAACACCATCCTGCCAATCTTGGTTACGGGTGTTGCACTGCACTTATTCGGTGAGAGCGGTTTTGTTCTCTCCATTGCAACTTTAGTGGTTGCCTTATTAATCATTATCTTTAGTGAAATCACTCCAAAAGTAATTGGCGCCGCATTTCCAGAAAAGATTGCCAGCAATGTGGGATGGCTCATCCTCCCCCTCACTTACATACTCAAACCCTTGCTGTGGTTCATCAATAGCTTTGTCTCTGGGCTCATGAAGGTTTCTGGTCTGCAATCGACATCGGATAGCAGGGCAATGAGTAAAGAAGAATTGCGCAGTCTTGTATTGGAATCGAACCGCTTTGTCTCCAATCACCATCGCAATATTTTGCTCAATCTATTTAATCTTGAAAATATCACCGTAGATGATGTGATGACGCCAAGATCAAAAATAGAGGTATTGGACCTTTCGCGCCCCATCGATGAGGTGGTGCAGCAGCTAGAGACCTGTTATCACAATAAATTACCAGTATGTGATGGCGACTCTGAGCGGATTGTCGGAATTTTGTCCGTCAAGAAAGCGCTCTCCCTCTTAGGTAACTCAGACTTAAAGCATGAGGACTTTAGGGTCCTCGTCAATGAGCCTTACTTTATTCCTAGCGGCACACCCGTCTTGCAGCAAATGCAGTTTTTTCAAGATAATCAGCAGCGCTTGAGTTTGGTTGTGAATGAATATGGGGAAGTGTTGGGCTTGGTGACTTTTGAAGACATCGTTGAAGAATTGATTGGTGAGTTCACAACCTCATTCTCCAATCTTTCAACCGATCCACGCTGGTTGGCTGATGGCACTTATCTTGCCAGTGGCAGCGCAACTTTGCGTGACCTTAATCGCCTTCTCAATCTGAATCTACCCTTAGATGGCCCCAGAACACTGAATGGTCTTATCCTTGAAAAGTTAGAAGCCATTCCGGATCATGATGTCAGCATCAAAATTGCTGGCGTTGTGATGGAGATCGTTCAGTTTGATGATCAAGGCATTAAAACAGTCAAACTCCATAAACCCGCTCAAGAACAAGATTGAGCCTTCAAGATGACTCACTCATTATTCGTACATGGTATGAAATTGCAGCTCATGCAATTCAGGCCAGAGCTAGCGATATTCATATAGAGGCAGGATTACAGGACACTTCGATCCGCATTCGAGTCGATGGCTTGTTACAAATTCAGTCACGCTATCCGAGCGAATTTCATGATCGCCTGATTGCTCGCATCAAAGTATTGGCACGGCTAGATCTCGCTGAGAAACGCATACCCCAAGATGGTCGCTTACGTATTGGCCTGGAGTTCTCAAAACCCAGCATTGATTGCCGCGTATCCATTCTGCCGACACTCCATGGAGAAAAAGCCGTCATTCGCATCTTGCCCAATTGCTTGGACGAGCTCGAGCTAGAAAATACTGGTCTCTTACCGGAGCAATTAGCCATCTTTCAACATGCAATTGCTAAAACCAATGGCCTGATCTTGGTGACAGGGCCAACGGGGAGCGGCAAAACACGGACGCTCTATAGCTGTCTTCATAGACTCAATCAAGAGCAACGCAATATATGCTCCATTGAGGATCCAATAGAAATTCGACTGCCAGGAATTAATCAGGTTGCCTACCACCCTCGTGCAGGTCTAGATTTTCCAGTCATTATTAGAGCGCTGCTAAGGCAAGATCCAGACGTCATCATGATTGGAGAAATTCGAGATAGTGTGACTGCGCATCTTGCATTTCAAGCAGCACAAACTGGTCACCTCGTATTGAGTACGCTCCACACTCGAGACGCTAGAGGCGCCTTGGTCAGATTGAAAAATCTCGGAATAGATCAGGAATCCATTGAAACCTGCATTCGCAGCATCAGTTCCCAGCGACTAGTACGAAAGCTTTGCGCCGGATGCAAAAACTCGAATCTTCAGGGCGCCAAATCCTGCAGCATCTGCAAGGGAAGTGGCTACCAAGGTCGTATTGGCGTGCATGAGGTTCTTGATATACCTCATTTAATTGACCCGTCACTATCCTTTCTCAGCCTTCAAGAGGCGGGTATGCGCCATGTTCATGCTGGCTTAATCGATCAGGCCGCCCTGGATGCCGAGGTGAGTTCATGGCATTAAGTAAAGAGCGTCAATTCGAATTCGCACAGCAGTTACTCACCCTCTTAAACGCCGGCTTAGCGCTCTTAAATGCTATTGAACTGATTCAAGCCTCTGCCCCAAAAGAATGGCAATCTTGGCTTGAGCACATTCAATCAACACTACGAAAAGGGGATAGCTTTTCCCAATCCTTAGCCTCGCAGGGCAAGCAATTCTCGATAGAATTTATCAATCTGATTCGCGTTAGCGAACGCACTGGAGATCTTGTTCTTGCCCTTCACACGATTAGTCAGCAACTGGAAGCTCAAATTGAATTGCGGCGCAAAATTCAACAGGCATTGAGCTATCCAGTGATTACCTTAGGGAGCGCCTGCCTACTTGTGATCGTGATGATGATTTGGGTGGTGCCTGTATTTAAGGAGGTCTTCTCTCACTTCCAAGCAGAACTTCCACTGCCTACCAAAACACTGCTGCAAGCCTCTGCAATCATGAACCACTTCTTCTTAGAAATTTGCACATGCTTGTTTGGTAGCGCCACACTCTTTTTTTTGGCTTGGATGAAATCACCATCATTGCAAAGAAAATGTGATCTATGGAGCCTACAGATGCCATTATTGGGGAGACTATTTCGCCTTGCCGCCCTGGTTTACTGGTGCAGAACGTTAGGTCATCTCCTGAGTTCTGGTCTTGCGCTTCCAGATGCATTGCGCGTGACCGCGCAATCCTCTAATCACTGGCTGAGCCATGATCTGAGCGCAGAAGTCTTTAAGCATCTGACACGAGGTTGGTCTCTGGGTGAAGCACTCAATAAAGCAGATCCCAAAAAACATCTGTTTGATACCCAAACCTTGCAATTGCTTCATATTGCCTCTGAAAGTGGCTTTCTTCCTGAAATGCTCGGCAAGCGTGCTAATACTTTGAGTGCCCAACTGGGTGCGCACCTAAACAATCTCAGCCATACACTAGAGCCCCTACTCATCATTACTGTTGGCATCATTATTGGTAGCCTAGTCATAATCTTGTATCTACCGATTTTTAACCTTGGACAAATTATTTAACGATGCCCATGCTACCAATCGATTACATTCGTATTGCGCTGATAGTCGTATTGATTTATTTGGCTTATAAGGATTGGCGAACTTTTCGGCTGCCCGACCTCATCACAATGCCACTGCTTGGGGCAGGCATCCTCTTTAGCGGACTAGCTAGCATCAGTTTTACGGATTTACAAAACTCTCTACTTGGCGCCCTTACTGGCTACTACTCTCTTTGGTTTCTGAACTTTTGCTATCACAAGCTTTATCAACAAAACGGTATTGGCATGGGTGACGCAAAACTACTGGCCGCTCTTGGTGCATGGTTTGGCTGGAGCGCCTTACCCGGCATCCTGTTCATCGCCTCTTTAAGCGGCTTGCTAGGTGGGATGATTTGGCTTCGCTCCCAAAGGCAGACGATGCGCACAGCCTTCCCTTTTGGACCATTTCTTGCCATTGCTGGCATTATTGAGTTGTTATGGCCACAGCTTCTTTACTCCTTGACTCTGAGCAGCCCTGCTTAAGCAGCTTAAAAAGGGTTCTACCCCTTATCGGCTTAACTGGCGGGATTGGTTCCGGCAAAACTGCCGTAAGTGATCTCCTGGGAAAGCTGGGTGCCGGCATCATTGATACCGATTTAATTGCACACCAAATTACCGCGCCCCAAGGAGCGGCAATCCAATCGATTAAAGACAGCTTTGGGGCAGAATTTATCGACTCTTCTGGCGCTTTAGACAGAAGCAAAATGCGTGCATTGGTCTTTGCAAAACCGGAGGCTAGAAAGGCTTTGGAGGCCATTACCCATCCACTGATTCGCCAAGAAACGATTCGACAGGCAACCCATCTAGCCAAATCAGGCGCCCCTTACCTAGTCTTTGTGGTTCCCCTGCTGCTGGAGTCGGGCTCTTGGGAGACTTTGATAGATCTATTGGTCGTGGTGGACTGCCCTGAAGCGACCCAGATTGAAAGAGTGATGCAGCGCAGCAATTTATCTCGCCAGGAAGTGGAGAAAATTCTGCAGGCCCAGGCCACCAGAGAGCAGCGCTTGACCAGGGCGGATATGGTTATTCAAAACCAAGGGGCACTTGGTGATTTAGAACCCGAAGTCATCCGCTTGCACCAAAAAATCCTACAGATTCAGAAAGATCTGCTCAGTTCGTCATAGAATATGGGCTTGTGATTGTCTACGAATACCCCTTCAACGAATTAGTTCGAAGCATGCTTCGACTGGAGTATTTGTTCGCCCGCTTTAATCACTTCACTCGTTCGGATGATCCAGAGCTGCATCACAATGCGATTTCCATTTTGTTTGATCTTGGTGATATTGGTGCACGCGGAGATATCAAGTCACTACTCTTAAAAGAGTTTGAGCGCCAAAGGTACGCGTTGAATGGTCTGAAATCTTCCCAAAAGGTAGATCAAGAGGCTCTTGCACAAACACTCTCAGAAATCGACGCGGTTGCAGGCAAGATTAACCAATCCGCAGGAAGACCTAATTTAGTGATTGCTGAAAGCGAATGGCTTAACGCTATTCGTACGCGCTTAAATATTCCTGGCGGTACAAGCCCTATCGATTTGCCAAGCTATCACGCTTGGAAAAATAGCCCCTCTTCTGAGCGCCGCAATTTATTAGAAAATTTTGTCAGCCCGCTCTTGCCTTGGCAAGATGCTTGTCAGCTATTTTTACGTTTGTTGCGTCAATCCGGCGAAGCAAAAGAAGTAGTTGCACACAACGGCTCATTTCAGCAGGCGCCTTCTGGCAAAGTCTATCAATTGATGCGCATTGCAGTCGAAGATGACACGCTTTTCTCTGAGATTAGTGCTAATAAATACTTGCTATCAGTACGTTTTTTACAATCGGATCGCGACAAAAAAGCGCAGCCAGTAAATCAGGATGTTGGCTTCAAGCTAACCCTCTGCCAGCTTTAATCTATCAGGGCCTTAAGCTTTTCCAGCATTGGCCATGCGGCCGGTAACAAAGGGGCTACACTCGGTTTTTCTGCCTTCAGAAGTTCCCATGAGAGGGCCTGTCCCTCACAGCCTTTTGGCACCCCAATCCAATCCCGAATAATGCTCACATGTAGGCGTACATAAGCATGAGGATAATCATGCTCTAGAACAGTCAGCTCTTCACTCGCCTGAATATCAATGCCGAGCTCTTCTTGCAATTCGCGTTTGAGCGCCTCAAATACAGACTCACCTTTTTCAATCTTTCCACCTGGTACTTCCCAATATCCAGCGTAGGGTTTTCCGGCAGGCCTTTGGCCTAGTAAATAACGACCGGATTGATCCAGCAATATTCCCGCAGCAACTTCAGTAACTGGACGCTTAGTGTCTGTCATACAGCATTACTTATTTAGGATGGGAGCCAGCCCAGTGCTTGGCAAACTGCCAAGCGACTCGACCCGAGCGTGAACCACGCTCCAACGCCCACACCAAGGCCTCAGAACGAGCGGTCTCAATTTCTTCGGCACTTAAACCAAAATGATTGAGCCAATGCGCAACAATCGCCAAGTACTCGTCTTGCTTTGGCGGATAAAAAGAGAGCCACAATCCAAAACGCTCCGACAAAGATATTTTTTCTTCAACGACTTCACCAGGGTGAATCTCGCCATCATCACCATGCACATAACCCTCGTTATCTTTCATATATTCAGGTAACAAGTGACGTCGATTTGAGGTGGCATAAATCAAAATATTGTCGACTTGGGCGGATACTGAGCCGTCTAGAGCCGATTTCATGGCCTTGTAGCCGGATTCTCCATCCTCAAAAGAGAGATCGTCGCAAAAAATAATGAAGCGCTCTGGCCGATCGGCTAAAAGTTCAGTAATGTCGGCCAAATCTGCTAAATGTTCTTTTTCCACCTCTACCAAGCGCAACCCTTGGCTAGCAAATTCATGCAAACTTGCTTTAATTAAAGAGGATTTGCCGGTGCCGCGGGCACCAGTGAGCAAAATATTATTGGCTGGCTTTTTTTGAATAAAGTTTTTGGTGTTGTCCCGAATAGCATCCCGCTGGCGATCGATATTTTGAAGGTCATCAAACGTAATATCAGCCACATGCTTTACGGGCTGTAAAAAACCGATGCTGCCAAAAATACTATCTCTGCGGCGCCATCTAAATGCAGTGGAAGACTTCCACTGCTCTTCAGACAATGCTTTAGGTAAGAAGGTTTCGAGATGGTCTAAAAGTTGGTCTAATTTCTTATTCATGGTCTGAGTGATCTATTAAGAGCGATAGTCTGCATTAATCGAGACATATTCATGAGACAAATCACATGTCCACATTGTTTGCGTTGCGCTACCGCGCCCTAGGTCAATCTTGACGGTGATCTCAGCAGCCTGCATGACACGCTGGCCATCGGCCTCTTGATAGCTCGGATTGCGCCCACCATCCTTAGCCACCCAAACATCCCCTAGCCACATCTGCACATGATTCACATCCAAGTCTTGAATGCCGGCGTAACCAATGGCGGCCAAAATTCGCCCTAAATTAGGATCACTAGCAAAGAAAGCGGTCTTTACCAAGGGAGAGTGCGCCACGGCCTTAGCCACCAAACGACATTCTTCTGGAGTTTTTCCACCAACAACTTCAATCGTCATAAATTTGGTAGCGCCTTCCCCATCGCGCACAATCATTTGGGCCAATGTTCTAGCCAAAGCAATCAATGCATCGCGCACCACTATATAACTTGGATCATTCACAGATTGAATCTGTACCTTGGACTGGCCAGTAGCCATGATGATGAAGGAATCATTTGTAGAAGTATCACCATCGATCGTAATAGCGTTAAAAGAAAGATCAGCTACTTCACGCGTCAGATTGGCAAGCAGGCCTGGTGCAAAGCCTGCATCCGTTGCAATAAATCCCAACATGGTTGCCATATTGGGATGAATCATTCCAGCACCTTTGCAAATACCAGTAAGCACCACCTCACCCGCTGGAGTTTGAATCGTGACAGAACTGGCTTTGGGTTGCGTATCCGTTGTCATGATTGCTTGAGCTGCATCAAACCAGTTATCTTCACCTAAATTTGCAACTGCCTTGGGTAAGGCGGTAATGATTTTTTGAATTGGTAAAGGCTCCAGAATGACACCTGTTGAAAATGGCAAGATTTGCTCTGGATGAATCCGGAGATCTTTCGCTAAGGCAGCGCAAGTCTCTAATGCATGGCGCATGCCTTGCTCACCAGTACCAGCATTTGCATTACCAGTATTCACCACCAAAGCCCGAATCTCACCGTTACGGCCCTCTTGCGCCAAATGCTCTCGACAAACTTGTACCGGGGCGGCACAGAAGCGATTTAAAGTAAAAACACCGGCTACCTGCGATCCAGGCGCCAATGTCATGACCAATAAATCTTTGCGATTTGCCTTTTTAATTCCGGCTTCAGCGATGCCCATTTCAAAACCTTTAACAGGCTTGAGATCGGCTTTTTGGGGGAGGGGTAAGTTAACTGTCATAGTCTGATAATTGTAGATGAGGCGTAAAAACAAAGCGCGCCAACCGGTGGCGCGCTTTATCTATCAAAAAGGCCTGATTAGGCTTTTACTGGTAACTCTCGAATGCGCTTACCAGTAGCTGCTGCAATTGCATTAGCCAAGGCCGGCGCTACTAAAGGCACCCCAACCTCACCCAAGCCACCTGGCTTTTCCTGGCTAGGAATGAGATGCACCTCAATATTGGGCACCTGATTTTGACGCAGACTTGGGTAGTCATTGAAATTGTTTTGCTGAACTCGCCCATTTTCAATTGTGATCACATTCCCCAAGGCAGCGCTTAAACCATAAATCACGCCTCCCATGAGTTGGGCCCTTGCTTGATCTGGGTGAACCGCAATGCCGCAATCCGACACAAAGGTAATCTTCTTCACCTTAGTATCAGGAGCGGCAGTATCGAGCTCCAAAATACAAGCAGAATAGGTGTCATAACACTCCATTTGAGCAACGCCAAAGCGCTTGCTACCAGCAACATAACCCGACTTCTTGACGGCTGTCTCCAGCACGGCTTTTGCTCTTGGGTGCTTGCTCAAGGATGCCAGACGATAAGCTACAGGATCCTTACCAGCAGCTTTTGCAGCCTCATCGACAAAACTCTCAATGGCAAATGCATTGAGTGCATTACTCACTGAACGCCAATAACCCACACGTAATCCCGTATCCGTAATCACGTTGGTGATTTCTAAATTCGGAATTTCATACGTAATATTGTTGGAGCCTTCAACCATAAAGGGATCAAAACCATCCTTCACAAAGCCAGGGAAAGCACGCGCGGTTACCGACTGGGAAACCATTTTGGCCTTCATGGTTGCCAATTGACCATTTGCGCCCAAAACGCCCTCAACGCGATGAATACTCATTGGACGATAGAAGTCATGGGTGATGTCGTCTTCTTTGGTCCACAGCATCTTCACTGGCATGCCAGCCGCCTTTGAAATTTCAGCAGCCTGACGGATAAAGTCGAGTTCTAATTTACGCCCAAATCCACCGCCCAAGAAGGTCGTTTCAATCGTGACATCTTCAGGTTTAACGCCTGCAGCTGCAGCCGCAACAGCCTGACCACCCTGTTGGAATTGAATTGGTCCAATAATTCTGCATTTGCCATTAGAAACATCAGCTGAGCAATTGACTGGCTCCATTGTGGAGTGCGCCAAATACGGCAAGAAATATTGCGCGCTGATGGCCTTACCATTTGGTACGGCAGCGCCCGTGTCACCGACTGTTTTGATAACCGCCCCTTTTTGAGAGAGGCCATCTTCTAGGGACTTACGGACAACTGCATTGTTTAAGTTTGCATTAGGGCCTTCGTTCCAGGTGATCTTCAGCGCATCCCTGCCTTTGCGTGCGGCATAGAAATCCTTTGCCAATACGGCCACGCCATCAGAAATCTGAACCACCTTGATCACGCCAGAAACTTTCATGGCTCCTGATGCATCAAAGGATGTTGGGGTACCGCCAATTACTGGACATTGGGCTAGAGAAGCAATCGCCATACCGGGAATCTTCACATCGATGCCATATACCGCTTTACCAGCGACCTTCGCTGGCGTATCTAAGCGGCGCATACTCTCTTTACCAATTACCATGAAATTAGCTGGTGACTTCAGGGTTGGTTTTTCTGGTAACGGCAGCTTTGCAGCATCCGCAGCCAATTCACCATAGGTGGCAGACTTACCGTTCGCGTGAACCACCTTGCCATTCATCGCCTTACAGTCAGCCGCTGCTACATTCCACTTCTGAGCCGCCGCTTGAACCAAGACGGAGCGCGTAGCAGCTCCAGCTGTCCGCAACTTATCGAAGGCTTCACGCACTGAAGTAGAGCCACCAGTAATTTGGCCGCCCAACATCGCATTGATATACACCGGCGCAACTCCTGCAATCTCTACCTTAATCATTGATAAAGGCAAATTCAATTCCTCAGCGAGCAAAGCTGGCAAAGAGGTGTAGACGTCTTGACCCATTTCCGAGCGCGCGCAGATTAAGGTAATTTGATTATTGGGCGTGATTTGAATCCAGGCATTTGCCAATGCCGCTTGATTACTTCCTCCTGTCGCAGCTTGACTAGACAATGGCAGGTGCGTGCCAATTACAAAGGCTCCTGTGGCTGCTGCGCCCTGCTGCAGGAACTGGCGACGACCTTGATTTGGTAAAGAATTATTTTTCATCTATATATCCCCTTTAAGCCAATTTATCGGCAGCACGTTTGACTGCTTTTTCAATACGGGAATAGGTTCCACAGCGACAGATATTTCCGCTCATGGCGTTTTTAATATCATCGCTACTAGGCTGTTTTTTCTTTGCCAGTAAATCTGCGGCAGACATCATTTGTCCTGTCTGGCAATAACCACACTGAGGAACATCGAATTCAATCCAAGCATCAGCTAAAGCTTTGCCGACTTTGTCTGAGAGACCCTCAAGCGTAGTCACTTTTTTTCCAGCAGCAGCTGAAATAGGAGTTGAGCAAGAGCGAATTGCTGCACCCTCAAGATGCACAGTACAGGCACCACATAGACCAGCACCACAGCCATACTTAGGGCTAGTGACATCCAAGTGATCTCGCAGAACCCAAAGGATTGGGGTTTCTGGATCCCCCTCAAAATTAACTGCTTTGCCATTCAGAGTGAAAGATACGGCCATAACGCCCCCTTAATAAATTGAAAGAGTGGGAATGAAAACAAATTGTTTTATCAATTACAAATAATGACAGATATGGAAGATTTACGCTGAAATCAAGGCTTAGGGATTCCACCAAGAAAAATGGCTCGAATACATTCGAGCCATTTAAGTTGATTACATTGGCGCAAAAATTACGTCAATGCGCCACAACAATTTTTGTATTTCTTGCCACTACCGCAAGAACATGGATCATTGCGACCAATCTTTGGTCCAGTGCGTGCAGGCGCAGGCTGGATGTCAATTGCAGCACCGCGGTCACCAGTTGAGCCGGCCACCTCCATATCAGCATCTGCGTGCTGATACTGAAGATCTTTCAACTTGGCTAAATCTTCATTCATGGACTCTGAGGCGCGATCCAGCTCGCTAGCACTCCGAATTTGTACAGTCATGATGCTTTTCACAACATCATTCTTGATAACGTCGAGAAGTTCTCCATAAAGCTCAAAGGCTTCACGACGGTATTCCTGCTTTGGATCCTTTTGCGCATAGCCGCGCAAATGAATGCCTTGGCGTAAATGATCCAAAGCCGCTAAATGCTCGCGCCAATGCGTGTCGACACTATACAAAAGAACAGAGCGCTCAAAACTTGCAAAAGAATCACGCCCAGACAGCTCAACCTTCGCATCATAGGCATCTTTAGCCGCTTGCAGAACGCGCTCAACTATTTCAGCATCATCAATACTCTCGGCGCGCTCAACCCACTTTTGCAGATCAACGGTTAAGCCCCACTCGTTAGCTAAAACATTCTCCAGCCCTGGCAAATCCCATTGCTCTTCCATAGACTCTAGGGGAACATAGAACGCACAGACTGAGCGCAAGACATCTTCTCGAAGATTGGCGATAAGCTCACCAATATCTTGGCTCTCTAGAACCTGATTTCTCAGACGGTAAGTTTCTTTACGCTGATCATTCGCAACGTCATCATATTCAAGCAATTGCTTGCGAATATCAAAATTACGGCCTTCCACCTTGCGCTGAGCAGACTCGATCGAGCGAGTCACCATGCCTGCCTCAATTGGCTCACCATCAGGCATCTTCAAGCGCTCCATCACGGCGCGTAGGCGATCTCCAGCAAAGATGCGCAAGAGGGGGTCATCCAATGAAAGATAGAAACGGGAAGAACCTGGATCACCCTGGCGACCTGAGCGGCCTCTTAGTTGGTTATCAATACGGCGGCTTTCATGGCGCTCCGTACCGATGATGTGCAAGCCACCTGCAGCCAACACTTGATCGTGAATACTTTGCCACTCGTCTTGAAGCTGCTTAATCTTGGCTGCTTTATCAGAATCACTTAATGAGTCATCAGCCTCAATCAAAGCAGACTGCTTGCCAACATTACCGCCAAGCACGATATCTGTTCCACGACCTGCCATATTCGTGGCGATGGTAATCATTTTGGGGCGACCTGCTTGAGCAATGATCTCTGCTTCACGCGCATGTTGCTTCGCGTTGAGCACTTGATGCGGTAACTTACGCTTATCGAGCAGACTAGCAATGAGTTCCGAGTTTTCAATGGAGGTTGTTCCTACCAAGACTGGCTGACCCCGTTGATAGCAATCCTCAATATCTTTAATGACGGCGTCGTAACGCTCGCGCGAAGACTTGTAAATTTGATCTTGCTTGTCTTTACGCTGACTAATGCGGTTCGGAGGAATGACAACCGTCTCTAGGTTATAGATTTCTTTAAATTCATACGCCTCAGTATCAGCAGTTCCGGTCATACCGGCTAATTTTCCGTACATACGGAAGTAATTCTGGAAGGTGATCGTTGCTAAAGTTTGATTCTCATTCTGAATCGGAACACCTTCTTTAGCCTCTACTGCCTGATGTAAACCATCAGACCAGCGACGACCTTGCATGAGACGACCGGTGAACTCATCAACAATGATGACTTCTTTGTTTTGAACAACATACTGTTGATCACGGTTATACAAAGTATGAGCGCGCAGCGCGGCATACACGTGGTGCATTAAGGTAATGTTCTGCGGAGCATAAAGTGAATCGCCATCATTTAAAGCACCAATCTGCACCAGCACTTGTTCTGCTTTATCGTGACCTTGCTCTGTGAGATAAACCTGTTGAGATTTTTCATCAACCCAATAATCTCCAGGCTTCTCAACGCCAGTACCATCAGCCTTTTCTTCTCCTATCTGACGCTCTAAATAGGAGGGTAAGGCATTAATCTTGATATAAAGATCGGTATGGTCGTCTGCCTGACCAGAAATAATCAATGGGGTTCGTGCCTCATCAATCAAGATGGAGTCAACCTCGTCAACAATGGCGTAAGCTAAACCACGCTGTACACGCTGATCCAAATCCTGGACCATGTTGTCACGCAAATAATCAAAACCAAATTCGTTATTTGTTCCGTAAGTAATATCGGCGGCATAAGCTTCTTGTTTGGCAGTGTGATCCATTTGAGAAAGATTCACGCCAACTTTCATGCCCAAGAAGTTATATAACTTAGACATCCACTCCGCATCACGCTGCGCCAAATAATCATTGACGGTAACTACGTGAACTCCTTTGCCAGTAAGTGCATTCAAATACACTGGCAAGGTTGCTGTTAAGGTTTTTCCTTCGCCGGTACCCATCTCTGCGATCTTGCCTTGATGCAAGGCTAAGCCACCCATCAGCTGAGCATCAAAGTGACGCATTTTCATCACGCGTACGCTGGCCTCGCGAACAACTGCAAATGCCTCCGGAGCAATATCGTCCAAAGACTCACCGGCTGCCAGACGAGACTTAAATTCTGTTGTCTTGGCTGCAAGCGCGGCATCATCCAAAGATTGCAGGCTCGCTTCAAAAGCGGCGACCTTGGCAACGACTTTGCGATACTGTTTTAAGAGGCGGTCGTTTCGACTGCCGACCAGGGTTTTAAGAAGACCGATTACCATGGGATATTGAAGAAAATTAAGTCCTTGAGTTTATCACCCGCAACCCCATTTTTTATGAACTTCAGCCCCAAACCACCCCGCAAGCAAACAGCCCACGATTGGCTGGAATACCTGCGTCAGTCCAATGGACTTGGGGGTATTTTGGCCAAAACAGAGGATTTAGCCAAACTCAAGGTCACCCTCAGCAAAGCCTTAAGCAATATAGGCTTAGAGCATTTAAGTTCAAAAATTGAAGCTGGATGGCACTCTGGGGGCCAGGATGAGCTCTTTTTGCAGGTTGGAAGCGCTAGTATTGCCACCCGCCTTCAACAAAATTTACCCAGTCTAATCAAGGAGTTATCAGTACTTGGATTGCCCTGTAAGGGCATTAAAGTGAAAATGAAGCCCTCACCGGCAAACTGGGAAGTAAAGCCAAGGGCCGATGATCAAAAAAACCAAAAAATAGTGGGTTTTAATGCGGTAGCCAAGAAATCCTGGGAGGACTTGCTCGATAAGCTCGCCCCAGATTCAGAGCTTAGAAAAACGGTAGAACGGCTCTTGCAGCGAAAACCGAAATAAGCCCAAACTTAAAAGAAGAGGGGCTGATTTTCTTGAGAGTAGGCTTCAGGGGCCTTGTTTTCAGCAAACTCACAAATTTCGTAAGAACTTGGATCTTCTAAAAGTTTACGTAAGAGCGCATTATTTAAGGCATGGCCTGATTTTTCGGCAACATAAGCTCCGACAATGGGATGGCCAATTAAATATAAATCCCCAATGGCATCCAGAATTTTGTGACGCACAAACTCATCTTCGTAACGCAATTCTTCATTGTTCAGAATCCGGTGCTCATCCAAAACAATCGCGTTATCTAAACTACCACCACGAGCAAGCCCCATCTCTCTGAGCGCTTCAACTTCGTGAGCAAAACCAAAAGTGCGTGCTCGACCGATTTCACTCCGGTAGGCATGTTCTGCAAAATCTACAACAAATCGTTGGCCAGTCTTGTCCACTGCAGGATGCTTGAAATCAATCGTGAAATCTAATTTAAATCCAAAGAATGGTTCAAGACGCGCAAGCTTGTCTCCGTCTTTCACTTCGACCGGCTTTTTAATCACTAGGAACTGACGTGGCGCTTCTTGTTCGATGATGCCGGCTGACTCAATTAAAAACAAAAAGGAAGCTGCACTGCCGTCCATGATGGGCACTTCTTCACCATCAAGCTCTATCAATAAGTTATCTAAGCCAAGGCCAGCGCAGGCTGAAAGCAAATGCTCTACCGTAGAAACTCGCACACCATCTTTTTGAATTACCGAGGCAAGCCTAGTGTCACAGACCGCTAGAGCGGTGGCCGGAACAAGTGACTGCTCCGGAGTATCTACACGTACAAATTGCACCCCTGAATTCACTGGGGCTGGCTTAATAGAGATAGTCACCTTGCGGCCAGAGTGCAAACCAATACCCACTGTTTTCACAGGGCTTGCAATGGTTCTTTGCTTCATCATGATGACATCTCTAAATTCAGGGGGCGCTTATTAAAAAATTATAATTTTTTGAGGATCGATGCCGCATCACTCACTTCAAACTTGCCAGGAGCTTCGCGATCTAAGCTCTTTACAACGCCGTCTTCCACAATCATGGCATAACGGTCTGAGCGAACACCAAATCCGCGAGCGGTTAAATCCAACTCGAGACCTACTTTTTTAGTGAACTCGGCACTGCCATCACCTAGCATGCGAATTTTTTTACCGACCTTTTGATCACGTCCCCAAGCGCCCATGACAAATGGGTCATTTACGGAAATGCACCAGATCTCATCGACACCTTTTGCTTTAATAGCATCGAAGTGTTCAACGTATCCTGGCACATGCTTGGCAGAGCAGGTTGGGGTAAATGCGCCAGGCAAGGCAAAGATAACAATCTTTTTGCCAGCTGCAAGTTTGTCAACTTCAAATGCATTTGGTCCTAATGCACACCCTTCTGTCTCTTCATTAAAAAATTCATAAAGAGTGGCATTTGGTAGTTTTTGTCCAACAGCAATCATGGCGTCTCCAATAGGTAATCGTTAGTAAGCATGCCAACGCAAGCGCGGGATTCGTCGTCCGGAGGGGCGCCGCGCCGGCATTTCGCAATCACCTATTGTATTAAGCAGTCAATTAATCTGCTTGCTTACGTAAAAACGCTGGGATTTCATAGTAATCAGCCCCTTTATCAAGCAAGGTTTTTGCTTGAGGAGAGCTATCCGCACCTAAGGTAGGCGCAGGAGTCGCTTCACGAGAGCTACGAAAAACCCGCGGCAAGTCATACTGACTGTAATCAACGCCACCAGCTGCAGGTTGTGCTGCTTGCATCGGCATTGCCGGTGCACTTGCAGACCCAATCGATGCCATACCAGCGCTAGTACCCAAAGCTGAATCCAAGCTTACTTTACTAATTGCAGCAGATGCGCTGGCAGGAGCAAAACTATTGAGATCAGCCATAGTTGGCATTGCATCATGCGTACCAGTAGCTTGTCTCCAAACTACCTCTGGTTGGTTTGCCTTACGTGCTTGTGGATTATTTAAACCAGTCGCAACGACAGTAACGCGCAATGCATCGCCTAAGCTCTCGTCATATACGGTACCGAAAATCACTGTTGCATCATCTGCAGCGTAACCACGGATTGCAGCCATCACTTCGCGAGTTTCAGATAACTTCAATGAACGGCTAGCAGTGATGTTGACTAATACACCGCGAGCGCCAGATAAATCTACGCCCTCGAGCAATGGTGATGCAACAGCAGCTTCTGCAGCCAAGCGTGCACGATCCATACCGGAAACAGTCGCCGTTCCCATCATCGCTTTACCTTGCTCGCCCATCACCGTCTTCACATCTTCAAAGTCGACGTTAATCAAACCTTGAACGTTGATGATTTCTGCAATTCCAGAAACGGCATTGTGCAATACATCATCAGCGCATGCGAATGCCTTATCAAACTCAGCATCCTCGCCCATCACTTCAAAGAGTTTTTCATTGAGAACCACGATCAATGAATCTACATAAGACTCGAGCTCAGCCGCACCATTTTCAGCAACCTTAAGACGCTTTACGCCCTCAAAGTCAAACGGCTTACTAATTACGCCAACTGTCAAAATACCCATCTCTTTTGCAACCTGAGCAACAATTGGCGCTGCTCCAGTACCTGTGCCACCGCCCATACCAGCGGTAATAAATACCATGTGGGCACCTTGCAATGTATCTGCAATACGAGCGCGCGCTTCTTCAGCAGAAGCAGCACCGATTTCTGGTTTTGCACCAGCACCTAACCCGCTAGAGCCCAGTTGCAAATTCACAGATGCTTCAGAACGCTGTAACGCGCCTGCATCGGTGTTCATGCAAATGAACTCTACGCCATTCACTCCGCGACGGATCATGTGTTGGACGGCATTACCACCAGCCCCACCAACTCCAACCACTTTAATAATGGTTTTGCCAGCTGTTTCTTGATCTAACATTTCAAATTCCATATACCCTCCTAGGTAAAAAACGTACTACATTGACGACGACGAAAAAAACTTAAAAATTTCCTGCAAACCATTCCTTCATACGCGATATAACACCTTGTAACGCGCCTGATTGAGATACCCGACGACCGCGCAATAACTGCGCCTGGCCTTCCATTAATAAACCGATACTGGTAGCAAAACGCGGGCTACGCAGAACTTCATGTAGATGGCCGCGGTATTCCGGAGTGCCGATACGGGCTGGCCGCAAAAATACTTGCTCTGCCAACTCCACCATACCTGGCATGAGTGCAGTCCCACCGGTCAACACAATGCCTGAAGACACCATATCTTCGTAACCAGAGTCACGTACTACACCACGAACGAGCGTGAATAACTCTTCAACACGTGGCTCAATAACTGCAGCAAGGGCCTGCTTGGACATCGGACGTGGCTCACGATCGCCAACGCCAGGTACATCAATCATGGCCGTTGGATCGGCCATTTCTTGACGCGCAATTCCATGTGCAATTTTCAAATCTTCCGCATCAATGGTTGGCGTACGCAATGCCATCGCAATGTCATTGGTAATTTGATCGCCTGCAATCGGAATCACCGCGGTATGGCGGATAGAGCCCTGGCAATAGATAGCAATATCGGTTGTGCCGCCACCGATATCGACCAGGACAACGCCGAGCTCTTTCTCATCCTCCGTGAGCACGGCCAAACTTGATGCCAAAGGCTGCAAAATCAGGTCGTTAACCTCTAAGCCACAGCGACGCACACACTTCACAATATTTTGGGCAGCACTGACTGCGCCAGTAACAATATGAACCTTCACCTCTAACCGTAGGCCGCTCATACCAATCGGCTCACGCACATCCTCTTGACCATCGATGATGAATTCTTGAACCAAAATATGCAAAATTTGCTGATCGGTTGGAATATTGATCGCTTTTGCGGTCTCTAAGACACGCTCCACATCGCTAGCACTCACTTCTTTATCGCGAATCGCAACCATGCCGCTAGAGTTAAAGCTCACAATATGATTACCAGCAATTCCAGTGAAAACTTGAACGATCTGGCGATCCGCCATGATCTCCGCTTCTTCGAGAGCCTTTTGAATTGACTGAACGGTAGCCTCAATATTGACAACAACACCCTTCTTCAAACCCTTGGAAGCTGTTTGTCCAACACCCACCACATTAAATTGACCATCTGGTGCTAATTCAGCGACCAAGGCAACCACCTTGGAAGTGCCAATATCCAAACCAACCAAAATATCGCGATTGTCTTTACTCATTACCATTCCTCATTGCTTCAGCTCGCTTTTCTTGCCATCAACATCATTCTTTTTCATGCCTGCAGCAGCAAGATGAACTGCAAATCCATTTGCATAACGGAGATCTACTGCGTCAACACGATTGGGCCACTTATCCTGCACTTGAGGCCAATACTTAAAGAGACGAGCAACCCGCTCTTCAGTCAAATTCTTATCGGAACTCTCTTCATCGCGGCCAAACTCCACTTTCATACCATTGGATAATTTGATATGCCAAGCGTAACGCTCAGTTAATGCAAGACTGACAACCTCTGCGCCCCAAGGTTTAAACCAGTTGTTTGCCTTTTCATAAAGACTCATGACTTCTTTGCCGGCATCTTCTGGACCATAAAAATCGACCAAACGCAGGTCATCACCAATCTCTGATACACGGCCAGCAAATATCTCGCCATGGTTATTAATTAAGGTATGGCTGTCTGCACCACCCCATGTACCAAATGGCTTTTGCTCCTCAATACTCACAATGAGTCCATTTGGCCAAACACGGCGGACATTAGCGTGGCGTACCCAAGGCATGCTTTCAAAGCCTCGCTTCACATCTTCTAGGCGCACGCTAAAGAAATTACCTTGCACAGTCTCCAATACCTGCTGCTTCACAACCGACTTATTAATGTGTTTCAAGGTTTGACCAGACACTGGCTCAATCTGTATTTGCTTTAATGCAAATACCGGTCTTTGGCTCAACCAAACCAAAATACCAATCGCCATCAGAACTGCAAAACAGCGCATCAAGAAACGGCTGAGCTTTTGCATCCGCTCTGGATGATTCCAGAGAGGAGACATCAGCATGGCGAAAATCTCGCCGAACCGGTCCATAAACGAACTCATGCAGTAGCACTCTCTTTTTGTTGCAGCGTTTGACTTAACAACCACAGCACTAAATCGGCATATTCAACACCAGCAGCTTTAGCCGCCATTGGCACCAACGAGTGCGATGTCATACCAGGAGAGGTATTCATCTCCAATAAATAAGGCTTGCCAGTCTTTTGATCCAACATCACATCTGCGCGCCCCCAAGTACGGCAACCCAATGCTTTATATGCAGCCAGGGCAAGTGCCTGAACCCGTTCATTGACCTCTGCCGCCAAGCCAGTTGGGCAGAGGTACTGAGTCTCATCAGAAAAATACTTATTATGAAAATCGTAGTTTGCTTGGGGTGGAATAATTTTGATTACGGGCAGCGCTTCAGCGCTATTACCTTGACCAACCAATGGGCAAGTCAACTCATCGCCTACGATGCAAGTTTCAGCAATCACTTTTTTATCTAGGCCAGCAGCTAATTGATATGCGGCTGGCAACTCATCAACTGACTTCACCTTTGTTAAACCCAGTGAGGAGCCCTCATGAGCTGGCTTCACAATCAAAGGTAGGCCTAGATGCTTCACAACGCTATCCCAGTCGCTATCCGCAGTTAATTCCTCAAATTCAGGAGTAGAAAGTCCGTTACTAATCCAAACTTGTTTCGTAACAATCTTGTCAATCGCTAATGCGGAAGCTAGTACACCACTGCCGGTGTAAGGCAACTGCAGCAAATCGAGTAAGCCCTGGATTGTGCCGTCTTCACCATATCGACCATGGAGAGAAATAAATACGCGATCAAATTTTTCCGCTACCAATTCAGTTGGGTTGCGTACTCCTGGATCAAAAGCGTGGGCATCAACCCCTTTGGATAAAAGGGCCTGGAGTACGCCATTACCAGACATCAAAGAAATCTCGCGCTCCCCAGAGCGACCACCCAGTAAAACACCTACGCGACCAAAACGCTTCACATCCAGGTTGGCTAACTGAGATTGAACGCGCTCGCCCCACAAGCTTAAACCTTGCTTAGACATTCTTTGCCTCCGCCAAGGTGTGTGGCAATGCTGAAATAGAACCTGCACCCATCGTAATTAATACATCTCCATCTTTTAAAACTTGACTTAATTTTTCTGGCATCTCAGCAACATTGGACGCGAATACCACCGCCGCAAAATTGAGTAATGATTGGGAATTCTTATCCTCAGCTACTGCAGCTTTCATCAAACTCTTACCATCGGCTCCGGGAATTTTTGCCTCGCCAGCTGGATATACCTCGGTCAATACCAAGGCATCAAAATTACGCAGAACTTGAACAAACTCTCCAAAACAATCCCGTGTTCTCGTAAAGCGATGTGGCTGGAATGCCAACACCAAACGACGACCTGGGAACGCGCCGCGCGCTGCAGCCAAAGTAGCTGCCATCTCTACTGGGTGATGGCCATAGTCATCAATGAGAGTAAAGCTACCGCCAGAAGACAGTGCTATATCGCCATAACGCTGGAAGCGCCGGCCTACGCCACCAAACTCAGACAAGGCCTTCTTAATAGCCTCATCCCCAACACCTAATTCGGTTGCAATTCCAATCGCTGCCAATGCATTACGAACGTTATGCAAGCCAGGTAAATTCAAAGTCACTTCCAGCGGGCCTGGTTTATTACCATGTCGGCGAACTGTGCGACGCTCAACTGTAAAGTGCATCCTTGTTCCATCAGCACGCACATTGCTTGCGCGGATGTCTGCATCTTCTGATAAGCCATACCGCAAAACGGGCTGCGACACAAAGGGAATAATGTCGCGTACATTCGCATCATCGATACATAAAACTGCTACGCCATAAAATGGCATACGTTGAATGAATTGCACAAAAGCCTGTTTGAGTCTTGCCATATCGTGCTGATAGGTATCCATATGATCAGCATCAATATTAGTAACCACTTCCATGGCTGGAAATAGCTGTAAGAATGAAGCATCCGATTCATCTGCTTCAACGACAATAAAATCACCACGACCCAAACGTGCATTGGCCCCGGCAGAGTTGAGCTTTCCGCCAATGACAAAAGTCGGATCTAAGCCACCTTCTGCCAAAACGGATGCAACTAAACTCGTAGTCGTTGTTTTGCCATGGGTACCTGCAATCGCAATACCCTGCTTTAGGCGCATTAACTCGCCCAGCATTACTGCGCGCTGAATGACTGGAATTTTGGCAGCGCGAGCTGCCAGCACCTCTGGATTATTGCCAGCTACAGCAGTTGAAATCACTACCGCCTCTGCAGTGCCCACATTTTTAGGGTCATGCCCAATATAAATGACTGCACCCAACTCTTGAAGACGTTTGGTCGTCACACTCCCAGCCAAATCAGAGCCTGATACTTGATAACCCAAATTCAAGAGAACCTCAGCGATGCCGCTCATACCAGCGCCACCAATGCCAATAAAATGTATTTGCTGAACAATATGTTTCATACACCCACCCCCGCGCAATCCGCACATACTTCAGCAACACGCTGTGTAGCGTGTGGTTTAGCTAATGCGTGTGCACGCACTGCCATCTCTTTTAAATCTGCGCGATTCAAGTTTTGAATCATGGATGCCAAGTCCTGAGGATTAAGGTATTGCTGCGGTAACAACACTGCCGCATCCGCATCCGATAAAAATTTGGCATTCGCAGTTTGATGGTCATCAATAGCATGCGGAAAGGGAATCAAACATGAAGCAACACCACATGCAGCCAACTCGGATACCGTCATTGCACCGGATCGACAAATCACCAAATCTGCTTGCGCATATGCCGCAGGCATGTCATCAATAAATGGTCGAGTATCTGCCTCAACACCCAGGTCCGCATAGCGCTGCTGTAGCTCTGCCAAATGTTTATCGCCCGCTTGATGAATCACTGTTGGGCGAGATTCTTTTGGGAGCAGCGCCAAGGCAGCAGGGATGTTTTCATTTAAGGCTGCAGCACCCAAGCTACCACCAACCACCAAAATAGATAAAGGACCTTGACGTTCCTGATAACGCAATTCTGGATTTTGTATGTGGTCAAACTCTTCCCGAATCGGATTACCAACCCACTCAGCATTTTGCATAGTGTCAGGGAAGCCCGTTAAGGTACGCATGGCAATCTTAGCAAGTGCACGATTGGCGCTTCCAGCTACAGAATTTGCCTCATGCAACACTAATGGTCGCTTCAATAACTTTGTTACCAATCCGCCAGGGAAGGTAATGTAACCGCCCATACCCAAAACAACACTTGGCTTTAGGCGACGCATAATCTTCCAGCTCTGAAAGCATGCGCGTGCCAAATTAATCGGCAGCATGATTTTTGCTTTTGCGCCTTTACCTCGCAAGCCACCGAACTCAACTGCCTCAAATGGAAAATCGCAAGACTTCACCAGGCGATACTCCATGCCATTCCGATTGCCTAGCCAAGAAACCTGCCAACCGCAAATCCGCAAATATTCGGCGACAGCCAGCCCTGGAAAGATATGTCCTCCAGTGCCACCAGCCATCACCAATATTGAGGGTTTTGTCACAGCTTCCCTCCGCGCATCAGGATACGGTTCTCATAGTCAATTCGCAGCAACATGGCGATTGCTACTGCATTCATCAAAATGCCCGAGCCACCATAACTCACTAATGGCAGGGTTAAGCCTTTTGTTGGCAACAAACCTAAGTTCACGCCCATATTGATAAAAGCTTGCCAACCAATCCAAATTGCAACGCCTTTTGCAGCTAAGCCAGCAAAACTACGATCTAACTGCAATGCAGTACGGCCAATAATGAATGCGCGACGCACGATCCAATAGAACAAGAAGATCATCACTACAACACCGACAAAACCCAACTCCTCACCGATCACTGCCATGATGAAGTCAGTATGAGCTTCAGGGAGATAGTGGAGCTTCTCAACGCTACCGCCAAGACCTGTACCGAACCACTCGCCTCGACCAAAAGCCATGAGTGAATGAGTTAATTGATAGCCTTTATTGGCAGCGTTATCCACCTGCCAAGGATCCATAAATGCCAACATACGACCACGGCGGAATGGAGAGAGGGCAATCATGGCTGCACCACTTAATAAGCCAACCACAATCAAACCGCCAAATAATTTAGCGTTAATACCGCCTAAAAATAAAATACCAAATGCAATTAAAGCTACTACTACAAAAGCACCCATATCAGGCTCTTTCATGAGCAGGCCACCCACCAAGGCAACAGCGATTCCCATAGGGAGCATTCCCTTAGAAAAAGAATGCAAATATTCTTGTCGCTGAACGGTATAACTTGCTGCAAAGATCACTGCAGCAAACTTCATCAACTCAGAAGGCTGAAAATTCATTACGCCCAATGGAATCCAGCGTTTAGCGCCATTCACCCCTTTGCCAATACCTGGGATTAAAACTGCTATGAGAAGCAGGACTGTAAAACCAAAAATCACTGGTGAGTAGCGATCCCAAACCTTAGTCGGAATCTTGAAAGCCCAAATCCCTACGCCAATCGCAATTGCCAAAGAAATTACATGGCGAATTAAAAAGAAATTACTACTGTAATTCGCGTACTTAGGACCGTCAGCCAAAGTAATGGAGGCTGAATAAACCATCACTAAACCAATGAGCATGAGAGATAAAACTGCCCATACCAGTAACTGGTCGTATTCCATCATGCGTGAGCGCGTCTGCTCTACGCCAGAGACAGCATCCCTCAAGCCAGTTCGGAAGTTATCAATACCGCCCCTGGAAAAGTTCCAAAAGCGATCCAAGCCAAGACGATTTTCTGGGAATAGTTTTTCTTTTAAGCTCATGCCTGAACTCCTTCGAAGCGCATTCCTAACTCTTCAACCTCTGCCACAAAAACCTGCGCACGCTCTTTGTAATCGCGGAACTGATCCAAGCTAGCGCAAGCAGGGGAGAGTAAAACCAAATCGCCTGTAACAGCTTGGGCAGCGGCCGCCCGCACGGCAGACTGTAAGTCACCACTCGTCACGCAAGGAATATCGCCCATTGCTTGGGCAATCTTGTCGGCATCTTTTCCAATTAAGAAGACGCCTTTTACAAAACGAAGTGCAGGCTCACGCAATGGACTAAAGTCTTGACCTTTACCATCACCGCCGGCAATTAACCAAATGCGTTTTCCAGACTCATTACTACCTAAGCCATTCAGAGCAGCAACAGTTGCACCAACATTAGTACCCTTGCTGTCATCCACGTACTCCACATCATTCACAATCGCAACACTTTGAACACGATGTGGTTCACCATGGTAATCACGCAATCCATGCAACAAAACATTCATTGGCAGGTTAGCTGCGCGAGCCAGAGCCAGAGCCGCTAGGGCATTTAATGCATTGTGACGGCCTCGAATACGCAGAGCATCAGCCGGAATCAAACGCTTTAGGCGCAATGGCTCGTCTTCCTCTACCGCTACAGACTTACGACGACGTTTAGGCTTTGGCTCCAGGTCCTCATCCACCTCCGCCCACACTAACCAATCAATTCCACCAGCACGGAGATCATGCTCGATACCGAAAGCGCCTTGCTCATCAGGTCGATTCGAACCAAAGCTCACTACTGCTTTTTCTATCTTTTGCTCATCTGTGAGCAAGCCCATTACCAAGGGATCATCGCGATTCAAAATGCAGACAGTATCAGCACCAAAAATTTTGCCCTTTGCTTGAGCATAATTCGGCATATCGCCATGCCAATCTAAATGGTCCTGGGTAATATTGAGAACCGTAGCTGCGGTAGCATTTAGTGAGTGGGTATAAACCAACTGAAAGCTAGATAACTCTAAAACCCAGATATCGGGCATATCCTCGATCTGGTCAGAACCTTCTAAACAATCGATCAACTTATCTAGTGCAGCAGGGCTAATATTTCCTGCAACTGCCACCTTCTTACCAGCTCGCTCACATAATTGCCCTGTTAAAGCGGTAGTCGTTGTTTTGCCGTTAGTACCGGTAATAGCAAGCACTGCAGATGAATAGCTTGACTCAGCTGCCTGAGCCATACGACTTAATGCAGCGATCGCACGCGCAAAAAATTCAATTTCACTCCAGACATCAATTCTGGATTTCCGAGCAGATACCAAGAATGATTGTGTGGGCTCTTGCATTGGCGATAAGCCAGGACTGATTCCAATCACATCAATATCAGAAAGCAGCTCGTCACTTAATGGGCCAAGCACAACATCTTTAAGGCCAGCAATTCGTAAGTCTTCTAACCAGGCCAATTGACGCTCTGTCAATTGTGATTGTTCGCGCGTGTCCGCCAAACGGACTACAGCACCATTGAATAAGCACCATTTAGCCATGGCAACACCAGACTCACCGAGACCCAAAATCAAAAATCGATTTGGGGCTTCATAGCCTGCATCAGCAACTGCTGCTGGATTTGCGAAGGTGTTTTCTAAACTCAACATATCTATTCTTTAGTTCACCGTAATTTCAAGCTAGATAAACCCACTAGCACTAACAAGATGGTGATAATCCAAAAACGAACAACGACTTGCGTCTCTTTCCAGCCGCCTAATTCAAAGTGATGGTGCAAAGGGGCCATCCGAAAAATTCTGCGGCCTTCGCCAAAGTGTTTTTTAGTTAACTTGAACCAAAAGACTTGCATCATTACTGAAACTGTTTCGGCAACAAAAATTCCGCCCATAACAAAGAGCACAATCTCTTGGCGCACAATGACTGCAATCGTTCCTAAAGCGCCGCCTAAGGCTAGGGCACCTACATCACCCATAAAGACTTGCGCGGGATGTGTGTTGTACCAAAGAAAGGCCAAGCCTGCGCCGCCCATAGCGCCGCAAAAAATCATCAATTCACCAGCGCCGGGAATATAGGGAAACAATAGATACTTGGCGTAAATCGCATTACCCATGACATATGCAAATGCGCCTAATGCAGCACCCACTAAAATCACCGGCATGATTACCAAACCATCTAGACCATCCGTGAGATTGACCGCATTGCTACTGCCTACAATCACCAAGTAACTCAAAATGATGAAGCCCATCATGCCCAAGGGATAGCTCACCTCTTTCATGAAAGGTATTAGCAGATTTGTTTTAGCAGGAAGATCCAATGCAAAACCACTCTTTAGCCATTCATAAAACAGCTGCAATACTTTGAGGTTATTGACCTCGGATACAGAAAATGCCAAGTAGATAGCAGCAAATAATCCAATTAAGGTTTGCCAAAAAAACTTTTCTCGCGAAGCCATGCCCTTAGGGTCTTTGCGCGCAACTTTGCGATAGTCATCTACCCAGCCAACAGCGCCAAATCCAAAAGTCACAATCATCACAATCCAAATAAAGCGATTGCTAAGATCAGCCCACAACATGCAAGAAACAAACATGCCCAACAAAATCAGAACGCCGCCCATCGTAGGGGTACCTGATTTCACTAAATGGGTTTGAGGTCCATCAGTACGCACTGCCTGCCCCATCTTTAATTCAGCCAACTTCCGAATCACCCAAGGGCCTGCTGCTAATCCAATCAATAAGGCAGTAACCGTTGCCATCACTGCTCTAAAAGTGATGTAGTTAAATACCCGAAAAAAACCAAAGTCTTCTTGCAACCATTGAGCGAGCATTAAGAGCATGTTTTTGCCTCCTCTAACAAGGCTTGCACTACACGCTCCATGCGCATAAAACGTGAACCTTTGACCAAAATATTGAAGTGTTGATTGCTACCGGTCGACTGTGCATGCAGTGCATCTCGAACTTGAGAGATCAGACTATCCATGTCGGAGTAATGCATAGCCTTTGCTGCAGGAGCTGCTTTATTTGCCCCCTCAAATCCTTGAATGGCAAACTGACATTGCTCACCAAGAGCAAATAACTTAGTAACGCCCTGCTCAGCAGCATAAGCACCAACTTCACGATGAAACTCAGGCCCTTGACTGCCTACTTCTCCCATATCTCCCAGAATCAGCCATGACAGATTGCCCGACTGCTTTAAGGCATCAATAGCAGCTCTTACAGAATCTGGATTGGCGTTATAGCTATCATCAATAATGGTGTGACTAGCATCAAGCTTCTTAGCTTGCATCCGACCATTGACTGGCGTAAAGGTCTCCAGACCTTGTTTGATCTTGTCTAAACTGATCCCCGCTGCCAAGGCAACAGCACTTGCGGCCAAAGCGTTGCGTACATTGTGACTACCAAGCGTATTTAACTGAATCTCAATTGATCCAAGCTCAGTCACCACCTCTACGCGACCATTATTTAATAAACGTCCTCTTACAGAGGCATTCGAACTGGCCTGGGCAGAATTCAAAGCGAAATCGATCACCTTTCTTTCTGCAGCCGCATCACGCCAAACAGAGCTGAACTCAGAATCTGCAGGAAATACAGCAACACCCTCTTTAGGCAAAGCTCTAACTACATCAGCGTGCTCTTGTGCAACCGCTTCAACTGTGGCCATAAATTCTTGATGTTCACGCTGAGCGTTATTAATCAATGCAATGCTTGCATGAGCAATATCAGCTAGCAGCGCAGTCTCGCCAGGATGGTTCATACCCAGCTCAACTACCGCAAGACGATCGGTGGAACGTAATTTCAATAATGTCAAAGGTAATCCAATGTCATTATTTAAATTGCCTTTGGTCACCAAAGCATGAGCGTCACCAGCTGAAGCTTTAAAGATTGCCGCGATCATTTCTTTCACGGTAGTTTTGCCGTTACTTCCCGTTACCACCGCCAAAGGAATATCGTACTGTTTGCGCCATGCTTTTGCCAAAGCTGCTAGGCCACTCCGTGTATTAGACACACAAACTGCCGGTAAGTTTTTTGGGCACTTTTGCGCATCACTGATGAGCGCAGCACCAACACCAGAATTGACTACATCTACCAGGAAGTCATGAGCATCAAAACGCTCGCCTGATAAAGCAACAAATAATTCACCCGCGTCAATTTGACGACTGTCAGTACCTACTCGCGAAATAGCTAGAGTTTGAGCATCCTGTTCAGACACATTAAGCAATTGGCTACCAGGAAGCATGGCATGCACTTGAGCCAATGTCATCATCCTGGACATTAAGCCATCCCTCCAGCAGCCAAGCGAATGTGCTCTTGATCGGAGAATTCAAACTTTTTACCATTAATCTCTTGCGTAGTTTCATGCCCTTTGCCAGCAACCAACACAATATCGTTTGCACCAGCATGTCGAATCGCGGCCATAATGGCCGCAGCCCTGTCCGCAATAGCTTGAACATTGGCAGATGAACTTGTTAGCCCATCACAAACCATGCGAATAATTTCTTGAGGATCTTCTGATCTTGGGTTATCACTCGTAACAATAATTTGATCAGCATATTGCTGAGCTACCGCACCCATTTTTGAGCGCTTACTACTATCACGATCACCACCACATCCAAACACGCACCAAATTTTTCCGCTACGTTGCTGAGCAATCGGACGTAGTGCTTGTAAGCTTTTTTCAAGCGCATCTGGAGTGTGCGCATAATCCACAACCGCCATTAAGCCTTCCGCTTTTTGACTCTTGCCTAACTGAATCAATTCCATGCGACCGAGCACTGGCTGCAAATGACTCACACGCTTACCCGCATCTTCAGGCGTCAATCCCTGAGCAAGTAATACAGCCCATACAGCCAAGGCATTGCTTAAGTTAAAAGCGCCCAGCAAAGGAATGTGCAGAGAAGTGCTAGATACCCCTTCGTGCGTAAAGACTGCTTCATATCCAGCGCCATTGAATGCGGTATCTGCTGCAAAAATGCGCTGAATACGATTACCAAATTTTTCAAAACTCTGGAAAGTAGCCGGCGTCAGTGCATATGCCCATATAGTGATCTCGCCTTTTGCCAATAGATTTATTGCCAACTCACGACCAAATGGATCATCTATATTAATGACAGCATGCTCAAGGCCAGGCTGCATAAAGAGCTTCGCCTTTGCTTCAGCATAATCGGCCATGGTGCCGTGATAGTCCAAATGATCTTGAGTCAGATTGGTAAATACTGCGCAATTAAACCAAGTACCTGCAATTCGACTCTGATCCAAAGCGTGTGATGAAACTTCAATGGCTACTTGTTTAGCGCCAGCATCAAGCAACTCTTTTAATTGAGTCTGCAATTTGGGAGCATCCGGCGTTGTATATCCAGTCTTCACGAGCGCGCCTGGAAAGCCAGTACCCAAGGTACCTAAAACGGCAGTGCGATGACTTGGCTGATCTAATGCTTGAGCCAGCCATTGAGTAATGCTTGTTTTTCCATTGGTGCCAGTGACACCAATCATTTGTAATTGCTTACTTGGATATCCGTACCACTGTGCGCAAAGCTCACCCGCTTTTTCCGCTAGATTATCAATAGCAAAACATTGGGGGTGATTTTCATACTGAGATCCAATTCCTGCGGGATCCAATACTACTGCAGCAGCGCCATTCTCTAAAGCAGCATCAATAAATTGTCGGCCATCGCGCAAAGCATTTCCATGCCCCACAGGGTAAGCAAAAAAGATATCGCCAGACTGTATCTGGCGACTATCCGCACTCACCTTTGCAGTAGCATTTGCAAGTGCGTGTAAGTGGTCAATCAAGTGATTGGGCTCTATTTTCAATGCCACCCTCATCTTTTCAGAACCACATGCTGTGTTTGAACATTCGCCGTACGAACCTCTTGCGGGCCCTTGTCATCAAGAACCATTTGCTTTACTTTGGTATCGGGCAATACATTGAGTGTGCGCAATGTTTCACCAACAATCGTTGAGAACACCGGTGCGGCCACATCTCCGCCATAGTGGCTTCCGCCAGTGGGCTCATCAATCATGACCGCCACCACAATGCGAGGTGCACTAATGGGAGCTAGCCCCGCAAAGTAGGCGCGGTAAGAATTTCCGTAACCCTTACCAACCAATTTATGGGCCGTACCAGTTTTTCCACCAACGCGATATCCCTCAGACTGCGCTTTAACCGCCGTACCGCCAGGCTCGGTGACAGTCTCTAGCATTTCACGCATTTCAATTGCTGTCTTTGCTGAAAGGACACGTGTACCTGGCTTAAATTCTGGACTGCGCTCGATCGTCAACGGCACTAACTCGCCATCGCGTGCAAATACTGTGTATGCGCGTGCCACCTGAAAGAGGGAAGCAGAAATACCATATCCAAAAGCGATACGGGCTTGATCTGTTGGCATCCACTTTTTAAATGGATGCACAGTGCCCGCAACCGCGCCAGGGAAACCGATTTTCGGGGCTTGGCCTAAACCCACAGCGGTATAAAAATCCCACATCTCTTCTGGCGAAAGATTATTCATCGCAATCTTTGCCGTACCAATATTGCTAGATTTTTGAATCACTTGAGCAACGGTCAAATTTCCATAAGGATGCGTATCAGTAATAGGCTTAGGACCCACTAAATATTTCGCACCAATCACCATATTGGTATTCGGTGCCACAGCACCTTTTTCTAAGGCAATGGAAATAGTTAACGGCTTAATCGTAGAACCAGGTTCAAAGGTGTCAGTTAAAACACGATTGCGTAATTGCTCTCCACTTAAGTTGCGGCGATCGTTCGGGTTATAGCTTGGATAGTTGGCCAAAGCCAAAATCTCGCCAGTCTGAGTATCTAAAACAACCGCGCCACCGGCTTTTGCGTGATGCTGCTCAACGGCGCTCTTAACCGCGTTATAGGCAAGATATTGAATCTTGCTATCAATCGATAACTGTAGATCTTTACCATTTTGCGGTAACTGCTCAATCGCAACGTCTTCAACCACGCGCCCAAGACGATCAATCACTACACGTCTTTGGCCAGGATGCGCAGCAAGATCTTTCTCGCGAGAAAGCTCCATGCCTTCCTGGCCTTTGTCATTCACGTTTGTAAAGCCAACTACGTGAGCCATTGCCTCGCCTTCTGGATAGAAGCGGCGATATTCGTTATTCAGGCCAATGCCTGGGATTTCCAATTGTTTAATCTGCTGACCTACATCAGGATCAACCTGACGCTTTAAGAAAATCTGCTTGCGTTCATCTTTTAGTTTTTTACGTAAATCAGCTTCACTCATCTGCAATAAGCTTGCCAATTTTTGCACCTTATCGGCCGCCAAATCATCAGGAACGGTATCGTTATAGGCGATGACTGACTTTGCCTCAAGACTGGTTGCGATCACCTGACCATTTCGGTCTAAGATTTTTCCACGACTAGCAGGCAATTCCAGCTCACGCTGTGTACCGCGAACGCCTTTCGCTTCATAAAATGCGTTGCCTGGGCCTTGTATCCAAAATGCACGCAGTAGCAGCATCATGAATACAAAAAATAAGAGGAATAACATCAAGCGCGAACGCCACATCGGCAAGCGCAAGACTAAATTTGGTGTCGTAGAAAAACCTACCGGCCTCATTGAGCCTCCTTTAGGTACAAAGTACGTTCAGGAGAAATTGGCACCATCCGCAGTTGATTGCGTGCCACATCACGAATACGTGCAGATTTAGAGAGATTGCGTTGCTCATACTCTAGGCGCAACCACTCTTGATTCAACTTGCGCTCTTCAATCTGAGCCCGCTCCTGAGCAATAAATAACTTGCGCGCACGTTGCTGTGCGGCCACCAAGGACAAGGCGCAGATTAATAAGAGGGCGAGCAGGGTCAAAGTGGCGCGATTCATGCACTCGCCTCCATACGCTTTTCTGCTACTCGCATAATTGCTGAACGGGCTCGAGGATTTTCAGATACCTCAGCATCACTTGGCTTTACACGCCCAATAATTTCGAGCGCGCTTTGTGGCAAGTCTTTTTCGCGAACAGGTAAACCACGTGGGATCTCTACCTTGGCATGCGCCTGTAAAAACTGCTTCACAATGCGATCTTCTAGCGAATGAAAACTAATCACAGCCAATCTTGCGCCTGGTTTTAATAATTTCAATGCTGCTCTCAGCCCGAGCTCTAAATCTTCTAACTCGCGATTGATGAAAATTCGGAGCGCCTGAAAAGTTCGCGTGGCTGGGTCTTGACCCGCTTCCCGAGTGCGCACAACACCAGCGACCAAACTAGCTAGTTGCGTAGTAGTTTTTGGAGACAAGCCCTCTTCTCGCTTGGCCACTATGGCCTTTGCGATTTGAAATGCAAAACGCTCTTCGCCGTAAGTCTTAATCACGCGTGTGATTTCCTCCAGCGGTGCCTGTTCCAGCCACTCTGCAGCCGTTAAGCCATGATCCGTGTTCATACGCATATCGAGTGGGCCCTCGCGACGAAAAGAAAAGCCTCGATGTGCTTCGTCCACTTGCGGCGAGCTGATTCCCAAATCCAACAAAATTCCATCGACCGATTCTGCTTGCGCGTATTGATCCATCCGAGCAAAGCTGTCGTGCACGATCGTCAAACGCGAATCGTTGATTTGTTTTGCTACTGCAATGGCATCCAAATCTTTGTCGAAGGAAATCATGCGCGCAGTCAATGGAAGCTTGTTGAGCAAAGCTTGTGTGTGGCCGCCGCGCCCAAATGTTCCATCGATTACCAAGGTACTCTGTGTTGCAGATGAATGTTGAATGAGCGGACCACTGATTAGCGCCGTCACCGCCTCGGCCAGCAACACTGGGCGATGAGTTATGTTCATGGCACCCTGTCATCAAAAATTAAATTGCTTGAGTGCTTCAGGCATACCTTGCGCAATCGCAGCCTGTTCTTTTGCAGCGTATGTTGCTGCATCCCACAATTCCAAGTGACTACCCATACCCAACAGAATGACTTCTTTTTCAATTCCTGCAGCAGCACGCAATTCAGGGCTCACCAAAATTCTGCCAGCACTATCCAAGTCCATCTCCGCTGCGTTACCAAGGAAAATACGACGCCACCAATGAGCATCCATGGGTAATTGCGCAACTCGCGCGCGGAATGCTTCCCACTCTGGTCTTGGGAATAATAGGAGGCAACCATCAGGGTGCTTTGTCAGCGTGACTCTGCCCTCGCCTTGAACCAACAAGGCGTCACGATGCTTGGCTGGAATAGACATCCGACCTTTTGCATCTAAATTGAGAGCTGACGCGCCTTGAAACACCATTTACCCCACTTTTTCACACTTCCTCCCACTTTAGAGGATCGTACTAAGAGGGTCAAGTGTTTTTGGGGATTTTTTTGGGAATTTCTCTAGTGTTTACAAACACTTAGCGCATTGTGTTCATAAAATGGTGATAATAAAATAGCTACTTGAAACAATGGCTTGGAAAATATACTTAAGACCAAGTCTTAGCTATAGAGCTAAATAACCCCAAAATCCACTGTATTTATACACAGTAAATCCATTTTTAAATCAATCAATATTTTTTTATAAGCCAAAAACGATTCAGGGTCCTGCTAAATTTTGTAAGCAGTACTCGTCATCACCTTGGACATAGCCTGCATTACTTTTTGGACAGGCTCCGGTAGGGCAACTCCCCCGGCATGCACTGCAGCTTGGCCATGCTCAATTTCGTCAATGCGCATTTGATCAACAATAGCGCGAGAGCGATGATCATCTTGCGGTAATTTTTCAAGATGACTTTCTAAATGATTTTCAACTTGCTTTTCTGTTTCAGCAACAAAACCTAAACTCCACTTATCTCCAGCTAGACCTGCAACGAGGCCAATTGCAAAAGACCCTGCATACCAAAGTGGATTTAGATAACTCGTATGAGAACCCAATTCTTGAAGTCGAGTTTCACACCAAGCCAAGTGATCCATTTCCTCTTTTCCGGAGTGCTCGAGCATCTCTTGGATTTGCGAATTTCGCGCAACTAATTTTTGCGATTGATACAGCGCTTGTGCACAGACTTCACCCACATGATTTACGCGCATCAAGCCTGCAGCATGTTTGCGCTCGGCTGAATTTAATGTTTGAGTGGGGATAGAAGAGCCTGGATTCGGTCGCCCTGCGTTTGCTCCACCAACGACTGATCGCAGTGCAGTATCAAACTCAATAATCAGACGATCAATGGGTGACATTGGCGAGGCAAATTTAGACTAAAACCTCGGCTTTACAACTTTGCTTGGTCTTCAGACCAAGCTCAGCTAAGAGCGCGCGGTCTTGTTCTGCTTCAGGATTACCGGTAGTGAGCAGTTGCTCACCGTAGAAGATGGAGTTCGCGCCAGCCATGAAACACATGGCTTGCACAGCCCTACCTAACTCTTGGCGACCAGCCGATAAACGCACGCGCGCTTTGGGCATTGTGATTCTGGCAACCGCAATCGTTCTAACAAACTCCAATGGATCCAAAGGTTTTTGGTCGGCCAATGGAGTACCAGCTACAGGCACGAGATGATTAATTGGAACGGATTCAGGATAAGGACTGAGGTTTGCCAAACGTGCTAAAAATGCTGCGCGCTGCTCACGTGATTCACCCATGCCAACAATGCCGCCACAACATACGGACATACCTGCTGAGCGCACATTAGAAATCGTATCCAAGCGATCCTGGTAGCCGCGTGTTGAAATTACTGAGCGATAAAAATCTTCGCTAGTGTCAAGATTGTGATTGTAAAAATCGAGGCCTGCCTCTGATAAGGCCTGCGCTTGATCAGCTTCCAACATGCCTAAGGTGGCACAAGTTTCCAGACCTAAAGCCTTTACGCCCTTAATCATGGCGGTGACTTTTTCAATATCCCGATCCTTAGGTTCGCGCCAAGCAGCGCCCATGCAAAAACGGTTTGAACCAGCTGCTTTGGCAGCTTTGGCAGCCTCGAGAACTTCCTCTAAACCCATTAATTTTTCAGCCTTCACATCGGTGTCATAGCGAGCAGCTTGCGGGCAATATCCGCAATCCTCAGGACAGCCGCCCGTTTTAATCGATAGCAAGGTTGCCAATTCGACATCCCCTTCGGGAAAATACGTCTGATGGGTTTCTTGGGCCTTGAGCATTAGCTCATTAAAAGGCAGGGCAAATAGGGCTTCAATCTGGGCTACTGTCCATTGACCAGACGCATCCACCTCTTTGCGTAAATCGGCCTCAGATTTGACGTGGGTAAGGGGTTTTTCTACTGTTTGGGCGTCCAACATGGGTAAATTCCAGAAAATAAGTGAATTCAAGCCATAAACATAACAGATACAGGCCGGAATTAGGAAAAACTAGTGGTCAAATATCAAACATGAAGGTTATTTCTGATCTAAATCAACCCGCCCTCGTAGATCGCAGTCTGGCCGCAGTCTGGCACCCCTGCACTCAAATGAAGCAGCATGAATCCTTTCCCTTGGTCGCTATCACCAAGGGCAAGGGGGCTTGGCTCTACGATGAGCACGGAAACGCCTTACTCGACTCTATTAGCTCCTGGTGGACCAATTTATTCGGACACTCTAATCCGCGCATTAATCAGGCAATTACCAATCAACTCGAAAAAATTGAACATGTGATGCTGGCTGGATTTACCCATCCACCGGTTGTGGAGCTATCAGAAAGACTATCTAAATTAACTCGTGGAAATTTAGGTCACGTTTTTTATGCCTCTGATGGTGCATCTGCAGTCGAGATTGCACTCAAAATGAGTCATCATTTTTGGCAACTGAATGGCAAGCCAAAAAAGAAAAAATTTGTGTGCCTTGAAAATGGCTATCACGGCGAAACACTGGGCGCACTAGCGGTCACCGACGTGGCAATTTTCCGTGAGGCTTATGGATCATTATTGCAAGATGTTTTTACTGCACCATCACCAGATGCTCGCAAAGCTAAACATCATGAGAGTGCAGAAGATGTTGCTAGAGCAGCTGCAAATACACTAGAAGCATTGTTTGCAAAAGAGCATGAGCAAATCGCTGCCATCATTGTCGAGCCTTTAGTGCAATGTGCAGGACAAATGGCTATGTATTCCCCAGAATATTTACGACTTGTTAGAGCCTTATGTGATCGCTATGAGATTCACCTCATTGCCGATGAGATCGCAGTGGGATGTGGGCGAAGCGGGAAGTTTTTTGCTTGCGAGCATGCAGAAATTTGGCCAGACTTTTTGACCCTCTCCAAAGGGATTAGTGGCGGCTATCTTCCTCTCTCCCTCTGCATGACAACCGATAAGATCTATCGTGCTTTTTATAGCGACCAAACGCGACAGGGCTTCTTGCATTCCCACTCCTATACTGGAAATCCCCTTGCCTGCGCAGCTGCTTTAGCATGTCTTGATATTTTTGAATCTGACCATGTTTTAGAAAATAATCAAAAGCAATCGAGTGATCTAGCCAATGCATTTGCATGGGCAAAAACAGATCAACGTATTGAACATTGGCGCCAACAAGGGATGATTCTGGCGTTTGATATTAAATCGTCCGCCTTGAAAAATGTCAGCACTTTTCCACGTGAAATGTTTTCGCAGTGCTTAAAAGAAGGCGTGCTAATAAGGCCTATTGGGCACACGATTTATGTCATGCCGCCCTACATTTTGTCGAAACAAGAAATGATGCATTTAGGTGTCGCTGTTCAGAAAGCATTTGATCGGGTGCTGGCATGACAAAACCATCTTTAGCTACATTTACCGCTCTTGATTTAGCAAAAGATCAGATCGCAGATTTAGATCAACAGTTACTTAAACGAAAATTGCGAGTGACCCAGTCTCCCTGTGATACCAAAGCAATCGTTGCAGGTCGCCCATTGCACGCTTTTTGTAGCAATGATTACTTGGGTCTAGCTAATCATCCTGATATTGGTAGTGCATTAGCCGAAGGCATCAGTAAGTATGGGGTAGGTAGCGGCGCCTCCCATTTAATTAGCGGCCATAGTTTGGCGCATGAATCCCTCGAAAAACGCTTGGCAGAGTTTCAGGCGAAACATATTCCTGAGGCACGTGCCTTATTTTTCAGTACCGGCTATCTCGCTAATCTCGCCGCGATTACAGGACTGGTGAGGCTCGCCCCCCAGGGTGGCGCGAGTATTTATTCAGCCAAACTGAACCACGCCTCACTCATTGATGGGATTCGCTTAGCGAGCGCCCAAACCAATGCCATGGTCACCCTTTTTGATCACACGCAATTGAACTCATTGCGTGAAGCGCTCCAGCAGGATAAGAGACCACTGAAATTGATTGTCACCGATGGTGTATTCAGCATGGATGGCGACCTAGCGCCAGTGAATGAATTGGTGACAATTGCTCAGCAGTATGACGCCCTCTTGTTGGTAGATGATGCACACGGTTTTGGCGTCCTAGGCAAACGAGGTCATGGCATTCTTGAGCAAGATAATATCTTTTCCGAACGCATCATTTATATCGGCACCCTTGGGAAAGCGGCTGGTGTTAGCGGCGCATTTATCTGCGCACAGGATGCATTCATTGAATGGTTAATCCAAAAAGGTCGCCCCTACATCTATAGCACGGCTACCCCGCCCGCAATTGCACATGCGCTTTGCAAAAGTCTGGATATCATCGAAAGCGAAGAGGGCTCTGAACGTCGCCAGCACTTATACCGCCTCATTGAAATTTGGCAAAAGGAAATGCAATTTTCAGGCTGGCAAAAAGTTGCCTCTTGCACCCCCATTCAGCCCGTAATTCTAGGCAGCAATGCCAACGCCTTACAAGCTGCTAGCTTGCTAGATGATGCTGGATATTGGATTCCTGCTATCAGGCCTCCTACCGTACCGATTGGCAGCTCTCGCTTGCGTATCACCTTTTCTGCAAATCATAGCGAAGCCGACTTACGTCAACTCATGAGCACTCTCAATCATATTGAGCAGCAAATTAGCGCAAAGGCTTCTTCATGAATGGGCACACTGGCTTCTTTGTTACCGGCACCGATACTGAGGTCGGCAAGACATTAGTAAGTGGCGCACTCATTCTCAAATTGCGCGCACATCATCAGCGAGTACTGGGTTTTAAACCGGTGGTTGCAGGCACTTACCAAGATGCTGGTGGCCAAACGCTCAATGAAGATTTAGAGACATTACGCATCGCTTCGCACCCGTCAACGGAAGTGAATTGTCCCTATATTTTGAATGACCCTGCAGCACCCCATTTAGTGGCTCGGTCTGCAGGCATCAGCCTTGATATGGGCATCATGATCGACGCATTCACTGAGGCGAAAAAACAGTGTGATGCCGTTGTTGTAGAGGGGGCTGGAGGATTGTTGATCCCAATAAATGATCATGAAGACTTGAGCCACTTTGCACAACAAATCAACTTACCCGTCATCTTGGTGGTGGGCATGAAACTAGGCTGTATCAACCATGCACTCCTCACCCTGGAAGCCTTAAAGGCTCGTCGCCTCAATGTGCTTGGATGGGTGGCAAATGCCCTAGCCCAGGAAATGCATTTACTTCCAGAGAACATTGAGACACTACGCTCAAGAATACCCATCCCATTTTTAGGCCTCATTCCTCCGCTGCCCCCAGAACTTCAGAAACAAAATAATTCCCCCTACTCTATGGGTGCATTGCAATTTGCTGCAGAGCATATTCAACTTCCTTAGCAAAAAATGACAACTCAAGCTCAGTTCGGCAGCGTCTTAATTGAGTTTCGGATAAGATGAAGGGATGCATTTACTCCCCGAAATCACTGAATCCGCCAAAGAGATACAAGATATCCGACGCAATATTCATGCGCACCCCGAGTTGCGTTTTGAAGAAAATCGAACGGCTGATCTTGTTGCAGAAGCACTTTCAAGCTGGGGAATTTCGGTTTATCGCGGCATGGGCAAAACCGGAGTAGTTGGCAAACTCGAGGGTGACTTAGGCCCTGGGAAAATGATTGGTCTACGTGCCGATATGGACGCACTCCCACTGCAAGAGCACAACAACTTTGAGCATGCCTCACGCAACCCCGGAAAGATGCACGCCTGTGGTCATGATGGCCACACTGCAATGTTACTGGGCGCAGCGCAATACTTATCTAATCATCGCGACTTTAAAGGAACCGTGATATTCATTTTTCAACCTGCTGAAGAAGGTGGTGCAGGTGCTCGAGAAATGATCAAAGATGGTCTTTTCGAGCAATTTCCTTGTGATGCGGTATTTGGACTTCATAACTGGCCTGGCTTAGCGCAAGGCAGCTTTGGTGTTACTGCAGGCCCTATGATGGCCTCAAGCAATGCTTTTGAAATCAAGATCACCGGCAGAGGAGGCCATGCAGCCTTGCCACACAATAGTGCTGATCCAGTATTTGCAGGCGCTCAGGTAGTTCTAGCTTTGCAAAGCATCATTACCCGCAATAAACGACCCGTCGATGCCGCAGTGCTGTCAGTCACGCAATTTCATGCTGGTGAAACTAGCAATGTCATACCCGATAGCGCCTTTATTGGCGGCACCGTACGCACTTTCACGCTTGAGGTCTTGGATTTAATTGAACAACGCTTGCGTGATATTGCGCGTAGTGTTGCAGCTGCATTTGATTGCCAAGCAGAGATTCAGTTCTCCAGAAACTACCCGCCACTGATTAATCATGAAAGTGAAGTTGAATTTGCTAGCGCAGTCATGAGCGAATTGGTTGGCGAAAAAAATGTAGATACCGCGATTGACCCTACGATGGGCGCAGAAGACTTTGCATTTATGTTGCTTGAAAAACCCGGCTGCTATGTCTTTTTAGGCAATGGCGATGGCGATCATCGCTCAGTAGGGCACGGCATGGGGCCATGCCATTTGCACAACCCATCGTACGACTTCAATGACGCCTTGATTCCGGTAGGTGTGAGCTATTGGGTCAAACTCGCTCAACGCTACCTAGAAAAAAACTAAGACTTTACCGGGCCTATAAAGGCCCGCCCTGCTTAAGAGTTAGTAAATTTAGCAGGCCGCTTTTCCATAAATGCAGCCATGCCTTCTTTTTGATCATTAGTTCCAAAGCATGCGTGGAATAAACGGCGCTCAAAGTGAATACCTTCTGAGAGCGTGGTTTCGTAGGCTGTATTGACTGCTTCCTTCACCATCATGGTTGTCAATAAAGGCATATCTGCAATTTCTTTTGCAATCGCTTTGACTTCTTTGAGAAAATCCGCTTTGGGGAAAATGCGTGCTACTAGGCCAGCGCGTTCAGCCTCAGCTGCATCCATCATGCGACCTGTTAAGGCGAGATCCATGGCTTTGGCTTTAGATACAGCACGTGGCAAACGCTGCGTACCACCAGCCCCAGGAATAATGCCAAGCTTAATTTCTGGTTGAGCAAACTTGGCATTATCTGCTGCCATGATCGTGTCGCACATCATCGCCAGCTCACACCCACCACCAAGAGCATAGCCAGATACAGCGGCAATCACCGGTTTGCGTACGCTTTTCATATGCTCCCAGTTGCGAGAAATGAAATCACCGCGATATACATCTTTCAAACCATACTTAGCCATAGATGCAATATCAGCACCAGCAGCAAATGCTTTTTCGCTACCAGTCACAATAATGCAACCAACATGATCATCTGCATCAAACCCAAGTAAGGCTGCTCCAAGCTCATCCATCAATTGATCATTGAGCGCATTGAGCACTTCGGGGCGATTCAAAGTGATGGTGGCAACCTTGCCTTCAACTTCAGTCAGAATTGTTTTGTAGCTCATGCTTTTCTTTCCAGTGTGTCATTCATTAACGCGGTAGCAATAACCACATCTTGCCATTTTGTTTCATACGGCCGGCCATTTCTCCAGCTGCCTCGCCTGAACCCCAATAGTAATCGGCTCGTACGCCCCCGACAATGGCTTTGCCAGTATCTTGCGCCATCACTAGCTTCTGTAAAGGCTGACTGCTGAGCGGTTTCGTAGTTGCTAAAAATACTGGAGCGCCCAGAGGCATTGCTTGCAAATCAATCGCAATACTACGCTCCCCCGTCAGAGGCACACCTAGAGCACCTGTAGGGCCTAAATCCGCCTCGACATTACTTGGCAATTCTTTAAAGAAAACAAAGCGTGGATTAGCGTTGAGCATTTCATTCACGCGATCCGGATTGCGCTTAGCCCATTGTGAAATTCCCTGCATCGTTGCTTCACTGCGAGTAATTTCTTTACGATCCAATAGCCACTGAGCAAAAGATTTAAAAGGTTGCTCATTCGTTCCAGCAAAACCTAAACGCAAGACTCTGCCATCTTGAAGACGAATTTTTCCTGAGCCCTGAATTTGCATAAATGCAGCTGCCACGGGATCTTGCACCCAGGCAATTTCTGAACCTTGCAGTACTCCCGAACTCATGAGTTCAGCGCGAGTGGGGCCGGGATTAGGCCGCGATTTTTTCCAGGCATTTGGGTAGCCGTATAGTGGCACAGTAAAGGTGCTGGTGCGTGTTTGCGAGCCATTCATCACAGGCTCGTAGTAGCCCGTAATTAAGCCAGTCTCGCTACCAGAGTTATTGCGAATCTCATACGCCTGAAAGTTACTTTCAAAGTATCGCCGGATCGCCTGTGTGTCACGCCCTGAGACACCTGCAACCTGAGAACAGGCTTGGCGCCAATTGACTTCGCTAGAGCGTCTTCGCAAAGCATCACAACTTTTGAGCCAAGCAGGCCAAGCTTGGGATAAATCATCCTCCTGCCAGCCTGGCAGCGCTTGCCAAGCAACTGCATTAAAGCTTGCAATTGACGAACTGTAATTTGCAGGGGCTGCACCAGACCCACTAGAGCGATATCCAGATCCACGAGTAGGTGGAGTTGAACATCCGACAATCAAACTGGCCAGCAAAATAGCGAATACACTTAATACAGATAATTTAAATTTAGAAATCATGATTGCCAATTTACTCGATGAATACCCAATGCTACTGTTTGTCGTTGAGGGCGCTATTGCCCTAGGCCTCTTATTATTTATTGTGCTTTGGACCGGTAAGGGTAAAAAATAAGCCTAGCGCTTAATGCAGTGTTCGAGGCATGACCAGCGCAAATTCTGGAATCGGGGCCTGAAAAAACTGTGCATCCTCTGTGACACAGAAATACTCGCCACGCATCGTTCCGGCTGGCGTAGGGAGCGTAGCCCAACTGGTGTACTCAAATTGCTCTCCGGAGCGCAATAAGGGCTGCTGCCCAACTACCCCCAGACCTCGGACCTCCTGAACATCGTTATCACCGTCCGTAATGAACCAATGGCGGGCAATCAGCTGAATACTGGCCGACCCAGTATTGCGTATGGTGACCGTATAAGCGAAGGCAAATTGGCGATTATCTGGGTCAGATTGGTCCGGAAGGTACTGGGTCTTGACAGTAATGCTGATTTCGTGGGGATTCATGGTCGAATTCTGCTCCATCCCAAGGCCAACTGCAAGCTAGAATCTAGGGATGGAAAGCCAAAAAACACCATCAAACCGCCAATTTCTGATTGCCCCCTCCATTTTGTCGGCTGACTTCGCCTGTTTGGGCAAGGAAGTACAGGACGTACTGGTTGCCGGAGCAGATTGGATTCATTTCGATGTGATGGATAACCATTACGTTCCGAACCTCACAATTGGCCCCCTGGTTTGTGAGGCTATTCGTCCTTATGCAAATAAAGACGGCAAACCTGCAATCATCGATGTACACCTCATGATTGAGCCCGTCGATCGCATCGTGCCAGATTTTGCAAAAGCTGGTGCTAATTTGATTAGCTTTCATCCGGAGGCAAGCCCGCATGTCAATCGCACCTTGAATTTAATCCGCGACCAAGGATGTCAAGCTGGACTAGTGCTCAATCCCGCCACTCCACTAGATCACTTAGATCACACCCTGGAATTGCTGGACCTAGTATTACTCATGTCAGTAAACCCAGGCTTTGGCGGTCAATCATTCATTCCAAGCACTCTCCACAAGATTGCACAAGTGCGTGCGCGCCTTGATCGCCATCAAACAGAGACAGGACGGCAAATTCGTTTAGAGGTAGATGGCGGCATCAAAGTCGATAACATTGCACAAGTTGCACAAGCTGGAGCAGACACCTTCGTTGCGGGCTCTGCTATTTTCGGCAAAGAAAATTATGCTGACGTGATTAACTCCATGCGCACTGAATTAGGAAAGCTAGGAACCGCCTAATGCAACGCGAAGAATTTAATGCTTTAGCAAAACAAGGTTTCAATCGCATCCCTCTTGTAAAAGAGGTATTAGCCGATTTAGAAACACCACTATCTCTTTACGTCAAACTGAGTCAAGCATTCGGCACAAAAAATACCTACCTTCTGGAGTCTGTCTTAGGTGGCGAACGTTTCGGCCGCTTCTCCTTTATTGGCCTGCCCGCCAAAACAGTGATTCGTACTGTTGGCACCCCCTCCAATCCAGTTAACGAAGTGTTGACCGATGGCAAAGTAATAGAGACCAACACGGATAACCCACTAGATTTTGTCGATGCTTATTTCAAACGCTTTAAGGTTGCAGTACAACCTGGCCTTCCCCGTTTTTGTGGCGGTCTAGCGGGCTATTTTGGATATGACACCGTCCGATATATCGAAGCGCGTTTAGCAAAACATCATCTACCCGATGAATTGGGCGTACCTGATATTCAGCTCATGCTGACAGAAGAGTTAGCCGTTATCGATAATGTTGCTGGGAAAATTTATTTCATCGTCTATGCGGACCCTAGTGTTGCTGATGGCTTTGAAAAAGCCCAGGTACGCTTAAAAGAATTATTTGCTTGCCTTGGACAACAGATCAGCATGCCGCCTTCATTAGCCAGTACAAAGACTGAGCTCATCCGGAAATTCAAAGCCGCTGATTTTGAAGATGCAGTCCTCAAAACCAAAGAATACATTTTGGCCGGCGATTGCATGCAGGTCGTGATTGGTCAACGCATTAGCAAACCCTTCACTGATTCTCCCCTCGCCCTCTACCGCGCCCTACGCTCATTAAATCCATCGCCATATATGTATTTCTATGACTTTGGCGATCTGCAAATCGTAGGATCTTCTCCGGAAATCTTGGTACGCCAAGAAAAACGTGGCGCAGAAAAGATTGTGACAATTCGTCCGCTAGCAGGTACGCGGCCACGCGGAGCAAACCCTGAAGAGGATGAGCGCTTAGCGAAAGAGCTCTTAGCTGATCCGAAAGAAATTGCTGAGCACGTGATGCTGATAGATCTTGCACGCAACGATGTAGGACGAATTGCGAAAACAGGCTCAGTCAAAGTCACAGATTCAATGTCGATTGAAAAATATTCGCATGTTCAACATATTGTGAGCTCCGTAGAAGGCGATCTTTTAGACAATATGAGCAATATGGATGTGCTTCGCGCCACCTTCCCAGCCGGAACATTGTCTGGTGCGCCCAAGATTCGTGCAATGGAAATCATCGACGAGATGGAGATTGTGAAACGTGGTGTCTATGGTGGCGCTGTTGGCTACCTTTCATTCTCTGGCGACATGGATGTAGCAATTGCTATTCGTACCGGGGTCATCCGTGACGGACTACTGCACTCCCAGGCTGGTGCTGGCGTTGTAGCTGACTCTGATCCAACAGCCGAATGGAAAGAAACTGAAGCCAAAGCACGTGCAGTGCTAACCGCTGCTGATTTAGTACAAGGAGGACTTGATGCTCCTAATGATTGATAACTACGATTCTTTTACCTATAACCTTGTGCAGTATTTTGCGGAGTTAGGTGAAGAAGTAAAAGTATTTCGTAATGATGAGATTACGGTGGCAGAGATTGCAAAACTCAATCCTGCACGTATTTGCATTTCTCCCGGACCCTGTAGCCCCGCAGAAGCTGGTATCTCTATCGAGACCATTCAACAATACGCAGGAAAAATTCCTATTCTGGGTGTGTGCCTTGGCCATCAAGCCATTGGCGAAGCTTTTGGCGGCAAAGTGATTCGTGCACAAAAAGTGATGCATGGCAAAACCGATAGCATTCACCATACTGGCGTTGGCGTGTTTAAAAATTTGCCAGATCCTTTTAAAGTCACCCGCTATCACTCTCTGGCGATTGAGAGAAGTTCCCTGCCAGCAGTCCTGGAAGTGACTGCAAGCTCTTCTGATGGAGAAATCATGGGTGTACGCCACCGCGAACTCGCCGTAGAAGGCGTTCAATTTCATCCAGAGTCCATCTTGTCCGAGCATGGTCACGCCCTTCTCAAGAATTTTTTACAAATTAAATAACTTTTTCTCTTCAAAGCACCATGCCAATTACCCCGCAAGAAGCACTGCAACGCTGCATTGAGCACCGCGAACTTTTCCACGATGAAATGACTGACATGATGCGCTTGATCATGAGTGGAGAGATGGCGCCTGAACTGGTTGCGGGACTCTTGGTAGCACTACGTACGAAGAAGGAAACTGTTGGCGAAATTGCGGCAGCAGCTCAAGTAATGCGTGAATTTGCCACTTCAGTTCAAGTTCAAGATCGCTCGCACCTAGTAGATGTCGTTGGTACGGGCGGCGATGGCGCTCATACTTTTAATATCTCTACTGCTGCCATGTTTGTTGCAGCAGCGGCTGGAGCCAAAATTGCTAAGCACGGCAATCGCAGTGTTAGTAGTAAATCTGGTAGCGCAGATGTTTTAGAGGCTCTCGGCGTGAATCTAGCGCTCACGGCTGATCAGGTGGCCCAATGCATCTCAACGGTTGGCGCTGGATTTATGTTTGCCCCTAACCATCATCCCGCAATGAAGAACGTAGTGCCTATTCGCAAACAATTGGGCGTACGCACTATTTTCAATATCCTGGGGCCACTCACAAACCCTGCAGATGCAAAACGTATTTTGATGGGCGTATTTCACCCAGATCTTGTTGGCATTCAGGCCCGCGTTCTGCAAGCACTCGGCATGGATCACGCCCTAGTGGTTTATGGCCGTGATGGTCTCGATGAAATTTCCCTAGAGGGTCCTACTCTGGTGGGAGAACTCAAAGATGGACTGGTTCGTGAATATGAAATTCATCCGCAGGATTTTGGATTGAGCACAGCGCCTACCAATAGCTTCAAAGTTGCCAATGCTGATGAGTCTAAAAAAATTGTTTTAGATGTCATCGATGGCAAACCTGGCGCTGCCAGCGATATCGTCTGCCTAAATGCTGGTGCCACTCTATATGTAGCCGGTATCACCCCAGATATCGCCACCGGAATCGCCAAGGCTAAGGAAGCTATTGCTTCTGGTGCCGCGCGTCAAAAATTAGATGCCTTTATTGCGGCTACCCAATCAAAATAAGCGGCTATTCATGAGCGATATTCTCGAAAAAATTGTTGCAACTAAAAAAATTGAGGTTGCAAATCAACTAAAGCATGTTTCTTTAGCGCAACAACGCGCACTGGCAGAACAAAATAATCGAGATACTCTATTCAAGCCACGCGGCTTTATTCGCTCGATTCAAACAAAAATTGCAGCAGGTAAGGCAGGCGTCATCACTGAAATCAAGAAAGCTAGCCCAAGCAAAGGCATCTTGCGCGAGCACTTTATGCCCGCTGAAATTGCTCGCTCCTATGAGCAGCACGGAGCAGCCTGCCTATCGGTTCTCACCGATGTTGAGTACTTCCAGGGAAGTAATGCCTATCTGCAAGAAGCTCGCGCAGCCTGCAACATTCCCGTGTTGCGTAAAGATTTCACCATCGATCCCTATCAAGTCTATGAAGCACGTGCCATCGGTGCCGATGCGATTTTGCTAATCGTTGCTTGCCTTGAACTTAAGCAAATGCAAGATCTGGAAGCTTGCGCACATGAATTAGGCTTAGATGTATTGGTAGAGGTACATAACGCTGCTGAGCTTGATCAAGCGCTGGAGCTGAAGACACCCTTACTGGGCATCAATAATCGCAACCTCAAAACTTTTGAGGTCACACTACAAACGACCCTATCCTTACTCTCATCGGTCCCCAACGATAAAACCTTGGTTACCGAGTCAGGCATTCTGGGACGCGCAGATGTGCAGCTGATGCGCGACCATCAGGTCAATGCATTCTTGGTAGGCGAGGCATTCATGCGCTCAGAAGATCCCGGTATTGCCCTTAGCACGCTGTTTTCTTAAGCTTTTTGAGCACATCAAGTCCATACTTGATGACGCAGATGAGCAAGAGTGATCCCAAAACATCACCGAGAAACATCACAAAAAAGTGGTTGAGGGTGCCCGTATCGTCGAGGGCATTTGTGGCGAACCAAAATTGATGCAGCCCGGCGCTCAAGAGAGCGTAGACCAAAATACAAATGACTAATTTAGGTAAATTCAAATTACTCAGGTCTGGTTCGAGCTTCACATTGCTGATCACAAAGATTCTCGCTATGTAAGGGGCAAAACCCGAGATCAAACCAACGCCAACGCAAATAGCAAGATCATGCGGAAAGTCGCCGCAATAACTAATCAAAAATGAGGCTAAAGCAATTCCCATGGCTCCAGGTAGCCCAAAAATCAGCGTTAAAAACAAACGCAGGCCAGCGGGTAGATAAATCCAGTTCACGCCCAAACCAAAAACCAAGCTGCTTGTTAGCCAGGAATTCACATAAAAAAGGGCCCCATAAGCGATGGCACTTATCAAAAAGCCTGCGGTCCATTCACGGGTGAGTGAGAAAATTTTTAACATTACTGACAGTATGGATGAATTGCTTGATCTCAATCAATTGCTCAATAGGGAGATGAAGAATAAAATAGCATTAGCCCTATGGCTAATAATAAGCCGCAATATCTATAATGAAAGATATGCCTACCACTAAGCAATCCCCCTATTTACGGTTTCTCAATTTGATCGACGCACTGGATCGAATTAACCCCGGTAAGAAACTCGACTCTATTGAAGAGAGTCTTTTAAACCGCATTGTGACTTGTGCAGATGCAGGACAAACCGTCTTGGTTGGCGATTTAATTGCACTGGCTGAACTGGGCTCCCAAGCCACTTTACATGGACGCCTCAAAAATCTAAGCGCCATGGGCTACATCAAAATGGCGAGCAATATTGATGGACGAAAAAAACAAGTGCTTCCAACCAAGCTCGCCATTAAGCGCTATGAAGAGATTTCTAAGTGCCTAGAGAAGGCAGCAAAAATCGCTTGAGTAATACCTCAGCTTGAATAATAAAAAAGCCCTTTAATGAGGGCTTTTTTATTTTGAACCGAAAAGAAGATATCTTTAGACATTAAACAAGAAGTTCAAGACGTCTCCATCTTTCACGACGTACTCTTTTCCCTCGGCTCTCATCTTGCCGGCTTCTTTAGCGCCTGACTCGCCTTTAAACTGAATGAAGTCATCATAAGAAATGGTTTGGGCACGAATAAATCCACGCTCAAAATCAGTATGAATAACACCAGCGGCCTGAGGGGCAGTATCACCTTGGTGAATCGTCCAAGCGCGCACTTCTTTAACGCCGGCCGTGAAGTAGGTGTGTAGGCCCAACAAAGCATAGCCAGCACGAATCACGCGATCTAAACCAGGTTCGGCCATCCCTAGATCCGCTAAGAACTCGGTTTTATCAGCCTCATCTAAATCGGCGATTTCTGCCTCAATAGCTGCGCATACCGCTACTACTGGGGCTTTTTCTTTGGCTGCATGCTGCTTTACCGCATCAAGGTGTGGATTGTTTTCAAAACCATCTTCCTTCACGTTTGCAACATACATCGCAGGCTTAGCAGTAATTAAACATAAGGGCTTGATGAGGAGTTTTTCATCATCGCTTAAATCTAAGCTACGCACCGGCAATGCCGAATCTAAGTGCGCCTGTACTTTGGTTAACACCGCTACCAGAGCTGCAGCTTCTTTATCGTTGCCAGACTTAGCGGCCTTACTTGAGCGATTGAGTGTTTTCTCTACAGTCGCTAAATCCGAAAGAGCTAACTCTGTATCGATCACACCAATATCAGCAATCGGATCAATCTTGCCTGCTACGTGAATCACATTCGGATCCTCAAAGCAACGCACCACATGCGTAATGGCATCCGTTTCTCGGATATTGGCCAAGAATTGATTTCCCAAGCCCTCCCCTTTGGAAGCACCAGCGACCAAACCAGCAATATCAACAAATTCAACTGCTGCTGGCAGGATGCGCTCCGGCTTCACGATCTCGGCCAAGGCCGCCAATCGAGGGTCAGGAACCTCAACCACGCCCACATTTGGCTCGATCGTGCAGAAAGGGTAGTTTTCCGCCGCGATTCCAGCTTTGGTAAGCGCATTAAAGAGGGTAGATTTGCCGACGTTAGGCAGGCCGACGATGCCACATTTCAAAGACATAGCGATATTGTAAAGGGGCAGGTTTCGATATCATCGAGTTATGTCAGAAGCCCACCAAAATCATTTACCGCAGCACCCCACAAAACCCGCCCACAGCTGCTCGGTGGATGTCCTTGTCATCGGCGGAGGCATTGCTGGTAAGGCTTGTGCACTAGGCCTAGCCCAATTAGGCCTCCAAACCCTGGAAATTGCCCCTGAATTAGGGGCTATAGTCCCCACACCCCAAGGATCTCAGTGGGGCCAAAGGATTTACGCCTTTTCTCCAAGCACCCAAAAATTACTAGCCCATTTACAAATTTGGGATGCCCTTGACCATAGTCGCCTACAAGTAGTGCGAGATATGCGAATTTATGGCGATCGCGGTGAACAGCATGACCAACTACATCTATCCGCATTTGAAGCAGGAACACCACAACTGGCTTGGATTGGTGAATCTAACTTAATTGAGCACACCCTTGATCAAGCCTCCCGTTTTCAAAACAAACTTGAGCGACTCAGTGATGTTGTTGAAAAAATTGAAGTAAGTGACACGGTAAGCACCGTGCTTTTAAAAAGCGGTCTCTCGATTCATGCACAACTGGTTATTGCAGCAGATGGAGCAAATTCACCTATACGTTCTGCAATTGGCATTACTGCCAGCGAAGAAAGCTATGAGCAAAATGCGGTTGTTGCAAATTGGCATTGCACCTATCCACATCTAGAGACTGCTTTTCAGTGGTTCTTGCCGGGTGGCGATATTGTTGCCATGTTGCCGTTGCCCAATCAACAAGTCTCAATGGTGTGGTCAACCTCTCCAGAGCATGCAGCAGAGCTTCTGTCTCTGACGCCATCGCAATGGTCAGATCGATTTATGTCGATTGCCAATGGCGCTATCCCCAAACAACTGGGCGAACTCACGCTTAACTCGACTCCCGCCGCCTTTCCGCTCAGAAAAATTCGAGCCACTCGCTTCATTGGTCCCGCAGAAAACCCCCAAGTTGCACTGATTGGAGATGCCGCACATGTCATGCATCCTTTAGCTGGGCAAGGTCTGAACTTAGGCCTGCGTGACGTCTCTGTATTACTCAATATCATCGGTAAGCGTGAATCCTTCCGCACCCTCAATGATCAAAAGCTCTTGCGTCGTTATGAACGCCAACGCCAAGGAGATACTAGCGCTTTGCTGTGGGTTACCGATAAATTAAAGAAATTATTTTCCGGCAATAGCAGCACGGAAAAGCAGTTGCGCAATTGGGGCTTAGGACTAGTAAATAAGAGTCACTTTATTAAACAGCGCCTGATTGAACGCGCTCTAGGAGAAATACATTTTGACTAAATTTTTATCTGTCGTTTTCCTGATGAGTGCTGGCCTCATTTTTTCAGGCTTAGCACACTCCCAATCAGAGCAACAACTAAAGAATGATATTCAGAAAAAATTGGGGGCAAATGCAAAAGTGCGCAGCGTTTCTCCAGCACCAGTTGCCGGCCTATATGAGATATTGGTTGGCAACGAGATTTTTTATACGGATAGCGCTGGAAAATATCTCATTCAAGGCGAAATCATTGAGCTTTCAACAGGCAAAAACATAACCGAGCAAAGACAATCTGATCTCAATCGCATTAAATGGAGTGACCTCAATCAAGCCAACGCCATCAAGAACGTACGCGGTAATGGCAGCCGTCAATTGGCGATCTTCTCCGACCCTAATTGCGGTTACTGCAAGCGACTTGAAAAATCCTTACAGCAGCTGGATAACGTGACAATCTACACCTATCTCATTCCCATCCTATCCCCTGATTCAGCACAAAAAGCCAAACAAATTTGGTGCTCACCAGAACCCTATAAGGCTTATATTGATTGGATGGTCAACGGTATAAGTCCCAGCGGAAAAACGGACTGCAGCAACCCTTTGGATAAAAATCTGACTACCGCCAAAAGCTATGGCATCACCGGCACCCCCACCATCTTCTTTACAGATGGCAGTCGCTTCCCTGGTGCGGTTCAAATTACTGATATTGAAAAGAAATTGAATTCTCTGAAGTAATGACTATGAATATCTCTGATCTTCCAGCAATCCAGTACACCGTTTGGCCAAAAGATCTCCACGGCCATCGCTTCCAAGTAAAACTGCATATCGCTAATCCAGACCCCAATGGCCAGATCCTGCAAATGCCTGCTTGGATTCCAGGAAGTTATCTGATTCGAGATTTTTCAAAACATATTGAATCCATTGAAGCTCGCACTGCTGATGGCGCCAAGAAAAAACTTACGCTTGAGCGGATTGATAACAATCAGTGGCGCCTCCCAAAGCATGAAGGTGCCGTAGCTATCGTAATAACGGTATACGCCTTTGACTCTTCAGTACGCGCTGCCTACCTAGATACTGAACGTGCATTCTTCAACGCCAGCAGCTTGTGTTTAGCGGTCAAGGGACAAGAAGATATTCCCTGCTCACTAGCCTTGGCTAAACCAGAAGATGGTTTTGCTCAACATTGGTCTGTTCAAACTACGCTGCGAGAAGTCAAAGTTGATGCAAATGGCTTTGGTTTTTACCTGGCGCAAAATTATGCTGATTTACTAGATCATCCGGTCGCTATCGGTGAGTTTCAGATAGTGCGCTGGACCGCTAATGAGGTGCCTCATAGCATGGCTATTCAAGGGTGCATTCACCCCATTGATGCTGCACGCCTTGCCAATGACTTACAAGCTATCTGTACCAGCACAATCAATTTATTTGAACCAAAGTCTAAGTCCGCCCCTTTTCAACACTATCTTTTTCTAGTCAATGCAGTCTCAAATGGTTATGGAGGCTTAGAACATCGCGATAGTACCGCCTTACTTTGTCGTCGCGATCAAATTCCACAAAATCAGGTTTTGTTTGAAGAGTCTGCTTATCGAGAATTTCTTGGGCTATGTAGCCACGAATACTTTCATGCGTGGCTGGTCAAGCGGATTTTGCCAAAAGCATTTCAGCCCTACGACCTTCAAAATCGCAATCTCACGCGACTACTTTGGCTATTTGAAGGATTCACCAGTTATTACGACGACCTGCAACTATTCCGTAGCAAACGCATTGATTTAGGCGCTTATCTCAAATTGGTTGCCAATAATTGGAATGCTATTTTGCGCGGTCCTGGCAGGCAAAAGCAAAGTTTGGCAGACAGCTCTTTTGATGCCTGGACAAAGTATTACCAGGCTGATGAGAACACTCCCAACGCTGTTGTCAGCTATTACGGCAAGGGCGCGCTGCTAGCCTTGGGGCTCGATTTACAAATTCGCGCCTTCTCTAAAAATAAAAAATCGTTAGACGATCTGATGCGCTTAATTTGGAATCAACATGGCGTGACGATGAATGGCATTGCTGAGAATGGTTTAGATGATTTGATAGTCGAGTTAATGGGTGGCGAATTTGCCAAAACTTGGTCTGATATGAAATTACGCTACCTATTTGGAACTGAAGATATTCCAATTCAAAAATGGATTGGCTCTAAAGTGGTCTCTGTAAAACCAAAGCGCGCTAGCGGGTTAGAAAAAACCAAGCTGCAAATGGGTATGCGCCATGTGGACGCCCATGGTTGGCTAAAAGTAAGCCATGTACTTGATGGTGGCGCAGCCCAAGCGGCAGGCCTGGCTCCTGGCGATCTTTTGGCCAGCATCAATGGACAACGGGTTACGAGTGCGCTATGGGACCAGACCCTAGGACGCCTTTCAGAGGGCCAAGCCATTGCAATCAGCTTCTTTCGCGATGATCTAGAGCATGAACGCATTTTGCGCCTTGAGCCATCACAGCTACCTACTCAATACGAACTTAGTCCGAGCAATGGCTAACACTTTTTGATGGACGCTTTTTCTCAAGAAGACATTCCACAAGACTGGCGTCAATTATTAGGCAGCTACTTTGAATCAGCCGCCTGGAATGTCTTAGAAAAAAATATTCAAACAGTTTTAACGCACTCTACAGAAATTGCCCCGGAGCCAAAAAATTTCTTTAAGGCTCTAGCGCTAACTCCTGTTCGCTCAGTCAAGGTTGTCATTCTTGGTCAAGACCCCTATCACTCGCCCGGACTGGCGCAGGGTTTGGCATTTTCTATTCCTGACAATATCTCTATCAGTTCTCGACAGTTTCCAAGTTCACTACGCAATATCAGCAAAGCTCTTGCACTAGAAGGGTTTGGGGCACTATCCAACGGCGATCTCCATAGCTGGGCTGAACAGGGAGTATTACTACTCAATACGGCATTAAGCGTCAAACTGGGTGAAGCAGGAAGCCATGCAAACCTAGGATGGAAAAGTCTGATTGACTCTTTGATTTCTGGTTTAGCTCGGGAAAAAAAATCACTCGTATGGATGCTTTGGGGAGGCCATGCACAATCCAAACTCCCGCTCATCGAAGCAGGGCAAGATCAGCTGATTCTGCAATCTTCACACCCTTCTGGACTGGGAGTCTATAAAACCGAGCGGCCATTTTTGCTGCCGGGAGGCAGTGATAGCTGCAGGCACTTCACCAAAACCAATAAATGGCTCACTAGCCGCGGGCAGCCCGCTATTGCATGGGTGTCCTCCCGCTCTAATACTGCAGAGGTAGCGCTACAAAAAAAGCTATTTGACTAAAGCGGTGTAAATACACCCAGCGAGGCAGGAGGCCAAAACAGCACTTATCCACTCCAGCATTTGGCCAGACTGAAAAAAGCCAGAAAATTGCCCTAAATACGAGCTCGCTGCCGCGGCGAGGAAGCCAAGGAATATGGCCATTGCTAAGCCCCAGCTATTGGGGCCCTTGGGGCGGGCGGGATATAGCATCCAGGCTGACGCCCCAGATCCACCCCCAATTAGCAGAAAAGCTAAAAACCCCATTCTTACCCCCATTAGTGCTGTCATCAAATCTATAATCACCATTATGAAGTTGTTGACACTCGGCATCAATCATCACACAGCGCCGGTCGCCATTCGGGAAAAGGTCGCCTTTGATCCTGAATTTCTTCAAGAAGCGTTGCACGATCTTCGCCAGCATTTGCTTGGAGCGAATCAATCCGGCCTGCCTGAAGCAACCATCCTGTCTACCTGCAATCGCACGGAAGTCTATTGCGCAGCAAACGACGCTAATGCTGCTGGCATATTGCATGAGGCTACCTTTGATTGGTTGGCTAAAACACAACAACTAGCCCCTAGCAGCCTCCAACCACACATCTACTCACTACCGCAATCGGATGCAGTGCGCCATGCTTTTAGAGTTGCCTGCGGTTTAGATTCAATGGTTATCGGTGAAACCCAAATCTTAGGGCAAATGAAAGATGCCGTGCGTACCGCAAATGATGCAGGCGTTCTGGGCACCTATCTCAATCAACTGTTTCAAAAAACTTTTGCTGTTGCAAAAGAAGTGCGCGGCACCACTGAAATTGGTGCGCACTCTATTTCAATGGCGGCTGCATCGGTGCGACTTTCAGAACGCATTTTCGAAAAAATTTCAGATCAGAAAATTTTGTTTATCGGCGCCGGCGAAATGATTACCTTATGCGCCACGCATTTTGTTGCCCGTAAGCCTAAGAATGTAGCGATTGCGAACCGCACTATTGAGCGTGGTCAGGAGCTTGCAGACTCAATTTCGGTACAAGATGTCCAGGCAGAATCCTTTAAGTTATCCGAGCTTCCTGGACGCCTGCATGAATTTGACATCATCGTCTCCAGCACCGCCTCCTCATTGCCCATTATTGGTCTTGGCATGGTAGAGAGCGCCCTCAAGCAGCGCCGTCATAAGCCGATGGTGATGATTGATCTAGCGGTGCCGCGCGACTTCGAACCAGAAATCTCTAGATTAGATGATGTCTATCTCTATACGGTAGATGATTTAGGCGTCATGATTCAAACGGGCGCCAATTTACGTCAAGCTGCTGTTAGTCAGGCCGAGGCCATCATTGAAGATCGTGTTGGAAATTTTATGCATTGGATGCAAGGACGCAACGCCGTTCCAATCATTCAAGATATTCAACAACAAGGTGAGCGTTTAAGACAACTTGAACTCGAACGCGCCATGAAGCGCTTAATGCGCGGCGATGATCCTCAAGAAGTATTAAATGCCATGGCCCAGGGATTAACCAATAAATTTCTGCATGGGTCCTTACATGCATTGCAACATTCCAATGGTGCTGAGCGTGATGCTTTAATCAAGCTTTTGCCAAAACTATTCGCCTCACATACCAAGCCAGAAGATCATTAGATGAAGCCCAGCATGCGGGCTAAGCTAGATCATCTAGACACGCGCTTAGCCGAACTTAATTCCCTTTTAACCTCAGAAGAGGCAACCAAAGATATGGATGCCTATCGGAAACTCACGCGTGAACATTCCGACATCGCGACAGTGGTTGAACAGTTTGGGCTCTATAAGCAAGCGGAAGCAGATGCTCAGGCAGCCGAAGAAATGCGCAAAGATCCCGAAATGAAGGACTTCGCAGATGAAGAGCAAAAGCAAGCGCTTGCCACCATGGAGGCCCTAGAGGGCACACTACAAAAGCTCCTATTACCCAAGGATGAGAATGACGAACGTAACGTCTTCCTAGAGATACGGGCAGGGACTGGCGGGGACGAGAGCGCCCTATTTGCCGGCGATCTACTCAGAATGTATACCCGCTTTGCAGAGCGTCAAGGCTGGAAAGTGGAAGTTGTTAGTGCCGCAGAGTCTGATTTAGGTGGCTACAAAGAAGTGGTCTTACGCTTGGTAGGTCAATCGGTTTATTCACGCCTCAAATTTGAATCTGGTGGTCATCGCGTACAACGCGTTCCTCAAACCGAGACTCAAGGGCGCATTCATACCTCTGCCTGTACTGTTGCAGTAATGCCCGAAGCAGATGAACTTGAGGCGGTCAAAATTAATCCTGCAGAACTGCGGATTGATACCTTCCGCGCCTCCGGTGCAGGCGGACAACATATTAATAAAACTGATTCGGCAGTCCGTATTACCCATTTGCCTACCGGCACTGTAGTGGAATGTCAGGATGATCGCAGTCAACATCGCAATCGTGAGCAAGCCATGAAGGTACTCGTTTCACGCATTATGGATGCACGAGAGCGTGAAAAACATCAACTTGAAGCGCAGACACGAAAGTCGCTCATTGGATCTGGCGATCGCAGTGACCGCATCCGGACTTATAACTTTCCACAAGGTCGCATTACAGACCACCGCATCAATCTCACGCTCTACAAGATAGATGCAATGATGGATGGGGATATCGATGATCTTTGTAATGCGCTAGCGTCCGAACACCAAGCTGAGCTACTAGCCGCCCTAGGCGATAACTAAGCCTCATGACTACTGCCTTAAGCCTGCGCTCCTTATTGAGCGACACTGCGCTTCCTGCAAACGAAGCCCGCATGCTAATGGCTTTTGTGCTGGATAAACATTACCAATTACCGCGTTCCGCAGTGTTGTCTCGGGATAATATGGAGCTGGGCTCCAATGCACTTGAAGAATGGCGCGCACTCGAAGCGAAAAGACTCGAAGGCCAGCCGATTGCCTACTTAATTGGTAAAAGAGGTTTTCATAATATTGAACTTCAGGTAGCCCCAGGTGTTTTAATCCCTCGTCCCGAAACTGAACTACTGGTTGAAATTGGACTGCGCGAAATTTCACGCCTAAAGAAATTACCAGGAGAAAATCCTTCGATTACCGCACTTGATCTTGGAACCGGTTCTGGTGCGATTGCTCTAGCACTTGCTTACGATGCCCCACATGTAAATATTCTTGCTACAGACCAATCTGCAGATGCACTGAATATTGCCAAAGCAAATGCACAAGCCTTACATCTCGAATCGCACGTGCAGTTTTCTCAAGGTAGCTGGTATGCCGCTTTGCAACAGCCGGTACGTTTTGACATTATCTTGAGCAACCCACCCTATATTGCACAGTGCGATCCCCATCTGTCCGAAGGAGATCTCCGGTTTGAGCCTATTTCTGCCCTGACTGACCACAGCAATGGCCTTTCTTGTTTAGAAGAAATTGTGCGCAATGCCCCGAAATACCTCAAATCAACAGGATTGATTGCAGTGGAGCATGGGTTTGATCAGTCTGCAGCAGTCGTAGAGCTCATGAATGCTGCTGGCCTGACAGATATTCAAACCCATCAGGACCTAGCTGGCCACTTTCGCGTAGCTTCGGGCCGAAATTCAAGCTAAGACCCATTTTTTTACATAAAGTCTTAAAATCTATCTCAGAAGATTTTTTGAATCATCATTACCGTTTTATTGCTTTTCTAGAAAGAATCTATGGATACCCAAGCTCAAATTAAAGAAATCGTTACAAGCCATCCTGTTGTTTTATTTATGAAGGGCACTGCTCAATTTCCTCAGTGTGGATTCTCAGGAAACGCCATCAATATTTTGCGCGCTAGTGGCGTTGAAAAACTACATACCGTAAATGTGCTCGAAGATGCAGATATTCGCCAAGGCATTAAAGAATATGCAAATTGGCCAACTATTCCTCAGCTTTACATTAATGGTGAATTTATTGGTGGCTCCGACATCATGAGCGAGATGTTCCAGTCTGGTGAACTACAAAAGTTAGTTAAAGCTTAAGTACGTAAAAGCATCCAGATTCTTCGTGACTTTTGATCTCAGCTCCCTGCTGCTCTTTGGGCTTTTGCTAGGGCTTTGTGCCGGCTTATTGGTTTATACCTTCAGCCTGCGATCCACTATCGCCCGTTTAGAGCAGCAAGGACAAACGGATACTGCGCTGGCAGAAAGTCTACGTAAGGAACGAGATCTGGCCCTACAGAATGCAATCCGACTTGAGGCTGAGCTGGATGCAGAACGCAAGCAAGGGCTTGGACGTATTGAATCCTTGAATGAGGCCAAGGAAGCGCTCACCAGTCAATTTAAAAATCTAGCAAATGAAATTCTGGAAGATAAGTCCAAGCGCTTCACAGAACAAAACGCAGCTAGTCTAGATGCTTTACTAAAACCGCTGCAAACTAAGCTCACAGAGTTTAAAGAGCAGGTCAACACCTCTTATGGCAATGAAGCACGCGAACGCTTTGCACTCAAGAGTGAAATTGAACGCCTGGCCAACCTGAATTTGCGCATGTCAGACGAGACACGCTCCCTAACTCAGGCTTTAAAAGGTGACTCCAAAGTCCAGGGTAACTGGGGTGAATTAGTATTGGAGTCCATTCTCGAATCCTCTGGCCTACGCAAAGGCGAAGAGTATGTTGTGCAAGATAGCCATACCCAAAGCGATGGCTCACGCTTACAACCAGACGTAGTCATCAAACTCCCCGAAGGCAGGAGCCTGGTAGTAGATAGCAAAGTCTCCATTACAGCCTATGCAAGGCATGCTGAGACCACGGATCCTGATATTGCCGAACGTGAATTAGCTGCACATATTGGGTCCTTGCGCCAGCATATCCAGGGTCTCTCAAGCAAGAACTACAGCGCCCTCTATGGCGTAGGCTCTGTCGACTTTGTGCTGATGTTTGTGCCAATTGAGCCTGCGTTTTTATTGGCACTCAAAACTGCGCCCAATTTATACCAAGAGGCACTGGCCAAAAATATCGTACTGGTCTGCCCAAGCACATTGATGGCAACACTCAGAACCGTTGCCCATTTATGGAGGCAAGATCACCAAAATCGCAATGCGCTTGAGATTGCAAAACAGTGCGGCAATCTCTATGACAAATTTGTAGGCTTTGTAGATGATCTTGAAAAGCTGGGGCAACGCCTGGACCAGGCACAAACGAGCTATCACGATGCCTTCAACAAACTTAAGACTGGCAAAGGCAACCTCATTCGGTCCGCCGAAAAGGTTCGAGAACTCGGGGTGAAGCCCAGCAAAAATCTCTCCGCGCCCTTAATCGAATCTTCTTCAGATGCTGAATAAATCAGCCCAATAAAAAACCCCGCCTAGCGGGGTTTTTTATTGCCGATCCTACTGGCTGCAATTGACTATTAAGCAGACTTACGAGTGCGTGACGCTGGTATAGCGACTTTCTTTGCTTGCGCAACTTGACCTGCAATCGCATCGATTGCTTGTTCAGTAGTTTTTTCAGCTTTAGCTACAGCTTCTTTGCTAGCAGCGCGGAACTGCTCAAAACCTTGTAACGCACTTCCGTAGAAAGTTTTGAATGAAGATAACAACACATCAGAGCCTGCTGGTGCATTGGCAGTGACTGTATTTACCCAATCCTGAAAACCATCTTGCAATTGGTCGATGCCAGCATCCACCACGTTAGCTAATTCTTTGTTGCCATCACGCAATACTTTACTAACCTTCTTTTGAAATGCAGCAGCTTGTGCGCCAGCTGCTTGGAATGCTTCTGCATTCAACAATTCAGAGGCTTGCTGGGGATCTTTGGCGGTCAAGAGTTGCTGGATACCATCCTGAGTGTTTACCAATGCATCCTTAGATGCAGCGTAGCTGAGCTCGGCCAATTTTTGGGCGTTTTCTAGAGCAGCTTCACTCAAGGAAAATGAAGCCTCGAGACCCTTGCTATTAATTTGGGACAATTTAGCGGTGATTTGTTCTTGGTTCATGTATTTCTCCAGTAATTAAGTGGTACAACTAGTCATTTCAGTACGCAATAAACAATTTATTGCACTGCACAAATTCACTGTAACTGAAGCAATATGACAAATCAAGCAGTTTTTTGTTGCAAAGCAGCAAATTTATTAAACTATTAAGAAAATTGAATAAAATCAATAATTTAGAGAATAAAAAAGGTGGTGACTCTTACCGAAGAGTGGCCATTGCAGCCTGCTTTGGTACTTTTTTAGAGTGGTATGACTTTCTCACCTTTGCAACCCTTGCTGTTGTACTGGGACCCCTTTTCTTCCCCTCTAGCGACCCTAATGCAGGGCTTTTAGCCAGCCTAGCGACCTTTGGTGTTGGAATGGTGGTGAGACCGATTGGATCAGCCCTATTCGGCTCTTTAGGGGATCGCATAGGTCGCAAGCCAGTGTTCATGATGACCATCGTTCTCATGGGCCTGGCAACAGTCAGCGTGGGCTTTTTGCCGACTTATGCCCAAATTGGTATCTGGGCCCCCATCCTCTTGGTTGGCCTTCGCCTCGCTCAAGGCCTCTCCGCCGGAGGTGAAATTGGTGGTGGTGCCGTCTACCTTACCGAACATGCCGGCGCGTCGTCTCGAGGTTTTAAGACCAGTTTCTTGCAGCTCATGGGTCCGCTAGGTATCTTGGTATCCACACTACAAATTGCCTTACTGCAACATTGGTTATCACCCGCAGAGTTTGAGTCATGGGGATGGCGCGTGCCTTTCTGGGTTTCACTATTACTGCTGCTCATTGCATTTCAAGTTCGCCAATCACTAGAAGAGACACCCATATTTGTAGAACTCAGTAAATACACTGAGAAACCGCAATCGCAATTGCTCAATAACTTTAAAGATCCAGAAATTCGGAAAAGGATGTTTCTCTTATTCTTTTGCATCTCGTCAAGCGGGGCAATTCTATTTTTTTGCATCCAGGTATACACGGCGATTTTTTTAAAAACTGCCATTCATCTCGAGCCATCTGTAGTGGATCGCCTCAGTATCTGTGCAACAGTCAGTCTCTTTCCTTTAACGATATTTGCAGGCTGGCTTTCTGATCGGCTTGGTCGCAGACCAATTGTGGTGGGCGGAATCATCTTGGGTGCTATCTGTATTTATCCCGCGTTTGAGCTGCTGGCATATCTTGGTAATCAGCACAGGGAAACGCTGACCTCTTTCGCCTTACTGGGCATGGGAGCGGTGATGATATGGCTGTCTTTTGTGCTAGCGCTTGTAGTGGGTCCTCAAACCGCATTACTGGCCGAGCTCTTTCCCGCAAAGAATCGCAATAGTGCTGCAACACTGCCACATAATTTAGCGGCCGGATGGATCGGCGGGCTGCTGCCATTTATAGTGACTTGGCTCAATCAAGTCTGGGGCAATCATCTTGCCGGACTTTGGTATCCAACGCTATTTTTATTAAGCGCCGCTATCGTGGCCTTCCTGTATTTGCCAGAAACCCACCAAACCAATCTCACCGAGTAAACCTAAAGACTTTGGATGCGTAAAGCAATCTTCTCTTGTATAGCCGCTTTATAGTCTACCCACCAAGCAATACAACGCGCCTGAAGATCATCTAACTCTTGCGGTGAAGACGTCAGCTTTTGTCTCATAGACTGCAAATATGCAGGTAGTTCATTCCAAGAATTCAGAATAGGAAAAGGTACCGGCCCAATTAAACCCAAAGCCTCCGTTGATACCAAAAACTCATGGCGCAGAGAAATTGGAATAGAGCCCGTCTCTAAAGCGTCATACAGTCGAATCGTTTCTGGAGAATTGCCTGCCGGGCAAGGGGCAAAAATACTATCTTCCATAATCGCGGAATAGAGTCCAACGTTATAACCGCCCGCAAATCCGCCAGAAGGAAGAACAAATAAATTTTCGCCGCAATTGCTAGCTGCCTGAGCAAACGCTACGCGCTCCTGATTAAATGACGCGGCATTATTGATCCAGCCCAGAAAGGCTGCCAAGGATTGGCGACTTGAAGCTTTCTTCAGCTTGTCAGCCGCCCTTGGGCCCACACCTGTCCTAAAACCATTAGGAGCCCACATAATATTTTTTGCAGGGCCGGTCTTTGCCAGAATATGGTCAAAGAAATAATTGCGAATAACTAAATCACATTCTGAGTAAGCGGAAATTTCTTTATCAGCACGTTCATCACCCATGTGATACAGCACCACTTTTTTTTCCAAACTCTTGAGGTGCCGAATCAGATCCAAATTAATTTGAATCAATTCGAGATAAATGACTGTAGAGGCCTCTACTTTGCTTGGATCAAATCCCAAGGCATAGGGCACACCAGCAAATAAATCATTTTGTATAAACCAAGTCTCTAATGCGCCGTTGAGAGAGTCGGGGGTGCTGATGATTTGATATTTACTCATAAATGCTATCCATGGTGGAACTGAATCAGCGCCTCAGGATTCAAATAATAAGTATTAAGCTCTTCAAATAATGCAGGAGGCTCACCGTAATCATGCCAAATTTTGATGGGGCCAAAAAAACTGCGCTGCCATGCAGGTCGAAAATTCCAATTTAGCGGTAAAACGAATGGGTTAAATCCAGTTTGATCAATTGCCAGCGCAAATGGGCCTTGATCATTAGCTGGCATGGTGTACACGCCCTTCTCATTGACCCCAATGATCGATGAATCGACTGTTGCAGCCAACTCTTTCCATTTATCAAAGACTGCCTGTGCCTTTTTCGTGAAAAAGATGACGCCTGTGTTGTATTCCACTTCATCGCCGGTAAAAAGATGGTTATATCTCTTGGCCCAAGGTGCCTCACAGATTGAAAGCGCCAAGCCAAACTGCTTCGCTTTTTCAAATCCAAAATCTAGGTTTCCTAACACTACTGTATCCATATCTAGAAACAATGTTTCTTCAAATGGCGACAAATCGAGCATTTTTGCTTTTTGGTTTAAGGTAGAGATATCGCCATGGGGCGCATCAATCTTGATAATTTCATGCGGCAAATCTGGATGAAATTTTTTCACCGATGCCTTTAAACGATTTATTGGGAGCTTTGACTCATCTCCCCAGTAAATAGATAAGATTCCGCGAGACATTGACATCCTTGATTTCAGGTTATGAAGTTTGATTACAACAATAGGGTTTGAAGAGGAAACCCATAGAAAGCAGCCCAATGACCACGCTGACCAGTATGAGGATCAAGCATGATGTGTCGGCTTGCATCTAGCCGATGATTAAATACTGCGAGTAACCCACCAAGCCAAGTAAATTGAGCATGTGACATACCAATCACATAATCACAATCGCCAAGCAATGAAATATTTTTAGCGGCTGTCGCACTTTCTTGTTGCGCCAAGGCCGGATTGCTCGCAACCATGCCAGCATTAAAGTTGTTGTAACGTGCCTCAGTCTCATCCCAAGCCACATCCACCCCATTCAACCTGGCGCGAACATGCCCTAAAGCCTCTGGATCATCGCTTGATAAAAATACCAATACCTTCTTGCCCGGATTTGCTTGAAGTAATTTTTGAATTTGAGATAAATAGGCCTCTGTTGGGATATAAGGGCACTCAGTATTTTTATCGCCACGTCGTATATGCAAGCCAATATGGAGATCGTACGCATCCCAATGAATTGCATTTTTTAAGCGCTCAATTTCTGTATTTAAGAAGGCACTTGGAGTTCCACAAATTGCTTTAGCCAAAACTGCACACCATTGATGTCTGGTCAAGTCAGCACCAGCCTCAATAGGGCATGCAGGATATTGATGATCTGCCTTTATTTGCGGAGGGGCATTCCAGGTGTCCCTGAGAAAATTCCACTCAATAATTTCTTGATGTTGCGCCACTTCAATTGGCTGTTTAACGCCAATATCAAACATCCCCTCGACAACATAAGGAGAGTCGATCAAAAAAGAATAATTGGAATCTAAGGCTAAAGAAATATTTAAGCCGGTCATCAAGCGCGAAGTAATTGCGCCAAACCCACCGTGCTCAACACGATGGAACAATGTCTGCTTGCTGTCTGATTGATTAGCCTTAATGAGGGCCTGAAGGTAGTAATCCGGAGATTTCTCAGAAGCCATCATTCACACTTATTTAGCTATTGATTGAAGGCTTTCGCCTGACGCCCAATCTTGATTGAACGTATTGAATTTTTGGTGCCCCTTGTCCGACTCGAACAGACCACCTACTGATTACAAATCAGTTGCTCTACCAGATGAGCTAAAGGGGCAACGGTTGATATTTTATCCTATTTCACAACCCGTAAGGAGGGTCTGCCAGATTTAGGCTTTTCTGGCTCCTCATCCGAGGAATCAGCAATATGAAGATCACGCGCCTGAGCGGGGTCAAACGGGAAAGACATGCCTTGACCATTTTCCCGCGCATAAATTGCTAGAACATGGCTTACTGGAACCATGATTTTACGGGGGACACCCCCAAATCGAGCCTGAAAACTGATCCAATCGTTTTCCATCTGTAGCTGATGGCAAGCCTCAAGAGACAGATTCAAGACGATTTCGTCATTCTTCACAAACTCCATTGGGACTTCAACCCGAGCATCCACAAATACGGCAATAAATGGCGTAAAACCAAAATCCGTGCACCACTGGTGTAGTGCACGGATTAGATAGGGTTTATTGCTTGGAACGTCAGACATGCCGACCGAAAATGAACCGCCAGAATTGCTTAGCGGCGCATCACCTTTTCTGAAGGTGTCAGAGCCTCAATATATGCAGGTCTGCTGAAAATACGCTCAGCGTATTTCAAAAGAGCCGCAGCATTGCGGGAAAGATCAATACCGTAATGCTCAAGGCGCCATAAAAGTGGAGCAATAGCAACGTCAAGCATTGAAAATTCATCGCCCAACATATACTTATTTTTTACGAAAATTGGGGCCAATTGGGTCAGGCGATCACGAATAGCCAAACGCGCTTTTTCATGAACCTTTTCAGCGGCCTTACCTTTTTCATTTTCAAGAGCGGCAACGTGAACAAACAATTCCTTCTCAAAATTGAAGAGGAAGAGACGTGCACGGGCGCGCGCTACTGGATCAGGCGGCATCAACTGTGGGTGAGGAAAGCGCTCATCAATATATTCATTGATGATGTTTGATTCATACAAAATCAGATCACGCTCGACCAAGATAGGAACTTGGCCATAAGGGTTCATCACAGAAATGTCTTCAGGCTTGTTAAACAAGTCGACATCGCGGATTTCAAAATCCATGCCTTTTTCAAAAAGCACCAAGCGGCAGCGTTGCGAGAATGGGCAGTTAGTGCCCGAGTACAACACCATCATAAATTTATTTCCTTAAATTTCTACTTCAATACAACAAACGCATAACTAACGGCGGCTTTAAATCTATTTGCTTCATGGGCTCATCAGAGCCCATGAATAAATCTTAGTGAATATCTTTCCAGTAAGCCTTGTTCAAGCGCCACGCCAAGAGGGTGAAGATCGCCAAAAACAAGAGAACAACTACGCCTAGACGCTTACGCTCCAATTGAACTGGCTCAGCCATCCATGACATGAATGCAACCAAGTCAGCGATATTGTCGTCATACTCTTGCGGCTTCATCGTGCCTGGTGTTAATTGCTCAAAGCCAACAAAAACTTCTTCTGTTCTGCTTTCGTCATGCGGGTCTTTGCGCTCTTCAAATTTAGCAGCACGCTCACCCTGCAATTGCCACAAAACATGAGGCATACCTACTTTAGGGTAAACCAAGTTATTCCAACCAGTTTGGGTGGTGTCATCTTTGTAGAAAGTACGCAAGTAGGTATAGAGCCAATCTGTACCACGAGCACGCGCCTCAACCGATAAATCGGGTGGATTTTTACCAAAGAAAGCTTTACCTTCTTTTGGTGTCATGGAGATGGTCATCAAATCGCCAACCTTGGCATCATTCAATATCAAGTTGTCTTTGATCTGTTGGTCGGTCAGGCCAATATCGCGCAAGCGGTTGTAACGTAGGCTAGAGGCTGCGTGGCAGTTCAAGCAATAGTTCACAAACAACTTTGCGCCATTTTGCAATGATGCGTTGTTGCTAACGCGATTGGGAGCGGCGTCTAAAGGAAAGCCGTGCTCATTAGCGTTAGCTGCACCAGTCAAGCTGATAGCGGCAACCAAAAGCGTTGCTTGGCAGACGCCCATCAAAGTTTGCAGAATTCGTTTCATGCTAGTTCCTAATTTCTCTTTGGTGTCTGAATTAATGAGACTTAAAAGTAACGCGTGTTGGTACCGGCTTGAACGTGCCAAGCGTGCTCCAAAACGGCATTCCCAAGAAGAAGCCCAGATAGTAAATCGTGCAAACCTGAGAAATCTTTTCAAATACTGGTGATGGTGGCTGAATTCCCAAGTAACCCAAGATCACAAAGCTCACCACAAACACGCCATAAATATATTTATGGAAATCTGGACGATAGCGAATGGACTTCACTGGAGAATGATCAAGCCAAGGCAAGAAGAACATGATCACGACAGAACCACCCATGATCACAACGCCCCAGAACTTTGCATCAAACAAGAAGAAGCCAGCGGCTAATGCCAACGCAATTGCAGCACAAGCACCCTTAACCTTCAGGTCTTTAGCCTTGAGTGCAAACATGCCCAAAATCACTGCCAAGAAAATCCATAGTGGCAACAAGAAGTTTGATGTCGTTGCACGCAACATGGAATAAAACGGAGTGAAGTACCAAACCGGTGCAATGTGCGGAGGCGTTTGCAATGGATTAGCAGGGATGAAGTTATTGGCTTCAAGGAAATAACCACCCATCTCTGGAGCAAAGAATACGATGCACGCAAAGATCATCAAGAAGACACCCAAACCAAATACGTCATGGACGGTGTAGTAAGGGTGGAATGGAATGCCGTCTACTGGATGGCCATTGGCATCGAGATTCTCTTTGATCTCAATACCATCTGGATTGTTTGAGCCAACTTCGTGCAAAGCAATGATGTGAGCGGCAACTAAACCAATCAATACCAATGGAATTGCAATCACGTGGAACGCAAAGAAGCGGTTGAGGGTTGCATCGCCCACAACATAATCACCGCGCAACCATAAAGACAAGTCTGGACCAATGAATGGGATTGCAGAGAACAAGTTCACGATCACTTGAGCGCCCCAATAGGACATCTGACCCCAAGGGAGCAAGTAGCCAAAGAAAGCTTCGCCCATGAGACACAAGAAAATCGCGCAACCAAAGATCCAGATCAATTCACGTGGCTTGCGATAAGAACCGTAGATCAAACCGCGGAACATATGCATATAAACCACGACGAAGAACATAGATGCGCCAGTGGAATGGAGGTAACGAATTAACCAACCCCACGGTACTTCGCGCATGATGTATTCAACAGAATCAAATGCTTTAGCTGCATCAGGCTTATAGTTCATTACCAAGAAGATTCCGGTAATGATTTGCAAAGCCAAAACAACAATGGCTAAAGAGCCAAAGAAGTACCAAAAGTTCAGGTTTTTAGGTGCGTAATACTCGGTAAGGTGAGCCTTAATCGAGGATGTCAGCGGGAAACGGGAATCAACCCAAGCCAACACCTTTTGCGATACAGGCGCATCTGCTGGAACTTGTTTTTCTTGAAATGCCATTTATCTCTCCTTAGGCCTTCTTATCATCGCCAACCAGAATCTTGGTATCGCTCAAGTACATATGAGGCGGCACTTCAAGATTGTCTGGGGCTGGTTTGTTCTTATAAACACGGCCGGCCATGTCAAAAGTTGAACCGTGGCATGGGCAAAGGAAGCCGCCTGGCCATGTATTTGGCAAGGAAGGCTGTGGGCCCGCTTCAAATTTAGCGGTTGGAGAACAACCTAAGTGCGTACAAATACCCACTACTACCAAGTACTCAGGCTTGATGGAGCGCCACTGGTTCTGGGCATAAGGAGGCGTAAATTGAGAAGGATCGCGCAATGAATTTGGATCTGCCAACTCGCCGTCAAGCTTAGATAGCTCAGCGACTTGCTCTGGTGTGCGACGAATCACCCAAACTGGCTTACCGCGCCACTCAACGGTTCTCATCTCATCAGGCTGCATGCCCGTAATATCGATCTCAACAGCTGCACCGGCGGCCTTAGCACGCTCAGATGGCTCAAAGCTGTCCACAAAAGGGTAAAGGGCTGCTGCCGCGCCTACGCCACCAACTGCGGAAGTGGCGATCAGCCAGTTGCGGCGATCCTTGTCCATACAGGGCTTGTCACTCATTTACAAAATTCCTAAAAAGGGTATTTATGGGTGGAAATTGCTTAAAGGTAGGATTTTAAAGTAAAAAGTGGGGTAAGCAAGAAAGTTATGGGGTTAATCTCGGGTTAATCAGTATTCGGATAAAAAAGGGAGCATTTATGGGCGTTTTAAAGGAGTTTCGGGACTTTGCGGTCAAGGGAAATGTGATCGATTTAGCCGTCGGCGTCATTATTGGCGGCGCTTTCGGGAAAATCGTCGATTCCCTGGTCAACGACATCGTGATGCCGGTAATTTCGACGCTTTTGGGGGGTCACATTGATTTCACCAACCTTTTTATCGTTTTGGGCCATGTCCCAGAGGGTGTACCTAGGACTTTTGATGCGCTCAAAAAGGCTGGGGTCCCTATTTTTGCCTATGGCAACTTCATCACGATCTCGATTAATTTCCTGCTCTTGGCTTTTGTAATTTTCCAGATGGTCAAGGTAGTGAACAAAATTCGCGTGATGGATGCACCACCTCCACCACCAACCCCGGAAGACATTGTGTTGTTACGCGAAATTCGCGATAGCTTAAAAAAATAATTTTTCTAGGTAAAAATGTTTAATCGCCTGTGGTTATTGTTTGCGCAAACAATAACCATTTTTTTAGCCCTCTGGTTCATTGTGAGCACACTCAAACCAGAGTGGCTCAATCGCACTAGCAATAATTTATTAGAGCGAGTTACTCTGAGCGAAGGTGCATATGATGGTAAGTCTTTAAGCCCAGGCTCCTATCATGAGGCAGTCAAAAAATCGATGCCTGCAGTGGTCAATATCTTTACCAGTAAGGCGAGCACGAAACCCAAATCCAAAAAAAGAAATGACTCTAACGACCCATTCTTTAAATTCTTTTTTGGTGATGAAGCCCCGGATGAAGAGCCCAAATCCAGCCTAGGATCAGGCGTACTGGTAAGCCCCGAGGGAGTTATCCTCACCAACCATCATGTGATTAGCGAGGCGGATGACATCGAAGTGTCGCTTGCTGATGGCAGAAAGTTTTCTGCAAAAACGATTGGTAGCGATCCAGAAACTGACATCGCGGTACTTAAAATTGCAGCCTCACAATTACCAACGCCGATTACTTTTGGAAAAATTGAATCGGTGCATGTCGGTGATGTCGTGCTTGCTATTGGCAATCCATTTGGTGTTGGACAAACCGTTACCTCGGGCATTGTTTCCGCATTAGGTCGAGATCACCTTGGAATCAATACGTTTGAAAATTTTATTCAAACAGATGCTTCAATTAACCCTGGAAATTCTGGTGGAGCACTGGTTGATACTCGTGGAAATTTAATTGGAATTAATACCGCCATCTTTTCAAATAATGGCGGCTCAATGGGAATTGGATTTGCTATCCCCGTTAATCTTGCAAAGCAAGTGATGGAATCTATTCTTCAGGGCGGCAGCGTTACCCGCGGATGGATTGGTGTCGAACCGCAAAATTTATCCAAAGAACTCCTGGAGTCACTAGACCTACCCAAAGGAACACGGGGCGTACTTCTCTCCGGAATACTAGAAGGCGGCCCTGCTGACCGGGCTGGCATGAAGCCCGGGGATGTGCTGATCGAAATCAACCAGAACCCCATCAATGATGTGCGCTCTTTGCTCAATCAAGTCGCACAATTAGACCCCGGCAAAGATGTCCCCGTAAAAATCCTACGCAAAGGCAAGGTCATCGAGCTTCAAGCCCGCATCGGTAAGCGCCCCAAACCCAAGGTTAGTCATTAAATCTGCGGCCTCTCAGTTGCCTCAGGTGCAATAGTTGGCAAGGTAGAATCATCGCAATGGCCTCCGATCCAATTCATCCCAATGTAAGCAACGGCTCAGCGCAAGCTCTGTCGCCAAAAGCAATTGAACAATTTAATCAAGGTCTGCAGCTTCATCAAGCCGGCAATTTAGAAGGCGCAAACGCGTGCTATCAATCGGCGCTGGTTTTCGAGCCCAATTTTGCTCCAGCATTGCAATATCTGGGGGTGATTGCTGCTCAGCAAAATGACTTCCTACGCTCGGTTGAACTCATCACCAAAGCCATTGCTGCAAATCCACTAGATGCCAATGCCTTCTTGAACCGCGGACTTGCTCAAGCAGCATTGCAGCGCCATGAACTTTCTCTGGCAGACTTCAGGCAAGCGAGAACAATTGCCCCTCATCACGTTGATGCATTTTTTAATGAAGGCAATGCCTTGCAGGCACTGAGGCGCTATGCAGAAGCGATTGATGCGTACAAAAGCGCATTGGCGCTTGCCCCAGACTACGCACTAGCTTATAACAACCTAGGCAATGCGCAACAAGAGCTAAGGCAATTTAATGACGCCATCAAGAGCTATGAAAAAGCTATTGCACTTGAGCCAAATTATGCAGAAGCCTATTTCAACTGTGGCACCCTATTTCAATCGCTCAAGAATTACAAAACTGCCATTCAATTTTTTGATCGTTGCTTAGCAATAGATCCAGGGTGCGTAGAGGCGCTGGTGAATAACGGTGATAACTACGATGAGCTAGTGCAAACTCAAAAGGCCATTGAGTGTTACCAACGTGCTATCGCGATTGAACCCACATCCCTAGAAGCTCGCTTTGCCAAAGCGCTATCACAAATTCCGAAAATCTATGCCATTGATGCGGATCCCAAACAATATCGTCATCATTTAACTCAAGAAATTGATGCTTTAGATCAGTGGGTGAAATCACATCCTCAAGCTGAGGCTTACAAGGTTGTCGGCAGTCATCAGCCTTTCTTCTTGGCCTATCAAGAAGAAAGCAATGTGCAGGTACTGTCTCGCTATGGCGATATTTGCAAGCGCCTCATGAGTCCCTTACAACCTTCACAACAGCAAAAAGAAGGGAGTACTGGCAAGATTCGCTTGGGCATCATCAGTAGCCATATCCACACCCATTCGGTGTGGAATGCCATCACCAAGGGTTGGCTCGCCAATCTCAATGCAGAACATTTTGATATCCACCTCTTCCACTTGGGAGACACCCAGGATGCGGAAACTGAGTTTGCCAAAACGCTTTCTTCAAGCTACACACAAGGCAATCTCCCCATCGAGCAATGGACAGATATTATTGCGGCAAAAAACTTAGATATCGCCCTTTTTCCGGAAGTGGGCATGGATAGACTTACTTGCCAACTAGCAAACCTCAGATTGGCAAAAAAACAAATTGTTACTTGGGGTCACCCAGAAACTACGGGACTGCCAAATCTTGATTACTATATTTCTGCGGCTAATTTTGAAACCGAAGCTTCACAGCAGTATTACTCCGAAAAATTGGTCACGCTACCCAATTTGGGTTGCTTTTATACCCCCTACAAAGGAGCGGTACAAGAGATTAACGCTGCTGACTTAGGCCTCAATCCAGACCGTCCAATCTTGTTATGTCCTGGGACCCCATTCAAGTACGCACCGCAATTTGATTACGCCTTGCTAGAAATTGCCAAACGCGTAAAAGATGCCCAACTTGTTTTCTTTAACTTTCCAGACATGCCAGTAGACCTTCTCAAAGAACGACTCTCTGTTGTTTTTGAGCGTGGCGGCCTGAAGCTGGCCGATCACCTAGTTTTTGCTCCCAAACTATCGACAGAAAAGTTTTATGGGCTTATCAAGATTGCCGATGTCTTTATCGATACGATCGGCTTCTCAGGTTTTAATACTGCTATACAAGCGATTGAATGCGATCTTCCAGTGGTAACGTATGAAGGTCAGTTTATGCGCGGTAGATTGGCCTCTGGGATTCTCAAGCGCATAGACTTAAATGAGCTGATTTGTCCATCTGTACAGGTCTTTATTGAGAAAGTTGCTCAATTGGCGAATGATGATCAATATCGAAACGCCATCAAACAGCAGATTGCTGCTTCCAAACACCTCTTATTTGAAGATCTCGCACCAGTAAAGGCTTTAAATCAATTTCTACTCGAAATTGCCCGCCAGTAGTTAGTCTGCGTAGATGGTATCGGTCGGCAAGCCCTGTAAGCCACGCTCCAGCATTTTTAAATACGCATCCTCCAAAGACAGCACATAAGCAGGCGTATCAAACAAACGAGTAGTGCGTTTGTTTTCAGATAACTTTTGTTTAATCTGCAATAGCCTTTGTGGATTGGCGGCCAAGTCAATCGCCAAAGCTTCATATTCTGCTGTATTGGTAGCAATGAGTTCATCAAGACCTATAGCCCTTAATAAACTTGCTGCCACCCTACTTGCATAAGTACCACCCTCTCGGGTCAATACAGGAAGGCCAGCCCACAAAGCATCACTCGCCGTAGTGTGAGCATTAAATGGCCAAGTATCCAAAAATACGTCAGCCATTTTTTGTCTGCCCAAATGCTCTGCCATCGATTCAGTGCGCTTAGCAAAAATCAAGCGATTCGGATCAACCCCCCTCTTGCTTGCCTCATTGCGTAAATTCAGGGAAACCTCTGCATTGTCTTCAGATAACCAAAGCACACTTCCTTCAACAGCGAGCAAAATTTTCATCCAGGAATCAAATACCTCTGGATTAATTTTGTAGGCATTATTAAAGCTGCAAAAGACAAAGCCATTTTCTGGCAGCCCATAATCCGCCTTACCCTTGATGAGCTCAGCAACTACTTTCTGTCGATCATTGGGCTGAAAGCAGGCTGGTAAGTAAGCAATTTTTTCTGCATATGCCGATTGAGCTGACTCGGGAATAACCTGGCGATCGCCAATCAGATAATCATAGGCGGCAGAGCCCATAGTGCCCGCATAGCCTAAATAGTTGACCTGAATAGGCGCTGCACCATAAGCAAAAATTCCACTTCTACTTCCAGCTGTGAGCCCACCCAAATCAACAGCAATATCAATACCCAGCTTTCTAGAGAGGCTGGCCACTTCCTCGTCAGAGGAAGCGCCGACCTCCATAAAGTGGTCAAAAGAATTTTGTAAACGCTTGCGCATGTCTCCAGTAGAGTGAGGTCCCATGGAGAATGCATAAAGCTCAAAACGATCCTTATCGTGCAATTCAAATAATTCAGCCGTTAAAAACGCCACTGGATGCTCCTGAAAATCGGCGGAAAAATATCCAATCCGAATTTTGCGGTTAGCAATACTCTGAAAGCCAGGGCGAGTGCGCTGAATGTGTGAGTACTTTTCGTTCATCCAAGTTTGGGCGCCAGCTTTTTGCAATCCTAGATCATCGAAAAATGCCAGAATAGGGAAAGGTGAGCTCACCCTTTCCCCAGCCAATAAGCCACCTTGGATGGCAGCCAAAATCGACTGCAAGCTAGTCCATTCCCCAGTTCTAAGCTTTGCGTAGGCTAAGGCGCCCAAAGTGTGCGGGGCATCCTGTGCCAGCATGAGCGTTTTTTGAAAGTCTGCAATTGCCGCCTTAAATTCTCTTGACTCTAAAAGAGCATAAGCACGATTATTGTGAGCGCCGGCATGATTGCCGTCCAAATCAATTGCCTTGCTATAAGCCTGGGTTGCTGCCGCAAATTCTTTTAGGGCTGTATACGTATTTCCAAGTAAATAGTGCGCTTGTATATTGTTGACGTCGAGTTCAAGGCATTTATTAAGGCTATTGATAGCCTCTTGATGATTGCCTAATTCAAGACAAGCATTACCTCGATAAGCCCACACTTCTGCCAGATGAAATTGAATATTGAGGGCACTTTCAAAAGAAGTTTTGGCTTCCTCATATTTCTTTAACTGCATGAGAGCCAAACCACGATTCACCCATGCTTCTGCTGAGCCCTGGTTTTGTGACAGCGCTACTTCGAATTTTTGTAACGCTTCTTCGGTTCTATTGAGTTTTGCCAAGCTTCGACCAAACGCAAGCCAAGCATCAATGTGTGCTGGAGCCAATTGCGTCGCCGACTGAAACTGGGGAAGCGCCTGCTCATCCCTACCCATCTCAGAGAGCGCTTTGCCGTAGTTAAACCGCGCAAAGTTATTCCTGGGATCAATCTGTATAGCCTTTTCAAATAGTTTTTTAGCTTCGTCAGCTTGGCCCTGAACTCCCTTGATTACCGCCAAAATATGCAATGCATCAAAGTTTTTAGGTTGCATCTGTAGCACCTGCTTAATAAGGCGCTCTGCTGTATTGAGATTACCGTTTTGAAAGTACTGAACCGCCTGATTCAGAAGGCTGCCAATCTGGGGAGTCATAGTGTCCTGTATTGAATGATTGTCCTAATACTAAACCGATTGCGATTTGAGTAATACAAGACCACAGGGGGTTGATATAAGAAAAAAGCCCACCATTTTCATGGTGGGCTTTCAATTGCTACTACGTACAACTTACAAATTGTTCACTAGCTTACGCTAGCTCACAATTAGAAAGTGTGACGTACGCCAAGAGCGTAGTTGTTTGCACTGTACGCTGTTGAAGCTGTTGAAGCAGCAGTTTGGTTTGAACCATAGATCGCATACAAGTTTGTACGCTTGCTGATGTAGTAGTTACCACCTAACTGATAGCCAGTGAAGTTAGCAGATGGGTTTGATACGCCAAATGCTGTAACTTTACCGTTACCAACGCTTGCCCATGCCTCGATTGTTGGAGTGATGTAGCTACGTACACCCAACTGTTGTGCATTACGCTTAGCGTAGTAGTTAGAGTTTTGTGTATCAGTTGCTTTACGTGAAACCCATTGTGCGTATGCCTTCAAGATACCGAAGTCATATGTACCAGCGATGTATGACTGGTTGTCTTGAGTTTGAACGCCTTGGTATGCAGCACCGCCCCAAATTGCTGGCAATGGTGAAGACAATGAAGCATAAGCAGTTTGAGTGCTCTTCAAAGCTTGGTAGTTAGCTGTCAAGAACAATTTGTTCCAAGTGTAGTTCGCGCCAAGGCCCCAACCGTTGTAGTTTGTGCTACCACCAGTTGAAGAGTTAGTTTGAGTTTGGTTTGAATTGTTCAATGTGTACATTGCATTTACTTGGAAACCAGCAAATGTGTCAGACGCAACAGACAATTGGTTCGCAGCACGTGTTGCAAACGCATCAGTTTGACCTGTTACGCTTGTGCTGTTAACTGTGCCAGTAGCACCAGTTACAGGGTTAGCAACTTTACCGTTAAGGCCGCCAACTGGGGAAACAGCATAAACAACGTTACCAGCAACGTTGTTCAAGTTACCTGGATCTGTCAATGCAGCAGCATTAAAGATTGTGGTGTACTGAGTACCGAAAGCGAATTGACCTACGCCATTCTTTTTCAAACCAACAAATGATTGACGGTTATTCAAAGTAGACATGTTTGAATCGTTAGGTGTCAAGCTTGTTTCAGCAGTGAAGAATGCAGACAAACCGCCGCCCAAATCTTCAGTACCTTTGAAACCTAAACGGCTTGTAGATTCAGCACTTTGACCAAACGCGCTGCTGGAAGCACCAACAGGTTGAGTAGTAGAAGGTGCACCAGCCAATTTCTGGTTGGAACCAACATAACCAGCGTCAACGATACCGTATACGGTTACGCTGGACTGAGCTTGAGCTGCGCCAGCGATAGCTGACAAAGCTGCAACTGCAAATAGCGATTTTTTCATTCTGTAAATCTCCATAAATTGAAAGTAATGCCCAAATAAAGCTGGGACCTATGAATTTTCCGTCCTTTGCCTTGCTAGACTGGGGGTAAGGGTATTTATGACCTCTTTTTGCTTGTCAAAAGGCAGTTTTTTGGCTTTCTTCGTTGTATCAGGGCAACAAGGCCTTTGTTTTCTGTCTTTTATAGCCTTTGAATGCCAAAATTGTCATATGGCAAGCCGTGAATTCTTAAAAATCCTTAGTTCAGCGCGTACAGGTGATGTATCCGCGCAACAAAAATTGGCAGAAGCCTATCTTACTGGCGCCTTTAAAACACCCATTCAGCCCGCTAATGCCTTGATTTGGCTAGAAAAATCATATTTATCCCTGAAAAATCAAGGGCCTGAAGCACAAAGCTCAAATACGTCTGAAATTGCAAAGATTCTCAATCAGATGGCCAATATTCCGCTGGTTGAGACTGTTAACTCACCCGCCTTTCAGTTTGGATGGGAGTCTTTCTGGCAAATTGCGCAAGAAAGCCAGGAATCTAACTCGACACTGGCAGCGAAATGGCAACTTGCCAATCTCTTGGTCAATCCCAGCAATGAAGAAATTCAATCCCAGCTGATGGATTGGTTAAAAAGAAAACCGGGGGCCGGCCTTAGCGAGTCATTAGCCAACTTGGATTTTGGCGGCCTGCAAAAAATCGGGCGCCAATATTTACAAGAGCTCGCAGATGGTGGTGGCGTATTTGCCGCTCATGCGAAAGAGCTCCTCATTAAGTTGCAACCAAAAAATGAAGCGCTCTCATCGCTTTGGAATGCGTGGCTGGCAGATGAGAACGAAGACGCTCTCATGCAAGCAGCAGAGTTCGGTCTCACAATCGCCAAGCTCACTCTAGGACTGCGTCTGGCACAACTAGATGGCGCAGAAAGCAAATCGAATGCTTCTCTGAAAAAGGCGGCGCATTGGTTAGAGTTAGCAGCCAAGGATGGTGATCGTGATGCTTGGTATGCCTTAGGTGAAATTTATCGTCGACCTCAATTCTCTGGATACAACGCTACTGAGAGTGATCGTTGCTTTGATCGCGCCGCCGATCTTGGGCATGCACAAGCCCAACTCAGAAAAGGGGCAAGTCTTTGGCGTAAACGCGAGAAGATTGAAGAAAAAGTGCGCGGTCTACAAGCCTCTTACTGGGTATGGCAAGCCAACCAACAAGGCCTTACAGAGGCCAAGGAATTACTCAATAAAATTTTAGAGAGCTGCCCCAACCCTGCCAAAAATGATTGGTACGACTTAGCCCTTTACGCCGAGCAAGCAATCAATCACCATGCCGAACACAAACTAGATCAAGATTGGTTATTACTGTGCCATCGCATTATTGTTGCAAACCAATTTAACTTTAGTAAGGCGGAGTTATTGCTTTGTGAAGTCGGCCAATTGCAGCTCGAGCATTGTGTAGTGGTCGATATTCGCTGGGAACTACCAAAAATATTGCCTCGATTGATTCAGATTGAAACGATTCAGCAGCGCCGCGCGCTATTAGCTGCAGGCAAAGCTTTTGCTGGCGCAGAACTTGATCTTGAGGGCAATATCCGACAAAGACGCTATCGCTTCGATCAGGTAACGAGTTGGTTGAGGACGACTTTTTCTAAAAACCTCAAACCAGCAGACACTGAACTAGCTTAGTCCGCTGGCTGATCCTCTTCTGAGACCTTAGGCACATACAAGCGGGCTACCAACAAGCCCAATTCGTAGAGCAGAGTCATTGGCACTGCCAAGAGCAATTGCGAAAGTACATCGGGTGGCGTCACGATTGCAGAAATCACAAATGCGCCAACGATCACATAAGGCCGAATCTCTCTTAACTTCGCAAGCGGAACCATGCCCATGCGAACCAATACCACTACCACTACTGGCACTTCAAAAGTAATACCAAAAGCTAAAAAGGTGGTCATGGCAAAACTCAGGTAGTTATCAATGTCAGTAGACATTTCCGCGCCTAAAGGTGCGTTATAGCTAGCCATAAACTTAAAGACGGTTGGAAAGACGAGGAAGTAAGCAAACGCCATACCAATAATGAATAAGGTGTAGCTACTTACTACTAGCGGCAGAATTAATTTACGCTCATGCAGATATAAGCCAGGTGCAATAAATGCCCATAGCTGATACATCACCACCGGTAGTGCAATGATGAAGGCCACCAACATCGTGACTTTCATTGGCACAAAAAAGGAGCCGGTGACATCAGTCACAATCATTTTTCCACCAGCAGGCAAAGCGCTCAGTAATGGCTGGGCAAAAAGATGGAAGATATCAGGCGCCCAATAGACCAGGCAAACAAATACCACAATGATTGCGAGCGCAGCTTTAATAACGCGATCGCGCAACTCAAATAAATGCGACAAGAAAGATTCTTGCAGTCCTGAATCTTCAGTGGTGTGGTTTTCTGTCATGCCTATCTATTTTTGTTATGTAGCTGATCAGGTTTATTTGCCAGCACTATGATGAAAGCGTTTCATTCTGGCCGCGCCAGATTGAACTCGAGTACGCACCCCCGCTGAACGCTTGAACCATATAGGCCTTGCCGCACGTCGCACCCCCCAACTATTACGCCCTTGACGCTTTGTCTTGCGCAACACCTCTTTTTCATCCAGAGCAGGCTTTTCAAATGGGGTTTCAAAAATATCCGCCTGATCTGTAAGATTGGCGTTAGCCTCTTTTGCAATGGAGCCGATGCTGTTTTCAACCTCTTTTAAAGCGGAGGCACTCTCCTCGCGGAATTTTTTAAATTCCTCAATCTCCATCTGGCGATTGACTTCGGATTTCACATCCGCCATGTAACGCTGAGCACGCCCAAAAAGATTGCCTGCCATACGCGCTACTTTAGGCAGTCGCTCTGGCCCTACAACAACTAATGCAACGACCGCAATCAGTGCGAGTTTAGAAACTCCTAAATCAATCATTTAAAAACTGCACCAATCTGTAGTCGAGTAATCAGCAATTATTTGTTGAGGTCTTTGGCCTGCACATCAACCGTTTTTTCTGCGGTAGCTGCGCCTTGAGTAATTTGCTCTTTTGGTTCATCTGCAGACTTCATGCCGTCTTTGAAACCCTTTACTGCGCCACCCAAGTCTTGGCCAATGTTGCGCAATTTCTTGGTACCAAATACCAACATGACGATGACCAACACAATTAACCAATGCCAAATGCTAAATGAACCCATCTCTAATCTCCTTGGATTATTTTTTCCAGGGGCGGGGACCGCCCATTACATGCAGGTGCAGGTGATATACCTCCTGCCCACCATCTGCTCCGTTATTCACCATCAATCTAAAGCCACCATCCCTACCAGGGCGGCAGCCCTGCTCTTTGGCAAGACGGGGCGCTAATTCCATCATTCTACCCAGCAAAGGGGCATCTCCGCTTTCCGCCAACTCCAACATGGGAATATGTTTTTTGGGAATGATCAAGAAATGCACTGGTGCAGCGGGATTAATGTCTTTAAAAGCATAGATCTCGTCATCTTCATAAACCTTTTGGGACGGAATTAAGCCTTGAGAAATCTTACAAAACAAGCAATTAGGATCGTGTGACATAGCTTCCTTGGGCCTCAATCATGGCCAGCAGCTTTTCGGGCAGCCTTTTCTTCAATACCAGAAGTTCCTAAGCGACGCTCAAGCTCAGCAAGCACCTCTTCGGGGCGCAAATTGAATTGTGAAAGGGCAATTAAACAGTGAAACCATAAATCAGCCATCTCGCCAACCAATAGCTTTTTCTGCTCAGCAGCTAAATTAGAGCTGCGTACATCTTTGGCAGCCATGACCGTCTCCGTCGCCTCTTCGCCAATCTTTTTCAGGATGCCATCATCCCCTTTGGAAAAGAGTAAGGCAGTGTAGGAGGTTTTGGGGTCGGCGGTACCCGCCTTAAACGACTCTCGACGCTGATCAACCACATCAGCCAAGTGGGCCAATGCAGAATCCAAATTAGATGGTTTATTTACTGAATTGCTCATAGCTTCATTTTATGTCTTTTATTCAAGCGGCATTTACTTCGCCAACTGAGACTCATCAACCCAAGAAGAGCTAGCCGAATCCCACTGCTGGAAAAAACAACTGTGCTCACCGGTATGGCAAGCGATGCCATCCTTTTGCTCTACGATTAATAAAATCGTATCTCCATCGCAATCTAAACGAATTTCTTTCACTTTTTGAGTGTGACCAGATTCTTCACCTTTATGCCAAAGCTTTTGTCGTGAGCGCGTCCAATACACTGCCTCACCTAGGCGCAAGGTTGCTAAAAGCGCATCCCGATTCATCCAGGCCATCATCAAAATATCTTTACTTCCGAATTCCTGCGCAATCACCGGCACCAAACCTTGGTCGTTCCAAGTAACTGCATCCAGCCATGGACCTGCTTGAATGGACTCTACGGGGACGAAGGTGTTCTGAAGTTTGTTCATACCTGAACTTTACAGGGAATCGAGCAAATCTTGAAGTGCTGTTGAGCTAAATCAAATGCGAACTGGAATACCTTGGGAGGCCATGTATTCCTTTGCTTGCTGAACCGTGTACTCACCATAATGAAAAATACTCGCCGCCAAGACTGCATCGGCATGACCCTTGGTGATGCCATCAACTAAATGCTGCAAATTACCGACGCCACCAGAAGCAATCACTGGAACCGAAACCGCATCACTTACTGCGGCGGTCAACGCCAAATCAAAACCATCTTTACTGCCATCACGATTCATGCTGGTGAGCAAAATTTCGCCTGCACCACGCTGGGCCACCTCACGCGCCCATGCCACTACATCTTTACCCGTAGCCGTTCTGCCACCATGCGTAAATACTTCCCAATTTCCAGCTTCCGTTTGCTTAGCATCAATCGCAACCACAATACATTGTGATCCGTAATAAGCAGCAGCATCTGAAACCAAATCTGGGTTAGCTACTGCAGAAGAATTCATGCTCACTTTATCTGCGCCTGCATTAAGCAAACGGCGCACATCAGCCACTACTCGAACTCCACCACCAACGGTTAACGGAATAAACACTTGTGATGCAACATCTTCAATGATGTGCAAGATTAAATCGCGCCCATCAGATGTTGCAGTAATGTCTAAAAAAGTGAGCTCGTCGGCGCCCTGAGTGTCATAGCGCTTAGCAATCTCTACTGGATCACCGGCATCGCGCAAGCCGACAAAGTTCACGCCCTTAACAACGCGCCCTGCAGTTACATCTAAACAAGGAATAATCCGCTTAGTTAGCACTAGATGAGTTTCTTTGCGTACTTGAGTGTTAACTCGTCAGCATATTTTTGTGCCGCTGCTAGATCAAGATCGCCAGCATAAATCGAACGGCCAGCAATCACGCCCATAACACCCTCTTCTTCGGCCTTGCAGAGCGCTTCAATATCGTGGTTATTTGATAAGCCGCCACTAGCAATCACAGGAATCCGAATCGCTTGCGCTAATTTGATCGTCGCCTCGATATTCACACCCTTGAGCATGCCATCACGACCAATATCGGTATAGATAATGGCTTCAACGCCCCAATCTTCAAATTTCTTGGCAAGATCAATCACCTCATGGCCAGTAATTTTGCTCCAGCCATCCGTTGCTACCTTACCGTCACGAGCATCCAAACCAACCATGACATGCCCCGGAAACGCGGTACAAGCATCTTGCACAAATCCTGGATTTTTAACGGCAGCCGTTCCAATAATGACAGTGCTAATACCGTCATCCAATAATCGCTCAATCGTTTCAAGATCGCGAATACCGCCACCAAGCTGCACTGGGATTTCATCTCCAACCGCTTTTAATATCGATTTAATTGCAGACTCGTTTTTGAGCTTGCCAGCAAATGCTCCATTGAGATCAACCAGATGCAAACGGCGTGCGCCTTTGCTAATCCAATGTGCCGCCATCGCGCCCGGGTCTTCAGAGAAAACCGTGGCTTTGTCCATATCACCTTGCTCAAGTCGAACACAGTGGCCGTCTTTTAGATCAATCGCAGGAATCAGCAGCATGTCAATAAAGTATTAAGGTTGCCAAGAAACAAAATTTTTATAAAGCTTTAATCCGTATTCTGCACTTTTTTCGGGATGAAATTGCGTTGCAAAAATATTATCCCTTGCTACTGCAGATGTAAACCAATCGCCATATTCAGTAGAGCCCGCAATATCTTCTTTGCGCTGCGGCACAACATAGTAACTATGGACAAAATAAAAACTGCTTAAATCAGGTATTCCATTCCAAATCGGATGGGCATAGTCTTGACGCACCTGATTCCAGCCCATGTGAGGAACTTTATAGGCAGATCCGTCGGGCTGTTTTTTACCGGCCAACTCAAAGCGCTGGACCTGTCCAGGAATCAGACCTAAGCAAGGCGTCCAATCCTCATTGGCACGCACTTCGGCACTACGCTCAAAGAGCATTTGTTCACCGACGCAAACACCTAATAAAGGCTTGCTTTTGGAGGCTTCTAATAGAGCATCCAAAAGACCAGATTCCTCAAGGTGCTTCATGCAATCGGGCATTGCCCCTTGGCCCGGCAACACCACACGATCTGCTGAACGAATTTCTTCTGGATGATGTGCAATCAATACATTGTCATCAGGTGCAACATGATGAAATGCTTGATACACAGAACGGAGATTGCCCATTCCATAATCAACAATCGCAATGTTTTGCGCCAAAATTAAGCCTATCTTTGCTGTGATCTAACGGGCAACTAGAAATATCTAGATTAGAGGCTGCCTTTAGTTGATGGAACTACACCTGACGCACGTGAATCCAAGGTTAAGGCCATGCGCAAAGCGCGACCAAAGGCTTTGAAAACCGTTTCAATCTGGTGGTGTGCGTTAATGCCGCGTAAATTATCAATATGCAATGTCACGCCTGCGTGGTTCACAAACCCGCGGAAAAACTCGATACTCAGATCGACATCAAAATCACCAACACGAGCACGTGTAAATGGCACATTAAATTCTAGGCCTGGACGACCTGAAAAATCGATCACAACACGAGACAGGGTTTCATCCAAAGGAACATAAGAGTGGCCATAGCGGGTAATTCCCGCTTTATCACCAACCGCCTTTGCAAAGGCTTGACCCAATGTAATACCCACGTCTTCCACAGTGTGATGATCGTCAATATGGGTATCGCCCTGGGCAACTACCTTGAGATCAATCATGCCGTGACGGGCTATCTGATCCAACATATGGTCTAAGAAAGGTACGCCAGAGGCTAATTCAGCCTTGCCAGTACCATCCAGATTGATGGAAATTTGAATTTTGGTTTCCGAAGTATTTCGGGTAACGTCGGCTTGCCGCATGCTTCATTGCGCCGCGAGGCGAAGTGTTGATTGAAGCCTCATAATATCATTCCTAGAAGATATTGAAATGCTGAAATTGCTTCACTCCCTTTCTGATTTTTGACCAGAGTACCCTCATGAGCCGTTTTTGGAGCCCCGTTGTTCAAACTTTAACCCCCTATGTTCCTGGGGAGCAGCCGCAAATGCAGCGGTTGGTGAAGCTCAACACGAATGAAAGCCCTTACGGCCCATCCCCAAAAGCGCTTGAAGCAATCCGCAATCAAACAAACGATGATTTGCGCCTCTATCCAGATCCTGAGGGCGCAGCCCTAAAACAGGCGATTGCCACTTTGCACGGCCTTTCACCTCAGCAGGTTTTTTTAGGGAATGGTTCGGATGAAGTCCTGGCACACGTTTTTGCAGGTTTATTAAAACAAAGTAAGCCTGTTCACTTTCCGGATATCACTTATAGTTTTTATCCGGTCTACTGCAAACTCTTTGGCATCGAATACAAAACCGTTCCCCTAGGAACTGATTTTGAAATTCATACTGGCGACTACAACACGCCAAATGGCGGCATCATTTTCCCCAATCCGAACGCCCCAACCGGCAGATCTATTGCCCGCTCGGAAATTGAAAAACTACTCGCGAACAATACAGATTCTGTAGTGGTCATTGATGAGGCCTATGTTGATTACGGCACTGAATCATGCATTCCACTGTTGCGTGGCAACAGTTGCCCAGAAAACCTGTTGGTTGTGCATACGCTCTCTAAATCCAGAGCGCTAGCAGGGCTGCGCGTAGGGTTTGCAGTTGGCCACCCAGCCTTGATTGAGGGCTTGGAGCGTGTCAAGAATAGCTTTAACTCCTACCCCTTAGGCAGGCTTGCACAAGCGGGTGCTATTGCAGCCATTGAAGATCAAGCGCACTTGGAGAATACTAGCGCCAAGGTCAGCAATACCCGTTCAAAGCTTGTAGCGCAATTGAACACCTTGGGCTTTGACACCTTACCTTCGACGGCCAATTTTATTTTTACCCGTCATCCAAAGTATGCTGGAGCCAAGCTCTATCAAGCATTGCGAGAGCGCGGCATCATTGTGCGTCATTTCAAATCTCCTCGTATCGAAGAGTTCTTGCGCATTACTATTGGTACGGATGAACAAAGTGGCGAACTCGTCGCCGCTTTAAAAGAAATTCTGAGCTAACGCCGCTGACTCTGCTGACGCTTTATTTTTTCAAGCGCATCTCTGCGGCGCGAGCATGGGCTTGCAAACCTTCGCCATGGGCTAAGGTACTTGCAACCTCACCCAGAGTTTGGGCACCAGCCTCGCTAACTTCAATCATGCTCGAACGCTTAATAAAGTCATACACGCCTAGCGGCGAGGAAAAACGTGCCGTGCGTGCGGTTGGCAATACGTGATTGGGTCCAGCACAATAATCACCAAGCGACTCACTGGTGTAGTTGCCCATAAAGATCGCGCCAGCGTGCCGAATTTTCTCTGCCCATTGACGTGGCTCTACAGCACAAATCTCTAAGTGCTCTGCAGCGATCGCATTTGCAATCTCGCACGCCTGAGCCATATCTTTCACTTGGATTAAGAGTGCGCGATTGGTCAAAGAAGCCTCAATCACTTTGGCTCTTGGCATCTCTGGAAGCAAACGATTGATACTGGCTTGTACTTTTTCAATAAATGCCGCATCAGGGCAGAGCAATATCGATTGCGCCTGTTCATCATGCTCGGCTTGAGAAAATAAATCCATCGCAACCCAATCCGGATTACTGGAGCCATCACAGAGAACCAAAATTTCGGAAGGTCCAGCAATCATGTCAATACCGACCGTACCGAATACTCTGCGCTTAGCAGCTGCGACATAGGCATTGCCTGGACCAACGATCTTATCAACCGCTGGAATAGTCTTGGTGCCATAAGCAAGGGCGCCTACGGCTTGTGCTCCACCAATCGTAAAGACCCGATCAACGCCCGCCAAATAGGCGGCAGCCAACACCAAAGGATTGCGTGCGCCATCAGGAGTGGGCACCACCATGATCACCTCAGCAACGCCAGCAACCTTTGCTGGAATCGCATTCATCAATACAGACGATGGATAAGCAGCCTTACCTCCAGGAACATAAATGCCTACGCGATCAAGTGCTGTTACCTTTTGACCCAAGCGCGTGCCATCAGCCTCTTCATACTCCCAAGAGTGGCATCCTGCTTCAATCTTTTGTCTCTCATGATAAGCGCGCACTCGTTTGGCGGCGATATCTAGAGCAGTCTTTTGCTCAACAGATAACGCTTGGTATGCCCGCTCTAGCTCTTGGTGGGGAATTTCTAATTCGGTCACTTTAGAAACGATTAAGCGATCGAATTGCTTGGTGAATCCCAATACAGCATCATCACCTTGGTCTTTCACTGCGCTCAATATTTTTACTACCGCAGCATCAATCGCTTCATCGTCTGCCATCGGCAAAGAAAGGCTTGAGAGCAGTGTTTCTTTGAAACCTGCATCGGCTGAGTTCAGACGTTTAACGTAGATCTGCGAAGGCATGCAATAGATTAGTTCAGCAACTCAAAAATCGGCTGCAACTGAGCACGCTTCCGTTTGTAAGAAGCTTGGTTCACAACAAGACGTGCGCTGATATCAGCAATAGGCTCAACCTCCACCAAGCCATTGGCTTTTAGCGTGTTGCCGGTTGAAACCAAATCCACAATCGCATCTGCCAAGCCGACTAATGGGGCCAACTCCATGGATCCATACAATTGAATCGTGTCGATATGGACACCCTTATTCGCAAAGTGTTCACGCGCACAGTTGACATACTTGGTAGCCACCTTTAGACGGGAACCTTGCTTGACTGCTGCGGCGTAATCAAAACCTTCACGAACTGCCACTGACATGCGGCACTTCGCAATATCCAAATCGTAAGGTACATATAAACCGTCAGTGCCTTTTTCCATCAACACATCTAAACCAGCCACCCCAAAATCTGCTCCACCAAACTGCACATAGGTTGGTACATCAGATGCGCGGACGATGATTAATCGAACATCAGGATTGGATGTCTCAATAATGAGCTTACGAGATTTCTCAGGATCCTCGAGCGGCACAATACCGACCTTAGATAAGATCTCTGCAGTTTCTTCGAAGATGCGCCCTTTAGAGAGGGCTAAAGTCAATTTCATGCCCTAATTATCCATCAGGCTTACTTGACGCGCTCGATCTGGGCGCCCAATAGGGTTAACTTCTGCTCCATGCGGTCATAACCTCGATCCAAATGGTAAATCCGGTCAACCTGGGTTTCACCCTGCGCTGCTAGACCTGCAATCACCAAGCTAGCCGAAGCCCGCAAGTCTGTCGCCATCACAATTGCGCCTGAAAGCTTATCTACGCCCTGGGCAATAGCAGTATTGCCTTCAATTGCAATATCAGCACCCAGGCGATTTAACTCCTGAACGTGCATAAATCGATTTTCAAAAATAGTTTCGGTAATCGTTGAGCTACCACTTGCTACCGCATTGACAGCCATCAATTGGGCCTGCATATCGGTCGGAAACGCTGGGTACTCCGAAGTCCGGAAACTCACCGCCTTGGGTCGTCCTTGCATCGAGGCCTTGATCCAATCAGGACCGACCTCCATCTGCAAACCAGCCTCCTTCAATTTCACAATCACGGCATCTAAAGTATCTGGACGGCAGTGCTTTACCAGCACATCACCACCAGCAGCAGCAACCGCACAAAGGAAGGTGCCCGCCTCAATACGATCCGGAATGACAGAATGCTCTGCACCATGTAATTTTTCTACACCTTCAATGACCAAACGATCACTGCCAATACCAGTAATCTTGGCACCCATTTTTACCAGCAGCTCAGCCAAGTCACCAACCTCAGGCTCGCGGGCAGCATTTTCCAGAATGGTAGTACCTGAAGCTAGCGTTGCAGCCATCAATAAATTTTCTGTACCCGTAACGGTAATCATGTCCGTCAAAATAGAGGCGCCCTGCAGTCGACCAGAGGGTGTCTTTGTTTCTGCCTGAATGTAGCCGCTCTTAATCTTGATAGTGGCACTCATGGCCTTTAAGCCCTTAATGTGCTGATCTACGGGGCGGGCACCAATGGCGCAGCCACCTGGTAAAGAAACTTTGGCGCTATGCATTCTGGCCAGTAATGGGCCAAGTACCAAAATCGAGGCACGCATCGTTTTGACCATATCGTAGGTTGCTTCAGAGCTCTTAATTTCAGCCGCATTGAGCACGACATGACCACGATCCTCTGGATTTGGGAAGCTCACCACTACGCCAATTTCTTGTAAGAGTTTGAGCATGGTGCGCACATCTTGCAAATCAGGAAGATTGCGCAAAATCACCGGCTGGTCTGTCAGCAAGCAGGCGCAAAGAATGGGTAATGCAGCATTCTTGGCGCCTGCGATGACTACCTCGCCCTTCAGCGGGGTACCGCCAACCATTCGTAATTTATCCATGAACCAATTCCAGTAAAAACTTTTTAATCTTGTATTGAATGATGTATTTAAGCGGCAGGGTTCTGCGCAAACTCTTCGGGGGTAAACGCTTTAATAGATAAAGCATGTACTTCAGCCTTCATGCGATCCCCCATTGCACCATAAACCAACTGATGCCTTTGTACTAAACGCTTACCCTCAAACTGAGGGCTCACAATCGTTGCAAAAAAATGCTGTCCATCACCCTCTACTTGTATGTGGGTGCACTGAATGCCTTGTTTGATATAGCCCTCAATCTGCTCGGGGGTTGGCAACATACATCTCTCCTAATAAAACAATGGTGCAACGAATTAATGGCGGAGCTTATAGCCCTTTTGTAATAAACGTAAAGCGATAGCGGAAACCACTATAAAAAAGCAAAGCACAATGGCCAAACTATGCCATGGGGATACATCAGATACCCCAAAAAAACCAAAGCGAAAACCGTCAATCATGTAAAAAAACGGATTGAAATGGGAAACCACTTGCCAAGCGGGTGGCAATGAATGAATGGAGTAGAAAACGCCAGATAACATCGTTGCCGGCATGATGATGAAGTTTTGAAAGGCGGCTAACTGATCATATTTATCAGCCCAAATTCCAGCGATTAAGCCTAGACTTCCTAAAATCGCTGCTCCTAAAAAGGCAAACGCCAAGATCCAGAGCGGATACTCAAGCGAGGGCATTGCAAACCACGCGGTGATTAAAAATACCCCAAGTCCCACTACGATGCCCCGAAAAACAGCGGCAAGGATATAGGCCGTATAAAACTCGATATGGCTTAAAGGTGCCAGCAATACAAATACTAAATTTCCAGTGATCTTAGATTGAATCAAGGATGATGAGGTATTGGCAAAGGCATTTTGTAAAACGCTCATCATCACCAGACCTGGAATTAAAAAGGCGGTGTAACTCAGGCGGCCATAAACTTCTTTACCTTCAAGCACGTGACCAAAAATCATCAAGTACAAAATGGCTGTGAGTACTGGTGCAGCCACTGTCTGAAAGGCTACTTTATAAAAACGCTTGACCTCTTTGAACAAGAGCGTTGGAAAACCGCTGCCATATTCAAGGGTGGGCTTATTTAATGCGTTTTTCATAACGCACCCCCAGACATAATATTGACAAAGACATCTTCGAGATCCGTTTTACCTTCGCCATCTTTTTTCACAGAGCCATAGCGGGTCAACAAATTCGCGGTTGTATCCAAAGCAACAATCTTGCCCTGCTTAAGCATAGCAATGCGCTGACATAGCGCCTCAGCCTCTTCCAAGTAATGCGTAGTTAAAACAATCGTATGGCCATCTTGATTTAATCTACTAATAAATTGCCACAGAGACTGACGTAGCTCCACGTCAACACCGGCAGTAGGCTCATCCAAAATAATGACAGGTGGGCGATGAACCAGAGCCTGTGCAACTAGTACGCGACGCTTCATACCGCCAGACAAAGAGCGCATATTGCTATCTGCCTTACCAGTGAGATCTAGGTTTGCCATGATCTCGTCGATCCAAGCATCGTTATTGCGAATACCAAAATATCCCGACTGGAAACGCAAGGTTTCCCGAACGGTAAAAAAGGGATCAAAGACCAACTCTTGCGGAACTACACCTAACATGCGACGGGCATCACGAAATGACTTCTGAACATCAGCACCCAAAATCGCTGCATGCCCTTGATCTGCTCTGACCAAACCAGCCAGAATAGAGATCAAAGTGGTTTTACCGGCACCATTAGGACCAAGTAAGCCAAAGAATTCTCCCGGCTCAATGGATAAAGAAACATCATCTAAAGCCTGAAGGGCTCCGTAATGCTTAGAAATATGCTGAATTGAAATCGCTGAATGCATGCTTTTAAAAACCTAGCAAGGCAGAAACGCCATAAACATTGGCCAATACTTTGAGCTTTTCAGGTGGCTGCTCTACCACCAAGAAACGTCCATCCGCTTGTAATTTTTTTCGCCACGCTAGCAACACCGTTAACACTGTGGAATCAAAATCTTGAAGTGCAGCGCAATTGACTGTACCGAGACTAGCGATATTCAACAAACCCTCTTTTTGCAACTGCAAAGCATTTGCTTGGGTAACGGTGTGGGGCAACTGAAATGACATCGTGATCGAGTGCAATTAGTTTGCTGGTTTAGCAGTCGCTAACTGCTTATTGCGATCTTGTAAAAACTTCACCAGGCCCTCAATGCCGTTCTGACTAATTTGGTTGGCAAACTGATTGCGGTATGCCTCAACCAACCAGACGCCCATAATATTCATGTCATAGACCTTCCAGCCCTTGTCCGTCTTTTCCAAACGGTAGTCCAGTGGAACGGGATCGCCACGACCCAGCACAACCGTCTTCACCACGACATCCTTGTCGTCTGGGGCAGCTCGCAAAGTTTTGAACTGCACAGTCTGGTCACGCAACTGACTTAAAGCACCGGAGTATGTCCGAATCAGTAAGTTTTTAAATTCTGAAGTTAACTGCGCTTGTTGTTCTGGTGTTGCTTTTTTCCAATTAGGGCCCATCGCCATTTCGGTAGTGCGACGCATATCGGTATAAGGAACAATTTTCTTTTCTACCAAGTCAACAATTCTGGGAATATTTCCTTTTTGGATTTCTGGATCCGCTTTTACGGATGCCATCACATCAGTCACCACCATCTTGATTAAGGCATCGGGTGGGGTTGCCTGATCAGGAGTCTGAGCAAATAGCGCGCCGGAAGCTAGCAACAAGCTTGCAGCCAATAATTTGGCAATGGTCTTGTGGATTTTCATACTCGTGATCTCACTATCTCTATCAAAATTAGGGCTAATTTTAGCCCCTCAAAACTTTACTCGTACTGGTTCTCATATGCAGGCATGAGTGGCTCTTCATCTTCCCTGCCCTCATTGATTTGATACTGGCGCCTCTGAATGTACGCATCGCGCATAAAGCTGTACTTATCGATAGCAGCACCATCCAATAAATCTCCCGCTTCATAGTAGGTATTTCGAGCATTCACGACACGCAAACCTGTAATGCTATTGCGCAGGCCAACATCTTTAACGTATTTAAAGAGATAGTCTGACTCCAAATCCGCAATCGTACCGAAGGTATCGCGCACGTTACTAGGGCCAAAGAAAGGCAAAACCACATAAGGTCCAGCGGGCACGCCCCACACACCAAAGGTTTGTCCCCAGTCTTCCTTATGCTTTTCAAGACCACCAGGTGTTGCTAAATCCAATAGCCCACCCAGACCCATTGTTGTATTAACAGCAACGCGCATGAAATCATTAAATGCATAACCTGGTTTGCCTTGTAGCAAGTTATACAAGGCGGTGTAAATGTCGTTGTAGTTACTAAAGAAGTTGTAGATGCCATCACGTACAAATTCAGGCAATATGAATCGATAGCCAGCAACTACTGGCTTTAGTAAATACGCATCTAGGCCTTCATTGAATTCAAAGACAGAGCGGTTAAATGGCTCCCATGGATCATCCGGAGAAGGTTGCACTCCAGCAGGGATCGAGGCACAACCCACCATCGCAGCAGCTAAGCACAGTAACGCAACGCGTTTTAGCTGCAGCCAAAAGATCATTTTGCCGCACTCTTTTCTTGTCCGCTATCTGCAGCCTTGTTATATAAAAACTGACTAATCAGATTTTCTAAAACAATTGCAGATTGTGTTTGTGCGATCTTGCCACCCTCAGCCAACATATCGTCTGAACCACCAGCCTCCAGGCCAATGTATTGCTCGCCCAATAGACCAGAGGTCAAAATCTTGGCAGATGAATCTGTTGGGAATTTATAAGCATCCTCAATCGTCATCACCACAGTAGCTTGATAAGTTTTGTCATCAAACGAAATATTGGCAATACGGCCGACCACTACACCTGCACTCTTTACAGGAGCACGTGGCTTTAAGCCGCCAATATTGTCAAACCGCGCAGAAATTTTATAAGTCGGCGCAAATGACACAGCATTCATATTGCCCACTTTTAAAGCGAGAAATAAGGCTGCCATTAAACCAATGGCAACAAAAATTCCCACCCAGATATCAATTGCGCTTTTTCTCATAAGAGCCCCAGTTTATTCTTTCTAATTTGAGAACATCATTGCAGTAAGCAAGAAGTCCAATGCCAAAACCGATAAAGAAGAGATCACCACTGTCCGTGTAGTCGCCTGTGAGACGCCTTCCGGTGTTGGCTTTGCTTCATAACCTTGATATAGGGCAATAAAAGTCACTGCCACACCAAATACCAAACTTTTTATGAGGCCATTTCCAATATCGGAAAAGAGATCTACGCCCCCCTGCATTTGAGACCAAAAGGCACCAGAATCCACCCCAATTAAAGGAACACCAACAAAATAGCCCCCAAGCACGCCAACAGCTGTAAAAATCGTTGCCAAAATCGGCATAGAAATAATGCCGGCCCATAAGCGCGGAGCAATCACCCGACCTAATGGATCTACCGCCATCATTTCCATGGCGCTTAACTGCTCGCCTGCCTTCATCAGGCCAATCTCAGCCGTTAATGAAGTACCGGCTCTCCCTGCAAATAACAAGGCAGTAATCACCGGGCCTAGTTCGCGCGTGAGCGATAAAGCGACCAATAAACCCAAGGCTTGCTCAGAGCCATATCGATTGAGGGTGTAGTAACCCTGCAATCCCAATACAAAACCTACGAACAAGCCAGAAACTGCGATGATCACAAAAGAGTGATTACCAACAAATAAAATTTGATCGACGACAAGACGCGGTCTTTTCAATAAGAATGCTGAACGCCAAATCACTGCTGCAAACATTCTTGCTGCTAAGCCAAGGCTAGTTAAATTGCGGCGAATGAAAAAGCCGAGATCTCCAAATAGATCGAGCAGTTTATGCAAGGCCGTCATTAAATGTTCACTCCAAAATCTTCCGCCAAGCTTTGACCTGGATAATGAAATGGCACTGGGCCATCAGGAGCAGCATCCAAAAACTGTCTGACAAAAGGATCTGTTGAGCGACTGAGTTCTGCAGGAGTTCCTTGCGCGCCGATGTGACCATTGGCAATAAAGTAGACATAGTCCGCAATTTCAAATGTTTCTTCAACATCGTGCGTGACCAATAAACTCGTGGCTCCCAGGGCATTGTTCAGATCACGAATCAGGCGTGCCGTAATCCCAAGCGAGATAGGATCAAGGCCAGCAAATGGCTCGTCGTACATGATGAGCGGAGGATCTAAAGCAATAGCTCTTGCTAGTGCAACACGCCTGGCCATCCCACCTGAAATTTGTGAGGGCATTAAATCACGCGCCCCACGCAGACCTACCGCATTCAATTTCATGAGCACTAATGAGCGCAACAGCTCTTCACTCAAATCAGTATGTTCGCGCAAAGGAAATGCGACGTTTTCAAAAACACTCAGATCAGTAAAGAGCGCGCCAAACTGAAACAGCATACCCATACGACGACGAGCTGCCATCAATTGCTCGCCATTCATTTTGCCAATATCTTGGCCCTCAAATAAAACTTGTCCGGATTGCGCGGCAAATTGACCGCCAATAAGGCGTAGGATGGTTGTTTTGCCACAACCAGAACCACCCATGACAGCAACTACTTGACCGCGTCGAAACTCCATATTGAGGCCCGACAAAATTTGTCGCTCGCCAGGCGCATAGGAAAAGTCGACGTCCTTAATAGCAACGACAACTTCTCCTGGGGTTTTGCTGACATCCAATGCGTTAGGCTGAGAACTATTCATATCCCCGATATTATCGGGGTAAAACAGATGACCCCATTAAATACTGGTCTACTGCCTGAGCACATTGGCGGCCTTCACGAATTGCCCAAACTACCAAAGATTGTCCGCGGCGCATATCACCAGCTGCAAATACTTTGGGAACATTGGTTTGATAAGCGTTTTGACCATCCACAGTGGCTTTTGCATTGCCGCGAGCGTCTTTTTCAACACCAAATGCATTCAATACCTGTTGCACTGGGGATACAAATCCCATCGCCAAAAGCACTAAATCCGCCTTAATCTCGAATTCGGAGTTTGGAACTTCTGACATCTTTCCATCTTTCCACTCCAAACGCACACCAATTAACTTCTCTAACTTGCCGTTTTTACCTTCAAAACGCTTGGTCGCAACTGACCAATCACGCTCACAACCTTCTTCATGGGAGGAGGAGGTGCGCAACTTCGTTGGCCAATAAGGCCATACCAATGGCTTGTTTTCAACTTCAGGAGGTTGAGGCAACAACTCAAACTGAGTAATCTTAGTAGCGCCATGACGGTTTGAAGTACCTACGCAATCAGAGCCAGTATCACCACCACCAATCACCACGACATGCTTATCAGTAGCGCGAATTTCATTTTTGAAGTCGCCAGCATTTTCTTTGTTTTGCGGAATTAAAAATTCCAATGCATAGTGAACACCAGCCAACTCACGTCCTGGGACCGGTAAATCACGTGGCTGTTCTGCACCGCCCGTAATGACTACCGCATCAAAATCTTTCATCAACTGCTCAGGAGAAACTGTTTTGTTGGAGTAATTCTTTACTTCGGCACCGATTGCTTCTTTACCAACAAATACGCCAGTTTCAAATTTCACGCCCTCGGCTTGCATTTGCTCAACGCGACGATCAATGAGCCACTTCTCCATTTTGAAGTCAGGAATACCGTAGCGCAGCAAACCGCCAACGCGATCATTCTTTTCAAATACCGTGACATCATGGCCAACGCGTGCCAATTGCTGTGCAGCTGCCATGCCTGCAGGACCGCCGCCAACAACTGCAACCTTTTTGCCAGTCTTTGTTTTAGATAGCTGTGGTTTAACCCAACCGTTTTCCCAGCCTTTATCGATAATGGCGTGCTCAATCGACTTAATGCCTACGGCAGTACTGTTGATTCCCAAAGTACAAGCAGCTTCACAAGGAGCTGGACAAATACGGCCTGTAAATTCTGGGAAGTTATTAGTAGATTGCAGTACGTCTAATGCATTCTTCCAGTCGCTATGAAACACTAAATCATTGAAGTCAGGAATGATGTTGTTGACTGGGCAGCCGTTATTACAAAACGGAATACCACAATCCATACAACGCGCACCTTGAACTTTCGCCTCTTCATCACTCAATGCGGCAACAAATTCTTTGTAGTGATGGAGACGTTTAACCGGCGCTTCGTAGCTTTCCTCGACGCGCTCAAACTCCATAAATCCAGTGACCTTACCCATATCGAATCCTTAGTATCTTTTCTTAATATCTATGTTGATTAATTAAGCAGCAACGGTTTTGTTTTGAGCTTTTTCCCACAACTCACCTAGGGCACGCTTGTACTCGGTTGGAAGCACCTTCACAAAGCGGCTGCGGGCGTTTTCCCAATCAGCCAAGATAGCTTTGGCACGCTCAGAGCCTGTGTGGCGGAAGTGACGCTCAATCAAGCCCTTCAAAATTTGCTCATCAGTCAAGCGCTCGCCACCGTCTTTAACATCGACAGGGGCATGCCATTCAGACTTAGGCATCTGGGCAATCTGCTCAGCAGAAGGCAATACTTTTTCCAAAGTCGCCATGCTGGTATTGCAGCGCTTATCAAACAAACCATCTTCGTCATACACATAAGCAATACCACCGCTCATACCTGCAGCAAAGTTACGGCCTGTAGCACCCAATACAACGACCGTTCCACCAGTCATATATTCACAACCGTGATCGCCAGTACCCTCTACAACAGTAGTAGCACCAGAGTTACGGACTGCAAAACGCTCGCCCGCTACGCCGTTAAAGAATGCCTCGCCAGCAATTGCACCGTAGAGAACGGTATTGCCAACAATAATGTTCTTAGCTGTATCGCCACGGAACTCATGGGGAGCGCGAACGATGACGCGACCGCCGGACAAGCCTTTGCCAACGTAGTCATTGCCATCACCAACTAGATCCAAAGTAATGCCGCGCGCTAAGAAGGCTGCAAAGCTTTGGCCAGCAGTGCCATTCAACTGGATATGAATGGTGTCATCCGGCAAGCCTGCATGACCATAACGCTGAGCAACTTCACCAGAAAGCATTGCGCCTACTGTGCGGTTGACGTTCTTCACCGGAACGATGAAAGAAACTTTCTCACCACGTTCCAATGCAGGCTCACTCTTCTCAATCAAAATATTGTCGAGTGCGCTTGCTAAACCATGGTCTTGAGTCAGCACTTGATAGCGTGGCACTTCGGCTGCCACTTGTGGCTCAGCGAAAATCTTGCTGAAATCTAAACCATGCACTTTCCAGTTCTCAATACCCTTGCGAGTATCTAAGAGATCAACACGACCAATCAAGTCATCAAACTTACGAATACCCAACTGCGCCATGATCTCGCGAGCCTCCTCAGCAATAAAGAAGAAGAAGTTCACAACGTGCTCTGGCTTGCCAGAGAATTTCTTACGCAGCTCAGGATCTTGAGTCGCCACACCAACTGGGCAGGTATTCAAATGACACTTACGCATCATGATGCAACCCTCAACAACCAATGGAGCTGTCGCAAAACCAAATTCATCGGCACCCAACAAAGCACCAATTACAACGTCGCGACCCGTCTTCATTTGGCCGTCAGCCTGAACACGAATACGGCTACGCAAACCATTCAGAACTAAAGTTTGCTGTGTTTCAGCCAAGCCAAGCTCCCATGGGGAACCAGCATGCTTAATGGATGAGAGCGGCGATGCGCCAGTACCGCCATCATGGCCAGCGATCACAACGTGGTCTGCTTTTGCTTTTGCAACACCCGCAGCAACAGTACCAACACCAACTTCAGATACCAACTTCACAGAAACGTCTGCTTTTGGGTTAACGTTTTTCAAGTCATGAATCAATTGCGCGATATCTTCAATAGAGTAAATATCATGGTGCGGAGGAGGAGAAATCAAACCAACGCCCGGCACTGAGAAACGTAACTTACCAATATAGTCAGATACTTTGCCACCAGGTAATTGACCGCCCTCACCAGGCTTAGCACCTTGCGCCATCTTGATCTGAATCTGATCTGCAGAACGCAAATACTCAGTGGTGACACCAAAGCGACCAGAGGCAACCTGCTTAATCTTAGAGCGCAATGAGTCGCCATCTTGCAATGGAATATTGGCTTCTACAACATCGCTACCCAAGATGCTGGCTAAAGACTCGCCCTTCTTGATTGGAATACCTTTGAGCTCATTTACGTAGCGATTTGGATCTTCGCCACCCTCACCAGTATTGGACTTACCGCCAATACGGTTCATTGCGATTGCCAAAGTTGCGTGCGCCTCTGTAGAAATAGAACCCAAAGACATTGCACCTGTGGCAAAACGCTTCACGATCTCTTTAGCTGACTCGACTTCATCTAATGGAATCGCTTTACTTGGATCAATCTTAAATTCAAACAAACCACGCAAAGTCATCTGGCGCTTGGTTTGATCATTAATGATGTTGGCGTACTCTTTGTAAGTCTGATAACCCTTTTCAGCACCAATACGAGTTGAATGCTGCAGCTTTGCAATCGTATCTGGAGTCCACATATGGTTCTCACCACGAATACGGAAGGCATACTCACCGCCAGCATCAAGCATATTGGTCAACACTGGATCATTGCCAAAGGCGGCACTGTGCATACGCAATGCTTCCTCAGCCACTTCGAATACACCGATACCGCCTACGTTCGATGGGGTACCTTTGAAGTACTGATCAATGATGTCGTGATTTAAACCAATCGCCTCAAAAATCTGAGAGCCGGTGTAGGACATGTATGTAGAGATACCCATTTTGGACATCACTTTTTGCAAGCCCTTACCAATTGCTTTGACAAAGTTCTTCACTGCTTTTTCAGCAGAAAGATCGCCAGATAAGCCTTTAGCCATTTCAGCCAAGGTTTCCATAGCGAGATATGGATGAACAGCTTCTGCACCATAACCAGCCAAGAGCGCGAAGTGGTGTGTCTCACGGGCGCTTCCAGTCTCCACCACGAGGCCAACGCTAGTGCGTAAACCTTTTTGCACTAGGTGCTGATGAATTGCAGAAGTGGCTAACAATGCAGGAATGGCTACGTGCTTCTCATCAACCTGACGATCGCTCACGATCAAAATGTTGTAGCCAGAACGGACGGCATCTGCAGCTTCAGCACACAATGATGCCAAACGAGCCTCGATACCAGCTTTGCCCCATGCAGCTGGGTAGCAAATATCTAATTCGTAGGAGCGGAACTTACCATTGGTGTAATGACCAATATGGCGAATCTTGGTGATGTCATCAAAATCCAAAATAGGCTGACTAACTTCCAAGCGCATTGGAGGATTGATGTTATTGGTATCCAATAAATTCGGCTTTGGTCCAATGAAAGAAACTAAAGACATCACCATGTTCTCGCGAATCGGATCGATTGGAGGGTTGGTAACTTGCGCGAATAATTGCTTGAAGTAGTTATACAGTGGCTTGTTCTTATTGGAGAGCACCGCTAATGGGCTGTCGTTGCCCATGGATCCAATCGCCTCCTCGCCATTCATGGCCATTGGTGCCATGAGGAACTTAATATCTTCTTGGGTATAACCAAACGCCTGCTGACGATCTAATAATTTAGCCGCTGGGCGGATCGTAGTTTTTTCGTCAATCAAGTCCGCTTTGCTAGCGTCAACTTCATCGAGCTTCACACGAACAGCATCAATCCAACTCTTATATGGCTTTGCTTTTGAAACAGCATTCTTGAGTTCAACGTCGTCAATGATGCGACCTTGCTCCATGTCGATCATGAACATCTTGCCTGGCTGTAAGCGCCACTTTTGAACAATCTTGCTCTCAGGAATTGGGAGCACACCAGCCTCAGAGCCCATGATGACAAGATCATCATCGGTCACGTAATAGCGTGCTGGACGCAAACCATTGCGATCCAAAGTTGCGCCAATTTGACGGCCATCGGTAAATGCCATCGCTGCAGGACCATCCCATGGCTCCATCATGGCAGCGTGATATTCATAGAATGCGCGGCGGTTGTCATCCATCAATGCATGCTGTTCCCATGCCTCAGGAATCATCATCATCATTGCTTGCGCTAATGGATAGCCAGACATGACTAACAACTCTAAGCAGTTATCAAAGCAAGCGGTGTCTGATTGACCTGGATAAATCAAAGGCCAGAGTTTTTGCAAATCATCACCTAGCACTGGGGAGCTAATCGCGCCCTCACGTGCGTTCACCCAGTTCACGTTCCCTTTAACAGTATTAATTTCACCGTTATGCGCAATCATGCGATACGGATGCGCCAACTCCCAAGCAGGGAAAGTATTGGTAGAGAAGCGTTGGTGTACCAAAGCAAGTGCAGATACTGTGCGCTTATCTTGCAAGTCCTGGTAATAAGCGCCCACTTGGTTTGCTAACAGCAAACCCTTATAAACAATGGTTCTAGCTGACATTGAAGCAACAAAATATTCTTTGCCGTGCTTCAAATGCAAATCTTGAATTGCATGACTTGCGGTTTTGCGAATGACATACAACTTACGCTCTAGCGCATCGGTTGTCATGATGTCGCGACCACGTCCAATAAAAATTTGACGAATGAACGGCTCGGTCATTTGCACGGTTGGAGACATCGGTAACTTCACATCTACTGGCACATCTCTCCAACCCAACACCACTTGACCTTCTAAACGTACAGTGCGCTCTAACTCTTGTTCGCAAGCCAAACGTGATGCGTGTTCTTTTGGCAAGAAAATCATACCCACACCATATTCACCATATGGAGGCAAAGTAACGCCTTGTTTAGCCATTTCTTCGCGATACAAAGTATCTGGAATCTGAATCAAGATACCGGCACCGTCACCCATTAAAGGATCAGCACCCACCGCGCCCCGGTGGTCTAAGTTTTCCAGAATCTTCAAACCCTGAGAAACGATCTCGTGAGATTTCTTACCCTTGATATGTGCGACAAATCCTACGCCACAGGCGTCATGCTCATTTTGTGGGTCATATAGACCTTGAGCGATTGGGCGAAGATCAGAATTCAATTGTGTAGTCATAGTATTTCCGAGGGGCAACAAAGGCCTAATAACTTTTGGAGGATCCAATATAGGTGAATACCCATATCGATGCAATAGAAATAAAATGAGTCTGTCCCATTTATTTTGATGTCGCACCAATATGAATTTTATATATGGGGACAGAGTCGATAGATTCAAGACTTCTAATTCAGAGCCACGGAATGATGATTGCCCTAAGTACTTGAATTTACTTGATTTATTTTCCTGGGGCGTCCACGATGGCGAATTTGGGCTAATTCGGGAGTCTCTTTAAACAACTTTTTGGCGTAAATATCGCTTACCCAAGGCTTAGAACGAATGAGTGCCTCAGTAATCTGTCGGTCCTCCCAATGTGGGGCACCCTCTTTGACAAAACTCGCCCAACCCATTTGTCGCTCAAAAGGCGTATTACCTAATTTCCAAAAATGCTGGTGATCCACCAACCAAGGCTCGGCGTTCCCTCCAATATGGGTAGCAAAGCTGGTCCAACCAGAATCTTGTGGGCTGGACTCATAGCCTGCCCTGACTGGATTGAGTTCGATGTATCGCTGGCAACGCAGAAAATAATCTGGATCAATTAAAGATGAGCGATATCTTCCCTCCCAAATAGTTCCGGAGCGGTGATGTTGTTGATTGAAATATTGCGCATAACGACGCCCCAAAGATTGCATCGTCTTCGCAAGAGAGTCTTCATTTTGGGGTGTCATTAATAAATGTACATGATTGGGCATCAAGGCAAATGCGTGCACTGCGCAGCCAAATTGTCTTGCAGCCTCACGTAACCACTCTAAGTAGGTACGACGGTCTTCGTTACTAAAGAAAAGGGTTTCACGGTTATTACCACGAACCAACACATGCATTGCTTGGCCAGGTATAACAGTGCGAGCTTGGCGAGCCATTCTGATAACGAACTACTGCAGTTCGCGAACCCCGCCATTGCGAGAGAACTCAGGAATGAACCAATCACCGTCAGCTTGGGTGACGCCCTCTGGGACTTCGCGAGACTGCTGCGGTATGTCTTTGAGAGCCGTTGACATATAGGAGATCCACATCGGCAAGGCTAAGCCGCCACCGGTTTCACGATCGCCCAAGCTAGCCGGCTTATCAAAACCAATCCAGGCAATTGCCACGACTTTAGGGTTGTAACCAGCAAACCAAGCATCGTGCGATTCATTTGTTGTGCCGGTTTTACCTGCAATATCAGAACGCCCCAACTTGCTGCGTGCACTTGCCGCGGTACCAGTTTTTGTCACCTCTTGCAGCATGCTATCCATCACAAATGCAGTACGTGCATCCAACACTCGAGGGGCGCCATTACCAACGCTCGCTGGCTTAGCCTCAAACAAGACTGCCCCTTTTGAATCCACCATCTTGTCAATCAAAAATGGATCGACACGATAACCACCATTAGCAAACACGCTATATGCAGAGGCCATCTGTAGAGGAGTAACAGAACCAGCCCCCAAAGCCATTGTCAAATATGGGGGATGCTTCTCAGGCTCAAAACCAAAACGCTGAATATATTCCTGCGCATAGGACGGGCCAATGGCACGAATAATTCGGACTGAAACTAAGTTCTTCGATTTAGCCAAGGCATTACGCAAACGCATCATGCCGTCATATTTGCCATCATAGTTTTTAGGCTCCCATGCCTGGCTACCCGTTTCCATACTGCCAATAGACAAAGGTGCATCGTTGACCATGGTGCTAGGCGTAAAACCTTTTTCAATAGCAGCTGCGTAGATGAAGGGCTTAAATGATGAACCTGGCTGACGCAGGGCTTGAGTCACGTGATTGAATTGATTGCGACGGAAATCAAAACCGCCCACTAAAGAAAGAATCGCGCCCGTTTCCGCATTCATCGAAACAAATGCGGCTTCTACTTGAGGTAACTGAGCCAATTTCCAAATGCCGCCATCAGACAACAACCTCACTACCGCGCCAGGTCGTAGACGTTTTTTTGGTTGAGTGCTATCGGTCAGTGATGCGGCAGCCAGTTTCATGCCCTCACCTTTGATGGTAATAGTGTCACCAGTCGAGATCATGACCTGCATCTCTTTTGGTTTGACGTCGAGCACTACGCCAGACTGCAAATCATCCAATTGCGGATATGCCAATAACGCTTCATCAATGGCGCGCTGACGTTTAACAGGATCGTCGGGCAAATCAATAAAACCTTCTGGGCCCCTGTAAGCATGGCGTAAGTCGTATTCAAAAATGCCGCGACGAACGGCTTTGTATGCCGCATCTTGGTCTGCTTTCAGGATGGTGGTGTAAACGTCAATGCCTTGAGAGTAGATGGCCTCTCCATATTGACTAAATAACAACTGTCTCACCATCTCAGCTGGAAAATCTGCACGCACTGCAAATTCATTGCCCAGGCCTCGAATATGCAATTCTTCTGCCATGGCCTTTTGATACTCTTCAGCATTGATATAACCAAGATCGCGCATGCGCTGCAAGATGTATTCCTGACGAATCTTGGCGCGCCTGAAGTTGGTGACAGGGTTGTAAGCCGAAGGGGCCTTGGGCAAGCCAGCCAACATCGCTGCTTGTGCCACTGAAATATCTTTGAGTTCAATACCAAAGTAAATCTGTGATGCGCTCGCAAATCCAAAAGCGCGTTGACCCAAGAAAATCTGGTTCATATAGATTTCGAGAATCTTGTCTTTTGTTAGTTCAGACTCAATTTCCCATGCAAGCAATATTTCATATATTTTTCGGCTGAACGTTTTTTCATTGCTCAAAAAGAAGTTCCTTGCCACTTGCATCGTGATGGTCGACGCACCTTGAGCCAAGTGCCCCCGGAGATTGGCAAGCCCGGCCCTAAGGACGCCAATGTAATCCACGCCACCATGTGAATAAAAGCGATCATCCTCTGTGGCAATTACTGCATTGCGCATGACTAAGGGGATGTCATTCAAGGGAATAACTTTACGACGCTCTTCACCAAACTCGCCAATTAAGACTTTGTCTGCCGTGTAAATGCGTAAAGGTGTTTTGGGGTTGTAATCAGTTAAAGCAGAAATTTTTGGCAGGTTAGGCTTAGCAATTAAGAAGGCATAACCCAACAATAGCGTCACAACTAAGGCTGCCGCCACTCCAATAATGAGTAAGGCTTTGACCAAAGGACTTCCTGAAGACTTCCCAGGCGAGCCTGGGTCCACTCGAGATTGACGTGGACGTCTATCGGGCTGACGAATTGGACGCTGATTGAACGTCGGCTTGTCTTTTGGAGGAAGCGCCATATGTCCAAATTATAGGGTGCTTAGACAATTTCACCGAAAGCTCCAAAAACCTTGATTTTCAGTTTGCTAACGCCCTTTTCTCACAATCAATTCAAGAGGGGCCGATGGATTTATGACCTCATTATTCTCAGAATGGGCGCATGCCATCTCGCCAAATCTCCCCGCAGTCTTTTGATGAAATATTGAGTGAGCTTGGCGATGACCCTGCGATTCCTGATCCTCATGGAATTCGTAAACCATCATCACCCCCAAGGCGTCCTCCCGCCCAGCCAGCCCCTCCCAAAACTGAGGGTAGTTTGGGTCAATGGCCTGACTGGGTTTTCCCCCAAAAATTGCTCCCGCTCGCGGGTTTGGGAATCGTGGCACTAGGTTTGGGGTATGCCTTTTTTACCGCTTATCAGCCGGATCAAGCTCAACAAACATCCGAACAAGATGCCCTACAACAGCAGGTCAAAAGACTGACTCAAGATTTGACCGCGCTTCAGGATGAGGTACTTGATATTGAAGCAGACTTATACGAATCAATAGATTCAATAGAAGTAAGTATTCACTTATTAGGTAAAAATAGGCCTAAAACGGTCACCCCAAAACCACAGATGACTCCTTTTGAATCTGAATTGCTGAACTGGCGCTATATCGGGAGCACCCAAATGGGTGGAATACAGCAGGCCTTTTTTCGGGCCGGCAAAAGAAGTCTGTCCTTTGAGAAAGGCGCCATCGTACTGGGTGATTGGCGGCTTAGCAGTCTCGATAAAAACGCTGCCCTCTTTACTAATGCTCAAGGCAAAACTGTCACCCTCAAAACTTCCAATATTGAATGAGCGCTATATCTAAAACTGCAATCTTCTGGTGTCTCCTATTGGCGATTTGCATCGCTGCTCCCGCCAATAGCTCACACCATCAAACCACCTCATCAGATACTCGCATCAGCCTCCAATTTACCGATATCGAAATCAGCGAACTGTTGACGATTCTGGGCAAATTAGGAGGAGTCAATTTTTTATTGAGCGAATCCATCAAAGGAACAATGACTGTTGATCTTCAGAACACGCCATGGCAAACCGCCCTGCACTCGATCTTGGCTAGCAGAGGTTTACGTCTCATTAGAAACGGCGACATTTTTTGGATTGGGCCACACCAAGAAATTCAAACATTTCAAAAATATCGTCGCGAAGATGCCGCCCTTCCATTCGGTGGTGACCACGTCAATAGCCCTAGACAAATTCTGATTGAGGCCCGCATTGTGGAAGCGGATGAGCGATTCGCTCGAGAGCTAGGCGCCAAACTAAACTACCAAGCGCAAAGCTTGGGTGACAATCCGGGCAAAAAAATGGTCAGCAACCAAGACTTGGCGGGATCAGGCTTAAGCGGCTTTAATCCAGCCACAGTTGCTGCCACCCTGGTTTCCAAAAGTGCCAATCGATTACTGCAAATAGAACTTTCTGCGCTCGAATCAGAGGGGCAAGGCAAGATTCTTTCAAATCCGCGCATCATGACAGGCGACCAAGTGAAGGCAACGATTGAGCAAGGTACTGAGCTGCCTTATCAAACCACCTCGCAAAGTGGCAGCAAATTACAGTTTCGAAAAGCCAATCTGCGCCTAGAGGTCTTACCCAAGATTCACCCCGACGGAAAAGTATCCATGCTCGTGGGCATCAATAAAGACACTATTGGCATGAAAACCGAGCAAGGCTATGCTATTGACACCAAAAGCCTGAGCTCTGAAGTCACTGTAGAAAACGGCGGCACAGCCATTATTGGGGGAATCTTCCAAACCACCGAAAGAGAGGATGAAGTCAAAGTGCCTTTATTGGGCGACATCCCCCTAATTGGGTACTTATTTCGCCATAAATCGCGGTTAAAGGATAAAACTGAACTCTTAGTCTTCTTAACCCCTACCGTACTCGATAAACCCTAATAAAATCGAAGGGTGAACTCTTCGACAAACAATATCTTTCTAATCGGCCTCATGGGTGCCGGAAAGTCGACCGTCGGTAAAGTGCTTGCAAAAAAATTGGGGCGTCGTTTTCTCGACGCCGACCATGTCATTGAAGAACGTTGCGGCGTCAAAATTCCCGTCATTTTTGAGATGGAAGGCGAAGAAGGATTTCGCAAGCGTGAAGCCCAGGCTATTCGAGAAGTCACTAGTGAGCAAAATATCGTTTTAGCCACCGGGGGTGGCGCAGTACTCTTACCCGAAAATCGCCAAGCATTAAGTTCTCAAGGCACAGTTATTTATCTTCATGCAAACCCCACTGAGCTCTGGCATCGCACCAAAGGTGGCGAAGGTCGTCCCTTACTGCGCAATGGCGATGCTAAAAAGATCTTAGAAAATTTGTATGCCATTCGCGATCCGCTGTATCGCGAAATTGCTGACCATGTGATTGAAACTGGCAAGCCCAGCGTGAATCAGTTGGTCAATACTTTAATCATGCAGCTTGAACTATCCGCTTAAATATATTGGCCTTACGATGAAAACACTTGAAGTTGATCTTGGTAATCGCAGCTACCCCATCTATATTGGCACTGACTTAATTGACCAATCCGAGCTATTTCAGGCTTGCGAAAAATCAACCTCGATTTATATCGTGACCAATACCACTGTGGCCCCTTTGTATGCACAGCGACTAACCAACACTCTCGAACAGTTTGGCAAACCCGTGAGAACCATTGTCTTGCCAGATGGTGAGTCCTACAAGGATTGGAAAAATCTACAGCTGATCTTTGATGACTTATTAAAGTTTGGGGCTGATCGCCAAACCATGTTGGTCGCCCTTGGTGGCGGCGTGATTGGGGACATGACTGGATTTGCAGCTGCAAGCTTTATGCGTGGCATCCGCTTTATTCAAGTGCCCACCACACTATTAGCGCAAGTTGACTCTTCGGTTGGTGGCAAAACAGGCATCAATCATCCATTAGGGAAAAATATGATTGGCGCTTTTCATCAGCCCGTTGCTGTGATTGCCGATCTCAACACTTTAAAAACTCTACCTCAGCGTGAGTTATCTGCTGGACTAGCGGAAGTAGTGAAGCACGGCGCTATTGCAGACGCACCTTTTTTAGATTGGATTGAGGCAAACGCAAGTGCTTTATTAGCTTGCGATACAGAAGCAATGGGACATGCGGTATTGCGCTCGTGTGAGATTAAATCTGCTGTGGTTTCCGCCGATGAAAAAGAAGGTGGCATTCGTGCAACCCTCAACTTTGGACATACCTTTGGCCATGCCATTGAGGCAGGTATGGGTTACGGAGAATGGCTCCATGGTGAGGCCGTTGGATGTGGCATGGTGTTAGGCGCAGATTTATCTTGCCGATTAAATTACATCAGCAAAGCCGACGCCCAGCGTCTTAGTAAGATTATTGAGTCTATGCGCTTACCAACCGTTCCGCCGAAATTTGGCGCACAGCGCTATATGGAACTCATGCAAGTGGATAAAAAAACTGAGGGCGGTCAAATTCGCTACGTCGTTTTAGAAAAAATTGGTCAGGCCAAAATTCAGAGCGTAGCTGATGTGCAGGTTATCGAAACCTTAGCGGCGACGGGTGCAGCTTAAACCCATCTTTAGTCTTAAGCTTTCATTAGCTCAATTTTGACAGGCTGCCCAGCCTGAGCGCTGGCAAATTCTGAAAGATCGCTCAAAAGCTCCTTACCCGTTTTAGTATCAAGCCAAAGCGGTTGGGCCACAGTACCGGCCCAGCGATAGTGATATCCACCCGACTTTGCCGCCACCCAAATCTCATGTAAGGGAGGCTGAGTATTGACCACAATGACGCTTTTATCCCGAAAGCGGATATTGATCACATTACCACCCTGACGTTCTACGTCCAGATCCAGATCTAGCTCATCGTCGGCAGCCTCCAGCGCCACCTCAATCGAGTGCAATACATTGCTGCCAAGCTGGAAAAACTGCTTGTCATCAATCGTTTCAATGCCTGAATTATTTGGATTCATATCAGAGCCCTGCATGCTATATTCAATCATTCGTTTTAGAGACATTCATGATAGCGATTCTTCATAGAGCCTTCAGCATTAGCCTTTTAATATCCCTTGTTGGATGCGGGATTAGAGGTCCTCTGTATATGCCAAATGTGCCACCTGTCCCTCCAGCGCCATCTGAGCCAGAGCCTAAAGGCAAGCTTTACCCACCTGTAGCACCCGCGAGTACCAACACTTCTTCATCGGCCAAGTAATGACAAGCAAATCGATTCCACTCCCACAATTAGCTGGCTTTAGTGAACGTAACGGCAATTGGTATGCCGAAGAGATCGCTTTGACAGATTTAGCGAAAGAGTTTGGTACACCACTCTACGTGTATAGCAAAAAAGCATTAACCCAAGCCTATCAAGCCTATGACAAAGCTTGCACTTCCCCTAGCGGCAAACGTCGGGCGCGAGTGCATTACGCCATGAAAGCCAATAGCAATTTAGCGGTCATTGATTGCTTCAAAAAACTCGGCGCGGGGTTTGATCTAGTGAGCGGTGGCGAGTTGGCCCGCGCCCTCGCTATTGGCGCAGATCCTCAAAGCCTAGTATTTGCAGGCGTTGGAAAATCTGCCGCTGAAATTGCAGCCGCACTGCGAGCGGGCGTGAAATGCATCAATGTAGAGTCTATTGCTGAACTCCACCAGATCAATCGAGTTGCTAACGAGTTGAAATTACGCGCACCCATTTCTTTGCGCGTGAATCCCGATGTTGATGCCCAAACGCATCCTTATATTTCCACCGGCTTAAAAGGAAATAAATTTGGAATTGCCTACCACGAGGTTTTAAAAACCTATCGCGAGGCTTCGCAGCTCCCTCAAATTGATGTGGTTGGTATCGATTGCCATATTGGCTCACAGATAACCACGACAGCACCCTATTTGGATGCTCTAGATAAAGTATTAGATCTTGTGGCGCAATTGAAAAAAGAAGGCATCGTTATTCACCATTTAGATCTTGGTGGTGGTCTCGGAATTTCCTATAGCGATGAGACACCACCTGATATTACCGAGTTCACCAACACCCTTCTGGACCGTGTCGCTGAACGAGGTTTTGGACACCTCGACATCGTATTAGAGCCTGGGAGATCCTTGGTTGGCAATGCCGGCGTCCTCCTGACCACGGTCGAATACCTCAAGCCTGGCGCTGAGAAGAACTTCTGCATCGTCGATGCCGCAATGACTGAACTCATGCGTCCTGCACTATATGAAGCCCATCACGGCATAGTGCCTGCACAAACCAAGCAAGCCAAAAGCATGACCTACGACGTCGTTGGCCCCGTTTGCGAATCCGGTGACTGGCTGGGAAGAGATCGTCAACTTGCAGTGGAAGAGGGTGACCTACTCGCCATTCTCTCCGCAGGTGCTTATGGTTTTGTGATGGCGTCTAATTACAACACGCGCCCAAAACCTGCAGAAATTATGGTTGATGGAAAAAATGCGTATGTGATTCGTGCACGCGAGAACACCACTGATTTATTTGCGAGCGAATCTGTTTTGCCAAAATAAGTTGAAAAATGCTTAGGCACTTTTTACGCTAACAATGAGGCAAATAAAAACCCCGCTACATGAGCGGGGTTTTTATTTAATGGATGCAGCAGAATTAATGCAAACCAGCCATGTAATCTGCAACTGCTTTCATTTCTTGATCTGATAGTTTTGAAGCAATTGTTGTCATCATTGGACCATTCTTACGGCTGCCATTACTAAATGCCACTAGCTGTGCATAAGAGTAATCAGCCCACTGACCACCTAAACGAGGATACTGCGCAGGAATACCAGCACCATTTGGGCTATGGCATGCAGCACAGGCAGGAACGCCTTTTGCAGCAATGCCACCACGGTAAATGCTTTGACCTAATTCAATCGTGTCTTTGTTTTGTGCAACACCTTGAGAAGCCGGCTGCTTCACCAAGAAGGCTGCAATATTCTGCATGTCTTGCTCAGTCAAAGTAGCGGCCATACCCATCATCACCGCGTTCGCACGAGTGCCTTCTTTAAAGTTTTTCAATTGCTTAGTAGTGTATGCGGCATGCTGTGCAGAAAGTTTTGGCCATGTGCCCACAGCGCTTTGGCCTTTCGGGCCGTGGCAAGTAATACAGGCGGTTACGCCGCGTGTAGCATCGCCATTGGAATACAAGGCTTCACCAGCTGCTGCATCAACTTTTGGTTTACCTGGCACTTCAGCTTTTGCGGCAGCCGCTGGAGCAGCTGCAGGCATATCAGCCGCGCTGACTAAACCAGAAAGACCGATCAGAGCGAAAATGGACAGGGCAGCACAACCAGCACGCAAGCTAGTGGATTTGGAGATTTGGGAGGTTTGACGCATTATGTTTACCTTGGCAAAAATTCCTAAAAGTGTTTGGGCCCTACATTTACAACCTTTTTACCCAACACCATGAGATATTTCATGATTTTGCGTGATTTTACAATAGCTTCTGGACATGTCTAAACTCTTTCAAGCCCGATTCGCCACCACAGTCAATGACACCCATTGCCTGCCTGCCACCCCCCTGCGTGAGGTGGCCTTTGCCGGTCGCTCAAATGCAGGCAAATCGAGCGCTATAAACGTCCTTTGCAATCAAAAAAGGCTCGCTTTTGCCAGTAAAACGCCTGGTAGAACCCAACATATCAATTATTTTGGCCTTTTTGCCAAAGATGACCTTTTAGCCTATTTGGTGGACTTACCCGGTTATGGCTATGCCGCAGTCAATCATGAGACCAAATATCACTGGAATAGCCTTCTAAGCGACTATTTGCAAGAACGCGAGCAGTTGGTAGGCATGGTCCTGATTGTTGATGCCAGACGCGGCATCACTGACCTAGACGAGCAAATGATTCAATGGTTTGTCCCAACCGGCAAGCCCATCCATATTTTGTTGAGCAAATGCGACAAGTTGAACAAAAGCGAGTGCAAGCATGCCTTAGAGGCCGTGCGCAAACAACTGCAGCAATACGATCCCGCATTACCTGATGGTACGGGCGAATCCAAGCAGCTTACGGCACAATTATTTTCAAGCACTAAACGGATAGGCCTTGAAGAGGCAGATAATTTAATTATTAAATGGCTATTTGAAGCAGAAACCCATGAAGATGAAATCACCAACTAATTCTTTATTCAATTTTCCAGGGCATCGCCCTCGTCGCATGCGTCGTGATGATTGGTCACGTCGTCTCATGCAAGAAAATACTGTTTCGGCAAATGATTTGATCTATCCCGTTTTCCTGCTTGAGGGTCAAGGCAAATCTGAGGCAGTTGCCTCAATGCCTGGCGTGAATCGCGTTTCTTTGGATTTACTATTTCCAGTTGCGCAAGAGTGTGTGGATCTGGGCATTCCAGTACTAGCACTCTTTCCCGTGATTAATGCGGCATTAAAAACCCCCGATGGCAAAGAAGCATTTAATCCAAACGGATTAATTCCAACTGCGGTTCGCGAACTAAAAAAACGCTTTCCGAATTTAGGCATCATGACCGATGTTGCACTCGATCCGTACACCAGTCATGGTCAGGATGGCGTGCTTGATGAGCAAGGCCGCATTCTGAATGATGAGACAACGGCGATCCTCGTGAAGCAAGCGATTGCGCAAGCTGAGGCTGGTGTAGACATTGTTGCGCCATCAGACATGATGGATGGTCGCATCGGAAAGATTCGCGAAGCACTTGAGCAAAAGAATTTAATTCATACACGCATCATGGCGTACTCCGCTAAATATGCGTCTGCTTTTTATGGCCCGTTTAGAGATGCAGTGGGGTCTGCGAAGAATCTTGGTAAGGCTGATAAAAAAACCTATCAAATGGATTGTGCCAATGGCAACGAGGCTTTGCGGGAGGTTGCTCTCGATATCAGTGAAGGTGCCGATATGGTGATGGTCAAACCGGGCATGCCCTATTTGGACATTGTGCGCCGTGTACGCGAAGAATTTAATTACCCCACTTACGCTTACCAAGTCAGCGGCGAATACGCCATGCTCAAAGCTGCTGCACAAAATGGCTGGCTAGATCACGATGCCGTGATGATGGAGTCGCTACTAGCGTTTAAACGTGCTGGTGCTGATGGCGTACTGACTTATTTTGCTCTTGAAGCGGCGCGCTTAATTCAATCAAGCAGATAAATCTTCCTTAAGCGGGTCGCCAATTTGAATATGGCCTGCCTCTAAGATTTGAGCTCTAATTCCACCTCTATCTTCGAATGCCTCGAGAAAGCTTTTTTTCTTGGTTAACTTTGAGGGACGCTCACAGGGGGCGCATAACTCAGTCCCTCTGAGCTTGTGCTTACCCAAATAGAATTCTTTACCGACTAGGCTATTCAAATCTGGCGCGCTTAAGCCCTCAATAACAATATTTCTTCTAGTCTCAAAATCAAAGAAATAGTCTAAACCCAATCGCTTCAATACCTGATTTGCGACATCAATACCATCTCTCGTAATTAGTGATATGTCTCTTGATTTTGCTGGCAATATTTTGGAGTAGGCTCCCAGGCCCAGCGCATAACGATCTCCCTCAATCCCAACGCCTGGAATAATCTTGACGTCATTTTTATGTCGCATTGCTTCGCCTGCGAGCGAAGCAACAAAAATCCCAGAAATTTTTGCCATTGCTTTAATTGCTAACTATTTTCTGTAGCTTTTCAATGAAGCGCTGAGGCGGCATATAGCCAATAACCCGCTGATCTTGTTGTTCTTCAGAATGTTGATTAAAGATCAAAATGCCTGGGGGGCCAAATAAACCAAAACGTTTTAAGAGAGCTTGGTTAGCAGGACTGTTCGCAGTGACATCAGCCTGCAATAGAGCAAACTGCTTTAACTCCTTGCTCACTTCTGCATTTGCAAAGGTATTTACTTCCATTTCTTTGCAGCTAATACACCAGTCAGCGTAGAAATCTAGGAGCACGAATTTTCGCTCTTCCTGAGCTTTAGCTAACTGCGCATCTAACTCTGCTGGAGAGTGAATAACTGCAAAACTCACCTCACCAATCTGATGGATGACTTGGCCATTGATTGTTTTTACAGACTCCATGGGTTCACTGGATTTCAATAGGGGTGATGCAATCCAGGCAGCGGTAGCTACCAATAAAACACCCAAGGTCCGCTGCAAATAGACCATCCAAATACCAGTAGACGGAATCAGAATGCGTGCCTCAACAGCAATAAACAGCAGCGGCAAGCCCATACCCAGAGCCATCACAAACAATAGACCCGCTCCAAGGCTCATGGAACCCGTTTGAGCAATAAAGGCTAAAACACCCGCTAATGGGGCTGTGATACAGGGGCTGGCAACCAAGGTGGAAATACCCCCTAACGCAAGCGCGCCAATGAGGCTACCGCCCTTTTGGCGGCCTGCCAAACGATCGACATGCTGATGCCAGGCTTGGGGCAAGCGCAAGTCATAGAGCCCAAATAGACTGCCTGATAAGGCTAAAAGCAAGAGCGCAAAACTGGCCAGAGCAAATGGACTTTGCAACACCCTTTGAACACTTCCACCAAGGGCTGCCATCAAGATACCGGCTAGGGCATAAACCATTGCCATGCCTAGGACATAGGCCAGCGCAAGAACGCTTGCGCGACCTTTTGAAATTGCCTTGCCGCCCTGAGTTCCAAAAATAACACTCGACAGGATGGGCAGCATTGGCAATACGCAGGGCGTAAAAGCTAAGGCTAGGCCCAAGATAAAAAATGCTAAAAATAAATAACTTGTTGAGGTGCTCTCTAGAAATCTGCCAATTGCATTGACGTCATCGCGCTCTCGCCATAAATCGGTCAAGCTCACATTCGCTTGAGAGTTCTCTAAGGCCTGCGAGCCATCAAACACTTCCGGTATGGGCGCCACTTTAACGCCTGGTGCAGTGAGCAAAAACTTCAAGGTCATGGGTGGATAACAAATGCCTGCCTCGGCACAACCTTGGAGAGTGGCCTCCAGGTGAACGGGTTGATGCGAAGAAGATTTGATATCTAATAAAACTAAAAAAGGTTGCTTATAAATTTGTAGTTTTTTCTGGAAAGTTTCATCAAACTTTTCTATTCCCAAAGGCAATGAAGGCCTTATGTTATATAGCTTTCCAGACTGTGAACCCGCATCAAATTTGAGTGATTCTTGGTAAATGTAGTAGCCCTTAGCAGGCAAAAATTCCAGCTCTACTTGATTTGAGCTTTCCAACCAAGTGGCTTCAACCCGAAAGGCTTTTTCTGGAGGCAAAAAATCCGGAGCAGCAAACACTTGTGCGGAGAGCAAGAGCAATAGCGCAAAAATTTTGCTCAGAAAAAAGTGTGATTTCATGGCTTCGAATTTACCTCAGCTTGCACCCATTCGCCGTATTGTCGTGAGTATTGCTCTGGCGAAAAAGCCAGAATCTCCGGGAGATCATATGGATGTTGCTGCTGAATAAAGCTCGTAATTTCTAGCCATTTGCTAACGAGCGTTTTCGCAGATAACAGAACCTCATGCTCCTCGCAAATCTTACCCTCCCAGCGATATACCGATTGAATGCCATCCATCAATTGGACGCAAGCGGCCATCTTTTCCTCAAGTAGGGTGTGCGCCAATACCTTGGCTGCCTCTAGATTTGGGAGGCTTGTAACGACCACCAAAAGCTGATTGGGATTGGCTGAGGGGATTTGAGGCATACCGTATTTATAAACCTATCAATGAAAAAAGCCAGACCGAAGCCTGGCTTTTCAATGCAACTGGGAGACTTAAGCCTCTTCAGCTACAGCTGTTGTTTCTTCAACTTCTGGACGATCAACCAACTCAACCAATGCCATTGGGGCATTATCGCCATGACGGAAACCAAACTTCAAAATACGAAGGTAGCCACCTGGACGGGTTGCGTAGCGTGGGCCGAGCTCTGTAAAGAGTTTGGTCACGATATCGCGATCGCGAGTGCGGTTAAATGCCAAGCGACGGTTTGCCAAGTTGTCTTTTTTACCCAAGGTAATCAAAGGCTCAACAACCATGCGCAATTCTTTTGCTTTTGGCAAAGTGGTTTTAATCACTTCGTGCTCCAAAAGAGAATTTGACATGTTGCGCAACATCGCCAAGCGATGTGAAGATGTTCTGTTTAATTTGCGTAAGCCGTTTCCGTGACGCATGATGCTTCCTTTCTAATTATTTCTCGAGGTTAGCTGGAGGCCAGCTTTCGAGTTTCATGCCAAGACTTAAGCCACGAGCAGCCAATACGTCTTTGATTTCATTCAAAGACTTACGACCCAAATTAGGCGTCTTCAACAATTCATTCTCTGTACGTTGAATCAAGTCACCGATGTAGTAAATGTTCTCAGCCTTCAAGCAGTTTGCAGAGCGAACTGTGAGCTCGAGGTCATCTACTGGACGCATCAACATTGGATCAACCATTGAAGAGCGGCTTGGTGCAAGATCACCAGAAACTTCGCTGCTCTCGAGAGCTGCGAATACAACCAATTGATCAACCAAAATGCTAGCTGCTTGACGAATTGCTTCTTCAGGAGACAACACACCGTTTGTTTCGATGGTCATTACGAGACGATCGAGGTCAGTACGTTGCTCAACACGAGCAGACTCAACTGCATAGCTAACACGGCTAACCGGGCTAAAAGAGGCATCTAATACGATACGTCCAATGATCTTGGTAGTTTCATCGTTGTATTGACGAACGTTACCTGGAACATAGCCACGGCCTTTTTCAACCTTGATTTGCATATCCAACTTGCCACCAGCAGACAAGTGAGCAATCACGTGATCAGGATTAATGATTTCAACATCGTGTGGCAAGTCGATATCTTTTGCAGTAACAACGCCTGGGCCTTCTTTACGCAAATTAATAGTGACTTCATCACGAGACTGCAATTTAAATACGATACCTTTGAGGTTCAACAAGAGGTTTACAACATCCTCTTGCACGCCATCCAAAGTGGAATACTCATGTACTACACCTGCAATTGCTACTTCAGTTGGCGCATAACCAACCATCGAGGACAAGAGTACGCGACGTAATGCGTTTCCGAGTGTGTGGCCATAGCCACGCTCGAACGGCTCCATAACAACCTTAGCTTGGTTGGCGGTAAGCGCTTCAACAGAAATAATTTTTGGCTTGAGCAAATTTGTTTGCATATTTTTTCCTTGAGAGTGCCTAATTAGCGTGAATACAATTCGACGATCAAACTTTCATTAATTTCACCGCTAATATCTTCGCGGTCAGGCACTTGCTTAAATGTTCCTTCCAGCTTGGCTGCATCCACTGAAACCCAGGTAACTGCAGACATTTGCTGAACCAAATTGAGTGATTCTGTAATACGCGCTTGCTTCTTCGCTTTTTCACGAATAGCAACAACATCACCAGGCTTAACCTGAATAGATGGGATATTTACTGGATTGCCGTTGAGCAAAATTGCGCAATGGGAAACCAATTGACGTGCTTCAGCGCGAGTTGAACCAAAGCCCATGCGATACACCACGTTGTCCAAACGTGACTCAAGCAACTGGAGCAATGTTTCACCAGTATTACCCTTGCGACGCTCAGCTTCTGCGAAGTAACGACGGAATTGACGCTCTAATACGCCATAGATACGCTTAACCTTTTGCTTTTCACGCAATTGATTACCGTAATCGGATGTTCTTGAGCCAGATGTACGACCATGTTGACCAGGCTTAGTATCTAACTTGCACTTGTCTGACAGGGCGCGACGTGCGCTCTTTAAAAATAAGTCGGTACCTTCCCGACGTGCTAATTTGGCCTTAGGCCCTAAGTAACGTGCCACGATGCTTTCCTTTCTTTGCCGCAGTCTTACGACCGGCGGTGAGTTCGCCCTTTAAATCAGGCGAACAGTGGGCTTTAATAAAAACTACTAAAACTTGTACTGCCAACTTCCTAGCTTAGATACGACGACGCTTAGGAGGACGGCAACCATTGTGAGGAACTGGAGTTACGTCTTGAATCTCAGTGATCTTGATGCCCAATGAGTTCAATGCACGAACTGCTGATTCACGACCTGGGCCTGGGCCTTTGATCTGAACTTCCAAGTTCTTGATACCGCATTCAATGGCTGTCTTACCAGCAACTTCTGCAGCTACCTGAGCAGCAAAAGGTGTTGATTTACGTGAGCCTTTGAAGCCCTGGCCGCCAGAAGTTGCCCATGAAAGCGCATTTCCTTGACGATCAGTGATCGTAATGATGGTGTTGTTAAAAGAAGCGTGAACGTGTGCAATACCGTCAGCAACGTTCTTTTTAACCTTCTTACGAGCGCGCTGTGAAGCGGCGGAAGCGGATTGTTGTTTTGCCATGTCAATAAACTTTCTTGATTATTTCTTCAGTGCGATGCCAGACTTGCGTGGGCCCTTACGGGTACGCGCGTTTGTCTTAGTACGTTGACCACGTACAGGCAAGCCCTTACGATGACGCACGCCACGGTAGCAACCTAAGTCCATCAAACGCTTGATGCTCATAGTTACTTCACGGCGAAGGTCACCCTCGGTGATGAACTTACCTACTTCATCACGCAACTTTTCCAAGTCAGCGTCAGTAAGATCTTTAACTTTTTTGTCGATTGCAACACCTGTGGTCTGGCAAATTTTGCGAGCACGAGTTGTGCCAATGCCAAAAATTGCTGTTAAACCGATAACAGTATGTTGATGATTTGGGATGTTTACCCCAGCGATACGTGCCATGAGATTTCCTCTTAATTAACCAGATCAGCCTTGACGCTGCTTATGACGTGCGTCTGAAGAACAGATCACGCGCACAACGCGTTTGCGCTTAATGATCTTGCAATTTCTGCAAATACACTTAACGGATGCTAAAACTTTCATAACTCACCTCTTAAAAATAGGTACTACTTAATCTTTACTTCGCACGGAAAATGATTCTGGCGCGCGTCAGATCGTATGGAGTCATCTCCACAGTCACCTTATCTCCCGGCAAAATTCGGATGTAGTGCATCCGCATCTTTCCAGAAATGTGCCCTAGAACCACATGTCCGTTTTCTAGCTTCACGCGAAACATCGCGTTTGGCAAATTCTCTACCACTTCTCCCGCCATCTGAATTACATCGTCTTTAGACATTCAGTTAAGCGCCCATCTTAAAGTTGGCTTTTTTCATCAAAGAGCCGTACTGCTGCTGCATAACAAATGACTGAACTTGAGCCATGAAATCCATTGCAACAACAACAATAATCAACAATGAAGTACCACCGAAATAAAACGGTACGTTGTACTTCAACACCAAGAATTCTGGCAACAAGCAAACCAGAACCATATAAATTGCACCAGCCAAAGTTAAACGCACCAGGATCTTATCGATATAGCGTGCCGTTTGGTCGCCCGGACGAATACCGGGAATAAATGCGCCACTCTTCTTCAAGTTCTCAGCAGTCTCGCGGCTATTAAATACCAATGCGGTATAAAAGAAGCAGAAGAAAATAATCGCTGCTGCGTACAAAATGGTGTACACAGGCTGACCTGGAGCCAAAGTTGCAGCCAAGTCCTTAATGATTCTGGTGAACATATTGGTGGACTCGCCTGATGTAAACCAGCCAGCAATCGTTGCGGGGAACAAAATAATCGAGGAAGCAAAAATTGGAGGGATAACGCCAGCCATATTCAACTTCAATGGGAAGTATGAAGATTGACCGCCATAAATCTTGTTACCAACTTGACGCTTAGCGTAGTTCACCAAAATACGGCGCTGACCACGCTCTACAAATACAACAAAATAAGTTACTGCTACAACGATCACAACGATCAAGAGCGCAGAGATGATATTCATGGAGCCTGTACGTACCAGCTCTAACAAGCTCGCCAAGGCATTTGGCAAACCAGAAACAATACCGCCGAAAATAATGATGGAGATGCCGTTACCAAGACCACGCTCAGTAATTTGCTCGCCCAACCACATCAAGAACATCGTGCCAGTTACTAGAGTGACGACTGTGTTTAACTCAAACATCAAGCCTGGATTAATGACCAAACCTGGTTGCGCTTGAAGTGCAACAGAAATACCCAATGCCTGAAAAGTAGCCAAGAACACTGTGCCGTAGCGTGTGTATTGCGTAATCTTGCGCTGGCCTGCTTGGCCTTCCTTTTTCAAGGACTCCAGGGAAGGCACAACAATGGTCATTAACTGCATGATGATCGATGCAGAAATGTAAGGCATGATTCCCAAAGCAAATACGGTAAAGCGAGACAACGCGCCACCTGAGAACAAGTTAAACATGCCCAAGATGCCATCTTTTTGACCCGCAAACAATTGAGCCAACTGATCTGGATCAATGCCAGGAACGGGGATGTGAGCACCCAAGCGATAGACGAGCAAAGCCAACACCAGGAATACCAAGCGACGACGAAGATCGCCGAACTTGCCTCCTGCTGTTGCAGTGCTTGCGCTATTGGTAGGTGCTAATGCCATATTTACCGAATAAACCTATTAGGCCAACTCAACCAATTTGCCGCCAGCTGCTTCAATAGCTGCTTTTGCGCCGGCAGTAGCTGTGATTCCCTTGAGGGTTACAGCAATCTTGAGTTCGCCAGTTTTGATAACCTTCACTGCATTGATTTGCTCGCCAGCAAAGCCGTGAGCCTTCAATACCAGTAAGTCCACTTCTGGCAAGTTGATTTTTGCTAAGTCATTCAAAGTGATTTGACCAACATGGCGACGTGTCAATGACACGAAACCACGTTTTGGTAAACGACGATACATCGGCATCTGACCGCCTTCGAATCCAACTTTGTGGAATCCACCAGAACGGGACTTTTGACCTTTGTGACCACGGCCAGCAGTTTTACCAAGTCCAGAACCAATGCCGCGACCAACGCGACGACGGTTTTTCTTGGAGCCTTCTGCAGGTTTAATTGTGTTGAGTTGCATATTCTTCGCCTATTTACTTGCTAGTTATTAGCCAATGACTTTAACTAGATAAGAAACTTTATTAATCATGCCGCGAACAGCTGGTGTGTCTTCCAATTCAGAAACAGAATTGATACGACCAAGGCCTAAGCCACGTACAGTTGCACGATGGCTTTCGCGTGTACCGATCAAGCTGCGAACTAATTGCAGTTTGACTTTGGAGTTTGATGTTGTCATTTGTAGATTCCTAATCTTTTGGTCTTAGCCGAGAATCTCTTCAACTGACTTACCGCGCTTAGCAGCAATTTCAGCAGGAGTACTCATCTTGCTCAAACCATCAATCGTTGCACGAACCAAGTTGTACGGGTTTGTAGAACCGAGGGACTTAGCAACAACGTTCGTTACACCCATCACGTCGAAAATCGCGCGCATTGGTCCACCAGCAATAATTCCAGTACCGTCTTTAGCTGGTGAGATCAAAACGCGTGAAGCGCCATGCTGACCAGTAACAGTGTGTTGCAAAGTGCCTTTACGCAAGGAAACTTTGATCATCTTGCGACGAGCTTCGTCCATTGCTTTTTGAACAGCAACTGGAACTTCTTTGGATTTACCTTTACCCATGCCGATGCGGCCATCGCCATCGCCAACTACTGTGAGTGCAGCGAAGCCGAGAATACGACCACCCTTAACCACTTTAGTTACACGATTAACAGCGATCATCTTCTCGCGAAGACCATCATCACGCTCTTCGTTTTGCATCTTAGTTTGCATTTTTGCCATGTTTTTTCCTAAACCCTATTAGAACTTCAGGCCGGCTTCACGCGCAGCTTCAGCTAAGGCCTTAATACGGCCGTGGTAACGATGACCGGAACGATCAAAAGCAACATCAACAACACCTGCTTTCACTGCACGCTCAGCAACTAATTTGCCAATTTGTGCAGCAGCATCTGCATTGCCGCCGTTTTTGATCGCTTGGCGCAAATCTTTTTCCATTGTTGAAGCAGCTGCTACAACTTTGGTTCCGCATGGGCTGTATACCTGTGCAGAAATGTGTGAGTTGCTACGGATAACTGTTAAGCGATTTGCTTGAGCTTCAGCAATGCGAATACGAGTCTGCCGAGCACGTCTTTGTCTGGATTCGTCTTTATTCATTTTCTAATCTCGCTTACTTCTTCTTAGTTTCTTTCAGATGCACAACCTCATCCACGTAGCGAACACCCTTGCCTTTGTATGGCTCTGGTGAACGATATGCGCGAACTTCAGCTGCGACCTGGCCAACTTGCTGCTTGTTGGAGCCTTTAATGATGATTTCAGTTTGAGTAGGAGTCTCTGCCTTTACGCCCTTTGGCAGGTTGTAAATAATGTCGTGTGAGAAACCTAGTTGTAACTTCAATGTTTCGCCTTGAGCAGCAGCACGGTAACCAACGCCTACCAAGCTGAGCTTGCGCTCAAAGCCAGTAGTTACGCCAACAACCATGTTGTTAACCAATGCACGGGCTGTACCTGACTGAGCACCAGCTTCTGGTGAGTCGTTGTTTAAAACAACTGTCAATACGCCATCTTCTTGTTTCAAACCAACAGAAGGATGCAAGTTATGTGTCAAAGTGCCCAATGGACCTTTAACAGTAATGTTTGCACCGTTGATGCTGATCTCAGCGCCCTTAGGAACTGGAATTGGTGATTTACCTACGCGGGACATATTTCGCTCCTTAAGCTACGTAGCAAATAACTTCGCCGCCCACGCCTGTTGCACGTGCTTTACGGTCTGTCATTACGCCTTGAGGGGTTGAAATAATTGCAATGCCCAAGCCATTCATTACTTCTGGAATGTCATGACGGCCTTTATAGATACGCAGACTTGGTGTAGATACACGGTCGATACGCTCGATAACAGGACGGCCTGCATAGTATTTGAGATCAATGTGGAGCACTGGCTTAGCTGCCTCACCTTTGATTTCGAAACTTTCAATATAGCCTTCATCTTGCAACACTTTTGCGATGGCTACTTTTACTTTTGACGACGGCATAGTGACTAGTGGTTTCTGCACTGCTTGCGCATTGCGGATCCGGGTCAACATGTCGGCGATTGGATCGCTGATACTCATGAGTTCTCCTAATTCTTTCGCCGCTTACCAGCTGGCCTTGGTTAAACCGGGGATTTCGCCACGGAAGGCGATTTCACGAATCTTGCTACGAGCCAAACCGAATTTACGGAATGTGCCACGTGGGCGACCGGTTAATGAACAACGATTTCTTTGACGAATCGGGCTTGCGTTACGTGGAAGTGCCTGTAGCTTCAAGCGAGCTTCATAGCGCTCTTCATCGCTGCGTGATTGATCAGCAATGATCGCTTTGAGTTCAGCACGCTTGGCAGCGTACTTCTCTACAGTTTTTGCGCGCTTATTCTCGCGCTCAATTAGGGATAGTTTTGCCACGTTAGCCTCTTAATTGCGGAAAGGGAATTTGAATGCTGCCAACAAAGCTTTTGCTTCTTCGTCGGTTTTAGCAGTCGTCGTAATACTGATGTTGAGACCACGGAGGGCATCAATTTTGTCGTATTCGATTTCAGGGAAAATGATCTGTTCTTTAACGCCAATGTTGTAGTTACCACGGCCGTCAAATGCTTTCCCGGAGATACCGCGGAAGTCACGTACGCGTGGCAATGCAACAGTAACGAAACGATCCAAGAATTCGTACATGCGTTGACCACGCAATGTCACCATGGCACCGATTGGGTAACCTTGACGAATTTTGAAACCTGCAATCGCTTTCTTGGCTTTAGTTACTACTGGCTTTTGGCCTGCAACTTTAGTCAAATCGCCAACTGCATTTTCGATAATTTTCTTGTCGTTCACCGCATCGCCCAAGCCCATGTTCAGGGTAACTTTGGTGATACGTGGAACTTCCATTACTGACTTGTAGCCAAATTTGGCGATCAAATCAGCAACAACTTTAGCTTGATAGTGTTCTTGAAAACGTGTGCTCATAATTTCTCCGTGCCCCTTATGCGCTCAATGTCGCGCCAGTGGTTTTGAGGAAACGTTGCTTTTTACCGTCCACGAGTTTGATACCAACACGTGATGGTTTGCCGTTACCGTCAACCACAGCCACATTAGAAATGTGAACAGGCATCGTCTTATCAATCATGCCGCCAGTAACGCCAGCAGCTGGATTGGGTTTAACGCTCTTTTTATAAATATTTACGCCTTCGATAAGCAATTTGTTATCGAGAACGGCCGTTACAGTTCCTTGCTTGCCTTTATCGCGGCCAGTCAATAGAACTACGGAATCACCTTTACGAATCTTTTTCATATCAGCCTCTTAAATTACTTCGGGGGCAAGAGAAACGATCTTCATGAACTTTTCAGTACGCAATTCGCGTGTTACTGGTCCAAAGATACGTGTGCCAATTGGCTCTAACTTAGCGTTGAGCAATACCGCAGCGTTTGCATCGAACTTAATCAATGAACCGTCTGGACGGCGAACACCCTTAGCTGTTCTGACTACAACAGCGTTATAAATATCACCTTTTTTTACACGGCCACGTGGAGCAGCTGACTTAACGCTGACTTTGATGACATCACCGATACTGGCGTAACGACGCTTAGAGCCGCCCAATACCTTGATGCACAAAACTTCACTGGCGCCTGTGTTATCGGCGACCTGCAATCTACTTTCGGTTTGTATCATTTCTAATCCCCAACTTATTGGCCAAAGGCAAACAGTCTTGGTTCCGTCTATGGGCTTTAACGAGAGCTAAAACCCGGAATTAATGAAAAACACTGCTTCTCCAATAAAACCAGAGAAGCCTTCTATTCTACTACGTAAAACAGGGATTTGGGAAGAAACTTCACCAAAATCCCCTAAAAATACCTTAAATACCCTTTGAAGCCTCAACCAAACGGGTCACAACCCAAGATTTAGTGCGTGAAATTGGCTTAGATTCAGCAATTTCAACGGTATCACCCATCTTGTATGTGCCAGCTTCGTCATGAGCGTGGTACTTTTTGGACTGGCCAACGTACTTACCAATCACTGGATGCTTAACTTGACGCTCAACCAACACGGTCACAGTTTTTTGCATTTTGTCGCTAACAACGCGTCCCACGAGGGTACGGCGCAAGGGTTTAGATAATTCTGTCATATCCCTTTTTCCTTATTTCTGTGCAGTCTTTTGGGCAATAAAAGTCTTCACACGAGCGATGTCGCGCTTATTTTTACCCAATTGGCTGGTATTAGTGAGTTGCTGAGTGCCTTTTTGCATGCGGAGCTTAAAACCAGTCTTGAGCAACTCGGTTAACTCTGCATTCAAAGCAGCCAGATCTTTTGAAGCTAATTCTGTATTTTTCATAATCTCTATCCCGATCAACCTAAGTGGCGAATCACGAAAGTGGTCTGTAAAGGCAATTTAGCTGCTGCAAGCTTGAATGCCTCGCGCGCCAACTGCTCATCAACACCGTCCATCTCGTAGAGCACTTTGCCTGGTTGAATTTCAGCTACGTAGTACTCTGGGTTACCTTTACCGTTACCCATACGTACTTCAGCTGGTTTTTGTGAAATTGGCTTATCTGGGAAAATGCGAATCCAAATACGGCCACCACGTTTAATGTGACGGGTCATTGCGCGACGTGCTGACTCGATTTGACGAGCAGTCAAACGACCACGACCAACGGCCTTCAATCCAAAGTCACCAAAGGCAACTGAACTACCGCGTGTTGCCACGCCAGTGTTACGGCCTTTTTGTTCCTTACGATACTTGCGACGCTTTGGTTGTAGCATGCTTACTCTCCTGACTTCTGCGTATCTGCGGCTGGTGTTTCAACCTTACGCACACGCTTTACTGCTGGCTTAGCAGCAACTAATGGCTTGTCAGCACCGGCAGCTGGCTTACGAGCAGCTGTTTTACTTGGGGCGCGACGAGTTTTCTTTTCTTCGGCAGCTGGTTCGGCAGATGGAGCAGCTACTTGAGCTTCAGCACCGCGACCCAATGTGTCACCTTTGTAAACCCAAACTTTTACACCGATGATGCCGTATGTTGTTTCTGCTTCTGAAGTTGCGTAATCGATATCAGCCTTCAATGTATGAAGTGGAACGCGACCTTCGCGATACCATTCGCGACGAGCAATTTCAGCGCCATTCAAACGACCAGAAGACATGATCTTGATGCCTTGTGCGCCAAGACGCATTGCGCTTTGCATTGCACGCTTCATTGCACGACGGAACATGATGCGCTTCTCCAACTGTTGAGTAATAGAGTCAGCGATTAATTGCGCGTCAACTTCAGGCTTACGAATTTCTTCGATGTTCACATGAACTGGAACGCCCATACGCTTTTGCAATTCGCGGCGGAGCACTTCAATATCTTCGCCTTTTTTACCGATTACAACACCTGGACGTGAGCTATAGATCGTGATGCGTGCGTTCTTAGCAGGACGCTCGATCACAACTTTGCTAACGGATGCATTCTTCAACTTCTTCTTCAAGTAGCTGCGGACATCTACGTCCTCTTTCAGCATCTTTGCGAAGTCAGTATTGTTTGCGTACCAACGTGATGTCCAATTCTTCGTTACCGCGAGTCGGAATCCGGTGGGGTTAATCTTTTGGCCCATATCTTTCCTTAGTTACTCAAGGTCACGCTAATGTGACAAGTTTGTTTTTCGATTTGATTGCCACGACCCTTAGCGCGTGCAGTGAAGCGCTTTAAGGAAGTACCTTTATCAACGATTACCGCTGATACCTTGAGCTCATCAATGTCAGCACCTTTATTGTGTTCAGCATTTGCAATCGCTGATTCAACTACTTTTTTCACAATGAAGGCAGCTTTTTTGGGGCTGAAGTTCAAAATGTTTAATGCGCGAGCAATTGGCAAACCACGGATTTGGTCAGCGACCAAACGTGTCTTTTGCGCAGAAATGCGGGCACCCTTGTGAATAGCTTTAACTTCCATCATCATCCCCTTACTTCTTCGTTACTTTCTTGTCAGCAGCGTGACCTTTGAAAGTACGGGTCAAGGCAAATTCGCCTAACTTATGACCCACCATGTTTTCTGATACATAAACCGGAACGTGTTGACGACCGTTATGTACAGCAATCGTCAGACCAATAAAGTCTGGGAGGATTGTTGAACGGCGTGACCAAGTTTTGATCGGCTTTTTGTCTTTGTTGGCTTGTGCAACTTCAACTTTTTTTACTAAGCTGGCGTCGCAGAATGGGCCTTTTTTAGCTGAACGTGTCATATCTATTTATCCTTATCGCTTAACGTTTTTGACGACGTTGAACGATCATCGAAGTTGTACGCTTATTGCGACGTGTGCGATAACCTTTGGTTGGAGTGCCCCATGGAGATACGGGTACACGGCCTTCGCCAGTTCTACCTTCACCACCACCGTGTGGGTGATCTACTGGGTTCATTGCCACACCGCGAACGGTTGGGCGAATACCACGCCAGCGATTTGCACCTGCTTTACCAATTTGACGCAAGCTGTGCTCTTCGTTACCAACTTCACCAATAGTGGCGCGGCACTCAATCAGAACACGGCGAACTTCACCGGAGCGCAAACGCACTTGAGCGTATACGCCTTCACGAGCTAGCAATACTGCTGAACCACCAGCAGAACGGGCTACTTGAGCGCCCTTACCTGGCAGAATTTCAACACAGTGAATCGTGCTACCAACTGGAATATTGCGAATAGGCAAGTTATTACCAGACTTGATCGGCGCTTCAGAGCCGTTCATGATGGCTTGACCAACGGTCATGCCTTTAGCAGCAGGAATATAGCGACGCTCACCATCAGCAAACACGATCAATGCAATATTTGCACTGCGGTTTGGATCGTATTCCAAGCGCTCAACTTTTGCTGGAATACCATCTTTGTCGTTGCGCTTAAAGTCAACAACACGATAGTGATGCTTATGACCACCACCTTTATGACGGGTAGTGATGTGGCCGTTGTTGTTACGGCCCGCTTTTTGAAACTGTGGCTCTAACAATGGCGCAAAAGGCTTGCCTTTATGGAGGTCAGGATTGACCACCTTGACCATTGAGCGACGACCTGGTGAGGTCGGTTTTGTCTTCATCAAAGGCATGATTAATTCGCCTCCGCTTCAAAGTTAATTTCTTGACCTGGTTTCAAATTCACGTAGGCCTTCTTAGTGTGGTCGCGACGACCCTCAAAACGGCCATAGCGCTTAGGCTTACCCTTTTGATTCACGATTTGAACTGAGTCAACTTGCACCTTGAAGAGCAATTCAACTGCTTGTTTTACATCGAGCTTATTAGCATCGCGAGCTACTTGGAAAACAACTTGTTCGTTTTTCTCTGCAACCATAGTGGCTTTTTCAGAGATAACAGGACCAAGCAGAACCTTCATCAGGTTGTGATCGTTTTTACGGACTTGGCTCATTTCAGCAACTCCTCAATTTTTGCGATCGCTGCTTTGCTTACCAATACTTTTTTGTATTGAACCAAAGCTAATGGATCAGCGTGCTGTGGCTCACATACAGCAACTTTATGTAAGTTACGTGATGCCAAGAACAAATTCTCGCTAACCTGATCAACAATGATCAAGACTGAATCCAAGCCCATGGCTTTAACTTTGTCAGCTAAAACTTTAGTCTTTGGAGCATCAAGATTGAATTGATCAACAACATTCAAACGACCTTCGCGAGCTAACTGAGACAAAATAGATCTCATACCAGCGCGGTACATTTTCTTGTTTACTTTTTGGCTGAAATTCTCTTCTGGAGAATTTGGGAATATACGACCACCTCCGCGCCACAGCGGGGAAGAGCTCATACCAGCACGTGCACGACCAGTACCTTTTTGACGCCAAGGTTTCTTGGTTGTGTGCTTAACTTGCTCACGGTCTTTTTGTGCACGGTTACCGCTACGTGCATTTGCTTGGTAAGCCACTACAACTTGGTGTACCAATGCTTCGTTATATTCACGTTCGAATACTTCTGGTGAAGCTTGTACGCCCGCACCTAAAGTACCGTTGTCCTGGAGAAGCTTAAGTTCCATATTCGCTCTCCTTATTTCTTCTTCAACGGTGTCTTCACCGCTGGAGTAACAATAACTTTACCGCCTGGGGCACCTGGAATAGCGCCTTTAACCATGATGAGATTGCGTTCTGCATCAATGCGTGCGATGACTAAATTTTGTACGGTACGTGTAACGTCGCCCAAGTGACCGGTCATACGCTTACCAGGGAAAACACGACCTGGATCTTGCGCCATACCGATAGAACCTGGTACGTTATGTGAACGTGAGTTACCGTGTGATGCGCGACCAGAAGCGAAGTGATAACGCTTGATGGTACCTGCGTAACCCTTACCGATTGTTACGCCTTGCACATCCACTTTTTGACCAGCAGTAAATGCAGCTTCAGCAGGAATTACTTGTCCTGGTGTCATTTCTGCAATTTTTGCTGCGTCTAGTTGGAATTCGTTGAGTGCATTACCAGCCATGACACCTGCCTTAGCAAAGTGACCAGCCATTGATTTGGTAACGCGAGTTGCTCTACGTGTGCCATGTGCCAACTGGATAGCGTCATAGCCATCAGTTGCCTGGGTCTTGATTTGAGCGACTCTGTTATCGCTCACGTCGATTACGGTGACAGGAATCGCTTCCCCTTCGTCCGTAAATAGACGGGTCATGCCGACCTTGCGGCCGATTAAGCCTAAGCTCATATTCATGCTCCACGCCGACTTCGATTGGTCGGCAAAATTAATTTAAGTGATTTACAAGTAAAAGTACTTCTAAATCAATAACTTACAACGTTTTTAATGCTGATAAAGCCTAAAAATCCGCCCAAATAATTGAGCGAAGCCTTAGATTCTATCCCGAAAACCCAGTCTTGACAAGCAAAAAGACTGGAAACAACAAATTACTGCAACTTAATTTCGACGTCCACACCTGCTGGGAGGTCTAATTTCATCAAAGCATCCACAGTTTTCTCTGTAGGATCAACGATATCCATCAAACGGAGGTGGGTACGGATCTCTAGCTGGTCACGGGAAGTCTTGTTCACGTGTGGTGAACGCAAGATATCAAAACGCTCAATACGAGTTGGCAAAGGTACTGGACCCTTCACAACTGCACCAGTGCGCTTAGCTGTATCAACGATTTCAGCTGCAGACTGGTCAATCAAGCGATAGTCAAATGCTTTAAGGCGAATACGAATTTTTTGGTTTTGCATATTAATTCCAAAGAGCGTTGTGGTGCTGCCACGTTATATATCTAAAGAGCACGGTGACATCAGCAGCACTGATGTCACCGGTTAGCAAACCGCTAAATATTTTTACTTCTACTACTTAAGCCAAAATCTTTGCAACCACGCCGGCGCCAACAGTACGGCCACCTTCACGGATCGCAAAACGTAAACCTTCTTCCATCGCGATTGGAGCGATGAGTTTTACGGTAATCGTCACGTTATCACCAGGCATTACCATTTCTTTGTCTTTTGGCAACTCGATTGAACCAGTCACGTCCGTTGTACGGAAGTAGAACTGTGGACGATAGTTGTTAAAGAATGGAGTATGACGGCCACCTTCGTCTTTACCCAAGATGTAAACCTCGGCTGTAAAGTGAGTATGTGGGGTGATTGAACCTGGCTTAGCCAATACTTGGCCGCGCTCAACTTCTTCACGTTTTGTACCGCGTAACAAGATACCAACGTTATCGCCTGCTTGACCTTGGTCGAGCAATTTGCGGAACATTTCAACACCAGTACAAGTGGTTTTGAGAGTTGGTTTGATACCAACGATTTCAATCTCTTCACCGACTTTAACGATACCGCGCTCGATACGACCAGTCACAACAGTACCGCGACCGGAGATAGAGAACACGTCTTCTACTGGCATCAAGAACGCGCCGTCAACAGCACGCTCTGGAGTTGGGATGTAAGTATCGAGTGCTTCAGCCAATTTCATGATGGCTTCTTTACCCAATGGGCCTTCGTCGCCTTCAAGGGCTAACTTAGCAGAACCTTGAACGATTGGTGTGTCATCGCCTGGGAAGTCATATTTAGACAGAAGTTCACGAACTTCCATTTCAACTAACTCGAGCAATTCAGCGTCATCAACCATGTCGCACTTGTTCAAGAAAACCACGATGTAAGGAACACCAACTTGGCGTGCCAAGAGGATGTGCTCACGAGTTTGTGGCATTGGGCCGTCAGCAGCAGAGCAAACTAAAATTGCGCCGTCCATCTGAGCAGCACCAGTAATCATGTTTTTAACGTAGTCAGCATGTCCTGGGCAGTCAACGTGAGCGTAGTGACGGTTTGCTGTCTCGTACTCAACGTGTGCTGTATTAATCGTAATACCACGTGCTTTTTCTTCTGGAGCAGCATCGATCTGATCGTATGCTTTCGCTTCGCCACCGAATGCCTTTGAGAGCACGGTTGCAATTGCTGCTGTCAATGTGGTTTTACCGTGGTCAACGTGACCGATGGTGCCTACGTTTACGTGCGGTTTTGTCCGCTCGAACTTTTCTTTTGCCATTTTTGTCTGCCTTCTTTAGCTAGTCAATATTCAAAATTAATGTGGATAAATTACTTCGCTTTAGCAGCCATAACTGCTTCAGCAACGTTCTTAGGTGCTTCGGAATAATGCTTAAATTCCATGGTGTAGGTAGCGCGACCTTGGGTCAACGAGCGCAAGCCGGTTGAGTAACCAAACATCTCTGCCAATGGCACTTCAGCGCGAACGATCTTACCGCCGCCTGGAATGTCATCCATACCTTGCAAAATACCGCGACGTGATGAGAGGTCACCCATTACGTTACCCATGAAATCTTCTGGTGTTTCTACTTCAACAGCCATCATTGGTTCTAGCAACACTGGAGATGCTTTGCGCATACCATCTTTGAACGCCATCGAGCCCGCCATCTTAAATGCGTTTTCGTTGGAGTCAACGTCATGGTATGAACCGAAGAACAGGGTTGCTTTGATATCTACAACTGGATAGCCAGCCAAAATACCGGAGTTCAATGTTTCGATGATGCCTTTTTCAACTGCAGGGATGTATTCACGTGGAACCACACCGCCCTTAATAGCGTCAACGAATTCAAAACCTTTACCTGGGGCTTGTGGCTCTAACTTCAACACCACGTGTCCGTATTGACCACGACCGCCAGACTGCTTAACGAATTTACCTTCGATCTCTTCACAAACCTTACGAATGGTTTCACGGTAGGCAACTTGTGGCTTACCAACAGTTGCTTCAACACCGAATTCACGCTTCATACGGTCGACCAAAATTTCCAAGTGGAGCTCGCCCATACCGGAAATAATTGTTTGGCCTGATTCTTCATCAGTTTTTACACGGAAAGAAGGATCTTCTTGTGCCAAACGATTCAAAGCAAGACCCATTTTTTCTTGGTCAGCTTTTGTCTTTGGCTCAACAGCTTGAGAGATCACTGGCTCTGGGAATACCATGCGCTCCAAAATAACGATGCTATCTGGATCACACAATGTTTCGCCTGTAGTTGCATCTTTTAGACCAACCGCAGCTGCGATATCGCCAGCAAATACTTCTTTGATTTCTTCACGTTCGTTTGCGTGCATCTGCAACAAACGACCAACACGTTCTTTCTTGCCCTTGATTGGGTTGTAGATTGTGTCGCCTGATTTCATTACGCCTGAGTAAACACGGAAGAAGATAAGCTGGCCAACAAACGGGTCAGTCATGATCTTAAATGCCAATGCTGAGAATTTCTCATCATCAGCAGCTTTACGTGTTGTAGGTGTGCCGTCTTCTTCTTCGCATGGAACTGGTGGAACGTCCAATGGGGAAGGCAACAACTCAACTACTGCATCCAACATCGCCTGAACGCCTTTGTTTTTGAAGGCAGTTCCGCACAACATAGGAACGATTTCATTGGCAATAGTACGTTGACGCAATGCTGCTTTGATTTCTTCTTCGGTCAAGCCTTCGCCGCCGAGATATTTTTCCATCAACTCTTCTGAGCTCTCTGCAGCAGCTTCGAGCATCTTCTCGCGCCACTCTTCTGCAGAAGCTTGTAACTCAGCAGGGATATCTTCGTAGGTAAATTTAGTACCTTGTGAAGCCTCATCCCAGTAGATAGCTTTCATTTTTACCAAGTCCACAACGCCTTTGAAGTTTTCTTCAGCGCCGATTGGAATCTGGATCAAGATTGGGTTGGCTTTAAGACGAGTCTTCATTTGGTCATAGACCTTGAAGAAATTCGCGCCCGTACGGTCCATTTTGTTAACGAATGCTAAACGTGGAACTTGGTACTTGTTAGCCTGACGCCAAACAGTTTCAGATTGTGGCTGCACACCACCTACCGCACAGTAAACCATGCAAGCACCGTCCAAAACACGCATTGAACGCTCAACTTCAATAGTGAAGTCTACGTGTCCTGGGGTATCAATAATATTGATACGGTGTTCTGGGAAATTACCAGCCATGCCCTTCCAGAAAGTCGTGGTAGCAGCAGAAGTAATCGTGATACCACGCTCTTGCTCTTGCTCCATCCAGTCCATGGTTGCAGCGCCATCATGTACTTCACCGATCTTATGATTAACACCGGTATAGAACAAAACGCGTTCTGTAGTTGTTGTTTTACCTGCGTCAATGTGCGCAGAAATACCGATATTGCGGTATTTGTCGATAGGGGTTTTACGTGCCACTGTTGGTGCCTTTTCTTTACTATTTGATTAGAAGCGGAAATGTGAGAAAGCTTTGTTAGCTTCTGCCATACGGTGAACTTCTTCACGCTTCTTCATTGCGCCGCCACGACCTTCAGCAGCTTCTAATAATTCGTTGGCCAAACGTTGGGCCATAGATTTTTCGCCACGCTTCTTAGCGGCTTCACGCAACCAGCGCATTGCTAAAGCGGAACGGCGTGATGGACGAACTTCAACAGGAACTTGATAGTTAGCACCACCAACACGACGGCTCTTTACCTCAACCATTGGCTTAACGTTGCCCATGGCTGTTGAAAAAATCTCAAGTGGTTCTTTATTTGCTTTTTTCTCGATGTGATCAAAGGCACCGTAAACGATACGCTCTGCAACCGATTTCTTGCCGTCCAACATGAGGACGTTCATGAATTTAGCGACTTCTACATTACCGAATTTTGGATCCGGCAAAATTTCCCGTTTGGGAACTTCACGACGACGTGGCATAACTACTCCTTCAGTTCAGTTAGGGGCGATTCACATGAATCACCCGCTCCGGCTGTCCTACTATTTAGAAATAAATTTTCTAAACGGAACAGCCACTTACTTGTCTTTTAAGTCTGACAAACAATGACTTACTGCAAATTGCTTACTGCGAAACTACTGCTGCTTAATTAAATAATTAAGCAGCTTTCTTAGCGCGCTTAGCACCGTATTTAGAACGGGCTTGCTTACGATCTTTAACACCTTGCAAGTCCAAAGAACCGCGAACGATGTGATAACGCACACCTGGCAAGTCCTTTACACGACCGCCACGGATCAACACAACTGAGTGTTCCTGGAGGTTATGGCCTTCACCGCCAATGTATGAAATAACTTCAAAGCCATTGGTTAAGCGAACTTTGGCTACTTTACGAAGCGCAGAGTTAGGCTTTTTAGGAGTAGTGGTGTACACACGTGTACAAACACCACGGCGCTGCGGGCTGTTTTGCAGCGCAGGGCTCTTGCTTTTAACGGTAAGCCTTGTTCTTGGCTTGCGTAATAATTGATTAATTGTTGGCATAAAATAGCTCGGTTAGTACTTCTTTGTTGCTTTCTTCAAGAAAATCAATGACTTAGAGAATTTCTAGGTCAAAAAGACCCTCTTCTGAATCAGTAGAACTCAGCATTCTAGCTTGGCCAGCCCTTCCCGTCAACCTCGAAGGGAAAAACTGGCCATTTCTGGCCAGAATTACCAAATTAGCTCGGATCAGCCTCCCCAGCAGGAGCAACGACTTCAGCCTCGATTTCTACGGGGGCGTTAGCCAATGCTTCCTCTTCGGCGGCAATCATTTGAGCGCGATCACGCTCGAATTGCTCTCTGACCTTGCGTGCACGGCGATATGACAAGCCGGTACCAGCAGGGATCAAACGACCAATAATGACGTTTTCCTTGAGGCCACGGAGTGTATCGGTCTTGCCCATAATTGCGGCTTCGGTCAATACACGCGTGGTTTCTTGGAAAGAAGCCGCTGAGATGAAGCTGTCGGTCGACAAGGATGCCTTTGTAATACCGAGCAACACGTTATCGAACTGAGCTGGGTGCTTACCTTGGGCGATCACGGCATCGTTTGCGTCATACAACTTAGAACGCTCAACTTGTTCACCGGTGATGAAGGATGTATCGCCTGGATCAGTTACCTGAACGCGACGCAACATCTGACGCACGATTACTTCAATGTGCTTGTCATTGATCTTCACACCCTGGAGACGATAAACGTCTTGAACTTCGTCAACGATGTAGATTGCCAACTCTTCGATACCTTTGAGAGTCAAGATGTCGTGTGGATCAGCAGGGCCTTCCACAATCATCTCGCCCTTGTTCACAACTTGACCGTCATGAACGAGAACTTGCTTCTCTTTAGGAATCAAGAATTCATTGGCTTCACCGTCCATATCGGTAATCACCAAACGTTGTTTACCTTTGGTTTCTTTACCGAAGGAAACTGTTCCAGTAACTTTCGCCAAAACAGCTGCATCTTTTGGTGAACGGGCTTCGAACAATTCTGCAACGCGTGGCAAACCACCAGTAATGTCGCGAGTCTTCTGTGATTCGATTGGAATACGTGCCAATACTTCACCAACTTCGACTTTCTGACCATCTTTAACAGTAATCAAAGCGCCCACTTGGAGGCCAATGTTTACTGGGTGATCAGTACCAGCGATCATGACGTCATTGCCTTTGTCATCAATCAAATTGATGACAGGGCGAACGCCTTTGCTTGCTGCAGAACGGCGCTTACCGTCAATAACCACCAGAGTGGAAAGACCAGTTACCTCGTCAACCTGCTTAGCAACGGTTACACCTTCTTCAACGTTGTCAAAGCGAGCGATACCAGCGTACTCAGAAATAATCGGGCGTGTTAATGGATCCCATGTTGCCAAGCTTGCACCAGCTTTAACCGCTGCATCTTCTTTCAACAAGAGAGTTGCACCGTAAGGCACTTTATGACGCTCGCGCTCACGACCATTCTCGTCAACGATCAAGGCTTCGCCAGAACGTGAAATCACGATCTGCTCACCCTTCGCGTTCTTCACAACACGCATCGTGCCGGAGAACTTCAAAGCACCATTTGATTTAGCTTCAATATTGCTTGCAACCAAAGCACGTGACGCTGCACCACCAATGTGGAAGGTACGCATGGTCAACTGTGTGCCTGGCTCACCGATGGACTGAGCAGCGATAACACCCACCGCTTCACCAACGTTTACCAAACCACCGCGACCAAGGTCACGTCCGTAGCACTTAGCGCACAAGCCAAAGCGAGTTAAGCAAGACAATACTGTGCGAACTTTAACTTCGTCGATACCCAATGCAACGATTTGATCAACATGATCTTCGTCGAGCAATGTGTCGTTAGGAACGATGACTTCTTGTGTATCAGGATGAACAATGTCACCAATACATACACGACCCAAAATACGATCGCGCAATGCTTCGATAATTTCGCCGCCCTCAACCAAGGCCTTCATTGTTACGCCAGAAGTTGCGCCGCAATCCTCTTCGATCACCACGAGGTCTTGAGTAACGTCACATAAACGACGTGTCAAATAACCAGAGTTAGCTGTCTTTAACGCTGTATCAGCCAGACCTTTACGAGCACCGTGGGTTGAAATGAAGTACTGCAATACGTTCAAACCTTCACGGAAGTTCGCAGTAATTGGGGTTTCAATGATGGAGCCATCAGGCTTAGCCATCAAACCACGCATACCAGCCAACTGACGAATCTGCGCTGCAGATCCACGGGCACCAGAATCCGCCATCATGTAGATGGAGTTAAAGGATTCCTGACGCACAGTCTTACCGTTACGGTCGAGTACGTCAACGTGTGACAACTCATCCATCATCGCCTTGCCAACTTGGTCGCCTGCGGCACCCCAAATATCAACCACGTTGTTATAACGTTCTTGATTAGTTACAAGGCCTGACATGAACTGCTTGTCATACTCTTTCACCTTAGAAGAGGCTTCAGTGATGATGCGCTCTTTAGAGGTTGGGATCAACATATCGTCGATCGCAACAGAGATACCAGCGTTAGTCGCCAAACGGAAACCAGACTGCAAGAGACGGTCAGCAAAAATCACTGTTTCACGCAAACCGCACTTACGGAATGAAGTGTTAATCAAGCGTGAGATTTCTTTTTTCTTCAAAGGCTTGTTGATTTCCTCGAAAGACATGCCTTTTGGCAAAATCTCAGACAAGATTGCACGGCCAACGGATGTTTGATAGATCTTGGTCTTCTCAGCAAAACGCGCATCGCCTTCTGCTTTCTTATCCACGATCTCATACTCAGTAATACGTACAGCAACGCGAGAAGCCAATTCAACTTGACCTGCTTCGAATGCACGCAATACTTCAGTAATGTTAGCGAAGACCATGCCCTCGCCTTTGCCGTTGATCTTGTCACGGGTAGCGTAGTACAGACCCAACACCACGTCCTGTGAAGGAACGATGGATGGCTCGCCGTTAGCTGGGAACAATACGTTGTTCGAAGCTAACATCAAGGTACGTGCTTCCATTTGCGCTTCGAGCGACAAAGGAACGTGAACCGCCATTTGGTCACCGTCAAAGTCCGCGTTAAATGCCGCGCAAACTAATGGGTGCAATTGGATTGCCTTGCCTTCAATCAGCATTGGCTCGAAAGCCTGAATACCGAGACGGTGCAATGTAGGCGCACGGTTCAACATGATTGGATGTTCACGAATCACTTCTTCGAGAATGTCCCAAACGATTGGAGTCTGGCTTTCAACTTCTTTCTTCGCAGCCTTAATCGTGGTTGCGATTCCTAAAGTCTCAAGCTTGTTGAAAATGAATGGCTTGAACAACTCCAAAGCCATCAATTTTGGTAAGCCGCACTGATGCAATTTCAATGTAGGACCAACCACGATGACTGAACGACCAGAGTAGTCAACGCGTTTACCCAACAAGTTTTGACGGAAACGACCGCTCTTACCTTTAATCATCTCAGCCAAGGACTTGAGAGGACGCTTGTTAGCGCCTGTCATAGCCTTACCGCGACGACCGTTGTCGAGTAATGAGTCAACCGCTTCTTGCAGCATGCGTTTTTCGTTACGAACGATGATCTCTGGTGCGCGCAACTCTAACAAACGCTTCAAGCGGTTGTTACGGTTGATTACACGACGATAGAGGTCGTTCAAATCGGAGGTTGCAAAGCGACCGCCATCCAATGGCACCAATGGGCGCAACTCTGGTGGCAATACTGGCAATACTTCCATGATCATCCAGTCAGGCTTAATACCCGAAGTCTGGAAAGCCTCAAGCACTTTTAAGCGCTTAGCGTATTTCTTGATCTTGGCATCGCTACCAGTGGCCTTCAATTCAGCGCGAATCGTCTCTACTTCACGATCAATATCAATTGAACGCAAGAGATCACGAATACCTTCCGCGCCCATGATGGCAGTAAATGCACCGTCACCGTACTCTTCAGTCTTAGCGATGTATTCATCTTCAGACATGATCTGACCGCGCTTCATTGCGCCTTCAGGAGTCATGCCGGGATCAACGACTACATATGCTTCAAAGTAAAGAACGCGCTCGATATCACGCAATGTCATATCGAGAACCATACCCAAACGGGATGGGAGGGACTTCAAGAACCAGATATGCGCTACAGGGGCTGCCAACTCAATATGGCCCATGCGCTCACGACGTACTTTAGCGAGAGTAACTTCAACACCGCACTTCTCACAAATTACGCCACGGAACTTTAAGCGCTTGTACTTGCCGCATAAGCACTCGTAGTCTTTGGTTGGTCCAAAAATCTTGGCGCAGAACAAACCATCACGCTCGGGCTTAAAAGTCCGGTAGTTGATGGTTTCTGGTTTGCGTACTTCACCAAAAGACCATGAGCGAATTTTCTCAGGAGATGCGAGGCCAATCTTGATGACATCAAACTGCTCATCACCCTGCGTTTGCTTAAATAAATCGAGCAATGCTTTCATATCAGTTGCGCTCCATGTCAATGTCAATACCCAACGAACGGATTTCTTTTACCAATACGTTGAAGGATTCGGGCATACCAGCATCAATCGTGTGCTCGCCCTTGACGATGTTTTCGTAAACCTTGGTACGGCCTGCGACGTCATCGGACTTCACTGTCAGCATTTCCTGCAAGACATATGAAGCACCGTATGCTTCGAGGGCCCAGACTTCCATCTCACCAAAGCGCTGACCACCGAACTGAGCTTTACCGCCCAATGGCTGTTGCGTTACTAAAGAGTAAGGTCCAGTCGAACGAGCATGCATCTTGTCATCAACCAAGTGGTGGAGTTTCAAGACGTGCATTACGCCAACAGTTACTGGACGCTCGAACTGATCACCAGTACGGCCGTCAAATAAAACCATTTGTTGACGTGAAGGGGTCATCTGCAATGACGCAGCAACATCTTGCGGGTATGCCAACTCGAGCATGCGACCGATTTCAGCCTCAGTAGCACCGTCAAACACTGGTGTTGCAAATGGCAAGCCTTGGCGCAAATTCTCTGCCAATACCGTGATCTGCTCATCAGTGAAATTGTCGATGTCTTCTTGACGGCCTGTTTCGTTGTAAAGCTGCTTGAAGAACTTACGCAGTTCGGCTTGCTTAGCTTGTTGACGAACCATTTCATCGATACGCTTACCAATACCTTGAGCCGCCCAACCTAAGTGAGTTTCCAAGATCTGACCAACGTTCATACGGGAAGGAACACCTAATGGATTCAAGACGATGTCTACAGGGCGTCCGTCAGCCATAAATGGCATATCTTCCGCAGGGGCAATTTTAGAAACCACACCCTTATTACCGTGACGACCAGCCATCTTGTCACCAGGCTGTAAGCGACGCTTAACCGCTAGGTAAACCTTAACCATTTTCGTTACACCAGGCTGCAAATCATCGCCCTGGGTAAGCTTGGTGCGCTTCTCTTCAAACGCCTCATCAAACTGTTTACGTTTGGCTTCGATTGAAGATTTGATCGCTTCAACTTGTGAAGCAACATCATCATCAGCTGGACGAATATCAAACCAATGGTATTTATCCAAATCAGCAAGGTAATCCTTGTCAATCTTGGTGCCTTTAGCCAATTTCTTGGGGCCGCCGTTGGCAACTTTGCCAACTAACAGTTTTTCTAAACGCATGAAGGCATCGCCCTCAACAATACGCAACTGGTCGTTTAAGTCCAAACGATAGCGTTGTAATTCTTCTTGAATAATGGACTGTGCACGGGCATCGCGCTCAATACCTTCACGGGTGAAGACTTGAACATCAATAACGGTACCAACCATGCCTGAAGGAACGCGCAAAGAAGTATCTTTAACATCAGATGCTTTTTCGCCGAAGATCGCACGCAAGAGCTTCTCTTCAGGAGTGAGAGTAGTCTCGCCCTTTGGAGTTACCTTGCCTACCAATACGTCGCCTGCTTCAACTTCAGCACCGATGTACACAATACCGCTCTCATCCAAGCGGGAGAGTTGTGACTCTGCCAAATTGGAGATATCGCGAGTAATTTCTTCTGAACCAAGCTTAGTGTCACGTGCAACCACTGACAACTCTTCAATATGAATAGAGGTGTAGCGGTCGTCAGCAACAACTTTCTCAGAGATCAAAATGGAGTCTTCGAAGTTGTAACCGTTCCATGGCATAAATGCCACAGTCATGTTTTGACCTAAAGCCAATTCACCCAAATCGGTAGATGCACCGTCAGCAACAACGTCGCCGCGGGCTACACGATCGCCAACCTTAACGATTGGACGTTGGTTGATATTGGTGTTTTGGTTTGAGCGGGTGTACTTGATGAGGTTATAAATATCCACACCAACTTCACCAGCTGCAGTTTCATCATCGTTTACACGAATCACCACACGGTTTGCATCAACGTAATCCACGATACCGCCGCGGCTTGCCAATACAACAGTGCCGGAGTCAACCGCAACAATACGCTCTAGACCCGTACCAACCAATGGCTTATCTGGACGCAAGCAAGGAACTGCTTGACGCTGCATGTTCGCACCCATCAAAGCACGGTTTGCATCATCGTGCTCTAAGAATGGAACGAGTGAAGCAGCAGCAGAAACGATCTGGCTAGGAGCAACGTCGATGAAATCGATACGCTCTGGGCTAACCATCATGGTCTCACCGGCTTGACGAGCAGAAACCAATTCGTCGGCCAACTTACCGCTCTTGTCGATCGTCGCATTTGCCTGAGCAATCACATACTTGGCTTCTTCAATCGCAGAGAGGTAAACAACTTCATCACTTACCTTGCTATTAGAAACTTTACGGTATGGAGTCTCGAGGAAGCCATGCTCATTCAAGCGCGCAAATAACGCGAGTGAGTTGATCAAACCAATGTTTGGTCCTTCTGGAGTTTCGATTGGGCAAACACGTCCGTAGTGGGTTGGATGCACGTCGCGCACTTCGAAGCCTGCGCGCTCACGTGTCAAACCACCAGGTCCCAATGCAGAAATACGACGCTTGTGCGTGATCTCTGAAAGTGGGTTGGTCTGATCCATAAACTGGGACAACTGTGAAGAACCGAAGAACTCACGAATAGCAGAAGAGATTGGCTTGCTGTTAATCAAGTCATGCGGCATGAGGTTTTCAGTTTCGGCTTGGCCGAGACGTTCTTTCACTGCACGCTCAACACGCGACAAACCAGCACGGAATTGGTTTTCAGCCAATTCACCAACGCAACGTACACGACGATTACCTAAGTGATCGATATCGTCTACTTCGCCTTTGCCATTACGCAAATCTACGAGGGACTTAATGGTATCGAGGATATCTTCGTTCGATAGAACCATTGGACCTTCCATTTCTGGACGGTTCAAACGGCTATTGACCTTCATACGGCCAACACGGGATAAATCGTAAGTATCTTCGCTGTAGAACAAGCGCTGGAACAAAGCTTCAACAGCATCTTCTGTTGGAGGCTCACCAGGACGCATCATGCGGTAGATAGCGATACGCGCTGCTGTTTGATCAGCAGTTTCGTCAGTACGCAATGTCTGAGAAATATACGCACCAGAATCCAAATCATTGGTGTAGATGGTTTCCAATTGCTTGATACCTGCATCGCGCAATGTCGCCAACAACTCTTCAGTGATTTCATCATTAGCGTAAGCCAAGATTTCACCAGAATCTGGATCCACAATATTGCGTGCAACTACGCGACCAACCAAGTAATCATCTGGTACAGCGATTGTCTTTGTCTTAGCAGCTTCGAGTTCGCGAATGTGCTTAGCATTGATACGCTTGTCTTTTTGAATGACCACAACACCATTCTTATCAAGCACATCAAAGCTAGCCAACTGGCCACGCAAACGCTCTGGCACAAATTCCATTGAACCGCCATTGGCAGTCAATGAGAAATGGTCAAAGTTAAAGAAATTAGCAAGAATCTGTTCGTTGTTTAAACCAATTGCTTTGAGCAAAATGGTGACAGGCATCTTACGACGACGGTCAACGCGGAAATAGAGAATATCTTTTGGATCAAACTCGAAATCGAGCCATGAACCACGGTAAGGAATGATGCGTGCTGAGAACAGCAACTTACCTGAGCTGTGTGTCTTGCCCTTATCGTGCTCAAAGAACACGCCTGGGGAACGGTGCAACTGAGAAACGATCACGCGCTCAGTACCATTGATCACAAAAGAGCCATTTTCTGTCATGAGTGGAATTTCACCCATGTAGACTTCGCTCTCTTTTACCTCTTTAACCTTAGTAGGCGCTTCGCGATCATAAATAATCAAGCGAACTTTTGCGCGTAAGGCAGAGTGGTAGGTGTAACCACGCTGTTGACATTCTTTAACGTCAAATGGTGGCTGTGATAACTGGTAAGACACGTATTCCATACGTGCATAGCCGTTGTTAGACACAATTGGGAATGCTGATGTAAAGGCGGCTTGAAGTCCCTCAGTAAGACGAGACATTGCCGGCTTATCAGCCTGTAAAAATTTAGCGTAGGATTCCAGCTGCGTTGCGATCAGGTACGGAACCTGGTGGTTGTTTACTCGCTTAGCAAAGCTTTTACGGACTCGCTTGCGTTCGGTGAAGCTGTAGTTCATTTCATCTCCGAATTCAGCGACTGTACAAAGATTTGGCGATTGGCCACTACCAATCACTGGCGGACAACACTAAACCGATAGATCTAGTGTCCGACCAAACTTGCATTCTGCAGTCGTATCAGAAGGCAAACCCGATTTCAATCAGAAATGAAATCGGGTTTGACCTCTAGAGGTCAAACCCAACATGGCTAACGCCCCTTTGTGAGAGGCGCCAGCAGTGTTTGTATTACTTGAGTTCTGCTTTAGCGCCAGCTTCTTCAAGCTTCTTCTTAGCTTCTTCAGCAGTTTTCTTGTCAACGCCTTCTTTGATTGGCTTCGGTGCACCGTCAACCAAATCTTTAGCTTCTTTCAAACCAAGACCAGTAATTTCGCGAACTGCTTTAATTACTGAAACTTTGTTTGCGCCAGCTTCAACGAGGTTTACTGTGAATTCAGTTTGCTCTTCAGCAGCAGCACCAGCACCACCGGCACCAGCAGGACCAGCAACAGCCATCGCCGCAGCTGATACACCAAACTTCTCTTCGAACGCTTTAACCAAGTCGTTCAAATCCATAACGGACATGCTACCTACTGCTTCAATGATTTCTTCTTTAGTAATCGCCATTTTTAGCTCCTAATACTTAAATAGTTAATCTGTCGCTTATTCAGCGGCAGGGGTTTCGTTTGCTTCTGTTCCAGCTTCCGGGGCTGCGGCTGCAGGCTCAGCGGCTGCTTCAGGAGCGGCTTCAGCGGCTACTGCTGCTGGGGCTGCTGCTTCTACAGGTGCTGCGGCTTCGGCTACGGGAGCGGGCGCTCCAGCTGCCTTTTGTGCTGCTACTGCGCCCAATACGCGAGCCATCGCAGAAACTGGGGCCAACATCACGCCCAACAACTGAGATAACAACTCTTCGCGGCTTGGAATTGTTGCGAGGGCTTTTACGCCTGCAACGTCTAACAACTTGCCGTTATATAAGCCAGCTTTAATGACTAGCAAATCTTGAGTCTTAGCAAATGCCTGCAATACTTTTGCCGAAGCAATCGGATCAGCAGAAATGCCGTAAATCAAGGGGCCAACCATCGAATCAGCAAGAGGCTCAAACTGTGTGCCTTGTGCTGCACGGCGTGCCAATGTGTTCTTCAAAACGCGAAGATATACACCTTGGTCACGTGCGCTAGCACGTAGCTTTGTCAACTGCTCTACTGGAATACCACGGTATTCAGCGAGCACGACGGTTTGGGCTCCAGCCAATTGAGCGCCGACATCAGCAACAATCGCTTTTTTGTCTTGTACATTCAAAGGCACGGTTTAACTCCATAAAAACCAACTGTTTCCAGTTGGGGTTACACACCAGCGTCTGATCATTTGTTCACAAAGGTTCTTGTGAAAATCTTTTCAGGGTCGCCATCTGCGCTGGTTATTACTTTCGTAACGATTAAGAATTCATTCCCATGCAAGCAAACCAATTCACCAACGGTCTTTGATGTTCGACTCTCACTCAAAGAGCGGGAGTCGACCCAAAGTTCTTTTTTGCTACAGGCTAATTAAGCTGCTGCCTGTAACGATGCTTGGTCTACGCGTACGCCTGCACCCATGGTGCTGCTTACGGCAACCTTCTTTAAATAAACGCCCTTAGATGCAGGAGGTTTTGCTTTATTCAAAGCCTCAAGCAATGCGAGCAAGTTGGATTTCAATGCAGCTGGCTCGAATGAACGACGGCCAATGCTTGCGTGAACAATACCGGCTTTGTCCACACGGAACTGCACTTGACCAGCTTTTGCATTTTTAACTGCAGTAGCAACGTCAGGTGTCACTGTTCCAACTTTTGGATTTGGCATCAAACCACGTGGGCCCAATACCTGACCTAAAGTACCAACAATTTTCATTGTGTCTGGGGATGCGATCAACACATCAAAGTCAATCTTGCCGCCTTTAATTTGATCGGCCAAATCTTCCATGCCAACGATTTCTGCACCTGCGGCTTTAGCTTGTTCAGCCTTCTCGCCTTGTGCAAAAACAGCAACGCGAACATGCTTACCTGTACCAGCTGGGAGCACAACCGCGCCGCGCACAACCTGGTCAGATTTCTTAGCATCAATGCCGAGCTGAACAGCAACGTCAATAGATTCGTCAAACTTAGCAGTTGCACACTCTTTAACGAGGTTCAACGCATCTTCTAATGGATAGAACTTGTTGCGATCAACTTTAGATTGAATCGCTTTTACGCGTTTAGATAATTTAGTCATGATTAGAGACCTTCCACAGTGATGCCCATGGAACGGGCGCTACCAGCGATTGTTCTAACAGCTGCGTCCATGTCGGCTGCTGTCAAATCTGGCATTTTTGCTTTAGCGATTTCTTCCGCTTGAGCACGGGTAATTTTTCCTACCTTATCGGTATGAGGACGTGGTGATCCTTTTTCGATCTTTGCAGCCTTCTTAATCATGATGGTTGCTGGAGGAGTCTTCATGATGAATGTGAAGCTCTTATCAGCGAACGCTGTAATCACGACTGGAATTGGCAAGCCAGGTTCCATGCTCTGAGTTTGAGCATTGAACGCCTTACAGAATTCCATAATGTTCAGGCCACGTTGACCCAATGCTGGACCTACGGGTGGTGATGGATTTGCTTTACCTGCAGGAATCTGCAGCTTAATAAAGCCAATAATCTTCTTTGCCATGTGTTGCTCCTTAAAGCGCGCCTAACCTCATTAGGAAAGACCGCCGTTGAGTTAACGCTTCGCTAGTTTTTGGCTTTCTAGCTCCGCTCCTCGGTTAATTACTACATCTAAATAACCATCTAGTACTACAAACTACTGCACTGCAAAACCGGACTAAGTCCTTGTTTTTACATCTTTTCTACTTGGCCGAACTCCAGTTCAACTGGGGTACCGCGGCCAAAAATTGTAACAGAAACGCGCAATCTTGACTTCTCATAGTTCACTTCCTCAACGTTTCCGTTGAAGTCAGTAAACGGACCTTCTTTAACGCGAACCATCTCACCCACCTCAAACAGGGTCTTAGGCTTTGGTTTATCCACTCCAGCCTGCATTTGATCCATGATTTTGGTGACTTCTGCTGTAGAAATCGGGCTTGGGCGGTTGCGTACGCCACCCACGAATCCGGTCACTTTTGGCGTATTTTTCACCAAATGCCAGCTTTCGTCGGTCATTTCCATCTCAATTAAGACGTACCCTGGGAAGAAACGGCGCTCAGTTACGGATTTGGCGCCAGATTTGATCTCAACGACCTCTTCTGAGGGAACCAAAATACGGCCAAACTTCTCAGGCATGCCAGAGCGTGCAATACGCTCCTCAAGGCCTTTTTTGACGCTTTTTTCCATGCCTGAATAAGCATGAATAACGTACCAGCGCATATTGCCGGTAGCTTGTGGATTTGCGGCTACTTCAGAATCAATCATTTTTTACTCACTTCCAGCCCAAAAAGACTGAAAAAACTAGCCATTCAATCAATTTGTCTGCAATCCATAAAAACAGGGACATGATCAGAACAAAGCCAAATACGACTAGAGTCATCTGGGTAGTCTCTTTACGAGTCGGCCAAACAACCTTTTTTACTTCATACCAAGAATCTTTTGCGTAGGCGATAAAACGACGCCCATCAGGAGAAATCGCCACAATCATCACTGCAGCTGCAATGCCGCCAAACAATACCGCCAAGCGCACCAATAAAGATTGGTCAATGAGCGTGTAGTAAAGCACTAACGCAGCAACGACGATTAAAGCAGCGAGTCCGGAGACCCAGCTGCTTCTTTCTTCAGAGTGACTTGCAGTATGTTGAGACATATAACTTTCAGTTCAAATCGTGGCAGGGGCGGAGGGCATCGAACCCCCAACCTTTGGTTTTGGAGACCAACGCTCTGCCAATTGAGCTACACCCCTTTATAAAAACTACTTAAGCCAAAATCTTTGCAACCACGCCGGCGCCAACAGTACGGCCACCTTCACGGATCGCAAAACGTAAACCTTCTTCCATCGCGATTGGAGCGATGAGTTTTACGGTAATCGTCACGTTATCACCAGGCATTACCATTTCTTTGTCTTTTGGCAACTCGATTGAACCAGTCACGTCCGTTGTACGGAAGTAGAACTGTGGACGATAGTTGTTAAAGAATGGAGTATGACGGCCACCTTCGTCTTTACCCAAGATGTAAACCTCGGCTGTAAAGTGAGTATGTGGGGTGATTGAACCTGGCTTAGCCAATACTTGGCCGCGCTCAACTTCTTCACGTTTTGTACCGCGTAACAAGATACCAACGTTATCGCCTGCTTGACCTTGGTCGAGCAATTTGCGGAACATTTCAACACCAGTACAAGTGGTTTTGAGAGTTGGTTTGATACCAACGATTTCAATCTCTTCACCGACTTTAACGATACCGCGCTCGATACGACCAGTCACAACAGTACCGCGACCGGAGATAGAGAACACGTCTTCTACTGGCATCAAGAACGCGCCGTCAACAGCACGCTCTGGAGTTGGGATGTAAGTATCGAGTGCTTCAGCCAATTTCATGATGGCTTCTTTACCCAATGGGCCTTCGTCGCCTTCAAGGGCTAACTTAGCAGAACCTTGAACGATTGGTGTGTCATCGCCTGGGAAGTCATATTTAGACAGAAGTTCACGAACTTCCATTTCAACTAACTCGAGCAATTCAGCGTCATCAACCATGTCGCACTTGTTCAAGAAAACCACGATGTAAGGAACACCAACTTGGCGTGCCAAGAGGATGTGCTCACGAGTTTGTGGCATTGGGCCGTCAGCAGCAGAGCAAACTAAAATTGCGCCGTCCATCTGAGCAGCACCAGTAATCATGTTTTTAACGTAGTCAGCATGTCCTGGGCAGTCAACGTGAGCGTAGTGACGGTTTGCTGTCTCGTACTCAACGTGTGCTGTATTAATCGTAATACCACGTGCTTTTTCTTCTGGAGCAGCATCGATCTGATCGTATGCTTTCGCTTCGCCACCGAATGCCTTTGAGAGCACGGTTGCAATTGCTGCTGTCAATGTGGTTTTACCGTGGTCAACGTGACCGATGGTGCCTACGTTTACGTGCGGTTTTGTCCGCTCGAACTTTTCTTTTGCCATTTTTAATCTGCCTTTAGTTAACTCTTAAACCAAACACGAAATACACAATTAATAAAACCAAACATGGTGCCCATGGGCAGGATCGAACTGCCGACCTCTCCCTTACCAAGGGAGTGCTCTACCACTGAGCCACATGGGCGAAATCTAATGCAACAAATCTGGAGCGGGATAAGAGAATCGAACTCTTGACCGAAGATTGGAAATCTGCTGTTTTACCATTAAACTAATCCCGCACATCTGGTGGAGGGGGTAGGATTCGAACCTACGTAGGCGTAGCCAACAGATTTACAGTCTGCCTCCTTTAGCCGCTCGGACACCCCTCCGCGAACCCAATATTCTGACTCCAAATGGAGTTTCTGTCAATCTCTCTAAACGCTTTGCACAAGTAAAAACGCCCAGACCTAAGAGGGTCTGGGCGTCGCATTGGTGCCCGGCAGTTACCTACTTTCACACGGGTAATCCGCACTATCATCGGCGTAGAATCGTTTCACTGTCCTGTTCGGGATGGGAAGGAGTGGTTCCAATTCGCTATGGTCACCGGGCGTAGAGGGTTGAGTTGTTGAATAAATCAACAACTCTATTTGAGTAAGCATGTAATAAGGATGCAGATTAAATCTGGCAAACATCCAACACAATAGTGCTGGTTATAGGATCAAGCCTAACGGGCAATTAGTATCGGTTAGCTTAACGCATTACTGCGCTTCCACACCCGACCTATCAACGTTGTGGTCTTCAACGACCCTTTATGTAGGTTAAACCTACGGGAGATCTCATCTTCAGGCAAGTTTCCCGCTTAGATGCTTTCAGCGGTTATCTCTTCCGTACATAGCTACCCTGCGATGCTTCTGGCGAAACAACAGGTACACCAGCGGTACGTCCACTCCGGTCCTCTCGTACTAGGAGCAGCCCCCGTCAAATCTCCAACGCCCATGGCAGATAGGGACCAAACTGTCTCACGACGTTTTAAACCCAGCTCACGTACCTCTTTAAATGGCGAACAGCCATACCCTTGGGACCGGCTACAGCCCCAGGATGAGATGAGCCGACATCGAGGTGCCAAACACCGCCGTCGATATGAACTCTTGGGCGGTATCAGCCTGTTATCCCCAGAGTACCTTTTATCCGTTGAGCGATGGCCCTTCCATACAGAACCACCGGATCACTATGACCTGCTTTCGCACCTGCTCGACTTGTCGGTCTCGCAGTTAAGCACGCTTTTGCCATTGCACTTTAGGTACGATGTCCGACCGTACCAAGCGTACCTTCGTACTCCTCCGTTACACTTTGGGAGGAGACCGCCCCAGTCAAACTGCCTACCATGCACTGTTCCCGACCCGGATAACGGGCCAAGGTTAGAACCTCAAATAAATCAGGGTGGTATTTCAAGGTTGGCTCCAACAGAACTAGCATCCTGTTATCAACGCCTCCCACCTATCCTACACAGACCGATTCAAAGTCCAATGCAAAGCTACAGTAAAGGTTCATGGGGTCTTTCCGTCTAGCCACGGGTAGATTGCATCATCACAAACATTTCAACTTCGCTGAGTCTCAGGAGGAGACAGTGTGGCCATCGTTACGCCATTCGTGCAGGTCGGAACTTACCCGACAAGGAATTTCGCTACCTTAGGACCGTTATAGTTACGGCCGCCGTTTACTGGGACTTCAATCAAGAGCTTGCACCCCATCATTTAATCTTCCAGCACCGGGCAGGCGTCACACCCTATACGTCCACTTTCGTGTTTGCAGAGTGCTGTGTTTTTATTAAACAGTCGCAGCCACCTTTTTATTGCAACCCTTTCGTCCTTCCGTTGTTCACGGTCAAACTACAAGGGCGCACCTTATCCCGAAGTTACGGTGCAAATTTGCCGAGTTCCTTCTCCTGAGTTCTCTCAAGCGCCTTAGAATACTCATCTCGCCCACCTGTGTCGGTTTGCGGTACGGTCTTGTTAGACTGAAGCTTAGAGGCTTTTCTTGGAACCACTTCCAATTGCTTCGCGAATAAATTCGCTCGTCTCACGCCCTTGAATTACGCTACCGGATTTACCTAATAGCCATCTCCAACGCAAGAACCGGGACTTCCAACACCCGGACAACTTTCCGCGATCCGTCCCCCCATCGCATCTAACAATGGTCAAGGAATATTAACCTTGTTCCCATCAGCTACGCATCTCTGCCTCGCCTTAGGGGCCGACTCACCCTGTTCCGATGAACGTTGAACAGGAAACCTTGGGCTTACGGCGAGGGGGCTTTTCACCCCCTTTATCGCTACTCATGTCAGCATTCGCACTTCTGATACCTCCAGCATCCTTTACAAGACACCTTCACAGGCTTACAGAACGCTCTCCTACCATCACATTGCTGTGATCCGCAGCTTCGGTTATATGCTTAGCCCCGTTACATCTTCCGCGCAGGACGACTCGATCAGTGAGCTATTACGCTTTCTTTAAAGGATGGCTGCTTCTAAGCCAACCTCCTGACTGTTTTAGCCTTCCCACTTCGTTTCCCACTTAGCATATATTAGGGACCTTAGCTGGCGGTCTGGGTTGTTTCCCTCTTGACACCGGACGTTAGCACCCGATGTCTGTCTCCCGTGCTTGCACTCGTAGGTATTCGGAGTTTGCTATGGCGCAGTAATCCGCAATGGACCCCACTACCATGACAGTGCTCTACCCCCTACGGTGATACACGAGGCACTACCTAAATAGTTTTCGGAGAGAACCAGCTATTTCCAGTTTTGTTTAGCCTTTCACCCCTATCCACAGCTCATCCCCTAACTTTTCAACGTTAGTGGGTTCGGTCCTCCAGTACGTGTTACCGCACCTTCAACCTGGCCATGGATAGATCAACTGGTTTCGGGTCTACACCCAGCAACTAGCGCCCTATTCGGACTCGCTTTCGCTACGCCTTCCCTATTCGGTTAAGCTTGCTACTGAATGTAAGTCGCTGACCCATTATACAAAAGGTACGCAGTCACCCCTTACGAGGCTCCTACTGTTTGTATGCACACAATTTCAGGATCTATTTCACTCCCCTCCCGGGGTTCTTTTCGCCTTTCCCTCACGGTACTTGTTCACTATCGGTCGATTACGAGTATTTAGCCTTGGAGGATGGTCCCCCCATATTCAGACAGGATTTCTCGTGTCCCGCCCTACTTGTCTCTAGCCTAGTACCACTCAATAATTTTCACATACGGGACTATCACCCTTTATTGTTGGACTTTCCATTCCATTCTGTTAATTACTGAGCTATCACTAGAAGGCTCTTCCCATTTCGCTCGCCACTACTTTGGGAATCTCGGTTGATGTCTTTTCCTCTTGCTACTTAGATGTTTCAGTTCACAAGGTTCGCTTCTCATACCCTATGTATTCAGGTATGGATACCACAAAAGTGGTGGGTTTCCCCATTCAGAAATCCCCGGATCAAAGCTTATTTACCAGCTCCCCGGGGCTTATCGCAGGTTATAACGTCTTTCGTCGCCTGTAATCGCCAAGGCATCCATCATGTGCACTTATTCACTTGATCCTATAACGAGCACCATTGCTAGTAACCGTTATAGGTTTTACTTCTACTTCTGACATGTTTGCCGTAATCCAAACTGTAAGTACTTTGTTAAGAACTTGGTAAAACTCGTTTGTATTACTGATTGATGATTCAATCTTTACCCTTATTACATTGTCAAATGTCCTCTCAAAGAAACATTTGACACTTTGCTTACTCAAATTTTTAAAGAACAGCCATAAATGGCAAAACTAAACAATCGTTAAATCGCTTAGTTTTGACATTTAGATGTTGGTGGAGGATGACGGGATCGAACCGACGACCCCCTGCTTGCAAAGCAGGTGCTCTCCCAGCTGAGCTAATCCCCCAACGTCCACTAAGTCCATATCACTGCTGATTGGTGGGTCTGGTAGGACTTGAACCTACGACCCCTGCGTTATCAACACAGTGCTCTAACCAGCTGAGCTACAGACCCGTGGCTTTTATTGTCAACCGATAAGTGTGGGCACTATAGATCCAGCATCTTTTCTCTAGAAAGGAGGTGATCCAGCCGCACCTTCCGATACGGCTACCTTGTTACGACTTTACCCCAGTCATGAACCCTGCCGTGGCAGTCGCCCTCCTTGCGGTTAGGCTAACGGCTTCTGGCAAAACCCACTCCCATGGTATGACGGGCGGTGTGTACAAGACCCGGGAACGTATTCACCGCGACATTCTGATCCGCGATTACTAGCGATTCCAGCTTCACGTAGTCGAGTTGCAGACTACGATCCGGACTACGATGCATTTTCTGAGATTAGCTCCCCCTCGCGGGTTGGCAACCCTCTGTATGCACCATTGTATGACGTGTGAAGCCCTACCCATAAGGGCCATGAGGACTTGACGTCATCCCCACCTTCCTCCGGTTTGTCACCGGCAGTCTCTTTAGAGTGCTCTTGCGTAGCAACTAAAGACAAGGGTTGCGCTCGTTGCGGGACTTAACCCAACATCTCACGACACGAGCTGACGACAGCCATGCAGCACCTGTGTTCACTTTCTCTTACGAGCACCTAATGTATCTCTACTTCGTTAGTGACATGTCAAGGGTAGGTAAGGTTTTTCGCGTTGCATCGAATTAATCCACATCATCCACCGCTTGTGCGGGTCCCCGTCAATTCCTTTGAGTTTTAATCTTGCGACCGTACTCCCCAGGCGGCTGACTTCACGCGTTAGCTACGTTACTCAGGATGTAAATCCCGAACAACTAGTCAGCATCGTTTAGGGCGTGGACTACCAGGGTATCTAATCCTGTTTGCTCCCCACGCTTTCGTGCATGAGCGTCAGTGTTATCCCAGGGGGCTGCCTTCGCCATTGGTATTCCTCCACATATCTACGCATTTCACTGCTACACGTGGAATTCTACCCCCCTCTGACACACTCTAGCTATACAGTCACAGGCGCCATTCCCAGGTTAAGCCCGGGGATTTCACGCCTGTCTTGTATAACCGCCTGCGCACGCTTTACGCCCAGTAATTCCGATTAACGCTCGCACCCTACGTATTACCGCGGCTGCTGGCACGTAGTTAGCCGGTGCTTATTCTTCAGGTACCGTCATTCCCGGACTGTGTTAGAGCCGGTGTTTCTTCCCTGACAAAAGAGCTTTACAACCCGAAGGCCTTCTTCACTCACGCGGCATTGCTGGATCAGGGTTGCCCCCATTGTCCAAAATTCCCCACTGCTGCCTCCCGTAGGAGTCTGGGCCGTGTCTCAGTCCCAGTGTGGCTGATCGTCCTCTCAGACCAGCTACTGATCGTTGCCTTGGTGGGCTTTTACCCCACCAACAAGCTAATCAGGCATCGGCCGCTCTAATCGCGCGAGGTCTTTCGATCCCCCGCTTTCCCCCTCAGGGCGTATGCGGTATTAGCACAGCTTTCGCTGCGTTATCCCCCACGATAAGGTACGTTCCGATGTATTACTCACCCGTTCGCCACTCGCCACCAGGTGCAAGCACCCGTGCTGCCGTTCGACTTGCATGTGTAAGGCATGCCGCCAGCGTTCAATCTGAGCCAGGATCAAACTCTTCAGTTCAATTCCTGTGATCCTTGCGGATCGTCGCACTCATTCAAGAAATTGACTTGGTAATAAAACCAAATCTTTTTACTGTCTATGAGTACTATTTATTTACATCTGTCCCGAAGGACTGGATGCTTTCACTTAGTACCCACAATTATCGGTTGACTAATTTTTAAAGAGGGCTGACTTGTTTCTCGTTTCAAAAAACATTCAGCAGAGAGGTGAGACTATAGCGCACTTATTTTGGGTCGTCAACACCTTTCGTACTCTTTTTCTTAAAAAAGTGCGGGTTTTTTCCTATTTTTTAAATAACCTCAATAAAATCAACGGCTTAGTTTTTAAAAAAAATTTCAACTTTTTTTAAAATTTCTCCTCATTTAGAGATTTCAGAGGACTCCAAAGCAAAAAAGCAGCGTTTTACATGCCTCTATTGCCTATAAACCACAAACCTAAGGGAAAACCCTGAAATTTTCCTTGCTTTCTGCTAAAATATTGCTATGCACAATAAATTAGCGAACAGTCACTCACCTAGCAAGCCATATATGGCGGGGCAGGTGATCCCTGTGCGCGAACTACATGCAGGGCACAGAGAAGAAATCCTCCAGCACTTATTGGCGCTAGGGGACGAAGATCGGCGCCTGCGCTTTGGTACTCAAACCCCTGACGAGGTCATTCATCACTATGTTGAGCAGCTAGATTTCAATAAAGATGCGGTTTTTGGCATCTTTAATGCAGACCTGCGCTTAATTGGCATGGCGCACCTAGCTTATCTTCCTGAAATTCAGGGTCAAGCCCGGGCCGCTGAATTTGGTGTATCTGTATTGCCAGAGGGCAGGGCGCAAGGACTTGGTACTGCACTTCTCAATCGCTCTGCAGTGCATTCACGCAATAGCAATATTCAAATACTCTATGTACATTGCCTTGCTAACAACAAAGCCATGATGCATTTGGCTCAAAAGGCTGGCATGAGTGTGGAATACGCTTATGGCGATGCTGATGCCTATCTCAAGTTGCCACCAGCAAATCCAGCGACCATAGTCGAAGAGGCTGCGAATGAGCAATGGGCTGACTTCGATTACGCCCTGAAAGAAAACCTAAAGCTTGCGAACCAAGCTTGGTGGTGGTTCTTAGGTAGGCCTAACGTCGCGCGTTAATTTTGTTTTGGCGCGCCACGCAAAATCCAACTCACTAATAGAGACAAATCTGCATCACTCAGTTTTGTATTTGCTGGCATAGGCACTACGCCCCAAGAGCCATTGCCACCTTTAGCAATCTTACTTTTTAAAAACACTTGCGCATTCGCATCGCTTTTATATCTTTGCTGAACAGACTGAAAGCTTGGTCCTACAATTTTTTTATCAATTGCATGACAACCTAAGCATGCATTTTGTTTGGCTATTGCAAAGGCTTTTTCATCCTCTGCATTTGCATGTGCAACAGAAATAAAAAAGGCGAAGAACGTAAATATAAAAATTATTTTTACGTCAATTCGCTTTAGGTACATCACGACTCTAAAAAAGTTTATTGGAATTTTGGGGGTGTGTTTGGTTGTGTCTGATCAGCCTTACCTTGTTTTTCAAGGCGATTCTTTTCTTCTTCAGAAATGATGTCAAAGTAAACAAACACTTCTTTAACCCCGTTGGTATTGCTCGCAACTTTTTTCGCCAGATCTGCCTCATCCTGTGTCAGGATGCCCATTAAATAAACGCTAGTGCCTTCAGCCACAATCGCCATTGAATTGGATGGTAATTTATCTGTGAAGATCATCTGTGTTTTAATTTTTGACTCTAGATAAGAATCGTTAGCGCGCGCAGTATAGGAGCTATTGGGCCCGATTACTAACTCATTAAATACAGTGCGTGCATTCTTCATCGCCTTCACATATGCGCCGGCCTCACCCTTGATATCAGCATCCTTCACTTCACCGGTCAACAATACTTTTTGATTGAATGACGTTACGTTAATGTGGGCGTTATCGCCAAATCTTTTTGACAAAGCAGCATTGGCTTCTAATTCGATGCCATTATCAATTGCTTGCACACCTGGCGTACGTCTATCCGCCATGACGCTTGCACCTGCAGCCACACCTCCTACTGCCAACAACCCGCAAGCAGACAGTTGTGTAGCAATGACTGTAGCAATAATCAATTTACTGAGAGAGTGAATTTGCATTAGTATTTCTTTAATGTTGATATAGAAAATTAATCGAGCAGAACATGATCAACGCCATCGCACAAACTATGCAATAACACTAAATGTGTTTCTTGAATACGGGCGGTACGCGTAGAAGGTGCGCAGAGATGAATATCATCTTTATCTAATAAGGCTGCAATCTTGCCTCCGCCATTACCGGTCAGCGCAATAATTTTGATGCCCAATTTTTTTGCCGCCTCGATTGCTTTGATCACATTTTTTGAGTTGCCAGAAGTTGATATGCCTAGAAGGATGTCGCCTTTTTTTCCTAGTCCACGCACTTGCTTGCTAAAAACTTCGTCGTAACTGTAGTCATTGCCAACCGCAGTCAATATCGAGCTATCTGTTGTCAAGGCAATCGCTGCTAATTCTTGTCGCTCGCGCTCAAATCGGCCAATCAGCTCAGCTGCAAAATGTTGCGCGTCTGCAGCAGAACCACCATTGCCACAAGCCATCACTTTGCCGCCTGCTCGCAAGCAATCCACCATTGCTAAGACGCCATGAGCAACTGGCTCGGGTAGCACTTTTTCTGCCTCTTGCTTTACTGCAATGCTGTCTAAAAAATGTTGGGATGCGCGTTTGCGCAAACTTTCAATGATGTTTTTATCCATAACAATATTATGCGCCAAAGCGACGGTGATTTCTGTTGAGCCCAGCTTAACTCAAAAGCAACGTATTCTCTTGCATATTCTTTAACCTTCAGCAGACAATACCCTCATGGAACTTGGCTCATTCGATTTTTTAAAACAACAGGATTTGCCTGCTGGGGCCCTCTATATGGTGGCGACGCCAATTGGTAATTTAGGTGACATCACCTTGCGTGCACTCCATATTCTGAACACGGTTGATGGGATTGCCTGTGAGGACACTCGACACAGCGCGCCGCTTCTACAACAATTTGGCATTCACAAAAAATGTGTAGCACTTCATACCCACAACGAACTCAGTGGTGCCCAAACCATTATTCAACGCCTTGCAAACAATGAGCGCTGGGCTTATATCTCCGATGCAGGCACGCCCGGTGTTTCTGACCCTGGCGCACGTTTAGTAGATGAAGTACAAAAAGCGGGCTTTCGGGTAATACCAGTTCCGGGTGCAAGCGCTATATCTTGCGCAATCTCTGCATCTGGCTCAGTCATGCTGAACTCCGAAGGGCGCTTTCAGTTTTTAGGTTTTTGGCCACACAAAACAAAAGAGCGGGATGCGCTTTTACATGACATCTCGACTAGCAAAAAAACAAGCATTTTCTTTGAATCACCTCACCATATCCACGAAACGTTGCAGACTTTAGCGCAAAGCTTAGAGCCCGATCGCCAGATCTTGGTATGTCGAGAGTTAACTAAAAAGTTTGAGCAACTTGTTTCACTAAGAGCGCAAGATCTTCCATCCTGGCTAGCCAACGCAGAAAGTCTAAAAGGTGAATTCATTATTCTGGTAGCAGGCCGCCAGGGCAGTCTAGATGAGACCCCGGAACACGCTACCTTATTGCGTTGGGTTCATTCGCTGAGCCCCTATCTTGGCAGCAAAGAAATTGCCACCGTCCTCTCGCAGACTCTTGGCCTGACCAAAAAAGATGCGTATCAAATTGCATTAGAAGCAAAAACTGCGGAGAATGAATAATAAAAAAGCTGGCATATAGCCAGCTTTTCAATACTTGCAGCGAATTTTATTTTGCTGCGGGGGCTTTTGGCTCAGGCAGCTTGCCGCCAGAGGCGTTTGCCATGTAAACAACGGCGCGACCCAATTCATAATCGCTCACGTCTGCTGGCAAAGAACCGCCGCGCGCAGGCATTGCGTTTTTGCCCTTCAACACTGATGTCAATAAAGCGTCGTAACCTTTTGCAATGCGTGGTGCCCACGCAGCAGTATCACCAAACTTTGGCGCACCAGCTGCACCAGTAGCATGACATGCAGCACAAACCGCTTTATAAACTTGCTCGCCCGATTGAGGATCGCGCGGACCACTAGCAGCACCTTGAAAATTGAGCTGGGCTACCGGCTTAATAAGTTGCTCAGTAGTCGCGGAGGAATCGCCACGTTTACCGTTATTAACAAAAACCATTAACAACAAAATAATGATCAAGGGCACAAAAAAGCTTGCAAACACCATGATGATGAGTTGTTTTGGGGACTTAATTAGATTTCCGTGCTCATTGCTCATAAGAATTTATCGTTTGACGGGTTTTAGGGTTGATTTGCCGAGATTATAACTAGAGAAGTAGGGGTTTAGGCACTTACAATAGCGAGGTATCCAGTTTTCCCGCTGGCGCCCGTAGCTCAGTGGATAGAGTATTGGCCTCCGAAGCCAAGGGTCGCAGGTTCGATTCCTGCCGGGCGCGCCAAAACCAGGGGGTTTTTTGACATACATCATGCGAGAAATCACGAAAACCGCTATCATTTGCATCTAACTTATTGATTCTTATCGTGTCTACACATCTAAATACCGCCCTTTCTGAGCCATCCTTGACCAATCCTCTGCATCCAGAGGCGCCATTGCCGCACCGCAAAATTATTCGGAGCTGGCTAATTCCAATGGCACAAGGAGAAACTGGGCGCGCAATCTTGCTTTTAATAATCGACTCATTGTTGTGGCTGGGCTGCATTGCAGGCACCATATTTGTTGAGAACATTCTTCTGAAGCTCGTTTTTGGAGTGGTTGCTGGATTCGTTACTGGCCGCATTTTTATCTTGGGTCATGACGCCTGTCATCAGAGCTTCACACCGAATCGCGAACTGAATAAAGTATTGGGGCGCATTGCCTTCTTGCCTTCACTAACACCTTACAGCTTGTGGGATGTAGGACATAACGTAGTGCACCATGGTCAAACCAACTTAAAAGGTTTTGACTTCGTTTGGGCACCACTCTCTAAATCAGAATACGACGCGCTACCCCCATGGCGTAAGGCTTTAGAGCGTTTGTATCGTAGCGGCTGGGGCCCTGTTTTTTACTACCTGATTGAAATCTGGTGGAGACGTGAATATTTCCCAAATGCAAAAAACAAGCCTGGTGATCGCCCGATTTTCTTAAAGGACAACTTGCTGGTTACTGCATTTGCAATCGTTTGGATTGGCTGCTTGATCGCTGGCGCAATTGCTACCGGACAGTCTATTTGGCTTGGTTTAATCACCGGTTTTGCGGTGCCATTTTTGTTCTGGAACGGGATGATTGGCTTCGTGGTTTATGTGCACCACACCCACCCATCCGTATCTTGGTATGACAAAAAATCCGAGTGGTTACGCGCCCAACCTTTTGTTTCAACTACAGTGCACCTAACGTTTAACTGGATCTGGGGCTCTTTAATGCACCACATCATGGAGCATACCGCCCATCACGTAGATATGAGTGTTCCACTCTACCGCCTGCCAGAGGCTCAGAAAACCCTGGAAACTATCCTTCCAGAGCGCATTTTTATTCAAAAGTTCTCTTGGGGCTGGTATTTCGATACTGCTCGCAAGTGCAAGCTCTATGACTTTGAAAATAAGGCATGGTTAGATTTTGATGGCAACAAAACGGCCGATTCGGTCCGGGTTGTCCTAACCCCAGTGCCAGCGGGACAAAACGGGTAAAATAGATCTCTGTATAAAGATTTGCCTTACCCGGATTGCCCATGACTACCTCGACTCCAGCTGCTACCCAAGATTCTTCACAGAGCCTTAAATTTTGCTCTTCTTGCAGTCGTGAAAAACGACTAGAAGGCGGCACTTGGATTCCAACAAGCAATCGCAAGCAGCGCTGGATCTGCGCTAGCTGTTTGTATAACCGTACGCACCGTACCGGTTCAGCAAAAACCTAATTTCTCGGCAGCATTGACTGCCAATTCTTTTGTAGTTAAGCACCATCTCCCACGTAGGGATTTGTTTTGCGCTCATTGCCAAAAGTCGACATTGGTCCATGACCTGGCACAAATTGAACATCATCACCCAGTGGCCATAGCTTTGTTTTAATCGCATGGATTAAATCTGCATGATTGCCGCGCGGAAAATCTGTTCTGCCAATTGAGCCTGCAAAAAGCACATCGCCTACGATCGCCAAGCGATCTTCTTTGTCATAGAACACTACGTGACCAGGTGTATGACCTGGGCAGTGAAAGACTTCTAAATCGACATTGCCTACTTGCACATGATCGCCATCATTCAGCCAACGATTAGGCTCAAACACTTTAGCGTGCCCAAAACCAAAGCGTACGGTTTGCTCTGGTAATTGATCAATCCAAAAACGCTCTGCCTCTTGGGGCCCTTCTATGGGCACTCCCAGCTGATCAGCCAAATCTTTTGCTGCAGCACAGTGATCTAGATGCCCATGCGTCAGCAAAATCTTTTTTACAGTGCCGCCCATTTGCTGTACGCCAGCCAATATTTTTTCAATATCGCCACCTGGATCAACCACAGCAGCATCACCCGTTTCCTGGCAAACCAAAATGGAGCAGTTTTGCTCAAATGGTGTAACGGGCACTATTCCTAATTTAATTGGCATATATCACCAGCAAATAAATTCATTATCCAATAAGCCTCTAGTGTATGAGACTCGGCATAAAATGTTTCAAAAGGAAAAATCATGAACACCCAAGATACTTTTAAATTTGCAGAAACTCATGAATGGGCAGACGTTGAAGACGAGGGACTAGTATGGGTTGGGATTAGCAACCATGCGCAAGAAGCTCTGGGAGATGTGATGTTCTTCCAAGCGCCTAAATTAGGTCAACAAGTTAAACAGGGTGAGGCCATTGCAGTGATTGAGTCCGTGAAAGCGGCGAGTGATATTCATGCGCCTATTAGCGGGGAGGTTGTTGAGCTCAATGCTGAGGTAGATGCCGCACCAGAGCTCGTGAATGAAAATCCTTACAGCATTTGGCTTTTTAAGATTAAACCTACTTCCGCCGACAGTCTTGCTGCCGAGTTAAGTCAACTCTTGAGTTTGGAAAAATACAGCTCTGGTCCTGGCGCCTAGAAATTAAATTGAAATAGGGTCGCGCTCAATTAACCAACGAATGCGATCGCCCTTACTAATCCGTCCCTGAGAATGGGCTCGTAATTCAAGATTAATCGCCTCTAAGACGTCCTGCAGTTGCCTGCGGTCGTCTGCCTCTAGAACCAGTTGGGCTCGCTCAATACCGGCTACACGCACCATACTTCTGGGCACGGGGTCATAAACCCGCAATCCTGGGTTGATCAGGCCCAAAGCCTTGAGGCGCCCCTTTAGCGCGCTCAAAAACTGAATTGCCTTATCAAGGCTTTTCGCCTCTGCGTGAACTAAGCCCTGGTATGAGAAGGGCGGCAACTTGGCTTCCTCGCGCTCACTTGCAGTATGGGATAAAAATCCATCCACATCGTGGCGCATGAGATATTGAAATACTGCCGCCTCTGGAAACTGGGTTTCAATATAGATATCGCCACCAACTTCTCCATCCTTGCCAGCCCTGCCGGCGCGACCGGCTACCTGCACGAGCTGGGCAAATAATCTTTCAGCTGCACGAAAGTCTTGGGAGAATAAACGGCCGTCCGCGTCCAACACCGCAACCAATCCAATGTTTTGATAATCGTGCCCCTTGGCAATCATTTGGGTGCCTACAACGATGTCTACATTGCCCTCATGAATTTCCTGAAACAGCTCCTCTGCTCCCTTGCTTTTGCGGCTCGAATCAGTATCAACACGCAATACTCTAGCGCTCGGCCAAACCTCCTCAACCGCATCCTCAAGCTTTTGCGTACCTTGCCCAAGCGTTTTAAGGTCGGCATTACCGCAATCAGGGCAGTGGCTTGGGATGGGTTTTGCAAGCCCGCAATGATGACAATTCAAAATGGCTTTACGTCCTAGGGCGCCCGCCTTATGCATCACCATGTAAGCGCTACATTGTTGGCATTTTGATAGCCATGAGCAAGCACTACAACTGAGCACAGGTGCATAACCTCTGCGATTAATGAGAAGCAAACTTTGCTTTTGGGCTGCTAAATTTTTATTCATCGCCAGCACCAGGGGCTTGCTGAGCGAAATTGTGGCTGCGGGTTTCTCAAGATCTCCAGGGCTGAACTGATTTTGAGGATCGCGGGTATTGATTAAATGCACTGTTGGCATACCGGCGCCCTGAGCGCGCTGATCAAGACGCACATACTGGTATCTGCCAGAATTTGCAGCCATCCAGGTTTCGAGAGAGGGTGTTGCGGAAGATAGCAATATCGGAATCTTCAAATCGTGTGCGCGCCATACAGCTAAATCACGCGCCGAATAACGAATTCCATCTTGCTGTTTATAAGAAGGGTCATGCTCTTCATCCACTACGATTGCACGCAAGCTTGGTATCGGCGTTAATGCTGCTGACCTTGTTCCTAAAATAATTTGGGCCTTACCAATGCTTGCCTCATGCCAAGCTAGCCCCCGTTTTTTTTCGCTAATGCCGCTGTGTAATACCACCATCTTTTTATCTGGGAAGTAGGCCCGCACTCTGCGCTCTAGCTGTGGCGTTAAATTGATCTCTGGCACCAAAATTAATGCTTGAGCACTTTCTTCTTGAAGGATTGCGCTCAACCAATTTAAAAATACTGCGGTTTTTCCGCTACCCGTTTGCCCCTGAAGCAAAGTTGCTCTAAATTCTTTTTTCTCGTGATCGATGCGCAAACTGTCTAATGCTTGCGACTGTGCATCATTGAGTTGCGTTTCGCTGATATATCCTTCGCTAAGCTTAGGCTCTTCCTTTTTCTTTTTTGCTTTTGCTGACTCCAACTTTTCAGGAATTTTTTTCCAGTTCTCCGCCTTTTTCCACATTTGGGGAATCGTAGGAATGATGGTCTCCCCAAGCCCATGGATGTAATACTGGCTAGCAAAGTTCATCAACCGAAGAGCAGCGGGGTCCATGGGGGGCAATGGCGCAACCTGGATAACTGGCTTTAATTTGTCAACATCAAAGTCAGAGTGAGCACTTACTTTAATAACTACGCCGATCAAACTGTAGCGTCCAAACGGGACTTCCACCACATGGCCCACCTCAGGCGCGACACCCAACAGCGCCTGATCCCATAGGTAATCAAAGCCCTGTGCCAAAGGCTTATCAACCACTACTTGAACCACTATGGGTGATGACATGATTTACTTCGTTTTTCTATTTTGCTTGTGGATAAGTCTGTGGATATCATCCAGGAACTCGGATTTATCAGCTAATTTAACAGCAAACCTCTTTAGCACTCAATTTGGGCATAATAGCTAAATTATTATATAAATCAATAACTTAAAACATCTTTCGAAAGTTAAAGTTTATCTTTAAACGGAATCTCACTGAATTTCGATTGCGGACCAAAACTGTGCATAACTTTAGCCAAAGGTTTTAACTGCAAGTTAGCGACTACTCAGTATTACTGCTTTGTTCTAAGAGCCTTAGAGCGCTGAATAACCGCCTCTGCCAAAGCAGTCACGCTTTCTGGTGGGGTGAACTGAGATATCCCGTGCCCCAAGTTAAAGACATGCCCATCTAAAGGGTGCAGCCCTGGCTTGAGAGCTGGTGCGGATGCTAAATCCTCCAAAATGCGAGCAGCCTGTTCAGCAATTTGCTTTGGTTCGGAAAATAAAATCAATGGATCTAGATTGCCTTGCAGGGCTAAAGGCTTATTCAATGCAAGCAGCTGTTTGCGAGCGCGACTCAGCGACATAGTCCAGTCCATCGCAATCACATCAGCACCGACTTGGGCCATATCGTTCAACCAAATTGCGCCGCCCTTAGTAAACATGATGACCGGGATTTTTCTGCCTTCGTATTCTCGGGGCAACAAAGCAATCACCTTTTGCATGGACGCTAAAGATACTTTTTGATACCAACCATCTGGCAGCATGCCGCCCCAGGTATCAAAAATCATCAGCGCCTGTGCGCCTGCTTTGACTTGCTCAATTAAGTAACTTGCAACAGATTGTGCATTGATATTGAGGATATGCTCCATCAAATCAGGGCGACTAAACATCATAGTTTTAGCATGGCGAAAATCATCCGCACTCGAACCATCAATCATGTAACAAGCCAGTGTCCATGGGCTTCCGGAGAATCCAATGAGGGGGACGCGCTGCTTGCCGTCCTGTATCAGCGCTTTACGAATTTCTGAAACAGCATCAAATACATATTTGAGCTGATCCATATCCGCTACATGTAATTTTTTGACAGCCTCTTCAGTGCGCAAAGGATGATCAAAACTGGGGCCTTCGCCCGCAGTAAATTTCAAGCCCAAGCCCATCGCATCAGGAATGGTCAAAATATCTGAAAATAAAATGGCCGCATCCAGTGGATAACGATCCAAAGGCTGAAGAGTTACCTCAGTTGCATAAGCGGGGGTTTTTGCAAGACCCAAGAAGCTTCCAGCTCTTGCTCGGGTAGCGTTGTATTCAGGAAGATATCGGCCAGCTTGGCGCATGAGCCAAAGCGGTGTTTGATCAACCGCTTCGCCCAGGCAGGCCTTTAAAAACCGATCATTTAACAGCAAGGAGATGACCGGCTATTACTTTTTACGACGGAAACGTGCAATTGCTGCCAACTGCGCAGCCGCCATTGCAAACTCAGATTGGGCCAAGGCCAAATCAAAGTCAGTGCCACGATTTTGCATCGCTTCTTCCGCACGTTTCTTAGCTTCAATTGCTTTAGCTTCATCAAGATCATGTCCACGAATAGCGGTATCCGCTAATACGGTAACGTGATCTGGCTGAACTTCTAAATAGCCACCTGCTACGAAAACAAACTCTTCGTCTCCATCAGCTTTTTCAATACGAACTGAACCTGGACGAATACGTGTAATCAAAGGAGTGTGGCCGCGCAAAATGCCGAGCTCTCCACTTTCACCAGGAAGAGCAACAAACTTGGCTTCCCCGCTGAAAATAGACTGCTCAGCACTTACTACATCGACGCGTATGGTTGACATAATTTCCCTAGATGACTTCGATTAAAGCTTCTTGGCTTTCTCGATGGCTTCATCAATTGAACCCACCATGTAGAACGCTTGCTCTGGCAAGTGATCCAATTCGCCGCTGCAGATCATTTTGAAACCACGGATAGTTTCTTTCAATGGAACGTATTTGCCTGGTGAACCAGTAAACACTTCAGCAACGTGGAAAGGCTGGGACAAGAAACGTTGAATCTTACGAGCACGTGATACAGCCAATTTGTCTTCTGGAGACAATTCGTCCATACCCAAAATCGCAATAATGTCGCGCAATTCTTTGTAACGCTGCAAAGTCATCTGAACATCACGAGCAACTTCATAGTGCTCTTGGCCAACTACTTGTGGGTCAAGCTGACGGCTGGTCGAATCCAGTGGATCAACCGCTGGGTAGATACCCAAGGCAGCAATATCACGTGACAACACAACGGTGGAGTCTAAGTGCAAGAAGGTTGTTGCTGGTGACGGATCGGTCAAGTCATCCGCAGGAACGTAAACGGCCTGAATAGAGGTAACAGAACCTGTCTTAGTAGAAGTAATACGCTCTTGCAATTTACCCATCTCTTCGGCCAAAGTAGGCTGATAACCCACAGCGGAAGGCATACGACCGAGCAACGCAGAAACTTCAGTACCAGCCAATGTGTAACGGTAGATGTTGTCAACGAAGAACAAAATGTCACGGCCTTCGTCACGGAACGCTTCAGCCATTGTCAAACCTGTCAACGCAACGCGTAAACGGTTACCAGGAGGCTCGTTCATCTGACCAAACACCATCGCCACTTTGTCGATAACGTTAGATTCTTTCATCTCGTGATAGAAGTCATTACCTTCACGAGTGCGCTCACCAACACCGGCGAACACTGACAAACCAGAGTGTTGCTTAGCGATGTTGTTAATCAATTCCATCATGTTCACGGTCTTACCAACACCCGCACCACCGAACAAGCCAACCTTACCGCCCTTAGCGAACGGGCAAACTAAGTCAATAACCTTAATACCGGTCTCTAACAAGTCAACAGAAGGGGAAAGCTCATCAAACTTAGGCGCTGGCTGGTGAATAGCGCGACGCTCTTCAGTAGCAATCGGACCCGCATCATCAATTGGGCGTCCTAAAACGTCCATAATGCGGCCCAGAGTTGCTGGACCAACCGGTACAGAAATTGGCTTACCAGTAGATTTCACTTCCATGCCACGACGCAAGCCATCGCTCGCACCCATAGCAATTGCGCGAACTACGCCGTCACCAATTTGTTGCTGAACTTCAAAGGTCAAACCTTTTTCAGCAAATGATTTTTCGCCGCTATCAACTAATGTCAATGCATCATAAATGTTTGGCATTTTGTCGCGTGGGAACTGAATGTCCACCACTGGACCGATACATTGCACGATATTTCCGTTACTCATCGCTTTCTCCGCTTTTAATTCCGTAAATTCTTTCGTATTCCTAAACGCTGACCGCTTAAACCGCAGCCGCTCCACCAACAATTTCTGACAACTCTTTGGTAATAGCAGCCTGTCGTGTCTTGTTGTAATCCAATTGCAATTCGCCAATTACGTTCTTCGCATTATCTGAAGCGGCCTTCATTGAGACCATGCGTGCAGACTGCTCAGAAGCCATATTTTCAGCAACCGCCTGATAAATCATGGCTTCAACGTAACGCTTTAGCAGGCCATTCAAAATAGACTCTGCATCAGGTTCGTAGATGTAATCCCAAGAATTGCCTGTTTTCTCTTGCGGAGTCAAAGCTTCTGGCTCCAAAGGCAAGAGTTTTTCTAAAACAGGCTCTTGTTTCATTGCATTTACAAAGCGGGTGTATGCCAAATAAACGGCATCAATCTCGCCACGCTCAAACGCTTCTAATTGGGTAACAATTGCGCCAATCAAAACATCCATATGCGGTGTGTCACCGATTTGGATTGTTTGAGAAATGAGTTTTGCTTTTGAGCGATTCAAAAATTGCAAACCTTTTGAACCAATTGCGGTGTACGCAATCTCAATATTTTTTTCTTGCAAATCGCGCACTTGGTTAGCAATCAAACGCAAGACGTTGGTATTTAAACCGCCGCACAGGCCCTTGTCTGTCGTAACCAAAATCGTGCCAACTTTCTTCACTTCACGAGTTGCCATGTAAGCAGGGCGGAACTCAGGATTTGCTTTTGAAAGATTGGCAACAATCTCACGAATTTTTTCAGCATATGGGCGTGCGTTACGCATGCGCTCCTGGGCGCGACGCATCTTGGATGCGGCGACCATTTCCATTGCCTTCGTGATCTTGCGCGTGTTTTGCACGCTCTTGATCTTAGATCGTATCTCTTTTGTGCTTGCCATGATTTATGCGAGCCCTCTTAGAAAGAGGCGGAACGCTTGTAATCCTCAATTGCAGCACGCAAAGCAGCTTCGTCATCTTTGCTCAAGTCTTTGGTCTCTTCAATACGCGCAACCAAGTCAGCGTACTTAGATTTCAAATGGTCTTGCAAACCTTTTTCGAAGGCCAATACGTTCTTCACTTCGAGGTCATCGAAGTAGCCGTTATTCACAGCATAGAGTGAAGCAGCCATTTCCCAAACTTGGAGTGGCTTGTATTGAGCTTGCTTACACAATTCAGTAACACGACGACCACGCTCGAGTTGCTTGCGGGTTGCTTCGTCAAGGTCAGATGCGAACTGAGCAAACGCTGCCAATTCACGATATTGCGCTAAGTCGGTACGAATACCGCCAGACAATTTCTTAATCACTTTAGTTTGTGCGGCACCACCAACGCGGGAAACAGAAATACCGGCGTTAATCGCAGGACGTACACCAGCGTTAAACAAGTCAGTTTCCAAGAAGATCTGGCCGTCAGTAATCGAAATTACGTTGGTTGGAACGAATGCAGAAACGTCACCAGCTTGAGTTTCAATAATTGGCAATGCGGTCAAAGAACCAGTTTTGCCCTTTACTGCACCGTTAGTGAACTTCTCAACATACTCAGCATTTACACGAGCAGCGCGCTCGAGCAAGCGTGAGTGGAGGTAGAACACGTCGCCAGGATATGCTTCACGGCCTGGTGGGCGGCGGAGCAACAAGGAGATTTGACGATAAGCAACTGCTTGCTTGGTCAAGTCATCGTAAACAATCAAAGCATCTTCACCACGGTCACGGAAGTATTCACCCATGGTGCAACCAGCGTATGCAGAGAGATACTGCATTGCTGCAGACTCAGAAGCACTTGCTGCAACAACAACGGTGTATTCCATCGCGCCCAATTCGGTGAGCTTGCGAACAACGTTAGCAATAGTAGAAGCCTTTTGACCGATCGCCACGTAAACGCAATAAACGCCTTTACCTTTTTGGTTAATGATCGCGTCAACTGCAACTGCTGTCTTACCAGTTTGACGGTCGCCAATGATCAACTCACGCTGACCACGGCCAATTGGAACCATCGCATCAATCGCCTTCAAACCAGTTTGAACTGGTTGGCTAACAGATTGACGTGCGATAACGCCAGGAGCAACTTTTTCAATAAAGTCAGTTAACTTAGTGTTAATTGGGCCTTTGCCATCAATCGGCTGACCAAGTGCGTTTACAACGCGGCCGAGCAACTCTGGGCCAACTGGAACTTCCAAAATGCGGCCAGTACATTTCACTGGGTCGCCTTCTTTAATGTGGGTGTACTCACCCAACACTACGGCACCAACAGAATCACGCTCAAGGTTCAATGCGAGGCCGATGGTGTTGTTAGGGAACTCCAACATTTCGCCCTGCATCACGCCTGACAAGCCATGTACGCGGCAAATACCGTCGGTCACTGAAATTACAGTGCCTTCGTTGCGAACTTGGGAGTCAACGCCCAATTCGCTAATTCGGCTTTTGATCAGTTCGCTGATCTCGGAAGGGTTGAGTTGCATTACTTACTCCTGGGTCTTATTTCGTATGTTCTTAATAGGGATCACTTATGCGCCAAGGCTTGCTTGCATTTGAGCTAACTGGGCCTTAACTGAACTATCCATTACTTCATCACCAACTTGAATGCGAACTCCGCCAATCAACGATGGATCAACTTGAATAGTTGGGCGCAATTCCTTACCCCCAAAGCGCTTCTTCAAACTTGACAACAAATCATTTAACGCGGATCCCTCTAAAGGAAATGCGCTAGTAATGTTTACTTCTGCTGCGCCTTCGCTCTTGTTCTTCATTGCTTCAAATTGATGCGCAATTTCAGGAACGGCTGCTAAGCGGTGGTTTTGATTTACAAGATTTAAAAAGCTGGCAACTTTGCCATCTAATTTGGTCTTCACCATGCCAGAAAGCAATTTACTCAAATCATCAGCGGAAACTTTTGGGTTGTTTGATAAAGCAGCAACTTCTGGCAAAGCAGCAAGCTGCGCCAATTCATTTAGTTGCTCCAAACAACCTGCAAGCTCAGCTGGCTTAGCGCTTTGAAAAAGCGCTTCAGCATAAGGACGTGCAATAGTGGCTAAATCAGCCATATCAAAGTTCTGCCTTTAGTTGGTCAAGTAATTGGCCATGCGCTTTTGCATCAACTTCACGACGCAAAATTTGCTCGGCACCCTTAACAGCAAGCAGAGCAACTTCAGCGCGCAATACTTCACGTGCGCGAGTAACTTGTTGAGCCGCATCTTGCTGCGCTTGAGAAATGATTCGGGCTGCTTCGGCTTGTGCGTTAGCGCGGATTTCTTCCGCAGACATTTGCGCACGTTTTTCCGCTTCAGCAACACGTTGAACACCTTCTTGGCGTGCTTTGTGTAATTCTTGCTCTGCTTCGTTGCTTGCCAGCGCGAGTGCTTCTTTGCCACGCTCGGCAGCAGCTAAACCATCAGCAATTTTGCTTGAACGCTCATCTAACGCCTTAACCAGTGGTGGCCACACAAAGCGTGCAACAACCCACCATAAGACGAAGAAAACGATCATTTGCGCGAATAGGGTCGCGTTCAGATTCACGATATTCCTTTCAGTATTGTTGAGAACAGTTGGATGACCCGTTGGTCATCCACGCCAAAACAATTACTTAATAACTGCGAGCAGTGGGTTTGCGAAAGCAAACAACATTGCAACACCAACGCCGATCAAGAACGCAGCGTCGATCAAACCAGCCAAAAGGAACATCTTAGTTTGGAGTGGCTCCATCAATTCTGGTTGACGTGCACAAGCTTCGATGTATTTGCCGCCCATCAATGCGATACCCAAACAAGCACCGATCGCGCCGAGGCCGATGATGATGCCGATACAGATAGCTGTTGAACCTTGAATAGTTGCTAAAAATGCTTGCATGTTGCTGACTCCTGAAGTTAAAAGAGGTAAGTTAAAAATAAATCTTAGTGATGGCTATGCGCTTGCCCGATGTAGACCAAGGTCAACATCATAAAAATAAAGGCTTGCAACAAAATAACCAAAATGTGGAAGATGGCCCAAGCTGATCCAGCAATAACATGGCCCACCAAACCGAACAGGGTTAAATCTAAATTAAAGGTCCATACGCTACCAAGCAAAGCGATCAATAAAAAGACCAGCTCACCAGCGTACATATTGCCAAAAAGTCGCATTCCCAAAGAAACGCCTTTTGCCAAATACTCAATGATGTTCAATGCAAGGTTAAATGGTGCTAAGTACCACTTGGCGCCAAACGGAGCAGAAATGAGCTCGTGCAAGAATCCGCCAAAACCTTTGACTTTGAAGCTGTAGAAGAAAACTAATACCAACACTGACAAAGACATGCCCATTGTCGCGTTTAAGTCAGTGGTCGGAACCATACGGTTATGGGGCACATGGCCGCCAAAATTACCAATGAAGTGATTCACACCCAAAACCCAATCCACTGGGATTAAGTCGAGCGTATTTAAAAGAATGATCCAGAAGAATACGAAGAGTGCAAGCGGCGCAATGAAAGTGCGGTTGCCATGAACAATGCTCTTAGCTTGAGTGTCAACCATCTCAACAACCATTTCCACTAAACATTGGAAGCGGCCTGGAACACCTGGAGTAGCGCGACGCGCTGCAATCAACAAAATAAATACAGCAATCAAGCCCATTAAAGAGGCCCAAAAAATAGTATCTAAATTAATAATGCTGAAATCAATAATGGAAGACTGATGCTCACCAGTGCTGGTGAGGTTTTGTAAGTGCTCAGAAATGTACGCCGTTGGCGTCATTTGTTCTGCTGCCTCGTGGGCTTGGTGTACTTCGCTAGACATCTCTTAACTGGTCCTTTGTTTCAATCTCAATTGTCACTACTTAGCGCCACAACCACGCTAGCCATACACACTTCAAGGCTAGCAAGTAAGTCACCAACAAGGGGACCCACAGCACGCCAGGGACGTAATACGCAATCCCTATAAACAACATTAATGTCGTGACGATTTTTAAAAACTCGCCCGAAACCAATGCTGCCAAAAATCTTCCTGGATTCAATCTTTGCGATTTTTTTGCCAACTCTAATCTCGTTAAAAACAAGGTCGTAGGCAAGACGCTAATTAAACCACCTAAAAAGGCCGACTGAGTATAAAGGCTTACCCCTACCGGCTCCCCAAAAATTGACCAAAACACCATGCTGACTACCGTTATCAGCATTTGGGCCAATAAAATTTTCCAAGGAGAAAGAGTGCGGTACTTTTGCGCATTACTTTGCTGCAACGCAACAATTTCTTCTTTACTGTAAACCCGATACGCCTCTTCTTCGGGCTCATCCCATGCATCCACCTCGGAATATTGATTTTTTTGAGGAATCAATTTAGCCCCGGAAGTTTAATGTGTGCAGTGCAATATGTCAAAGGATTTGGGGACATTTTTGAATGCAATTTAAGACTCAATACCCAACTTTTTTAATAAGGAATCAAGCTCGTCAAACTGGCTAAAGCTAATTCTTAGCTCTCCGCCTTTGCCTTTGAACTTAAATTCTGCGCTCAAGCCAATTAAATCTGCAATTTCCTGTGTCAGGCGACGCATATCTGGATCGGCACTTGGGGCGGAGCCACCAGGCTTATTTTTAGCTTTTTTGTCGCCAATTTGACCCCCGGCAATCACCAAAGCTGCCGTCATTCTTTCTGCCTCGCGCACTGACAAGCCTTGAGCGGAAATTCTTTGGGCCAAAGCCACCTGGCTAGCGCCCGGTAAAGGCAATAGAGCGCGAGCATGGCCCATATCAATATCGCCAGCCAATAGCATCGCCTGGACGGGCTTGGCTAGCTGGGCTAAGCGCAATAAATTGGTAATGGCGCTGCGCGATTTACCTACAGCTTTTGCAGCTTGCTCATGGGTAAAACCAAACTCTTCAATCAATCTGGCTAAACCTTGTGACTCTTCAAGCGGGTTTAAGTCCTCGCGCTGCATGTTTTCCACAAGTGCCATTGCCGCCGCTGCTTGATCATCGGCCCCAGACACCAAAACAGGAACCTCTTTAAGGCCTGCAATAGTGGCAGCCCGGAAGCGGCGCTCACCAGCAATAATTTCATACTTACCCGCACCAACCAAGCGGACCAATAAAGGTTGCATCACACCTTGTTCACGAATGCTTTCGGCTAACTCTTGTAAAGCGCCCGCTTCCATTTTTTGACGCGGTTGATATTTGCCCGCTTGCAGCGCCGTCAAAGGCAGGCGATTAATTTCTGCAGTGGATGAACTGCTGGTAGGAGTCTTTTCGCCCAACAGCGCCTCTAAACCTCTACCCAAACCTTTTTTCTTAATAGCGACCATGATGTTTTCTTCTTCAATAATTACATGTGCTTGATGCGCTCGACCATCTCGGCACCAAACTCTAAATAGGCTTTTGCGCCGCGTGATGATTTATCAAATGCAACCCCAGGCAGCCCATAGGATGGGGCTTCAGCGAGGCGAACATTGCGCGGAATAATAGTCTTAAACACCTTGTCGCCAAAGTGCTCAAGCAGTTGCTCAGATACTTGTTGCTGCAAGGTCATGCGCGCATCAAACATCACGCGCAACAAACCAATGATGACCAAATCCGGATTCAAGTTTGCGTGAACTTGTTTGATGGTGTTTACCAAATCAGATAAGCCTTCTAATGCAAAATATTCGCATTGCATTGGCACGATTACGCCGTTAGCTGCACATAAACCATTGAGCGTTAGCAAGGACAAAGCTGGCGGGCAATCAATTAGTACAAAGTCATAATCATTTGCAACTTGTGCCAGTGCATCTTTCAGACGAGACTCGCGCGCATCTAAATCTACTAACTCAATTTCAGCGCCAGCCAAATCCCGATTTGCTGGAAGCACGTCATAACCGGAACTCTCACATCGTTGAGCACAATCCTGAACAGATGCAAGACCAATAAGCACCTGATAAACACTTGTATTAAGATCCGCCTTTTCAACACCTGACCCCATCGTGGCATTGCCCTGCGGGTCTAAGTCCACCAGCAAAACGCGCTGTTTAAGCCCAGCTAAACCCGCTGCCAAGTTGACGGCTGTAGTTGTTTTACCAACTCCGCCTTTTTGATTTGCAATACAGAAAATTTTTGCCATGGCTACTTTTTGGGTTTTACTCAAGAGGGGAGGGAGATTTTCTCACGGGGGTCAGCACCAAAAGACGTCGCTCCACCGCTAAATTGGGAATATGAAGAGGTTCGTCGGCTACCAAGCGCCAATCATCCATGCAAACATCTTGCATTTCTTCATCAGCGCGCTTCGCTTTCATAGCAAATACCAAGCCATCGGGCTTTAAAAATGGCAATGCCAATTCCAAAAAACGGGCTAGGTTTGTGAAGGCACGAGAAATGACGGCATCGAATTGCCCCGGTTGCTGCACCGCAACATCTTCCACGCGCTCACTGAGCACCTCGATATTTTTGAGCTTCAGCTTTCCGCGCACATGCTGCAAAAATGCAGTTTTCTTGCGGATCGCCTCAATCAAGGTTAGGCGCCATTCAGGCTGCACAATTGCGATCGGGATAGCAGGCAATCCACCCCCAGAACCCAGATCCGCAATCTTAGGGGAGGCAGCTCTCAAAAACTGCCTCAACACAGGCAAAACTGCAACAGAATCAATGAGATGCAGCCGCACAGAATCTTTTTCGCCTTCAATTGCCGTCAGGTTATGAACCTGATTCCAGCGACCCATCTCTTGCAAAAAAAGTTCTAAATCCGCAATATTGGCCGGACTTAATTCCAGACCAAGCTCTTCAATACCAAGGGAGAGCAGGCCCTCACTCATGGGTTTCTTGGGTGCGGCCCAAGCCCTTTTTAAGATGAACCAATAAAAGAGATAGTGCTGCCGGAGTTACGCCAGAAATTCGGCCAGCCTGACCAAGCGTTTCCGGTTTGTGCAGATTCAACTTCTGCTGGACCTCTTTGGATAAGCCAAGCACCTGCCCATAATCCAAGGATTCTGGAAGCGGAAAGGTCTCGTTATGTTCTTGGCGCGCAATTTCAACTGCCTGACGATCAATATATCCCTGGTATTTCACTGAAATCTCTACTTGGTCGCTGATTTGAGCAGCCAGACCAAGGTCATCATCCAAAACACCAGGGGACCACAATCCATCACCCAGCGCAGTAATTGCATCATAGGTAACGCCCGGACGCCTCAATAACTCCGCCAAACTACACTCATGCGAGAGGTCTTGGCCCAATAACTGAGAAACCAAGGGGGCTGCCTCATGCTTGGGGCCCACCCAGATATCTTGCAAACGAGATGTTTCACGTGAAACAGCGTCCTGTTTTCTACAAAACACCTCCCAACGATGATCGTCTACTAAACCCAATTTGCGGCCAATAGCGGTTAATCTCATATCGGCATTGTCTTCACGCAAACTGAGGCGGTATTCAGCGCGACTGGTGAACATCCGATAGGGTTCTTGCACACCCCGGGTAATTAAGTCATCAACCAAAACGCCAATATAGGACTCGCTTCGTTTGGGTAGCCAAGGCTCTTTGCCCTGAGCGGCCAGGCCAGCGTTAATGCCAGCCAACATGCCCTGTGCTGCAGCCTCTTCATAACCTGTAGTGCCATTAATTTGACCGGCAAAATACAAGCCCGCAATGGCTCTGGTCTCTAAACTGTGGCGCAAATGGCGGGGATCAAAGAAGTCATACTCAATTGCATAGCCTGGGCGCACAATGACTGCAGACTCCAGACCGCGTATGCTGCGCACTAAATCCCACTGAACATCAAAAGGAAGGCTGGTTGAGATTCCGTTGGGATAAAACTCGTTCGTTGTCAGGCCCTCTGGCTCCAAAAAGATCTGATGGCTATTTCTAGAGGCAAAACGATGAATTTTGTCTTCAATAGAAGGGCAGTAGCGCGGACCAACACCCTCAATAACTCCCGTATACATAGGGGAGCGATCTAGGCCCCCACGAATAATGTCGTGGGTTTTCTCATTTGTATGAGAAATCCAGCAGGGAACCTGTTTAGGATGCTGCTCAGGACGGCCCAAATAAGAAAAAACCGGCAAGGGGTCTAGGTCGCCAGGCTGCTCAAGCATGACGGAAAAGTCGATTGTTCTGCCATCAATGCGCGGTGGAGTCCCGGTCTTTAGTCTTCCTTGGGGGAGTTTTAATTCTTTTAAGCGGGCAGATAGCGAAACGGCTGCCGGATCGCCAGCCCTGCCACCTGCGTAATTGTTTAAGCCAACATGAATTTTTCCATCTAAAAAGGTTCCTGCTGTCAAAACCACCTTTTTAGCCATGAATTCAAGACCCATCTGGGTTACTACACCCCGAACCTCATCGCCTTGCACCAGAAGGTCGTCTACTGCAGCCTGGAAAAGACTTAAATTCGGCTGGTTTTCTAAGCGACGACGAATGGCGGCTTTATAAAGAACGCGGTCACCCTGGGCGCGAGTTGCTCTCACAGCAGGTCCTTTGCTGGAATTCAGAATTCGAAATTGAATTCCCGCCTCATCCGTGGCTGCCGCCATAGCGCCACCCATGGCATCAATTTCTTTGACTAAATGGCCTTTACCAATTCCACCGATGGAGGGGTTGCAGCTCATAGCACCTAAATTTTCGATGCTATGGGTAATCAAGAGGGTGTCGCAACCCATGCGGGCGGCCGCAAGGGCGGCCTCGGTCCCAGCGTGACCGCCTCCAACAACAATGACATCGAAACTTTTGGAATAACGCATGATTTGCCTCAGATAGGGCGATGATCATAGCATTTTGTTTGTTTCACGTGAAACAAAACATGAAAAAATCATTCAAAAACAACGGCGTGTTCTATAAGTGACTGATTTAATTAATGAAATAGGCGTTCCAGGCGGATTTTAGAATCAACGCACTGACAATGACTAAAAACGCCTTTCTCACAAAGGCGCTGCCATGCTGAATTGCCAGGCGACTTCCAAACTGACTGCCTGCAATGTTGGCGATCATCATGGCAAAGCCAAGCGGCCAATTAATTTGACCCAAGCTGGCCAACATCAAAATCGCAGCTAAGTTCGTCGCAACATTCACCAACTTGGTGGCAGCAGAAGCGTGCAAGAAATCAAAGCCAAAAAAGCGCACAAACCCAAACAATAAAAAACTGCCGGTGCCGGGACCAAAGAAGCCATCGTAAAAACCAATCGTCAAACCCAAAACCACGCCCTTGATTTGCTGGATCCGGCTTGACTCTTTTGGCGCATGCGCCTCTCCAAGTGATGGCTGAAACCAGGTGTACAACAATAAGAACAACAGAACAAAGGGCAGCGCTTTGCGTAAAGGCTCCGCTGGAAAATTACTGACCGCATTTGCACCCGCCAAAGAGCCAATGAAGCCCGCAATAATTGCCGGGCCCACTATCGCCCAAGGCAAAGCAACGTGTCGTAAATATCTGCGCGCGGCATTTAAGGTTCCGCCAACAGCAGAAACCTTATTGGTTGCCAATAGGGTGGCAGGTGGGGCATCGGGATAGGCGGCAAACAGCGCTGGTACTTGAATCAAGCCGCCGCCGCCAGCAACTGCATCCACCAGTCCCGCAAAAAAAGCCATCGCTAAAAGCAATGGCCAGATATAAATTGAAAATTCGATGAGCGTCTCTTTTATTTAAATGAGTACGGCGCTTTTCAAGCGCGCCGTACTAAAACCAAATAATAAAAGGAAAAACAAAAAACTCAGTTTTTGTTTTTAAAGTGCGCGGCAATTTCACCAACAACGCCACGTCGGAATGCTAGTACGCAAACTACAAAAATAAATCCTGTCGCAATCGTGCTCCATGAGCCAATGTTAGCAAGGTAGTTTTGCAAACCAACAACGATGCCAGCACCAACCACTGGACCAAGAATGGTTCCCATGCCACCAAGCAATGTCATCAACACCACTTCGCCCGACATGTGCCAATGAACATCCGTTAATGTCGCCAATTGGAATACCAATGACTTCATTGAGCCAGCCAAACCAGACAGGGCGGCGGAGAGCACAAAAGACATCAGCTTAAAGCGGTCCACGTCGTAACCCAGAGAGATTGCGCGAGGTTCGTTTTCACGAATGGCTTTGAGGACTTGGCCGAATGGAGAGTGAACTGCGCGCATGATCAAGGCAAAACCAAACAAGAAAACGGCCAATACAAAGTAATACATGGCAACGTCATCTTTGAGATCGATCAAGCCAAATAACATGCCGCGAGGAACGCCCTGGATACCATCTTCGCCACCGGTATAAGGCAGTTGAACGGCCAAGAAATAGATCATTTGGGACAGTGCCAAGGTAACCATCGCAAAATAAATGCCTTGGCGACGAATGGCCAAAGAACCAATGAGATAGCCGAGCACCCCAGATCCGATAACCCCCAATATGATTCCAAACTCCGGAGAAAGGCCCATCTCTTTGCAAAAATAAGCTGTAATGTAGGCGGCCGTTCCAAAGAATGCTGCGTGACCAAAAGATAGAAGGCCAGTAAAACCCAATAGCAAATTAAACGCGCAGGCAAAAAGTGCAAAACAAAGCACCTTCATCGCAAACACAAGATAAATGAAGTCCTGGAAAGGCAATAGAAGCGCAATTAAAACCAAGATGCCATACAACAATTTTGTTTTTGGATTCATGATTATTTTTCCCGCCCGAATAGTCCAGCAGGACGAATCAACAACACGATTGCCATGATCACAAAAATCACAACGCCAGAAGCTTCTGGATAAAACACTTTGGTGAGACCCTCAACCAGACCTAAGCCCAGACCAGTCAAGATGGCGCCCATGATTGAACCCATGCCGCCAATCACCACCACCGCAAAAACCACAATAATGAGGTTGGAACCCATCAATGGGTTTACTTGAAAAATAGGGGCCGCTAAGACGCCGGCAAAACCAGCAAGACCTACACCATATGCGTAAGCCAAGGAAATCATCAAGGGAACATTAATGCCAAAAGCCTGGAGCAATTTTGGGTTTTCAGTGCCGGCGCGCAAGTAGGCCCCAAGCTTAGTTCTCTCAATAACGTACCAAGTAGAAAAGCAAACTGTTAACGAGATCACCACCACCCATAAGCGATAAATAGGCAGAATGATGCCAATGGACTCTAAGGGGATGGCGCCTTGAAGCAGCTCTGGGGCTGGATAGCTCTCACCAGAGATACCATACCAATGACGGAACATACCCTCAATGATTAAAGCCAAACCAAAAGTGAGCAACAAGCCGTAAAGATGGTCCAAGTGATAGAGGCGTCGCAACATCGTGCGCTCAAGAATCAAACCAAATCCCGCCAATACCAAGGGAACCACGATTAAAGCAAACCAGTAATTAATCGTCAGCTCAGGGAATCCTAACCACTGACTAATTTGCGTTAAACCAATCCACGCAATAAATGCGCCCATCGTGTATTGCGCACCATGGGCAAAATTAATAATGTTGAGAAGGCCAAAAATAATGGCCAATCCCAAACTCAATATGGCATAAAAAGAGCCATTGATAAGCCCCACCAAGAGCTGGGCAACCAGCCCTTGAGGGGTAATTCCGAGAAGTTCAAACATTCTTGATTTCTAAGTAACTTACTTGTTAACTAATTTGCACTTCGATTGAGACAATGGCAAAGTCGCCTCAGCCGCAGGTATAACCGCCTTAACGTTGTAGTAGTCCCATGGGCTCTTAGAATCAGCTGGCTTTTTCACCTCTAGCAAATACATGTCATGCTCAAACTTACCATCGGCACGAATCTTGCCTTTGAACAAACCATCGTCAATATTGGTGGACTTCAAGGCCTTCATTACCGCCTGGGTGTCATCAGTACCAGCTTTTTGAACGGCGTTTAAGTAAGCCAAAACAGATGAGTAAACGCCAGCCTGAACACTGGTTGGCATACGCTTGTGTTGCAAGATGAAGCGCTTAGAGAAGGCACGTGTTTTGTCGTCTTTATCCCAGTAGAAGCCTTCTGTAAGGTACATGCCTTGAGCAGCATTCAAACCCAAAGAGTGCACATCCGAGATAAACATCAACAAAGGTACAACTGTTTGTTTCTTGTTAATTCCAAACTCAGAGGCCTGTTTAACGGTGTTAATGGTGTCTTGTCCAGCGTTGGCCAAGGCTACAACATCAGCGCCACTAGCTTGCGCCTTCAACAAGTATGAAGAAAAATCACTGTTAGGAAATGGATGTTTACTTGTTCCCAAAACTTTACCGCCGTTTGCATTTACAACAGCAGTAGCATCTTTCTCAAGAGCGGCGCCAAAAGCATAGTCAGCAGTAATGAAGTACCAATTCTTTTTACCCTGCTTTACAACAGCCTTACCAGTACCGTTTGATAGCGCATAAGTGTCGTATGTCCAGTGAACGTTATTAGCTGTACATTTTTCGTTGGTGATTGGGAGTGAACCAGCCCCAGAAACCAAGGTGATCTTGTTCTTTTGCTCAGCCACTTCCATTACCGCCAAGGCAACGTTGGTTGAAACCAACTCAACAATCACATCCACACCATCTTTGTCGTACCACTCGCGCGCCTTATTGGCGGCGATGTCGGCTTTGTTTTGGTGATCTGCGCTAACTAGCTCAATCTTTTTGCCAATCACGGTGCCGTCTTTAGAAAAATCAGCAATTGCCATTTTGGCGGCGATCACCGCACCAGGACCAGCCAAATCAGAATAAGTAGAAGACAAGTCGGTCAACACACCGATCTTGACAACGTCACCACTAACTTTAGAACCAGATTGTGCAAAAACTGGGTTTGAGGCGAACATCGTCGCTGCCACCAGGCTTGCGGTTATTTGCTTTAACTTCATTGTTATCTCCTAAATAAAACCACTAAACACCAAGATACTCATTTAATAGGGCCGCTTTTTCAGCAAGCTCGTTTTGCTGCACCACCTCAACCACATTGCCATGCTCAACTACATAATGGCGATCAGCCAAAGGTGCAGCAAAGCGGAAATTCTGTTCAACCAAAACAATCGTGAAGCCCTTGTTGCGCAGACTCGTAACAACCTCACCTAGTTTTTGCACAATCACCGGCGCCAAGCCTTCGGTGATCTCATCCAAAAGCAAAAGTTTTGCGCCCGTTCTAAGAATGCGGGCCATGGCCAACATTTGCTGCTCGCCACCAGATAAACGCGTGCCCGGGCTATTTCTTCTCTCGTAGAGATTTGGAAACATTTCGTAAATCTCATCCAAACCCATGCCGCCCGGAGCAATTTCAGGCAATAGAAGCAAATTCTCTTCTGTACTTAGGCTAGCAAAGATGCCCCGCTCTTCTGGGCAGAAGCCAACACCTAGGCGAGCAATTTTGTAGGTTGGCATTGAAATCGTCTCGGCCCCATAAACCTCTACCGAGCCGGTTCTCTTGCTAGTTAAGCCCAAAATGGTTTTGAGAATAGTGCTGCGACCGGCACCATTTCTACCTAATAGGGTTACCACCTCGCCATCACGCACAGCAAAATTCACGCCATGCAGAATGTGGGATTCACCATACCAAGACTCTAAATTTTTAACTTCGAGGGCCATGGTCATAGCGCTTCTCCCCCGTGGCTGCCCATATAAGCCTCAACCACCAAAGGATTGGTTGAGACTTCGTGATAACTACCCTCGGCCAGTATCGACCCACGTTGCAGCACAGTGATGCGATCTGCAATTGAAGAAACCACCTTCATATTGTGTTCAACCATCAAAATCGTGCGGCCCTTCGCCACACGATCAATTAATTCGGTAACGCGCTCCACGTCTTCATGCCCCATACCTTGCGTTGGTTCATCCAAGAGCATTAACTCGGGCTCCATCGCCAAAGTAGTGGCAATTTCTAATGCCCGCTTGCGGCCATAAGCCAAGTTCAAGGTTTCTTCGTGGGCAAACGCCTCAAGACCAACCTCATGTAAAAGCGCCTGGGCGCGCTCATTGAGGACATTCAAAGAATCGCCTGATTTCCAGAAGTGGAATTCCGTGCCCAATCCTCGCTGCAGTGCAACACGAACATTCTCCAGGACGGTTAGATGTGGAAAAACTGCCGAAATTTGGAACGAACGGATCACGCCGCGCCGTGCAATTTGTGCAGGCGCCTCATTGGTGATATCGAAACCATTAAACAAAATTTGGCCACTACTGGGCTCTAAAAATTTTGTCAGGAGATTAAAGCAGGTCGTTTTACCTGCGCCATTTGGGCCGATTAAGGCGTGAATAGTTCCCCGAGTAACGTCTAGGTTAACGTCACTTACCGCAGAAAATCCTTTGAAGGATTTGCCCAGCCCGATTGTTTTTAAGATTGTTTCTTGCAAGCTCATACCCTCTACCCCTTCTTGGGGCAAGGTATTGAGAATAACTCAAGACCGCGTTGCTATATATAGCGATAACCCTAAATGCTATGGGTTTATCGCTTAGGAGTTTTGTGAAGTTTTCACGAACTTTTGAATAGCTTCTCTTGCGGACTCATCCAAAACATCCATGGGCAATCTTTGAGCGCCCTGAATAATCATGAGGGCGTAAGACTTTGCCAGTGCAGATGCTTCTGGACATAGGCATAGCTCATCACCCGCCGAAGGCGATTGGCTGCGCCAATAATTAATGGCCGCCTCGAGCTCTTGAATCGTGATGTACAGCATAGGGCGAATTATTTACCGTCAAGCGCCAGCATTGTGCCGCGACATTTCTTCGCGCCACAGCGACACTCATAATCTTTTTTCATCTCTTTCGTGACCTTGCCCTCAACATCTAAAGAGTAGTCATAAAACAACTCTTCACCAACTTTGAGGGCGCGCTTTGCATAAATAAAGACGCGCGGCTTTCCATTAAAACTATCTTCGCGCGTTTCACAGCTAGGCTTGCAAGAGTGATTAATCCAGCGTGCGGCATTGCCACCGTATTTGGCATCAATAACGCGACCATCTTCTAAAGAAAAGTAGAAGGTGTGATTGGGATCCTTAGGGTCGTGGGGGTGGCGCTTTTCAGCGAGCTTCCAACTAATACGCTCACCTTTGTACTCAATAATGGCTTGGCCTTTTTTAATGGGCTTGGCCACAAATACGCCCTTTCCATGAATCGGTGAAGATTTCACAATAATGGAAGATCGGTCCACCTTGGGTGGTTTTAATTTTTTAGATGCCATGTTTAAACGTCTAGATTACGTGCAATAAGAGCGTTCTTTTCAATAAACGCACGACGAGGCTCAACCTCGTCACCCATAAGCGTTGTAAAGACTTGGTCTGCAGCAATAGCGTCCTCAATCTTCACTTGTAACAAGGTGCGTGAACTTGCATCCATTGTGGTTTCCCACAACTGTGATGGGTTCATCTCACCAAGACCCTTATAGCGCTGACGGCTTAAGACACGCTCAGCCTCAGATAACAACCAAGAGAACGCGCCTCTAAAGTCGCTAATGGTTTGTTCTTTTTGATTTTTATCTGGATCGCCACGACGCACTTTAGTACCCGGCAGGACTTTGCCCGATAAAACCGCAGCCGCATTCGCAAGGCTTTGGTAATCATCGCCATGAACAAAATCAGAGTTAATAGTTGAAAGCTTTAAGTTGCCATGAATACGGCGTGACAACAACAAACGGAAGCGCTCTGTGCGATCTTCTTTCTGCACAATGATTTCTGGTGGCAAAGCCAAAGGATTTAGGGAGTCTGCCAAAGCCTGTCTGAGGCGATCGGCAGATTCGTTTGCAGATTTCTCGGTATCGAGATTAAGCTGCGTACCAGACGCAATGGCTCGCAACGCATCTTCATCGATTGTGCGGGAAAGGCGATCAACAATAGATTGAATGACTTGGTAATGTTTGGCCAACTCATTTAATGAGTCACCCTCAATCACCTCGCCGGATGGGGTTTGTAGAGAAGCGGTTTCTAATGCGATTTTTAAAAGCAATTGATTGAGCTCTGCATCATCTTTAATGTATTGCTCGCTCTTACCAAACTTCACTTTATAAAGTGGTGGTTGAGCAATGTAGATGTGTCCGCGCTCAATTAACTCAGGCATCTGTCTATAGAAGAAGGTTAACAACAAGGTGCGAATGTGACTGCCGTCGACGTCCGCGTCGGTCATGATGATGATGCGGTGATAGCGGAGTTTGTCTGCCTTGTACTCTTCAATACCAATACCAGTACCAAGAACCGTAATAAGTGTTACCACCTCTTGGCTTGCCAGCATTTTGTCAAAACGTGCTTTTTCTACGTTCAGAATTTTTCCCTTTAAAGGAAGAATAGCCTGGAAACGGCGGTCACGGCCCTGCTTCGCAGAGCCACCCGCAGAATCACCCTCGACAATAAAGAGTTCAGACTTGGCTGGGTCTTTCTCTTGGCAGTCTGCCAATTTACCCGGCAAGCCCAGTCCATCTAAGGCGCCTTTACGCCTTGTCATATCCCGCGCTTTACGAGCAGCCTCACGTGCACGTGCAGCGTCAACAATTTTTCCACATAAGATTTTGGCGTCGGCTGGGCGCTCTTGCAAATAAGCACTCAATGCCTCAGCAACAATCTCCTCAACTGGACCACGAACCTCACTGGACACCAGCTTATCTTTAGTTTGGCTAGAGAATTTTGGTTCAGGAACCTTAACAGACAAGACGCAAGCCAAACCTTCGCGCATGTCATCGCCAGAAATTTCTACCTTGGCCTTTTTTGCAACTTCGTTTTCATCAATATACTTATTGATGACGCGTGTCATTGCGGCACGTAAGCCGGTTAAATGGGTACCACCATCACGCTGTGGAATATTGTTTGTAAAACATAAAACTTGTTCACTAAAGCTATCATTCCACTGCATAGATACTTCGGCAGTAATTTGTCCACCCAAATCTGAAGGACGAACACCTTCAGCATAAAAGATGTTGGGATGTAAGACGTTTTTAGTTTGGTTGATATATTCAACAAAACCTTTTACACCACCAGAAAAGGCAAAATCTTCTTCTTGACCAGTGCGTTGATCAATTAACTTGATGTGAACGCCATTATTTAAAAATGACAACTCGCGAATACGTTTAACCAGAATCTCATAATGGAACTCAACGTTTCCGAAGATTTCTTCATCCGCTAAAAAGTGAACTTCTGTTCCAGATAACTCTGTGTCGCCAGTTACTGTGATTGGAGAAACCAATACTCCATTCTCATCCACCACATTTCGGTTTTTAATAACACCGCGCTCAAACTCCATATAGTGGGCTTTACCGTCGCGTCGGATGGTTAACTTCAACCATTTTGAAAGTGCGTTTACACAACTCACGCCCACGCCATGTAAACCACCCGAAACCTTATAGCTATTTTGGTCAAACTTGCCGCCAGCATGCAGTTCTGTCATAACGATTTCTGCAGCACTACGTTTAGGCTCGTGTTTATCGTCGTATTTGATTCCTGTTGGAACGCCACGACCATTATCAACAATTGAAATGGAATTGTCGGTTTGAATGACTACTGTAATTTCAGAGCAATAACCAGCTAAGGCTTCGTCAATAGAGTTATCCAAAACCTCAAACACGAGGTGATGCAAACCCGTTCCATCGGAAGTGTCTCCGATATACATACCAGGACGTTTACGAACAGCTTCAAGACCTTCTAGGATTTGAATCGATGCAGCGCCGTACTGCTCTACTACTTTTTTTTCTTCAGTCATTTTTTTCTAAATTAAATGCGCATTGGCATTACTACATACTTAAAGTTCTCTGATCCTGGTAATGTAATCACCGCACTACTGTTTGCATCGCCCAAACTAATTTGAATTTTTTCATTCTTGAGGTTCGATAAAACATCCAACAAGTAACTCACATTAAAACCAATCTCGACAGCATCACCGCTGTACTCAGTTTCGATCTCTTCTTGTGCTTCCTCTTGTTCAGCATTGGTGGATTGCACAGTAATGCGATTAGGGGATAAGGAAAAACGAACACCTTTGAATTTGTCTGTCGTCAAAATAGCCGCGCGTTGTAGGGCGGCCTGCAACACATCACGACCAACTGTTAAGGAATTTTTATGACCCTTAGGGATTACTCTTTGGAAATCTGGGAATTTACCCTCAACCAACTTAGAAATCAGCTCAATATCACCAAAAGCAAATTTCACTTGATTTGCTGTTAGGCTGATTTCAAGCGGCTCATCGGAGTCTTCCAACAAATGTTGACACTCTAAAATGGTTTTGCGAGGAATGATGATTTCTTGTCTTTGACCAGCGCCAGTAGGGGCTTCCGCAAGCTCAACTTGTGAATACGCTAAACGATGACCGTCTGTTGCAACCGCAACAACCTCTTTACCCTCAACCACCAACAACATGCCATTTAAGTAATAACGAATATCTTGTTGCGCCATTGAAAAGTGGACTTGGCTAATTAATTGTCGAAAGCTTTTTTGTGACATCTTCCATGCAGCTGTAACCTCTCCAACGCTTTGCATTACCGGAAACTCGGTTGCAGAAAGTGTTTGTAAAGAAAAGCGGCTTTTACCGCTTTGCACAACCATCTTGTTGTCTTTAAGGTTTAGGGATACCGGACCTTCAGGCAAAGCACGCAAAATATCCAACAATTTTCTAGCAGCAACTGTTGTGGTGACGTCTTCGGACCCAACGCCAAAATTTGCATTGGTAGTGATTTGGATTTCAATATCAGTGGAGACAAAAGAAACTCTTTCGCCATTCTTTTTAAATAAAAGATTAGCCAATATCGGAAGGGTGTGTCTACGTTCAACAATCCCACTGACCACTTGAAGTGGTTTTAATAAGTTATCGCGCGAGGTGTTAACAAGTTGCATTGCTTTTAAATCCTTGTATATATCTTAGTAGTAATAGTAATAAGGCTTCGCTTTTCCGTGGATAAGTCAAAAACCTCAAACAAAACAACACATTAAACGTTCAAAAACCTGTGGAAAACTTCTGTATAAAGACTGCATAAATATTGGATAACTCTTTCTCAACACCCTATTTTTGCATGAAGCGAGAACTTTCCACAATTTATCCACCAACTTATCCCTAGGGTTAGCCACAGACTTATCCACAGGCAAAAAATTACGCTTTCAAGGTTTGCTCAATAACGTGTATTTCATGGTTGAGTTGGCTGTCGTGTGAACGCTCTTCACCAATCTTTCTAACAGCGTGTAGTACGGTTGTGTGGTCTCGCCCACCAAATAACTCACCAATCTCTGGTAGGCTCTTTTGGGTCAATTCCTTTGCCATAAACATAGCAATTTGACGGGGTCGAGCGATGTTGGCTGGACGCTTCTTTGAATACATGTCCGCAACCTTAATGCTGTAGAAGTCTGCAACGGCTTTTTGGATGTTATCAACCGAAATCTGACGGTTTTGGATCGACAACAGATCCTTAAGGGCTGTGCGAGCAACCTCAATAGTGACTTCTCGCCCATGGAATCGCACAAAAGCGAGGATTTTGCGAAGCGCGCCCTCCAGCTCGCGGACATTAGACCGTAAATGCTTTGCAACAAAGAAAGCGACATCCTCACTCATGGGAATGCCTTCGCTGGCAGCCTTTTTCATCAAAATCGCCACGCGCATTTCTAACTCGGGCGGTTCAATGGCGACGGTTAGGCCAGAATCAAACCTGGAAATCAGTCGATCATCAATGCCCGCCATTTCTTTTGGATAGGTATCGCTGGTGATAATGACTTGAGACTTATTGCTTAAAAGCGCCTCAAATGCATAGAAAAACTCTTCCTGGGTTCTCGATTTGCCGCTAAAAAACTGAATATCGTCAATTAATAACAAGTCTAGAGAGTGGTAATAACGCTTAAAGCGATCAAATGCTTTTTGCTGATAAGCCCTAACAACATCAGATACATATTGTTCGGCGTGGATATAGCGAATGCGCGCATTTGGCTTCTCTTTTAGTAAGTGATTGCCGATAGCATGAATTAAGTGGGTTTTACCCAAACCTACCCCGCCATATAAGAACATGGGGTTGTAAGAGGTGCCGGGATTGTGGGCAACCTGGATTGAAGCCGCTCTAGCGAGTTGATTGGCTTTACCGGTTACAAACGTTTCAAAAGTGAGGTTTGGGTTCAGTTTTGAATGGTCTTCGATCTCAAAAGACTGCTCCTCAACCGTAATTATTGGACTAACCTCCGCTGTAGGCTCTGGTGTCAGCACCACATTTTCTGGTGCCGTGCTGGTTGTCACGGAAGTTGCGGCCTCTACCGCAAGCGCAAAACCAACCGTGATCGGCCCCGCAAAATACTGAGATGCCAGCTCTTGGAAGCGATCGGCAAATGTTTTCTTAATCCAATCCAACTTAAATCTATTGGGGGCTCCAACAGTAAGTAAGCGTTCACTCTCATCAAAGGATATGAGTGTTAGGGGTTGTATCCAGGTTTTAAATTGTTGGGGCGATAGTTCGCGGGATAGGGTGCTAATAGCGCTATCCCAAAAACCCAGTGGGCTGGTTGAATTCAAGGCGGGGGGATTCTGTAAGTTGCTCATATTTTTGGAGGATCCATTGTAGCCACCCGCCAAAGTTATCCACAAGCTATAAAAGCGTGGAAAAGCTGTGGATAACTTGTGAATAAAACTAAAAAAGCCTTACAAAATAGGGTTTTAATAAAAAAAGACTTAAAAATAGATAAAAACACCTAGATATTCAGAGCTATGGATTGACCTTTTGCTCTGCAACAAGGAAAATACTTGGTTTTGCAGGGATCTATCATGAAAAGAACATACCAACCATCAGTAACACGTCGTAAACGCACCCACGGTTTTCGTATTCGTATGAAAACAAAGAGCGGACGTGCAGTATTAAACGCACGCCGTGCAAAAGGTCGCAAACGTTTAGCTGTTTAAGTTAGCAGTTGAATAGCGCAAGGATTTCTGATTTACTAAAAACGCGCCCCAAGGCAAATGAGTATTGGGGCATGTATGCTGCAGGCATTCAAAAGGATGCCCAGCCTGACTTAGGAATTGCGGTCGCCAAAAAATTGGTAAAGCGTGCAGTTGACCGCAATCGTCTCAAGCGGATGATTCGAGCACTTGTTTGGGCCGCACAATCCACATCACTGAGTAGCGATGTTGTGGTTAAGTTAAAAAAACCCGTGGGCCGCCAAACCCGCGGTAGGCTTAGAAAAAAAGAAAAAGAACTCCTTCGCTCACAAATCGTAAGGTTGATTTAGGTGCACGTTTTAAATCATGTCGCCATTAAATCAGTCAAGCTGTACCAGCTGCTGCTCAGCCCCTACATTGGCATGCAATGTAAGTATGTTCCTAGTTGTTCGCAATACGCATGTGATTGTTTTGAGCACTACGGATTTTTTAAAAGTTTTAGGCTAATGGTGTGGCGCATTCTTCGTTGTAACCCGTGGTCACACGGCGGTTATGATCCTGCAGTAAAACAGACATCTCATTAATTTAAGTGAATATCAATGGACTTTAAAAAGACAATTCTTTGGGCTGTGTTTTCCTTGTCGGGATTAATGCTCTACAACAACTGGCAGGTGCATGAGGGCAAACCTTCTTTGTTTGGCGGCTCATCTAGCGTGGTGGCCACTGCGCCTAATGCAGCAAGTGCCCCAAAGGCTGATACCCCCGCTGCTATTTCGGGTTCGCCCTCAGCGCTTGTATCTCCATCCGGCAAAACTGAACCCGCCCAAAGCACAGAAAAATTCGCTTTACAAAATGAACTACTCTCTTTACAAGTGAGCGCCGCAGGCGCAAATGTTGTTGATGCAAAACTCTTAAAAGAATTGACTGCTGATCAACAGCCTGTTGAAATTTTCAAACATACCCCAACCAATACTTATGTAGCACGCTCAGGTTTGGTGGCGATTGGTAATGTGGAATTACCAAACCACACCAGCACCTTCAAGCTTGACCGTTCTGGTAAAGATGGTTCCGGTCGACCATTCTTGGTTTTATCCAGCGAGCGCAATGGCGTCAAATTAGAAAAAACTTTCATTCTCAATCCTGGAAGTTACGATGTTTATGTTGGGCATCGCGTTACCCAATTAGGCTCTAATGGCGTGCCCCTCATTCTCTACACGGAGATTGTGAGAGACGGCTCCGAAGAGGCAAAAATCGGACCATTTGGCGGCGCATTTGCTGCGAGTACCTTTACTGGGCCGGCCATTTATACCGACGGCGACAAATTCAAAAAAATTCCGTTTGCGGATATTGAAAAAAATAAATTTACTCCTCCAGCTCAAATTGCTGCCGGCCAACCTGGCTGGGTGGCCATGGTGCAACACTACTTTGCTAGTGCATGGATTCCAGACGATAAGCTGGTACGCGATATCTACTCTGGAAAAATTGACAATGGCCTGTATCGCGTTGGGATGCAAACCCAGTTGGGCACGATTGCCACGGGTAGCACGCTGACAGCCAACGCCCAATTGTTTGTTGGCCCACAAGAAGAGCGCATGTTGGAGACGATTGCTCCAGGCCTGGAGCTATTAAAAGACTATGGCTACCTCACCATTTTGGCAAAACCCATATTCTGGTTGCTTGAGCATATTCATAATATCGTCGGCAACTGGGGTTGGTCGATCATCCTCTTAACCGTATTGATCAAATTGGTCTTCTTCCCACTTTCAGCGGCTAGTTATAAATCAATGGCGCGCATGAAAGAAGTCCAGCCTCGCTTGGTGGCCATGAAAGAGCAATACAAGGGAGAACCACAAAAACTTAATCAAGCAATGATGGAGATGTATCGCAAAGAGAAGATCAATCCTTTAGGTGGTTGCTTGCCTGTGGTCATTCAAATCCCAGTATTCATTTCTTTGTATTGGGTATTGTTGTCCTCGGTCGAAATGCGCGGTGCCCCATGGATTTTGTGGGTCCATGACTTATCTGTTCCAGATCCGTATTACATTTTGCCGGTGATTATGGCGGTGTCGATGTTTGTGCAAACCAAACTCAACCCCACCCCACCAGATCCAGTGCAAGCTAAGGTGATGATGTACATGCCGATTGTGTTTTCAATCATGTTCTTCTTCTTCCCTGCCGGCTTGGTTTTGTATTGGGTTACAAACAACCTACTATCTATTGCGCAACAGTGGCAAATCAACAAGCTCTTTGGCAAAAAAACTGCCAAGTAAGCAAGTAATGCCCTAATGGAAAACCAACAGCAATGATGACTCGAAAGCTGCCCATCATTGCTGTTGCAACGGCTCCTGGTAAGGCCGGGGTCGGTGTGGTGCGCATCAGCGGCCAAGACCTTGGTCCCATTGTTCGGGCCTTATTTCAGAAAGATTTATCTCCTAGGCAGGCCACCCTGCTGAGCTTGCGTGATGGCGCCGGGCAATTGATTGATCAATTGGTTGCTATTTATTTTGTTGCTCCTGCCTCCTTTACGGGTGAAGACGTCTTAGAGCTTCAATGCCATGGAGGCCCCCAACTGCTTGAGTTGGTCATGAAGCGCTGCCTGGAGTTGGGCAAAGAAAGTGGCCTCGTGATTGCTGAGCCTGGCGAATTTACTTTACGCGCCTATCTGAACAATAAAGTCGACCTTGCACAGGCTGAGGCGATAGCAGATCTCATTGATGCGCAAAGTGAGGCGGCGGTGCGCGGCGCAGCCAGATCGTTGCAAGGCGCATTTTCAGATGACATCAATGACTTGGTAGAAGAAATTACACAACTCAGAATTTTGGTTGAGTCGACCTTAGATTTTCCGGAAGAAGAAATTGAGTTCTTGGAAAATGCCCAAGCGCGCAAACGTTTGGAGGCTGTAAAAACCAAGCTCCAATCTTTGCGGGAAGGCGCTAAGCAAGGAAAAATTTTGCGTGACGGTATCCAGCTGGTTTTAGCTGGCGCACCCAATGTTGGCAAAAGCTCGCTTTTAAATAGGCTCGCTGGTGAAGAAGTCGCCATTGTTACCCCGATTGCTGGAACCACTCGCGATCGCGTGAAAGAAAGCATTCAAATTGAGGGTGTGCCCATGCACATTATTGATACTGCCGGCTTGCGACAAACCACGGACGAAGTAGAGGCGAAGGGTATTGAGCGCACATGGGAGGCTATTCGCTTGGCCGACCTGGTCATTTTCTTGACGGCGCCCAATGCCCAAAACGAGGCAAATGAACTTAGAGACCAAATTTTAGAGGCCCTGCCATCAAAATGTCCGGTTTTAGAGGTAATGAACAAGGTCGATTTGTTAGATTTGGATCAAAAACCACCTCAGGAAGGGGCTTTGTTGATATCCGCCAAAAATGGTGACGGAATTCAGGCGTTAAAGTTCAAAATCCTTGAAACAGTCGGTTGGAATGGTCCCCAGGAGGGCGCGATTGTAGCTCGCCGCCGCCATTTGGACTGTCTGGAGCGAGCCGCTGAACATATTGAAAAATCTCAACAATTCGCAGAAAATGGCAACAATTCGCTTGAATTATTCGCAGAAGAGCTCTCTTTGGCGCAAAATCATCTAGGGCAAATTACCGGAAGGCTGCTTCCGGACGACCTTTTGGGCAAAATCTTTAGCCAATTTTGTATCGGCAAGTAAGGGGTTTGCACCCCCCTAGGGTGAAGAGTGCAAATATGTCCAAAATGTTAAAATCATTGGATTAAAAAATTCAATTTTCATAAGGAAACATATGACTTCAACAGCCACCGGCCAGATCAATGTGAATGCGCCAGCTTACGTAAAAAACAAGCGTTTAATTGAATGGGTGGCTGAAGTTGCTGCCCTCACCAAGCCTGATGCTATTCGTTGGTGTGATGGCTCGCAGGCCGAATACGATGAGCTTTGCGAGTTACTCGTAAAGGCTGGTGTATTTAAGCGTCTGAATCCTGCCAAGCGCAAAAACTCTTTCTTGGCCCTCTCAGATCCTGAGGATGTGGCACGCGTTGAAGACCGCACCTTTATTTGTTCTGCAAAAAAAGAAGATGCTGGCCCAACCAACAATTGGGTAGAGCCAAGCGAAATGCGCGCAACCCTAAAGCCTTTGTTTGATGGTTGTATGCGCGGCAGAACCATGTACGTTGTACCGTTTTCTATGGGCCCTATTGGCTCACCAATTGCACATATTGGTGTCGAGCTATCAGACAGCCCTTATGTTGCTATTAACATGAAACTCATGACTCGCATGGGCAAAGCGGTGATCGATCAGCTGGGCGCGGATGGTGAGTTTGTTCCTTGCATTCACACTGTTGGCAAGCCTTTGGCTGCTGGCGAAAAAGATGTTGCATGGCCTAATAACAAAAACAAATATATCGTTCACTATCCAGAGACTCGTGAGATTTGGTCCTTTGGTTCCGGCTACGGCGGCAATGCATTGTTAGGTAAAAAATGCTTCGCTTTGCGCATTGCTTCAAACATGGGCCGCGATCAAGGCTGGCTTGCAGAGCATATGTTGATTCTTGGCGTGACATCGCCTGAAGGTAAGAAATATCACATTGCTGCAGCATTCCCATCTGCTTGCGGTAAAACAAACTTCTCCATGATGATTCCTCCAAAAGGCTTTGATGGTTGGAAGGTAACCACCATTGGTGATGACATTGCATGGATTAAGCCACGCAAAGATCCAGTGACTGGCAAGACCCGTTTGTTTGCCATTAACCCAGAGTCCGGATACTTTGGTGTTGCACCGGGAACCAATCGTCAAACCAACCAAAACTGTATCGACTCCTTAAATCAAGACGTGATTTTCACAAACGTTGGTTTAACCGATGATGGTGATGTTTGGTGGGAAGGTTTGACAGAAACTCCTCCAGCACACTTAATTGATTGGCAGGGCAAAGACTGGACTCCAGCAGATGGTGCTGCAGGTCGTAAGGCTGCTCATCCAAATTCACGCTTCACAGTCGCAGCAACAAATAACCCAGCAGTTGATCCTAAGTGGGATGATCCAGAGGGCGTTCCAATTGATGCATTCTTGTTTGGTGGCCGTCGATCTAATACCGTGCCATTGGTAAGCGAAGCGCGCGATTGGGTTGAGGGTGTTTATATGGCCGCAACCCTAGGCTCAGAAACCACTGCCGCTATTACCGGTCAAATCGGCGTAGTTCGTCGTGACCCATTTGCGATGATCGCATTTGCTGGTTACAACATGAGCGACTACTTCCAACATTGGCTCAACATTGGTAAGAAGCTCGAAGCAGAAGGCGCAGTATTGCCAAAAATCTATTGCGTGAACTGGTTCCGCAAAGATGAGAATGGCAAATTCGTATGGCCTGGTTTTGGTGAGAATATGCGTGTTCTCTCTTGGATTTTGGACCGCGCTGAAGGTACTGCTAAGGGCAAAGAAACTCCATTTGGTATTACCCCCGAGTACAGCGATATGCACTGGGGCGGCTTAGATTACTCGGCGGAGAAGTTCGGCAAAGCAATTCAAGTTGCAGTTGAAGACTGGAAGAATGAGTTGAAATTGCATACGGAATTGTTTGAGCATCTTGGCGATCGTTTGCCAAAAGAGCTCAAAGAAACTCGTGCCAAGATTGAACAACGCTTAAACGCCTAAGCAACACTTCTTTTTTATTTAGATTTATTCAATGACCCACCCCCAACACCATGAAATAGTGGTGATTGGGGCAGGCATTTGTGGCGCAACAATTGCTCACGAGTTGCTCGAACGCGGCAAGTCGGTTTGCGTTGTCGATGCTGCACATTCTCCGGCTACCGCTTGTTCAAGCCATGCTTATGCAATCGCGCATCCCCATATTGGTAAAGGTTCGCCGCGCCTACTGCGCCTAACGCGCTTGGCATTTTTATTAGCTGAAGCTCGATGGGCTCAGGTTTGGCGGCAGCATGGAATATTTCAGCCGACCAAAAAAGACAGAATATTTGATCGAGAAGAAGTCACTGCGCACTTGCGCTCACTCGAGCTCGATGAAGATATGGCGATACCTCTGAGCATAGAGGAGGCTGAAAAAATCTGTGGCATTTCACAAAGTGGGGTGTGGTTGCCGCGAGGCGCTTGTTTAAATTTATTCGAGACAAGTCAGCAATTGCTGCGGGCACGCGAAGGCCTCACATGCCTTTGGAGCACCCGAATTACAAGGCTTCAAGAGCAAGATGGCAGATGGAATTTGTTTGACGCAGGCGGTCACTTAATGATTTCTGCGGATAAGGTGGTGATTGCTGCGGCCATGGAGAGTAAAGCTTTGATCCAGAGTCTTGGTGTACGCGTTCCCTTAAAGCCAGTGCGCGGCCAACTCAGTATTTTTGCTGTTGGGCAACACGATTCTTGGGCAAAGAAATTACCCAGAGTGGGCATTTCTGGAGATGGTTACTGTCTACCGGCAGAGCAGCTTGCAGACGGTAGCTATCGCTGGATTGTGGGCTCGAGTTTTGATGAGGGTGAGGATGATCTCGCACCAAGATCTAGTAGTGACGACTTTAATCGAGAACAAGCAAAATCATTGCTCGCTTATCCGCAGGGCAGCGCAGAAAGCTTGATTCAAAGCGGTGAATTTGTTGGGGTTCGCTGTGTTGCGGGCGACCGTCTTCCCATGATTGGGCCGCTGAATCAGTGCCCAGGGATTTTCTTGGCGACCGCTTTGGGCTCGCGAGGAATATTGTGGTCGGCTCTAGCAGCTAAGCTAATTACAGCTCAAGTGCTAGAGGATGACTTTGCTTTACTAGCCCGCTTAGGCTTTGCCGCAGACTTGGTTGCCGCACTGGCCCCCGCTCGTTTCTTCGCTGGAGCCTTCGCTGCGCCCGGCGCCTTGGCCTCAAATTCAAAACCAATTTTTCCATCAGAGCCTAAGGCTAAATAAGCCTTAAAGCCACGCCCGGTCCGGTTAGATTTGAAGTTGGTGAGCAAATCTGTTTTGCCTTCGCTGAGTAGCTTTTGAACCTGTTCTGTAGAGACTTCTTGCTGAAGCACTACCTTGCCGGTTTTGAAATCACACGATTTGCTTGGGCCAGTATTATTTTCGCAAACATAGCGCATGCCATCTTCGTACACCGCGCCAGAACATTTTGGGCAAGCGCCTAAGGCCTGGCGTCCCGTAAAGTCAATCGCTTCAGTTTCATCGTCTTGAGTATTGCCAAAGTCAAACTCCAACTTAAATCCAGCGTTCGGATAGTCGGCATCATCTTCTGGGATTTCCGAAAGTTTGATGATTGCAGCAAATGGACGACCCATTTTGCTGCGGAATCCTTGTAGGGGTCCGATGGTCTTCTCGCGCAGCAGCTCTTCTACCTCAGGGTATTCAAAGGCGCGGCCACCCGGTGTTTTGCTAATCGTAAAGCCGCATTTTTCGCACGCAAAACGACGATAGTTTTCTTTTACTGGGCCCTTGCAATGAGGGCATGGCGTGGTCATGGTGGCGTAATCGCCAGGAATGGTGTCGCTATCGTATTCTTTGGCACGCTTCACAATGCGCTGAGTCATTTGGGCGATTTCTTGCATGAACGTGTCACGATTCATCTTCCCTTGCTCAATCAGGGAGAGCTTGTTCTCCCAGCTGCCGGTCAGATCTGGACGAGTTAATTCCTCAACATCCAAGCCACGCAAGAGGGTCATTAGTTGAAACGCTTTTGCAGTAGGTATGAGCTCGCGCGCTTCACGCACAATGTATTTTTCTGCCAATAGACCTTCGATAATGGCAGCACGTGTTGCTGGTGTACCAAGACCTTTTTCAGCCATGGCTTCACGCATGTCATCATCGTCTACCCATTTACCCGCGCTCTCCATCGCTGATAGCAATGTTGCTTCGGTATAGCGCGCTGGAGGCTTGGTTTTCAGGGAAACAACGACCACCGATTCTGTTTGCACTGTTTCACCTGCTTGCACCGGTACCAGCTCATCATCTGCCTGGTTCGATTTGCCATAAACCGTTAACCAGCCTGGGTTAACAAGCACGCGCCCTTCAGTCTTAAAGTGATGTCCCGAGGCTTCAGTAATGCGAGTAGTCACTCTAAATTCTGCTGCAGGATAGAACACTGCCAAGAAGCGACGTACCACCAGGTCATAGAGTTTGGCTTCGGGCTCGCTTAAGCTCTTAGGTGTTTCAAGCGTTGGGATGATCGCAAAGTGATCAGAGATTTTTGAGTTATCAAAAATACGCTTATTAGGTTTAATCCAACCATAGCCTGCTTTTGCTTTCGGATCCTTTGGATCGCCCTGCAAAATTTGTTTGGCAAATGGACGGTAGTCTTGTGAATGCTCAGCAAGATTCTCCATGGTCTGCTTGACGGTATCTAAATAATCTTCAGGCAGCGCTTTTGCATCTGTACGTGGATAGGTTAAAACCTTATGACGCTCATATAGCGCTTGCGCAAGGCCCAAGGTATTTTTCGCAGAAAAGCCAAAACGGGCATTGGCTTCGCGCTGCAGACTGGTTAAGTCAAATAATTGAGGGGCAAGTTGTGTTGCAGGCTTGGCTTCCTCGGTGACGGTTGCCTTCTTGCCGCGACATGCAGCTACGATGCTTTCTGCTGCGGCCTCGCTCCACAGACGGTTCTCGCGCGCGTCAGGCTCGGCTGCATCTTTCTTAAATTTGGGATCAAACCAGCGGCCTTCATAAACGCCTGCCGCTGCAATAAATTCTGCTTTAACTTCCCAGTAATCTTTTGAAACAAATTTGCGAATGAGTTCTTCACGCTCCACCACAATAGAGAGCGTTGGTGTTTGAACGCGCCCTACAGTGGTTAGAAAGAAGCCGCCGCTCTTGCTATTAAAAGCAGTCATCGCGCGCGTGCCATTAATACCTACAAGCCAATCCGCTTCTGAGCGGCAGCGTGCAGCGTCAGCTAGTGGCTGCATATCCTCATCGCTACGCAGGCTTGCAAAGCCATCGCGAATGGCTGCCGGGGTCATCGATTGCAACCAGAGTCGCTTAACCGATTGAGGCGCTTTTGCATGCTGCGCAATTAATCTGAAAATAAGTTCGCCCTCACGCCCCGCGTCACAGGCGTTAATCAGCGCTGTGATGTCTTTACGTTTAATGAGTTTTTGCAAAACCTTTAAACGTGACTCTGTTTTGGCAATCGGGCGCAAATCAAAATAAGGTGGAACTACAGGCAAGTTTGCAAATGACCATTTGCCACGTTTGACGTCATATTCTTCTGGGGCTGCAATTTCAAGCAAATGACCCACTGCAGAGGAGATTACGAAATCATCGCTCTCAAAATAATCCTCGTGCTTGGTAAAGCCGCCCAGGGCCTTTGCAATATCGTTGGCTACCGAGGGTTTCTCGGCAATGATCAGTGCCTTAGGGTGGTCCACGGATGAAGTCTTAGAACTGCTTTTGGTAGATGCTTTAGCCACGCGTTTGCCTAAATTTGAGCCTGAATGAATGTTTTTAATAGGGGAAAAGGTTGACCAATTTAAACCAAATCAGGATTTAGCCTATGGCAACCCCCTTTTTTATTATTAACCGATAAATCCCGAAAAGTCCAAAAACAGCCCTTTTGGGGCCCTAGTCAACACGTAAAACAGCCTCTATTTTGGGATAAAACCCCATTTAAGACCCTTTAAAGTGGGTTTTTGGGGAAAATCAGCTCGTCTAGAACTTCTTTTGGGCTGGTGACGAGCTTCGCCCCCTGCTGAATAAGGCGATGGCAACCCCCAAAAAGAGGATCCTGAATAGGGCCGGGGAGCGCAAAAACCTCTCTTCCGAGTTCTGCCGCAATCCTGGCGGTAATTAGTGATCCTGACTTTTCGGCTGCCTCAATAACCACCACCCCCAAGCAGAGGGCGGCAATCAGCCGGTTTCGCCTGGGAAAGTGAAAGGCTTGCGGCCCAGCCCCCATTGGCAACTCAGAGAGCAAAAGACCCCGTTGGCAGATCGCCCCTGCTAGCCAGCGGTGTTGCCGAGGGTAAACAATATCTATACCTGTTCCGCATACGGCTGCGGTGAAGTGCTGCGGCCCCGCTTGTAGCGTGGCGTAGTGCGCTGCCCCATCAATGCCTCGCGCTAGACCAGAAATAATGAGCGCGCCAGCCGCAGAAAGCCCTTGCGCAAAAATAGCCGCATTCTTTAGTCCGGCAGCACTTGCGTTGCGGGAGCCCACGATGGCGATCATTGGCAGCTTGAGTAGCTCGGCATCCCCCGCTAGATAAAGCTTTTCTGGAGGGTCATATAGATCTTTGAGTCGAGAGGGGTAATTGAGATCCCCGTAGTGGACGGTAGTGGGGTTGATAGGCGGCGCTGACATGGACATCTGACATTGTGATTTGTAGGGGATGAAGAACAATCAGGACAGACCGATTGCACTGTTGGATAATTCCTATATGGCTTTATTAACCGTCCTCTGTTACCCCGACCCCCGCTTGCATCAGGTTGCTAAACCGGTGAAGCAGGTAGATGACCGCATCAAAGAAATCGTTTCCAACATGGCGGACACCATGTATGACGCCCCTGGTGTTGGTTTGGCTGCCACGCAAGTAGATATTCATGAGCGCATTGTGGTGATCGATGTTTCCGATGATCAAAACGAATTGCAGGTTTTTATTAACCCTGAAATTACTTGGGCAAGTTCCGAAAAAAAATCATGGCGCGAAGGTTGTTTATCCGTACCAGATTTTTATGATGAGGTAGAAAGACCTGCGCAGATACGGGTCAAGGCCTTAGGCCTAGACGGCAAAGAGTTTGAGTTGGAGGCCGATGGCTTATTAGCAGTGTGTTTGCAACACGAGCTAGATCATTTGCAGGGCAAAGTATTTGTTGAGTATTTGTCTTTGTTAAAACGTAGTCGTATTTCTCAGAAGATGAAGAAGCGCGCCAAAGAATTAGAAGGCCAGCGCTAAGCGCATTGATGAAGATTGTCTTCGCCGGCACTCCTGAGTTTGCAGCGCAAGCAATGCGCGCAATACATGATGCTGGACACGAAATTGTTTTGGCACTCACCCAGCCAGATCGCCGTGCTGGCAGGGGTATGCATTTACAAGCAAGCCCAGTAAAAGCGTATGCGCTTGAGAAAAACATCCCCGTGTTACAGCCTGAGACACTAAGGCGTAATAGCGCAGATCCGCACAAGCGGGAGCAAGCTGAGTTTGCCTACCAAGAACTCGCTGCCTTAGATTTCGATGCGATGGTGGTTGTGGCTTATGGGTTGATACTGCCGCAAGATATTTTGGGTCTTTCTGAGCGCCCAGGTCGATTTGGAAGTTTTAATATCCACGCCTCCTTATTGCCTCGCTGGCGTGGCGCAGCTCCGATTCAAAGGGCCTTAGAGGCGGGCGATCATCAAACGGGCGTCTGCATTATGCAGATGGATGCTGGCTTAGATACTGGTCCTACCGTGTTGTCGGGCGAGATCCTGATTGGCGCAGACGAAACCAGTGCAAGCCTGCACGATAGGCTTGCTACTTTAGGTGCAAAGCTGATCGTTGAGACACTTAAGCGGCTGCAAGCTGGTGAAAATATGCAGCGAGTTCCGCAGCCAAGCGATGGCATTACCTATGCAGAAAAGATTCTCAAAAGTGAGGCGCAACTCGATTGGAATCAAAGCGCAAAAGAATTGGATCTTCGTATTCGTGCGTTTAATCCCTTTCCCGGCGCTACTGCTGCGATTGGTGATCACATTATTAAGCTGTGGCATTCCCGCATCCCCAAGGTGGAGGTTGGCGCTAAAGGGGCGACCCCCGGTGAAATCCTGGGCCTTGGACCCGATGGAATATATGTACAGAGCGGTGATGGCGTGATCGAAGTTTTAGAAATGCAAAAGCCCGGCGGAAAACGAATGAATGCTAAGACGTGTTTGCAAACATTTGATGTTGCCGAACAACCCATCCGCTTTCAAAATAAGGCCTAGCCTTTCGGCTTAGAGCGCACTCTTTTGGCAGAACAAAAAACATTACATAGCTTGCCTCTTTCTGAGGCCATTACGATTTCCGCTCAGGCGATTAGCGAGGTAATGAGCGGTAGTTCGCTCACTGAAGTGTTAGAGCAGCTCGATGCACATGAGAGACCCATCGTTCAAAGTTTAACGTTTGATACGCTACGAAAATGGACGCGCTCGCATGAGTTGATTAAACAATTTGTACCTAAGGCGCCCCCTATTGAAGTTGATCACTTGTTAAGTGTGGCCATTGCGTTATTTCTGCGCGATGGTTCGGAGGGTAAAGGCTATGCAACCCATACCATCGTCGATCAGGCAGTAAGGGCTTGCGCCGAGTACGACAAAACGATGTACGCAAAAGGCTTAGTAAACGCTGTATTGCGTAAAGTGAGCCAAACAGTAGAGGCTCCGGAGGGGCAGCCACACTATCCACCTGATCCAATCGCCATGTTTGTGCCTGCCTGGTGGCGCGCAAACTTAAAGCGGAATTATTCCAAAGCGTGGCAATCGATTTTATTTGCACAGGCAAAACGAGCCCCACTGATTTTGCGTGTGAACCAACGCCAACATTCGCGCGAAGAGTATCAGGCTTTATTGACCGAGGAAGGCATTGCATCTTCTCCAATTGAATCAGTTGCCGGTGTGCCGTTGCCCGGCGCATTGTTGCTAGCAAATCCGGTTCCTGTTTCCGAGTTGCCGGGCTTTTATAGCGGCGCGGTATCAGTGCAAGATGCTGGCGCGCAGCTTGCTGCAGTTTTATTACATCCACAGGATGGAGAGCGAATATTAGATGCCTGTGCGGCGCCTGGTGGTAAGACTGCGCATCTATTGGAATTGGCCGATTGTGAGATGTTGGCTTTGGAGTTAGATGGCGAGCGCCTTGGGAAAATTGGTGGCAACTTAGATCGATTACGCCTGCACTCCGAAAAAGTAAAAATACAGCGTGGCGATGCATCAAAAACGGCTTGGTGGGACGGCCAACCCTTTGACAAGATTTTGCTAGATGCGCCGTGCTCCGCGTCGGGCATTGTGGCAAGGCATCCGGATATCCCGTTTTTGCGTCGCGAGGCTGATATCAAGGCATTGCAGCTAAGGCAGCGTGAAATTCTGAATCAAGCGTGGACGATGCTCAAGCCAGAGGGCCTCTTGCTCTACGTGACTTGCTCGGTATTTCCAGAGGAGGGCGAGGATCAGGCCCTTTGGTTTGCTCAGCAGCACAGCAATGCGGTACGATTAGGCGCTCCAGGACAGCTTTTACCTGCGGAAGCGAACGATGGTTTTTACTATGCTTTGTTTAAGAAAAATGGGCCATGAGCCAAGGCATTAAGCAACTCATCTTGTTGTGCTTGATGGCGTTGAGTATTTTTTCAACGACCGTTAGCGCTGAGGGTATCAAAATCAAATCCTTTGAATTGGAGAGGGTTGATAACGACTGGTATTTAAGCGCCGCATTTCAAATTGAGCTCTCACCAGGCCTAGAAGATGCTGTGCAAAAAGGGGTAGTGCTCTATTTTCAGACCGAGTTTGATCTCACGCGTTCGCGTTGGTATTGGTTCGATGAAAAACCAGTTCTTGCGCAAAGACAAACCCGCTTGTCTTATCAGCCGCTGACACAGCAATATCGCATTGCCTCAGAGGGCTTTACTTTTTCGGCAAAAACCATGTCAGAGGCTTTGCAGGCAGTTGGTAGCATTGGGGGCTGGCGCGTGATTGATAACGGACAGTTAGACCCCAGCAAATCGTATTCAGCAGATTTGCGCATGTTCCTAGATCTGAGCAAGCTACCAAAGCCATTCCAGGTGAACGCCTTAAACAACCGCGACTGGAATATCTCCAGTGACTGGGTGCGCGTGCCTTTTTCTTCGGGCGGAGCAAATCTGATTAAGCGATGAGAGCTGCTACAGCACCAACATCACCAAGCTTTTTTGAAACCAAAGTTTGGCGAAAAAAAATACTCCCAACCGCGATTGGTTTGATTGGAGGATTTGCTTTATTGCTACTGCTCTTGCTATCGATCGCATCTTCTAATACCGAGTTTTTTGATCGTTACTTTATTTGGCTGTATGCCGCGAACGTGATCATCGGGGCCTGCTTGATCTTGGTGATTCTGACTTTAGTGATTGTGATTGCAGTACGTTGGTATCAAGGGCGCTTTGGTACACGCTTGATTGCAAAGCTGGCCATGATCTTTGCTTTAGTGGGGATTGTTCCAGGGCTCATTTTGTACGGTGTTTCATTGCAATTCGTATCCCGCAGCATTGAAACTTGGTTTGATGTGAAGGTTGAGTCAGCGCTGAACTCGGGCTTGGAGTTGGGGCGCGTTACTTTGAGAATTGCTCAAGAAGAGATTTTGGGCGAAGGCAATTTCATTGCCGAACAAGTAGCGCAAGTTCCTTCAGGCACTAGTTCTGAACAGGTTGGTTCTATGGTGATGAAGATCCGGAATCAATTTGGCATTCAAGAGGTGAGCCTGTTTAACATGCAGCGCAACTTGATCTTAACGAGTGAGTTAAAGCCTAAAAATTATTTACCAGCCCCGAGTGCAGACGTGGTTGCTGAAGCTTTTAAAAAGAAGGGCGTAACCTTCTTAGACCAGATTGAGATGGAGGGGGGGCAACGGGGTTACCGTATCCGCGCGATTGTCCCCATCGTTCGCAAAAAAGCGCCACAAAGTAAGTCAGATGCGAATAAAGACCTAAGCGATAAATACTTCTTGCAATTGGTGCGGGTGATTCCTGCGCCACTGGCTAAGAACATTTTCGCTGTCGAGTCAGCTTATAGCGAATATCAAGAGAAGTCTCTGGGGCGCCTTGGTTTGCGCAAGATGTTTGTTGGAACCTTAACGCTCACCCTCTTTTTCGCTTTATTTGTAGCGGTGATCTTGGCTTTACTCTTGGGTCGTCAATTGGCTAGGCCGCTGTTAATGCTGTTAAAGGGTACGCAAGCGGTAGCGCAAGGCGATCTATCGCCCAAGCCTGAGCTTGATACGGGAGATGAGCTGGGCATGCTCACGCGCCAATTTAATGTGATGACCAGGCAGTTGGCTGATACACGCACTTCTTTACAAGAGTCCAAGGCCTTCTTAGAAAAAGTGCTGGGAAGCTTAACCGCAGGGGTTTGCATCTTTGATCGCAACTACAACGTTGTTTCAAGCAATGCTGGCGCTGATCGTATTTTTGCGCAAGACCTTACCCTGCTTGACGGCAAGCCTCTGAGTAGCAACCCGGTACTCGTGGAGTTTGAGGGTGCAATTAAAGAAGGTTTTGCCACTATGAAGTTGGCGGTAGCTAATCCAGAGCTAGCTGCAGACTCCCAGGGCGCGCCTGTTTGGCAAAAACAAATTCAGTTGCATGCAACCAATGAATTTGAGAATGAGCTGGGTGTTACCTTGTTTGTGCGCGGCACACAATTGACAGGCGATTTGCGCATGGTGGTATTCGATGACATTACTGATGTAGTGAGCGCACAAAGATCGATAGCGTGGAGTGAAGTCGCAAGGCGTTTGGCGCACGAGATTAAGAATCCGCTTACCCCAATTCAGCTCTCTGCAGAGCGCTTGCAACACAAGCTCGCCGGTAAGCTAAGCCCAGAACAAGAAGAAATGATCAACCGCAGCACTGAAACCATTATTGGTCAGGTGCAGGCCATGAAAGAGATGGTCAATGATTTCAGGGATTTTGCTAAGACCCCAACGCCTCAATTAAAGCCCGTTTCGATTAATGCACTCATCACAGAGATTTTGGGTCTTTATGAAGGTAGCCCAATCAGAACTCAGCTAGATCCAGATTGCCCCGATATCATGGGTGACCCAACTCAGCTGCGTCAAATTATTCATAACTTACTTCAAAATGCGCAAGACTCCACGCTCGAGGGTGAGCATAAAGGTCAGCCAGTTGAGGTGAAAACGGAATTGGTGCCTTACGGTGAACAAAATGGGCTCAGTGAAAATGCGGTGCGATTAACAATAAGTGATCGTGGAGTTGGATTTCCAGCTAAGATATTGGCAAGAGCATTTGAGCCTTATGTCACCACTAAGAGTAAGGGCACCGGATTAGGTTTGGCGGTCGTCAAAAAAATCATTGATGATCATGGAGCCAAAATTGAAATCCGAAATCGAATGCAGGGTGAAGAGGTAATCGGTGCGAAAGTATCAATTTTGTTTATGAACTTAGCAAAAGAGGCAGCCTAAGTATGGCTAGTATTTTGGTCGTTGATGATGAGATGGGAATTCGTGAGCTTCTCAATGAGATTCTTACGGATGAAGGCCATACTGTTTATGCGGCTGAAAGTGCTGTACAGGCTCGCACCATTCGCGAACAAATGAGACCCGATTTAGTGCTACTAGATATTTGGATGCCCGATACAGACGGCATTACTTTATTAAAAGAGTGGTCTAAGACTGGTCAACTCACTATGCCTGTAGTCATGATGTCGGGCCATGCAACTATTGATACTGCAGTTGAGGCTACCCGTATTGGCGCGCTCAATTTTTTAGAGAAGCCCATCGCACTTCAAAAATTACTGAAGACAGTAAGCAAAGCATTAGAGAGTTCTCCAAAGTATGTTGAACCACTGGAAGAAAAAGCTGTTCAAACGGGTGCCCCAGTAGCTGCTGCACCAAAGGCATCCAGTGGCGAACCTGCTGCGCCTGTTGATGGCGAATACATCAGTGGAATCGCAAAAACCTATTTTGATTTACCCCTAAGAGAGGCAAGAGATCTTTTCGAAAAAGCCTATTTTGAGCATCAAATGCAAATCATGGGCGGCAGCATGACCAAGATTTCTGAATACACCGGTCTCGAGAGAACCCATCTATACCGTAAGCTCAAAGCGTTGGGGATCGATACCTCACGCAATAAAGGCGAGAGTTAGGCGCTATTTACCCCTAGGGCCCCCCACCCCCAATAAACAAAGGTGAGGCAGAGCCAAAAGGCTGCCTTCCGAGAAATTGATCACAGGCATGCCCAATTCGTTATAATTCCAAGTCTTGGCCTGGTAGCTCAGTCGGTAGAGCAGAGGATTGAAAATCCTTGTGTCGGTGGTTCGATTCCGCCCCGGGCCACCAAGAAACATCAAAACCACCTTCGGGTGGTTTTTTCATTTGTGGCTTATTGTTCCGAATGTGCTGAAAGACGCTATGGGTTAAGCTATTTCCATGGATAAAAATAATTTCATGGCTACGCCTGTTAAGCGATCTTCAACATCGCTGTTTTCAAATGCGTTTATAGATTTCTATCATTTAGTGGTGCGGATGACATGGCCCCGTTTTTTGGCTTCCTTTGTCATGGTGTTTTTAGCGATTAATTTATTGTTTGGGTTTTTATATTCAGTTCGGGGCGACTCTATTTCTGGCCTTAAGGGCCTTGGGTTCCTGGAATATTTTTTCTTTAGCGTTCAAACTCTAGCCACTATTGGCTATGGAAGCATGTTCCCCCAAACGCTCTACGGACATGTGTTGGTTACGGTTGAAGCAATGGTTGGTCTATTGGGCGTAGGAATGTTTGCGGCCCTCGCATTTGCCCGAATTTCATTGCCAAGATCGCGAGTGGTTTTTAGTAATACAGCAGTAATAAATAATTTTGAGGGTCAACCAGCCCTTATGTTTAGGATGGCTAATGAGAGAAACAACCGCATCATTGGCGCTGAAGTGGAGTTGAGCCTGTTCATACAAGAGACCACTAAAGAAGGTCAAAGCATGAGGCGGATATATGACTTAAGTCTAGCCCGCAACCATACGCCTATGTTGGCCCTTACTTGGCTTGTGATTCACCCGATTGATGAAAAGAGTCCTTTATCAAGGATGTCCGAAGAGGATTTATCAAAAGCAGACTTTGCTTTAGTCGCAACCGTTAAAGGTTTGGATGAGACTGTTTCACAAACAATTCACTCCAACCACACCTATACATTCGAAGATATTCGATGGAATCATCGCTTTGTAGATTTGTATCGTAAAAATGAGTCAGGCATGAAAGTTCTTATTGATCAGACTTTGATTCACGACACGATAGAAGAAGCAAGATAGCCTAATTTCAATTGATGAGTCAAGCCCTCGCCAAGCTGGTTAAAGAAATCCGTTCTTGTACCTTGTGTACAGAGCATTTACCTTTGGGCCCAAGACCCATTATTCAGGTGAGTAGTTTGGCAAGGATTCTTGTTGTTGGGCAGGCGCCCGGCAGTCGAGTTCATGAAACCGGAATTCCATTTAACGATCCTAGTGGCGATCGTCTTAGGGAGTGGATGGGCATTGATAAAGAAGTCTTTTATAACGATAAGAAAATTGCTCTTGTTCCCATGGGCTTTTGCTTTCCAGGAACAGGTAAATCAGGGGATCTACCTCCAAGACCGGAATGTGCGGACACATGGCGAGTAAAACTATTAGAGCAACTACCCAATATCAAGCTAACCATCATTGTTGGTCAATATGCTCAAGCATGGCATTTAGACAAAAGCAGTAAAGAGAATTTGACTGAAACGGTAATGGCATGGAAGAGCTATTGGCCAAAAGCGATTCCTTTGCCACACCCAAGTCCCAGAAACAATATTTGGCTAAAGAAGAATCCTTGGTTTGAGGAAGAGGTTTTGCCTTCTCTCAGAAGGAAAGTGAAAGCTGTATTGAAGTAGGGTTGGGCATCCTCTGCCCTGGTCGACTCAGCCCCGGGCCACCAAGAAACATCAAAACCACCTTTGGGTGGTTTTTTCTTTTCGGCGATTGGATAATCTACCCAATCTATTTGAGGTAACCAATGAATCCCAACATAAAAGAGGTAATTGAAAAATCTACGCACGAATCTCACGCTGGTTTGCTAACCTTTCCAGAGTTTTTGGGGCGGTTGATTGGGGTTGGCGTTGAATCTTACTTTGCTGACTATCGCAATCAATCAACTACTTATTATTTGTCCGGCAATGAAGCGTATACCGTTCCAATGACAATGCCCTCAATTGAAACTCCGACTTCATTCAACAAAGAAGGCGTCGTTTCAGCTATTCGCGGCGCTCAAAGCGATATGGTTAGATATCCTGAGTTTCTTAAGTTAACGATGTCTGCCGGCTGTATCGGATACATCGTTTGGATAACTGGAAAGCACGTGAGTTATTTCGGGCGGCAAGGTGAAGTTCATATTGAGCATTTTCCACAAGGATAATAGTTCCTCAGCCCTGGTCGATTCCGCCCCGGGCCACCAAGAAACACCAAAACCACCTTCGGGTGGTTTTTTGTTTTGGTCCGTAGGATGAGGTTCCGTTGGCCAGGATTAGAATGAGGAATAACCAACAAGAGGGGGTGTTATGAGTTCTAAGAAATTTGTAGTGGGACTGCTATTTGGTATTTCAGTGTTTTCTTTGGCCGGTGCGGCGATACCTGAACCACCAAATCCGTTGGCAAACATCAACCTGACATTTGATCAGCGCCTTGAGCAGATGAAACAAACAGATGCCGCATTACTAAAGGCAACCCCAGAAGAGCGCAAAGCCTATTGGCATAAGATGCGCGATCAAATGAAGGCTTTAAGCCCCGAAGATCGTAAATTAGTTCACGAGAAGATGAAGGCTCAATGGCAATCTATTACTCCTGAGCAAAAAGAGAAAATGAAAGCAGAGAGAAAAGCTTTCTTTGATGGATTAACGCCTGAGGAGCAAGCTGAAATGAAAGCTCGCAAAGCCAAATGGGAAAATATGAGTCCAGAAGAAAAACAGAAGTGGCATAAGCAGTCTAGCTAGGATTAGGCATCCTAGGCCCTAGTCGATTCCGCCCCGGGCCACCAAGAAACACCAAAACCACCTTCGGGTGGTTTTTTCATCTCTAGAGCAGGTTAATTCCAAAGCTCTTCATCACCAAGGCAAATAAGCCAAAACAGATAACCGTTGCCACTACGCAAGCTCCCATGGTTATCCAAAATCCTAGCTTGGGAAGTAGGTATGGAAACAGCAAAAACATTGGCAATGTGGGAATCACATACCAAAAGGTGTAATAGGCGTGATTGGCTATTTTCTCTTCGGACTGGTTTTCTACATAGAGCCACACTAGAGTTAAAAGAGTCATTACGGGCAATGCCGCAATAAAGCCACCTAATCGATCACTGCGTTTGGCAACCTCAGATATGAATACAACCATCCCTGCTGTTAATAGATACTTTGCGATGATCCAAGCCATTTGAGCCTTATGAAGAAGTGGTTATTGGATAGTCTAAAGCAGGATTAAACATCCTCGGCCCTGGTCGATTCCGCCCCGGGCCACCAAGAAACACCAAAACCACCTTCGGGTGGTTTTTTCATTTGGGGCTTGGCAGGGTTAACCATGATTAATCTTGAACCGCCTAATCAGGAGGCGTCCTTTAAAAGGACATGGCTACTGATTAATTAAAAAGTAATTAGTGATAGTGCAACCTACTGTAATACCTAAAACTTATAAAAGTGATAAAGTTTTTTGTAATCATTTTGTCAAACAAGACTTTATGGGAGTTGATAGCCAATCAAAATTCTTAGGAGCCAAAATGAAAAAAGTATTAATTGCAGTTTGTTTGACTGCATTTGCTGGTTTTAGTTATGCAGATAGCGCAGTTAAATGGGGATACGATGGCAATATCGGCCCTGCTAACTGGGGTGACTTGAGCAAGGACTTTGCAACCTGTAAAACAGGCCAAGTGCAAGCCCCCATCGATATTCAAACTAAGCAAGCCTCTAAAAATAATGCCCCAATTAAAACAAATTACAAAGCATCAGCTGGCGAAATTTTAAATAATGGCCATACGATTCAAGTTAATCTAGCTGATGGCGGTTCTGCAAACTTAGGCGGTGCTGACTATAAGATTTTGCAATTTCATATGCACACTCCAGCAGAGGAAAAGATTGATGGCAAAAGCTTTCCATTTAATGCTCACCTAGTGCACCAGAGTGCAGATGGTAAGTTAGCTGTAATTGGCGTTCTCTTCAATGAAGGCAAAGAAAATGTAGCCCTCAAAGAGGTATTTACCAATATGCCAAGTGCCGAAGGCAAGACACCCTTGAAGACACCTTTGAATACCGGCACTATGTTGCCAAGCTCTTTAGCTTATTACAACTATGCAGGATCACTTACAACCCCGGGATGTGGTGAAGGCGTGCAGTTCTATATTCTAAAAACTCCTGTTGAGCTCTCTAGCGCACAGTTGTCAGCATTCAAAAAGATTTTCCCAATGAATGCTCGCCCTGTAATGCCGCTAAATGGCCGCAAGATTACAGAAGGTAGTTAAGTTAGGGTTAAGTATCCTAGGCCCTGGTCGATTCCGCCCCGGGCCACCAAGAAACACCAAAACCACCTTCGGGTGGTTTTTTATTGGCAGGTACTGCTAAGATTCCTATCAGATGCCTACAAATATTCAACGAAGAAGTATTCTTAAAACTGCTGGCTTTTTAGCTGGTACATCTCTTATTCCCTCTGGGCTCTTGGAGGCTGCAAGGGGAATTGATGCGCCCCGCATTGCATTGATTATTGGCAATAGTAAATATCCCGATAGCCCACTTATTAATCCATTTAATGATGCAAGTGCAATGGGTAAGGAGCTCAAGGCCTTAGGTTTTGATACTCAGGTGTTGCTAGATTCGAGCCTAAAAGATTTGGGTTCAGCTATTCAGGCCTATAGCGGAAGAATTGCCAAATCTAAGGCCGTTGGCCTTTTTTATTACGCGGGACACGGTGTTCAATTGGCCTGGAGAAATTATTTGGTTCCGGTTGATGCAAATATTGATCGCGTTGATGACATACCGAAGCAGACGTTTGAGCTTAACACTATGCTGATAGCTCTTAACAAAGCCCAAAACCCGATGAACATTATTATTCTTGATGCTTGTCGTGATAATCCCTTCGGTAAAAAATTACCAACGGAGCAGAAAGGCCTAAGCCAATTCGATGCTCCAAATAATTCACTCTTATGCTATGCAACAGCCCCTGGTAACGTAGCAAGTGATGGGGCGGGAGCCAATGGCTTGTTTACAGAAAATCTCCTTCGTGAGATGCGTGACCCTGAAGCAAAGATTGAGGACGTATTTAAGCGGGTTCGTTTAAAGGTAAGGCTTGCCTCAAAGGGGCAACAAATTCCTTGGGAAAGCACATCGCTTGAGGAGGACTTCTATTTCAATGCAAAAGGCTTGAATCCACAAGACATCGAGGCAGCTATTGGGGGCTCCAAATGAGTAATCAGGATGATTTTAAGCAAGAGCTTGCTCTATGGGAGTCTGCTAGCAAGAGTAGTAATCCAAGTTTGACCATTAAATATTTAGAAAAATATCCATCAGGGTATTTCAATCAACTGGCTGAAGTTCGACTTGATGAGTTGTTGGCTAAAGCTGGTGAAAAGAAGGTTCAAATTAAGGGAAGCGTTGAAAATCCATTTTCAAAGGGCACCGTAACTGGTATTGGAAAATATTTTGTTGGCGATGCTTACACATTTGAAAATACAAAACGTTTCGAAGATCCCAGGCGATATACCGATACTGTAACCTCTTTAGCAGATGATCAAGTTATTTTTAATAACGGTGAACGGGCTTTTGATTTGCTTGGCAACGAAACAAAAGCACCACACCCTCGTTTTTTAAATCCAATTCAGTTCTATCCTGCTGAATATGCCATTGGAAATAAATGGGCAACCCAGTTTGGCTGGGTAAATGGTTTTGGCATGAATGATTTATGTCATATTGAATTTGTAATAAAAAAGCGGGAGCTCCGCAATCTCGATCTCGGCACCTTCAATGCCTTTTTCATAGAGGCTCGAGGAATTGTTGTTAGCACAAATGGAGTTATAGAAATTAACTATTGGATTGATCCAGAGAGGTGCTATCGACCGCTAGAATATTTTTTCCAAACAAAAAATCGGCAAAATAAAATAGGCGAGTCGGAAACTATCATTCTTAAGTCATATAAGGAAAAGCGTTTGAATCCCCCAGGGATTAATGCTTTGCGCACTATCCCTGTCTAAGCCACCCAACACCACCTCGTTCTATTCAAAAACAGGGGTCTCAGTGCGTATAGGGCAACAAGTCTGACGGCAGTGTTAGTTAATGTCTTAGCTGAGGAAAACAATGATTTTTAGTGTTGAAAATCCTTGTGTCGGTGGTTCGATTCCGCCCCGGGCCACCAAGAAACATCAACACCACCTTCGGGTGGTTTTTTCATGTGCGTATCTGCTATAAATTGATCAACAATCAATGGAGCCAATATGACTCGATCTTCTCGCCGTAGTTTTTTAAAAACTTCTGTACTTGGCTCAGCATCAATTGTTGGGGCTTCCGGATCAATCATTGAGTCTACCCAGGCTCAATCAATGTCCAAGCAATCTTCTATAGAGCTCAAAGCAAACGAGATATCTCAAAAACTGTTTTCTGATGATGGGTTAGCAATTCCAATTGCTACCAAGCCAACTGTTTCGAGCTTAGCAAAAGAATTGGATCGAACAATGGTGCTTGGTGGTGGGGGCGAGTACTACATCGCTTGGTACTGCGGATTTTTTCATGGTCTTTATGAAGCCGGTTTAGATATGGCCAATATGCCTGAAATGGTTGTTGGCACTTCTGCCGGTTCATACATGGGATCATCACTACTCTCCGGGGAGTTTTATCGCTTGCGAACAGAGTTTGATTTTTTTGGAAAGTTTCCAGAAATCTTTTCAAAGATGGCGCCTTTGGCAACGCCTAATATCAGTCAGATGAGGGCTGATAAGGTCAATATGAGTGCGACAGATGGCAGTGTTGAAACGCGCAGAACTATTGGTGCCGCCGCACTGGCCGCTGACAATAAATTAAATAGTGATCGCATTGAAAAGTTAGCCGCTTTATTAACTGGTGATAGCAAAACCAGTTGGCCACCAAAAAGAATGTACACCACTGGAATTGATTGCTACACAGGGGAGCGATTGGTTGTAGGTCAGCAAACGGCTAAGAAAAATAATATTGCTTTAGCGCATGGGGCTGCCGCAAGTAGTTCATTGCCTGGCGTTGCTGGGCCAACTTTATTAGGTCAGCGTTATGTTATGGATGGCGGAATTTGCTCTAATCCAGCCCACGTGGATTTGGTGGCCGGCTCAAAAAGAGCTTTAGTCATTACGCTAACTGATGGTGTAACGGGGGCAATTCTTACAACAATTCCACACCCCATTGCACAAAACATTAAAGATGTAGAAGCAACAGGCACCAAAGTAAAGTGGATTGTTGCCGGCACTCCAGTAGGCATAAATTTGTTGGATCCAAAACAGATCGAGGGCGCTTTGCGAACTGGATATGGTCGAGCAAAAGTAGAAGCGTCAAAAATTAAAGAGTTTTGGGCATAAGGTCGAGCATCCTAGGTCCTGGTCGATTCCGAGCCGGGCCACCGAGAAACACCAAACTACCTTCAGGCCGCCTTTTCTTTTGGTTTGCCAGCAACTAATTAAAGTGAAATGCAGCGATGAGTTTGACAACCCAGTTATCGCTCGTTGCAGTTACGCCCTTTCCAACCCCCAGGTTCAGTTCAGTTTTCTGGTACTTTGTATCTAACACGAGGTAGGCAGTGTGTGGCTGTTGAGTCAGGCTATAAAGACTTTTATTGGGTACGTTATCAGCGTAATACTCGATTCCAATATCTGTCACGGCTGTTAGGCTGTATGCCACCTTGGCTGACGGTGAAAATGTGACAGTACTGTTTTTGTTGAGTGTGATGTCAACGCTAGGGTTAATCGTCAAGCGCCATGCTTGAAGTTGAATTGCCAAAATGGGCGTGAGTTCGTAATAAGTGGTTTGCGTACCAAGAACATCTTGAATATAGTTAATTTCATTCTTAACGCCGTAGTGCCACAGGCCCTCTTCATCATGTGTCGGTATGTACATGTGACTTAACTTGCCGCCATTTACATAACTCACACCGTTGTAGTTGCTGAGATAAACGTTAGCACCCAATTCACTTTTTTCGGTAATCCCATAGCCATACTCAAGCCTTGTTTGAAAGACATTTGTTGTAAGGTTTTGGGATGATGGGGCCTGGAATAAGTTCGTTTCTACTTCATAAGCCGAATGTTGGTAATCGGCAATCAGTTCATCATGAACCTTGATTTCGAAAGGGGCTGCAAGTACAAGGCCGCTAGCAATCCATAGCGCGCTGAGGCTGAATTTAATCAAGAAAATTGGATTGCGAACAAAAGACATTTGGGCACTATAAAGGATCAATAAGAATGCTGATTTAATCAACAATAAAATACGCTATGGTGCTAAATTGAGCCTGTTATGTTCAAAACCATTCTTGCTCTTCCTCGCACTGTTTGGCTCATTGGCTTTATTAGTCTGGTCAATGATTCTGCAAGTGAGATGCTTTATCCACTCATGCCTTTATATCTATCCTCAGTGCTGATGGCGGGGCCAAAAGCACTCGGCATTATTGAGGGCATTGCTGAAGCTAGTTCGAGCATTTTCAAGTTAGTCTCAGGCGTAATTGTTGATCGTACAAAAAAGGCTAAACCTTGGATCGTATTGGGTTACACGCTGGCAGGCGTTGGAAGGCCCCTGATTGCATTTGCTAATTCATGGTTGTGGGTGCTGGCGATTCGTTTTACAGACCGCATGGGCAAAGGGATGAGAAGTTCGCCTAGGGATGCCCTGTTGGCAGAGAGTGTTAGCGAGTGTCAGCGTGGGGTTACGTTTGGTTTGCATCGCTCGATGGATAACGCAGGCGCAGTGATTGGCCCTTTATTGGCCGCCATGTTTTTATCTATGGGCGTGCCGCTGAAAGACATTTTTCTGTGGGCCATTATTCCTGCCGTAATCACGATTGCACTCGCTTTATGCATCAAAGAACCCAAGCGTGAGGCAGTCCCGCAGGCTAGTCAATTTAGCTGGTCACTTCAAGGCATGCCGGATCAGTTCAAAAGATATTTAGTAGTTGCAGGAATATTTGCTTTAGCAAATTCATCAGACATGTTTCTGCTACTTCGGGCAAGAGAGGCAGGGGTTCCGCAAGAACAGATTCCATTGCTGTGGGCAGCAATTTCATTAATTACGACCTTATTTGGTACGCCCCTATCAGCGCTATCGGATACCTTTGGGCGCAAGCGATTTATTTTGATTGCCTGGATTGCATTTGCGTTCTTCTATATTGCAATGGGATTACCTGGAATTTCTACCTATCAAATATTTGGACTGTTTGCGATCTATGGACTATTCAAGGCGGCAACTGAGGGCGTAGAGAAGGCCTTGGTAGCAGATATGGCGCCAAAAGGCTTGGCAGGGACGGCCTTTGGCTGGTTTAATTTAATTACGGGCCTCATGCTCTTTCCTGCTTCGTTTATCTTTGGCTGGGTATATGAATCTATCGCGCCACTCTACGCTTTCTTTTTCTCTGGGGGTTGTGCGCTATTAGCATTTGTACTCATGGCCACTTGGGTTACGAAAGCCAAAGTATCTTAGGCCGCAATCTATTCGGCGGGGATTTTCAAGTCTCGCTAAATTAATAAAAATAAGAATTAATCTATGACAGAATTTCCGGGATTTAGTCCAAAGGCTTTTCAGTTCCTTGAAGAGCTGACCAATAATCAAAATAGAGTTTGGTTTGGTGAGCATCGCGCAGATTATGAAGAGTATGTACGCGAGCCAATGAAGCGCTTTACCGAATCTTTATCTGAGGCTTTGTCCAAGAAAGAGGTGCCGGTCTGGGGAGATCCCAAAAGATCTCTTTTTAGAATTAATCGAGATGCTCGATTTTCAAAAGCAAAACATCCCTACAACATGCATGCTAGCGGCTTGTTTACGAGAACCGGTGATAAACACTCTCCTGGCGTTTTGTATTTTCGTTTAGACCCCCTAGGTAGTAGATGCGCAGCAGGCTATCTGCAGCCCGAAGCCCATATTCTTAAGAAACTTCGACAAGGAATTTTGGACAACCCAAAGGCATGGATTGCCTTGGAAAAAGCATTAAAGCGAAAAGGCTATGCACTCGATTATTCCCACACTCTAGCTCGCATTCCCAGGGGATTTAACGATGTTCCTAAAGAAGTAGAGGGCGCCATCAAGTTAAAGGGGTGGATTATTCGCAAGCAGTTACCGCGATCTACTGTTTGTTCAAAAGAGTTGGTCAAAGAAGTTGCCAGCTTTGCCAAAGACATGCTGCCATTGCTAAGCTTTGGTTGGCATGCGTTGGCTAAATTTGCTGATTCAGCATAGAGCTCTCCCAGAATATTCTTGCTGACGGATGGCTTGGCCTCAGGTTGGGTAGGGCTAATGCAAGAAGTTATAAAACTACCTAATATGTAGTGATGAGTAATTTCTTAGATCCGGCAATTCTCTTCTTTGTCTTCGGTGCCTTTGCTGGTGCCGTAAAGTCAAATCTAGAAATTCCGCAGCCAATAGCCAGATTTCTGTCTTTGTATCTCTTGATGGCCTTAGGCCTTAAAGGTGGTTTTGCACTTCATAAGTCAGGATTTACCCTGGAGATTGCTTTGGCGCTTGGCCTCGCAGTATTTCTTGCGATCATTATTCCCTTGATGGGCTATGCAGTCCTAAGAACGAGGTTGAATAATTACGATGCCGCCGCCATTGCCGCCACCTATGGCTCTGTAAGCGCGGTTACCTTTATCACGGCTACCCAAGCACTGGACCAATACGACATTGCATTTGGTGGACATATGGCTGCAGCAATGGCGCTGATGGAGTCACCCGCAATTATTCTGGCCATCTTATTGGCAAATAAGGCCAGAGCATCCACTACCAATTCAAAGCAGTCCACAGGCATGTCAAAAATTTTGCATGAATCATTTACTGATGGTGCGCAGCTACTTTTATTGGGCTCAATGATTGTTGGGCTAGTGAGCGGTGATGGCGGACAAAAAATCATGGCGCCATTTTCAATAGATTTATTTAAAGGCATGCTAGCCTTCTTCTTGCTAGATATGGGTCTGATGGCAGCGAAGAATTTTGAGGGATTAAAAGGCAAGCCCCCCATTACCCTGTTATACGCCATTGGTGCTCCTTTGGTTCATGCCTCAATCGCATTGGGCCTGTGTAAGTTATTGGGCTTGCCTCTAGGCGACACGGTTTTATTGATGGTGCTTGCTGCTAGCGCCTCTTACATTGCTGTGCCAGCAGTATTGAGACATGCACTGCCCGAAGTAAATCCTGCCTTGTATATGGGAATGTCCTTGGGGATTACCTTCCCCTTTAACATTATCTTGGGAATCCCGCTTTACGCCTATATCGCAGGGCTTACATACTAGATCTCTAGAGGATAGAGAAACCCAAGGAGAAATGCAGTGCCATTAGTCAGAATCGATTTAAGCAAAAAATATCCTGAAAGTATTGCTCAACAAGTTGGGGATATTGTTTATAGGGTAATGCGAGAGCAAATCAACGTGCCTGCAGATGATAAGTTTCAGATTATTACTAGGCATGACACATCAGAGTTGAATATTCCAAAAAGCTATTTGGGAATCGAGTATTCCGAGGGGATTATTTTTATTCAGGCGACCATCAGCTTTGGAAGGTCTATAGATCTTAAAAAGAATTTATATAAAGGCATCTGCGATGCTTTAGTACAAGACCTTCAGCTAAGGCCCCAAGATATTTTTATTAACTTACTTGAGGTTGATAAAGAAAATTGGTCATTTGGTAATGGTGAAATGCAATATGCCGACAAGGATTAAATGCCTGAGAATGCCAGGAAGCAATAAAACCACCCAAGAGTGGTTTTATTTAGAAGATGGCTTATCAAAGTCTGCGTATTTATCGTGACAGCTTTTGCAGGCGCTATAGATTTCGCCGCCCGCATCAAATAATGCATCTTTATTTTTATTTTGAGCAGCCTTTAGGGCTAGCTCTGCTGATTGACTAAGTTGTTTGGCGAATTTCATCCATTGTTGAGTGTCTTTCGCTCTACCTTCAATCATGAGACTATTGCCAGCCTCAACTAAGGTAGCAGCGCTATTGCGGACGGCCTCCCACTGAGCATCAGTGCGCGGATATATCTCTGTAGTGCCTTTGGCATTGGAGATAGATTTAACTGAGTCCCAAATAAGATCTGCATTGGTATCAATCACCCATTCCATTAGTTGTTTTAAGGTAAGCGATGTATTAGGTTCGGGTGCTTTGGGCCCGCAGCCCAATAAAAATAGGGCGCAAGTAAATAAACCAATTATTTTTAATTTCATGAAGTCCTCAGTCAGATTCAGCAGTTTCTAATTTACTGCAAATCAATGCTAAAGAGTTTGTTTTAAACGACAATAGAAACTCATGATAAAAAGCAGGAGATAAGTATGTATAAGCTGATTGCTTTTGATGCCTACGGCACATTGTTTGATGTGTATTCCATGGGTCAGTTAGCAGAAGAATTATTTCCTGGTCATGGCCAGGCCTTCGCTTTGATGTGGCGTGATCGTCAGATTGAATACACCCGCTTGGTCACTATGAGCGACCCCAGTCCCGATGGCAGTAAACACTATCTTCCTTTTTGGGAATTAACCATTCGCTCATTGCGTTATGTTTGCAAGCGTATGGGCTTGAATTTGACTGCTGAGTATGAAAAGCGACTCATGGACCAGTATGCCAAGCTTACGGGCTTTCAAGATAGCTTAAGTGTTCTGAAGGCCATTAAAAGTAAGGGCATATCGACTGCCATTTTATCTAACGGCAGCAGAGAGATGCTTGCTACTGTAGTAGAGAGCAATGGCTTAAATCCATACTTAGATCAGGTTGTAACGGTTGAAGATGTGCGTCTATTTAAAACGGCTCCCCAAGCCTATGCGCTCTTGTTAAATGCATTTCCAGTCCAGAAAGAAGAAGTTCTGTTTGTATCCAGTAATGCCTGGGATGCGCTGGCAGCCAAGTGGTATGGCTTTGATGTGTTCTGGGTCAATCGTTTAGGACACCCTTTTGAGGAGATTGGCGAGACGCCAAACTATGAAGGTGCTTCGCTTAGCAAAGTATTGGAAGTGATCTAAGGAGAGAGTAATGCTACTGGTAACCTCAATTATTGCCGCCCTACTAACCGCAATCTTTATCAAACTTTCGTTTGCAGTAATTCGTCTGAGAAGAAAGAATAAAGTGGGTCTAGGCAGCGGTGGATATGAAGATCTTGAGCGAGCTATTCGTGCTCAAGGTAATTTTGCAGAGTATGTTCCATTGGGAATCATTCTAATTGCTTGTCTTGAGCTGAATGGCGCCCCCTGGTGGCTGGTTGCCATTCCTGGCCTGGCTCTGATTGCTGGACGTTTGATTCACGCACGGGGAATGCGGGCCCCACCCCCAGACTTTAGTAAGCGGGTATTGGGCATGCAGCTCACTTTTGGAACTCTTGCCAGCTTGGCAGCGCTGAACTTAGTTTGGGCCTGTTATCAATTCATCGGGAAGATATAAAAAAGACTTTTCTGCTTGATTTGTGCTTTAGCGGTATAAAGCTGCATGACTTCATTTTTTCAAAAGATTCGGCTGTTGGCATTCCTGACTTTGGGGTACGGGCTGTTTTATTTTGTAAACAATCTTTGCACCAGCTTCTTGTATTTAACTCCTGGCGCCCACTTGGTACATTTGCCAAGTGGTATCAAGATCCTGATGACCTTGATTGCCGGCCCGTTGGGCGCTCTAGCAATCTTTATTGTGTCCAATGCGTGGGGTCTATTGTTTGCCTTCCCCGGTCAATTTGCTTTGGTATTGTTTCTTTCAATGGGCAGTGCTGGCGTACCTTGGTTAGTGTGCAAGATTTGTTCAGATAAGTTTGAGCTAGATCACGAGCTATCGAATTTAAGTCTCCGCTCTCTTTTAGTCATTTCCTTGAGTTATGCCATTTTGAATAGCTTTGTTGTTCAATCTATTTTGTACCTCGATGAGCAAGTCTCTCAGCCATGGAGTGGTATGGCGTGATGTTCTTGGGCGACCTGACAGGCATATTGCTAGTGGTATCTATCGCTAGGTGGATGGTTCGCTTATTGAGATCAGCGTAAGACCTGATTCCTTCAAGCGTATTCGGGGTTAAAGTAAGCATAAGTCCTACTCGCATCGTAGTTCACGTTCTTAAGGAAATTCAGATGAAAAACAGAGCAATCCTATTGATGGTTATCACTATTGCGACCCTAATTACTGGCTGTGCGGCAAGCAGTACTTCTCCAGATGGTGTGAATTGCAAGCCTTTGCCAATGGAAGATAGAAATCCGGATTGTGTGGGTGGCCGCTAAATTCATCGCCCACTAAACCATTTTTTATAGAGACCCTCATGAAATTACTGGCAAAAATTGCACTATCTTTCATCCCCTATATTTGCCTAAGTCAGGCGATCGCAGCAGATGCTTGGCCTACCCACCCCATTAAATTTATTGTTGGGTTTGGGCCTGGGGGTGCAAATGACTTAGTGGCTAGAACGGTTGCTGAAGCAGCATCAAAGCAGCTTGGCCAGCCGATCATTGTTGAAAATAAGCCAGGCGCTGGATCTGTGCTGGGCGCTGACTATGTGGCAAAAAGTCAGCCTGATGGCTATACATTCTTTGTCAGTGCAGGCGGGATCATTACCAATCCAATGATCAAAACGGCCATGCCATATAAGGAGGGAGATTTAGTTCCAGTGGGCCTGCTCACAATCAGCCCATCGATTATTGTGGTTGCAGAAGACTCAAAAGTGAACAACCTAAAAGATTTGCTGGCGGTAGCGCATAGTCCACGCGGCTTAAATTTCTCTACTGCTGGCACGGGCAGTACGCCGCATTTTGTAGCAGAGATGTTAAAGGTCAAGGCTGGTGGCAAATACGAAATCATCCCTTATAAAAGCGGTTCGGAAGGAATGGTTGCTGTGATTTCAAATCAGGTCGACGCCACTTCAGAGGCAAGCGTGGTGGTCATTCCTCAAATCCAGGGCGGCAAATTAAAACCGATTGCTTCAACGTGGAACAAAAGAATTACTGCACTTCCTAATGTGCCCACTACTAAAGAGCAGGGCTACCCAGAAGTGTTCATTGGCCACTGGGCGGGTGTATTTGCGCCTAAAGGAACTCCAGATGCTATTTTGGAAAAAATGAACCAAGCCATTAATGCAGCATTAAAAACGCAAAGCGTACAAAGTCGTTTGATTCCTCAAGGTATTGAGCCATCACCCGGTAGTCGCACAGCCTTTTCTAAATTCCTCAGCGACGAAAAGATGCGCCTTGAGCCGATTGTCAAAAGAGCCAATATGAAAGAGGATTAAACGGGTAATTCATTAAGGCATTCAAAAATGAAAACAACTTTTTTCATCAGAAAATTAATACTCGGCTCCATTGTTGCCCTATGCCTAGAGGGCGCTGTATTTGCTGCAGATATTGAGGTAATTACATCAGGCGCTTTTGCTGAAGCGCTCAAAGTATTGGCCCCCGAGTATGAAAAGCAATCTTCAAATAAGGTCATCATTTCCTTTGGTTCGTCTATGGGTGGCGCCCCAGATTCAATTCCTTCCAGACTCTCGAAGGGGGAGAAGTTCGATGTCTTAATTTTGGCCAGTCCAGCACTAGAGGGCTTTATTAAGAGCGGCGCCGTTCAGTCACGAAGTCGAGTAGATCTAGTTGCCTCGGTGATTGGAGCCGCCGTTAGAGCGGGAGCACCTAGGCCGGATATCAGTTCGGTTGCCGCGCTCAAGCAAGCCTTGTTAAACGCCAAGTCTGTCGCATATTCAGCAAGCGCCAGTGGTACCTATTTATCTGGCGAGGTATTTCCTAAGCTTGGAATTGCTGAGCAAATGAGCAAGACTGCCAAGAAAATTTATAGTGAACGTGTGGGCACAGTAGTAGCTAGAGGCGATGCTGAATTAGGTTTCCAGCAAGTAAGTGAGTTAATACCCATTCCTGGCATTGATTTTATTGGCGAGATTCCGGCAGAAGTTCAGCAGACTGTGATTTTTTCTGCTGGCATTACTAGTGATGCCATGAACCCAGATCCTGCTAAAGACTTGCTGGCATTTTTGGCCTCATCTCAGGCCGCACCGTTGATTCAAAAAGCAGGATTAAAACCGCTACAGCCTGTATTGCCCTGGGCTAAAAACTAGTTATAATTTTTGTTAAGCAGGAGAGCGAGGGAAATCCCTCCACCGAAGGCGCAAACTCCCATGAACGCTCAGGTATCCCCAAGGAATGTACTGCTTGCCTTTAATAGCCGTCTGGAGAGTCGCCATCTTTATGGTGCACCGAAGGAGCAAGCGCCAAGCCCGGCTTGGTGTGAATCTCTCAGGTATCAAGGACAGGGGGAGCGGCATCCATCTACACCAAGGTGTTGGATGTGCTGCTTTTAGGGAGTCCCGAAATGAAAAATTCTAGTTAAGTACTGAGCGTTGCCGTATTGGGTCTAATAACAGGACCTCATTTTTCTAATTGCTCAATAGCATTTGAGTGCTTAATAACGAAGGTAAGAAATGACAAATAAATTTGTTGAAGAGGCGCCCTATCACCCAGGGTATGAAGATGTTGGTTTCAAAGACGAAGCTTCGCGCATGTCTGCAGAGATTGACCGTTTTAGAAAAAGCAATTCACGGTATTTAAATTTTGCTGATGTGATTGTAGATTTTTGTGTGTCAGACCACAATCGTTTACATCCAGCGAAATAAGTGCGATCAGTATGTGTTAATAAGCCACCTTAGTGTGGCTTATTTATTGCGGCTTATTTAAAGCGGTATGCCAGGGCGGCAAAAATATTATCTTGAAATGAGCGGTTCATGACGGGGCTATTGTTGACGCCATTGCCCATCCATTTACGCTTTCCATAGATATTGATATACCAGTTATCTACCACTGGAATTTCAACCATGAGACCTGCAAGAAGATTGGTTGTGGCAGGTGCAGTATAGGCGTTATAGCCAGTGAGATTAGACTCCCCAGGGCTAATGCCGTAGTAGTAGTTAGCGTATTGGCTCGACTGTCTTTCTACTCCCACTTGCGGATAGACAACGACTTTTTTGTATGTTTCAAGTTCCGCAAAATACAAAAATTCATAAAGTGCGCCTTTAGATTTTCCAAAGTCATGATAGGCATTCAAGAAAATACCGCCAATGGGGGTTTCTTGAAATGTTCCTATCCCCAAAGGAATGGGATCGCTACGATTGATGGACGAACCATTAATTGGAGATTTCACTTTGTAAGAGTCCAGATTAATTTTTCCAATGACTTCAAGATATCCATAACCCATTTTGAAAGTTTTGATGCCCACTTCATCGATGCGCACAAAAAAACGTTCGTAGTCAAAAAAAGCATAGGGTAAAACCAAAGATTGAGTGCCTTCTGTGCCGATATGCAAGTTGGAGGTATAAACCGCTACACCAATATCGCCAACAATATGATCTGGCAGACCATCAGGCACATCATCTGCGGCAGATACAGACAAAGGCAATATGAGGGTCGTAAAGCAAAGCAAGATTTTGAGAATTAGGCGCATAAGCTAATCATAGGGGATTTGAGTTGGGGCTAGGTTAGAGGTCCAAGTTATCAAGGGCTAGGCCATCTAAATGGCGCGTATCAGCCCATTTTTCGACCTTCCAGGCGCCACCGTCATGGCTAATCCAGTTTAGAGAGGCATTGGGGACGGAGACCGCTTTTTCTGCTGAAAGGGGTTGATTGCTTGCAAGTCGATACATCATATCTAGCGCTCCGCCATGACTGACCAGCAATACGATTTTGCCTAAATGGGCGCTGCGAATCTTTTCTAGTGCTCCATGAATGCGCTCGGCAAATTGTTGAATACTTTCACCACCATTTAAATGATGATAGAGATCTCTGCTGAGGTGGGCTTGCCAGAGTTCAGGCTCTTTTTTTGGTGCTTCATCTGTTGTGAATCCTTGTAGCGCTCCAAGATGGCGCTCTCTGAGGGCTGAATCAATGACGGCTGAAACCTGAAATACTTTTTCAATTGCTTGAGCCGTTTGATGTGCGCGCTGGAGATCGCTGGAATATAAAACATCAAATTTCAGAGCAGCCTCTTTTAGTGCTGCTGCCATCTGTATTGCTTGAGTTAGGCCGCGCTCATTGAGGGGGATATCGGTATGACCCTGTAGGCGGCGCTCCACATTCCAATTGGTCTCGCCGTGGCGAACCAGGCAGAATCGTGTTGTAGTCATCTAGCAATCATAAAGCCATCATTATTTCTTGAGCATCCAGGCTCGTGGATTATGTTCAAAGCCAACGCGCTCGTAGTAGTCGTTGGCTTTTGGGGCTGCTAGTAAAACAATCATGCACTTTGGGCCAAGACGGGATTGAGTCTGCGCAATTAATTCCTTCCCAATGCCTAAGCGTTGCCGCTCTTTATCTACCGCTAGATCGGCTAAGTAAGCCACATAAGAAAAGTCGGTGAGGGTGCGTGCAATGCCTACGAGACGGTCTTCATCCCAGGCGGTAATGGTTAAGTTGGCGTGATCGAGCATGTCCTGAAAGGTTTGCTCGCTATCAATAGGTCGACGCTCTCCGAGGGTTGAGCGGACATACAAATCAATTGCTTGCTTGGCGGTAATCTTGGCATCGTCACGATAGCAAATCATGTTTCTCCTTTATCGCCCATCTTGGATGTGGTGCGTAGCTTTTATTTTGGCCTAAGCTATGTTACAACCCCGTTATTGATCTGGTCGAATGTGGTGGTCAATAAAAAGCCCCGAGTGACGGGGCTTAGTTTTTATACGGCAACAATAGTGAGCTTGTTCATTGCTCGCAAAATTTTGCCCTTTTCTTTGGGCTTGGTGCTTGCCTCCATGAGCTTAGTAAGCTGGGCAGTGTTAAGGGGTCCCAGGCGTGTTTTGCCTGTTTTGGTGACCATGGGATCGTTTTTTCTATTTTTTTGATTTTGGCCTACAGCCATGAGTTTTCCTTGAGTAATGGAATGATGAATCTAAAGGATTTACTCAAGAGACTCCCCTAATTAGGGCGCAGAATAGTGATCACAGTTCAGAATAACAGTTATGAAGTTCAGGCGCTATGATTGGGGAATGATTAATTTACCTGGCATTATTTTTTCCTTGGTGATGGGCTTCTTGATGTCCTCAAGCATCACTTTGGCAACTACTTTTGTGCGTGTTGGTGCCGCAGGCAATTTCTTTTGGGTTTGGCTTGAGGTCTGGTCTGTAGCCTATCCGGTGGCGATTATTTGTATCTTGATTTATCGCCCTTTCGCTACGAGAGTGACTGCAGCGATACTTAAAAAATTGAATAAGACTGAGTAAGTCAGCTCATCTACGCCGAACACTTAATAGAAAGCCACAACAATGAAACTTATCCGATCGCTTGCATTTCTTGCTGTGGCCTCAATGCTCTGGGGTTGTGCAGCTGTGTATACCGATGCATCCGATTCAAATCATGTCACTTTTCTCAATAGCAGTGATGAGTCTATTGAGCAGCTGACTCAGAAAGCGAATGCTTACTGTCAGCAGTACGGCAAGACTGCCTCTCTTAGAAAAACAGACTCCGCATTAGTCGCCGTTTTTGATTGCAACTTTCCCCGTCAGCCGACTAAAAATTAACCAGCTAAATTAGACTGATAGATTAGGCCAGCATGCTCTCTGAGAGCATGGAATTGGATCGATTCCCAGCGTTGTTGGGCAACGTCAAGCTCTGATTTATGAGAGGCCAGAAATACGGCAGCCCCCACAACGTCCTCGGCCATACGATGGATGTTTTCTTGGGTAAATTTTTTCAGAGCAACAGGATCGTCTGAGCTCACCCAGCGGGCCAGACTATAACGTGCGGGCAGTAAGCGCACCTCCGCTCCATATTCAGTTTGCAGTCGATGGCTAACTACTTCAAATTGCAATTGACCAAACGCACCTAACAACATAGTGCCGCCAGCCATGGGCCTAAATACCTGAATGGCGCCTTCTTCACCCAACTGCATCAGTCCAGTGCGAAGTTGCTTAGAGCGTAGGGGATCTGCAGACTCCACCATACGAAAGATTTCAGGGGCAAAAAATGGCAGGCCAGTAAATTGCAGTTGCTCGCCTTCTGTCAGGGTGTCGCCGAGACGCAGTAAGCCATGATTTGGTAAGCCAATAATGTCGCCTGGAAACGCTTCGTCCAAAATGTCTCGCCTTTGGGACAAAAATGATAGGGCATTATTGGTGCGCACTTCTTTGCCATTGCGACAAATTTTTAGCTTCATGCCGCGCTGAAAGTGTCCTGAGCAGATTCGTAAAAAGGCAACGCGATCTCGGTGTGCTGGATCCATATTGGCTTGAATTTTGAAGACCACTGCAGAAAATTTGTTTTCTGCAGGACTCACTTCGCGTTGCAGCGCCTTGCGAGAGCCAGGTGCTGGCGCTAACTCAACCAAGGTATTTAAAATTTCTCGCACACCAAAGTTATTGATGGCAGAACCAAAAAATACCGGCGACTGACGGCCCGCAAGAAAGGCTTCGCGATCAAAGGTCGGCATCGCTTCTTTAATGAGCTCCACCTCAGCTAGAGCATTCTCCAGATCGGCGCCTAAGCGCTCTTTTAAGGCCGGATCATTGATGTCTACGACAGCATGCGAGTCTTCAGTGACGCGATCTTCGCCTGCTTTGAACATGCGCATGCGCGCATTAGCGATATCAATGACACCCGCAAACGATTTACCCATTCCCACTGGCCAGGTGAATGGCACTACTTCAATTCCGAGTGCTGTCTCAATCTCATCCATCAACTCCATGGGCGGCTTTACTTCGCGATCCATTTTGTTAATGAAAGTAACAATTGGTGTATTGCGGGCGCGACACACCTCAAGCAGTCTTAAGGTTTGTGACTCCACTCCGTTCGCAGCATCGATGACCATTAAGGCAGAGTCAACCGCTGTTAACACGCGATAGGTGTCTTCGGAAAAGTCTTGGTGTCCTGGTGTATCTAAGAGATTGATAATGCAATCGCGATACTCCATCTGCATCACTGAGCTTGCTACAGAAATTCCGCGCTGCTTTTCAATTTCCATCCAGTCAGATGTGGCATGTCTACTTGCTTTACGTGCTTTCACGCTGCCAGCAATCTGGATGGCTCCTGCATAAAGCAATAATTTTTCAGTCAGCGTCGTTTTGCCTGCATCCGGGTGAGAGATGATGGCAAAGCTGCGACGTCTTTGTACTTCTGCGGCAGGAGTGCTGGGATTGGAGGTTTCGATGGTAATTCTGCGCTTATTAATCTAGGTTTGGACCCAATTATAAGCGTGCACACTGGTTAAAACTGCTCTTCAGGCCTTACAAATCGCCATTGTCCAGGTGGCAGTGGTCCGAGTGAGATACGCCCCATTCTGACTCGCTTTAAACCGAGGACCTTGAGACCAACCATCTCACACATGCGACGTATTTGGCGCTTGCGACCTTCGCGCAAAACAAAGCGTAGCTGATCTTCATTCTGCCAACTCACTTGCGCAGGTTTTAGTGCAACACCATCAAGAGATAGACCGTGTTTTAGGCGATCCAAATCTTCAAAAGAAAGCTTGCCCTCAACTCGTACCAAATACTCTTTTTCAATCGGACTATTTTCACCAATGAGAAGCTTGGCAATACGCCCATCTTGCGTCAAGACGAGGAGTCCGGTGGAGTCAATGTCTAAGCGACCAGCAGGCGCTAGGCCTTTGGTATTAAAGCGGGGGCTTCTACCTCTATCGAGGGGGCTACTAAAGTAATTCTCTGGAGTAATTAATGAGGCAGCAGGTTGGTACTCTTGTTCATCATCGTAGTGAGAGATATAACCCACGGGCTTATTTAGGATAACGGTGATGCGCGATGCTTGTTGCGCTTTTGCGCCAGACTGCAGTTCAATCTTCTGGTGACGATAGGCTCTTACGCCAAGCTCATTGACCACTTCGCCGTCTACAGTCACTAAACCTTGTTCAATATAAGAGTCAGCTTCGCGTCGAGAGCATAAGCCAAGCTCAGAGAGTAATTTAGAGACGCGTACTTTTTCTTCCATCCCTGCATTATCCGGCAAAGGCCGACTCGAAAAAGTTCGGGGTAATATGTCACTTAGATTACTGCTCACAAAAACAAATTACCTATTACATAAAGGAAGACACCATGACCGCCACCTTAAAAAAGCCGCCAATCTATAAAATCCTTTATTTTCAAGTACTTACAGCAGTTGTCATAGGTGTATTGCTGGGACATTTTTATCCTAGTCTCGGTACGGACATGAAGCCATTGGGCGATGCCTTCATTAAAGGCATCAAGATGCTCATTGCCCCAATTATTTTCTGTACTGTAGTTTTGGGTATTGCTGGCATGGAAGATATGAAGAAGGTGGGCAAAACCGGTGGCCTAGCGCTCTTGTATTTTGAAATCGTCAGCACGATTGCCTTGATTGTGGGTTTAGTGGTGGTCAACGTATTGCAGCCAGGCGCAGGTATGAACATTGATCCAGCCAGCTTAGATACCAAAGGCATTGCTGCCTACACTGGTCCCGGAAAAATGGGCACGACAACAGACTTCTTAATGAACATCATCCCTAGCAGTGCAGTTGATGCATTTGCTAAAGGCGAGATTTTGCAAGTACTGTTCTTGGCTATTTTGTTTGGCTTTGCACTGCATAAATTTGGCGGTCGCGGAACCTTAGTATTCGATCTGATTGAAAAAACATCCCATGTGCTTTTTGACATGATTGGTGTCATTATGAAATTTGCGCCGATTGGTGCATTTGGCGCAATGTCTTTCACCATTGGAAAATATGGCATCAGTTCATTATTTTCTCTGGGCAAATTGATGGGCTCGTTCTATTTAACATGCCTACTTTTTATATTTATTGTGCTGGGCATCATTGCGAAGTTGAATGGTTTTAGCATTTTTAAATTTGTACGCTACATTAAAGAAGAGCTCTTAATTGTTTTGGGCACCTCTTCATCCGAATCTGTTTTGCCACGCATGATGGAAAAAATGGAGTTATTGGGCGCCAAGAAAACTTGTGTTGGCTTGGTGATTCCAACCGGTTACTCATTCAATCTAGATGGAACTTCAATCTATTTGACGATGGCAGCAGTATTTATTGCGCAGGCAACCAATACGCCAATGACCTTATTCCAAGAAGTCACCCTATTGCTGGTATTGCTCTTGACTTCAAAAGGCGCAGCCGGGGTAACCGGTAGTGGATTTATTGTTTTGGCTGCCACCCTTTCAGCCGTAGGTGATGTTCCAGTTGCTGGCTTGGCCATCATTTTGGGCATTGATCGCTTTATGTCTGAAGCGCGTGCATTAACCAACTTGGTAGGCAATGGCGTGGCCACTATTGTGGTTGCTAAGTGGACTGGTGAACTAGATCACAAACAATTGACTAGCGTACTCAACCGCGATAATTGGATTGAAGCGCAAGAGCCAGAAGTCATCTTGGATCAAAAGCAAGAAAGAATGAAGTAAGCGTTACAGCGGAGGCTTTGATGCGCAAATATATTTTCTTATTGCCTGCAGTATTGGCAATACTCAGCAAGTCAATATTTGCGCAGGATCGCCTTCCTGAAATACCTGCAGAGCAATACACCGCAGAGCAACAAAAGGCTGCCCAAGAATTTGAGGTGGCACGCAAAAAGGCCCCTTGGGGGCCTTTTGCAATGTTGATGTACAGCCCCGAGCTCATGAATAACGCACGTGCGATGGGAGATTATTTACGCTATAAATCGGTCTTCGATAGCGCACTCAGTGAGTTTGCAATTTTGATTACGGCACGCGAATGGAGTCAGGACTACGAATGGTCTGTTCACTATCCGATTGCGATCAAATCTGGCCTCAAGCCTGAGATAGCCCAAGCAATAAAAGAGGGCAGAAGGCCAGAAGGTATGAGCGAAGATCAGACGATTGTGTATGACTTCACCATCGAGCTGCAGCGCTACAAACAGGTCTCAGATATCACTTTTGCGAAAACAGAAAAACGTTTTGGCAAAAAGGGGGCTATTGATCTAGCGGGTATTGCTGGCTACTACACCTTTTTGGCAATGGAGATGAATATGGCAAGACGTCCCGCTCCACTCGGCAATGAACGCTTGCCACGCTTTCCGGAATAAATTTTAAGTACGCACAATGTGAACGCTGCAAGGAGCCTCTTCGACAATCTTAGTCATCGAAGTTCTCCAGGGCGTTACTTTGTTTGGCAGCTTGTGAGATGCGCCAATCAGAATCAGAGATGCATCGTTGTCTTTAGCAAACTCCACAATGCGTGAAGCAGGATCCATTGCCTCAAGAACGTGATAAGAAATACGTTCTGGCGGTAATTTAAGAGGCTTAGCCCATTCCATTAATTGAACTAAGTGCCCGCGCACAATTCCGCTAGCAGTTTCGCTTTCGTGATTGCCCTCATAAGTTGGGGTGCTGGCAATCGTGCTGATGCAGACTAAGCGACTTTCTGGGTAGGCTTGTAGCAAATTCTTGGCTGTTGTTTGCATCCGTTGACGCAATACTTCATCGGATTGGCGCGTATCAATTGCGGCAACCATGAGTGGCGCATCTTGATTGCCCATGCTTGGGCGGGGGCTAGGCGATGGCTCATAGCCAGCAGCCCTAAACCACTTTTTGAGACTGTCCCAAAAGCTGGGGGGTTCGACTCGTTCGCCGCGCTCAGTAATCTTGACGCTTTCAGGATCACGAAGAACTTGGCGTAATTGGGTGGCGCTTTGATACCGGTCTGCAGCGCGGGGTTCAAGGCAGCGCAAAACAACTTCTTGAAGCCAGCGTGGAATTTCTTTGCGAATCGCGCGCGGAGGAAAGGGTTCAGCCCACATGCGCTTTCTGAGGCCGCTCATGGTTTGGGGATTCCCAAATGGCAGCTCACCAGTGAGTAGCTCATACATAATCACGCCGATAGAGTAAATATCGCTGCGAGAATCAGTGCGAATTCCTGCTACTTGCTCCGGTGAGATGTAGGGAGCAGATCCAATGCCCTTGCGCATTTCTTCCGCAAGTAAATCCGGAAAGCGATCGTGATGTGATAAGCCAAAATCAATCAGGGTTAATTTTCCCTTGTCATCAATCAGGATATTTTCTGGTTTGATGTCTAAATGAATGGCATCTTGCGCATGAAGTGACTGAACGGCTTGCGCAAGATCGGCGCCAATGCGCACTACTTCATCAATGCTAAATTGTTTGCCTTCTTTGATAAGGTCTTCAAGAGGGCGGCCGGCAACACGCTCCATCGCAATATAAGGGCGAGTGGCCATATTTCCCGAGCCTAAATATTTTGGAACAAATGGACTCTTTAATGAGCGCAGGATCGTGAGCTCGGTTTCAAAACCAATTAGACTTTCGACGGGTTGATCTCTTCCAACCCTAGGGACTTTGAGCAGGATGGGTGTATCTTCACCTTCTTTGGTTGCCGAAAAAAGACTGGCCATGCCGCCGCGGTGTACTTCTTTGCCGATTAAAAATCCATCAACAACTTTACCTTCTTGAAAAATATCATCAACTGCTTCAATGTCAGTCTTAATTGGCATGTTGGCTTACTTGCCTGTGATTAGGCGGGTGGCTAAATCTTCTGGCAGCCCTGCGCGCCTAACTTTTTCAGCTGCTGCAAAGTGATCGTAAGGTGTCCGGTGAAAGGTGAGGACTTCTGCTTCAGGCTCAAATACGGCGAAGCAAGCCTCAGGATTGCCATCTCTAGGTTGACCCAGCGAGCCAACCACGCTAACCCACTGGCGATGAGGCAACACCGGAATGTCATCACCAGGATGCGGAGCAAAACGAATCAGTTTTCCAACGGCACTTTGATAAAAGAGCGCTTGTTCGTGAGCATGGCCGACAAAGGTATAACTTTTCCCAGAGCTTTGTGCACAGCGCCATGCGCTCATGCTGTCGGTGACATAGTTCCAGTCCGAAGGATTATGGGCTGAGGCATGCACAAAGCAAATAGATTCTTCATTGACCACCAGCGGCAAATTTTTTAAGAATTGCACATGAGTATCACTGAGCTGTGCCTTGGTCCATTCAATTGCAGCATTCGCGTTGGCATTCATTTGGTTGCGGCAGTCCTTAAAGACTGCCTCATCGTGGTTGCCTAAAATAGCGATCGCTTTTTTAGAGTTCACCAGATCGCCGATACGCTCCAGCAGAGCAACAGGATCAGCGTTATAGCCTACTAAATCACCCAGAAAAACCATGCGAGTGACCCCAAGCTCTTCTGCTCTGGCGATGCAGGCTTCAAAAGCCTCTAGATTGCTGTGAAGGTCGGCAAATAGCCCAATGCGCTCACTCATCCTCTAATGATAGGACAAAAGTCCTTTAGTTAGAAGGGTTATAGGGGTTTACTTCGTTATTCGGGCGATTTTTGAAGCGCTTATGTACCCAGTAGTATTCAGCAGGTCGTAGCCGAATTTCTTTTTCAAAATATTCGTTCAAGCGCGCTGTATCAGATTTGGGGTCTGTACCTGGAAAATTTTCTAAAGGCTTACTAATTTCGCAAAGATAGCCTGACTCATCCTCTTTTAAAGTGGTCGTCATTAAGCAAACTTGTGCACCTGTGATGCTAGCTAAACGAGAGATTGTAGTAATGGTGTTGGTTTCAATTCCGAAGAAGGGAACAAATTCAGAATCTTTTAAGCCCAAGTCAATATCTGGAGCGATGATGATGAAGTCACCATTTCGAATTTCACGAATGATGGCCTTGGCATTGCCTTGGCGGTCAATCGAGTTTCCACCAAAGCGGTTACGCCAATCAACAATACGCTTATTAAAAAATGGATTCTTCATGCGCTGAAAAAATCCTGAGGTGCGGGGCCAATCCATTCTTCTGGCCAAGGCGCTCAAAATAATGCTGCCCTCGATGCCCGTAAAGTGCATGTTTACCAAGATACGTGGTTCACGACTCGCAAGATCGACTGCGGACTTTACCTCAATCATGTGACTTAATTGTTTTTCACTGCCAAGCCAAATAATGCTTTTCTCTACAAGGCTGCGGCCCAATAGGCGCCAATGCTGCTTGCTCAGAGAATCAATTTCTGCCGCACTCATTTTCGGAAAGCACAACTGCAGATTTCTTTTGACTACTCGATTTCTGTCGCTTGGAATTCTGGCTGCAATATAGCCCAGACCATATCCAATAGAAACCAAAAGCCCATAAGGCAGCAAGGAGAGGAGTTTTAAAAATACAACCCCAGCATAGTTGGCTACAGATTTAAGCAAATTAACTTTGCTCTACTTCATAACGTTGCACGGACTTAGCGTAACGCTCAAGCATTTCTTCAGTTGAGCTAATCGACATTCCTAAGTCGTTCACAAGCCCTGTATCAAGGCGATATGCCCAGCCATGAACAGTGAGGTCTTGTCCGCGTGCCCAGGCATCCTGAACGATGGTGGTTTCACACACATTCACTACTTGTTCAATGACGTTGAGCTCGCACAAGCGATCTTGACGCTTGGCAGTTGGCAACACCTCTCCCAGATAGCGCTCATGTTTTTGATGGACATCTTTGACATGACGCAGCCAGTTATCTGCAAGACCTACTCGTCTATCGCTCAGAGCGGCATGCACACCGGCACAGCCGTAGTGACCGACTACCAAGATATGCTTCACTTTGAGTAAGTCGATTGCAAACTGAATAACGGATAAGCAATTGAGATCAGTGTGAACTACAACGTTGGCCACATTGCGATGAACAAACAGCTCACCGGGAAGTAAGTCCACAATTTCATTGGCCGGCACGCGGCTATCTGCGCAACCAATCCAAAGATATTCTGGCGCCTGCTGATTCACCAGGCGCTTAAAGAAGTCCGGGTCCTTCGCAATCATGCCTTCTGCCCACTCGCGATTGCTGGTAAACAGGTGTTCTAGGGCTTGGGAATTTTTGTATGGCATGGTTTAAGTTTAAAGTACTTTAATGATGCCTAATTGGTTAAAACAAACCCCCACAGGAATTGCGCTAAGCCTTCATTGTCAGCCTGGCGCTAAACAGACCAAGGTAGTGGGTCTGCACGATGGCTGCTTGAAAATTTCATTGCAAGCGCCAGCCCTAGAAAATAAGGCCAATGAGCTTTTGCTGGCATGGCTTTCGAAGCAGTTAAAAGTGCCGCAAAAGCAAATTCAGTTTCTTTCTGGGCAAAATAGCCGCAAAAAACGGGTAGAAATTTGGGGCTCAATCAGCCCCGAGCAGATTATTCAAATATTGCAGCCTTGATTTTGGTGGCATCAAGCTACCAAAAAATTGCCCACAAAAGTCCCAAAATAAGCACCCATTTACCAATGTAATAAACAGAGCGATGTGATGCTTTGAGCTTTTTGGCTTGCGCTCGCAAGTGATAGAAGTAAGTAAACAAAACATTTACAAAACCAATCTTTTCGCCAGGAACATTTTGCGATGCAGCTGCGCTCATCACGTAGCGCCCAAACCAGCGATTAATCAGTTGCACTACCTTGGTATAAACGGGCCGCTCGACGTCGCAGAAGAGCACTATGCGCTGATGGTCGGTTTCATTTGCGGCGAAATGAATATAGGTTTCGTCGAACATGACGGGCTCTCCGTCTTTCCAGAAATAGCGCTCACCATCGACTTCAATGAAGCATTTAGGGTCATTCGGCGTAACTAAACCAATGTGGTAGCGCAGCGATCCAGCATACGGGTCGCGGTGACGCACTAGCGTTGCTCCTGGGGGTAAGGAGGCAAACATAGCTGCCTTAACGGAGGGGATTGATTTGAGTAGCGCTACTGTTTTGGGGCAGTTGGCTAGTGCAGATGGGACTTCTTTTCCGTACCAGTAGAGGTAAAAACGCTTCCAGCCTGTCCTAAAGAAGGAATTAAAGCCGATATCGTTGTAACCGGTTGCCGCAGCAATTTGGCCGTTTTCGTTGAGAGAAAGCGCTTCTTGGCGAATGATTTCCCAGTTATCTTGCAGAACCTTCATTTCCGTAAATTGGCTTACCGGAATAAAAGCGGTTGGCTTTACTTTAGAAAATACATAAAGCAGGGTGTTAATTGGCGCCAATAGCACTTGATAGTCCAGCAGCGATCTCATGATGCCAAAACGTACCCTACCCCTGAAATAGACATAAATCGCCGAAGCAATAAAGATAAAAAAGATGATGTGACGAACTTGCATGCTATTTGCCGATCTAGAGTAACAATTCTTATTTTAATTAGTAAGTGCGCGCTATTTAGACTATTTCTTCAGCAGGGATCCTCATATACTTGCCATGAATAGTTCGTTTGCCCGCCTTAGGGTTTATGTGGATATAGCTTGGAGAAAATCGTATGAATCGCTTTACAAAATGGCTCTTAAGCCTTGTTTTAATTGGCTTAGTGGGCATTTCAGCCTATACATGGCTGATGCTCACATGGAGCTACGGCAGCGGGGAGCGGGCTGGATATGTCCAGAAATTCTCTAAGCGCGGGTATATCTGCAAGACCTGGGAAGGTGAATTAGCCATGGTATCGATGCCCGGCACAATGTCAGAAAAATTCTTCTTTACGGTGCATGAAGATGCTGTGGCGCAAAAAATCAATGCTAATTTAGGAAAAAAAGTAGCCCTAAAATACTCTCAGCACATTGGGCTTCCAACATCTTGTTTTGGCGATACAGAATATTTTGTCTCTGGCATAGAAGTATTGGATGAGTAATATGTCGGAGCGGTAAAAAATTACTTTGCGATTGCTTTATTTTTATAATTTTTTGTGGTTAAAATCATGTAAGCGCAATGTGCGCCGACATCAATATCTATAAGGAGCTTCACTTGAACAAAGCCGAACTAATCGCAGCGATTGCTGACGACGCGGAGATCTCTAAAGCTAAAGCTGAATTCGCATTGAATTCTGCAATCGAGAACATTATCAAAGCTGTTACTAAAGGTGATTCAGTACAACTGATCGGCTTCGGTACTTTCGCATCTGGTAAGCGTGCTGCACGTATGGGCCGCAATCCAAAAACTGGCGAGCCACTCAAAATCGCTGCTGCAAAAACTGTTAAGTTTTCTGCTGGTAAAGCATTTAAAGATTCAGTTAACAAGCGCAAGAAGTAATTCTTCCTTAGTTAATAAAAAAGCCCGGCATGCCGGGCTTTTTTATTGCCATCAAACACAGTGAATACAACCCAGTCTTGTATTAGCTTTGCACTAAGCGACGATGGCGATGAATGCTCATCAAAATGCCCGCCCCAAATCCAAGGGTTACTAATGCAGTGCCCCCATAACTAATGAATGGCAGGGGCACACCTACCACCGGAAGTAAGCCGCTCACCATGCCGATATTGACAAAGGCATAGGTAAAGAAAATTAAAGTGACCGCACCACCCAATAAGCGTGTAAATAAATTCGGCGCGCTTGCTGAAATCGCGAGCCCTCTTTTGATTAAGGCGTAGAACAGTGCGAGCAGCACTAAGTTGCCGAGCAGACCAAACTCTTCTGAGAACACTGCAAATACAAAGTCAGTATGTTTTTCAGGAATGAATTCTAGGTGAGCCTGCGTGCCTTGAAACCAGCCTTTACCAAAGAAGCCGCCAGAGCCAATAGCAATCATGGATTGAATCGTATGAAAGCCTTTTCCTAGTGGATCACTACTAGGATCGAGCAGCGTACAAATGCGATGCTTTTGATAGTCGTGTACGAATGGCCAAACAACGTCATGCGCACATATCGTGCCGCCAAAAATAATAATCAACAGGATGCCTATCACCCCAATGCCAACGAAAGGCAAAATCCATTTCCAGGGCAGCCCAGCCAAGATGATGACGTAAAGGCCAGCAGCAAAAACTAATAACGCTGTTCCAAGGTCGGGTTGGCGCGCAATCAGAAATACGGGAATGATGAGAATGACGCCGGCTACAGCATAGTCCCAGGCTTTTTGAATGCCTTCGCGTTTTTGAAAATACCACGCAAGCATTAAAGGCATGGCTATCTTCATGATCTCAGAAGGTTGAATGACAACGCCAATATTGAGCCAACGCCGCGCACCTTTTTTAATTAATCCAAAAGCAGCAACGGCAACGAGTAGCACCACTCCCAACCCATAAATCCATACCGCTCCCATCTCCAACCATTTTGGTGGAATGCGAGACACTAACCACATCACTGCAAAAGATAGTGCTAGATTGCGAAATTCATCACCAATTTGAACGGGGGTATTTTGACTTGCAGATAAAAAAGTAAAAAAGCCTACAGCCGCTAAGCCAAGCAGAATAAGGCCTAGCTGGCGATCCAGTCCGGCAAAGATGCCGAAGAAAAATCCTTTAATTTTGATTAAGGGGCTCTTTTCCATTCAGGAACCTCCTTGGGCCATTTGCCTTCAATGTAATAGTCCAGCGCCTTACGCGCGATAGGTGCTGCGTATTGCGCTCCAAAGCCAGCATTCTCTACTACCATGGCAATAACAATAGTAGGTTTATCTGCGGGTGCAAAAGCAATATACAAAGCATGATCGCGTAAAAATTCTGCAGTGGCACCGTGCTTATAGTCTTTCGAATTTAAGCTAAATACCTGCGCTGTACCTGTTTTGCCGCCGACTTGATATCCCGTTCCTTTAAATGCGGCTGCAGAAGTGCCCGAGTTATTCACTTCAAGCATCGCTTTTTTAATGACTTCAATATTGTCAGCATTGAGGTCTATGCGATAACTTTCTTTTGGTGTTGTCAGTACGCGATTACGCGTAAATGGATCTTCGATAGCCTTCACCAGGTGAGGCTTCATCACAATGCCATTATTGGCAACGTTTGCCATGGCATGCGCCAACTGCAAAATAGTGAATGCGTTGTAGCCTTGACCGATGCCCAGTGAAATTGTTTCACCTTCGTACCACTTTTGCTGCTCTGGTTTTTTAAAAGTATTTTTCTTCCACTCGGTCGAAGGTAGAACGCCTTTTGCTTCACCCTGTAAATCGATTCCAGTGATTTGACCAAACCCAAGCGGCTTCATGAAGTCGGCAATCATGTTGACACCCATATCGCGCGCGAGCATGTAGTAATAAGTGTCGCAAGATTCCACAATCGATTTTTGCATGTCAACAATGCCATGCCCACCTTTTTTATCATCACGGAAAGTATGATTGCCAAAATCAAAGTAACCGGGATCTGAAATAGTTTGGGACGGCGTACGTTTTTTATTTTCAAGCGCCGCGAGAGCCATGAAAGGCTTGTAAGTAGAGCCCGGCGGATAGATGCCTTTTAGCGGGCGGTTATACAGCGGCTTTTGTGGGGAATCGTTGAGCTCTTTCCAGGTAACGGAATCAATACCTTCAACAAAGTCGTTCGGATTGAAGTTGGGCTTAGAAACAAAAGCAAGCACATCGCCAGTCTCGGGTTCAATAGCAACAAACGCGCCGCGAAAATTTCCATACAACTGTTCCACTAGATACTGCAATTTAATGTCGACCGATAGCACGACATTTTTTCCGGGTACCGAGGGTGAGCTTGAAAGTGTGCGCACGGGTTTTCCGCCAGCAGTAATTTCTACCTGATCGTATCCAGGAACGCCCCGTAAAACATTTTCATAGCTTTGTTCCAGACCAATTTTTCCGACATATTGAATCCCGGGCAAGAAAGAAGTCTGCAGCGCATCTGGATCATCAGCCTTGGAATTCTCAATTTCTGCTTGCATCCGCTCCTTATCCCTCTGGGATACCCGGCCGATATAGCCGATTAAATGAGAGGCTAGCTCGTTATAGGGGTACTCTCGGAAGCTCCTGGCCCGAATTTCGACCCCTGGAAAGCGGTAGCGATTGGCCATAAAACGCGCTGTTTCAGCTTCATTGAGCATCGAGCGCAGCGGAATGGTCCCCATATTGCGGGAATCCTCTAAAGAGCGCTTAAAGTTGCGTCGATCCCGAGGTGAGATATCAATAATCTCTGACAGTTCATTAATAAGCTGGTCTACATTCCCTTTAACCTCTTCAGCATTGACATCCAATGTCAGTGCTGAATAGTTCCTGCCAATCACAATGCCGTTGCGATCAATGATGAGTCCACGATTGGCTGGTGCTGGCACTAGTGCGATGCGATTGCTTTCTGCAAGCAATGCATATTTTCCGTGACTGACTAATTGCAGCCATACCAGGCGTGTCACGAGCAATAAAAAACAAAATGTAACAAACAAAGCCGCAATATGAATGCGCTCTTGAAACGAATCGAGATCAGGTTTTTTAAAAGAAACCATACAGCTTCTTAAAGTGGACGATTGTGATCAACGTCAATCGGACGACGTTGCGGCGCCAGCAAAATGCGTGTTACGAGCGGCCAAAGCATTGCCTCAATCAAGGCTTGAATAGCGCCCGTTAAGGCCCACCAGTAAAGCTCGCCGCTCAAGACCCAATGCACCAGCACTGGAAATAATGAGACTAGTAAAAAGATGGGTAACAGATGTAGGGCTTGCGATAAAACGGTGAGCGCAATAATGCGTCTATGCCAAGAGATGGCAATATAGGCAACCAAAGAATAACTAAAGGCATGCAGTCCTAAGAGGTCTGAATTGTGTACATCCATCATGAGGCCGAGCACAAATGCCCAGATCACGCTGACATAGCGGTGTTGGTGGATATTCCAAAACACGATGCACAGAATCAACCAATCCGGTACCCATCCATAATTTCCGATCGGCAGCAGATTTAACAGCAGCGCACAAAACAGACTGAAATAAATAAATACTGGATTAACTGGCCGAAGAATATAGCCGCTCTGGAAATCAATCATTGCATTCCTCGTGAGCGTGTTTGACGGCGGCCGGGCGTATTGTTAGGTGCTGTGCCAGCGGCATTTTTGCTATTGATTGAGGGGGCCTTGGCATCAAATTGCGGATCATATAAAAATGCCAGCGCTTGGCGATACCGATTCACTGCAGCAACTGGTACGCAAAATACATTGGAAGAGTTCTTATCAGCGTTGCGCTCAATCTTGCTGATAACAGCTACTGCGAAACCGGGTGGGTAAACGCCATCAATGCCGGATGTGAGCAAAATATCGCCAACTTCGAGATCGCTAGCTACCGGTAAGTAGCGTAGTTCTAGCGGGTTTCCGCGCCCCGCCCCAAATACGGCCGCCCTTAGACCATTTCTAGCAACCTGGACAGGAACGGCGAAATCTCGGTCTTCGAGCAAGGAAACCTCTGCAGAGCGCTCGTAAAGGCGGACTACCTGACCCAAAATTCCGGAATCATTGGCAATGGGGTTGCCTAGCTTGAGGCCATCGTTACTGCCTCGGTTAATCACAATGCGTTGCGAGATAGGGTTGGGCGGATTAAAGAGAATTTCCACTGGCAAAGTTTTGAATGCCACTTGCTTTTGCAGCGCCATTAGTTCACGCAAGTTTTGATTTTCTACCATCAAGAACTCAGATTGATTTGCCAGCAGAGAGAGCTCCGCTTGGCGCACTTTCATCGCTTGATTTTCTTGATCTAGCGTAGAGCGTGTTGTGAAATATTCTGAGGTTGCTTCGAATGCGTTGCGTGGCGCCATCATGACATATTCAAGTGGACGCAAAATCCAGTTCACATTATTGCGAATCGGATCGAGTGCTTTAAAGCGAAAATCGATCAGCATCAGAGCGATGCTGATCGACAGACAGACAATCAGTTTGAGTAAGGCCGGAATGCCCTGTCTGAAAAGTGGTGGAGCGCTATGTTGCAATTCCCTGATCGACGTGTATGTCGCTTACTCGTGCGAGAACACTCCGCCCAACTTATCCATGCGCTCAAGTGCAATGCCGCAACCGCGAGCCACACAAGTTAATGGATCTTCTGCAACATGAATAGGCAAGCCAGTTTCTTCGAGCAACAAGCGGTCAAGATCGCGCAATAAGGCGCCGCCGCCTGTTAGCATCATGCCGCGCTCAGCAATGTCGGATGCCAGCTCAGGTGGAATTTGCTCAAGTGCCGCTTTCACTGCAGTCACGATTTGATTTAATGGATCAGTCAATGCTTCCAAAATCTCGTTGCTAGTGACTGTGAAGCTACGTGGAATACCTTCGGAGAGATTGCGACCTTTTACTTCCATCTCGCGCACTTCTGCGCCTGGGAAAGCGGAGCCAATCGTCTTCTTAATTTGCTCGGCAGTTTGTTCGCCAATCAACATGCCGTAGTTACGACGGATGTAATTAGTAATCGCTTCATCAAACTTATCACCGCCAACGCGCACAGAGCCTTTGTAAACCATGCCGCCTAATGACATCACGCCAACTTCTGTTGTGCCGCCGCCGATGTCAACGACCATAGAGCCTGCTGCTTCAGAAACTGGAAGACCAGAACCAATTGCTGCTGCCATTGGCTCTTCAATGAGAAACACTTGTGATGCGCCAGCGCCCAATGCAGATTCGCGAATCGCGCGACGTTCAACTTGAGTAGATCCGCAAGGAACGCAAATAATGATGCGAGGACTTGGTTTTAAGAGCTTGCTTTCGTGCACAAGCTTGATAAATTGCTTGAGCATTTGTTCGGTAATGGTGAAGTCGGCAATAACGCCATCCTTCATAGGGCGAATCGCCTCAATATTGCCCGGAACGCGACCTAACATCGCTTTTGCCTCTTTTCCGACTGCCAAAATGGTCTTTTTGCCATTTGGGCCACCCTCTTGGCGGATTGCCACAACAGATGGTTCATCGAGAACAATACCCCGCTCACGCATATAAATTAAGGTGTTGGCGGTTCCTAGGTCGATGGCTAGGTCATTGGAAAAGTAGCTGCGGAAAAAACCAAACATGATGTAGTGGGAAAATAGAAGGTGTTAATAAAAATATATAGGAATGATACTCTCGTCCCATGAAACTTGATGATGTTCAGCGCATTGCGCACCTATCCAGACTTGAGCTAAACCAAGCAGAAGCTGAAGCAGTTTTGCCTCAGCTGCAGGCCATTTTTTCCTTGGTTGAAGAAATGCAGGCTGTCGATACAACTGGGCTTGAGCCATTGGCTCACCCAATCCTCTTTTTGCGTGATTTGGCCCAACCCATGCGCGTTGATCAGGTGACTGAAGCAGATCATCGCGCAGAAAACATGCAATCAGCCCCTGCTCAGCATGATGGTTACTTCCTTGTTCCCAGGGTGATCGAATGAGCTGGCACAACACTCCAATTGCCTTGATGGCAAAAGCATTGGCCGAAAAAAAGGTCTCTAGTACCGAGTTGACTCAGTACTTTTTAGATCGCATTGAAGCCGGAAAGCAGTGGAATGCATATCTTGATGTGAGTACTCACTTATCTTTAGAGCAAGCAAATAAAGCAGATCAACTGATTTCATCTGGTAAGGCAGGCAAATTAACCGGTATACCCGTGGCACACAAGGATGTCTTCGTAACGCGCGGTTGGAAATCTACTGCAGCCTCCAAAATCTTGGCTGATTATCAAAGTCCATTTGATGCCACCGTGGTGGCTAACTTGGGAATTCCAGATGAGAGCAACCCCCATGGTGCTGGCATGGTTTGCTTGGGCAAAACCAATATGGACGAGTTTGCGATGGGCTCATCCAATGAGAACTCAGCGTATGGACCCGTCTTAAACCCCTGGAATGCCGCTCACGTGGCTGGGGGTTCGTCTGGCGGCTCAGCTGCAGCCGTGGCAGCAGGTTTAGCCCCGATTGCTACCGGTACGGATACCGGTGGTTCCATTCGTCAACCAGCGGCCTTTTGCGGGCTGACCGGAATTAAGCCAACCTATGGGCGCGTGTCTCGTTACGGGATGATTGCCTATGCCTCATCCTTAGATCAGGCTGGACCAATGGGTAAGACGGCTGAAGATTGTGCATTGCTCTTATCCGCCATGTCATCACACGACCCCCGTGATTCAACTTCACTTGCAGATTCTGGCGAAGACTATGGTCGCTACCTCAATCAATCATGGCAAGCAGGTAACTCTAATCCCGCAAAACCTTTAGAAGGTTTACGCGTTGGATTACCAAAAGAATTTTTTGCTGAAGGCCTATCAGCAGAGGTTGCTAAATCGGTGAATGAAGCGGCAAAGCTTTTAGAAAATTTAGGCGCCAAGCTCGTGGAAGTGAGTTTGCCTAAAACCAAATTATCTATCCCGGTTTACTACGTATTAGCGCCAGCTGAAGCATCTAGTAACTTGAGTCGTTTTGATGGTGTGCGTTATGGTCATCGCGCTAGCGAGTACAAAGATCTTGGTGACATGTATCAGAAGTCTCGCACCGAAGGTTTTGGTTCTGAGGTCAAGCGTCGCATCATGATTGGAACGTATGTTCTTTGTCATGGTTACTACGATGCTTACTATTTGCAGGCACAAAAAATTCGTCGCATTATTGCAGCAGACTTTCAGGCGGCATTTAACATGTGCGACATCATTCTTGGGCCGGTAGCTCCAGATGTGGCGTGGCGCCTGGGTGAGAAGTCGAAAGATCCAGTACAAATGTATTTAGAAGATATTTACACTTTATCCACGAATTTGGCTGGGTTGCCTGCAATGAGTGCGCCTTGTGGCTTTAACGCCCAGAACCTCCCGATTGGTATGCAGTTGATTGGCAACTATTTTTCAGAGGCACGTCTATTACAAGTTGCCCATCAATTTCAGCAAGCCAGTGATTGGCATTTGCGTCAAGCAAGCGAGGTGGCATGATGCAGTGGGAAGTCGTTATTGGTCTAGAGACCCACGCGCAATTACAAACGCAATCTAAGATTTTTAGTGGTGCAAGTACACGCTTTGGTGCTGCGCCAAATACACAAGCTTGTGCAGTTGATCTCGCCTTACCAGGCGTCTTGCCGGTGCTCAATCGTCAAGCGGTTGAGCATGCCATTCGTTTTGGATTAGCAGTCAACGCGAAGATTTCTCCAGCCAGTATTTTTGCGCGCAAGAATTATTTCTATCCCGATTTACCGAAGGGCTATCAAATTAGTCAGATGGAGATTCCGGTTGTTGTTGGGGGCCAAGTCGAAATCTTGGTTGGCGATGAGGTAAAAGTCGTCCAGCTGACCCGCGCCCACATGGAAGAGGATGCAGGCAAATCAGTTCATGAAGAGGGATTTATTGGCCCACATGGCGAACCTTCTAGTGGCATCGATTTAAACCGCGCTGGCACACCACTCCTCGAGATTGTGACTGAGCCCGTAATGCGTAGCGCTGCGGAGGCGGTTGCCTATGCCAAGGCCCTGCATGGATTGGTTGTGTGGCTGGGTGTCTGTGACGGCAATATGCAAGAAGGCTCGTTCCGTTGTGACGCCAACGTATCGGTCCGCCCAAAAGGTCAGGCTGAGTTTGGTACTCGTTGTGAAATTAAGAATTTAAATTCATTCCGCTTTTTGGAAGAAGCTATTCAATATGAAGTGCGTCGTCAAATTGAATTGATTGAAGATGGCGGAACTGTTGTTCAAGAGACGCGTCTATATGATCCTGATCGCGGTGAAACGCGCAGCATGCGCAGCAAAGAAGATGCGAACGATTACCGCTATTTCCCGGATCCCGACTTATTGCCGGTGGTGATTGATGATGCGTGGATTGCGGATGTGCGTAGCAAGATGCCTGCGCTGCCTGCGCAATTGCGTGAGCAGTGGCAAAGCGAATTTGGTTTAAGTGCGTACGATGCACAGTTACTCACGCAAGATCGCGATACTGCAAAAGTATTTGAAGAGCTATTAGCAATGGTTGGTAAGCCATTAGCAAAAGCAGCTGCCAATTTAATTGCTGGTGAGTTTGCTTCATCCTTAAATCGCGCAGGCATTGCTGCTGCAGATGCACCCTTAAAAGCAGTGCATTTGGGGCCCCTGCTCACTCGCGTGGCTGATGGCACGATTTCTAACAAGATTGCTAAAGATATCTTTGCAATTCTTTGGGAGGAAGCCGTTGCCGGAAAAGCTATCAGCACGGTAGATCAAGTCATTGAGGCCAAGGGCTTGAAGCAAATCAGCGATAGTGGCGCCCTGGAGGCCATCATTGATCAAGTACTGGCGGCCAATGCGAAGTCGGTAGAAGAGTTCCGCTCTGGTAAAGAGAAGGCGTTCAATGCGTTGGTGGGGCAGATTATGAAAGCCTCTCAAGGCAAGGCCAATCCTGGTCAGGTGAATGAATTGCTTCGTAAAAAATTGAGTTAACCAATCCGTAATACAGAAAGAGATAGATGAGCGCAATTGATCCAAAGCAGGCTGAGCAAGAAGAATTGGTTGCAGAATGGTTGCGTGCAACGCCCGGCTTCTTTGAGCGTTACGCCGATCTCTTTAATGAGATTCGGATCAAGCATCCTCATGAAGATCGCGCCATCTCTTTGCAAGAACGTCAAATGACGGTATTGCGCACTCAAAACCAGGAGCTCAATCGTCGCTTAAGTGAGATGCTGCATTTTGGTAGCCGCAATGACAAGACACAGCAAAGCTTAGTGGCCTGGTTGTTGCGTTTGATGAAAGCCAATAATCAGTCGGATGTTGAAGCTGCCATTACCGCAGGCTTAGCAGAAGTATTTGAGGTTGAGTCTGCGCAATTGTTGGCGCCTAATGCTGCGTTTGGCCCTTGGGTTGATACGCCGCTCTGCGGCTCTGCAAAAGAGTTGGCAGCAGCGAGCGTTGATTTGCTAGCCAGTCAAACGACGATTGATCCAGCATGGCAAAGCATGGTGGCTATCGGCCTACCTTTGGGTAAAAGTATTGGTGGCAATCAATCACCAGCAGTTCTGCTGTTGGCGAGTAAAGACGAAACCCGTTTTACTGCGGATATGGGCGCATTCTATTTGCGTCAAATTGCTGAACTTACTGCTGCAGCTTTGGATCGTATCCAGGCTTATGAAGCTAAAGCCGACTGATCTTCATCCGCTCATGCAAGAGTATTTGCATGAGCTTCATGTGTTGCGTCAACTCTCGCCCCATACGCTAAAAGCTTATGGCATGGATCTGAGCGACCTTCAAAACTTTGCTCTTGAAGACGCAGTAGATTTATTAAAAGTTAGCAATAGCCATGTCCGTCGTTGGGCGGGGCGTTTGCACTCCAAAGAAAAGTCTTCCAGAAGCATTGCTAGGGCGCTGTCGGCCTGGCGAGGCTGGTATGACTGGCTCACAGAAAAAGATGCTCGACGAGATGCGCATGCTGGTAAGGTGACTAGCAACCTTGTGGCTAATCCGGTCGATGACGTGAAGGCGCCCAAACGCCTCAAGTCCCTACCAAAAGCGCTGTCTGTTGAGCAGGCTCTCTCTTTGGTAAATCAGGCGGTAAAAGAGGCCCAAGAGAAAAAAGATTTTGAATCGATTCGGGATGCCGCCATTATTGATTTGTTGTATTCCTCAGGCTTGCGACTGTCTGAGTTACTGGGAATTGATGTCATGCAGAGTAAAGATCGTCAACAGGAGTCAGCTGGTTGGTTAGATTGGGATGCTGCTGAAGTAACGGTCCTGGGTAAGGGCGGCAAAAGACGCTCTGTGCCAGTGGGCGGTCCTGCGATGCAATCTCTGGCGGCTTGGCGCGAGCATCGTGACGGGGTTGCATATGAAGCAGAATCTATCGCCTTATTTTTGTCTGCCTCTGGCAAGCGCTTATCCCCGCGCACTGTTCAGGCGCGTCTCCGTACTCTGGCCATGCGGGCTGGCTTACCCACGCACGTGCATCCCCATATGATGCGCCACAGCTTTGCTAGCCATGTCTTGCAGTCTTCGCAGGATTTGCGGGCCGTACAAGAGATGCTGGGGCATGCCAGCATTGCGAGCACCCAAATTTATACCTCTTTGGATTTTCAGCACCTGGCCCAGGCATACGATAAAGCGCATCCTCGCGCAAAGGCTGGTAAAGGCTGAGGAAGTCGGTAATATAGAAGGCTTCCCCTTTTGGGAATCTGCAATAGCTAGATTTAGATTGGATCATTCATGGCATTAATTCCGGTAACGATTTTGACGGGCTTTTTGGGAAGTGGAAAAACCACTTTACTCAAGCACATCCTCACTGAAGATCATGGCAAAAAAATTGCCGTAATTGAGAATGAGTTTGGCGAAGAAAATATTGATAACGATATTTTGGTGCAGGACCATGAAGAAAATATTGTGCAGATGAGCAACGGCTGTATTTGCTGCACGATTCGTGGAGATCTCGTAGAGGCTTTAAATGAACTCTGGGAGCAGCGTAAAGATAAAAAGATTAGCTTTGATCGCGTTGTCATTGAAACCACTGGGGTAGCCAATCCAGGGCCTGTAGCACAAACTTTTTTCATGGATGATGATGTCGCTGATCACTATGTCTTAGATGCGGTCGTCACTTTAGTAGATGCCAAGCATGGCCAACAGCAGCTCACCGAACATGAAGAAGCTCAGCGCCAAGTGGGCTTTGCTGATCAAATTTTTATTACGAAGACTGATTTAGTATCGCCCGCTGATGTAGAGGCTTTGCGCCAGCGCTTAATGCACATGAATCCTAGGGCGCCGATTACTGCAATTTCTAAAGGGGTTGTGCCCTTGAATGCGGTATTGGATCTCAAGGGCTTCAATCTCAATGCCAAGTTGGATATTGATCCGCACTTTTTAGAGCAAGACGACCATGATCACGCCCATTGTGGTCATGACCATTCACATGATCATGACCACAGCACTTGCGGCCATGATCACAGTCACGATCATCACCATGGGCACGCTGGTCACACAGACCGCATCCAATCCTTCATTTTCCGTAGTGATAAACCCTTTGACCATAAAAAATTGGAAGACTTCCTGGGGGGCATTTTGGAGGTGTTTGGGGAGAAGATGTTGCGCTACAAAGGGGTGCTCTATGTGAAGGGAAGCAACCGAAAAGTGGTGTTCCAGGGGGTTCATCAGATGATGGGTAGCGATTTGGCCGGTCCATGGGGCGCTGAGCACAAGCAAACCCGTATGGTCTTTATTGGCATCGATTTGCCCAAAGACACCCTACTGGCTGGGCTTGAGGGATGTTTGGCCTAGCCAGATTCGGGTACAATCCGCCGCCACGGCCATTATTCATAAAGGCTGTAAAAGTTTGGCAGAATGAGGCAATAATGCTTCAAATCTAGGAAAGAATGAGATGACGGTAAAAACAGCAACAAAACCAGCAACTGCTGCAAAAGCTAGCAGTAAAGCTGCGAGCACCAAAGCTGCAAAAGGTGCTCCACTGACTGAGGCAGAATTGCTCAAGATGTCCGATAAGGACTACATGAATGCTGCGCAGTTAGATTTTTTCCGTCAAAAATTATTGACCCTCAAAGATGACATTCTCAAAAATGCTTCGGAAACTACAGAGCATTTACGCGAAAACATTTTGGTTCCCGATCCAGCGGATCGCGCAACGATTGAAGAAGAGCACGCATTGGAATTGCGTACACGCGATCGTGAGCGCAAGCTGTTGAAAAAAGTTGAGCAAGCATTGGGTCGAATTGAGTCAGGCGACTATGGTTGGTGTGAAGAAACAGGTGAGCCAATCGGCTTAAACCGTTTAATTGCAAGGCCTACAGCCAATTTATCTCTTGAGGCTCAAGAGCGTCGCGAACTCCGTCAAAAATTATTTGGCGAATAAATTTCATTTGTAATGACTAAGCATCTAACAACTATTAGTGATATTTCGCCTTTATTAAAGGCGGAGATTCTTGCTGAGGCATTGCCTTATATCCGCGCCTATCACGGCAAGACCATCGTTATTAAATACGGTGGAAATGCGATGGTAGAAGAGCGCCTCAAAGAGAGTTTTGCGCGCGATGTCATTTTGCTCAAATTGGTTGGTATGAACCCTGTGGTTGTTCACGGCGGTGGCCCACAAATTGATGAAGCCCTCAAAAAGATTGGTAAGACCGGGACCTTTATTCAAGGTATGCGCGTCACCGATGAAGAGACGATGGAAGTCGTTGAATGGGTCTTGGGCGGAGAAGTACAGCAAGACATCGTGATGCTGATTAACCACTTTGGCGGTCAGGCAGTGGGTTTAACCGGTAAAGATGGTGGCTTAATTCACGCTAAGAAAATGATGATTCCTAGCGATACGGAGCCAGGCAAGAAGGTGGATATTGGTTTTGTAGGCGAGATTGAAGCAATTAATCCAGCGGTAGTTAAGGCTTTGCAAGACGATGCGTTTATTCCAGTCATTTCGCCAATTGGTTTTAGTGCAGAGGGTCAGGCCTACAACATTAATGCTGACTTAGTGGCTGGCAAGATGGCAGAGATCTTGCATGCAGAGAAGTTGGTCATGATGACGAACATCCCTGGCGTGATGGATAAAGACGGCAAGTTGTTAACGGATTTAACAGCAAGAGAAATCGACGCATTGTTTGCTGATGGCACGATTTCGGGTGGTATGTTGCCTAAGATCTCTTCTGCTTTAGATGCGGCTAAGAGTGGTGTGAATTCAGTTCACATCATTGATGGCCGAATTGAACATTCCTTGTTGTTAGAAATTTTGACCGAACAGGCGTTCGGCACAATGATTCGTTCTCGATAAGCAAATCTACATGCGTGAATCTCTAGAACCGGCAGATATCGACAGCACGAGCGCTGACGCTGGCAAGACACGCAAGCGTCCGCGTCCCGGCGAGCGTCGCTTACAGATTTTGCAAGTGCTCGCAGAGATGTTGCAAAACCCAAAAGGGGAGCGCGTTACTACTGCTGCATTGGCGGCCAAGATTGATGTTTCTGAAGCAGCTTTATATCGTCATTTTGCGAGTAAGGCCCAGATGTTTGAAGGCTTGATTTCTTTCATTGAGCAAACCGTATTTGGTTTGATTAATCAGATTAATCAAAAGGAAGAATCAGGGCTTGCGCAGGCCCGCGGCATTTTGCAGATGCTTCTTTACTTTGCTGAGAAAAATCCCGGTATGACGCGCGTTTTATTGGGGGATGCGTTGTTACAAGAGGATGATCGCTTGCAAGAGCGCATTACACAGGTTTTAGATCGCGTAGAGGCTTCTTTGAAGCAAGCCTTGCGCATTGCTCAAACTCAAGGTGGTAATTGGGCCAAGTTGGGCCAAGAAGAAGTCGGTATTCGTGCCGCCATGTTGATGAGTTTTGTATTGGGCCGGTGGCATCGTTTTGCCCGCAGCGGATTTAAGAAGCTGCCTACAGAGGCCTCCGATGTTAGCTTGCGCCTTCTCCTGTCAGAATGAGCGAGCTACATCTCTCTAGAAACACCATTCACTTTGCTGAGCCCTTGCCTTTGCAAAGTGGCGCTATCTTGTCTGGTTATGACTTAGTTATAGAAACCTACGGCAAGCTCAATGCCGATAAAAGTAATGCAGTGCTCATTTGTCATGCGCTCAATGCTTCTCACCATGTTGCTGGCCCGAGTCCTGATAATCCTGAAGACATTGGTTGGTGGGACAACATGATTGGTCCTGGTAAGCCAGTAGACACCAATCATTTTTTTGTTATCGGAATTAATAATTTGGGTTCTTGTTTTGGGTCTACTGGACCCATGAGCATTAATCCTGCTACCGGCAAGCCATATGGCGCCGATTTTCCAGTAGTAACTGTAGAAGACTGGGTAAATACTCAGGCCCGTTTGGCAGACAAGTTGGGCATTCGTAAGTTTGCTGCAGTGATGGGTGGAAGTTTGGGTGGCATGCAAGCAATGGCTTGGGCGATCCAGTTTCCTAAACGTCTTGACCATTGCGTGGTGATTGCTTCGACGCCAAAATTGAGCGCACAAAATATTGCATTTAATGAAGTAGCGCGCAATGCGATTCTTTCTGACCCAGACTTCCACGGTGGCAACTATTATGAACATGGTGTGGTGCCAAAGCGTGGCTTACGTTTAGCTCGCATGGTTGGTCATATCACCTACTTATCAGATGACGATATGGCTGAAAAATTTGGCCGGGAATTGCAGCGTCCAAATGGTGAGTCGAACGACTACCGCTTTAGCTTTGATGTTGAATTTGAAGTCGAAAGTTATTTGCGTCACCAAGGCGACAAATTCTCCACCTACTTTGATGCTAATACCTACCTCTTAATTACACGTGCCCTGGATTATTTTGATCCTTCACGTCGTTATGACGGCAGTTTGAACCGCGCCTTAGCAGAGGTACATGCAAAGTTTCTAGTCGTGAGTTTCTCAACTGATTGGCGCTTCCCGCCCAATCGTAGTCGTGAGATTGTGCAGTCTTTGCTTAGCAATAAGAGTGAAGTTACCTATGCAGAAATTGATGCGCCTCATGGCCACGATGCTTTCTTGTTAGATGACGAGCGTTATCACAATTTGGTCAGAGCCTATTTCAATAAGATGCGCGAGGTACGCTCATGATGCATGTGAATAAACGTGCCGACTTCCAGGCTATCGCTGATTGGATCGCGCCCAATAGTCAGGTGCTCGATCTAGGTTGTGGCGATGGTAGCTTCTTGGAGTTTTTGCAAAAGCAAAAACCCGTGCATGCCTATGGTGTAGAGATTGATGATGCACGAGTATTGTCTTGTGTGCAAAAAGGTCTTAACGTTATCCAGCAAGACTTAGAGGGCGGCTTGGCCTTATTTGAAGACAATAGTTTTGATACGGTGGTCTTGTCACAAACCGTACAAACTATTCATCAAACAGAAAAAATCTTGCGTGAAGTCGTGCGTGTTGGAAAAGAATCTATCGTTTCTTTTCCAAACTTTGGACATTGGTCTCATCGTTTGGCGGTAGCGCTGGGACATATGCCTGTCTCCAAGAGTCTTCCTTATCAGTGGTACAACACACCCAATGTGCGTGTATTAACTGTGGCTGATTTCGAGAGGCTCGCCTCAAGTCTTGGTTTGAAAGTGGTAGACCAATGCATTTTGCATGATGGTCGTAAGGTCACCTTGCTACCCAACCTTTTTGGCAGTCTTGCGCTGTTCCGTGTTCGTCGCGCATAGATTAACAATATTCAGGTGTTGACTGCAGTCCAATCTTGGCTAAAAGACTTTCGGGTGTACCTCGAATGGCCTTGTCTGCGCATGCTATTTCTGGGTTTCTCGGCTGGCCTCCCTTTATTGTTGATTCTGGGGACCCTCAGCTTTTGGTTGCGTGAGGCAGGAATCGATCGCAGCACGATTGGATACTTAACTTGGGTTGGCCTGATCTATGCATTTAAGTGGGTTTGGGCACCTTTGGTCGATCGCTTACAGATACCGCTGCTGACCAAGTTATTGGGCCGCCGTAGAAGTTGGCTCATTTTTGCGCAAGCACTTATCATCTTGGGTTTAGTCGGCATGTCGACTCTAGATCCCAAGCTTGCACTCAATTCCATTGTTTGGTGTGCGTTGCTTGTAGCATTTGGGTCGGCAACTCAAGATATCGCTTTGGACGCTTTCCGCATTGAGTCTGCAAATAGCGACCATCAAGCTGCTCTTGCGGCTACCTACCAAACAGGATATCGACTCGCCTTAATATGGGCTGGTGCAGGTGTCTTATGGTTGGCAGCTAGGGCCGAAACCGGTAGCGGCTATGATGCTGGCGCATGGCAGTTTGCCTATCTTTGTATGGCTGCTTCTATTGGCGTTGGTGTGCTGACAACTTTATTTAGTACGGAGCCTGCGCGCTATGAGCTAGCCAAGGCTCGTGATGCAAAAGCATGGCTGTATCAAACCTTGGTTGAGCCTTTTGCAGATTTTATTAAACGCTACGGTTGGCATGCTGTTTTGATTTTGTCTTTAATTGCGATCTATCGTATTAGTGACGTGGTGATGGGCATCATGGCCAACCCTTTTTATGTCGATATGGGCTACACCAAAGACGAGGTGGCAGCGGTGAGCAAAGTATTTGGTGTGGTGATGACTTTAGTGGGCGCTTTTGTGGGCGGGGTATTGACGCTACGTTTTGGTGTTCTACGTATTTTGTTTTTGGGTGCAGTGCTGTCGGCGGTGAGCAATTTATTGTTTGCCTGGCTTGCAAATCAAGGCCATGATTTACAGGGTTTGATTTGGGTGATCTCGGCCGATAATTTAAGTTCTGGCATAGCCAGTGCTGCCTTCATTGCATTTTTATCTTCGCTTACCAACATTCGCTACTCGGCTACTCAGTACGCGCTATTTAGTTCAATGATGTTGCTATTACCCAAATGGTTGGCAGGCTTCTCCGGCGTCTTTGTTGACAACTTTGGGTATCAGACTTTCTTTTACGGCACCGCGATTATTGGCGCGCCCGTACTCATTTTAATTTGGGCGACGATTCACTTTAAGGTTGTGCAAGTTCAAAAAGACTAGCACCTTAAGAACTTACTTTTTAAAGCTTCCAGTCGTAGTCCACCGTCAGCGGCGCATGGTCGGAAAAGCGCTCATCCTTATACACAGCGGTTTTCTTGGCGGTCGCAGCAATCCCCGGTGTGCTGATGTGATAGTCAATTCGCCATCCGACGTTCTTGGCATAGGCTTGGCCGCGATTGCTCCACCAGGTGTAACAGGATTCACTCGCTTGCGGCTCTAATGTGCGATACACGTCTACATAGCCCACCTTGTCAAAAAGATTGGTAAGCCAGGCGCGCTCTTCTGGCAAAAAGCCAGAGTTCTTCAGATTGCCCTTCCAGTTTTTGAGATCGATCTCATGATGAGCAATATTTACATCTCCACACAGCACGATTTCACGACCCGATTTTTTTAGCGCTATTAGGTGAGGCAAGAAGCTATCCAAATAGCGATATTTGGCCTCTTGACGCTCTGGTGAGCTCGATCCAGAGGGCATGTACACGGAAATGACGGAAAGCCCCTTAAAGCGCGCTTCTACATATCGCCCTTCAGCATCAAATTCCTCGTTGCCATAGCCATATAAGACTTCATCTGGTTGATGGGGTGTATAGATTCCACAACCGCTGTAGCCTTTTTTCTCGGCATGATGAAAAAAACCGTGCAAGCCATCAGGATTCAAAATAGCGTCTTCTAAATCATCACGCTGGGCTTTAAGTTCCTGCATGCAGATAAAGTCCGCTTTTTGCTGAATAGCCCAAGGTAGAAAGCCTTTTTTGACTGCTGAACGGATACCGTTGAGGTTCGCGGAAATGATGCGTAACATGTAGGCCTATGAGCTCAAATAATTCAAATCAAGATAACTTTATTCGTTTTGCCTTGGAGGCAAAGGTTTTGTCCTTCGGGGAGTTTAAAACTAAAGCAGGCAGACTCTCGCCTTATTTCTTTAATGCTGGCGAATTTAACGATGGTGCTCGTCTTAGCGCCCTAGGTCGTTATTACGCAAAAGCACTGCAAGAATCCAAAATTTCATTCGACATGCTCTATGGGCCTGCTTACAAGGGTATTACGCTCGCAGCTGCAACGGCTATTGCTTTGGCGAATGATGGCATTAATGTGCCTTATGCCTATAACCGCAAAGAAGCCAAGGACCATGGTGAGGGCGGCGTATTAGTTGGTGCGCCCGTGAAGGGCAAAGTCATCATTGTGGATGATGTGATTTCGGCGGGAACCTCGGTAAGAGAGTCTGTGGATTTGATTCGTAAAGCGGGTGCTGAGCCTGCAGCAGTATTGATTGCACTCGATCGTATGGAGAGATCCGGAACCGCGATTGATATTGGGGACAAGTCAGCAGTACAAGCTGTTGAGCAAGAGTTTGGTTTGCCAGTAATTTCTATAGCGAACCTTACTGGTTTGATGGCCTTCTTGACTGCTTCAAGCGATAGTCAGCTAACGAATTATTTGCCCGCTGTAAAAGCGTATCGCGAGAAATACGGTATCTAAGAACAAGCAAGGCAACGTTCTTAGATTTCGGTTTCGCCTTCAAATACAGTCACCGCTGGGCCTGTCATGATGACGGGTTGTGAAACACCATTGACGATGCCGCCCCAAGCAATCTGGAGGTCGCCACCACGCGTATGCACTTTGACTGGAGAGTCCAGCAGGCCTCTTCGAATTCCTGAAACTACCGCTGCGCAGGCGCCAGTACCGCATGCCAGAGTCTCCCCTGCACCGCGCTCATAAACACGCAATTGAATTTCATTGCGGTTCACAATCTGCATGTACCCAGCATTTACCCTTTTTGGAAAGGCTGGATGTTTTTCAATTTCAGGGCCCTCTTGAAGAACCGGCGCGCTTTCAAGATCGCCCACGACTTGAACGGCATGAGGATTGCCCATAGAGAGAACGCCGACGAAGCTGTCATGGGTGGCTGGGTAATCTAAAGGCAGGGCATAGAGCACTTCTTGAAACTCTTGCATGCTTGCGATGCCAGTTGCATCAAATGGAATCGCAGCATGTTCAAAAATTGGCGCACCCATATTCACCTCAACTTGACCATCGGCATGAGACTTGAGAGTGAGTACGGTGTGGGCCACTTCTACTCGTAATGGGTTCTTGTCAGAAAGCCCTTGATCTAATACAAAGCGTACAAAGCAGCGAGAGCCATTGCCACATTGCTCAACCTCGCCACCATCGGCATTAAAAATGCGATACCGAAAATCAGCATCGGGACGAGTCGCTTTTTCTACGAGCAGAATTTGATCGGCGCCAATGCCAAATTGACGGTGTGCCAAGGCTTGCCATTGCTCACGAGTGATGTTGCTGAGATCTTGATCAATACCATTTAGTACGATGAAATCATTCCCCGCACCATGCATTTTGGTGAAGCGCAATTTGCGTCCGGTATGGCTTGAAGATGTGCTCAAAAAAATCTCATTAATCGTAAAGGCTTGGTTCGCCAGGAGGGCGATGTTTAAAGCGTTTATGTACCCAATAGTACTCCGCTGGCCTTTCTCGAACAAGCTCTTCAATGTATTGATTTAATCGGGCCGTATCTTTCTCCACATCATCGCTGGGAAAATTTGGTAATGGCTCGCTGATATGGCAGGTATACGCTTTGCGATCCTCATTCAGAGTGGTCGTCATCAGGCATACTTCCGCTCCACTGAGTTTGGCTAAGCGAGATACAGAGGTAATGGTATTGGTCTGAATGCCAAAGAACGGGACAAAGACTGAATCGCGTGGCCCCAAGTCAATATCGGGAGCAATAAAAATAAAGTTACCCGTTTGAATTTCTCGAATGAGGTCGCGTAGTCGGCTTTGTCTTTCAATCGATTTGCCACCAAAACGGTTTCTCCACTCAATCATCTTTTGATTGAAAAAAGGATTCTTCATATTTTGGTAAAGGCCGGCACCTCTTGGCCAATCATGCTGACTTGCTAATACTGATAGAGCCATAAAGCCCCCCTCAAGTCCAACAAAATGGGGGTTGATCAATAGGCGCGGTTTGCGATCGCCTAGAGTAATTGCAGAATCGATTGTGACAATGTCAGTGATTTGACGTCCGCTGCCCAGCCAAATACGGCTGCGTTCAAGTACGCTGCGTCCAAATAATTTCCAGTGCTCAAGTGCGAGAGCATCAATTTCTGGTTCGCTAAGATTGGGAAAGCACAGGCGCAAATTGGTTTTCACAACCTTCGCGCGGCTATTGGGAATATGGGCAGCTAGCCAGCCTAAACCGTAGCCAACATAGATGGTTAGGGCATATGGCAAAAAGGCAAACAGGCGCAGGAGACTGAGCGCCAAGAAATTGAAGAGGTTAGATAACCAGACCATTCTAAAAATGATAACGATTGAATTAGGCGCTTGGTGGCAATTCTGCACCAGCTGGATGCTTATAGCGGTTATAGGACCAAATAAATTGCTCTGGTGCAATAAGAACAGCGTTCTCGATTGCTACATTGAGTTCAGCCGCAGCAACGCTAGCGTCTTCAGAGAAGGGTGCAAGACGCGTGGCCTGCATTAGCCAGCCATTGCCAATACCTTTTCGTTTTGCAGTAAACATAATGACGGGCGTGCTATTGCGGTTAGCAAGGCGTGCTGGCAAGGGGGTTGTATAGGCAGGGCGCCCAAAGAAGGGAACCCAGACCCCTTCTCCCCCGCTGGGCACTTGGTCTGGAAGAATGCCAATAGCCTCTCCACGTGTGAGTGCTCTAGTCATTTGGCGCACACCATGGAGATTGGTCGGGACGAAATGCATATTCGGGTAAGCGCGACCCTCTTCAACAACTTCGTTGAGCCACTCTTGGCGGGAAGGACGATACAAAATCGTTGCAGGGAAATGTTGCGCTAAGACGCGCGGAATAATTTCGAAGCCGCCAAGGTGGGGTGTGAGCATCACTAGCCCATGTCCTTCGTTAATGGCAGATTCAACTAAGTCCCAGTTTTGTACCTCAACCAACTGAAGTGCTTTTTGGGGATTGCGCCAAATCCAAAGACTGTCTGAAAACAGCATGCCAGATGCCCTGATTGCCTTCCACAGCTCGAGTGGAAGTTTGCGAGTATTCACTACAGACTCATATTGAGGCCTGAAAAGCGAGCGATATTGTTGTGAACCCACATAAGCAAGCATGCCCAGTAATGAACCTAATACCTGCACTGCCGCAAGGGGAAGCACAGCAATCATATTTAGGCCAATTTTGAGAAGGAGTTTTCGCACCCCCCAATGATATTCAATGCTGTAGCGATTCGGTAGAAAGTGGATAACTAGCCTTTTCTTGCTGAAATTTACCTTTTTCGCTAAAATTCAAATATCGCTGAGTTAAGACAACTTGCAGGGCGATTCAAAAATTCTGCTAAAGCGTCGCCGTTGTGGTTCCTGGCACGTCGAGTTGTCCCATAGATCGTGTTAATTTTTAAAGGAATATGCAATGGCAAATGATTACTTCTTCACCTCAGAATCCGTTTCTGAAGGCCACCCCGATAAAGTAGCTGACCAAATTTCTGATTCGATTCTTGACGCCATCTTGGCGCAAGATCCAACTGCACGCGTTGCAGCAGAAACTTTATGTAACACCGGCTTAGTAGTCCTCGCAGGTGAAATTACTACTAATGCAAACGTTGACTACATCCAAGTGGCGCGCAATACCTTGCGTGAAATTGGTTATGACAACACTGCCTACGGTATCGACTACAAAGGTTGTGCAGTATTGGTTGCATACGATAAGCAAAGTCCAGATATCGCTCAAGGTGTTGATAAAGCCCATGATGACGGCTTAGATCAAGGCGCTGGCGACCAAGGTTTGATGTTTGGCTATGCTTGTGATGAAACATCTGAGCTCATGCCATTACCAATTCATTTGTCACATCGCTTGGTAGAGCGTCAGTCTCAATTGCGCCGTGATGGCCGCCTGAACTGGTTACGCCCTGACGCTAAGTCACAAGTGACATTACGTTATGTAGATGGCAAGCCTGACTCAATCGATACAGTTGTTTTATCAACCCAACACGATGAAGATATTTCTCTCGAGAAATTGCGTGAAGCGGTTATCGAAGAAATCATCAAACCAGTATTGCCTAAGCATTTGATCAAAGGTGCGATTAACTTCTTGGTGAATCCAACAGGTCGCTTTGTTATCGGCGGCCCTCAAGGTGACTGCGGCTTAACTGGACGCAAAATTATTGTGGACACCTATGGCGGTGCAGCCCCTCACGGCGGCGGCGCATTCTCTGGTAAAGACCCATCTAAGGTTGACCGCTCTGCTGCCTACGCTGGCCGTTATGTTGCTAAGAACGTAGTTGCGGCAGGCTTGGCAAGCAAATGCTTGATCCAAATTTCTTATGCGATTGGTGTTGCAAAACCAACTTCAGTGATGGTGAGCACTTTCGGTACAGGCAAGATTTCAGATGAGAAGATCGCTCAATTGGTGTCTGAGCATTTTGACTTGCGCCCTAAAGGCATCGTGAAGATGTTGAATCTCTTGCGACCAATTTATAAGAAGACTGCTGCTTATGGCCACTTTGGTCGTGAAGAGCCAGAATTTACTTGGGAGCAAACAGATAAAGCGGCTGCATTACGTGCCGCAGCAGGTCTGTAAGTAGGAAATACGTAGTTTGTAGCTGTATTGAGGCGAAATATGCCGTAATTGTTTACAATTACGGCATACCTTCAAGGAGCGTTGCAAGGAATGCTGATACCCAGCACTTCCCCAGGCTTGAAGGGAGTGGGCTCTAAGGTAACCCCCAGAGTTTGCTAATTGCAACCGCGCTCGCTAACCCATGATTCAATGGCTAGCGAGTTTCTACTCCAGCATTGGATCGTATTTAGCTGGAGCATTAATGAATACCGTTTCTGATTTAGATAACTTTGTTGCAACTCGTTGCGCAATTGCTGATATTTCTTTGGCTGACTTTGGCCGCAAAGAAATTGCCATTGCTGAAACTGAAATGCCAGGCTTAATCGCTATTCGCGATGAGTTTGCTGCACAACAGCCATTGCGTGGTGCACGCATTACTGGTTCACTGCATATGACCATTCAAACTGCAGTATTGATCGAGACCCTTGAGGCACTCGGTGCAGAAGTGCAATGGGCTTCATGCAATATTTTCTCAACACAGGATCACGCTGCTGCAGCAATTGCTGCTAATGGCACTCCAGTGTTTGCGATCAAGGGTGAAACACTCGAGCAATATTGGGACTTTACGCACCGCATTTTTGAGTGGGCTGATGGTGGCTACACCAACATGATTTTGGATGACGGTGGCGACGCTACCTTGTTGTTGCACCTCGGTGCACGCGCTGAAAAAGATCAAGCTTGCTTGAGCCACCCAACTAGCGAAGAAGAAACTATCTTATTTGCAGCGATCAAGAAAAAATTGGCGCAAGATCCAACTTGGTATTCAACACGCTTAGAAAAAGTTAAAGGCGTTACCGAAGAGACTACTACTGGCGTACATCGCTTGTATCAAATGTTTGCTAAGGGTGAACTCAAATTCCCAGCAATCAACGTCAACGACTCTGTCACTAAGAGCAAGTTCGATAACCTCTATGGTTGCCGTGAGTCTTTGGTGGACGCAATCAAGCGTGCTACTGATGTGATGATTGCCGGTAAGGTTGCTGTTGTTTGTGGTTATGGCGACGTAGGCAAGGGTTCAGCTCAAGCATTGCGCGCTTTATCTGCTCAAGTATGGGTAACTGAAGTTGACCCTATCTGTGCATTGCAAGCAGCGATGGAAGGCTATCGTGTTGTGACGATGGATTACGCTGCTGATAAAGCTGATATCTTCGTTTCTGCAACTGGTAACTACCATGTCATTACCCATGACCACATGGCGAAGATGAAAGATCAAGCCATCGTTTGTAATATTGGCCACTTTGATAACGAGATCGATGTTGCTGGTATCGAGAAATACAAGTGGGAAGAAATCAAGCCACAAGTAGATCACGTCATTTTCCCAGCCGCCAATGGTCAGCCCGAAAAGCGCATCATCATCTTGGCTAAAGGCCGTTTGGTTAATCTTGGCTGTGGTACAGGACATCCTTCATACGTGATGAGCTCTTCATTTGCAAACCAAGTGATTGCTCAAATCGAATTATGGAATGCAGTTGGTACAAATAAATACCCAATCGGTGTTTACACATTGCCTAAGCATTTGGATGAGAAGGTTGCACGTTTACAGCTCAAGAAGCTCAATGCTCAGTTGACTGTATTGAGCGACCAACAGGCTGCATACATTGGTGTAACGAAGGAAGGCCCATACAAGGCTGACCACTATCGTTATTAATCCAATTTTTTAAAGATACCTAGGCACAAAATTATGGAATTAAGCGTTGAATTCTTTCCTCCAAAAACACCTGAAGGTGAGAGCAAGCTACATCTCGTGCGTGAGCGTTTCAGCGAAACGCTGAAGCCCTCGTTTTATTCCGTAACTTTTGGTGCCGGTGGTTCGACACAGTCTGGTACATTAAAAGTGGTAAGCGATATTCATGCTGCTGGTGCTGCGGTAGCTCCCCACTTATCTTGTGTTGGCAGCTCGCGTGAGAGCGTCAGAGAAATGCTTAAGCAGTATCAGGCTTTAGGCGTGAAGCGGATTGTTGCACTTCGTGGAGATCTACCTTCTGGCATGGGTCAGTATGGTGAGTTTCACCATGCTAATGAACTGGTGGAATTTATTCGCGCTGAAACGGGCGATTGGTTTCATATTGACGTGGCAGCCTATCCAGAAACACATCCACAAGCAAAGTCACCTGCAAGTGATGTAGATTTCTTTGTGCAGAAGATGAAGGCGGGCGCGAACTCTGCTGTGACTCAGTATTTTTATAACAGTGATGCGTATTTCCGCTTTGTGGATGAGGCCTATGATTTAGGGGTCACTCAACCGATTATTGCGGGCATCATGCCGATTACCAATAGCACGCAGTTATTGCGTTTCTCAGATGCTTGTGGCGCAGAAATTCCGCGCTGGATTCGTTTGCGTCTGCAGTCTTATGGTGATGATATTGCTTCAATCCGTGCGTTTGGCGAAGAGGTAGTGACAGATTTGTGCGACCAGCTACTCACTGCAGGCGCTCCAGGTTTACATTTCTATTCACTCAATCAGGCTGATGCCGTTTTAGCGATTGCTGATAACTTAGATCTCACGAAATAAGCCTAGCTAGTCATTACCGTAGTAAACCTGATTCGGTAAGCAGCATATCTAGCGGTTCATCATGTGTCTGGGCCGACCATTGTGCATCATCTAATTTTTGCCAATCAAAACCAACCCCAATGCAAACAAGCTTGGGGTTTTTCTTTCTGAGTTCTGCCAAGGTACGATCAAAGTAGCCGCCGCCGTAACCTAGTCTCCAGTAATGTGTCTTTCCGTCGACAACCGAGCTAGACCAGCCTACACAAGGAATGAGAATGCAGTCTGGGTTGAGGAGCGGTCTTGTGGCATTGTTCGGATCGGGTTCTGGTACGCCATGCTTGCTAGGTATTAATTTGTCGCCTTGGCACCATTGATAGAAGTCGAGATGTTTATCTGGGCGAGCAAAAGGTAACGTAAGCGTTCGGCTGGGGGCCTTTTTGACCCAGGCCAGTAAGGTAGAGCGTAAATCGACTTCATCCTGAATTGGCCAATATAGGGCAATAGATTGCCAAGAGCTGCCCTGTTCCGCCAGCAATTGATTTAAGTGATCTATTAGGTCAGCTTGAATCTGAGCGTAATCTTGCTTAGCTGCAAATGCAGCTCGCTCTTGGAGTAAGTTTTGGCGAAGAGTTTTTGGTGAATTCTCGTGCATATGAACCATTATCAGGCGAAAATTAGAAGATATAGTAATCAAGTTAGCGCAAATGAAATGCCTAATTTATCGATACAGGGTTAGATGGTGAAAACGAAGTTGAAAACGCGCATTTGTCAGCAGTGGATAAAGGTTCTTGTTTTGGGCCTCACCTTTAGTGCATCCCAGGGATATGCTGAAAAACTGAAAAAACCCACTTTGCCTAAGTCTTACGAAAGCAAGGCTGCCCCTGCAGAAATTACCGACACCGATCGCATGTTTATTGATTTACGTGAGGCGGCCAAGAAGAATGATGTATTCCGCACTCAGCAACTAGCCTCTAATTTGGCAAATTATCCATTCGATGATTATGTTGCATATTTCCGTATCAAGCCTCAGCTATTTGATAGTGCTGGCGGAGCTCGAAATGACTATGCCGCTGATGCCCAAGTAGTTGCCTTTTTAAATCAATACCAAGGTACTGCACTAGCGGATCGTATGCGTAATGATTGGTTATTGGTGCTCGGTAAACGCAAAGACTGGTCACGCTTTGATGCAGAGTACGCCAAGTTTGTTTTAGATGACGATACTCAAGTGAAGTGTTATTCCCTTTTATCGAAGTTATCTCAGGGTGAGAACCCAACCAAACTTGCAATAGATTCGCGTTCGGTATTGTTGGATCCGAGCTATTTTGGCCAAGCCTGTCAGGAGTTAGTGCCTTCCTTAGTAGCTGCTGGCGGTATGTCACCTAGTGAAGCAAAGGCGATTGGTCGCGCTGCAAGTGAGAAGGGTTATGACACCATGGCTCGCCGACTTGGTGGAGAAGATCCTATTGCCGATGTAGTGAAAGCTGCAAAAGCAGATCCTGCAAAGGCTTATCGCGACTTTTCACAAAATGCATCACGCTATAGCAAAGAGAATCAAGCGGTTGCCTATGGTGTGATTGGCCAATTTCTAGCAAAGAAATTAGATCCCAATGCAGATGATGCTTACCGCTTGCAACAAGAGCTTGGCTATAACGAATTACTTTCAGTTGAATCACAAGAGTGGAAAGTGCGTGCAGGTTTGCGCGCCAAAGATTGGGTCTTGGTAAAGAATGCGATAGACGGCATGAATCCTGCCGTACGCAGCAAGGACCCTGCTTGGACTTATTGGTATGGCCGTGCATTAAAGGCTGAGGGGCAGGATGCTAAAGCTCGTGAGAGTTATGAATTGATCGCTGATCAATATAACTTTTATGGTCAGCTAGCTCGTGAAGAGTTGGGTAAATCGAATCATGCGCCAGCCCGCACAAAAGTCAGTGAGCAAGAAATTGATGCCATGGCAAGTCGTAAAGGATTTATTCGTGGCGAGCGCTTGTATGCCATGAATCTGCGCTTTGAAGGCAATCGTGAGTGGAATTGGGAATTGCGCAATATGACGGACAAGCAATTGCTTGCCGCTGCTGAATACGCTAAGCGTATTAATTTATATGACCGCGTGGTCAACACTGCTGACCGAACTAAACAAGAGCACGACTTTAGCTTGCGTTACCCCACACCGTATCGCGAGGAGTTGTCTCCTATAGCCAGACAGATTGATTTGAATTTGGCCTGGGCATATGGATTGATTCGCCAAGAGTCGCGCTTCATTATGAATGCTTCCTCCTCAGTTGGAGCATCAGGGCTGATGCAGGTGATGCCTAATACGGCCAAGTATGTTGCTAAAAAGATTGGTATGACGAATTACACCAATGACAAATTGAGTGATACCAATACCAACCTCACCTTAGGTAGTAATTATCTGAATATGGTGTTGATTGATCTGGATGGCTCGTGGGTATTGGCTTCTGCGGCCTATAACGCAGGCCCTTCGCGTTCGAAGGCTTGGCGTGAAAAATTAACCGGACCTACTGAGGGTGCTATTTTTGCTGAAACCATTCCATTTAATGAAACGCGCACCTACGTAAAGAATGTTTTGTCGAATGCAAACTATTATTCATCAGTGATGAATGGCCAGTATCAATCTTTGAAGCAACGCTTGGGTGTAATTACACCAAAGGCAGCAACACAATCTGAGCTGCCTTAACTGAAGTGCTAAAAAAGGCTCCGCATGCAATATGACATTTTATTAATTGGCGGTAATGGTTTTGTAGGCCGTGTAATAGCTGCGCAATTACAAGCGGCCAATTATTCGGTGTTGATCCCCACAAGTCACGTTACCGCTGGACGTGAATTGCGAATGTTACCCAAGGTGCATCTTGAGGATGCCGATGTACATGAGTTTGATGAACTACAAGCGCTGTGTTCTCGAATTAAGCCAAATGGCGCTGTGATTAACTTAGTCGGTGTTTTACATGACAAACCGGCCGCTCCCTATGGAAATGTGTTTAAAGCAGCACATGTTGACTTGCCAAAAAATATTATTACGGCAATGCAGTTACATGGCCTCAAGCGATATTTGCATATGAGTGCCCTTGGCGCAGATTCCAATGGGCCATCGATGTATCAGCGTAGTAAGGGTGATGGCGAAGCGGCTGTAAAGGCAAGTGATTTAGATTGGACCATTTTTAGACCCTCAGTCATTTTTGGTGCCCAAGATCAGTTTATTAATTTATTTAGCAAGTTAACCAAATTATTTCCTGCTATGCCTTTAGCAAATCACCAGGCCCAGTTTCAGCCGGTGAGCGTAGATGATGTGGCAACTGCATTTGTAAAGTCGCTCACGATGCCACAAACTATTCATCAGTCTTATGACTTAGTCGGGCCAAAGGTCTACTCTATGAAAGAGATCGTGGAGTTTTCTGCGCGTAAGGCGAAGACATCTTGCGCAATCATTCCGGTGCCAGCATTTGTTGGATATCTCCAGGCCTTGGCTTTTGAGCTCTTACCAGGCCCAACCTTGATGTCACGCGATAACATTGCATCCATGCGCTTACCAAATACATTGCCACCCAATGGCAAGGATGCCTTGATGGAAGTATTCAAAATTAGTCGGCGTAGCTTAGAGGGCATGCAGTAATGAAGGTTTATGCCGTAGGCGGTGCAATTCGAGATACTTTGATGGGGTTGCCAGTCCACGATATTGATTACGTGGTGGTGGGTTCAAGCGTTGAAGAAATGATTGCTAAGGGCTTTCGTCCCGTTGGCAAAGATTTCCCAGTGTTTCTGCATCCAAAGACTCAGGCTGAATATGCTTTAGCGCGCACGGAGCGCAAAACAGGTCAGGGCTATAAAGGTTTTCATTTTTACGCCGATCCCTCTGTCACTCTTGAGCAAGATTTACAGCGCCGAGATTTAACCATCAATGCCATGGCACAAGAAGTAGGTCCCGATGGTAAGTGGATAGGACCAATTCTGGACCCTTATAACGGCCAAGAAGATTTGGCGGCAAAAGTATTTCGTCATGTGTCTGATGCATTTGCGGAGGATCCCCTTCGCTTGTTGCGGATTGCTCGTTTTGCTGCACGCTTTCCACAATTTAACGTTGCAAGAGAAACGATGGCAGCTTTGCAGGAGATTGTGCGAGCTGGTGAGCTCAACGCACTTTCTGCTGAACGCATTTGGCAAGAGCTGGCAAGAGGCTTGGTGGCTAGTAAGCCTATGCATCTGTTTCAGGTGCTTTTAGATAGCGATGCAGCTAAAACAATCCTTCCGACCACATTGACTGCTAGGTTGGCTGATGAAACTTTTCGGGAATCATTAATTGCCTATTTTGATGCGGCTGGTAACAGCCTAGAAGAACGTTGTGCCATCACCCTCATGCAGTTACCCGCAAGCGAGATCCGTTCATGGGCAGATTGCGTGCGCATGCCAATTGAAGTGCGTGACTTTTGTGAAATTTTCAGTGAGCTATTCGCCTTTGTAAATCAGAGTCAAGATAGTTATCAAGCGTCTGGTGTTTTGGCTTGGTTTAATCGTGCCGATGTCTGGCGCAAGCCAGATCGTAGTCAGGCACTACTCAGCCTTGCCGAAAAGTTAGGTTTATCAGTTTCCCCGCTCATTAAAGCAATGCGTAATGCACAGTCAATTAACACTGCAGAAATTATTGCGGGTGTAGCTGCGCAAGATCGCTCAAACGGTGAGCGTATTGGTAGCGCATTTGAAGCTGCGCGATTGGCGGCAATTACTACGGCGCTACAGTAGTAATTTTTACAGCCTATTTCTGCCGCGTAGTCCAGGCAGATCTTCTAAGGTGTAGCCCGGCAGAATTTTCTGTAAGTTTTTAGAAAAAGCGAATGCTTTAAATAATTCGCCCATCTCTGCTTCGGATAGGAGCTTTTGAAGCGAATTGGAGATCGGTAAAAAAGTTTCCGGATTCCCTGGGTCCCCAATCTCTAGAGCAATATCGCCGATGCCCGCATCCAATAGGTATGCAGCCTGGTTGGTGAGATAAACATCATCGACATTTTCTGTGAGAGCGCTGCGTGCAATTTGTGACCAATCTACGTGAGTAGTCAGGTCGCACAGGCCTGGCAAATAAAAAGGATCTTGAATAGCATGGTGACGGTGATGGGCCATCAAAGTGCCCTCTAGTCTTTGTGGATGGTAATACTCGCTCTCTGGGAATCCGTAATCAAAGGTGAGAAACAGGCCGCTATGCATATGCTGAGTAAGCTGATGCATCCAAGCATTTGCGGGGGTGTGCAGTTCGGTGACATAGCCTTCCGAAAAGTTTCCACTTAAAAGGCTTTCAGGAAGGAGCTCTTGTTCAACTGGCGCACCCACTTTCCAAATAAATTGATTGCCTTCAAAAGAGACACCACGCCAATACCAAAATCCATTTTGATAAATGATGGCATCACAAGGTATGGCATCAATGACTTCATTTGCCAAAATGATGCCTTTGAAATCTTGCGGTAATTGGCCAAGCCAATGACATTGTGTTTTGTTGCCCAGTTCCGCAATCGTTTTTTTAATACGCTCTTGTTGACGTTGTGCGAGATCAGGTGAGATTTCCACAATGTCGTAGCGGTCTAATATGAACTCCAAATCGTGTAGGCGGCTCAAGATAGAGGTAGCTAATTTGCCGGTTCCAGCACCAAACTCTAAAATTTGCGTAGGTAAGCCCTGCTTTTTTAGGCCCTCAAGTACTGGAATGAGGGTAGAGCAAATTGCCGCCCCAAATAAGGGGGTGAGCTCTGGGGCGGTTGTGAAATCTCCGCCTGCCCCTAATTTATGGGCTCCTGCACTGTAATAGCCCATACCGGGCTCATAGAGCGCCATTTCCATATATCTGGAAAAGGGTATCCAACCGCCCTCTGAGTCGATCTGAGAGGCTATTTTGGCCTTCAGAAGCTCACTGTGCCCCGCTTCGAGGCTGGTCAAGGTAATATCCATAGCTCGCTAGTCTAAGAGAATTTAATTGAACCCGAGTTCAACCAACCCACCTTCAGAACGAAAAGCCGTTTTAGTGACCGGCGCTGCCAAGCGCCTAGGTCGTGAAATTGCTTTGGAGTTTGCGCGCCAAGGGTGGGATGTGGCCATTCATTATGGGCGATCCAAGCAGGAGGCTCTTGAAACCGTTGCCCAAATTGAGGGTCTTGGCGTGAAGGCGAAGGCCTTTCAAGCCAATTTAGCCATGGCACAAGACGCTGAAAACCTTTTTCTGGCGGTTCGTCAGGAATTTCCAAACTTGCAATGCTTGGTCAATAGCGCCTCTATATTTGAATATGACCGCGCCAATTCCATTACGCCACTGAGTGCCAAAGGCTTGCAAGAGCACATGGAGGTCAATCTCGCAGCCCCTATCTTGTTATCTCAGCTGATGTTTGAATATCAAAAAGCGAAAGGTGACACCGTGGGTGTTCTTCCCTCAGTCATTCAATTGCTAGATCAAAAACTCATTAACCTCAATCCAGATTATTTGTCTTACACCTTATCTAAAGCAGCCCTTGCATGCTCGGTTGAGTTGTTGGCAATGGATTTTGCCCCACACTTAAGGGTGGTTGGATTAGCCCCTGGCATTTCTTTGCCTTCGGGAGATCAAACAGAGGCTGGCTTTAACAAGGCGCATCAAATGACGCCGCTTGGAAAATCATCAACACCAACTGACATTGCGAAGGCCGCAGTATTTTTGGCGGACTCTAACGCGATTACCGGAACAACACTGTATGTTGATGGCGGACAACATTTACTACCTTCATCACGCGACGTGATGTTCAAAACTCATTAAGTATTTTTACAAAGCACCTATTTATGCATGCAATTCTTTCTCATCCCGCTTTGATTGACTGTCGCCGTTTGTTTTTGCGTGACTATGAAATCTATATCAATATTGGCGTTCATGACTTTGAGAAAAAAGCAGAGCAGCGCGTTATTCTGAACGTGGATTTATATATTCCCCTAGCAATGAATACGCCTACCCATGATCAGCTTGATGAGGTGGTTGATTATGACTTTATGCGCGAAACCATTAAAGACAGGGCATCTAAGGGCCATATTCATCTGCAAGAAACTTTTTGTGACGACATCGTCAGCGCGATGTTGCAACACCCAAAGGTACTAGCGGCTCGTGTGAGCACTGCTAAGCCGGACGTATATCCTGACTGCCATTCAGTGGGTGTTGAAGTATTTCGCATCAAAACTTCTTGAGATATTAGAGCTTAGAAAAGAGCAAGATTGTTATGGGCGATATTCGTAAAGTGATCTTTGAAGAAAATAAGCTAGAGAAAAAACTCTGTCGCTTAGTGGGTCAGGCTATTGGCGACTTTGGCATGATTGAAGACGGTGACAAAGTCATGGTTTGCGTGTCTGGCGGTAAAGATAGCTATGCCATGCTAGATATTTTGATGAAGCTGCGTGAACGTGCGCCAATTAATTTTGAAATTATTGCCGTTAATTTAGATCAAAAGCAACCTAACTTTCCTGCAGAAATCTTGCCAAATTATTTAAAAGGCTTGGGAATTCGGTACCACATTGAAGAGCAAGATACTTACAGCATTGTGAAGCGCGTTATCCCTGAGGGTAAGACAACCTGTGGCCTGTGTTCGCGTTTACGCCGTGGAATTTTGTATCGCGTTGCAGATGAATTGGGTGCCACCAAAATTGCCTTAGGCCATCATCGAGATGACATTCTTGAGACACTCATGCTCAATATGTTTTATGCCGGCAAATTAAAAGGGATGCCGCCAAAGTTGCGTTCTGATGATGGCAAGCACATCGTCATTCGACCTTTGGCCTACGTTCCTGAAAAATTATTAGAGCGGTATGCCGCTGATATGAATTTCCCGATTATTCCTTGCGATTTATGCGGTAGTCAGCCAAATCTCCAAAGACAGGTAATGAAGGAAATGTTGCGAGATTGGGAGAAAAAGCATCCTGGGCGTGTAGAAAACTTATTCCGCGCTATGCATCACATCGTGCCCTCCCATTTAATGGATGCGGAAGCCTTTGATTTCCAAAATTTAGAGATTTCGACTGAGCTGACTGGCATTGCCGCTAGATCGGCCGGCGATAAGGCAATTGATGAGGCTGATTTAGATGAATTGGCTTGTGGAACCATGATTCAGGGGACTTATAATCCCCCTTTATGAATATCGTCATATTGGCTGCTGGGCAAGGAAAGCGGATGAAGTCCGCATTGCCCAAGGTCCTGCAAACCTTGGCAGGAAAACCTCTTCTTCAGCATGTCCTGAATACCGCTTTATCGCTACAAGCTAAATCCGCTAAAACGGGCCCAGTAGTTGTAGTTGGTCATGGCGCTGCGGACGTAAAAGAATTCTTAACTTCTGCCGCCAAAGAAGATGCGCACTTTACCAAAGTCGTTACAGCGCTTCAGGCTGAACAAAAAGGTACTGGTCATGCATTGCTTCAGGCATTGCCTAAATTAGATATCCAAGTACCTACCTTGGTTTTATATGGCGATGTTCCGCTCACAACACAAAAAACATTGGCAAAGTTGGCTAAATTAGCCGATGGTGTTCGTGGTCAAGATTCTGCTCTGGCTTTGTTGACGCAAGACCTCAGCAATCCAACTGGATATGGCCGTATTGTGCGCGGCAACGATGGCTCGGTCGAAGCGATTGTTGAAGAAAAAGATGCATCGCCCGCACAAAAAGCAATTCAAGAAATTAATACTGGCATCATGGTGCTGCCAACGGCCTCTCTGAAGAAATGGCTCAAGTCATTAAGTGCCAGCAATGCTCAGGGTGAATACTATTTAACCGATGTGATTGCGATGGCTGTCAAAGACAATGTGCCGATTCGTACCACTCAAGCGGATGCAGAATTTGAAACGATTGGCGTTAATAGTCGCGACCAATTAGCAAGCCTCGAGCGCGTTCATCAACTCAATATCGCTAATCAGCTAATGGATAACGGCGTTTCGCTTGCCGATCCTGTGCGTATTGATGTACGCGGTACTTTAGAGTGCGGAACCGATGTCTTTATTGATGTGGGTTGTGTGTTTGAGGGTTGCGTTACTTTGGCTGCAGGAACTAAGGTTGGCCCTTACTGCATCATTCGCAATAGCGTAGTCGGTAAGGGCGTCGCTATTCATGCCTACAGTCATTTGGATGGCGCAAAGGTAGGCAATCAATCGGTGATTGGCCCATACGCAAGATTGCGTCCTGGTGCAGATTTAGCGAATGACGTTCACATCGGCAATTTTGTGGAAGTAAAGAACAGCAAGATCGCTGCCAATAGCAAAGCGAATCATTTGGCTTATGTTGGCGACTCTGTTGTCGGATCACGTGTGAATATTGGTGCAGGAACCATCACCTGCAACTATGATGGTGTGAACAAACATCAAACTATTATTGAAGATGATGTCTTCATTGGTTCAGATACTCAGTTGGTTGCTCCAGTACGTGTTGGACGTGGAGCTACATTAGGTGCTGGAACAACGCTCACTAAAGATGCGCCAGCAAATCAACTTACGGTATCAAGAGCAAAACAAATTTCTCTGCAATGGCAAAGGCCAGTGAAAAAAGAAAAAGCAGCGGCAAAAAAAGCAAGCGCTAAAAAAACTGTTGCCAAGAAAGCTACCAAGCAGGCAAGCAAAAAAGTAGTTAAGAAAGCAGTCAAAAAAACTTTAAAGGGTAAAAAATAATGTGCGGTATTGTTGGCGCTGCGTCCCATAAAAACATCGTTGATGTTTTGGTTGAGGGCTTACGTCGCCTGGAGTATCGTGGTTATGACTCTTGTGGTTTCGCGGTAATTAATGCTGATGATGCTGCTCACCCTATTGAGAGGGCCCGTACAACAGCCCGTGTTTCGGAGTTAGCCGAGCAAGGTAAAGATTTTTTTGGCACATTAGGTATTGCGCATACCCGCTGGGCAACCCATGGTAAGCCTGACACCCAAAATGCCCACCCACATACTTCAAATGATTTGATTGCGGTTGTCCATAACGGCATTATTGAGAATTACGAAGTGTTACGTACAGAGCTTAAGGGTGCTGGTTATATATTTACTTCTGACACGGATACAGAAGTGATTGCACATTTAATTCATCAACAGTATGTTGCTAGCGGACAAAAGGATATTGCTCAATCAGTAAGAGCGGTATTGCCGCGATTATTTGGCGCTTATGCCATTGGTGTTATTGCGCAAGATCAGCCCAATATTTTGGTTGGCGCGCGAGTTGGTTCTCCATTGGTCGTCGCTCTTGGTGAGAATGAAAATTTCTTGGCTTCAGATGCACTCGCGTTAGCAGGCCGCGCACATTCAATGATGTATTTGGATGAGGGTGACGTTGCTGTTTTAAAAGCAGATAGCGTTGAGTTAATTGATCAGGCTGGCAACTCTGTACAGCGCGATCGCAAGCCAATGCCTGCGCAGGCAGACTCTGTTGATCTAGGCCCTTATCAGCACTACATGCAAAAAGAGATTTTTGAGCAGCCTGGTGCAATTGGTGACACGCTCGCCAATATCGCTTCTTTTGGCCCTGAGTTATTTGGTGCCAATGAAAAAGAGTGGAATGCTTTTGATCAAATTCTGATTTTGGCATGTGGCACAAGCTATTACTCCGCATGCGTTGCTAAGTATTGGTTGGAGGATATTGCTGGCATTCCTACACAAGTGGAGATTGCGAGCGAGTATCGTTACCGCACTACTGTGCCAAATCCTAGAGCTTTGATTGTGGTGGTTTCCCAATCTGGTGAAACTGCAGACACCTTGGCTGCATTGCGTCACGCCAAGTCATTGGGACATCGCCATACCCTAGCAATTTGCAATGTGGCTAGCAGCGCCATGGTGCGCGAGACAGATTGGCACTTCTTAACTAAGGCAGGTGCTGAGATTGGCGTGGCATCTACCAAAGCATTTACAACCCAACTATTGGCACTCTATTTGTTAGCGGTTTCACTTGCGAAACGCGCTGGCAGAATTTCTGCTGAAAAAGAAAAAGAAATTCTGCGCGAGTTGCGCCATTTACCCAAAGCGATTCATTCTGTACTTGCACTTGAGCCACAGATCATTGCATGGAGTGAGGCATTTGCAAAATGTGAGAACGCGTTGTTTTTGGGGCGTGGCCTGCATTACCCAATCGCACTTGAGGGTGCGCTTAAGTTAAAAGAGATTTCTTATATCCATGCAGAAGCCTATCCGGCTGGCGAGTTAAAGCACGGACCATTGGCCCTGGTAACAGATAAGATGCCTGTGGTTACAGTTGCGCCCAATGACGTGTTGCTGGAAAAACTGAAATCAAATATGCAAGAGGTGAAGGCGCGGGGAGGCAAGCTATATGTCTTCGCAGACCAAGATACTGAAATTGTGAGTAGTGAAGGTATTAATGTCATTCGATTGCCAGAGCACTACGGTAATTTATCCCCAATATTGCACGTAGTTCCGCTCCAATTATTGGCGTACCACACCGCTTGTGCTCGCGGCACTGATGTGGATAAGCCTCGTAACTTGGCAAAAAGCGTTACGGTCGAATAATTTTTCGAATTTGACTTTCATCTAAAGTTGTGAACAAAATTCAGTAATTAAATCAGGGCTTTACGAGGCCCTGATTGCATTTTTGTGTTCAAATAAGCCTTGTTCAAGAGGATATTTGCTGCAAGTTATGTTTTCGTCAAAAGCCTTTCATCCGCGTCGTATGTATTTGCTTCTGCCAATTTGCGCAGGAGTGCTTTCTGCATGCGCGGTAGGCCCAGACTTTAAACAGCCAGAAGCGCCAAAAACTTCCTCGTATACCGAAGGCCCTTTATCGAAGCAATTAGCTACAGCTCCAGGTGTTCCGGGTGGTACGGAACAAGAAATTATTGAGGGAGCAGATATCGAGGCTGCTTGGTGGGAGCTTTATAAATCTCCTGAGTTAGATGCTTTAATTAAAAAGGCTTTAGAACAAAATCCAAATTTAGGCGCTGCAGATGCAGCCTTGCGTGCCGCGCAAGAGAATGTGAATGCACAAATTGGTGGTCAATATTTTCCGGCGGTAAATGTTGGTGCTGGTGTAACTCGGCAACTTCAGCCATCAGCTCTTTATGGATTGCCATATGGCTCTGATACATACAACCTGTACAACACCTCTGTAAACGTCACTTATAAGCTCGATGTGTTTGGCGGAGCTCGCCGAGCTGTAGAGGGCGCAAGGGCGCAAGCAGAAGTGGCACAGTTTCAATTAGAGGGTGCATATCTATCATTGACTGCAAACGTAGTTACGAGCGCCGTCAAAGAGGCAGCCTTGCGTGCGCAAATGCAGGCAACCGAAGAAATTTTGAAGGCGCAAACCAATCTTGCTGAGGTTACTGAGAAGCAATTGGTGATTGGTACAGTCTCTAAAGTAGATGTCACTTCACAGCGAACCTTGGTTTCGAATTCGCAGGTTGATTTATTTAACTACGAGCGAAACCTCGCATTTGCTCGCAATCAATTAGCAGTGTTGGTTGGTGAATTGCCTAGCAATGCCAATATTGCAAAGTTTGATTTAGCCAATTTACATTTACCAGAGAAGCTTCCGCTCTCAGTCCCCTCTAGCTTGGTTCGTCAACGCCCTGATGTACGTGCTGCAGAGGCTCAGCTCAAAGCCCAGAACGCTTTTGTGGGTGTTGCAACAGCTAATCTCTTGCCACAATTCAATATCACTGGCGCGATTGGTTCGGCAGCCTTAACATCGGCAGCTTTGTTTGGCCCAAACTCTTCTCTATGGTCGCTTGGCGGTGGAATTTTGCAACCCCTGTTTCAGGGCGGACAATTGTTGGCGCAACGTCGCGGTGCAATTGCGAATTATGAGCAAGCAGCTTTTCAGTATCAAGCAACGGTCTTAAATGCTTTTCAAGAAGTTGCTAATGCATTAAGAGCGCTTGAGACAGGTGCACAGGCTTTAAAGGCAGCATCTGATGCTGAGCGTTATGCCTACGAAACATTAGACCTGGTTCAGCAGCAATACAAATTAGGTACAGCTAGTTATCTAGCAGTGCTGTACTACCAAAACCAGTATCAACAGGCAAAAGTAAAGTCTGTAGCAGCGCAAGCTACCCGCTTCTCAGACACGGCAGCATTATTTGCAGCATTAGGCGGTGGCTGGTGGAACCGTGAAGGCCCTGCCTTTAAACCAAAAGACATAGCGAATAAAGATCAAAATGAAACTTCTGGAAACAATTAAGAGCAAGCTGATTGCTGCTGTCCTAGCCCTGTGGGCGTGGTCTAAGTTAAAAGCTGAGCAATGGAAATTACGTGATAAAGCGATTTCCCTTTGGGAAAAAGCCAAAGCGTTTTACGCGCGCATGGGTGCCAAGTGGCGCGGTACTAAAGCATATGCCAAGCTCATGGCGATGGAACCTTTGCAGCGTCGCATGACCATCATGTTGTGCGGAGTGTTTTTATTACTTGGACTGATTTTTGCGTTTAATCAATTCAAGACTTTCATGATTAAGCATTTCATTTCTGGCATGGGTTTACCGCCAGCGACTGTATCAACGATGGTGGTTGAAGCAACAGATTGGCAGCCAAAATTAACTAGCGTAGGTAATGTGCGTGCCTTTAGAGGGGTTGATCTGAGCACTGAAATCGGTGGCTTAGTACAAACGGTGCCAGTGAAGTCGGGTCAGGATGTTAAAGAAGGCGATCTACTCATTAAATTGAACGATGCTTCTGATGTTGCCCAATTAAATTCTTTAAAAGCCATGGCAGATCTTGCTAAGGTAATTAATGAACGGGATAGGCAGCAATTGGCGATTCAGGCTATCAGTAAAAACGTCTTTGATACCAGTAAAGCAGATGCCAAATCAAAGCAGGCACAAGTGGAATCCCAGATTGCGCTAGTAGCCAAGAAAAATCTGAAGGCACCTTTTAGTGGTCGCGTAGGTATTGTTTCTATTAACCCTGGTCAGTTTGTCAATCCTGGGGATAAGTTGCTTACCTTGCAAACTTTAGATCCTATTTTTGTGGACTTCAATTTGCCACAAAGCAATGCCGAGCAGATTGTCGTTGGACAGGATGTAGTTGTGACTACCGATGCATTTAAGGATGCGAGTTTTACTGGCAAGATTACTGCGGTAAGTCCTAAGGTTGATACCAATACACGCAATATCCAAGTGGAAGCACAAATTGCCAATCCGGATAAGAAAATTCTTCCTGGCATGTTTGCTAATGTGAATATTAAGCTTGGCGATCAAGTGAAGTTATTAACCTTGCCGCAGACGGCGGTGACTTACAACCCATATGGGTCTACAGTTTTTATTGCTAAGCCTACTGGCAAGAAGGATAAGCAAGGCAATCCAGCGCTTGAAGCCCAGCAGGTATTCGTGACTACTGGTGCAACACGTGGTGATCAAGTTGCAATTCTCAAAGGTATTGATGAGGGTGCTACGGTTGTGACAAGTGGTCAGCTAAAACTGAAAAACGGAACGCCGCTCATTATCAATAACAAGGTGCTTCCAGCAAACTCACCTGATCCTAAGCCACAGGAATAAGTAGCAGATGAATTGGACCGACATATTCATCCGCAGGCCAGTGCTCTCGCTGGTAGTTAGTGCGCTTGTGCTGGTATTTGGTTTGAAGGCAATCGGCTCTTTGCCGGTGAACCAATATCCACAAACCCAAAATGCGATCGTTACGATTACGACTGCCTACTATGGTGCCGATCCAGAAACGATTGCTGGCTTTATTACGCAGCCTTTAGAGGCTTCTGTAGCGCAAGCTCAAGGGATTGATTATTTGTCTTCTACGAGCGTTAGTGGTGTCTCCACCATCATTGCTACCCTGAAGTTGAACTATGACTCCAATGCTGCGTTGACCCAGATTCAAACGCAAATTAGTGCAGTTAAGAACCAACTCCCCCCACAGGCTCAACAACCAGTGCTGACTGTTCAGGTTGGCCAGTCGACTGCAGCTATGTATATGGGCTTTTACAGCGACCAGTTACCCAATAACGCCATTACAGATTACCTGTTACGCGTCGTTAAGCCAAAGCTAGACTCAGTAGAAGGTGTCCAGAACGCAGAAATCATTGGCGGCAGAAAATTTGCCTTGCGTGCTTGGCTGGATAGAGAAAAGATGGCTGGATTGGGTATTGGCGCAGATGATGTGTATAGCGCGATGTCAGCCAATAATTACTTATCAGCAGTAGGTAGCACCAAGGGTGACATGGTTTCAGTTGACCTGGTAGCCGGTACGGATTTGCACACGCTTGATGAGTTCCGTAAGCTCGTTGTTAAAAAAGATGGCGTCAATATTGTTTATTTAGATCAAGTTGCCAATGTTTCCTTGGGCTCTGAGGACTACAACACGAATGTCGCATTTAGCGGCAAGCAGTCTGTCTTTATTGGCATCAAGGTTGCTCCACAAGCAAACTTATTAGATGTTGCGCAGCGCGTCAGAGACGCTGTGCCTGATATTCAAAAGCAATTGCCAATTGGTATGAATGGCAAGATTGTTTACGACTCGACTGAGTTCATCACGAGCTCTATTGATGAAGTTGTCTCTACTTTGCTAGAGGCCTTGGTCATTGTGACGGTCGTGATTTATCTGTTTTTGGGTAGCGTTCGTGCAGTCGCCGTGCCGGTAATTGCAATGCCTCTGTCTCTGATTGGGACCTTCTTCCTGATGCAGATTTTGGGCTACTCCATTAACTTGCTCACCTTATTGGCTCTAGTTTTGGCCATTGGATTGGTGGTAGACGACGCAATTATTGTGGTGGAGAACGTTGATAGGCATATGAAAGAAGGCAAGTCTCCGCTGGAGGCTTCTTTGATTGCTGCGCGTGAACTAGGAAGCCCAATTCTAGCGATGACTGTGGTTTTGATTGCGGTATACATTCCGATCGGATTTCAGGGTGGCTTAACCGGTGCTTTGTTTACCGAATTTGCATTTACCTTAGCTAGCGCCGTAGCGGTTTCCGGTTTAATTGCGCTGACACTATCGCCGATGATGTGCTCGCGTATTTTTACCGAAGAACAAGAGGCCTCATCATTTGTTCAAAAGATCGATCAAATTTTTGACAAGGTTCATCATAGTTATCAAACCACTTTGCGAGATTTATTAAGTACTTGGCAAGTAATTATTGTGATGGGCGCTATTTTGTTAGGTGGCGTTGCCTATCTCTATGCCACAGCGCGTGCTGAACTTGCGCCAACGGAAGACCAGGGCATTGTTTTGATGCAGGCTTCGGGGCCGCCCAACAGCACGGTCAATCAAATGCAAACCTATGCTGATCAGATCTATGCGATTGCAGCTGCTGAGCCCGAATACGAACAAGCATTCCAAATTACCAGCCCGACATCGAGTTTTGGCGGCATTCTGTTAAAAGATTGGAGCTCACGCAGTCGTAATGCGACTAAGTTTCAAGAAGATATGCAGCAAAAGTGGAATACGATTGCTGGCGCTCGAGTTGCTGCCTTCCAGTTCCCAGCGCTTCCAGGTGCTCAAGGACTTCCTGTTCAGGTGGTCATTAACACAACAGAGCCTTATGAGCAGCTCAATGAGGTTTCTCAGGCTGTATTGGATAAGGCCCGTCGTAGCGGTAATTTTTTCTTTGTCGACTCCGATTTAAAAATCGATAAGCCGCAAGATGTCCTCGTGATCGATCGCGAAAAAGTAGCGGCCTTAGGTATGACACAGCAACAAGTAGGCGCTGCGCTTTCTGCAGCCTTGGGCGGCGGTTATGTAAATTACTTCTCGGTCGCTGGACGCTCATATAAAGTGATTCCACAGGTGAAGCAGGTGGATCGCTTAAACCCCGATCAAATTTTGGACTACTACATTCGTACTCCAAGTGGTGCCATGATTCAGGCGCGTACGATTGCTAGCATTAAGCAAAAAGTAGTTCCACAATCGATTAATCACTTTCAGCAATTGAATTCGGCGACGATCTCTGGAGTGAGCACGCCATTTATTTCACAGGCTGATTTGCTGGAGTACATGCGTCAGACCCTAAAAGAGGTTGCGCCCAATGGCTACACCATGGATTACGCCGGACCTTCACGTCAGTTCATGGCTGAATCTGGTGGCTTCTTAGTAACAATGTTCTTTGCGATATTGATTGTGTTCTTGGTATTGGCTGCTCAGTTTGAAAGCTTCCGTGATCCGATTGTGATTTTGGTATCTGTACCGCTCGCACTCTTTGGGGCACTGATCTTCATTAACTTAGGCTTTACAACCTTGAATGTGTATACACAGGTAGGTCTTGTCACGCTCATGGGCCTGATTAGTAAACACGGTATTTTGATTGTGGAATTCGCTAATGAATTACAAGAGGCGGGTCGCAGTAAGCTTGATGCCATTGTGGAAGCTGCCAGCGTTCGCTTAAGACCAATCTTAATGACTACGGCAGCGATGGTTTTGGGGGTATTGCCTCTGGTGATTGCTTCAGGCGCAGGTGCTGCTGGCCGTCAGTCTATGGGTATCGTGATCTTTACGGGACTATCGATTGGTACTTTATTTACTTTATTCGTGGTGCCTGCCATGTACCTCTTCATGGGTGCTGATCATCATCAGAAAAAGTTCAAACAAGAATAAGTTAGCTGCTAAACATCGTTTATTTAACGATGTTTAGTTCTTTATCAGCAAACGCACCAAAACAAGTTTCTGCTTTCAGCTGTTTTAACCAGCGCTCAACATTGTCTAGCTGAGCGCGTGAGCCGGTTTTTTCTGGGAAAGTATCGTGCAATAAGACCCAGCGATGAACCCCTAAGGCCACCACAATATCTCCGAGATTGAATTGATTGCCTGAGCAGTAATCTTGTGAGGCGAGGATGCTATCGAGCAAACCAAGGGTTTGGTTAGTTGCTTGATAGCCTTTATAAATTGCATCGTAATCACGATCTTTTTCTGGTGTTCTCGTGAGACCTAGAAAGCTCGCACGCAATGGAGGCCATAGCGTTGCTAGTTGCCAATCCATCATTTTTTCTGAGCTGTATTGGGCCGTAACGCCTTTTGGAAAGCGCCCATTTTTATCGTGCTGAGAAACGAGGTAGCGCATGATGGTGTTTGATTCCCAGAGGACGAGATCGCCATCTTCTAAGAGTGGCACAAGTCCATTAGGATTCATTTTGAGAAACTCAGGCGTATTGTTTTTCCCAAAGTGAAGACCAGCGTCGATGCGCTCAAAGTCTTTGCCTTCTTCAAGGCCTAGCTCTGCTAAGCACCACAATACTTTCTGAACATTGATGGAACTTTTGCGACCCCATAAACGCATCATGGCATTTCCCTGCAAAATATTAGTTAGGTTGGTTTTCTGTGAAATCTAGACCAAGAAATTTGCTGCGTGCAAATATGAGCGGTTCTTTTTCTGGGTGATTTTTAAGATTGATGACTTTAGCAACAATGATGTTGTGATCACCGCCCACATGCACCGAAACAGTTTCACATTCATAGTAAGCAACACAGTGCGCGATTTGAGTGAGGCCGCTGGCTGCTAGCTGATGGGGGATATTGATGAATTGATCTTGCTTGACGGTGGCAAAGTGCATCGCCAGGCTTTCCTGAGATCGCTCTAGGACATGGATCAAATGCTTTTTGCCAACCTCAACCCAAGGCATCAGACGAGAGTGCTTTTTGAGGCTCCATAAAATTAATGGCGGCTCAAGCGAAACGGTATTAAAAGAACTGATCGTGATGCCATGAGCATTGCGTTCTTCGTCAAGACAGGTAATGACAGTGACCCCGGTTGCAAAAGAGGCAAAGCCTTTGCGTAGTTCTTGCGAAGTAAATGGGGCCATTGGCTTGCTTACTTTGCTGCAGGTGTTGCTGTGGGATCGATTGAGGTACCAGGAATTGGAGTCAACACTTCGTTTTCTTCCGCTTTTACGCATTTAAAGCGATATTCCGTACCTGCTTTCGATAGGAAGCTAGCACCTTCGTAAAAATCATTCTTACAAGTCTTGGTGGCAAAGTCCATAACATCTTGGGGTGCTGCGCTGGAGCGAATCAAACGCATATTGCCCATAGACATGTTTACTTCGGTCGAATAGCAGCCAGCGAGCAATAAGCCAGAAGCTGCAGTTAATAGTAGAATTTTTTTCATGGAAACCTCCATAATCAACAATGCTCGTTAGGATAAACCTATTAAGCAATTGTTGCGGGGAAAATACCCCCACCTAGAAGAAAGAGGAAGAGACATGTTTAAAGCAATCTTGATCAATAAAGACGACCAGGGCTATCGCGCGGAATTAGGTCAGGCCGATGAGGCAAGCCTTCCAGAGGGTGATGTCAGGGTAAAGGTGCTGTATTCCACCCTCAATTACAAGGATGGTTTGGCTATTACAGGCAAAAGCCCTGTAGTTCGGAGCTTCCCAATGGTTCCTGGCATTGATTTTGCGGGTGAGGTGATTGAGAGCTCAAGCCCAGACTTTAAGGCTGGAGACATGGTTCTGTTAAATGGTTGGGGGGTTGGTGAGGGCCATTGGGGTGGCCTAGCTCAACAAGCTAGAGTGAAGGCTGATTGGCTTATACCCTTGCCAACAGGTTTTACAGCTAAACAGGCCTTAGCGATTGGTACGGCTGGCTATACCGCCATGCTGTGTGTCATGGCTTTGCAAAAGCATGGCCTTAAACCAAGCGATGGCGAAGTGTTGGTCACTGGTGCTGCAGGTGGTGTTGGCAGTTTTGCAATTACCTTGCTGAGCAAGCTGGGTTTTACAGTGGTAGCGAGTACTGGACGTATGGCTGAAGCCGATTACCTGAAGAAACTGGGTGCAGCCGAAGTGATCGATCGTGCTACGCTATCAGCCCCCGGCAAGCCTCTCGCTAAAGAGCGCTGGGCTGCAGTCCTAGATAGTGTTGGTAGTCACACGCTTGCTAATGCGTGCGCACAAACCAAGAGCAATGGTGCCGTTGCTGCGTGTGGTCTTGCACAAGGCATGGACTTTCCATCGAGTGTTGCGCCATTCATTTTGCGCGGCGTGACTTTATATGGCGTCAACAGCGTTACTGTGCCTCGGGAAAAACGGATTGCTGCTTACGAACAACTGAGTAAATTGGTTGATTTAAAAACCCTAGATGAAATCTCCCATGAAATTACTTTGGAAGAGTCTTTGAAGTATGCCCAAGAGCTGATGGCGGGAAATGTGCGCGGTCGTTTAATTGTTGACGTGAATAAGTAATTCGTTTGAAACGTATTACTGACAAGTTTGGGGTTTGCGAGTCTTTAGCAGTTTCCAAATCTCAAGCTTCTCCATGTTGGATAGCTCAGACCAATCAGCAATTTCATTTAGCGTGCGATAGCATCCCCGGCAATAACCATTTTCAGGGTTAATGTCACACCAATTAATGCAGGGCGATGGAACTGTAGTCAATGTAAACCTAGTCGCAATCAAAATAAACGCAATATAAACTTAAACCATGAGCACTCAAAATCAAGCTGCAGACCAAAGCGCAATTCATTATCCCCTAGGCGAGACCTTACCGCAGATTGGCGAGACTATCGAAGTAGCGCCTGGCGTGCGTTGGTTGCGAATGCGGCTTCCATTTGCCTTAGATCATATTAATCTTTGGTTAATGCGCGATGAGTTAGAGGGTGTTGCCGGTTGGACTATTGTCGACTGCGGCATAGCAAACGATGAGACCAAAGCATCTTGGGAGCAGATATTTGCGAGTCAGCTGGAAGGCTTGCCCGTATTGAGGGTGATCGTTACCCATATGCATCCAGACCATGTGGGCTTAGCTCAATGGATTTGTGAGAAATGGAATGTGTCCCTGTGGATTTCCATGACAGATTATTTGACGGCGCAATGGTTAAGTTGCAAAGAGGGTGGCGCTGCTGTCGGGGCACGCGCTGGTGGCGGAGGCTCTGCAGACCACTTTCAAAAACATGGCCTTACTGCGCCAGAAGATTTAGAAAAGATACGGGCGCGCTCAAACTACTACAGCAATATGGTGCCAGGAGTACCTCGTCAATATCGTCGCATTTTGGACGGCGAAAATATTTTTATTGGGGGGTATGCCTGGACTGTCATCATGGGTTTTGGTCATGCGCCTGAACATGCATCTTTGTATTGCAAAGATTTGGGCGTATTAATTTCAGGGGATATGTTGTTGCCCCGCATCTCTACCAATGTGAGTGTCTATGACGCAGATCCGGATGCAGATCCATTGGGCTTATATTTGCAATCACTCGAAAAATATTTACCTTTACCTGACAACACACTGGTACTACCTTCACATGGCAAGCCTTTTACAGGGATGAAGCCTCGTATTGCACAACTCAATGCGCATCATGATGAGCGCTTGGCAGAAGCCCTTAATGCATGTAAAAAACCGGCAACTGCTCGTGAGATAGTGCCGGTCTTGTTTAAGCGTGAATTAGATATTCACCAACTTACTTTCGCCATGGGTGAGGCTATTGCTCATCTGAATTACCTACTTCGTCGAGGAAAGTTGGATCGCCGGCTTTGCGAGGACGGCGTGCTGCGCTTTTCCGTGGCTTCGCTTTAACGCTACTTGTTTTTGGGCTGGCTTGCTCCTGAGGTGCGCTAGCTGCCGCGCCAGCTGCTGATACTGCGTCACCGAAGGACTTGAGGGCCATCATGGTTGCATGTTGTACTTCTAAGCCCTGAATGGTGGATTTGAGGATATTAAGGTTTAAATTTAGCCAGTTCTCAACGCTTTTCAGGTCCTTGATGCGTTTCTCAAGCTCTTCGATGTCTAGGCCTGGGAAAGCGGCGCCAAAGCCACCAGCGGCCTTAGAGGCATCTGTAGTAAACGGGAATTGCCCAGCCTGCCCAGCAGCACCTTGTCCCCACATAGTTTTAAACATCTCTAAGCTTTGATTGAATTCTGGAATGGTTCCAAACATAAGGGCTCCGGGGTAAATGAAAAGTGGCTTTTCCAATAGAATAAGGGATTCTAGAGATTAATCCCGGTTCAGCAATGCAATTTAATGGTTTATCCCAGCCTTACACCCGTGGTCAGGCCCTCCCTGAGTTGTTAAAAAAGCGCATTCTTGTATTGGATGGCGCTATGGGTACCATGATTCAGCAATACAAGCTGACAGAGGCCGACTATCGTGGCCTGCCAACAAATACCCGCTTTGTCGACCATCCGGGCGATATTAAAGGCAATAACGAGCTTTTAGTTCTAACGCAGCCACACATCATCACCAAGATTCATGAGCAGTATTTAGATGCAGGCGCCGACATTATCGAAACCAATACTTTTGGTGCAACGTCAGTAGCGCAAGAAGATTACAAAATGGCTAGCTTAGCTCGCGAGATGAATGAGGTATCGGCAAGGTTAGCCCGCGCAGCTTGTGAAAAATACAGCACGCCAGATAAGCCACGTTTTGCTGCTGGTGCGATTGGGCCAACTCCTAAGACCGCTAGCATTTCTCCTGATGTGAATGATCCCGGTGCGCGTAATGTCACTTTTGATGCGTTGCGTGCGTCTTATCGTGAGCAGATTGAAGGATTGTTTGCTGGCGGCGTAGATTTATTTTTAGTTGAAACTATTTTTGATACCTTGAATGCAAAGGCAGCATTATTTGCGCTCGATGAATTTTTTGAAGAGACTGGTGAGCGTTTGCCGGTCATGATTTCAGGCACGGTCACCGATGCCTCGGGCCGTATTTTGTCAGGCCAAACGGTTGAGGCATTTTGGAATAGCTTACGCCATATTAAGCCGCTAACGTTTGGTTTAAATTGTGCTTTGGGCGCCGCTTTAATGCGCCCTTATATTGCCGAGTTGGCGCGTATCTGTGATACCGCCGTTTCTTGCTACCCCAATGCTGGCCTCCCCAATCCAATGAGTGACACTGGATTTGATGAGACTCCAGACATTACATCGGGCCTGGTAGATGGCTTTGCCAAAGACGGCTTGGTCAATTTAGTTGGTGGTTGCTGCGGCACTACGCCAGACCATATTCGTGCAATTGCAAAAGCAGTTGCTCAGCGCAAGCCACGTGCTTTTTATCGCGAAAATTCGGAGCTTGCAGCATGAGCAAGATAGAGAAAAAAGTGATGCCCGCGATGAAGCTCTCTGGTCTTGAGCCATTTAATGTGACTGGCGCAGTTGGCTTTGTGAACATCGGTGAGCGCACTAATGTCACGGGCTCGAAAGCATTTGCTCGCATGATTTTGAATAATCAGTTTGATGAGGCGCTTGCTGTAGCGCGTCAACAGGTTGAAAATGGCGCGCAGATTATTGATATCAATATGGATGAAGCCATGTTGGATTCGGAGGCGGCAATGACCCGCTTCTTAAACCTCATTGCGTCTGAGCCAGATATTGCGCGCGTTCCTATCATGATTGACTCCTCCAAGTGGAGTGTCATTGAGGCAGGCTTGAAGTGTATTCAAGGTAAGCCTATCGTGAATTCGATTTCTCTGAAAGAAGGCGAAGAGCCTTTCAGAAAGCAGGCTCAACTCATTCGTCGCTATGGAGCAGCGAGTGTGGTGATGGCGTTTGACGAAGTTGGTCAGGCCGACACCTTCCAGCGTAAAACTGAAATTTGTCAGCGTTGCTATGAGATTCTGGTCAATGAAATCGGCTTTCCTGCAGAAGACATTATTTTTGATCCCAATATTTTTGCGATCGCAACCGGCATTGAAGAACACGATAACTACGCAGTCGATTTCATTAATGCTACTCGCTGGATAAAAGAGAATTTACCGGGAGCTAAGGTTAGTGGTGGCGTATCCAATGTCAGCTTTTCTTTCCGGGGTAATGAGCGTGTTCGTGAAGCAATTCACACTGTCTTTCTGTACCACGCCATTCAGGCTGGTATGGATATGGGTATTGTGAATGCTGGTCAGTTAGGTGTTTATGCCGATTTAGATCCAGAGTTGCGAGAGCGAGTTGAAGATGTTGTTTTAAATCGCTTTAAAGAGAAAGACGGTAAAACGCCCACAGAGCGTTTATTAGAAATCGCCGATCAATTTAAGGGCGATGGCACCAAGCAAGTAGAAAACTTGGTTTGGCGTGATGCACCCGTGCGTGAACGTTTGACCCATGCCTTAGTTCATGGCATTACGACATTTATTGAAGGCGATACAGAAGAACTACGTGCCGAAATTATGGGTGCGGGTGGCCGACCAATCGAGGTCATTGAAGGCCCATTGATGGATGGTATGAATGTCGTCGGCGATTTATTTGGTGCTGGAAAAATGTTCTTGCCTCAAGTAGTCAAGAGTGCGCGCGTAATGAAGCAAGCAGTTGCTATCCTCATCCCTTATATCGAAGAAGAAAAGCGCCAGCATATTGCTGCTGGCGGTGAAGCCAAGGCTAAGGGCAAAATTGTCATGGCCACGGTTAAGGGCGATGTGCACGACATTGGGAAAAATATTGTTACCGTTGTTTTGCAATGCAATAACTTTGAAGTTGCCAATATGGGTGTAATGGTTCCTTGTGCAGAGATTTTGAAACGCGCCAAGGAAGAAAAGGCAGATATTGTCGGATTATCTGGTTTGATTACGCCATCACTCGAAGAGATGACTTACGTTGCTCAGGAGATGCAACGTGATGATTATTTCCGTGAGCGTCAAATTCCATTGATGATTGGCGGTGCTACTACTTCGCGAGTCCACACTGCAGTCAAAATTGCCCCACATTACGATGGCCCAGTGGTGTACGTTCCCGATGCATCTCGTTCTGTCTCGGTTGCATCTAGCCTGTTGTCAGATGAGAGTGCTAAGAAATTCATTCAAGATTTGCGTGATGATTACGTACGTATTCGTGAGCAACATGCAAATAAAAAAGCTACTCCAACAATTTCTTTAGAAGCTGCACGCAAGAACCGCGAAATGATTGATTGGGCTGCTTACGTGCCTGAGAAGCCAAAATTTATCGGCCGTCGTCTCTTTAAGAACTTTGCACTGAGCGATATTGCAAAATATATCGACTGGACACCTTTCTTCCAAACTTGGGATTTAGCTGGTAAGTTCCCAGCAATTTTGGATGATGAAGTGGTTGGTGTTGAGGCGCGCAAAGTGTTCGCAGACGCCCAGGCGATGCTGGATAAGTTAGTTAAGGGCCAATGGCTTCAGGCTGATGCAGTAGTGGCTTTTTATCCTGCCAATACCGTTGGTGACGATATTGTTTTATATAGCGATGAAGCGCGTGAACACCCATTATTCGTTTGGCATAACCTACGTCAGCAATCAGAACGTCCAGTGGTAGATGGTGTTCGCAGGCCAAATCGTTGTTTGGCAGATTATGTCGCGCCAAAGGATTCGGGTGTAGCTGACTACATGGGTTGCTTTGCGGTGACCACAGGGCATGGCGTTGAAAAGAAGGTTGCAGAATTCCAAGCTAAGCATGATGACTACAGCGCGATTATGTTGAAGGCGTTGGCCGATCGCTTAGCTGAGGCATTTGCAGAGCTGATGCACCATCGTGTTCGCACCGATTTATGGGGCTATGCAACCGACGAAGTATTGACAAATGATCAAATGATTAACGAGGAGTACCGCGGTATTCGTCCTGCTCCTGGTTACCCTGCTTGCCCCGCACATGAAGTTAAAGAAGATTTACTCAGGGTGATCGGCTCTGAGGATATTGGTATGACCTTGACAGAGTCTATGGCCATGAATCCAGCTTCAAGTGTGAGTGGCTTTTATATGGCCCATCCTGAGGCGCGCTACTTCAATGTGGGCAAGTTATCTGATGATCAGGTTGAGGACTTGGCAAAACGTCGTGGCCAGTCTGTTGAGGACGTGCGCCGTCAACTAGCAAGCTTATTGGATTAAACGCCCCACATTACGGGTTCATTTTTAGCTTTGGCCAGTTTCATAAGCTCTAAAAACGGGTAGGCTCTTTGTCCAAGGCGGTCAGCGAGTTTAGGTGTTTCTTTTGCATCCTCTGCATCCGTCTTCGCCTTGGAGCGCTCTTCGAGGTCTGCCAAGATCGCAGTTTCTAGGGCAGTAATCAAGGCGGGCAACTGTTCTTCAGTCAGAATGCCCCTAGGCTCAAGTGGCCTCCCTAAAATATCAAAGATGCGCTTGGTCAGATCGGCCAGCATGATGACATCTGGACCGGCTTTTGAGCGGAATTGATAGATCATTTCGATAGCTTACCACCTGATAAACTCACTTATCTATGTTGCTGACTAATAAAAATCGTTTAATTGAAATGCTCAGCGGAGCCCTCCAGGGCTTAGCTCAAGAGCGGGGCTTCACTGAGGCGCCAAGTCCACGTTTGGAGCGCCCCAAGGCGGCAGATCATGGCGACGTGGCCTGCAATATTGCTTTGCAGCTATCGAAGCCCTGGAAGCTAAATCCACGTGAATTGGCCCAGGCCTTAGTAGAGCGCCTAGAACGGCAGACTGGTTATCGGGATCTGATTGCATCCTGTGAAATCGCTGGCCCAGGATTTATTAACTTCCGTTTAAGTAACGCAGCTAAAACAGCGGTCGTTAGCGAAATTCTCTCTGCTGGTACCCATTTCGGAGAGCTGCCTCCCGGTAGCGCTGAAGTGCCAAGCGCCATGATTGAGTTTGTATCTGCAAACCCAACCGGCCCATTACATGTCGGTCATGGTAGACAGGCTGCGCTAGGTGATGCGCTGGCCAATCTGCTGGCCACTCAAGGAATTCAGGTGCATCGTGAGTTTTATTACAACGATGCTGGAGTCCAAATCGCTAACTTGGCTTTATCAGTTCAAGCACGCCTTCATGGATTAAAGCCGGGTGATGCTCAGTGGCCAGAGCAGGCCTATAACGGTGAATACATTGCTGAAATTGCATCAGCATTCAAAGACTCTGACCAGTATCGTGATGAAATAGAGGCCATTCGTCAGTTTGCTGTTGCTTATCTGCGCAATGAGCAAGACATTGATTTAAAAACATTTGGCGTGAAGTTTGATTGTTACTACTTAGAGTCTTCTCTATATACCGACGGTAGTGTTGCTCAAATTGTGCAAGATCTACAAAGCATTGGTAAAACGTATGAAGCTGAAGGTGCGCTGTGGTTAAAGAGTACAGATGATGGTGACGATAAAGATCGCGTCATGCGCAAATCAGATGGAAGCTTTACCTATTTTGTCCCTGATGTGGCCTATCACACCAGCAAATGGAATCGTGGCTTTCAAAAGGTCATTAATGTACAAGGCAGTGATCACCACGGTACGATTGCCCGCGTTCGCTCAGGCCTACAGGGCGTAGCCCAAAAGCGGGGATGGAATATTCCTAAGACCTACCCAGAGTATGTTCTGCATAAGATGGTGACTGTCATGCGTCATGGCGAAGAGGTCAAAATTTCTAAACGTGCAGGCTCCTATGTCACAGTGCGTGATTTGGTAGAGTGGTCTGGCGGCGTGACTCCAGAAATGAGTCCTGCAGAAAGGGAGCTGGCACTCCAACGTGGCCGTGATGCCGTGCGCTTCTTCTTGATTTCTCGTAAAGCAGATACTGAGTTTGTTTTTGATATTGATTTAGCTTTACAGCAGAACGATGAAAATCCTGTGTTCTATGTGCAATATGCACATGCACGTATAAGCTCTATCTTGCAACAGTGGGGCGGCCAAGTTGCTGATTTGGAAAACGCTGATTTATCGCTATTGCAAAGCAAGGCATCCGATCATTTATTAAGACGTTTGGCTGAGTATCCTGAGGTATTGACAGATGCTGCAGCCGAGTTAGCTCCACATGCCCTCGCATTTTATTTGCGTGATTTGGCTGGTGACTTCCATACTTTCTACAACGCAGATCGGGTTTTAGTGGATGATCCAGCATTAAAGTTAGCTCGTCTGGCCCTGCTATCTGCTACTCGCCAAGTGCTCCAGAATGGATTAAAGGTTTTAGGGGTATCTGCTCCAGCTAAGATGTAGTAGCAATGTATGAAGTGAAAATGTAAGATGAGGAAATGATGAGCAAACCGAATCAACAAACTGGCTTCATGAAGCAGGACAAAAACATCCCAATGCATCATGCCCAATATGGCGGCACGATCTTGGGATTTGTGATCGGTTTAGGCGTGGGTCTAGGCATTGCCTTTGTAATTGCCTTCTACCTTTCTAAAAACACCCCCCAAGAAAGACCCGGTGTTCGTGCACCTAATTTGCCTTTGACGATTAAGCCGACGACTCCTGCGGAAGGCGAAGCTGCCGCTCCAGCTGAACCGTTGGATTTAAATAAGCCCCTGCAAGGCAAATCATCTACACCACCATCCTCAGATCCCATTGGCGATCTAGTGAATGGCAAGAAGTCTGCCGAAGTCGCGCCTACAGCTGCCCCTAAGGGCGAGGCCATTTATTTTCTTCAGGTAGGCGCATTTACTAAACGCGCTGATGCGGATGCACAAAAAGCGGCGTTAGCGATTCAGGGTATTCAGACACAGTTAAGTGAAGTCACGAGTGATGGCAATACACTGTGGCGCGTCCGCTCTGGTCCTTACAACAGTGTTGAGGAAAGCAATCCCGCCCGCGATAAATTAAGTGGCATGGGTATTAAGCCCACGCTAATCAAAGCTAGCAAATAAAGTTGAACACCATGATTTCATTTAGCAAAAGAGCATTTACTGTACTAACCTTCGTGTTGTTAAGTAGTCTTGCTTGCGCGCAAGGTCAAAAAATTGAAGAGGGTTTTGATTACCGCGTACTGCCCGTTCCACAGCCAGTAGAGACTAAGGGTAAGGTTGAGGTAATTGAGTTCTTTTGGTACGGCTGCCCACATTGCTATGACTTTGAGCCTGAATTAAGCGCTTGGGTTAAGCGTCAACCAAAAGATGTGGTTTTTCGTAGAGTGCCTGTAGCTTTTCGTGATGACTTTCTGCCGCATAGTCAGCTGTACTACGCGCTTGAAGCAATGGGCAAAGGGGATGCTCTGAATGAAAAGGTGATGTATGCCATGCATAAGGAAAATAAGCACCTCTTAACCGAGACAGAAATTGCGGATTGGGTTGCATCGCAGGGTGTTGATCGCAATACCTTTTTGGCAACCTACCGTTCTTTTGCGGTGGTCTCAAAGGCCAGAGCTGCAAGACAGCTCACTGAAGCCTATCGTATTGATGGTGTCCCAACAATTGTGATGCAAGGCAAGTATGTCACCTCACCATCTATTGCAGGCACTAAGGCCAAAGCTCTTGCGGTGATGGATTATCTTGAGGACAAGATTCGTAAAGACAAATACCGTTAATTTGTCTTTGCTCAGCTGTAAGCCTTAAATTTTGACGAAGCGGCGCACTATCCAAAAATACAGTGGGTAGGGCAGGATTCTGAGGAACTTCAAGAATCTAGAGAACCGTTTGGGGAAGTGAATATCAAACTCCCCACGATGTATGCCCTCTAAAATCTCTTTTGCGGCTTCATCCGCGGTAATTAATGCCGGCATTTCAAAATCATTCTGAGCGGTCGCTTCAGTCGCCACAAATCCCGGAGAGATCATATGGACGCTGATGCCTTCTGGGAGTAAGTCGTAATACAGCGTTTCGCAGAAGTTAATAATGCCAGCCTTGCTAGGACCATAAGCTAAGGCCTTAGGAAGCCCGCTATAGCCCGCAACACTACCAACAATCGCAATATGTCCGGCATGTGCCTTAAGCATTTCTGGCAATACCAGTGCGACCGCCCTCATCGGCCCTAGAAGATTGGCTTCAATGGTTTGCTCAGCTGCTTCTATTTCAAAATGTTCAGCCCGCAAAGGGATATACATCCCGGAAACAAATAACAATAGATCTATCTTGCCCCAGTTGTCCAAGATCATCTTGTAAGCATGTTGTAGTGCGGCGTGATTAGTAACATCTAGAGGTAGCACCATTGCCTGGTTCGGGGCTGCTTGTTCTGCAATCGCATTAAGACGCTCAATTCTTCTGCTCGAGAGCGCAAGTAGAGCGCCTTCTTTTAGTAAAGCCTTGGCGCATGCCTCGCCAATACCGCTTGATGCCCCAATAACCCAGACACGTTTACCAGAGAAATTACTGATTCCCTGTTGCTTCATACTTTAAGCGCATTCGGTGACGGCATTGGAGTCTCGTGAGTGAGGGTAAATTGCACTACGTCGATATTGCGCTCAGCAAAGCCAGCAGCGCAGTACATGAGGTAAAAGTTCCAGAGGCGTATAAACGCCTCATCAAAGCCAAGTTGACGAACTTCTTGCAGCTTCTGATTAAAGCTATCACGCCATAAGCACAGCGTCTTGGCGTAGTCAGCACCAAATGCAAACTCCTCCTCAATTTTTAAACCGGCTTTCGCAGCACTCGCTTTAAAGCTGGCCCTAGAGGGCAGCATGCCACCTGGAAATACATACTGTTGAATGAAGTCAGTATTGTGGCGATAGCGCTCAAATAACTCTTCAGCGATCACAATAGTTTGTACACAGGCCTTGCCGCCTACCTTCAGGCAATTTGCAATCGTTTGGAAGTATTCAGGCCAATGTTTTTCGCCAACCGCCTCAAACATTTCAACAGATGCAATTCCATCAAATTGATCCTGGCAATCTCGATAGTCTTGTAGTCGAACATCAAAAGTGCTCGGCGTGCTTATTGTGGCATTACATTTGGCAAGGCGCTCTTCTGCATAGGCTTTTTGTTCGGTACTGAGCGTAAGTCCGGTAATGGAGATGCCGTTTCTGAGTGCCTCCTCCATTACGCCTCCCCAACCACAACCAATCTCCAGAATACGCTCTCCAGGTTGGGTGTTTAGGGCAAGCAAGATGCGTTTGATTTTCGCTCTTTGTGCCTCTGCTAAAGACTGTTTATCGCCTTCAGAAAACCAGGCGCTAGAGTAGCTCATAGTAGGGTCGAGCCAGAGACTGTAAAAAGCATTACCTAAATCGTAATGGGCATGAATGTTCTTGCGACTACCCGCTTTGCTGTTATCACGCAGCCAGTGCTTCAGGCGATAGAGTGCTGATCCAAGCCAGTTGCCATAAATTGCTTTTTCTAGAATATTGCGATTACGAATAGCAAGCTCGAGAACGGCTTTCAAGTCTGAGGTATTCCATTGCCCGCGAATAAAGCTCTCGGCAAAACCAATATCCCCATGCGACATCACTTGTTTGAAAACAGACCAATCCAGAATTTGAATATCCGCTTTAAATGGGTCGGTAGGATTGCCAAATTCTCTGAGCTCACCATTGGGCAATGTGATTTGTAGGTGGCCGCTCTTGAGTTGCGATAGCAGACCCAAGAGTGTTTTGGCGCTCCAGTCTTTGGTTGGCTTACGAACACCATGAGATGGCGTGTTTGAAAAATTCAGACGGGAGAGAAGGGTTTGTCCAGGACGGTTCATCTGCTAACTTCAAATTCCGGTGGTTTTGGTTTTGAGTGAAAGGGTACACCTTTTAGCCATAATTTCAATGCCTGCCAATGAATACGGAAAATCACACCTAAGCTCATCAGGGGGTAGCGTAAAAACGCACGAAATAATGCTGACCTACTTAAAATCTCGCTAGTACCGCTGATGCTGGTGTAAATCAGCGGCGAGCCATCTTCATGAAGCTCAATACGGGCTACGGAGTCGCGCTGACTGGTGCTGTCTTGAGAGAATAAAAAGCGAAACTGGTACTCTCCACGCACTTCGCAAAATGGCGAAACATGAAATACCTTGGCACTTGTAAGTGTCTCGCCGGAGAGCAAGTAATCTCCAGATTTTTTATGCAGCAGATAGCAGTGCCGCTCACCAAAAGTATTGTTTACTTCGGCGAGAACTGCTCTGACTTTGCCTTCAGGGCTGACGCATATCCAAAAGCTCACTGGATTAAACACATAAGCCAACACTCTTGGAAAAGTCTGTAGCCAAATTTCACCATCAGGATGATGTACTTGATTTTCCTGTAAGAGATTCTCAATCCAAGCAAGGCTGTCTGAGTCACCTTGTCCGTGATCTTGATCAAAGAATGAGAATAGGCCGGAGGAGTTGTCCTTTAGGCCGTGCTGCACCAAGATTTGCGGGTGAAGCTTGCGCGCCCGCATCGGAATGGATACCGTAAATACGCCATAGCCAAATTGATTGTGTGCTGGACGTAAACGTCGATGCTTAACAACTCCAAAGTTAATCTTTGGCTGATTCATTTATTGGGCATCTTGCTTTGGATTCATCTGGAGAGGCGAGCGGATGCTTTCAATCAACGCTTCAGCAACTAATTCTCCAGAGCGAAGTCCATCTTCGTGGAAGCCAAACCCTGTCCATGCACCGCAGTACCAAATCGAGGCTGCGCCTTGAATGAGGGGCAGCTCTTTTTGTGCTTGGATTGCGCTCATATCAAACACGGGATGCGAGTAGTGAATTTCTTGATGCACTAATTTTGGATTGGGCTCTGATGAGGGGTTCAGGCTCACAATAATCTGTGTGTTTTTTAGCTGCTCGGGAAGTGGCTGCAAGCGATTAATCAGGTAATTGACGCTGACATGCTGTTTTGACGAAGGGTTTGAGCCTGATTTCGCCGTATAGTTCCATGCGGCCCAGCATCGCTTTGTTTCAGGCAAAAAGCGAGTATCAGTGTGAAGAATGGCGCGATTCTTTTGATAGGGAATAGCGGCCAAAATGTTTCGGGCTTGCTGATCAATGCCGTGTACTAAGTCTAAAGTTTGATCACTGTGGCAAGCCATCACAACTTCATCAAACCATTCTGAGCCTGAAGGACTAATCACCTCAACTTGCGCCCCTTCGCTTCGGCGAGCGTTGACACGCAAAACAGACTCGCGTCGAATGACAACTTGATGCTGTTCTAAGGCGTTCACAATCCGCTTCACATATTCTCTTGAGCCACCACGAATGGTGAGCCACTGGGGACGGTTCTGAATTTGCAATAGACCATGGTTATGGCAAAAGCGAATCATGGTCCGAATGGGAAATTCCAACATTTGCTCCACCGAGCAAGACCAGATGGCGCCAATCATGGGTAGAAAATAATTCTCTCTAAAGCTTGCGCTGAAACGGTTGCGGTCTAAAAAATTGGCAATGGTTTCATCTGGCTCGGTATGTTGATGTCCAGCAGCAATCTGCTGATGAGCAAGTTCGGTAGCCAGGCGGTTAAAGCGCAGAATATCGCGCGCCATTCTCCAAAATGCGGGAGAGAGTAGGTTTAATCGTTGGCCAAAAAAGGAATTAAGATCGTTACCAGCCCATTCAATTTTGGGACGACTTGAATTTTTTTCAGAGCTCTCTATAGAGACTGAGAAGGACATCTCGGATGGGGCGACTGGCGCCTCAATTTCCTCAAAAAGCCTCACTAAGCGCGGGTAAGTTTTGCGGTTAAAAACCAAAAAGCCAGTATCAATACCGTGAGTAATTTCGGCGCCATCAATTTTGCAGGTGAAGTCTACGGTATTGCTATGACCGCCGATATGGTCTCCGCCCTCATAAAGCGTGAGCTCAACATGGGGATTTTGTCTTAAAGCATATGCGCACCCTAAACCCGAAATACCTGCACCAATAATGGCAATTCTTTTTTTACTCACTGCGCTTTTTCCTTCAAGAGCTTTTCAATTTCATTGGTAATAGAGGTACTGGTGGGTTTAGTAACGCTGCCATAAGAATCAATTACCTCACCATTGCGGTTGATGAGGTATTTGTAAAAATTCCATTTAGGTGTTGTTCCCGTTTTTGCAATCAGCATTTTAAAAAGAGGATTGGGATTGCTTCCAGAAACCACCGATTTTGCAAACATCGGAAACTTCACGTCGTAAGTGTTCTTGCAGAAATCGGCAATTTCTTTATTACTTCCAGGCTCTTGTTGGCCAAAATCATTTGATGGAAAACCAAGCACTACAAAACCCTCGTCCTTGTATTTGGCATAGATTTTTTCTAAGCCCTCATATTGGCTAGTAAAGCCGCAAAAACTGGCTGTATTGACCACCAAGATCACTTTGCCCTGATATTGGCAGAGGTTTTGTGGCGCCTCATCCTGTAGGCGAGGAAAGCTATGGGATAGCAGTGGGCTACAGCTCGGCGCAGCATTTACCGTCTGGTTCGCGAGAATTAGAGTAAAAAAGCCAAAAATCCATCCCAGCGCTGTGTTGATTGCCATGCGGTTCATATTGTCTCTTGATTGTTTTGCTGATGAGTGCTCCAGTCTAAGACATTCTCGGTAATATCGCAGAATGTCATTCAATGCCATTAAGATTGCGATATGAGCTCTTTACCCCCACCTTCATTTGAGTCTAAAGTTTGCCCACTTGAGCAGCTTGAGGCTCGCATTGCTACATTACCTAGACCCCTCGTGTTTACTAATGGTGTGTTTGATATCTTGCATCGAGGCCACGCTAGCTATTTAGATCAAGCCCGTGCATTGGGAGCGAGTTTGGTGGTCGGGGTAAATTCAGATGCATCAGTCAAAATGCTAGGCAAAGGTGACGATAGACCGATTAATACAGAAGCTGATCGTCAAGCGTTGTTGGCTGCTCTGGCCAGTGTTGATATGGTCGTTTTGTTCACAGAGCAAACACCAGTAAATCTCATTGAAAAAATTCGCCCTGATATTTATGTCAAGGGTGGAGACTATGAGATTGATACATTGGCAGAAACAAATCTGGTCAAGACTTGGGGTGGAAAAGCAATTGCCATTCCTTTTTTATATGAGCGCTCCACCACCACTCTTTTGGGAAAAATTCGCTCTTAATTTTTAGCGCTTGAGTTTTAGGCATTACCTAAGAGCCATGCCCATACACCGCGCAGCACTAAACCTTCGCTATGTTCAATGTTGAAGGACTTCAATTTTTCTAGCCTGCGCATTTCTTTTTCAAGAATTTTCGCATTGCCACCATCTAGCCAAATTTTTTCAATCGGTTGATGCATCTCTTGTGCAGTTTCAATTGCATACAAAATGGCGCCAAGTTGTGCAGCATCACATCCCCCAATAATGGCTTGATTGGTTGAGATGCCAAAATGTCGCTGGCCATCTTCCCGAATTGCTAGTGGAAGGTTTGCGGTGTTTGCTTCTAAACTTTGCTGCATTAAGCCTAAGCCTGGCAGGATCCAGCCGCCATGGTGCACACCGTTAGAGCCCAGCAAATCGATGGTGGTGGCGGTGCCGGCGCTGATCACCAGTGCATTGGTTTTCGATAGGACGCGCGCTCCGATGATTGCTGCCCAACGGTCAGCGCCTAACTTACTCGGATCTTGATATAAGCTGCGGATACCATCAAAAGTACTATCACCCTTTAACTGTTGCCACTCCAAGTCATGCCACTGTGGAAATAGAGATTGGAGATTGGAGATTGCCTCAGTCCCTGCTACACAAGTAAATCCAATGGCATCAGGTCTTGGTAAGGTTTTAGAAATATAGTCAGCAAGTTCTACTCGATGCTCTGGCGATTGCAATGATTTACTGCTCACGGACCCAGAGTAAGCCCATAACTTTTTTTGTTGGTCAGATGGATTTTGGGTAGATTCCACAGCCGCCCACTTAAGGCGTGTATTGCCCACGTCAAAAATTAAATACAAACTCATGCTTGCATCCTTAGTGAAACATCGCCCGCATAAATAGTGGTGGTTTTATCAGCTTGCTTTAGCAAGAGAGCACCATGACTATCAACCCCCTGTGCAATGCCGTAGATGGGTTCTTGACCTGCACCCGAAATACAAACGCTCTGATTGGCATAGGCATCCCATTGAAGCCACTCTGCTTGAAAAGCGGGGAAGCCCTCTTTTTCGAACTTCTGAAAATGTGTTTGTAGTGATTCGAGCAAGGTTAACCACAGGTAATCTGTGTCTGGTAGTGAGGTATTAGATAGTAATTGCTCTATTGATCCTACCTTAACGCCGGCTTGATCGAGACTCGCTTTAATCGCTTTGGCATTTTTTAAATTCAGGCCTATTCCGACAATCATCCAGCTCGGGTCGCCCGCTTTAGCTTGACCACCCTCAATGAGGATGCCGCCGAATTTAGCGCCATTGAGTAGTAAATCATTTGGCCACTTAAGGCGTAATCCTGCTTGGTAAAGGTCGGGCAAGTCGATTTTGCACGCCTGGGCAATCCCTGTGAGGACTGCCATGCCTACTACCAAACTCAAGCCTGTAAGTTGCGCAGGATTTTTATTAAATGGGTGCGCATAAGAAAAACACATCGAATCTGCAGGATTTGCTAACCAGACACGGCCAGCCCTGCCTTTGCCGGCAGTTTGTTCATGAGCGATACGTGCCACGGGATCAAGCAGGGTGCCAGCTCTCCAGCGCTCTAAAAGATCATTGTTGGTGGACTCGGTTTGGGCAATACGCTCAAGGATGCAATTAGCAGTCATTTCGACATTGTAGAAAGGTCTGACCTAGAATTGTGGGATGCAACAGAAAGATTCACGTCCCCGTCAGTTAGTTTGGCCTCTCCAGGCGATGCCGCTAGCCAGGGCTATGGTCTTAGTTTACGCCCTGTTGATCATCTACGTGAGCTTAAATCCGTTTGATTTTGATTTTCAGATTGGTATTGCACCCTGGGCGTGGCTCGAAGCCCCTCTGCCACGATTTATTACGCTCTTCGATGTTTCGGTGAATATCCTGGCTTATATCCCCTTTGGATTTTTGGTGGTCTTTGCGGCATACCCTCGCTGGAGAAATTTTGTCGCATTAGCTCTTGCCATCTGTTTAAGTGCGCTGATTGCTCTGAGCGTAGAAACCTTGCAGTCTTGGGTGCCGACTCGCGTCCCTAGTTTGATGGACTGGTGGGCTAATGTATTTGGAGGGTTATTGGGTGGATTGCTGGCAATTCCCTTGGGTCCCGAATGGTTGTCAGGTAGCGCAATCCGTCGTCGCTTTGATCAGTGGTTTGGTTTGAATTGGGCCATATGCGCACTATTCTTGTTGTTTCCTTGGTCACAAATTTACCCACAAAGTTCTTGGCTTGGGGTTGGTGTTTGGGGCCATGTGGTATTTGGTTCGATTGATTGGGGGACGATGGTTATTAATCAAGTCGCTCAAGAAACCTTGATCACAGGACTATGCTGGGTTGGCGTAGCTTTATTACTATCTGTTGGGATGCGTGCCAAAGCGCCTCAGTGGCAAATTCTCAATGGTTTATTGGGTGTAACGGTGCTCTTGAAATGTTTGTTCACTGCTTTGCAATTTGGCGGTGAGTTTGGTTTGATATGGCTTACCGCAGGTGCATTCTGGGGGATGTTAATAGCGACAGTGGTCTTAAGATGGGCCTTGCGATTGCCATCTAAAACTAAATACCTCTTAGCAATTTTTTGTTTGGTGGTAGCCACAATAGCGATTAATGTTCTACCTGATAATCCTTATTTCATCCTTACACTGCGGCATTGGCATCAAGGACGTTTATTGCATTTCAATGAGTTGATGCAATGGGTATCAGTGATATGGTTGCCATTGGCATTTATCTGGACGATGCGCAATACTAAAGATACACACTCTAAATATTAATAAAGATAATTTTGATATGAGCTTTTCACACCACTTATTTTTTTGCTTGAATCAACGTAGTAATGGCGAGGATTGTTGCGATCGTCATAATGCATTCGCCCTATTTGAATATGCCAAAAACCGTGTTAAAGAGCTTGGTCTGGCTGGCCCAGGCAAGATTCGGGTGAATAAAGCAGGTTGCTTGGACCGCTGTGCTGATGGACCGGTGATGGTGGTCTATCCTCAGGGGGTTTGGTATACCTTGGTAGATCATGAAGATGTAGAGGAAATCATTCAGTCGCATTTAATAGGTGGCACTCCAGTAGCACGCTTGCAGTTAGCATAATTTTCTTAAGTTATTGTTGAAAGTTTTTTAGATGAATAGTCGTACAAAACTCATTCAGATTAATGGCATTGTGGGATCAATTGAAATGTCAATTGATCTACCGGATGAATTAAAAAGCAACCCTTTATTTGCGGTCCGTGGCTTGGCCTTGGTTGCACATCCACACCCGCTGATGGGCGGCACGATGGATAATAAAGTTGCGCAAACTATGGCGCGCGCATTCAATCAATTAGGTTATATCAGTGTACGCCCGAATTTTCGCGGTGTTGGTGGTACCGAAGGCGTGCATGATGATGGCGTCGGTGAGTTAGAAGACTTACTGCATGTAACAGAATGGATGCAGACGCCTTCTAGTTGGTCACAATTTGAGGCGACCGCCAATCAATCCTGGACCTCGTCAGCTAATACTTTGCCATTAGTGGTTTCGGGTTTCTCCTTTGGTAGTTTTGTTGGCAGTCATCTGGTGCAGAGGTTGGCTGATTTGGGTCGCCCAGCAGAGCGTTTGGTGATGGTAGGTAGTGCTGCGGGTAAATGGGTATTGGCTCAAGTGCCGGCCGACACCATTTTGATTCATGGCGAGCTAGATGAAACTATCCCCCTGATTGATGTATTAGATTGGGCGCGCCCTCAGGAGTTAACGGTTCAAGTAGTTCCTGGTGCGGACCACTTTTTTCATCGCAGGCTACATTGCATACGCAACATCATTACTGGCGCCTGGTTAGGCATGCCAGATCATCGCAATTATTAAGAGAGATGTTTAAAAAATTATGACTGAAGAAAAATCATTAATTGAATACCCTTCACTGTTTCCTATCAAGGTGATGGGGAAAAGCAATCCAGAGTATTTGCCAGCAATTCTTCATATTGCCAAGCAATTTGATCCAACGTTTGATGAGAGCAAAGTGGAGCAGCGACCATCTAAAGATGGAAATTATCTAGGCATTACTTTGCCGATTACTGCGACGAGTCGTGAGCAGCTCGATGAGTTGTATCGCACTCTATCGACACACCCTTTAGTTAGCATCGTTCTTTAAACGGCTGTATGTCAGCTTTAGTAAAGCATCTTGGCCTAGCGGATTACGCAACGACGTATGAAGCGATGCGTGCTTTTACTCAAGAGCGCAATGGCACTACACCAGATGAAATTTGGGTTTTAGAGCACCCACCCGTTTTTACTTTGGGCTTAGCTGGTGATGCTAGCAACCTCCATTCCCCAAGCAATCAAATACCCATGGTGCAAGTGGATCGGGGTGGTGAAATTACATATCATGGGCCCGGTCAGATAGTGGTCTACCTCTTGCTGGATTTAAAGCGTCTTGGAATTTTTGTAAAAGAACTGGTTTCTCGTATTGAGCAGGCCGTTATTGACACCTTGGCCGATTTTGGAATTCAAGCTGAGAGGCATGCTGGCGCTCCGGGCATTTACGTTTCTGAGCAGGCATCGGTGCCAACTGAGTGGTTTGGGGCCAAGATTGCTGCTCTTGGTCTTAAAGTCTCTAAAAGCTGCTCTTATCATGGCCTGGCTTTGAATGTAGCTACCGATTTAGAGGCTTTTGGGCGAATCCACCCTTGTGGTTATGAGGGCTTAAAGACGGTCGATATGCAAACTCTTGGGATCAAGGACAATATAGATACTATTAGCAATAAGCTTTTGGAGCACCTGCAAAAGCAACTGATGCCACATGACCACAAATAAAACCGATACCCAACAGTCTGTAGAAGCGCGTCAAGATCTTCAGTATGACGCTACGCGTAAACAAAAGTCGAGCGAAAAGACTGCGCGTATTCCAATCAAAATTGTGCCTTTAGAAGAGGTGCTCAAAAAACCAGATTGGATTCGGGTAAAGGCGGCCTCTGGAAATTCTCGATTCGCTGAAATTAAGAAAATTTTGCGTGAGAATGAATTAGTCACGGTCTGCGAAGAAGCAAGCTGCCCCAATATCGGGGAGTGCTTTGGTAAAGGTACGGCAACTTTTATGATCATGGGCGATAAGTGCACCCGTCGTTGCCCCTTCTGTGATGTGGGCCATGGCCGACCAGACCCCCTAGATGAAAAAGAGCCTGCAAACCTTGCCCGTACGATTGCCGCTCTAAAGCTCAATTACGTAGTGATTACCAGCGTAGATCGTGATGACTTGCGTGATGGCGGTGCAATGCATTATGTCGATTGCATTTCTCAATCACGCACACTTTCACCAAGCACTCGTATTGAAGTATTGGTTCCAGATTTTCGTGGGCGCTTAGATAAGGCATTGGATATTTTTGCCGAGCATGCCCCGCAAGGCTTGCCAGATGTCATGAACCACAATTTAGAAACAGTGCCTCGCTTGTATAAACAGGCAAGGCCAGGCGCTGATTACCTCCATTCTTTGAAGTTATTAAAAGACTTTAAAGAGCGTTTTCCTAATATTCCTACTAAGAGTGGTCTCATGGTTGGTTTGGGAGAAACAGACGAAGAAATTCTAGAAGTCATGCGGGATATGCGTGAGCACAATATTGATATGTTGACCATCGGCCAATATCTTGCACCTTCAGGTCACCACTTGCCAGTTCAGCGTTACGTGCATCCTGATGTTTTTAAGATGTTTGAAGAGAAGGCATATGAAATGGGCTTCTCACACGCAGCAGTTGGCGCGATGGTGCGTTCAAGTTATCACGCGGATCAACAAGCTCATGGGGCTGGCATTGTCTAAAAATGTTTTAAAGGTTTGCATCTTTATTGCAGCCCTTGCTTTTTTGTCAGCATGTAGCCCTAAGTTAAATTGGCGTACAGTTCAGTCACCCGAGCAAGGGTATAGCGCGCTTTTCCCTGCCAAGCCAGACAAATTAGAGCGCCACATTCCAGTTCAAGATCAAGATTTTCTACAAACTTTGGAGGCAGCCAAAGTTGACGATGACATTTACTCAATTAGCGCAATCCAAATTCCAGAAAATCAGGCTGCTGCGGCTAAGCAAGTCATTGCATTGCTTCAGAGTAATTTGATAGACAGGGCGAAAGCTGCTGGTGGGATAGTTGTTACGGAGGATGCCCTGTATCGTGCTGGTCAGCGTCAAGGCTTACCCACAAAAGATTATTTCATTACGTTTGCATCAAATGGGAAGGCTACCCAAGCAATGCGCGTTCGTTGGATCACGCGTTTAGTGGATAAAGGCAATAGTTGGGTTTATCAAATATCCATCTTGCATGCAGCCAGCGATGCGGTAGATGCAAAAACTTTTTTATCTCAAGAAGACTATACAAATTTTTTCAATGAGTTTTACCCAGAGTAAAACGCACTGCATCTGTTTTCGTTTTTTATTGGGTTTTTTCTAATGCAGCCACTTTGGCTTCAAGCGCTTCAAGCTTTTCTCTTGTCTTAGCCAGAACTTTTCCCTGCAGCTCAAACTCTTCGCGAGTGACTAGATCCATCTTCTGAAAACCTTGGTTCATCATCGCACGTACATTCTTTTCAATTTCTTGCGCCGGTGAATTACGAATGGCATCACCTACTTTGTTTTGCATATCACTTGCAATGCGTTGGATTTGCTCGAGGATTTCACCTGGTTTTTGCATGATGGGGTTTCGCAGTTCTATTTAAAGTTGCATAAAAGATACACATTGATATTTTAAGTTGAGTGCTCAAAACTGGTGAAAATGGGCAAATCTGGCTAAAAATGCTGAATATTCACTATATTGGTGCACTATTGAGCACCAAAGCAGGGCGAAGGCCTTAATTAGGGGAATGCGCCCAAATTCAAATCTGCTCCGACCTTCAATATCACCCTATGCAATAAGCATTCAACCCATTTTTTATTACAAACCAGTAAGGAGTTAAGTATGAAAACTTTACAGAAAACAGCAATCTCTGCAACAGCAGCAGCTTTGCTGGCCGGCTTGGCGTGTTCTTCAGCATTCGCCGAAGAAGCGGCAGCCCCAGAAGTAAGCCCAATCACTGCTAACGTAACAGTAGCTAGCAGCTATATCTATCGTGGTTTGACACAATCGAATAACAAACCAGCAATTCAAGGCGGCTTTGATTACGCCCATGAAAGCGGTTTCTATGTAGGTAACTGGAACAGCTCAATCAGCTGGATCAGCGATAGCTACGGCGGTACTTCTCCATGGGGGCATTCTGTTTCCGCTCCGGTAGAGATGGATTTTTATGCCGGTATCAAGAAAGAATTGATCGGCGAAGGTTTTGCTAGTGATTTCGGTGTATTGCAGTACTACTACCCGACGTCTGGTTTGCCTGGCATTCAGTCTGCTAACTTGGTAAACGCTACTCCAACAATTCGTCAAAGTTCTGGCGTTAACCCAAGCACAACAGAGTTGTATGCAGCGCAAAACTTTACTGCAGGTGCAACGACTGGCTTCTTGAAGTTTTCTTATGCTGTAAGCAACTTGTTCGGTATTGCAAACTCTAAGGGCTCTTTCTACCCAGATTTGACTGCAAACTATGACACTGGTTTTTATGGCCTCACAGTAAATGCACACGTTGGTTACCAATATGTTCCGAACAACATCGTTGTGGTTGGTTCAAGCCCATACAACGGTACATGGAATTTGAGCTATGCCGACTGGAAGCTTGGTTTGACTAAAGACTTTGGTGGCGGCTTGTCTGCTACTGCTTACTACACTGGTACTAGTGCGCAGAAAGTGGGCAACACTTATGTGTATTCAACACCTAACGGCGGTAACCAAGGTCGTGGCAACGCAGTTGTAGCCCTTACTAAAACTTTCTAATTTCCACCTCTGAACGGAGAAACATATGAAATTAATTACCGCAATCATCAAGCCCTTCAAGCTTGACGAAGTGCGCGAAGCTCTCTCGGAAGTGGGGGTTTCGGGTATTACCGTCACTGAAGTTAAAGGCTTTGGTCGTCAAAAAGGTCACACCGAGTTGTATCGCGGTGCTGAGTATGTTGTCGACTTTTTGCCTAAAGTAAAAATTGAAGCTGCTGTTGAAGATGGCATCTTGGAGCGTGCGATTGAAGCAATTGAAAAATCTGCACGTACTGGCAAGATTGGCGATGGCAAGATTTTTGTCTCACCAGTTGAGCACGTCATTCGTATTCGTACCGGTGAAACCGGCGCGTCAGCACTTTAAAGAGAGGTTCAATATGTTAACTTGGATGAAACGACTCGTAGCTGGTGGTGCAATGGCCTTGGCTATTGGCGCTACTGGCGTAATTGTTACTTCGCCAGCGCATGCTGATGAAGTAAAAAAACCAGCAGTTACTGCTCCTGCCGCAACTCCAGCAGCTGCAGAACCTGCGCCCGTTCTTTGCTCTGAAAAGTGCAACAAGGGCGATACCGCTTGGATGTTAGTTTCTACAGCACTCGTGTTGTTGATGACGCTTCCTGGTTTGGCTTTGTTCTACGGCGGTTTGACACGTAGCAAGAACATTCTCTCCATCTGCATGCAATGCTTCATGGTCTTTTCTTTGATTACAGTGCTGTGGGCGATCTATGGCTACAGCTTTGCATTCACAGAAGGCGGAGCGTTTATTGGTGGACTCGATCGTCTGTTCTTGGGTGGTATGAATCCAGATTCAGTAGCAGCAACCTTTAGTAAGGGTGTTGTAATTCCTGAATATGTATTCATGGCCTTCCAAGCAGTGTTCGCAACCATCACTTGCTGCTTGATCATTGGTTCCTTCGCTGAGCGCGCTAAGTTCTCTGCAATTTTGGTATTCATGGTCATTTGGTTCACATTCAGCTACTTGCCAATCGCTCACATGGTTTGGTTCTGGCCTGGTCCTGATGACATCAAAGATGCTGCGTCACTCGAGGCGATTACTGCTCGTGCTGGTTGGTTGTGGCAAAAAGGTGTTCTCGACTTTGCTGGCGGTACTGTTGTTCATATCAATGCTGCGATCGCTGGTTTGGTTGGCTCATTCGTTATCGGCAAGCGTATTGGTTACGGCAAAGAAGCAATGAAGCCACATAACCTCGTTTATGTAATGACTGGTGCTGCACTCTTGTGGTTCGGTTGGTTTGGTTTCAATGCTGGTTCAGCACTCGAAGCAAACGGTAGCGCTGCATTGGCTTTCGTAAATACTTATTTAGCAACTGCTGCTGCTGTATTGGGCTGGTCTGTAGCTGAGTGGGTTCTCAAAGGCAAGCCTTCTATGTTGGGCGCGGCTTCTGGTTGCGTAGCTGGTTTGGTTGCTATTACTCCTGCTGCTGGTTTTGCGGGCCCAATGGGTGCAATCATCATCGGTTTAATTGCTGGTGTAGTTTGCCTCTGGGGTGTTACTGGTCTCAAGAAGATTTTGGGTTCAGACGACAGCTTGGACGTATTTGGAGTTCACGGCGTTGGCGGTATTACTGGTGCTTTGTTGACCGGTGTATTTGCTGATCCAGCTTTGGGCGGCACAGGCATCTGGGATTATGTAGCAAATGCTGTTGCTCCTGATTACTCAATTGCTAGCCAATTGTGGGTTCAAGCTCAAGGCGTAATTACTACTGTAATTTGGTCTGGCGTAGTTTCTTTCATCGCCTTCAAATTGATCGATATTGTGATCGGTTTGCGTGTGAAGGAAGAAGAAGAGCGCGAAGGCTTGGATATCAGCTCACACGGTGAGACTGCTTACGAGTCTTAATTAGTAGATTTACCCCTCACCGGGCAGCCTCTGGTTGGTTGCTCGGTTTTTAAGCGCGGGATCCTAGGATCCCGCGTCTTTCTTTTAAAAATCTTACAATGGTGGAATGGTTCCACATCTAATTACTGCCCTTAGCGGCCCTTTGCTCGAATTAGAGTCAAAGGTGCTAGAAGCCACCCCAACTATTGAGCGCTGGTTCAGGCTTGAATGGCAGGAACATACCCCGCCTTTCTATTGTTCGGTGGATTTACGAAATTCCGGTTTTAAGTTGGCCCCGGTTGATACCAATCTCTTTCCTGGTGGATTTAATAATCTTTCTCCGCAAATGTTGCCTTTGGCAGTTCAGGCTGCAATGGCTGCAATTGAGAAAATCTGCCCAGAAGCCAAAAATTTATTATTGATTCCAGAGCGTCATACACGTAACACTTTCTATCTGCAAAATATTGCACGCCTGTCATCCATCTTGCGCCAAGCTGGACTTAATGTTCGCTTGGGTACGTTTTCAGAAGAAATTAAAAAGCCAACCTGGATTGAGTTGCCTGATGGCAATCGATTGTTGATGGAACCTCTTTCTCGTCTTGGCTTGAAAAAGCAGCGCTTAGGTTTAAAAGATTTTGATCCTTGCTCCATCTTATTAAACAATGATCTATCTGCTGGTATTCCCCCAATTTTAGAAAATATTCATGAGCAATACCTGCTCCCCGGCCTCCATGCTGGCTGGCATGTCCGTCGTAAATCTAATCATTTCGCGGCATATGAAGAAGTAGCGAAGAAGTTTGCCAAGGTTGTTGATATTGATCCATGGATGATTAATCCTTATTTCACGAGTTGCTCAGATATTAATTTTCATGAGCGCAAAGGTGAAGATGAGCTACAAGCGGCTGTTGAGCAAGTCTTAAAAAAGACTGCTAAAAAATACCGTGAATACGGAATTAAAGAAAAGCCATATGTTGTTGTCAAAGCTGATGCAGGTACTTATGGCATGGGCGTGATGGTGGTGAATGATCCTTCTCAGCTCAAAGGCTTGAATCGTAAAGATCGCAACAAAATGAGTGTGGTGAAGGAGGGCCTTGAGGTTAGCGATGTGCTGATTCAAGAGGGCGTTTATACCTTTGAAAAAGTCAATGAAGCAGTGGCAGAACCGGTGGTTTATATGATTGATCGGTATGTGATCGGCGGTTTCTATCGCGTCCATACAGATCGCGGTCCAGATGAGAACTTAAATGCTCCCGGAATGCATTTTGTGCCGCTTGCCTTTGAGCAGAACTCGATGCCTGACCTGGGAGCAAAGCCTGGTAGCGCAGCCCCCAACCGCTTCTATTTATATGGCGTTGTAGCGCGTTTGGCACTTCTGGCAGCCTCACTAGAGCTTGAGAGAACTGATCCAGATATGGAAGTGTCATAAATTGCAGTATTAATGACTTGCTAAAGAATATGGATCTTTTATTTATTGCTGACCCGCTTGAATCTTTTAAGATTAAAAAAGACTCCACTTTAGCGATGATGCGTGTTGCTCAAGAAGCCGGGCATCGTTTGTGGTTTTGTCAGAGCCGCAATATTTTGTGGAAAGACAATTTTGTTGTCGCAGATTGTCAGCCGCTTTTCATCAGGCCTAGCTCTACCTCTTGGTTTGAGCTTGGAGCCCTAGAGTCACGTTCGCTGAAATCCTTCTCAGCAGTATTAATGAGAACGGATCCACCGTTTGATATTGAGTATCTCAATACAACTTGGATGCTCTCAGCTGCGCAGCGACAGGGTGCAAAAGTATTTAATGATCCCGCAGCTGTGCGTGATCATTCGGAAAAACTATCGATTACTGAATTCCCTGAGTTAATTCCCCCTACCTTAGTAACGCGTGAGCTGAGCGCAGTAGAAGAGTTTCATCAAACGCACCGCGATATTGTGATTAAGCCCTTGGATGGTATGGGTGGGATGGGTGTATTTCGAGTGAGCTCTGATGGTTTGAATTTAGCTAGCATTGTGGAAACCTTGGGTGAAAATGGCGCTAGAACCCTGATGGTGCAACGTTTTTTACCAGAAATTGTTCAGGGCGATAAACGGGTCTTGCTGATTGGCGGTGAAGTTGTTCCGTTTGCGTTAGCGCGCATTCCTCAAGGTAAAGAGATTCGCGGTAATTTGGCTGCTGGTGGCAAAGGGGTTGCAATGCCACTGACGGAGAATGAAAGAAGTGTGGCTGAAAAACTCGCGCCAATACTGTTTGGGCGTGGTTTATTTTTAGTTGGTCTAGATTTAATCGGGGGCTATTTGACCGAGATCAATGTCACTAGCCCAACCTGTTTTGTCGAAATTACCGAGCAAAGTAATTTTGATGTGCCGCAGTTTTGGTTAAAAGCGCTTGAAAGGGCATTGTCATAACATGGCTGGAATCGTAATCGTTGCACATACACCTGTAGCCAGTGCAATGCTTGGTTTTGTGGAGCATACCTTTGGCGCCTTGCCTGAAAGAGTTAGGGCTGTTGATATCCCTCCGCATGAAGATATCAAGGCTAGCTTTGATCGTGTTTTAAAAGCAGCTTATGGCGTAAACACTGGCAATGGCGTACTGATATTGACTGATGTAATGGGGGCAACGCCAGCAAACGTAGCCTCAAGACTAGAGGCGCTCGGCCCCTTGTCAGGCTTAAATGCTCCCGTCATTGTGTTGGCAGGTTTAAATCTTCCCATGTTGATGCGCTGCGTCTCCCATCGTGGCGAAGGCCTGGAAGAGTTGGCTAAAAAAGCTTTAGCTGGTGGGCAAAATGGAATTTTGCGCCTTGGCGCAAAAATGGATCAAGAGTAAAGGTTGGGATGCACTATGCCAGTTGCTGAAATCGAGATCATTAATAAATTGGGGCTCCATGCAAGAGCTTCTGCAAAGCTGTCGCAATTGGCAGCCCAATTTCCTTGTGAAATACTGTTGTCACGCAATGGGCGTCAAATTAATGCTAAGAGCATTATGGGTGTCATGATGCTCGCTGCCGGTATTGGCAGTACAGTAACTTTAGAGACTGTTGGCGATAGGGCGGATGAAGCTATGCAGGCCATTACCGCTCTCATTAATGATCGCTTTGGAGAGGGTGAGTAAGCATGACATTTGCCTTGCACGGAATTCCAGTATCGAAAGGCATTGCCATTGGCAAAGCGGTACTGATTTCGCGTGCAGCTTTAGAGGTAAGCCATTATTTGGTTGAGCCTGGCAAAGAAGATGCAGAAGCCCAGAAGTTATTAGATGCTTTTGATCAGGTTCGCCTTGAGTTAGAGCAATTGCGCCAAGGTTTGCCTAAAGACGCGCCTCAAGAGATGGCGGCGTTTTTGGATGTGCATGGAATGATTTTGGCTGATCCTGCTTTGGCTGAAAAGCCCATCAAATTAATTCGTACTCAGCGACTGAATGCTGCCTGGGCATTAACTACCGAGCTTAATGATTTGCTGGAGCAATTTGCCGAAATTGAGGACCCCTATCTCAAAGAACGTGCAAACGATATTCGCCAAGTAGCAGAGCGCGTGATCAAGGCTTTAAATGCGCAAAAGAAAGATGTTCTAAACGATTCTGAATTTTTGCCAGCCACGGATATCGGCGTCGAATCAATTATCGTGGCCCACGATATTGCGCCACACGATATGTTGCGTTTTAAAGAGCATGCATTCACTGGCTTTGTCACCGACTTGGGTGGAAAAACATCCCATACCGCGATCGTGGCGCGCAGCATGGAAATTCCAGCGGTTGTTGGAGTACGTCATGCCAGCGAAATGATTCGCCATGGAGATTGGTTAATTCTGGATGGCGAACAAGGTTTAGTAGTTGTTTCTCCAGATGAGCAGTTGTTGGCGGAGTACCGCAAGTTACAAAGCCAGGCAGCAAAAGAGGCTCGCAAACTTCAGCAGCTTAAGCACGCGAAGACGGAAACTCTCGATCGCGTGGATATTGAGTTGCTTGCCAATATTGAACTGCCAGAAGATGCAATTCAGGCAGTGAAGTTGGGCGCAGTGGGAGTTGGACTGTTTCGATCTGAGTTTCTATTTATGGATCGCAAACAAGCACTTCCAGATGAGGAGCAGCAATATCAAGAGTACCGTCGCGTAGTCGATTTAATGCATGGACTACCAGTCAATATCCGTACGATTGACGTGGGTGCTGATAAAGCATTGGGCGCTGGCGGCACCGATGTATCGCAAACGGGCACATCACCACTGGGTCTGAGAGCAATTCGCTGGTCTTTGACTGAGCCTGAAATTTTCTTGACACAGCTCAGGGCAATTCTACGGGCTTCAGCGCATGGACAGGCGCGCATCATGATTCCGATGTTGGCGCATGCCAAAGAAATCGATGAAACCTTCCGCTTGATTGAAAAGGCAAAGCAACAATTACATCAACGCGGCCAAGCATTTAATCCCAATATTCAAGTGGGTGCCATGATTGAAATTCCGGCAGCAGCTTTGGTATTGCCGCTCTTTATAAGCCGTTTTGATTTCTTATCCATTGGTACGAACGACTTAATTCAATACACCTTAGCAATTGATCGGGCAGATCATGCGGTTGCCCACCTGTACGATCCATTGCATCCGGCAATTTTGAATTTAATTGCCAATATTATTGAACAGGCAAAGCGCGCCAATATTCCAGTTGCTGTCTGCGGAGAGATGGCTGGAGATCCTTCACTAACAAAACTCCTGCTTGCCATGGGTTTAACAGACTTCTCAATGCACTTTAGTCAGTTGTTACTAGTTAAGCGCGAGATTCTGAAGGCCAACGTAGGCATGCTGAGAGCGCGCTTTCCGAGAGTATTGAAAGCGTATGAGCCGGAAGCTCAAGCAAAGGCATTGGAACGCTTGCTAGCGTAATTTTTTAATGTAGATTACCGCAGACTGAGCAGTCGGGGTTGCGGGCAATCTGAATTTGATCTACCTGAGTAGCACGGGCATTCCAAAGTAGCATCCGTCCAACTAGGGGCTCCCCAAATCCAATTAAGACTTGTAATGCTTGGGCTGCCTGGATAGACCCAATGATGCCAACTAGCGGGGAAAAGACTCCCATGGTGGAGCAGCTAACCTCTTCAAAGCTTTCATCGGGTGAAAAGATGCAGGCATAGCAGGGAGAGGTTTTATTGCGTGGATCAAATACTGATACCTGCCCATCAAAGCGAAGTGCTGATCCAGAAACCAGTGGAGTGTGATGCGTCACACAAGCGCTGTTAATTAAGTGCCGGGTCAAAAAATTGTCGGTGCAATCTAAAACAATAGAGACGCTAGGTAGCAATTCATCTAGTAATGAGGCGCTGACTTTAGCTTGAATCGTTTCTACTCGAATGCTGGAGTTGAGCTGTTGCAAAAAATGCTTGCCAGATGTGACTTTGCTTTTGCCAACCATAGATTCGGTATGCATGATTTGACGTTGCAAGTTAGTCAGATCAACGTCGTCGTGATCCACTAAGGTAATGTAGCCCACCCCTGCTGCAGCCAAATAGGGTGCTACAGCACTGCCTAAACCACCCGCCCCAACGACCAGTGCATGGGCATTTAAGAGCTTCTCTTGACCTTCGACATCAATATCCTCAAGCAATAAATGCCTTGAGTAGCGCAGTAACTGCTCGTCATTCATGGGTTAGCCCGAACAGTGAATTACTCAAGCTTAGATGAAGAGCGCTTCACCGGTTGACCATTGATAAAGGCTACAGCCTGAGAAAGCATGAAGTCATCAGCACTACCAAGTTCTGGCGGTTTTTTGTTCTTCTCTTTTTCTTTTTCTTCAGGCGTCTTCTTGGCGTTTTTCTCTTCGATGCGCTGCATTTCTTCGAGACGACGTTGTTCGCGATCTTTAATTAGCTTATCTTCTGCCGATTGTTTATTGCGCAAATGCTTTTCGCTATCGATCTCACGCGTAATCAATACGTCATCAGGATCCCCATCTTTATTTTGGTCTACAGGGATATCCGGTTTGATGCCAAATGCTTGAATCGATTTGCCGCTAGGGGTGTAGTAGTAAGCAGTAGTAATTTTCAAAGCGGAATCATTGGTTAAGGGGCGTACTGTTTGTACGGAGCCTTTGCCAAAAGTGGTCTTGCCAATGATGGTTGCGCGCTTGTAGTCTTGCAGGGCGCCAGCAACAATCTCAGAGGCAGATGCGGAGTAAGCATTGACTAGAACCACCATCGGGAGCTTCTTGAAGATCTCAGGTACGCCTGCTAATGGGTCGCCTGGCTCGCTTAAGCGGTACATGGCCGGGGTTGCATTAAATACTTGCTGGGAGTCTGGTGCTTGACCTTTTGTGGACACAATGACTGCGCCAGGGGGTAAGAAAGCAGCTGCCACTCCAACAGCGCCTTGCAATAAGCCGCCACCGTTATTGCGTAAATCCAAAATAATGCCCTTGAGTTTTGGATCTTGATTGGCTAAATCAGTTAGTTTTTTTGCAAGATCCGGTACGGTACGTTCTTGAAAGCTCGTCACGCGAACCCAGGCAATATCGTTATCCAAAATTTTGGCTTTTACCGACTGCACTTTAATCTCGGCGCGCGTGATCGTAACTGGAAAGCTACGTTCCTCACTCTTACGGTAGACCGTTAAAGTAATTTTTGTTCCCGGTGTACCGCGCATAGTCCGTACTGCTTTGTCGAGTGACATTCCACGTACGGGCTTGTCATCTAAGCGAGTAATTAAATCACCTGCTTGAAGACCGGCGCGTGCAGCAGGGCTGTCTTCAATTGGGTTGAGTACTTTTACTACTCCATCTTCAGAAGTAATCTCAATACCTAAACCAGCAAACTTGCCAGAAGTTTGCTCTTGCATTTCAGCAAAATCTTTTTTATCTAAGAATGTAGAGTGCGGATCAAGACTGCTTACCATACCTTTGACAGCATCTGTTAATAGTTGCTTGTCTTCAATTGGTTCAACATATTCCCGTTTGATTTGCGCAAACACATTAGAGAGTGTGCGTAGCTCATCCAGCGGCAGCTGGGAACCTTGCTGGGCGGTTGCGGAGAGCTGGATGGTGGCAGCTACACCAGCAACAAGACCAATGGCAATGAGGGCAAAGTTCTTCAGAAATTGACGCATGTTTTTGGTTTAGTCCAAATAGAAATGTTGAATGGGTTTCAGGTTGTCATCGAGCTCATATACCAGTGGAACGCCATTAGGAACATTGATTTCCATGATGGCCTCATCAGACATTTGATCCAAATACTTAATTAAAGAGCGAATACTGTTGCCATGTGCAACTAGTAATACGCGCTTGCCCGCTTTTAGTGCTGGAGCAATCGATTCATTCCATAGTGGTAGGACGCGCTCAACGTTATCTTTGAGACATTCACCCAAGGGGATATCAGAAGCGTTGAGTTTTGAGTAGCGCGGATCATGTTTGGGATTGCGCTCATCCTCATTTTCCAACAAAGGTGGACGCACATCATAAGAACGTCGCCAAATATGAACTTGCTCATCACCATATTTTTCAGCGGTTTCTGCTTTGTTCAGTCCGGTGAGCGCACCATAGTGACGTTCATTTAATCGCCAGCTATGAACCACTGGGAGCCACATGAGATCCATGGTGTCTTGAACATTCCAGAGGGTGCGAATAGCACGCCTCAAAACAGAGGTATAGGCGATATCGAATTCATAGCCAGCTTTTTTGAGGTTTTCACCTGCTGCTAGGGCTTGTTCGGCACCTTTTGGGGTTAAGTCAACGTCCGCCCATCCAGTAAAGCGGTTTTCAAGGTTCCAGGCGGATTCGCCATGACGAATAAGGACAAGTTGTTTCATAGAGCCATTCTATAATCCGGTGATGAACTTTCTCACGCAAATTGATAATTTAGCGCTTATCGCCCTTTTAGTGGTTTCAGGCGTAGCGCTGTTCCTTCCTACATTATCTACGCTTATTAGCGGAAAGGGCTTGTCCCCTACCGAGGCGACCATCTGGATTAATCGCCGTAAATCTCATGTTTTGGATTTGCGCTCTGAGGAGGCCTTCAAGGCTGGTCATTTGCCAGGAGCAAAATTGGTCAGCGCAGCTGGCTTGGTGGGCGCAATCGAAGCGCTGAAATTAGATCGAAAGCGTCCAGTAGTCTTGGTCTGTGATACCGGCGCATTGTCTCGTAAGGCGCTGGCCGAGGTTCAGAAATTGGGCTTTGCAGAGGCCGGGGTTTTAGATGGTGGCGTCCAAGCTTGGAAGCAGGCCGCCCTACCATTGGTTAAATAGAGAACAAATATGCCTTCTGTGACGATGTACAGCACCCAGGTGTGCCCATATTGCGTGATGGCTGAAAAGCTATTGCTGAAAAAAGGTGTGAGTAATTTAGAGAAGATTTTGATTGATCTCGACCCCTCACAACGTGAAATCATGATGACCCGAACTGGTCGACGTACTGTCCCACAAATTTATATTGGCGAGACTCATGTGGGTGGATATGATGATTTAGTGGCCTTGGATCGCGCTGGAAAGCTTGATCCTCTGCTAGTTTGATAGATTAGATAAATAAAGAAAGCTTGTGATGACTGAACAATCTTCTGCTCCTCAAGATGGTGCTGCCGGATCAAATGAACCTGGATTCCGAATTCAGCGTATCTACCTGAAAGATTTATCTTTAGAACAACCAAATGCCCCTGAAATTTTCTTGGTCGTTGCTGAGCCTCAAGTACAGGTTGAGGTTGATGTTGCGGTGAAGCGTTTGAGCGAAGGACTGTTTGAAGTATCCCTTACCTCTACGATGACAGCACGCGTCGAGGGCAAAGTACTCTTTTTGGTAGAGGCTAATCAGTCTGGCATTTTTGAATTCAGCAACATCCCTCCAGAGCAAATGGATCTCATGTTGGGAATCTCTTGCCCAACGATTCTGTACCCTTATTTGCGCTCGAATATGGCTGACATTATTGGTCGTGCCGGTTTCCAGCCTATTCACTTGAATGAAATTAATTTCCACGCAATGTATGAGCATCGCTTGATGAAGGCTCAGCAGGCGGCTGCAGGTGCACCGGGTGCCGCTGCAGATGAAAGCAAAATTATTCTTCCTAACTAAAGTCATCATCTAGGTCACGATCAATGAAGGTGACGTTATTAGGTGCTGGAGCTTGGGGTACCGCAATGGCCTCCCAAGCTGCGCGTCATCTTCAGGATGGGGATGTTTGCTTATGGTCTCGCAGCGCTGATCAGCTTCAGGAGATTGCGCAGAGTGGCGAAAATAAATCCTATTTACCCGGCATTAACCTTCCTAAAAACCTACATTTAGAAGCGGACTTTTCTGCCGCTATTAATAGGCTTTCTGAGCAGGATCTATTGGTGGTTGCAACACCGATGTCCGGTCTTGCGGAAACGATTACGCAAGTACTTCAAGTTGCTAAACACCCCCTCAATATTATTTGGTTGTGCAAGGGCTTAGAGCCAGCAACTGCGCTATTGCCTCATCAAGTGGTTGAGCGTGAACATCAATTGCATGGCCGTGGGTTAACTCATGCTTATGGTGCATTGTCTGGACCAAGCTTTGCACACGAAGTTGGCGCTGGTATGCCATGTGCTTTGACGGTTGCTAGTGCGTCAGCTCAGCTTTGCGAGATTGTTCAAGCTGCTTTTCATCATGACAATATGCGCGTTTACTCAAGTGATGATTTGATCGGCGTTGAATTAGGTGGTGCCGTTAAGAATGTTTTGGCAATTGCTGCAGGAATTGGCGATGGCCTACAGCTTGGGTTAAATGCACGTGCTGCAGTTCTCACTCGCGGCTTGGCAGAAATGATGCGCTTAGTAAAAGCGGCTGGCGGTAAATCAGAAACCTGTATGGGTCTTACGGGTGTAGGCGATTTAATTCTGACGGCAACTGGCGATCTTTCTCGTAATCGCCGGGTTGGGCTTGAATTGGCTGCGGGCAAGTCTCTCAATGAAATCCTAGCCAGCTTAGGTCATGTGGCTGAAGGCGTCTTATGCGCTGCTGCCGTGAGTGATCTCGCTAAGCGTTTAGGCGTGGATATGCCAATTACCGCCATGATGGGCGAGGTTCTCTCGAGTAAGTTGACTCCAAAAGAAGCGGTTAAGAAGCTGATGGGACGTGATCCCAAAATTGAAGCGTAGAACTACAGCTTATTTACCGCCTGTAAGACCATTTTGGCGCCAGGCTTCGTAAACCACAATTGCAACAGTATTCGATAAGTTCAGACTGCGACTGTTATCTTGCATTGCCAAGCGCATTTGATTTGATGTTGGAATCGAATGACGCACTTCTTCGGTGATGCCTTTCGTTTCCGAGCCAAAAACAAAATAATCCCCCGGCTTATATTTGCCATCATGAAAGCTCCCACTACCTTTAGTAGTTAGTGCATAAAGATGCTGGGGGTCGGGATGTTCGTTCTCTAAAAACTGGGTCCAACTTGCATGCACTTTAATGCTCGCAAACTCGTGATAGTCCAAACCGGCGCGCCTTAACTTAGCATCCTCCATGGGAAATCCCAAGGGTTCAATCAAATGAAGCTTTGCGCCAGTATTGGCACATAAGCGAATGATATTGCCTGTATTGGGCGGTATTTCTGGTTCAAATAGAACGATATTAAACATGCTGCATTCTTTGTTTTTTTAGGGAGATTTAGTTGCTCTGAGTAATACCCAGTTAATGACACGTGAGACCTTATTGTCCTTCAGAATACGCGCAATCTCATTCAAGGTGGCGCCGCTAGTCATGACATCATCAAATACGATCACAATTTTATTTTGTAATCGCTCTCGATACTTTTCATCAATATAGAACATTTGTTGAATCGAGTGATAACGTTCATCTCTTGAGCTTCCTGCTTGGCGTTCTGAATGATGGTGACGTTTTAAGGCATATGGTAGCTTCACTAGGTTTGCATTACATCTTAGTTTTCGGGCTAACTCCCAACTTTGATTAAAGCCGCGCGTATGCAATTTTTTTACGCTAAGCGGTACAGGCATTAAGTAATGAGCCTCTGTCGAGATTAATGAAGTGCTCAATAGGTGATTCCAGACATCAGCCAATCCTGATGCATAAGACAATCTCTTTTGATATTTAAATTGATGCAAGGCATCTTGCAAAATTCCCTGATACCGATCAAGACAAATGGTTTCATCAAAGTAGGGTGCTTGCACCTTGCATTGCCTGCACTGATGTTCGCTAAGCTCGTTTGCATTGAGAGGTAAGCCACATTGATAACAACACTCATACTGCATGAGGCTATTGCAGTGGATGGTTGCTAGGCAATTTGCACAGACGGAATGCGCTTGAAACGCTTTGCAGGCAATACATTCCGTTGGCAAAAGTGCAGTGCTGAGTACGCGAAAAATTTTCTCTAGAAAACGCATGGGGCGCTGAGTATACTGAGTCAATGACCCAGCCAATCAGATGGTTACAAGCTGAAATTGCAGAACGCATGCTGCAAAAGCTCGACATCGTCAAATTAGAAGTACGTGATGTGTTACTTATTCCAGATTTTCCTGGGAGACATCATGACGCCCTTGCAAAACGCTTTCCCAAAGCACGCATTCATAGCATTGCTGAGAATGCATCATCTTCATTTGCCCTATGGAGATCTAAAGCGAAATGCCATTGGCGCTCTATTTTTTCTTCTGGAAAATCAGGTGAGATTACTCAATATCAAATGAGCGGTAAATTCATGCTCCCTGATAATTCTGTTGATTTAGTCATCAGCGATCTCTTGCTGCAAGACTTGCCGGACCCTAAGCAATTTTTAAGTGAGTGTTGGCGTGTTTTGCGCGAGGGCGGCTTAATTGCTTTCAGTTATCTCGGTCCCGATACCGGTAAAGAGCTGCGCGCTCTCGAAACTGGGCTTTTACAGCTAAAAAATCTTGTCAGCCCCTGGGACATGCACGATATGGGTGATGCCTTGATGGCGGAGCGTTTTTCTGACCCCGTCATGGATATGGAGTATCTAACCCTCGATTACGAGAAGTCGGCTTTATTGCTAGCCGATATCAAGGCTTTGAAATTGGTCCATTCATTGCCAAATCTAAGCGCAGATATCAGCCAATTACCCCAAAAATTGACGCTGGAAGTGGTGTATGGGCATGCATGGGCAATCGGAAAGCACCTTGCAAAAGCCAAGGATCAGGTTGCCTATATTGATCTAAATCAAATTGGACGCAAGACTAGGTCAGATTCTGCTTAAGTGTAAGTGCTTACTATCATTTAAACCTCGACCAAGATTGGACCAGGCTGGGTTATCCCTGTTTGTTCTTGAGTCTAATTAACCCTATAATCACCGCTGGATGTATTGGCTTGAGACCGCTTTTTGAGCACTTTGTGGCGCTTTTTGCTGCAGTGCTCGCGACAATAAACAGAGAATAAGATGAATTTATTTGGAAAAGTCACTAGGGCATCGCTCTACTTAGTAGCAGCCTTTGGCACAGCTTTGGCACACGCAACAGAGAATATGCCTGGCGGCCCAGCTGTAAATCAGCTGAATTTCGCAGCCCCAGCTACCAAAATCATGCAGGAAATCCATTGGTTGCACTGGATGATGCTTGCGATTTGCGCATTTATTTTTGTGGGTGTTTTTGGTGTGATGTTCTACTCCATTTTGAAGCACCGCAAATCATTGGGACACAAGTCGGCTTCATTCCACGAGAGCACTCTGGTTGAAATCGTTTGGACTGTGATTCCATTGTTAATTGTGATTGGCATGGCATTGCCTGCAACGAAAACAGTAGTGGCAATGAAAGACACCACCAATTCAGACATCACCATTAAGACTACAGGTTACCAGTGGAAATGGGGTTACGACTACATCAAAGGTGAGGGAGAAGGTATTAGCTTCCTTTCAACCTTGGCAACCTCTCGTGAGGCTATCAATAACTTGGAACCAAAATCGAATACCTATTTGATGGAAGTGGATAACGAGCTTGTTGTACCGGTTGGAAAAAAGATTCGTTTGATCACTACAGCAAACGACGTCATTCACTCTTGGACTATTCCTGCTTTCGGCGTAAAGCAAGATGCGATTCCAGGCTTCGTGCGTGACACTTGGTTTAAGGCTGACACTATTGGCACATTCCGCGGTCAGTGTTCTGAGTTGTGCGGAGCCGAACACGCTTTCATGCCGATTGTTGTGAAAGTCGTTTCACAAGATGATTACACCGCTTGGGTTGCTCAGAAGAAAAAAGAAATGGGCGCTGGCGGCGATGATCCTTCTAAGGTTTACACCTTGGAAGAGCAAAAAGAACGTGGCGCAAAAGTGTATGCAGCTAACTGCGCTGCTTGTCACCAGCCGAACGGCAAAGGTGCAGGCGCATTCCCAGCATTGGATGGCAGCAAAGTAGTGAATGGTCCTAAAGCAGGCCAATTCAATATTTTGCTAAACGGTAAAAATGCAATGCCGAAATGGGCTGGCGTACTGTCTGATGGTGACATTGCCGCAGTCATTACCTATACCCGTAACTCCTGGGGTAATAAGACGGGTGAAGTGATTCAGACCCAAGAAATTATTACCGCACGTGGCGGCCAGTAATCCATTAACGAATAACAGATAAACGAAACCGGAGTAATTCATGAGCACAGTCTCTACTACCCACGATCACGCACACGATCACGCGCATGATGATCACACGCCACATGGTTGGCGTCGTTGGTTGTTTGCAACCAACCACAAAGACATCGGTACGATGTATTTGATCTTCTCGTTTATCAGCTTATTAGCTGGTGGAACGATGGCCTTGGGAATTCGTTTGGAATTGTTCCAGCCTGGCTTGCAATTCTTCCGCCCAGAATTCTTTAACCAGCTCACCACCATGCACGGTTTGGTGATGGTGTTCGGCGCGATCATGCCGGCCTTCGTTGGTTTTGCAAACTGGATGGTTCCATTGCAAATCGGCGCATCCGATATGGCCTTTGCCCGTATGAATAACTTTAGCTTCTGGATTCTTCCTGTAGCGGCTACTTTATTGCTAAGCTCTTTCTTGGCTCCTGGCGGCGCTCCATCTGGTGGTTGGACGATTTATGCACCATTGACCTCACAAATGGGTCCTGGTTTGGACATGGGTATTTTTGCTCTCCACTTGTTGGGTGCTTCATCCATCATGGGCTCGATCAACATCATCGTGACCATTTTGAATATGCGCGCTCCTGGCATGACATTGATGAAGATGCCAATGTTCTGCTGGACCTGGTTGATTACTGCCTACTTGTTGATTGCTGTGATGCCTGTATTGGCGGGCGCAATCACTATGGTCTTGACTGACCGTCATTTCGGTACTTCATTCTTCTCTGCAGTAGGTGGCGGTGACCCAATCATGTTCCAGCATATTTTCTGGTTCTTTGGTCACCCAGAGGTTTACATCATGATTCTTCCTGCATTCGGAATTGTGAGTGAAATCGTCCCAGCTTTCTCCAGAAAAACTCTGTTTGGTTACAGCTCCATGGTTTATGCAACATCGTCTATCGCGATCTTGTCATTCATCGTTTGGGCGCACCACATGTTTGCAACTGGTATGCCTGTAACTGGTCAGCTGTTCTTCATGTACGCAACGATGTTGATTGCTGTTCCAACTGGTGTGAAAATTTTTAACTGGGTTGCAACAATGTGGAAAGGGTCTATGACCTTTGAAACACCAATGTTGTGGGCTGTTGGTTTTATTTTCGTATTTACGATGGGTGGCTTCACTGGTTTGATTTTGGCGATGGCGCCAATTGATATTGGCTTGCAAGATACCTATTATGTTGTTGCCCACTTCCACTATGTGTTGGTAGCCGGTTCATTGTTTGCCATGTTTGCAGGTTTCTACTACTGGTGTCCAAAGTGGACTGGTCGTATGGCTAGCGAAACTCGTGGCAAGATCCATTTCTGGGCTTCCATGATCTTCTTTAACATCACCTTCTTCCCAATGCACTTCTTGGGTCTTGCAGGTATGCCACGTCGCTATGCTGACTACCCAACGCAGTTTGCTGACTTCAACATGATCGCTTCTATCGGCGCATTAGGTTTTGGTTTAGCTCAGGTTTACTTCTTGTTCTGTGTAGCATTGCCTGCATATCGTGGTCATGGTGAGAAAGCTCCAGCCAAGCCTTGGGATGGTGCTAAAGGTTTAGAGTGGACTGTGCCTTCACCAGCTCCACATCACACTTTTGAAACTCCTCCAAATGCGGAGCAGTTGCGTGAAGCAGGAATTTAATTCGTCTTCTAAAGCAGCCCTGGCAGCGAATAATCGCCGCCTAGGGCTGATTCTTTTGAGCATTGCCGTAGTGTTTTTTATTGGCATTGTGATGAAGTGGAGCGTTTTAGGTTAAACCTAACAGTAAACATGACAGCCAACCATTCTGCTAACCGCCAAATCTTATTGAAGCTCTTAATCGCTTCGGTAATGATGTTTGGTTTTGGTTATGCCTTGGTGCCGATGTATCAAGCTTTGTGCAAGGTGACTGGCATTAATGTGGTTACTAGTAAAAACGACTACGGTGTGAGGGCATTTAGCCCAAACAAGGTTGGCAATACTCAGGTAGATTACTCGCGCAAAGTGACCATTGAGTTTGACTCCAATAGTCGTGGCCCATTTACTTTTAAGCCAGTAAAAAACTTTTTAGAAGTTCACCCTGGGGAGATGACCGAGATTGTTTATGAGGTCACCAATAATTTAGGTCGTTCAGTTGAGGCGCAGGCGATACCAAGCTATGCCCCGAAAAGCGCGACAGAGTTTTTTACAAAATTAGAATGTTTTTGTTTTCAGCAGCAGACTTTGGCTGCGCATGAAATGAAGAAAATGCCGGTTGTTTTTGTGATCGATGCAGGCTTGCCGCAAGATGTCAAAACAATCACTTTGTCATATACCTTCTTTGAATTAGGTGTTGGCGTTCCACCAGCTGGATCAACGACTCCCAAGTCCAAAGGCGTGTGATGGAGAAAAAGAAAAGTTCTTTTTTGCAGTCTATGAAAGCCGTGATGTGGGGTTTTTTAGGGGTGCGTAAGCAGTCTGGTTTGCAAGAAGATGTAGCTACATTAAGTTTTGTACACATTATCATTGCGGGTGTTGTTGGTGCCTTGATTTTTATGGCCATCCTGCTCTTGATAGTGAAAGCAGTTGTGTCCCATTGATTATTTTTTGATTGAATAGAGAGAATAAGATGTCATCCAATTCAACCCCTTACTATTTCGTCCCTGGACTATCTAGGCATCCTGCCATGGCAGCGGCTGGCTTAGTTGCCTTTGGTTACGGCATGACTGGCTGGGTCAACCATACTTCATGGGGCGGTGCGCTGACCCTTGCTGGTGTGGCCTGGGTGCTATTTGTGCTCTACCATTGGTTTGGCGACACGATTGCTGAATCCAATACTGGTAAAAACGGTGTGAACGTTGATATTTCTTATCGTTGGTCAATGGCTTGGTTCATCTTTTCAGAAATCATGTTCTTTGGCGCATTCTTTGCCGCACTCTTTTATGCGCGCAATATTGCAATGCCTTGGATGGGTGACGTTGAGAGCAAATTGCTATGGCCTGATTTCCAAGCAGTTTGGCCAAATGATGGTCCTGCTGGTTTGGTGGAGAAGTTCACTACGATGGGTCCTTGGCCAATTCCAACACTCAATACTTTCTTGTTGTTGAGCTCAGGTGTAACGATCACGATTGCACACCATGCATTAGTTGAAAATCACATTAAAAAAGCCATCAACTTCTTGGCTGCCACCGTTGCATTAGGTTTCGTATTCTTATGCTTCCAAGCATTCGAGTACTACCACGCTTACCATGAGTTGAACCTGAAGCTGACATCTGGCATCTATGGCTCAACCTTCTTTATGTTGACCGGCTTCCATGGTTTCCACGTATTCCTGGGCGGCACGATGTTGGCGATTGTTTTGCGTCGTATGATCCGTGGTGATTTCACTGCCGAGCATCACTTTGCGTTTGAAGGCGCTGCCTGGTACTGGCACTTCGTTGACGTTGTCTGGCTCGGTCTGTATATCGCTGTTTACTGGATGTAAAGAAATAAAAATCGGGGCTGTAAGCCCCGATTCGTTTTTAGCTGTACGGTTTTTAAAGCAATTTAGTTGTAGCCTACTTTGATGCCTGTCGCCTCAATCAAGCCAAAGCGGTAGGCAATCAGGATGCCTATAAAGAGCGCAAGAGACAAGCCGATGCGTAGCATTAAAGAGCGAACCATTCTTGAGCTATTGCCCCGGTCTTTCATCATGTAGTAGAGAGCAGAGCCTAAGCTGGCCACAATCATGAGCAGTACAACTGGAATAATCCACTTCATTTCAAACCCTTATCTTGAAATCTTCTAATCGCCTCTTCGACATACTGATAGCAAAGCGCATAGTTGCTACTGTATCAGCCTTGCTGGTAATCGCCATAGGCTGTGGGGCAGGAATTTGGCAGCTCAACAGGGCCGAAGGCAAAATTGCTTTGGCGGAAAACCTGGCAGCTCGTCAACAAATGCCTATCTTGAATGCGAATGCGGCTGTCTGGTCTTTAGAGGAGGCTGGTGAGCGTCGCATGATTGCTCGTGGTCGGTATATCCCTGAGGCAGCCGTCTGGCTAGATAACCGTCCTAGGCCAATCCCTGCGGGTGGCGCAGGCAATACAGCACAAGCCGGTTTTTATCTGATGATGCCCTTTCAATTGGAAGGTAGGGATGAGGTGCTATGGGTTAATCGAGGTTGGGCACCGCGAAACAATGAACGTCGTGAATCTTTGCCGCCGATTGAGACGCCGGCCGGCATAGTGAATATTGAGGGCTTGGTATTTGCTCATCCAGGCAAAGTTTATGCCCTAGGCACAGAAGGCGACAATGTAGATCCCAATAAACCCCGTATTGCGCAAAACTTTGACTTAAGACGAGAGTCTCTGCTGCATGGTTGGGTACAAGCCCCCTTTATTTTGCGTTTAGAAGAGTCTGGAGTTTCTGATGGCCTACTGCGAGAGTGGGCGCCCCTGACAAGCGGAGTCGATCGCCATTATGCTTATGCATTCCAGTGGTTTGCTTTGGCCTTTGCTGGTTTTGTATTTTGGTTGCTGAGTGGCCTACGCCAATATAGGCCAGGAAATGTAGTGAATGGGGATTTAGGGTGAGTGATAAAGAATTGTTGATACCAGCATCACAAGCGGATTCTTCCGCTATTAATGCACAGACTCGTCGCGGGCGCATCCAAATGCTGCTCTTACTGCTTGCCTGCGCTGCTCCGGTCCTGGCATCTTATTTTGCTTATTACGTGATTAAGCCCGAGGGTGGAAAAACCAACTTTGGTACCTTAGTACATCCAGCGCAAGAGGCTAATCCAACATGGTTCAGTGTTCCTCTGCAAGGTAAGTGGACTCTGTTGATTGCGCGTCCTGCAGGAGAGTGTCAAATTCAGGATCAGAAATGTATTGAAGCGCTCTTTCTAATGCGACAGGTAAAGGTTGCGGTGGGTAGGGAAAGTGGTCGAGTGCAGCTCATGTGGGTCAATTTAGATGGCAAGTCCATCGATCCAGAGGTGGCAAAAGCATATGATGAACAGGTTGCAGGCTTTAAGGTGGTTTCACTACCAACCGATCCCAAACAGCGTGCAGAATTTTTGGGATGGCTCAATCGTGAGGGTGCTGGCGATCAAATTCAGTTGCTTGATCCAAGCCCAGCAAAAATGATGCTGATCCCCGTAACCAATTCTCCTAAAGAATTTGCTGCAATTAAAAAAGACCTAGAAAAACTGTTGCGTCTCAATCATAAGGGTGAGACTCTGTAATGCCCCATCTGATTTTGTTCTTGGAGTTAGCTGGAATTGCGATCGTATTCGCAGGCCTACCTTTAGCTTATGTTGGATCAAGACCGGGCTATAGTTTTTTTCAGAAGCTCAATTGGGTGTTGGTCTTTATGACTTTTGATTTGATTGTGTTTGGTGCATTTACCCGCTTAACGGATTCTGGCTTGGGTTGCCCTGACTGGCCTGGTTGCTATGGCACCTCAAATCCATTGCATGCCCTTGGTGACATTCAGCAAGCAGAGATGGCTTTACCTAGCGGCCCTGTAACGGTCATTAAGGCTTGGATTGAAATGATTCACCGCTATCTAGCAATGACAGTGGGCACCTTAATCATTGTGCAGCTTGCTTTAGCCTTTAGCAAAGTAAAAGCCTTGGGCAAATCCCCCTTACTCGGCAGTATGGCCTTATTGCTATTGGTTTGTATACAAGGGGCATTTGGTGCTTGGACAGTCACTCTCAAATTGCAACCTATCATTGTGACGATTCATTTGATGCTAGCCTTGGTCTTGTTGGCTTGCTTAACAGCTTACGCTCAGCAAGCTTGGATTGATAAATCCTCAGCCGTCAGGGTTATGCGTATTCGTCCTCTGCCTGCAAAGTTATTATTGTTGGCCTTTATCACCCTCTTTATACAAATATTTTTGGGTGCTTGGGTGAGTACCAATTACGCTGTCTTAGCCTGCCCTGATTTTCCAACTTGCTTGGGTGCTGCGTGGCCAGAAACAAATTGGTCTGAAGGCTTTACGCTGTGGCGTCAACTGGGCTTGAATGCGCAAGGCGAATATATTTCCCCTGTTGCTTTACAGACTATCCATTGGGCACATCGCCTATTTGCCATAGTGCTATTCATTACCCTCTCGGTGGTCGGGGTGAGAGCCTTGCGTGCTAGCAATACAGCAGTGCCTGAGCTTGGGCGTTTTGCCAAGCTTCTGTTTTCCCTGTTAACACTTCAAATCATCACTGGTATTTCAAACGTAGTGTTTCAGTGGCCCCTAGCAGCAGCCTTATTACATACTGCTGGTTCAGCTGCTTTAGTATTCTGTTTGGTCAGAATGAGTTATTGGGCCTCTTGGAAGTCACCAATTCGAATGCAGACTGCAAAGCTATGAGTACACCGCAATCCACTCCTTCAGCAGCGCTACCGCGCTGGCGTCAGTACTGGGTCCTCACTAAACCTAGAGTGACTCAGCTGGCCGTTTTTTGCGCTGTGATTGGTATGTTCTTGGCTACTCCCGGCATGGTCCCGTACCCCGTTCTCTTTGGCGGTATTGTTGGGATCTGGTTATTGGCGGGTGCGGCATTTGCAGTGAACTGTCTCATCGAGCAAGCAGTAGACGCCAAAATGAAGCGCACAGCATGGCGCCCTTCCGCTACAGGTGAGGTCACACCATTTCACATTATTGTTTTCTCAATCATTCTTGGATCTTTGGGGATGATTATTTTGTGGAATTTTTGCAATCCCCTAACCATGTGGTTAACGTTAGCCACCTTTGTAGGCTATGCAGTGATTTACACTTGGCTCCTCAAGCCTGCTACGCCACAGAATATTGTGATTGGCGGTCTTTCAGGGGCAATGCCACCAGCACTGGGTTGGGCGGCAGTAACCAATACTCTCTCTGCAGAGGCTTGGCTGCTCGTTCTTATTATTTTTGTTTGGACACCCCCACATTTCTGGGCCTTGGCTTTATATCGTCGCGATGATTATGTTCAATCAGGGCTTCCAATGCTCCCTGTGACCCATGGTGAACGCTTTACCTTGCTCAATATTTTGCTCTATACCTTGATTTTGATTGCAGCAACATTGTTGCCTTATATCTACGGCATGAGCGGTATGGTCTATTTGATTTCTGCGATTGTTTTAGGCTTGATGTTCTTGGCCTATGTAATCGCGCTATTTATTTCTTATAGCGATGCTTTAGCTAAAAAGACATTTCGTTTTTCAATCACTTATTTGTCCTTGCTCTTTGCAGCGCTGCTGTTAGACCACTATTTTCTTTGAGATGAAGATGACTTTATTCCGCAGCATGTTTATTGCATTTCTGTTGGTATTGCTAGCTGCGTGCAGCCCTAAGCCTGAATTTAAAAACATCGACATTACCGGTAGCACCTCGTTTGGCAAAGACTTTAGTCTGCTTGATCCAGATGGGAATATCAGAACTTTGGCTGACTTTAAGGGCAAAGTGGTGGTCATGTTTTTTGGCTATACCCAGTGTCCCGATATTTGTCCGACTACCTTGACGGAAATGCAGCAGGTCATGGCACTCATGGGGCCTCAGTCAGATAAGGTGCAGGTACTGTTTGTAACAGTTGATCCTGAGCGCGACACAGCGGTGATCTTGAAACAGTATGTTCCATCCTTTGATCCACGCTTTTTGGGTTTACGACCAGCAGATGAAGCTGCCTTAGAGAAGGTTACTAAAGACTTTAAGATTTATTACAAGAAAGTGCCTGGCAGCAGTCCTGGTTCATACACCATTGATCACACAGCTGGCAGTTATGCGTTTGATCCAGAAGGCCGTCTTCGTTTGTACATCAAGCATGCGCAAGGCCCAGAGACCTTGGCGCATGACTTGAAAGAACTGCTGAAGTAAGAGTATGTCGGCAAGGCGGCTGATTAAGCCGCTTGCAACATGCCGCGCATTTTTTTGAGAGCTGCAGTCTCAATTTGACGTACGCGCTCAGCGGAGATGCCGTATTCGTCAGCTAAATCATGCAATGTTTTAGTGCCATTGCCATCAGCATCCATAGCGAGCCACCGGGATTGAACGATATTGCGACTACGTTCATCCAAAGACATTAAGGCTTGATCCAACTTAGGACCTTGCATCGCATCCGCTTCAGTACTGGCGATGCGTTCTGTTGGCTCTTGACTGCTGTCGGCAAGCCATTGAATCGGCGCATAAGCGGCCTCATCATCGCTATCATCACCTTCTAATGCAATGTCTCCACCAGCGAGGCGCATTTCCATTTCTTTAACGTCAGAACCCTTTACATCCAGGGCCTTGGCGAGAGCATCTACTTCACCTGGTGTAAGTGCGCTCAAGGTTGGTTTATTGCTGCGTAAATTGAAGAAGAGCTTACGTTGCGCCTTAGTCGTTGCCATTTTGACCAAGCGCCAGTTCTTGAGAATGTACTCATGAATTTCAGCTTTGATCCAATGAATGGCATAGGATACAAGTCGAGCGCCGTTGTTTGGGTCATAACGCTTTACTGCTTTCATGAGACCAATATTGCCTTCTTGAATTAGGTCAGCATGTGGAATGCCATAGCCAAGGTATTGGCGTGCAACGGAAACCACTAAACGCAAATGCGAGAGCACTAAAGTTTTAGCGGCTTCAACATTTTCAGTGCGACGAAATTCCTGCGCCAGATGTAACTCTTCTGCAGCGCTCAGCATTGGTACGCGATTCACGTACGCAATGTAAGAATCGAGTGTGCCGACCCCAAGGGATGGCAGCATTGGAAATGCAGACGCCGCTGCAGCCTGCGCTACAGGCAGCCTTTGCAAATTCGGTTTGTCAGATTTCTTTTGAACCATTTTTTTTAATAAATATTAGGTGTTTATAGAAGTTTATTTTAGCACTCTTGTCAAGAGAGTGCTAATCCTTTTATATATCTGTAACTATTTGATTTAGTTGAATAATTCAGCTGAATATTGGCTGGCAGAGAAGGGTGCTAAATCTTCAATTCCCTCACCTTTTCCTAGGGCCAGGACAGCTGGTTTTGGACCGTCTTGCAAGGTATGGGCTAGAGCGCAGATCACGCCGCCTTTCGCCGTGCCATCAAGCTTGGTAACGATGATCCCGGTGAGCCCTAAAGCCGCATGGAAAGCTTTTACTTGGCTCAAACCATTTTGACCGGTATTGCCATCTAGCACTAAAAGTGTGTGGTGTGGCGCGCCTGGTAAAGCCTTGCCAATGACGCGCTTCACCTTTTTGAGCTCTTCCATCAGATTGTCTTGGGTGGCAAGACGTCCCGCGGTATCAATAATCAGAATATCGCTTTTGCGTGAGATAGCGGAATGGATCGAATCATGCGCTACGGCAGCCGCATCGCCGCCTTCTTGGCTAATGACATCTACCTGGTTACGTCCGCCCCATTCCTGGAGTTGGTTGCGGGCTGCGGCTCGGAAGGTGTCTCCTGCTGCCAAGAGTACCGACTTGCCCTGAGATTGAAAGAGTCGACACAGTTTTCCAATGGTGGTGGTTTTGCCAGCGCCATTGACGCCAACAACTAACCAAACTTCGGGAATATTCTCTTTGAGGCTTGCAAATAAAGGGTTTGGGCTTGGCTCTAGCGCTTGTAGCAAAGTGGCCACTTCTTGAATCAGGAGGGTCTGGAGCTCTTCAGGACTGGATGCCTTTTCAGACTTAGCGGCTTTGCGTAGCTTGCTAATCAATTGTTCAGTCGTGGGTAGGCCAACATCACTTTGAATCAGTGATTCTTCTAAGGAATCAAACCAAGCTTCGTCCGTCTTGCTTGATTTAAATAAGGATCCGAGGGTTTTACGTAAGCCGAACATAATCGATACAATTTAATCCTTGCATCTTATCAATTTAATTCTTGGGATATGGTGATTTAGCAGATGCGCTCCAATTTACTCCGAATTTCCTTCCTATTTTTGTTGTTTGCCCAATCACCTTGGGCTATGGCGAAAGATCAGGCGGATACCCATGAATTTTTATTAAGTAACGGCCTGAAATTGATTGTCCGGGAGGACCATCGCGCTCCCACAGTGGCGCATATGGTTTGGTATCGCGCTGGCTCTATGGATGAAACCAATGGACGTACTGGTGTAGCCCACGTTCTTGAGCACATGATGTTCAAAGGGACTGAAAAAGTAAAGGCCGGTGAGTTTTCTCGTTTGGTCGCCGCAGTAGGCGGACGAGAAAATGCATTTACTTCCCGCGATTACACCGCGTATTTTCAGCAGATTGAAAAGTCCAAATTGGACGATGTCATGAAGCTAGAGGCAGACCGCATGTCAAATTTAAATTTTGATGATGCTGAGTTCTTCAAAGAAATTCAGGTGGTAATAGAAGAGCGTCGTTTGCGCACTGAAGATAATCCTAACAGTCTGCTCAATGAGTCTTTAATGGCAACTGCGTATATGAGCTCGCCATATCGACATCCGGTGGTTGGTTGGATGAATGACTTACAAAATATGAAGCCTAGTGATGCGCGGGATTGGTATCGCAGTTGGTATAAACCCAATAATGCAATAGTGGTCATTACCGGTGATGTGGATGCCAAGCAAGTATTGGACAGTGTGGAGAAATATTATGGCGTGCATGCTGCACAAGAGTTGCCGGTACGTAAGCCTCAGATTGAGCCACCACAAAAAGGTATTAAACAGGTTCAGGTAAAGGCGCCAGCCGATAGTGCGCAAATTACCATGGCCTGGAAAGTGCCTCGTCTTGAGCCTGGCAAGCTAGATAACCCCGAGCCCTATGCCTTGGAATTACTGACGGCGGTATTGGATGGCTATGACAACGCTCGCCTGAATCGAGTCTTGGTTAAGCAAGAAAAGGTAGTCAATGATGTGGGCGTTGGTTACGACATGATTTCTCGTGGACCTGAATTATTTCAAATTAGCGCAACGATGGCTAAGGGAAAATCAGTGGCTCAAGCCCAAGCGAGTATTCGTAAAGCCCTCGAAGAACTAAAACAAAAAGGCATCTTGGAGTCTGAGCTCAAACGAATTAAAGTGCGCATTCTTTCTGAGCAAATTTACAAACGTGATTCTATTTTTGGTCAGGCCATGGAAATTGGTAGCACTGAGATGGCAGGATTTTCTTGGAGAGACATCGACTATATGCTTGAAAAGATGCAAACGATTACTCCTGAGCAAGTGCAAGCAGTCGCACAAAAATATTTATTGGATGAGGGTTTGACCATTGCAGTGTTAGATCCGCAGGCGCGTAATTTGGTAGGCAAGGAAGGTAAATAATGAGCACCTTCAATCGCATCATTGCTATCTGCTTTATTACGCTGGGCATATGCACTCATGCACAAGCCATCCTGCCAATCGAAAAGTTAGAGGCTTATAAAGGCGCCAAGGCCCACTTGGTTCAAACCCAGGCCCTGCCGATGGTCGATATTGAGGTCAGTATTGATGCTGGCGATCGCTACGACCCTCTGGGTAAGAGCGGTCTGGCAGATCTAACTGCAGGCCTGATGAGCTATGGGGCGCGCAGCGATAAGGGTTTATTGAATGAAGCGCAAATCGCCGATGAGATCGCTGATTTGGGAGCTAGCATTGGATTTTCTGTTAGTGGCGAGCGTGCCATTTTGCGTATACGGACTCTCAGTAGAAAAGATTTGCGAGATAGGGCCGTGCAATTGGCATCAACGATGTTAGGCGCCCCCACTTACGACGCCAATATCGTGGCACGTGAAAAGCAAAGAACGATTACGGGCTTGCTAGAGGCTGAAACAAAACCAGAATATGTATTAGAGCGCCGTTTCAAAAAAATGGTTTACGGTAGCTATCCATTGGCACAGACTCCTTCCCCTAAATCAATCAGCTCGATTACTGTTGCTGATTTAATGCGATTTCATCAGCAGTTTTATCGCGGCGATCGCATGCAAATCAGTATTGTGGGTGATGTAGATCAAGCGCAAGCCAATGAGATAGTTCAAGTGCTTTTAAAAAAGATACCTGATTCGGGCCCGGCGATACCAGCATTACCTCAACTGCAACGCTCCCCGATTGAGCCGCTTGCGCAGCGTGAGGTGCAAATCCCCTTTGATTCTCAGCAGGCACACATTGCCATGGGCATGACGGCGGTGGCACGCAATAACCCAGATTACTTCCCTTTGCTGGTTGGCAACTATGTATTGGGTGGAGGTGGTTTTGTATCGCGCCTGATGAGCGAAGTGCGTGAGAAGCGTGGTCTAGCCTATAGTGTTTTTAGTTATTTTGCACCTGGCAAAGACAATGGCATCTTTCAGGCCGGTTTGCAAACAAAGGGTGATCAAAGTGCTTTGGCTCTCGAGGTGATGAGTAGCACAATTGAAAAATTTATCGCTGATGGACCTACGGTTTCTGAGCTTACTGCGGCGAAAGCAAATCTCATTAATGGCTATCCATTGCGCATTGATAACAATCGTAAATTATTAGATAACGTGTCAGCAATTGTCTGGAATGATTTGCCTCTAGACACTATGGAAACTTGGACCAAACAAGTAGATGCGGTGACCTTGGATCAAGTGCGTGCCGCATTCCAAAAATATTTAGCAATGGATCGCATGAAAATTGTGGTCTTAGGGGCTCAAAATAAATAAGCCCGCAAAGCTATTCAAGGCAGAGCCTCCCAAAAAAGTGCGCATTATTGGGGGCGCTTGGAGAAGTCGTCTCTTGTCGGTATTAGATTTGCCGGGTTTACGACCAAGCACAGATCGTGTTCGGGAGACGCTATTTAATTGGCTGGGGCAGGACTTAACAGGTCTGAAGTGCCTCGACTTATTTGCTGGCACTGGCGCCTTAGGTTTTGAAGCCGCTTCTCGTGGAGCAAGTGAGGTGGTTCTCATTGAGCGAGATAAAAAAGCCCACACAAACCTCCAAAGGAATTTTTCCTTGTTGCAGTCTTCTCCTGTTCCTGGCAAGGTCGAGCTGATTCATGGGGATAGTATTGAGTTTTTAAAGCGCCTCCCAGATCAATCAAGTCATCTCATTTTTATTGACCCACCCTTTCAAGACGCCTCTTTACTAGACCGGGCTGTACTTGAGGCTGGCAGGGTCTGTGATGACGCTACTGGTGGCGGCATTTATGTTGAATTTCCAGCGACTCGGCAGCGAGAGGAGATTGAAGCGCTCTTACCCTCCTGGCATTGTGGAAAATACTTAGAGGCTGGCCAGGTAAAAGCTTGTCTATTTCGGGGTAGAAGGGGCTAAACTCTTGCCTGTAGCTGATAAAGCCTTAGGAGATTTATGACTGTTGCCGTCTACCCTGGAACATTTGACCCGCTGACTCGTGGTCACGAGGATTTGGTGCGTCGAGCATCCAGTATTTTTAGCGAGCTGATTGTGGGCGTGGCTTCTAGTCGCAGCAAGCATCCTTTTTTCACGCTAGATGAGCGCATTGCCATTGCCAAGGAAGTATTGGGGCACTACTCCAATGTGAAGGTTGTTGGCTTTGATGGCCTATTAAAAGACTTTGCCCGTGAACATAATGCGCGCGTCATTGTGCGTGGCTTACGCGCTGTTTCTGACTTTGAGTATGAGTTCCAGATGGCCGGTATGAACCGCTATCTTTTGCCGGATGTCGAAACATTATTCTTGACCCCATCTGATCAGTATCAATTTATTTCAGGAACATTTGTACGTGAAATCGCCTTAATGGGTGGCGATGTGAGTAAGTTTGTTTTCCCATCAGTGGAAAAATGGCTTGTTCAAAAGATTGCCATTGCTAATGCGGCAAATAAGTAAGGTGCTTGCTTAAAACATGGCTTTAATGATTACCGATGAGTGCATCAACTGTGATGTCTGCGAGCCAGAATGCCCTAACGATGCAATCTATATGGGTTTAGAGATCTATGAGATTGATCCCGACAAGTGCACCGAATGCGTAGGGCATTATGACGCTCCTCAGTGCCGTCAGGTATGTCCGGTCGACTGCATTCCATTTAATCCAGCACATACCGAGACACAAGAGCAGCTCATGGTGAAATTCAAGCTGTTAACAGCCAGCAAAAAGACTAATTTAACTTAGCCTTTGGAGTGCAGCTCCATCATGGCAGCTTGCGTATCGCCCTTGAGAAATAGGGGCAGAATTTGCAAACCATTTTCAATGCTCGCATCAATCTGTTTTTGTTCGCCCAACTGGGGTCTGCGTAAAACATAGTCAGCAACATCCATAGGGCGACCCTCTCCCGCCAAATCTCGGGGATGACCAATGCCTAAACGAAGGCGCCAATAGTTCGGCGTTCCTAGGTGGGCTTGGATATCTTTCAATCCATTGTGGCCGCCGGTACCGCCGCCTAATTTAATACGGGCGGTGCCTGGTTTCAGATCCAGCTCATCTTGAACCACCAAAATATCTGCAGGCAGGATTTTGTGGAAGCGACATAGAGCGCCTACTGCTTGACCGCTAAGATTCATATACGTGCTTGGTTTGAGTAGGAAGAGGTCCTCCCCCTCCCATTTACCTTTCGCTACTTTTCCATGAAAGCGTTTTTCGGATTCAAAGCGCGCATTCAATTGTTTTGCCAAGGCGTCGACAAACCAGAAGCCAGCGTTGTGCCGATCTTCCTCATGCTCATCTCCTGGGTTGCCAAGGCCAACAATTAATTTAGTCATGTCCAGAGTTTAAAGATATACAAGCATTTATACAAAAGAGAAAAAATAAAGCCCGCTTGCGCGGGCTTTATTTCGCAAACAAGTTGACTTAATAAATTAAGCCTTGTCCTTTGCTTCGGCAGCAGGAGCGGCTGCTGGAGCTGCCGCAGGAGCCGCTTCTTCAGTCTCAGCAGCTTTAACAGCTGGAACACGAGCATTTGCAATCACTGGGTTCTCTTGCTCAACGTGCAACACCAAAGAAACACCTTTAGGTAGGTTGAGGTCTTTGGCATGAACAGAGTGACCCACTTCAATTTTGCTCAAGTCCACTTCAATGAACTCTGGCAAATCTGCTGGTAAGCAAGATACTTCGATGTCATTGACGATGTGGCTGATGACGGCACCTTGCAATTTCACAGCGGCTGAAGTTTCAGCATTAGTGAAGTGCAGTGGAACGCGCATGTGAACTTTTTCAGTCGCAGAAACGCGCTGGAAGTCGATGTGCAAAACTAATGGTTTAAATGGATGCATTTGGTAATCACGCAACAACACTTTTTGTGTTTTGCCACTGATTTCCAAATCCAAAATGGATGAGTGAAATGCTTCTTTACGGAGAGCATGGAATAAGGCGTTATGGTCTAACTCAATGACCAAGGCTGGATCTTTACTACCGTAAACGATTCCCGGAGTTTTTCCGGAATTGCGCAGACGGCGGCTCGCACCCGTTCCCTGTACGCTTCTTTCAAAGGCTACAACTTTCATATTTAATTCCCTTTAAAGGTTAATTTCCGTTCGCGACCAAACAGAAAAGCCTTCGATTATATCGTGGGAATGGAGGTTTTTGCCTACAAACGCCTCAAAACTGCCAAAAAACGGGGTAAAACGGTGTTTTTTGGCTTATTCGGCGAACATGGACATGACTGAATCGCCCTTGCTGATGCGCGACAGGGTCTCGGCCAGCAGTGGAGCAACGGTCAATTGACGTATTTTGCTGACTTTTGATGCTTCTGCAGTCAATGGGATGGTGTCGGTAACGACGAGTTCATCCAATTGGGAGGCTGCAATACGGGCTACAGCACCGCCTGAAAGCACGGCGTGAGTGCAGTAGGCAGTAACACCCTTAGCGCCACGCTCTTTAAGCGCCTCAGCGGCCTTACAGAGGGTTCCGCCGGTATCAATGATGTCATCCATGATGACGCAGTGACGGCCTTCTACTTCACCAATCAGATGCATTACTTCAGAAACGTTCGCCTTGGGACGACGTTTATCAATAATCGCCAAATCAGTACCCAGTTGCTTGGCCATTGCGCGGGCGCGTACTACGCCACCAATGTCTGGGGAAACAATAATGAGGTCTTTTTGGGTCTTTTGCGCTTGTAAGTCAGCCAGTAAAACTGGTGAGGCATAAATATTGTCTACAGGGATATCAAAAAAGCCCTGGATTTGGTCGGCGTGAAGGTCCATGGTGAGGACTCGCTCAATACCGGCAACGGATTGAAGCATATTTGCAACAATGCGGGCTGAGATCGCAACACGCGCTGAGCGTGGACGACGGTCTTGACGGGCATAACCAAAGTAAGGAATAACTGCTGTGATGCGGCTGGCAGATGCTCGCTTTAGGGCATCGATCATGATCATCAGCTCCATCAAGCTGTCATTGGTTGGTGCACAGGTTGATTGGATGACAACGACGTTTTTGCCGCGAACGTTTTCTTGAATTTCTACTTGGATTTCACCGTCTGAGAAACGACCTACAAAAGCTTTGCCCATTGGCAGCTTGAGCTCTTTGGCTACAGCCTCAGCCAAAACCGGATTTGCGTTACCTGTAAATAAAGTCAATAAATCAGAGTTTGTGGAGGACATGGTCTTAAGGGTTTTGTAGGGTCAAAAGGTTATCTTTGTCGTTTCTACAGTGTTTGGCAGGGGAAGAAGGATTCGAACCTTCGCATGCTGGAATCAAAATCCAGTGCCTTAACCAGCTTGGCGATTCCCCTACGGATCAATCTGAAGAAATCAAATTGTAAGCGGGATTTTTATTTAGCCCCCGAACAACCCGACCTATCCACCCTTTAGGAAGATTTTGTAGAAGATTTTCCAGTTTTGCGAGGTCGGTCTTAGGTTCTAAGACGGCAAAAACGCTACTTCCGGAGCCAGACATACGAGGCACGGAGCCCGGTACTGCTTGGCCAATCCAATCCAAAGCTTGCTTCACTTCAGGACAAATCCGCATCGCTACCGCCTGACAATCATTGGTTTGATTTAAGGGCGACGATGCAAGAAAGCCATCAATTGTAATCGGAGCATGGTCTCGGGTCAATTGAGGGTCTTGAAAAATTCGTACAGTGGGGATGCCCTGATTGGGAAAGATCACCAAAAAGTCATGATTTTCTAGGGAAATTTCTTGGATTTTCTCCCCTATCCCTTCGACAAATGCGTTTTTCCCAAAAATGAAAAATGGCACGTCTGCCCCAAGCTTGAGGCCCAGTTCGCAGAGTATCTCTTTGCTCAGATGTAGATTCCAGAGAGCGTTTAGGCCGATTAGGGTGCTTGCTGCATCAGATGAGCCTCCCCCCAGTCCAGCGCCCATGGGAATTTCCTTATACAGACCAATCTCTACCCCACAATCAAGCTTGCAAAAATCTTTTAATAATTTTGCAGCCCTGACTACCAAATCCTGCTCTGCTGGAACGCCTTCAATAGGCCCAATTCGGCGAATTTCATTTTCAGGAATCGCCTTGAGGGTGAGGGTGTCACACCAATCGATGAGCTGAAAAACAGATTGAAGCAAGTGGTAACCATCTGCACGTTGCCCAACAATGTGCAGAAATAAATTGATCTTTGCTGGTGAGCGAAGTGTCAGAGACTGAAAATACGCTTCACTCATTCGCTTGATCAAAGACAAGACGGATATCGATCGATCCAATGTTTGAAGATCGAGTCATGGTTAATTTCTCTAAACGATTGTTATTGCCCCAGCTGTATGCCAGGCTCCAACCATCTTGAATGATTTTGCTTACTTGGCCTTTTGCATTGCGTTCCACGCTTGCTTCGCTACCTGGTCTGACTTCTCCTCTGAGCCAATTAGAGAGGCCGCGCGCTGGCAATGGAAGTCCCAAAGTATTTTGAATTAAGGTATCCGCATCAACCGCAGTAACTACTTGACCATCACGCTCTAATGTAGCTTCACCAGGAGTGATCGTAATTTTTGCAATGGATCCACCCATCGGGTTACGAATCTCTAAGATGTCCTTCAGCTGATCTTGCGTCAACGTAAAGCCACCCGATCCGCCCTGATTTTGGGTATCTGTGATGCCGATGACTTTTACCGCAAAGCGACCGTCCCATGAGCCCGTCTTTGCTTGCTCAGAGCTGGTCCAGTCTGGCTTGAGACGCTTCAGTGTTTCTTGTAGTGTCGGGTTATTTGCATCTAATTTTTGACCTTGGCGCCAAATTTCTTCGGCCTCAGTTTTGCGGTTCATGGCCCACAACACTTCGCCCTCGTGTGCAGCAATATCAGCTTGTGGAGACAGATTGAATGCTTGCTGCAATTGTTCCAATGCCAATGCATTTTTACCAAGTCGAAAATTCACCCACCCTAAGCTATCCAAAATAAAAGCGTCTTTTGGCGAAAGCTGATGGGCTTTGCTGATCAATGCAAACGCTTCCGATAATTTCAGGTTGCGATCTGCTAGGGAGTAACCGAGTGCATTTAGTGCATTTACGTCGTTTGGATTTTTACGCAAAATTTCTCGCAAGGATTTCTCCATCACATCCAGGCGTCCCACTTTTTCAGCGGACATGGCATAGGTGTATAGCAGACCAGGATCCTTTGGAGAAACTTTGACAGTGGAGGCAATGGCATAAAAGGAGCGGAGCGCTTCTGACTCATCTTTTGCTTTGCCTAGCAAAGTTTGTAACTGCAACAAGGTATTTTCTTGTTGCGCTGGAGTTTGTTGGCTCAGTAATGCGATCGCTGGTTTAACGGTATCAGGCCAGCGATTACTCAAGGCCAGCAAGGTGATTAATACTTCTTTTGGTTTTGTTTGTGAGGCTGGTGAAAGACTGTCCCACTCTTGGGCGGCCTGGAGGGCCAAATTGGGTGAGCCACCCGCAATCCCGATCTCCATTGCCCTTTGTGCAAGGCGGGGGTCTTTGTATTGGCGGGCCATTTCCATATAGGTGCTGTACGCCAGGCCGGCCTCTCCGCGCTGCAAAGCGATTTCGGAAGCCAGCACTTCAAACACCGCCTCTCCCGTTTGCATCCCATTGGCCTGGGCAAAGAGTTGTCCAGAAAAGCCTGCCCCCAGGGTGAGGGTGCCGATGAATAAACCCCGCAAAAAGGATTTAAGTGTGAATTTGCTCATAAGCACATTCTAATCCGCGAATCTACAATTGCTTCATGCCAGAACTTCCAGAAGTAGAGGTCACGAAATTAGGAATTGCCCCCCATCTTTTGGGGCGCAGCATTACTGCGGTCAAAATTCTGGATGGACGTCTGCGTTGGCCCGTCCCTAGCAATTTATCGAAACTCTTGCCAGGGCAAAAAGTCCACTCTATTGAGCGGCGTGGGAAGTATTTGCTTATAGAGCTAGATACAGGCCATTTGCTGATTCATTTGGGGATGACTGGAACCTTGCGAGTATTGCCACTCTCAGAACCCTTGAAGTTGCACGATCGGGTTACCTTTGAGTTTGCGAAGTTGAGCTTACGTCTGCACGATCCTCGTAAATTTGGAGCCGTTTTATGGCACCCCCATAGCAAAGGGCCGATCGATCAAAATCCGCTGTTGCAAAAACTGGGTATTGAACCTTTCTCTCCTGGCTTTGCTAGCGAACAAGGCGCACAACTTTTATACGACGCTTCTCGAAAGCGGAGCGTTGCCGTTAAGCAATTTTTATTGGCTGGACAGGCGGTAGTGGGTGTGGGCAATATTTACTGCTCTGAGAGCTTATTCGAGGCGGGCATTCATCCAGCAAAAGCTGCTGGCAAGCTCACGCGACCACAATGCGTACGCTTAGCTGCTGCAGTCAGATTGATTTTGAAAAAAGCCATCGATGCAGGCGGCAGCTCTTTAAAAGATTTTGTGAATAGCGATGGCGATCCTGGGCACTTCATGGTGCAGACCAAGGTGTATGACCGCAAGGATCAACCTTGCAAGGTATGCAAAACGCCCATCAAACAAATTGTGCAAGGGCAGCGTTCTACGTATTTTTGTCCAGTGTGTCAAAAGCGCTGATGAGTACTTTCTCGCAAAAGCTGATTGCTTGGCATGGACAGAGTGGGCGATCAGGCTTGCCTTGGCAGGGGAATCGAGATCCCTATGCCGTCTGGGTGTCTGAGATTATGTTGCAGCAAACCCAAGTTGCGACTGTTCTTGAGCGATACCCTCGCTTTATAAAACGTTTTCCGAATGTTAAAAAATTAGCTGCAGCCAATATTGATGAGGTGTTAGCTGAGTGGGCGGGTTTGGGATATTACTCACGCGCGAGAAATTTACATGCCTGTGCGCAGCAGGTAATGAGTGACTATGAAGGCGTATTTCCGAGTGATCCAAAGTTACTGGAGCAACTAAAAGGCATTGGACGTTCTACTGCTGGTGCTATTGCCGCGTTTGCTTTTCATAAAAGAGCACCGATTCTCGATGCCAATGTCAAACGGATTTTGGCGCGCCTCTTCGCCGTAGAGGGCGCCATCCAAGATAAGGCTGTTAATGATCGTTTATGGCAGATCGCTGATGAATTATTGCCGAGTAAGCCAAAAGATATGCCGGTCTATACGCAAGCGTTAATGGACTTTGGTGCTACCTGGTGTACTGCTCGTAAGCCAGTTTGTTTAAGTGGCGAGAAAAGATGCCCATTTGAAAAAGAATGCCAAGCTAACTTAAGTGATCAAGTGCTTACTCTGCCGCACAAAACCATCAAAGCAAAATCACCCGAGTTTGATTGTGAAATGCTCCTGATTCGATCCGGGAATGCCATTCTGTTGCAAAAGCGTGCCAGCAAAGCCATTTGGGGCGGCTTATGGTCGCTGCCTGAGACTCCCTGGGAGCCTAAAAGCGACCTGAGTCAGCGCAATACGCCCAACCTAAAGGAGTTAGTGGAAATCACGATGCCGACAGAGAAGGCTTCGGCTTGGGTGAAAGCCTGTAAACGCTTTGAGCGGCATGCTGATGTGAAGCATGTTTTTACCCATCGGCGCTTGTGGATGCATATTTGGGTGGTGGAAATGAATCAACCTGTTGCTCCCTTGGGGGCTGATTTTCAGTGGATTCCTTTAGCCCAGTTGGGCCGTTACGGCTTGCCACAACCGATTAAAGTTTTGTTGCAGGGATTGAGTCTAGTTCGCGGTGACGGTCTAAAAAATTAATCTGTAGCGAGATTAATTCTTTTTGCGCGCGGAAGTGTTCGCTAATTCGGTTCACAAGATAGACAGAACGATGTTGTCCACCAGTACAACCAATAGCAACAGTCAAATAACTCCGTCCATCAGCAATATAGTGCGGCAGCCATTTATCGATAAATTGAGTAATGTCACTCTCCATGCTGACAACCTCTGGAATTTTTTCCAGGAACTCTTTTACGGGCTTGTCGTTACCTGTGAGCGGTCTTAAGACTTTATCGTAATGGGGGTTTGGTAGACAGCGAACATCAAAGACTAAATCTGCCTCGCTTGGAACCCCTTTTTTAAATCCAAACGATTCAAAAATCACCGTTAAGCCAACAGGTTTATCTTTTAGTAAATCTTGAATCCACGAGCGCAGCGCATGCGCAGGCAGGTTGCTGGTATCAATGCTATGCGCTTGGGCGCGCAGGGGCTCAAGCAGATTACGTTCTTTATCAATTGCCTCAATCAGGGTAGCCGATTGGGTTTCTTTAGAGTTGCTGGATAAGGGATGTCTACGCCGTGTTTCGGAAAAGCGCTGAACCAAGGTATTGGTATCCGCATTGAGGAAAACGACTCGCACCTGATGGTTGCGGCGTAGATTTTCCAAAATGGAGGGAAGGTCGGCAATGGACTGACCCCGGCGCGCATCAATGGCAACAGCTACGCGTTCGCTATTCTCTTTTGCAAGAGTACTAATGAGATTTTCTAAGAGTGATACCGGAAGGTTATCAACACAGTCATAACCTGCATCCTCAAAAGCCCGCAGGGCAACTGATTTACCCGAGCCTGAGATTCCGGTAATCAGATTAATTTGCATAACTTAAAGTAGACGACCTTGGGACTTGATTGAGTCGGCCTCTGCATTCATTTGAACGCGCTGGCGCTCAATGAATTCTTTCAGCGTATCAATGCCGCGTAATTGCAAAATCGTATTTCGGACGGCAGCTTCTACCAGAACGGCCAAGTTGCGGCCAGCAGCCACTTGGATTTTGACGGTACGAATAGGGATACCAAGTACATCGATGTGTTGTGCCTCTAATGGCAGGCGCTCAAACTCACCATCGGTTCTGCGAACCAGTTGGACAATCAGGCGTAACTTTAGTTTGCGACGGACAGCAGTCTCGCCAAAAATAGTACGGATATCGAGCAGGCCCAACCCGCGTACCTCTAAAAGGTTACGCAAGATCACTGGGCAACGACCTTCAATGTAGTCCGGCCCCAGGCGCGCAAAATCAACCGCATCGTCAGCTACTAAGCCATGCCCACGAGAAATTAATTCCAAACCCAATTCACTTTTACCAAGGCCGGATTCACCGGTAAGTAAAACGCCTAAACCCAAAATATCCATAAATACCCCGTGCATCGTAATTTGTGGGGCGCCAATTTTGGTTAAGTAAGTGCGTAGGTGGTCAATGACTTCCGCAGCAGAGATCGCGGTTGTAAAGAGGGGTGTAGAAGAGCGTTGGCAAAAAAGCTGTAGATCTGGATCGGCAGCTTTACCATCAGCCACAATCACGCAAGGCGGCGTTTTAGAAATCAGGCTCGCAATTTGCTCTTGTTTCTGCTTGGGCTCAAGCGCAGCATGATAGTCAACCTCTTGCTCGCCAAAAATTTGGATACGGCTTGGGTGAATCAAATTCAAGTGACCTACTAGGTCAGAACTGGCTGCAGCTGCTTTGACTGCTTCTGGCGGGAAGGTTCGGTCTGCACCTTCAAGACCGCCGATCCAAGAAAGTTTTAGATCAGAAACATTGTCGTCAAAAATCTGCTGTGCGGTTACGCCATCTAGCAGGAGGGGTTGCGTCATCACTTAGCTGGACCCCACTGTTGAAGTAGCTCACAAACCTTTTCTGGGTCATGCGCAGAAGTTAGGGTACTACGCGTATCTGAGTCAGATAAGAGTTGGGCAATAGAGGAAAGAATCTCTAGATGCTGTTGCGTGGCTTTTTCAGGGACCAATAAAAAAATCAAGATAGAAACAGGCTCGCCATCGGGCGCAGCAAATTCAATAGGATCCTTGAGTTTCATAAAGGCAGCGGCAGGTTGCTTTAAGCCTTTAACCCGCCCGTGAGGGATTGCAACACCCGCTCCTAGTGCGGTTGAGCCGAGATCTTCACGCGCGTTCAGGAATTCCACAACTGCGTTTGAGTCAATGCCGATTTTCTTGGCAAAGAGTGCTCCTGCAGCTGCAAATGCATCAGCCCGGTTTTTGGCTGGGTTATCTAATGCAATGCAGTCAGGAGTAAAAAGATTGGTCAGGGCATTCATTACAAATGATTATAGGTGTCCTGACGGGGGTAATCACTCAAAATGCTTTTCGTGATGGTGATCTTGGATTTTTTCTTTGTGTTTAACAACCTGACGCTCCAGTTTGTCGACCACGGCATCCATGGCGTGATATAGGTCTGCGTTGTGGGCTTCGGCAAATAATTCCTTGCCTTTGAGGTGAATGGTGATCTCAGCGCTTTGACGCAGATCCTTTTCCTTGGCATTGTCGACGACCAAAAAGGCAGAAGCGTCAATCACGTGGTCGAAGTGCTTACGAATTTTAGCTAAGCCGGCCTCCAGGTGCGTACGCATGGCTGGGGTAACTTCGACATGACGGCTATTAATTTTTAAATTCATTAGCAACTCCTTTTATCAAAGCGTGCGCAGGCGAACACCCGGGGTGCGCAGTTAGCCCCTATGAAGATTTAGCAGTTTTTTTTGGAAAGTGAACCATGAGCCTCCAGCGTATCAGCGAATTTGCCGAAAACCAAGAGGGAAAGCATTTTTATTAATGAAATTCGGGCAAATCCTGATCCCGCTTACATGCGGAAGTTTTCGCCCAGATAGACTCTGCGTACGGCATCGTTTTGAATAATTTGATCAGGCTTACCTTCTGCCAGCACGCTTCCCTCGCTAATGATGTAGGCGTGATCACAGATGCCCAAGGTCTCCCGAACGTTATGGTCGGTAATGAGGACGCCAATCTGACGGTCACGTAAAAAGCGAACAATACGTTGAATCTCCCCAACAGCAATAGGGTCAACGCCTGCAAATGGCTCGTCCAACAAGATGAATTTTGGTTGAGAGGCTAGTGCTCTGGCAATCTCAACGCGACGGCGTTCGCCACCAGAAAGCGATAAGGCTGGATTGTTTCGTAAATGACTAATTTGGAGTTCGCCTAAGAGCTCATCTAAGCGATCAGCGATTTCCCCTTTGGATAATGGCTTTCCGCCTTGAACCTGAAGCTCAAGTACGGCTTGGATATTTTCAGCGACATTCAGTTTTCTAAAAACAGAGGCTTCTTGAGGTAAGTATGACAAGCCCATGCGGGCGCGCTCATGAATGGGCAAGTGGGTGATATCCGTTCCATCTAGGATGATGCGACCGCCATCGAGTGGAACCAGGCCAACAATCATGTAGAAAGAAGTTGTTTTGCCAGCACCATTCGGACCTAATAGTCCAACGACTTCGCCGCATTTCACTTGAACGGAAACATCCCGCACAACGGTTCTTGAGCCATAGCGCTTTTGTAAATTATGGGCACTGAGCGTGGCGGTGTTGTTGGTGGAATCCGTTGTCATTTCTCTAGTGTAGCTTTTCGTCTGGGTGAAAGGATGGCTCTAGCTAAGGGGAGGTCTTCTGGCTTTGTATTAGCAGGCGGTGTCACTCGGTAGCGTTCTGTGATGTCGTCGTACTCAATTTTCCAACCCTGAAGCTGGTCAAGCATTTGCATATTCAAAGAGCGTTTGAGGCTAGCGTCACCGGTAATGGTGAGCACTTCAGTTTTGGCGTTATAGCTGACTTGGGTGCCTCGTCCATGCATGTATTCATCTGCAGGACCTTCTCTGCGCTGTCTAAAGGTGGCAGCGGTATCAGGGCTACCTTTGACGTCAACAAATTCATAACCTTCAGGATCAACTTGAATATGGCCATCTTCACCAGTCACAATGATGCTGCCCTTAATCAGCAGTACCTGTCCGTTTAAATCGTAGCTTTGTTGAACATCATTCACTGAAACTTTTTCTGCTTCGAGGATGATCGGTTTGTCTTGATCTGCTTTTTCAGCAAACGTGAGATGACTCAGCGTGAGGGCGCACAAAATAATCCATGGCTTGAGAGAGTTGCTCATATGCATTATTTTATTGCGCAGTTCTAGGGGCACGTTCGATGCGACCCTTAACTTGTCCTGAGAGTGTCATGCTTTGTTGGATGTTATTAAAAATTCCACCTTCAGTTGAATTCATGATGGAAATCCCCTGCTCTAGGGTAATGGGCCTATCAGTTTCAATGATGTCGTCGTTGATCAGTACCTTGAAATAGCTAGAAGAGGCCAACATACGAAGGGTTGCAGGTTCTGTCGCAGTGGCTGCTTGTGCCGGACGAAAGATAGAGGCGTTATCAAATAATTCCAAAACGGTGAGGTCACCATCCAAATGGCCGGTATTAGATTTCACGGTTACCGGGGCTTTATCTGGTTGAAAGAGGCGCATCCGTGGGGTCTCGATGTCAATCGAAGCATCATCGTCGTAGTGAGTTACTTTGTTGCCCAAAATTCTATATTTGGTTGATCCTAGTTCATTCAGGGCAGAAAGAGCGCCGTCATGAATGATGTAGTCAGGCTCATGCAGGCGAACGCGTTCTAGCATTGAGCTTTCTGGCGGAGTATTTTTTTGAACAAGCCAAAAGGTTGCCAGTGTTAGGCTGCCCATCAATATCAAAGGCATGAGTCGCAGTAGCGTGCGCCCAATACTGAGCTTGATATGTTGAGGGTTTAAATCCATTGCTTAGTTACGTGCTTTATCCAGCAAAGGGCCGTAGAGATTTTGCGCCTTCAAAATCAAATCACATACTTCACGCACTGCACTGTTCCCGCCGGCTTTGGTGGTGACAAAGTGAGCAAATTCTTTAACGGCTTCATGTGCTTGTGCGGGGGCAATTTTTAAACCTGCATTTTTCATCATCGCAAGATCTGGCCAATCATCACCCATCACAGCGCAATCGCTCGATGTGAGTTTGAGGGTTTTGAGAACTTCAGCCAGAGCAATTGCTTTGTTTTCAACGCCCATATGCACGTGTTGAATTCCTAATTCTTCACAACGCGCTAATACCATTTTTGAATTTCTGCCTGTGATGATGACAGTCGGTATGCCAGATTGCTCTAGCAATTTGATACCAAGTCCGTCTTGGATATCAAATGCCTTGAGAGATTCTTTGCCGTCAGCACCAATCCATACCTGACCGTTGGTTAGTACGCCGTCGACATCCAGTACGAGCAACTTGATGTTTCCTGCACGCTCCCAGGCTTGTGGGTGCTGGGATAGCGGGTTGGTATTGTGGGCGTTAAAGGCGCTAGGCATGTGTTTCAAACAATTGAGGAGGATTAAATGACTTTTGCCGCAAAGAGGTCATGCAAATTCAAGGCGCCGAGTAAACGACCGTCTGGATCAGTAACTACTAGGTGATTGATGCGATGTTTTTCCATCATCTCAATCGCCTCTTCAGCTAAAAGCTCTGGTGGAATAGTGCGGGGACTAGATGTGGTGGCATTTTGTAAAGTGATGCCACTTAAATCAGTACTCTTTTCTAATAAGCGGCGCAAATCACCATCTGTCAATATTCCAAAGACTTTTTGTTTGTCATCTAGCGTGACAACCATACCCATACGCTTGGCAGTCATCTCTAGCAGAGCCTCTTGTAGATTGGCTGTAATAGAGATTTTTGGAGTGTCCTCAAAACTACGCATGACTTCACTGACGTGTGCGAGTTGTTTGCGACCCAGACGACCGCCTGGGTGAGAGCGAATGAAATCCTCCGCCTGAAAGCCACGAGCATCTAATAAGGCAACCGCTAAAGCATCACCCATGGCGAGTGCAGCGGTAGTGCTAGTGGTGGGCGCGAGATTGAGGGGGCATGCTTCTTTCTCGACGCTGGTATCTAAGTGCGCATCTGCTAATTTGGCAAGCGATGAAGTCGGAGCGCCTGTTAAGGCAATCAACTTTGCGCCAGTTCTTTTTACGATTGGAACAATCGTGAGCAACTCTTCGGTTTCGCCAGAGTTGGAGAGAGCTACAAAGACATCATCCCGAGTCACCATACCTAGGTCACCATGACTGGCTTCGGCTGGGTGTACAAAAAAGGCTGGCGATCCAGTGGAGGCAAAGGTGGCTGCAATTTTGCGGGCGATGTGCCCAGATTTGCCTATTCCAGAGACCACAATCCTGCCTTTGCAGCCATGCAGTAGCTCTACTGCATGTACTAGGGCGTCAGCATTAACACCCTCAAGGCGATCACGCATGGTTTGCAGTGCAGCAGCCTCAATAGAGAGGGTGTCGCGTGCAAGCTTTAGGGTACGTTCACGAGTCTTAGCTATCATCGAGTAAGTATATGCCGTCAGTCCTTCAATTAACCCTCATTCTCTTGGCTTCAGGTGTGGCCGGAGTGGTTATTTTCCGCTATTTTGGCTTACCCCCTATTTTGGGCTATTTGGCCATTGGCGTCTTGATTGGGCCTAATGCCCTGGGTTTGGCGAACGACTCTGCCACCGTCAAGTATTTGGCTGAATTTGGGGTGGTTTTCTTGATGTTCTCCATTGGCCTGGAATTCAATCTTCATAAATTGCGTTCTATGCGCACGATTGTTTTCGGTCTAGGTGGCAGCCAAGTCGTGTTAACCATGTTGCTGGCGGTCCCAGTCAGTTTATTGATGAATTGGGTGTATCCCATTTCGTGGCAGGCTGCGATTGCTTTGGGGGGTGCTTTAGCCATGTCCTCAACAGCGATTGTGACCAAACTCATTTCTGATCGATCGGAGTTGGAAACAGAGCATGGTCGCAATGTAGTCGGTATCTTACTCTTCCAAGATTTAGCGGTTGTCTTCCTATTAATTTTGCTTCCCTCTTTAGGAAAAAATCCTAAAGATCTTTTCTTGGCTCTTACTACTGCCTCAATCAAAATTACAGTCGCGCTGGCGCTGATTTTCTTTATTGGGCAAACGCTCATGAGTCGCTGGTTTAGATTGGTGGCCAAGCTTCGCTCACAAGAGTTGTTCATGCTCAATTTGTTGTTGATTGTCTTGGGTATGGCTGGTTTAACTGAGCACTTTGGCTTATCGCTTGCGCTCGGTGCATTTCTGGCAGGCATGTTGATTTCTGAAACGCCTTATCGACATCAGGTCGAAGAGGATGTCAAACCGTTTCGTGATGTGTTGTTGGGACTGTTTTTTATTACGATCGGCATGCTGCTTGATTTCCACGTGATCTATGCGCAGTGGATGTTGGTGGTGTTGCTCTTAATCGGCCCCCTCATTTTTAAATTTGGTCTGATTGCTTTGTTATCTCGGGCCTTTGGTTCGAGTACGGGCATCTCCATCAGAACGGGCTTGTGCTTAGCGCAGGCTGGTGAATTCGGTTTCGTTTTATTAAATCAAATTGATGGCTTGGACTTAATTGATCCTGCCTTAAGCCAAGCAGTACTTGCTGCCATGTTGCTGTCTATGTTCTGCGCGCCATTCCTGATTCAATACAGCGATCGAATTGCGATGCGCTTTTCTAGTAATGAATGGCTGTTGCAATCACTCGCATTGACACGCGTTGCATCTAAGAGTGTGCGCAATGAAAACCATGTGATTATTTGTGGTTTCGGACGCTCTGGCCAAAGCTTGGCGCGGATGCTAGATCAGGAAAAAATCCCCTACATTGCTTTGGACTTGGATCCTGATCGCGTCAAAGAAGCGGCTGCTGCTGGAGACAATGTTGTTTATGGTGATGCGAGTCGCGAGAACTATTTAGTAGCTGCTGGCTTATCCAGAGCGAAAACGGTTGTCATCACCTATGCCGATACGGTTGCGAGCTTGCGTGTACTTCGTCAGGTTGAGCATTTGCGACCAGGCATGACAGTATTGGTTCGCACCCGAGATGATGCCGATATAGCTAAGTTACAAGCGGCCGGCGCTACAGAAGTCGTTCCCGAGTTGATTGAGGGCAGTTTGATGATCGCTTCGCACGTCTTATTAATCATGGGCATCCCCATGCGTAAGGTGGTGCGACGGATTACAACTGCGCGCGAGGAGCGCTATAGCTTATTGCGGGGATACTTCCGCGGGGCAAGCGATGATGATTTTGGCTCCAATGAATCTTGGCGCCTACATTCCATTACCTTATTGCCTAACTCACAGGCCGTTGGAAAAACCCTTGGAGATCTCCATCTGGAGAATGAAGGCGTTAGCGTTCAGGCGGTGCGTCGCAAGGGCCGTAACGCAGATTACGTCAAGTTGGTGTTGACGCCAGAATTGACTTTAGAGGCTAACGATATTTTGGTGATCTCAGGCAATTCAGAAGCAACCGATTTGGCAGAAGCTAAATTACTCTGAGATCATCCTAAAAACGCTTCACTAGCTCTGCTTTTGTTATTTCTTTTTCTTGGCAGGAGCAGATTTGCGAGTAAGTAATGGCGCTAAATAGTGACCAGTAAAACTCACTTCATTTTTAGCAACATCCTCGGGCGTACCGGTAGCAATAATCTGACCGCCGCCAGCACCCCCTTTAGGGCCTAGATCAATAATCCAGTCGGCAGTCTTAATGACATCCAAGTTGTGCTCAATGATGACAATCGTATTGCCCTGCTTTTTCAATGTTTGAATCACAGTCAATAACAACTGAATGTCATGAAAATGTAAGCCGGTTGTTGGCTCATCCAAGATATATAAGGTTCTGCCCGTGTCACGCTTAGAAAGTTCAAGAGAAAGCTTGACGCGTTGGGCTTCGCCCCCAGAGAGGGTGGTAGCGCTTTGCCCCAGCTTCACATATCCAAGGCCCACATCCAAGAGTGTTTTGAGCTTACGCTTTACAACTGGAACTGCTTCAAAGAATTCATGGGCTTGCTCAATAGTCATCGAGAGCACTTCGTGAATATTCTTACCTTTGTAGCGAATGTCTAAGGTTTCGCGGTTGTAACGTTTACCGTGACAGACATCACAAGGTACATAGACGTCTGGCAAGAAGTGCATTTCCACTTTGAGAACGCCATCACCTTCGCATGCATCGCAACGACCACCTTTTACGTTGAAAGAGAAGCGCCCGGCTTCATAACCACGTTCACGCGATGCTGGTACACCAGCAAAGAGTTCACGAATCGGGGTGAATAGGCCTGTATAGGTAGCGGGATTTGAGCGTGGGGTTCTGCCAATCGGAGATTGGTCAACGCTAATGACTTTGTCAAAATGCTCTAAGCCTTTAATGGCGTCATGGGCTGCTGGTTCAGCGTTCGAGCCATAAAGGTGTTGTGCCACTGCATGATGCAAGGTGTCATTAATGAGGGTTGATTTTCCAGAGCCGGAGACGCCGGTAACGCAGGTTAATAGGCCGACTGGAATTTTGGCGTGTACCGATTGCAAATTGTTGCCGCGCGCTCCAATGATTTCTAAAAAGCGATCATTCACTGGAATGCGTTTTTCTGGAACTGCAATGGCTTCACGTCCAGCAAGATAAGCACCAGTTAAAGACTTTGGATTGGCTTCTACTTCCGCAGGCGTTCCTTCTGCTACCACCTCACCGCCATGTACGCCAGCTCCTGGACCAATATCAATCACCCAGTCAGATGCGCGGATCATATCCTCGTCATGCTCAACCACTAAGACGCTATTACCAAGATCGCGTAAATGTTTTAGGGTGCCAATCAGTCGATCGTTATCACGTTGATGAAGGCCAATGGAGGGTTCATCTAATACGTACATCACTCCGGTTAGGCCAGAACCAATTTGACTAGCAAGGCGGATACGCTGGGCTTCGCCACCAGACAAGGTGTCGGCGCTGCGCTCTAGAGAGAGGTAATCTAAGCCAACGTCATTTAAGAAGCGCAAACGCGCACTAATTTCTTTAACGATCTTATCGGCGATTTCACGCTTTGCCCCTTTGAGTTCAAGGGACTCAAAATATTCTTTTGCTTCTTTGAGTGGCAGTGCACTGATCTCATAGATGGCGCGGGATTGTTTTTTATCGCCGACTTTAACAAAGCGTGCTTCCTTACGCAAACGACTGCCATTACATTCGGGGCAGGTTTGGACGTTTTGATAGCGAGAAAGCTCTTCACGCACCGTTACGGAATCGGTCTCTCGATAACGACGCTCAAAATTGGCAACAATACCTTCAAATGCATGTTCGCGAATGCTATTTTTACCGCGCTCATTAATGTATTCAAATGGAATAGTGATGTCTCCGGACCCCAAGAGAATCAGGTCTTGTTGTTTCTTGGAAAGTGATTCAAATGGCTTCTCGACATCAAAACCGCCATGCTTGGCCAGGGTCTGTAGCAATTTGAAATAAAACTGATTACGGCGATCCCAGCCTTTGATTGCTCCTGAGGCCAAAGAAAGATCAGGATGCGCCACGATGCGCTTAGGATCAAAGAATGATTGATGGCCAAGACCATCGCAGGAGGGGCAGGCGCCCATCGGATTGTTAAATGAAAACAGGCGTGGTTCAAGTTCTTGTAGGGAATACGAACATACTGGACAAGCAAACTTGCTCGAGAAAATCATCTCTTTGCCCGTATCCATATCCACAATCATGGCCTTGCCATCCGCTAGACGCAGTGCTGTTTCAAATGATTCAGCAAGACGTTGTTGAATATCAGGGCGAACTTTAATGCGATCTACCACCACTTCAATGGAGTGCTTATCATTCTTCTTCAATGCTGGTAATTGATCTACTTCAAAAATTTCTGCTTTAGCAACATTGGCAGTACCGCCACCAGAGCGCACGCGAAAGCGCACAAAGCCTTGTGCCTGCAGGTCCTGAAAGAGATCCACAAACTCACCTTTGCGCTCACTGACCACAGGAGCCAAAATCATGAGCTTCGTATCTTCCGGCATGGACAACACGGTGTCGACCATTTGTGAAACGCTTTGTGCTTCTAACGGCAGATCATGTTCTGGGCAATGTGGGGTACCAGCACGAGCAAACAAGAGGCGCAGGTAATCATGAATTTCAGTAACCGTACCGACAGTAGAGCGCGGGTTATGGCTAGTCGCTTTTTGCTCAATCGAGATGGCAGGAGAGAGCCCTTCAATCGTATCGACATCTGGCTTTTCCATGAGCTGCAAAAATTGGCGCGCATATGCAGAGAGAGACTCGACGTAACGACGTTGACCTTCAGCATATAGGGTGTCAAAAGCAAGCGAGCTTTTGCCGGAACCGGATAGGCCAGTCAAGACGACTAATTTCTCTCTAGGAATGTCTAGATTGATGTTTTTGAGGTTATGGGTGCGGGCACCGCGGATTTTGATTTCGTTATTCATGATTTTTTAGCGTAACTTGTTAATATAGCCCTTTCCCATGAATCCTTCTGAACTTCGCTCCACTCTGGCCTTAGCAGGCATCTTCGGGCTCCGTATGCTGGGCCTGTTTTTGCTTTTGCCCGTCTTTAGTCTTCATGCACGGGGCTTGCCCGGTGGCGAGCATGCCCTTTGGGTTGGTTTGACGCTGGGGATTTTCAATATTGTTCAGGCCTGCTTTTACATCCCTTTGGGGCGCTTATCTGATCGGATCGGCCGCAAACCCGTTGTTTTATGGGGCCTATCCTTGTTTGTGGCTGGTGCCCTCATTTGCGCTGCCAAGGATGATTTGCTCTGGATCGCCATCGGGCGTGGAGTAATGGGCGCGGGCGCTGTCTCAGCCGCTATCTCCGCTTGGGTGGCCGACCTTACCCGAGAACAGGTGAGAACGCGGGCAATGGCTCTGGTTGGCGGCAGTATTGCCTTGTCATTTGCATTATCTTTAGTGATTGCTGCGCCGATTTATCGCGTCATTAGTTTGAGTGGCATTTTTATGGTTCTCGCGATTTTGGGTGTGATGGCGATATTTGTGACTTACTACGTTTTGCCATCAAACAAGCCAGAAGTAAAAGTACAGCAGGCTTCTTTGAAAGAAGTGTTTTTTCGCCCTGAATTGGTCCGACTGAATATTGGCGTGTTTGTCTTGCATGCCACCCAAGTAGCGATGTTTTTGGTTGTGCCCCGTTTACTCGTTCAAGCTGGCTTACCCCTTTCTTCACATTGGGAAATTTACTTGCCAGTTGTTTTACTGTCATTTTTTTTCATGGCACCGATTTTGATTTTTGGTGAGAAGAAGCAACAGTTACGCTCTATTTTGTTATTTGCAATTGTGTTGTTATTGATTGCAGAAATTCTGTTTACGAATACCGCTTCTATTAGCTCGATTGCAATTGCATTATTGGTTTATTTCGTAGGCTTTAACTTACTAGAAGCCTTGCAGCCATCTTTGGTCTCGCGTTTTGCAAAAGAATCCAAGGGCACCGCCTTAGGCGTATACAACACGACGCAGTCAATTGGCCTGTTTACAGGTGCTGCTTTGGGCGGTTACTTGATGGATAGCCATGGCCAGTTATCGGTCTTTGTAATGGGTGCGGTGCTCTTAGTTTGCTGGCTTATAATTGCCTGGTCGATGGGTGAAATGCCAACGAGAGCAACAGAATCCAAGGATGTAGCCACAAAGACATAACCGCAGCTTCATTAATTGAATTTAAGCGAGCAGTTTATTTTTAGCAGTAATAACAGCAGTATTTTTCTTCGGGAGACAACATGGCTTCGGTAAATAAGGTCATCATCGTAGGTAACGTAGGACGTGATCCAGAAACGCGTTACATGCCAAGCGGCGACGCCGTTACAAATATTTCAGTAGCAACATCTGATCGCTACAAAGACAAACAAACTGGCGAAATGAAAGAAACCACAGAATGGCATCGCGTTGCATTCTTTGGCAAGCTTGCTGAAATCGCTGGTCAGTACCTCAAAAAAGGTTCGCAAGTTTATGTTGAAGGTCGTTTGCGCACGCGTAAATGGACTGATGCCAGTGGCCAAGAAAAGTATTCCACTGAGATCGTTGCAGAAACGATGCAAATGCTTGGTGGCAAGCCAGTAGGCGGCAGTGGTGATGGTGGCGAAAGTTATAGCCGCTCAAAGCCGGCTGAGCAGTCTGCGCCAGCTTCATCGAACGCGGCATCGCTTGGCGCAATGGATGACGATATTCCGTTTTAAGTAACGCCGACTAGTGCGGTCCTTACCGTAATAGCAAAAACCCCTTTTAGGACTTCCTACAAGGGGTTTTTTATTTGCCTACATTAAAAGTATTTATTGGCGTGCATGCCGGATATTTTCAGGCCATGCTGCATTGTGATCGGTGCGGAATGGGTTGATATCTAAACCGCCACGGCGCGTATATCGCGCATACACAGAAAGCTTTTCTGGTTTGCACTGACGTTTGATATCCGTAAAGATCGTTTCAACGCAGTGCTCATGAAATTCACCGAGCTGTCTAAAGCCAATCAGATAGCGCAACAAGCCTTCTTCCAAAATAGGGCGGCCTTGATAACGAATCTGTACGCTAGCCCAGTCTGGTTGACCGGTTACGGGGCAGTTGGACTTCAGTAAGTGAGATACCAAGCATTGTTCGATGGGGCCAAAGGACTCATTCACGCTAAGTAGGCTTGGATCGGCAGGCAAGCTGGGGTCGATCTCAATATCAAGTCTGTCCATTAAGATGCCGCCCATTTCTTGCATCCCTTTTTTGGCGACTGCTTCACTTGAGTGTATACGTGTAGTGATTTTGCTACCAGCCACTGCCGATAAATCTGTAATGAGCCTTGCCTTAACTTCGTTCTCATTTTCAAAGCGTGCGCTATTGAGACTATTGAGAAAGAGTTTGAAAGATTTAGACTCAATCATATTGGGAGAGTCGGCTGGAATTTGAAACTCTGCTAATGCAATTTGAGGCTTTCCTTTTGGATTGAGCCAACTGAGTTCAAAGGCATTCCAAATATCCACTCCCACAAAGGGTAATGCTTGACCCTCTCTCAAGCCCAGTTTCTTGCGATTCTCCATTCTGGGAATCGGAAATAACAGACCTGGATCGTATTGATCTGGATATTGGGTTGATTGTCCAAGTGGAATGGTTGCCATAACTTACTTTGCTTACTTACTGCTTAGGTTTGTTTGAGACGCCGGACACAACGTGGCCTGTCGGGGCAACAGAGGCTGCTGATTGGCAATGCCCAGTTTGATCATCAAAGAAAAAGTCGGGCTCAAACTCTCTTAAGAACTCGCTCTTAGAAAGGCCGCCTAAGAACATCGCTTCATCAACATCAATACCCCAGGCCATGAGTGTGCGGATTGCCCGTTCATGTGCAGGTGCAGAGCGCGCAGTCACTAAAGCTGTCCGAATGCGCATGCCATTCTCACTGGTAGAGCGCTGTAGTCTATGGAGCGCTTCTAAGAGTGGCTTAAAGGGTCCCGGTGGCAAGGGAATATCGACCTTCTTGCTTTCGTGATCCACAAAAGCCTCTAACCCTTTTTTCTGAAACACTTGCTCAGCCTCATCAGAGAAGAGCACTGCGTCTCCGTCAAAAGCGATGCGGATTTCATTGGGATGAGACTCTGCCGTTTTGCTCGACTCTGGATACACCCGTGCAGCTGGAAAGCCTGCATCAATAGTTGCGCGCACATCATCTTCATTTGCAGATAAGAAGAGGTTTGCGTGGAGTGAGCGCAGGTAATGGTATGGAGGTCTGCCTCTGGTAAATACGCCGCGCTCCAGATGTAAGCCATGGTGCTCGGCAGAGCGGAAGACGCGCAAGCCACTAACGGGATCGTTGCGCGAGAGAATAACCACTTCCACTCGCTGTTCACCTTCTTCATTAAAAGCGAGTAATTTTTTGACTAAAGGGAAGGCCACCCCTTTTTGAGCTGCTTCACTCAGGCGCTCTAGCTGTAATTTCATATAGGCACTGTCATCGGTCGATTCGAAGATGCGATTTTCTTCTTCAAAGTCGAACAGGGCGCGCGAAGAGATCGCTACGACAAGTTTTCCGGTGAGTGTGTATGACATCGTTGATTTGCCTTATTTCAGAAATAGGCGATAAGCTGGGTTGTTGCTTTCATCCCAATGTGGGTAGCCCAAAGTAGTTAAGAATTTTTGGAATTTCTTTTGCTCGTTCTTGGGAACCTGTATGCCAACCAAGATACGGCCGTAGTCCGCGCCATGGTTGCGGTAGTGGAATAGGCTGATGTTCCAGTTTGGCGCCATGCTAGTGAGGAATTTCATTAAAGCACCAGGGCGCTCTGGGAATTCAAAGCGATAGAGCAATTCATCTTTAGCAAGTGCCGAGTGCCCACCGACCATGTGGCGTAAATGCGATTTTGCCAACTCATCGTGCGTAAGATCGATCGTTGCAAACTTTGCTTTACGGAAATGTTTTGCAATGGCCTCACTATCACCCGCCTTTTGCGTACTGATGCCGACAAAAATATGCGCTTCACTTTGATCGCCAATGCGATAGTTAAATTCGGTGACATTACGTTTGCCAAGTAATTCACAGAATCGTTTGAAAGACCCGCGCTCTTCAGGAATCGTTACTGCGAATACTGCTTCACGGAACTCACCAACGTCTGCACGTTCTGCCACAAAGCGCAGGCGGCTGAAGTTCATATTGGCGCCGCAAGCCACGGCCACTAAAGTTTTTTTCTGAATGCGCTTTTTCTCAACATACTTCTTCATGCCTGCAATGGCTAGAGCGCCAGCGGGTTCAAGGATGCTGCGGGTATCCGTAAATACATCGTTAATAGCCGCACAGATTTCATCAGTGTCGACGGTGATAATTTCATCAACCACTTTTTTGCAAATACGAAAAGTTTCTTTACCAACTAATTTAACTGCCGTACCGTCAGAAAACAGTCCGACATCTTTCATCTCAATGCGCTTACCTGCTTTGAGGGATTGATTCATAGCATCAGAGTCGGAAGCTTGCACCCCGATCACTTTTGTTTTTGGGCTAACCGCCTTGACATACTCACCAATACCAGCAATCAGGCCACCACCCCCAATAGCGACAAATACGGCATCAATCGGTTCTGGATGTTGCGCAAAAATTTCTTGGGCGATAGTGCCTTGCCCAGCGATGACGTCTGGATCATCAAATGGGTGCACAAAGGTGAGACCCCGTTTTTTAGCAATTGCCTCGGAATGCTGGAAGGCATCGCTATAGGATTCCCCGTGCAGGATGATTTCTGTCCAAGAGCCACCCCGAGCCTTGACCGCATCAATTTTGACGCTGGGAGTTGTTACCGGCATCACGATGACGGCCTTGCACTTCATTTTGGCTGCTGAGAGGGCCACGCCCTGAGCGTGATTACCTGCAGAAGCAGCAATAACCCCACGTTTTAAGGCTTCTGGGGGTAAATGGGCCATTTTGTTATAGGCGCCCCGCAGTTTGAAGGAGAAAACCGGCTGGTTGTCCTCTCTTTTGAGTAAGACCCTGTTACCTAAGCGCTTGGTAAGTTCTGGGGCGAGCTGTAGCTCAGTTTCCCTGGCCACGTCATAGACGCGAGCCGATAAAATTTTCTTTAAATAGTTCGTTGCCATCCAATGAGCGTACCACGGATGACCCCTAAGCCCTTAGATTTGCAAGGGTTTATGGATTCCGGCAGCAACTTTCTTGGTTTCCTGCCACTATCAGGTTCACTCAATTAAAATGCTTATTTATCAAATATGTCGCTATGAACGCACCACTAGCTTTGAACCAGTTGTTGGATGCTGAGGCAGGTTCCCCCCGTCTTCGTGAAATTCCCTACAACTACACCTCTTTTTCTGACCGAGAGATCGTTATTCGCTTATTGGGCGAGGAGTCTTGGCGCGTTCTGAATGAGCTGCGTGGTGTTCGTCGCACCGGTCGCTCCGCTCGCATGTTGTTTGAAATTCTGGGTGATATTTGGGTGGTTCAACGCAACCCATTCTTACAAGATGATTTACTAGACAGCCCCGAGCGTCGTAAACAATTGATCGATGCCCTCTGGCATCGCCTAGGCGAAGTAAAGAAGCGTAATAACGGAGACTCTGCAGAGCAGGTCGAAATTTTATTAAGCGCTGCCTATCGCGCAATCGAGAGTTTTGAGAACGGCTTCAAAGAAGTTGAGCAAATTCGTAAGCGTGCTCGTAAAGAACTCGGTCGTCACACCGCTAGTGACAATATTTGTTTTGATGGCGTATCACGCGCTGCACACGTAACCGATGCAACTGACTGGCGTGTTGAGTTTCCGCTAGTCGTACTTAAGCCGGATTACGAATCTGAAATTCCTGGCTTGGTAAAAGCGTGCGTGGATTTGGGTCTCACGATTATTCCTCGTGGAGGAGGCACTGGATATACAGGCGGTGCGATCCCCTTGTATGCAATGTCTGCAGTCATCAACACTGAGAAGCTGCAACAAATCGATGGCGTGAAGAGTAAACATCTACCGGGTGTAGATCACGCAGTCTCCACCATCTTTACTGGTGCTGGCGTTGTCACGCGTCGCGTATCAGATGCTGCAGAGCATGCTGGCCTTGTGTTTGCGGTTGATCCTACTTCTGCTGATGCAAGTTGCATCGGCGGCAATATCGCCATGAATGCGGGCGGTAAGAAAGCTGTTCTTTGGGGCACTGCTCTGGATAACTTAGCCAGCTGGCGCATGGTGGATCCTGAAGGTAATTGGTTGGATGTTATTCGTCTTGATCACAACCTCGGTAAGATTCATGATGCAGAGTTAGTTCGTTTTGAATTGATTTGGTCTGATGGCAATAGTGAGCCTGGCCAACGCATTTTGAAAACTGAAATATTAGAAGTTGAAGGTAAACGATTCCGCAAAGAAGGCTTGGGTAAAGACGTTACCGACAAATTTTTGTCTGGCTTACCAGGCGTACAAAAAGAAGGTTGTGATGGTTTGATCACCAGCGCAACTTGGGTATTGCATCGCATGCCTAAATTTATGCGCACTGTTTGCTTAGAGTTCTTTGGTCAAGCGCGCGAAGCTATTCCAAGTATTGTGGAGATCAAGGCTTACTTGGATGGTTTAAGCAAGCAAGGCGGCCCTATTTTGGCTGGCCTTGAGCACTTAGATGATCGCTACTTGAGAGCGGTGGGTTATTCCACTAAATCTAAGCGCAATAGCTTGCCGAAGATGGTATTGATTGGTGATATTGCTGGTGATGACGAAGAGGCTGTTGCTGCTGCAACCAGTGAAGTAGTGCGCATGGCGAACTTACGTGTGGGTGAAGGTTTTGTGGCAGTTAGTGCTGAGGCCCGTAAGAAGTTCTGGTTGGATCGTGCTCGCACAGCAGCGATTGCACGCCACACTAATGCCTTTAAGATCAATGAGGATGTGGTGATTCCTTTGCCGCGGATGGGTGAATACACCGATGGCATCGATCGCATCAATATCGAACTGTCTCTAAAGAACAAATTACAAGTTCTGGATGGCCTCGAAGCCTTTTTGAAAAAAAGCGCCTTGCCATTGGGTAAGAGTGAGGATGACTATGAAATCCCAACAGCGGAAATCTTAGGTGACCGCGTTCAACAGGCTTTAGAGCTCATAGCCAAGGTACGTACTCGCTGGGCTGACTGGCTCACGCAGATGGATCATTATTTTCCGCAACTACAGAATTACAGTTTGCGCGCTTCATGGAAAGAAGAAGTTCGTTCAGAGTTGCGTATCATTTTCGGCGGCTTGGCTTTTGAACCAATCCTGGCCGAGTTAGAGGCGATTCATAAAAATATTTTGCGTAAACGTGTCTTTGTTGCATTGCATATGCACGCAGGAGATGGAAACGTACATACCAATATTCCAGTGAACTCGGATGACTATGAGATGTTGCAAGATGCCCATCGCGCAGTTGACCGCATCATGAGGTTGGCTCGCTCATTAGATGGCGTGATTTCTGGTGAACACGGCATTGGTATTACTAAGTTGGAGTACTTGACTGAAGCAGAATTAAAAGACTTCCGCAGTTACAAGAACCGCGTTGACCCTGAAGGTCGCTTTAATAAAGGCAAGTTGATGCCGCATGCTGACCTCAGCATGGCCTATACGCCTAGCTTTGGGTTGATGGGACATGAATCTATCATCATGCAGCAGAGTGATATTGGCGCGATTGCTGATAGCGTGAAAGATTGTTTACGTTGCGGGAAGTGCAAGCCAGTTTGCTCAACGCATGTGCCACGTGCAAACTTGCTGTATAGCCCGCGTGACAAAATTTTGGCTACTTCCTTGTTGATCGAAGCATTTTTATACGAAGAGCAAACCCGTCGTGGCGTTTCGATTCGTCATTGGGAAATGTTTGATGACGTTGCAGCTCACTGCACGGTTTGCCACAAGTGCTTGACCCCGTGTCCAGTGAAAATTGACTTTGGTGATGTCACTATGAATATGCGCAATCTCTTGCGCAAGATGGGGCAGCAACGTTTCAATCCGGGTACTGCAGCTTCCATGTTCTTCTTAAATGCCACTAGTCCTGAGACTATTCATTTGGCGCGCAAGGCAATGATTGGCTGGGGCTATAAATTGCAGCGCTTAGGCAATGACGTATTACGTAAGTTTGCAAAAAAACAAACTGCGCATCCTCCGGCAACCGTAGGTAAGCCAAGCATTAAAGAGCAGGTTATTTTCTTTGTAAATAAGAAGATGCCGGGTAATTTGCCGAAGAAAACAGCCCGTGCGCTCTTGGATATTGAGGATGCCAATTACGTACCGATTATTCGCGATCCGAAGACTACTTCTGCCGATACTGAGGCGGTCTTCTATTTCCCTGGATGTGGATCGGAGCGCTTGTTCTCTCAAGTGGGCTTGGCTACTCAAGCGATGTTGTGGAATGTCGGCGTGCAAACGGTCCTGCCTCCTGGCTACTTATGTTGCGGCTATCCACAGCGTGGCAATGGTGATTTTGATAAAGCGGAGAAGATGATTACGGATAACCGCGTCCTTTTTCACCGAGTGGCTAACACCTTGAACTATTTGGATATCAAAACCGTAGTCGTTTCTTGCGGCACTTGTTATGACCAGCTAGCGGGTTATCAGTTTGAGCAAATATTCCCTGGGTGCCGCATTATCGACATCCACGAATTCTTGGCCGAGAAGGGCGTTAAGCTTTCTGGAGTAACTGGTGTGAAGTATATGTATCACGATCCTTGCCACTCCCCGATGAAGTTGCAAGATCCTTTGAAGACAGTAAATGAACTCATTCAGTTAGAAGATGGCAAAGCCATTGGAAAGAATGACCGTTGCTGCGGTGAGTCTGGCACCTTGGCCGTGACACGTCCTGATATTTCGACTCAAGTACGTTTCCGTAAGCAGATTGAAATGGAAAAAGGCGCGAATGATTTGCGCAAGGACAATTTCACTGGCGATGTTAAGGTGCTCACTAGTTGTCCTTCCTGCTTGCAAGGCTTAACCCGTTTTGATGCAGATAGTGATACCACTGCCGATTACATCGTAGTCGAAATGGCCCAGAAACTTCTGGGTGAAAACTGGATGCAAGACTATGTTGCTAAAGCCAATCAAGGCGGTATTGAAAGGGTCTTGGTCTAATGATTCCAAATAATATTGTTGTGCATCAACAGTCAAAGGTTTTAGAGCTTTCTTACGAGGGCGCTTCCTATCGCTTGCCTTTTGAGTTGCTGCGTGTGGTTTCACCCTCTGCTGAAGTGCAAGGGCATGGACCCGGTCAGGAAACGCTGCAAACTGGCAAGCGCGACGTATTGATTTCGAGCCTTGAGCCGGTAGGTCGTTATGCCTTGAAGCCTACTTTTTCTGACGGGCACGATTCAGGCTTGTATTCCTGGGAGTTCTTGCATTACTTGTGCGAAAACCAAGAGCAGGTATGGAAAGAGCATTTAGCTAAATTAGCAGCAGCAGGTCTTGATCGAGATGCACCAATGGCGCAGACCGGTCATACACATGGCCATTCTTGTGGAAGTCACTAATGAGTAAAACCCACTTCGGATATCAAAGCGTTGATGAGGCTGAGAAGGCCGGAAAAGTCGCCGAGGTATTTCACTCAGTCGCTAGTAAATATGACGTGATGAATGACTTGATGTCCTTTGGTTTACACCGTGTTTGGAAAAAAATTACGATTGCCAGGGCTAATGTTCGTCCTGGTCAAAAAGTGTTAGATATTGCCGGCGGTACTGGTGATTTGGCTGCTGCATTTGCAAAAGCGACTGACTGGGGAAAAAACCCAGAAGCACAGGTTTGGCTTAGTGATATCAATGCATCGATGTTGGGTGTTGGGCGTGATCGTCTGCTCGATCGCGGCATGGCCTTGCCTTGTGTTCAGTTTGATGCAGAAAAAATTCCTTTCCCGAATAATCATTTTGACGTCGTCACTGTTGCCTTTGGTTTGCGTAACATGACTCACAAAGATGTTGCCTTGGGTGAGATGTGTCGAGTCATCAAACCAGGTGGTCGAGTTTTAGTTTTAGAGTTTTCCAAGCCCGATGCATTCTTGCAGCCTGTGTATGACGCCTATTCATTCAAAGTATTGCCTTGGCTTGGCGAGAAGATTGCACAAGACTCTGAAAGCTATCGCTATTTAGCGGAGTCGATTCGGATGCACCCGGATGCCGAAACCTTAAAAGACATGATGCTGGGTGTTGGCTTTAATGAAGTTGAAACCCACAGAATGACTGGGGGTATCGTTGCCTTACATATTGGTATTAAATACTGAAAGTCATATAGTTTTTAAACTCTTAAAAGCTAAAGAAGTACAGCAGTTATCAGAGGGGTTACAAAAAATGAATAAACATTTTTTCAAAGCAATTTTTTTAAGCTTAACGCTAGTATTTGCATCTATTAGTTCAGTCGATGCAGCGCGTCTTGGTGGCGGTAGAAGTTTTGGTCGCGCACCCAGTGCCCCTATACAAAAACAGGCTGCACCTGTGCAAAAGCCGGCCCAGCCAGCACAAGCTACAAATCCGGCACCAGCTGTTCCACAGACACCTCCACCCAGTCGCTTTGGCGGTATGGGCGGAATTTTGGGCGGGTTGGCTGCGGGTTTGGGGATTGGTTATCTCCTATCCCATTTTGGTTTGGGTGAGGCTGCTTCATCCCTGATTACTGGCTTGCTGATTGCAATGTTGGTAGGTTTTGTAATCATGTTTCTCATTCGTAAATTGTTGCCTGCAATGTCTAGTGCCGTTCAGCCTGGCCAAATCCCAAGCTCAGGCATGCAAAGAGCAAATCTGGATCAAGTGCCAAGACAAGAGCCTGGATTTACTCCGGCAGCCAATGCCTTTGCAGGCGTGAGTGCCGATCCAAAAGATTTTCAATCCACCTTACCCCCTGGCTTTGACGAGCGCACCTTTTTAGAAAATGCGAAGCAGTACTTTGTGACATTACAAAAAGCCTGGGATTTGGGCGATCTTCCTTCATTACAAGAATTCACGACGCCCGAGATGTTTGCCACCATTCGTCAGGATTTGGCAGGACGCTCTGATAGCGTGAACCAGACAGACGTCATCACGATTAATGCCCGTTTATTGGGTATTGAAACAAGTGAAGCGCATTATTTCTGTAGCGTTCAGTTCAGCGGCGTGATTTGTGAACAACCAGGCGCTCCTGCAACGGACTTTTCGGAAATCTGGAATTTAAGCAAGCCGGTAGAAGGCCCTGGAGGCTGGGTACTAGCGGGTATCTCTCAGTTGGTTTAAGCTTTAGGTACTTTCCGCAGGAAAACCCGCCTTCGTGCGGGTTTTTTACACTAATGAACACTTTGTCTTCCTCCCATACGATTGCTGCCAGCGCTGCTTGCCGGGGGATTAATCATGTATTGAAGAATGAACCTTGGGCTTGTGCCGAGTTAGCCAAGCATCAAGGCAAAACAGTGCTGCTCCAGATCCCAGTTGGTAAGCTATGCTTTGAAATTAAGCCGAGCGGATCCTTGGGTGTTCTAAAGGACTTAGAAGCTCCATCACTTGCGCTGGAGGTGTCTGCAAAAGCCCTGAGTGATTTAATGGCTAGTCCTGGCAATTTAAAAGAACAGGCGTTTAAGGCCGTCAAAATTACTGGCGATGCCGACTTGGCACAATTGATTGGACGTTTGGCTGGCCAGCTGCGCTGGGAGTATGAAGAGGACTTGGCACGCTTGGTTGGAGATGCGCCGGCGCATTTTGCTGTCCAGCAGGGTAAGCGTTTTGTCACAGCTACTAAATCTGCAGCAACAGACTTGCTGGACAATGTCCTTGAGTATGTCAGCGAAGAGAAGAAAGTGCTTTTGAATAAACGAGATTTTATGGTTCGTAAATCTGCTTTAAATGAATTACGAGATTCTGTGGATCGCTTGGAAAAGCGCATTCAATTTTTAGAGCAAAAGGCTAAATAAATCGTGCGTCGACTTGCTCGTCTGTCTTTCATTTTTTTTACCGCATGGCGTTATGGCTTATTGCCCTTATTACGCGATGTACTCAAGCCTGGAATTAGCCGTAGCTTTTTAACGGTTGTGTGCTGGACATCTCCAGGTACCAACTTACCTAGAGGCGAACGTATCCGTTTAACACTCGAGGCACTAGGCCCAATTTTTGTGAAGTTTGGTCAGGTGCTCTCAACGCGTCGTGACCTACTGCCAGAAGATATTTCTAATGAGTTGGCTAAGTTGCAAGATCAGGTCCCACCTTTTTCAAATGCAGAATCCCGTCGTTTGATTGAAGAAGCCTTAGGTCAGTCAATTGAAGAGATCTTTATTAGTTTTGATGCCACACCAGTAGCCAGTGCTTCGGTTGCCCAAGTGCATTTTGGAGTCTTGCGGGCGACCGAAAAACATCCAGAGTGGGCTGATAAAGCTGTAGCAATCAAGGTCTTGCGCCCTGGCATCTTGCCGGTCATTGAGGGTGATCTTGCCTTGATGTATGACTTGGCAAAAATCATCGAAAAGAGTTCTGAAGACGGACGCCGCTTAAAACCGCGTGAGAATGTCGCAGAATTCGATACGTACTTGCATGATGAGTTGGATCTGATGCGCGAGGCGGCAAATGCCAGCCAGTTGCGTCGCTATTTTGTCGATTCCAAAAAGCTCATGATTCCAGAGATGTATTGGGATTTATGCCATACCAATGTGATTGTCATGGAGAGAATGCATGGCATATCGATTGGCCGCACCGCGGAATTACGCGCAGCGGGTGTGGACTTTAAAAAATTAGCAGCAGATGGCGTAGAGATCTTTTTTACCCAGGTGTTTGAGTATGGATTTTTCCATGCAGATATGCATCCAGGAAATATCATGATCAGCTTAGAGCCTGAAACTTTTGGCCGCTTCATCTCACTCGATTTTGGTATTGTGGGTGCGCTGAGTGAGTTAGATAAAAATTATTTAGCGTTGAACTTTTTAGCATTTTTCAATCGCGATTACCGCCGGGTTGCAGAGTTGCATATTGAATCGGGTTGGGTTCCGGCAAATACGCGCGTTGAAGAATTAGAAGGGGCAGTCCGTTCAGTTTGTGAGCCTTATTTTGATAGACCCTTGAAAGAGATCTCGCTGGGTATTGTGTTGATGCGCTTATTCCAGACCTCTCGTCGATTTAAGGTGGAGATTCAGCCGCAACTCACCTTATTGCAAAAAACCCTATTGAATGTTGAGGGTTTGGCCCGTCAGCTAGACCCCGATTTGGATTTATGGAAGACCGCCAAGCCGATCCTAGAAAAATGGGTCAGTAAACAGCTGGGTTGGAGGGGTTTACTGGATGGCATCAAGGAGGAGGCTCCCACCTGGGCCAAAATCCTGCCGACTTTACCGCGTTTGATTGCCGATAGCCTGGCGCAAGGGCGACACCAAATTCAGGACCAAAATGGTGAATTAGAGGTCTTAAAGGCCCTTTTATTGCAGGAAAGACGCACACATCGCCTCTTGGTAGGCTCTTTGTTATTCGCGGGTGGGTTTTTGGCCGGTATTTTGATCATCGGCCTACGCATTTATTAGTCTCTCGCTGACTGGCTGCTAAACCGCTAAAATAGCGGGTTAGGCAGAACACATGAAAAAATACTTTATCGCTGGCATTCTCGTATGGGCTCCCATGGCGGTCACCATTTGGGTGATTACCTGGGGCTTAGGTTTGCTCGACGGTGTTTTTGGTTCTGTGATGCAAGCCATCATCGCCATTTTCCCGCATCAGTTTGCTGCTGACCTGCAGCATTTCCGCGAATTACCGGGCGTTGGCATTTTGATCGTAGTTGCGGTTATTTTGGCAACCGGATTATTGGCAATTAATTTTGCTGGTCAATGGTGGCTAAAGGTGTGGGACAAATTTGTCAATCGCATCCCCGTAGTTCGCTCTATTTATTCCAGCGTTCAGCAAGTTTCCTCTACTTTATTTTCTGGCAGTGGTCAGGCGTTTAGTAAAGCGCTATTAATTCGTTATCCTCATGCAGACTCATGGGTGATTGCATTTCAGACGGGTACACCTGCTAAAGAGGTGACCGCTAAGTTAGGCGATGGATACGTGAATGTATTTCTGCCAACCACCCCTAATCCGACCTCTGGCTTTTTCATGATCGTGCCTCGTGCACAAACGATTGAGCTGGAGATGAGTGTAGAAGAGGCTCTGAAACATATTGTTTCAATGGGCTCTGTTCCGCCAAATAATTCTAGTGGCCTAGCTTCAAGCCAGACGCCACACCATTTTTGATTTATAGGAAATTGTTATGTCAATGCGTAGTCATACTTGTGGCCAAGTAACCGATTCACTGATTGGTCAAGAGGTTACTCTCTCCGGATGGGTTAATCGCCGTCGTGACCATGGAGGCGTGATTTTTATTGACCTGCGTGACCGTGAAGGATTTGTGCAAGTCGTCTGCGATCCAGATCGTCCAGAAATGTTTGCGCTGGCTGAGCAAGTGCGTAATGAGTTCTGTATTCAGATTGAAGGCCTTGTGCGTGCGCGTCCTGCCGGTACTGAAAACACAGATTTAGTCAGTGGAAAAGTAGAGATTCTTTGCCATAGCTTGGCAATTCTCAATGCTTCTATTACGCCTCCATTCCAATTGGATGATGAGAATTTATCGGAGACGACTCGCTTGACGCATCGTGTGCTCGATTTGCGTCGTCCGCAAATGCAAAAGAATTTGCGTTTACGTTACAACGTCGCTATGGAGTGCCGTCGCTATTTGGATGATATGGGTTTTATTGATATTGAAACGCCAATGCTCACTAAGAGTACACCTGAAGGCGCTCGTGACTATTTGGTTCCATCACGTGTGCATGACGGCCATTTCTTTGCGTTACCTCAATCGCCGCAGTTGTTTAAGCAGTTGTTGATGGTTGCTGGTTTTGATCGCTACTACCAAATTACCAAATGCTTCCGCGATGAAGATTTGCGCGCAGACCGTCAGCCTGAATTTACGCAGATTGACTGTGAAACGGCTTTCTTGAGCGAACTGGAAATCCGTGATTTATTTGAAAACATGATTCGTCATATTTTCAAGAAAACGATGAATGTGGAATTGCCTAATCCATTCCCGACCATGCCTTACTCAGAGGGTATGGCGCGCTTTGGTTCCGATAAGCCAGATTTACGTGTGAACTTTGAATTCACCGAATTAACCGATTTAATGAAAGACGTGGATTTCAAGGTGTTCTCAGGCGCTGCAAATCAGGTTGGCGGCCGTGTAGTGGGCTTATGCGTACCAGGTGGTGCTGAGATTAGCCGTAGTGAGATCGATGACTACACTCAGTTTGTCAGCATCTATGGCGCCAAAGGTTTGGCGTGGATCAAGGTGAATTCGGTTGCTGAAGGCCGCAATGGTTTGCAATCACCGATTGTGAAGAATTTGCATGATGCTGCTATCGAAGGAATTTTGAAGCGCACTGGTGCTAAAGATGGCGATATTATTTTCTTTGGTGCGGATAAAGAAAAGGTAGTCAACGACGCGATTGGTAATTTACGTTTGCGTATTGGCCATTCTGCTTGGGGTAAAGCACATGGTCTCTTTACTGAAGGCTGGAAGCCGTTATGGGTCGTTGATTTCCCGATGTTTGATTACGATGAAGGTGAAGCACGTTGGGTTGCTTGCCATCATCCATTCACCAGTCCTAAGGATGAGCATATGCAATATCTGGAATCTGATCCAGGCAAGTGCTTGGCGAAAGCCTATGACATGGTACTTAACGGTAGCGAGATTGGTGGCGGATCGGTTCGTATTCACCAAGAGGCAGTACAAAGCCAAGTATTCCGTGCTCTGAAGATTGGCGCTGAAGAGGCGCAAGCAAAATTTGGATTCTTATTGGATGCTCTCCAGTACGGTGCACCTCCTCACGGTGGTATTGCGTTTGGTTTAGATCGCATCGTGACGATGATGACTGGTGCTGAATCCATCCGTGATGTGATTGCTTTCCCTAAAACACAGCGCGCGCAGTGCTTGCTGACCCAAGCTCCTAGTCCAGTGGATGAGCGTCAGTTACGTGAGCTACATATTCGTTTGCGTCAAGCAACACCAGCTGCTTAAAACTATTTAAGCGGCGCCTCAAGCTACCTTGAAAATCCCTATTTCGGTTTTAGTTGTCATCTATAAATCGAATGGGGATGTTTTATTGATAGAGCGTGCAGATCGAAAAGATTTTTGGCAATCGGTTACCGGTAGCTTAGATGCGCCTGACGAAGATTTAGCATTCGCAGCTGCTCGTGAGGTTTTTGAGGAGACAGGTATTGCTGTCGATCAATTGCCGGCTGGTGCCCTGCGTAATATGCATCACCACATCGAGTATGAAATTTATCCAGAATGGCGCTTTCGCTATGCGCCCGGTGTGACACGTAATACTGAGTATTGGTTTGCACTTCAGGTTCCCGACAATACCCTCGTTAAGCTAGCTCCCCGGGAGCATGTAGCTTATGAGTGGTTGCCATTTGAGCAGGCTGCAAAGAAATGTTTTTCGCCTAGCAATGGTGACGCGATTCTGAAATTGTTCTCAGCGAACTCCACTAGAAGCGAATAAGATAGAACGATGAGACATTCATCGGGACACCATCGTAGTAACGCAGATTCAAAAACACCTCAACGGGGTGATTGGCGTGTGATTCGCGATCTCCTGCCTTACCTATTGGAATATCGTATTCGGGTAGTTTTGGCGCTGAGCTGCCTCATTGCGGCGAAGTTTGCGAACTTAGGTATTCCAATCTTAATGAAAGAGTTAATTGACTCTTTGGATGTAAAAGCGGACTCTCCCCAGGCTTTGTTGGTTGTGCCTGTGGGCATCATTATTGCGTATGGTTTGTTACGAATATCAGCCTCTTTGTTTGCTGAATTGCGCGAAGCATTATTTGCACGCGTTACCCAAAATGCAGTGCGTAAAGTAGCCTTGCAAGTGTTTGAGCATCTACACTCCCTAGCCCTGAGTTTTCATTTGGCCCGCCAAACGGGTGGAGTAAGTCGCGATATAGAACGTGGTACACGCGGCATTCAATCGCTAATCTCATATTCGCTATATAGCATTCTCCCAACACTCATAGAATTCTGTTTGGTGTTGGGTTACTTTGCGTACTCCTACGATATTTGGTTTGCTGCGATCACTTTAGTTGCGTTAGTCCTTTATATTATTTTTACCATCGTTGTCACAGAGTGGCGTACCCACTATCGCCGCACCATGAATGATATGGATTCCAAGGCGAACCAAAAAGCGATTGATTCTTTATTGAATTTTGAGACAGTGAAGTATTTTGGTAACGAAGCCTTTGAGGCCAGTCGCTATGATGAAAATCTATTGCGTTATCAATCCGCTGCGGTGAAGTCGCAAAAGACCTTGGCTTTCTTAAATCTTGGTCAGCAAATCATTATTGCAATCGGTTTGATGTTGATTCTGTGGCGCGCTACGCTTGGCGTGGTTAATGGCACGATGACGCTGGGCGATTTGGTTCTAGTGAATACCTTAATGATTCAGTTGTATATCCCACTGAACTTTTTGGGTGTGATCTATCGGGAGATTAAGCAATCATTAACAGATATGGATCGCATGTTCTCTTTACTCAATACTGATAAAGAGATTGCAGACTCACCCAATGCACACCCTCTAAAAATTGACAATTATGGTCATGGCCCTGATGTTCGTTTTGAGAATGTCTCTTTTCATTACGATGCTAAACGTGAAATTTTGCGTGATATCAGCTTTAATATTCCTGCTGGTACGATTACCGCAGTGGTAGGACAAAGTGGTGCTGGTAAGAGTACCTTGGCAAGGCTGCTCTTTCGTTTCTACGATGTTCAGTCAGGAAAAATTGTGATTGATGGTCAAAATATTCAAGATGTGACCCAGGCAAGTTTGCGCAAAGCAATTGGCATTGTTCCCCAAGACACCGTTTTGTTTAATGACACGATTGGCTACAACATTGCTTACGGCAATCCTTCGGCCTCAATTGAAGAGGTGCAAGAGGCCGCTAGGGCTGCACAGATTGATGGCTTCATTAAGCGCTTGCCAGAGGGTTATGACACTCAGGTTGGTGAGCGAGGCTTGAAATTATCGGGCGGTGAGAAGCAGCGTGTTGCCATTGCCAGAACCTTGCTCAAAAAGCCAGCTATGTTGATTTTTGATGAGGCTACCTCTGCTTTAGATTCGAAAACCGAAAGGGCATTTCAGGAAGAGTTGCTGAGTTTGGCTAAAAACCGTACAACCCTCATCATTGCGCATCGACTCTCCACTATTGTTCATGCTGACCAAATTTTGGTGATGGAGCATGGACAGATTGTTGAGCGCGGTACTCATCTTGAACTACTGGCAGCCAAAGGAAGATATTCAGAAATGTGGCAAATGCAAGAGCGTGCTGCACTTGATTAGAATAACTTGATGACGCAGCTAAATAATCCATCCATTACCATAGAAGACATTCTTAAAAATGCCTTTGCGGCTGCTGTAGCGGTGGCGGATCCGCAAATCATTGTTCCGCAATATTTAGCAAAGATATTTCCGGCTGGACAAGAGCCCAAAGGAAAGTGCTTGGTAGTAGGTGCCGGTAAAGCTAGCGCTTCCATGGCAAGCGCACTCGAGACCTATGCAAAAGCACATTGGCCTCAAGCAAGTATCGAGGGAGTCGTTCTAACGCGCTATGGACACAGCTCTCCAACTACGCATATCCAGATTGTGGAAGCCGGGCACCCAGTCCCAGATCAAGCCGGTATGGATGGCGCTAAGGCGATCTTAAATCTGGCAACGCAGTTACAAGTAGGAGATGTTCTCATTGCCTTGGTCTCTGGCGGAGGCTCTAGCCTTCTCACCTTGCCGGTTGAAGGCATCTCGATTGAGGATATGCGCAAAACCACTGAAGCATTGCTGCGCAGTGGTGCCCCTATTGAAGAGATGAATGTTGTCCGTAAGCATTTATCTGCAATCTTAGGGGGTAATTTAGCGCGGGTTGCAAGCGCTCGTGGCGCAAGAGTGGAAGCGCTCTTGATTTCAGATGTGACGGGAGATTCGCCAGCAGATATTGCTAGCGGTCCTTGTGCTGCTGACTATTCAACTTACTTGGATGCGCTCAATATTTTAGAAAGCCATGGTTTAAATCAGGAGGTAATTCCTGCCTCCGTTTTAAACCATCTCAAGCAAGGTTTGGCAGGCGAAAAGCCTGAGACATTGAAAGATATTGATTTAGTAGATGCACAAGTCTCTAATCATGTCATTGCAACGGCATATAAAAGCTTAGAAGCGGCTGCAAACTATGTACTTGCTATGGGTTATGAGCCAATAGTTCTGGGCGACACAATCACAGGTGAGGCTCAAGAGGTGGGTATTGCACATGCGCAATTGGCGCGCGAGCATTTTTCTAAGGCCGATAAGCCCTTGGCCTTGATTTCTGGGGGTGAGTGCACCGTTACGATTCCCGCTGGCATCAAGGGGCGTGGTGGTCGTTGTAGTGAGTATTTACTGTCGCTGCTAGCTGCTAGCGCAGACATGCCAAACCTGGCAGCTTTAGCTGCCGATACTGATGGAATTGATGGCAGCGAAAAGAATGCGGGCGCTTGGTTCGATGGTGTCATTCGCAAAGCTGGCCAATCCGAAAAGCTTGCGCCACAAACATTCTTGGCTGCACACGATTGTTATGGCTTCTTTGCAGAATTAGGAGCTTTAGTGGAAACTGGCCCTACACTAACGAATGTAAATGACTTCCGCATCATCTTGCTTAATAAATAATATGTCCAACAGCCTCACTAAAATTGAACTCATTCAGCCAGACGATTGGCATCTCCATATTCGTGACGGCGAAGTCATGAAGGATGTCTTGGCAGATACTGCACGTCAGTTTGCGCGCGCCATCATCATGCCCAATTTGAAGCCTCCAGTGACTACTGTAGATTTGGCAAAAGCATATCAAGCACGTATTCAACAGAATCTTCATTCATTGGGTATTTCAAGTTTTACACCCTTGATGACTTTGTATCTGACCGATAACACTTCAGCAGAAGAGGTGCGCAAAGCAAAAGCAGAAGGCATCGTTGCTTTCAAGTTATACCCAGCAGGAGCGA
>NZ_JACVQB010000001.1:0-48969 GCF_018881575.1 Polynucleobacter sp. UK-Kesae-W10 | reverse complement strand
CGGGGTGAGTGATCTTCAACATTGCAGTGCTGCATTAGAGGCTATGCAGGCTGTAGGAATGCCGCTCTTAGTGCATGGTGAGGTCACTAGTGCTGATATTGATATCTTTGATCGTGAAGCAGTCTTCATCGACAATGTCTTAGAGCCTTTACGTAAACAATTTCCTGCGCTCAAGATTGTGTTTGAGCACATCACTACTAAGCAAGCGGCTCACTATGTGCGTGATTCCTCCACTAGTGGAAAAAATACGATTGCAGCTACGATCACTCCCCAACATTTGCTGATGAACCGGAATGCGATTTTTGCGGGCGGTATTCGTCCACACAACTATTGCCTACCCGTTCTGAAGCGTGAAGAGCATCGCATCGCTTTATTAGAAGCGGCTACTAGCGGTAATTCTCGTTTCTTCTTGGGAACGGATAGTGCCCCGCATGCTAAGGGCGCTAAAGAAGCTGCTTGTGGCTGCGCAGGTTGTTATAGCGCTTTCAACGCCTTGGGTTTGTATGCCGAAGCATTTGAAAGTGTTGGTAAGCTAGATCGGCTAGAAGGGTTTGCTAGTTTTTTTGGCCCTGATTTTTATGAATTGCCGCGTAATACCAAACAAATTACCTTGATCAAGCAAGCGCAAAGCATTCCTCAAGAGCTACCTTTGGGTGATGCCACCATCGTGCCATTGCGTGCCGGCGAAACTATCGCTTGGTCTTTGGTTTAATCCACAATCTTTAGCCAAACTCCCTCGACTGCGTTAGACTGCAGGCGCAGAGTCAATTAGGCAATCGCCGCCTCTTTATTGAGGGGGAGGAAAGTCCGGACTCCAAAGGGTAGGGTGATGGCTAACGGCCATCCACGGTGACGTGAGGAATAGGGCCACAGAGACGAGCGTATTTAGTTACGGTGAAACGCGGTAACCTCCACCTGGAGCAATCCCAAGTATGCAGACGATGAGGCGTCCCGCTGAGTCTGCGGGTAGGGAGCTTGAGCCGTCAGGTAACTGCCGGCCTAGAGGAATGATTGCCCCTAGATGCAAATCTAGGCGACAGAATCCGGCTTATCGATTGACTCTGCACTTATTCCGAGATGACTTCAATGCTGTAAGTCAGTTCAGCGGTTTTGGCGAGCATGCTCGTAGCTGAACAATATTTGTCATGGGATAGTTTGACAGCACGATCGACTTTGGCTTGATCAAGATTCTTGCCCTTGACTGTGAAGTGCAGATTAATTTTTGTGAAGACTTTTGGATCTTCGCTTGCACGTTCGGCCTGAAGGGTCACATCGCAGCCGCTAATCTCCTGGCGGGCTCTTTGTAGGATTAAAACCACATCAAATGCAGCGCAGCCTCCGGCTCCAGCCAAGAGTAGTTCCATTGGCCTTGGGGCTAGGTTTCTGCCACCTGCTTCAGGGGCTCCATCCATGTTCACCAGGTGTCCGCTGCCAGTTTCTGCAGAAAAAGCCATTCCGCCATTACCCAACCAAGATACTCGACATTCCATATTAGTGATCCCTAACTTACAAAATTTATCAATATTATCAATAGTTTACCAATTTCTCTGCATCTCTAGTTGTTGCATAGCAACATAAAAAACTTGATTTTGGTCAATATTCTTGCGTCGCAGTATGTTCTCTGTGTAGAATAACCATATTGGTAGTCAGTCTTGTATAAGACTGCGACTTACCTCCCAGTGTCTCCTCCACCCAAACATAGGTGGATTCCAACCCAGGACTCGTTCCTGGGTTTTTTTTGGGTTATAATTCAAGGCTTTACTGAATTACCGAACTAGTCAGCGGTAATTGTTGTACCGATTAGATTGCAGAATCTGCGAGCTTGCAAACATAAGCAGGGCCAAGGTGGACGCGGTGTAATTGGAGTAATTTTTATTTTGACTATAACAATTTGAGAAATCATGAAAACTTTTTCCGCAAAATCCCATGAGGTAAAGCGTGAATGGTTCGTGATTGACGCTACGGACAAAGTCCTCGGTCGTGTCGCCAGTGAAGTGGCACACCGTCTACGCGGCAAGCACAAGCCTGAATTCACACCACACGTTGACACTGGCGACTTTATCGTCGTGATCAATTCATCTAAGCTGCGTGTCACAGGCACCAAAGGCTTAAACAAGATTTATTACCGTCACAGCGGATACCCAGGTGGTATTAGCTCGACTAACTTCGACAAGATGCAAGATCGTTTCCCAGGTCGTGCTTTGGAGAAGGCTGTGAAGGGTATGTTGCCAAAAGGCCCATTAGGCTATGCCATGATCAAGAAATTGAAAGTCTATGGCGACGCTAATCATCCGCATACGGCTCAACAGCCTAAAGCGTTAGAGATTTAAGGAAACCAAATGGCTATTAATTACGGAAATTGGAATTACGGTACAGGTCGCCGCAAGAGTTCTGTTGCGCGCGTCTTTATTAAATCAGGCAAAGGCGAAATTATCGTTAACGGTAAGCCTATCGATGCTTATTTTGCTCGCGAAACATCCCGCATGATCGCTCGTCAGCCTTTGGCTCTCACAGCCCACTTAACGACCTTTGATATCAAAGTGAACGTTTCTGGTGGCGGTGAAACTGGCCAAGCTGGTGCAGTTCGTCACGGTGTAACACGTGCATTGATCGACTACGACAACGCTTTGAAGCCAACTCTGTCTAAAGCAGGCTTGGTTACTCGCGATGCTCGTGAAGTTGAGCGTAAAAAAGTTGGTCTGCATGGCGCACGTCGTCGTAAGCAGTTCAGCAAGCGCTAATTCTTTCAGTCGCTCAAGTTTTATCGAAAGGGTCGCGCAAGCGGCCCTTTTTGTTTCTACAATCTAAGTATTAAAGAAATACAATTCATCAGTCGGTATTTTGGAGAATGGCATGATTAAAGTTGGCATCGTAGGCGGCACTGGATATACCGGAGTGGAGCTGCTGCGCTTATTGGCACAGCATCCTGAGGTAGAGCTCACTGCAATTACTTCGCGTACAGAAGCTGGTATGCCAGTAGCAGAGATGTTCCCATCTTTACGTGGCCGCGTTGCTCTGAAATTTACGACCCCAGATGAGGCGAAGCTTAATGAATGCGATGTGGTGTTCTTTGCAACACCGCATGGCGTTGCTATGGCACAAGCAAAAGAATTACTCGCTAATAATGTCAAGATTTTGGATTTAGCAGCAGACTTCCGACTGAAAAACGTAAAAGAATTTGCCCAGTGGTATGGCATGGAGCATAGCTGCCCCGAAATTTTGGCTGAAGCGGTTTATGGTTTGGCGGAAATTAATCGTGAGGCAATTAAGAAAGCCCGCGTAGTCGGTTTGGCGGGCTGCTATCCAACTTCAGTACAGCTTGGACTGGCGCCGCTACTTTCCCCGAAATCGACTGGTGGCAAACAATTGATTGATGGAAATCACATCATTTCCGATTCTAAGTCTGGCACTTCTGGTGCTGGTCGCAAGGCGGAGATAGGTACTTTGCTATCTGAATCTAGCGATAACTTTAAGGCTTATGGAGTCAAGGGCCATCGTCATCTTCCTGAAATTGTTCAGGGTTTAAAGGCGATTGCCGGCCACGATCAGATTGGCCTGACATTTGTGCCGCATTTAACACCAATGATTCGGGGTATTCACTCGACTCTTTATGTGCGCTTAACTGAAGCCGGCAAGGACGTTGATTACCAAAAGTTGTATGAGAATTTTTATCAGGGCGAGCCCTTTGTTGATGTAATGCCAGCTGGAAGCCATCCAGAAACCCGCTCAGTACGCGGTAGCAATGGCATCCGGATTGCAATTCATCGTCCTGGTGGCGGGGATACTTTAGTTGTTTTGGTGGTTGAGGACAATTTGGTCAAAGGCGCTTCAGGCCAAGGTGTGCAGTGCATGAATTTGATGTTTGGCTTGCCAGAAACTACTGGCTTGACCCAAATCGCTGTATCCCCATAAAGGGGTGGGGTGTTGGGTGATAAATACCCCTCCAGCAAGCTGGCCATTAAAAGCCTAAAATAAGATATTGCCTTTTGAATTAGGAGTAAATCATGACTGAATTAGCTACACAAACTGCACAAGATTTAGCTGAGCCACCAACCCCATTGGTGTTCACTGACGCTGCTGCTGCAAAAGTGGCTGACTTGATTGCTGAAGAAGGTAACCCAGAATTAAAGTTACGCGTATTTGTTCAAGGTGGTGGTTGCTCCGGATTTCAGTATGGCTTCACATTTGATGATGCGGTCAATGAAGATGACACCCTCTTTGAAAAGAATGGCGTTACTTTGTTGGTGGATTCAATGAGCTTCCAATATTTGGTTGGCGCTGAGATCGATTACAAAGAAGACATCAATGGTTCACAATTTGTGATCAAGAATCCAAATGCGACAACAACCTGTGGTTGCGGATCTTCTTTCTCTGCTTAAGAGAGTTGCAAACTACGCTGGGTAGTAAGCGCCTAGAATTCTAGGCCCTTTCGCTCCCGTAACGGCTGGCAAATTTGCTGGCCGTTTTTCTTTATGGGCCCATGCAAGCCATGCAAAGGCAAGACCTTCAACCTGCTGGGGGTCTACACCCGCTAAATCACTAGTGGTAATTTCTAGCGACTCTTCAAAAAAAGAGGGTGCTTTTGCTTTGAGTAAATTCATTAAGGCGGTATTGCGTGCGCCGCCTCCACAGACAATCAGCACCTGGGTTTGCGGGGCATGATGCGCTAAAGCCTCAAGAGCAGAATGGGCCGTGAGATGGAGTAATGTAGCTTGCACATCCTCGACTTCATAATTTTCAGAGCCCATTTTTTCTTGTAGCCACTGAAGATGAAAATCATCTCGTCCAGTACTTTTGGGTGGCGCTTTTGCAAAATAAGAATCTGCTAGCAGAGTATTGAGTAAAGCTTCATTCACTTTGCCTTGTAGTGCCCAGTTACCATTCTGATCGAAATCATTGCCTTGATGTTCTTGTATCCAAGCATCCATCAACATATTGCCGGGGCCACAATCAAAACCAGTCACTTCGCCATTTTTTGGAAGCAGAGTGAGATTAGCAATGCCACCAATATTGAGCACGGCACTGTGTTTTGGGGATATAAATTGTTGTGCATGAAAAGCGGGAACTAGTGGTGCGCCGTGACCACCTGCAGCAAGATCACGACTTCTAAAATCAGCAATGACATCAATCCCCGTTTTTTCTGCGAGCAGTGCTGGGTTCAGGGTCTGGTGTGTATAAGCCAAGTCACCCAAGTGGGGCTGATGGCGAATGGTCTGCCCATGGGCTCCAATGGCAGTAATATCCACTGGCTTTAAATGGGCCTGCTTCAATAATTGGTGTATGGCATCTGCATAGGCCAAAGCCAAGGCATTTCCAGCCTGTTTTTCTCGATGAAGCTCATTGGGTCCGGGGCTTTGTAGCTCAAAAAGGGCTTTGCGTAATTCAGGGCTAAATGGGGTACTAACGGCATCTAGCGTGCTTGCCTCCCCATTGGGCCCAATCTTTGCCAAAACGGCATCAATCCCATCTAGGCTGGTGCCAGACATCAGGCCAATATAGAGGGAGTGCGGTTTGTTCATGCGGTTCTCAGTGATGCGACAATTATGCTTTAGCAATTTAAATACTAATTTAACTGAAACAGTTATCCGAATCAGCATGACGGCTAAACCAGAACCAAAATATCCTTTGACCCCCGAAGTCTTTGCGGCCCTTGAAGTCACTAAGCGGGGCTGCGATGAGCTATTGGTTGAGGCTGACTGGGTCCAGAAATTGGCTCGTAGCCAGGCTACCAAGACACCACTTCGCATTAAATTGGGTTTAGACCCGACAGCGCCAGACATCCATTTAGGCCATACCGTGGTTCTGAATAAATTGCGCCAGCTTCAGGATTTAGGCCATACCGTCATTTTCTTGATTGGCGACTTTACGAGCATGATTGGTGATCCATCAGGCCGTAACGCGACGCGTCCACCATTAACTGCCGAAGAAATTGCCGTGAATGCTGAGACTTACTATCGTCAAGCGAGCATGGTTCTCGATCCTTCGAAAACTGAAGTGCGTTACAACAGTGAGTGGTGTGATCCTCTGGGTGCACGCGGCATGATTCAATTGGCCGCCAAGCATACTGTGGCCCGTATGCTTGAGCGCGATGACTTTACGAAACGCTATCGCAATGGTGTTCCCATTTCTATCCATGAGTTTTTATATCCATTAATGCAGGGTTACGACTCCGTTGCACTGAAGAGCGATTTAGAGCTTGGTGGCACCGATCAAAAATTTAATCTCTTGGTTGGGCGCGAGCTTCAGCGTGAATACGGCCAAGAGCCACAATGTATTTTGACCATGCCCTTACTAGTAGGCCTGGACGGTGTTGAAAAGATGAGTAAGTCCAAGGGAAATTACATTGGCATCAGTGAGCCTGCGGGTGATATGTTCGGTAAGCTCTTGAGCATCTCAGATGATTTGATGTGGGACTATTTCACATTGCTGTCATTCCGTCCAATGTCTGAAATTGACTTGATGAAACAAGAAGTTGCTGCTGGACGAAATCCAAAAGACTGCAAAGTGCTTCTTGCGCAAGAAATCGTTGCACGTTTTCATTCACAAGCTGCCGCTGAAAAAGCTTTAGAAGACTTTAATCACCGCGCTAAAGGTGGCGTGCCTGATGACATCCCCGAAGTAAATCTCTCTGGAGCCCCTATGGGCATTGCGGCTCTTCTCAAGGCTGCTGGCTTGGCTCCATCGACCTCAGAAGCGATGCGCAACGTTGAGCAAAATGGCGTCAAGATTGATGGCACAACCATTAGCGATAAACAAGCAAAGATTGAAGCGGGAACCTATGTAGTGCAGGTAGGCAAACGAAAGTTTGCGAAAGTAACGCTCGCTTAAATATCTAAGCTAGTGCTGCCACTGGGTGGCGTTAGGCCAAAGTGCTCGTATGCTTGACGTGTAGCGACACGGCCACGAGACGTTCTTTGTAAATAGCCTTGTTGGATGAGATAAGGCTCAAGAACATCTTCAATGGTGTCGCGTTCTTCGCCAATTGCGGCTGCTAAGTTATCGATACCTACTGGACCACCATCAAATTTATGCAAGATGGCTTCTAGTAATTTTCTGTCCATCACATCAAAGCCACTGGGGTCAACATCGAGCATTTTCAATGCGGCATCAGCCATGGCTTTGGTAATCGTACCAGTCCCTTTAACTTCGGCATAGTCACGCACGCGCCGTAGCAAACGATTAGCGATCCGCGGTGTTCCGCGAGCACGCTTAGCAATTTCTACTGATCCCTCGGGATCGATGTCAGCCTTGAGAAGGCTTGCGGAACGCTCGATGATTTTGGTGAGCTCTTCAGTGGTGTAGAACTCTAGTCTGGCCACAATACCAAAGCGATCTCGCAATGGGTTGGTGAGCATGCCGGCACGAGTAGTGGCACCTATCAAGGTAAATGGCTTGAGGTCAATTTTGACACTGCGTGCTGCAGGACCCTCACCAATCATGATGTCAAGACTGTAATCCTCTAGGGCTGGATACAGAATCTCTTCAACTACTGGCGAGAGGCGATGAATCTCATCAATAAAGAGCACATCATTCGCTTCTAAATTCGTGAGCAGTGCTGCTAAGTCACCAGGCCGATCCAAAACAGGGCCACTAGTTTGGCGTAAATTCACGCCCAACTCTCGTGCGATGATGTGCGCAAGAGTCGTCTTACCAAGACCAGGTGGGCCAAATAGTAGGACGTGATCCAAGGCTTCTTGCCTTGCTCTGGTGGCGCTAATAAAGATTTCTAATTGCGCCCGCGCTTTAGTTTGACCAACATACTCATCGAGTTGTTTTGGACGCAGAGCTCTCTCAAATACAGCTTCAGAGTTACCCGCCGCCCCGCTCACAATGCGGTCGTTACCTTCCGGTAAATCTTCGGGGATAGAGCTGAGGTCGTCTGTATGAATTGCCATGCTACAAGTGTAGTGGTGTTTAACGAATTAAGCCTTAGATAGATATTTAAGGCCTAGGCGAATACCGTCGGAAACTGAAGTGTCTGGTGGAATTTGCTTTAACGCCAAGAGCGCTTCTTTTTCTGAATAACCCAAGGCTAAAAGGGCCTGGAGTACTTCGCTATTCGCTTCAATCGCTTGAGGTGTTGCGCCCGCTATTCCAAGATCTGGGGCTAGCTTGCCTTTGAGCTCTAGACAGAGGCGCTCAGCTGTTTTTTTACCGATCCCAGGTACTTGTGTCAGACGACCTGCCTCTTGAAGGGCGATGGCTTGGGCCAACTCATTGACGCTCATACCAGATAGAACTGCTAATGCCGTTCTTGAGCCGACACCGCTAATCTTGATGAGCTGTCTAAATGCCTCTCGCTCAGTCTCGGTAGCAAAGCCAAAAAGTTGCTGCGCATCTTCTCGTACTTGAAAGTGAGTGAGCAAGGTAACTTTTTGACCAGTTTGAGGTAGTTGATACAGGGTGCTCATTGGAACATCGACCTCATAACCAATACCTTGGCAATCAACCAAGAGGCGGGGTGGGTGAACCGAAACGAGAATGCCTTGTATGCGACCAATCATATGAAGATCTTAACCTGTAATGAACAATTTATTTTTTTACTTCTGACGCTTTTTAGGAGCGATGGCAGTACTGAGGGCTTTTGGTAGTTGGGCGTGGTGAGCGGCACAAATTGCTACGCCTAATGCGTCGGATGCATCTGTACCAGGAGCACGGCTTAGGCGTAATAAGCGTTTAACCATCTCTTGTACTTGAGGTTTGGCTGCTCGTCCGGTCCCGACGATAGCTTGTTTTACGCGTAAGGCGCTGTATTCTGCAACCGGAAGTTTTGCCGCAACCAGGGCGGCAATCACTGCACCCCTAGCTTGACCAAGCATGAGCGTGGAGCGTGGATTGACGTTAAGAAATACTTCCTCAATGGCAGCAGATTCAGGATGGTATGTTTCGATTACCTCTTGAATGCCCGCATAAAGCGTACCCAGACGAATGGGTAGGCCTTGGGCTGGATCACCGCTTTCGATAGTCCCGGAGGCTACGTAGCTCAATTTTTGGCCATCGACATCAATGATGCCAAAACCAGTAGTACGTAAGCCCGGGTCGATTCCAATCCAGCGCATGAGTATTAAGGCTTACCTTGTTGCTTAATGACGGAAATGGCGTGTGCCTGTAAAAATCATCGCAATGCCATGCTCATCTGCGGCTGCGATGATTTCGTCATCACGCATACTGCCGCCTGGCTGAATGGCGCAGCTTGCACCACCGTTGACGACAACATCTAGACCATCGCGGAATGGGAAAAATGCATCACTAGCCACTGCGGAGCCTTTTAAGCTTAAGCCAGCATTTTCAGCTTTGATGCTGGCCATGCGTGCAGAGTCCACACGACTCATTTGGCCGGCGCCAATTCCTAAAGTCATGCCATTGGCGCAATACACGATCGCATTGGATTTAACAAACTTCGCTACCCGCCATGCAAACATCATGTCATTCATCTCGCTAGGAGTTGGTTGACGCTTGCTGACAACGCGCATCTCGTTTTGTAAAACATTTTTTGCATCAGGGGACTGCACCAACAAACCACCGCCAACCCGTTTGAAGTCAAAGGTATTAAACGCAGTACCTAATGGAATTTCTAGGAGGCGCACATTTTGTTTGGCTGCAAAGATAGCTTTTGCTTCAGCGCTGAAGCTTGGTGCAATCAATACTTCAACAAACTGCTTGGAGATGGCTTCAGCGGCTGCGCCATCACAGGGGACGTTAAAGGCAATAATGCCGCCAAAGGCAGAGCTTGGGTCCGTTTTGAATGCTTTTTGGTAGGCCTCTAATGCTGAGGCACCAACTGCAACGCCACAAGGGTTGGCATGCTTAATGATGACGCAAGCAGCAGCTCCACCAGCGTTGCCAGTAAAGCTTTTTACGCACTCCCAAGCGGAGTCTGCATCAGCAATATTGTTGTATGAGAGTTCTTTGCCTTGTAATTGCTTGTAATTGGCAAGCGCACCTTCAACAGGGTAAATGTCTTTATAGAAGGCTGCTGATTGGTGTGGGTTCTCACCGTAACGCATCTCTTGGACTTTTTCAAAGGCAAGGTGCAAGGTTTCTGGATAGGCGGAGCGTTTCTGATGATCTAGATCATCACCCAGGGCAGAAAGGTAGTTAGCAATTGCGCCGTCGTATTGTGCGGTATGAGCAAACACTTTCTTTGCCAAACCTAAATTGGTTTTATATGAAACAGTATTTCCATTAGCCTTCATCTCGGCCAAGACAGGCGCGTAATCTTCAGGCGAAATCAATACGGTCACATCTTGATGATTTTTGGCGGCTGCTCGAAGCATGGCTGGGCCACCAATATCAATATTCTCAACTGCGTCTTCAAAAGAGCAACTCTCCTTCGCTACAGTTTCATTGAATGGGTAAAGGTTAATCACCAACATATCGATGGTGTTGATGCCATGCTCTTTTAATGCCGCCATATGCTCAGGAAAATCGCGGCGTGCCAGCAAGCCACCATGCACCATGGGATGGAGAGTTTTCACGCGGCCATCTAGCATTTCCGGGAACTTGGTTAAAGAAGAGACCTCAACAACTGGAAGATTGTTCTCGGCCAATAATTTTGCCGTGCCTCCAGTGGAGATCAGTTTGATTCCTTGTTCATGCAAGGCTTTAGCAAAAGGCACGATGCCATTTTTATCGGAGACGGAGAGTAGGGCTGTACGGATCATAAGTTCAGTAGGTCAAATGGATAGATAGGGTTTTAAATAGAGGTGAATTATTTGAGCAGTTGATGTTCAACTAATTTTTTATGCAAGGTATTCCGATTGATGCCTAGATATTGCGCAGCTAATGACTGGTTGTGTTTAGCATGCTGCATGACAAGTTCTAGCATCGGTTTTTCAACTACAGCTAATACCATTTGATAGATATCTGTAGGAGGTGTGCCTTTGAGATCATTGAGGTAACTCTGCAAGTGCGTTTCAATGCATTCAGTAATTGGGTGCTTATTGCTCATAAATTCTACAAATCCTAAAATCTAAAAAAGTAATTACGCTGCTTCTAAAAAGAGCAAACGGTCAGAATGGGATTTCATTTCATCGAAATAATCATTCACCATTTGCAGTTGGGTTTTGCAATCATCGGCAGTATTCATGCGTTGACGAAAAGCATGAGAATCACGCAGCCCCTTGCAGTACCAGCCAATATGCTTGCGTGCAGTCCGCAGGCCGATGTGTTCACCATAGAACTCATAGTGATCTAGCAGGTGAGCATTCATGATCGCTTGAATCTCATTAATTTCTGGCGTAGGCAGTTTTTCGCCTGTCGCTAAATAGTGATCAATCTCGCGAAAGATCCAAGGGCGTCCTTGTGCGGCACGCCCAATCATGATGGCATCAGCGCCGGTGGTCTTGAGAACGAACTCCGCCTTTTCTGGATTATTGATGTCCCCATTGGCAACAATCGGAATATTGACGGTGTTCTTAACGGCAGTAATGGTTTCGTATTCTGCTTCGCCGTGATAAAGATCTGCGCGTGTACGGCCATGAACAGTCAGCATGGAAATGCCAATGCTTTCTGCAAGTCGTGCAATGTCGATGGCATTTTTGTGTTCTCGATCCCAGCCGGTACGAATTTTTAGAGTGACGGGAACCGCATCGGGGCCAATGCCTACTGCATTGACAACCGCTTCCAAAATATCTCGCACTAATGGCTCGTTGCGCAATAGGGCAGAGCCAGCTGCAACATTGCATACTTTTTTTGCGGGGCAACCCATATTGATATCGATGATTTGGGCGCCATGATCCACATTGATTTTTGCAGCTGCCGCCATCATTTCTGGATCGGCGCCTGCAATTTGTACTGCAATGGGTTTGAATTCGCCTACGTGATTGGCACGTCGTTGAGTCTTTTCACTTTTCCATAGAAGGGCGTTTGAGGCCACCATCTCTGAAACGGCATAACCCGCACCTAATTTTTTGCATAGCTGTCTAAATGGGCGATCCGTTACCCCAGCCATTGGGGCTACAAATAGTCTATTTGCGAGGAGGTGTGAGCCAATCTTCATCTAGCAGGGTGTGGGGAGTTGGATGCCGTAGGGAAAGCATGACACTTTAGCACATTTAGGCCTAAATCTGCCTATTTTTTAGGCAGATTGCCTGATTTAGATCAAAGCGCAGAGCTAGGACTTTTGGAGGCTCTTTAAGCCGCTTAGCGCCTACCAAACATCATTTGGCGAGCTAAGGCTGTTTTGACTGGTGGAAGCCACTGGAGGGCTGTTAAAGCCAATCCGCGGGCCAGGACAACTGGCGCTAAATTAGAGGTGAATACGCGGGCCATAAAGTCAGTTAAACCGATGGTGGTGGTTCGATCTGCTTTTCGACTTTGTGCATAGCTTGCTAGTGCAGATTGCAATTCTGTTGATGATTGATGTTCTGCAGATCCAGAATAAACCGCAACCAATTTTTCGGCCAACAGAAAAGCATCACGTAGACCAAGGTTAAGGCCTTGGCCAGCAACGGGGTGCAATGTTTGTGCAGCATTTCCAATCCATACTTCATTGTCTTTGGTGATTTGCTTGCGATAGTTCAGGCCAAGCTCATACAAACGACGATCACGAATTTTGAGGAATCGTCCAATACGTGAGCCAAACTCAGCTTGTAAAGCATTTAAAAAATCTTCATCATTTAATTGCAGGCGATGTTGTGAGGATTCTGGTGAGCCGCACCACACTAAATTCAAGATATTGCTGCCATAGTGACTGGGTAATACCGCTAAAGGACCTTCTGCCGTGAAGCGCTCCCAAGCTTGATGGGGCGCAGCATTTTCCACCTCAACAAGTCCTACTAAAGCGGACTGGCCGTAGTCACGACCTGATTCAACCCAATCCTGGGTTTTAAAGAGTCCGCCTTCAGCATGCACAACACATTTTGCATCGGGTGAAGGGGCTTCGCCTTCGATATGTTGCCAAGTAAAGTTGGGGCTTTTGAGTTGAATAGCTCTTAATGCTTGGCGCAAAGCAAGATGAATATCACGGTATCGCACAATGTGTCCGAGTGCATCTTGGTGAAGCTCCTCGCGAGTCATTAATGCACGACCAAAACGTCCAGCTTGTGAAACATGTACTCGATGAATATCGGCACAATCATGAGGCCATGCTGCAATCGTATCCAACAAAATTTTGCTGCCATGAGATAGCGCTATTCCTCTGCTATCTGCTGCTGTTAACTTTTCATCCTCTGCTGGATTACGATCAAGCAAGGTGAGATTTGCTGCTGGAAATTTTTGCAAAATCCAGGCAGCGCAGGCAAGGCCAACTGGGCCACCACCCTGAATCACAATATCGGATTTAGTGCTCATGAGTTCATCACCGACTTTGCATTAAGGCTTCGATTTCATCGGCCTTCACAGGTACGCCACGTGAGATCAATTCACAGCCAGAGTCATTCAGTACCGCATCATCTTCGATGCGGATGCCAATATTCCAAAATTCTTCATCAACATCCTCTGCGGGCCTGATATACAAGCCTGGCTCTATCGTGAGCACCATACCAGCCTTGAGAATTCGCCAGGGTTTTTCTGTTTCCGACTTTTCTTGCAGGGTTTCGCGATAAGAGCCCACATCATGAACATCCATGCCCAACCAGTGTGAGGTACGGTGCATATAAAAGCGTCGATAGGCGCCGGTTTCAATGGCGTTTTCCAGTGAACCGAGTTCTGAAAGTTTGAGTATCTTTTCATCGAGGAGGCCTTGCGTCAATACCATTACTGCCGCCTCGTGGGGTTCCATGAAGGTATTTCCGGGTTTGGTCTTCGCAATAGCGGCCTCTTGTGCTGCCAGGGTAATGTCATACAGGGCGCGTTGCGGCCCTGTAAATTTTCCATTCACCGGAAAGGTGCGAGTGATATCAGATGCATAACCATCTAATTCGCAACCCGCATCAATTAAGCAGAGTTCGCCACTACGTAATTCTTGGGCGCCCGCGCGATAGTGAAGAATGCAAGAATTTGCACCGCCCGCAACAATGCTGTTGTATGCCACGCTTTGGGCTCCGCTATTGCGGAACTCATGGAGTAATTCTGCTTCGAGTTGATATTCACGCATGCCTGGCTTGCAGGCTTGCATTGCGCGAATATGGGCGCGTGCTGAAATGACTGCTGCGCGACGCATGATGTCAATTTCATGAGCATTTTTAAATAAACGCATTTCATGAATCAGGGCTTCAACATCATGAAACGCAGAGGGTGGATTGACCCCGCTCCGTGCCTGGCTGCGTACTTCTTTCATCCAATGACGTAGTCGTCGGTCGGCTTCAGCGCTCTCTGCGAGCCTGATGTACATGGCGTGTTGATCAGCGAGTAATTTGGCGAGTTCTTGATCCAAATCTTGATTGCTGTGTGCAAATTCAATCCCGAGTGCTTTTGGTGCTGCTTCTGGTCCAAGACGAATGCCGTCCCAGATTTCGCGTTCGAGGTCCTTAGGTCTGCAAAATAAATGGGACGCTAATTGAAATTGATTGCCACTCGCTGTCACTTGCATTACTAAAGTTGCACCAGGCTCCTCAAAGCCAGTCAGGTAGAAAAAATCACTGTCATGTCGATAGGGAAATTCGCTATCGCGATTACGAGCAAGTTCAGGCGCAGTGGAAATGATGGCAATACCGCCACCTGTATTTTCAAAAATCTTTTTGGCTAAGGCATTTCTGCGTTGCTGATAAATTACATTGTTATTCATATGCTGCATTGAGCTCTTGTAAGCGTTGCGGAGTCCCTACATCGTGCCATGGACCAGTATATTTTTCACCGGACACTTGATTTTGCGCCATTGCTACGCGCAGAAGGGGTGCCAATTTGGCTGGAGTGCCGATTTCTACAGTGTTAAATAAGTCTTTGTGATAAAGGCCAATGCCAGAAAAAGTGAGTTTTTCTGTGTTTGGAGACCCTGTAGCACTTACCTGGGAGTCTTTTAGATAGAAATCCCCGTCCGGGTGTTGGACTGGGTTAGGCACCATTAACAGGTGTGCGAGCGTTTTGTACGGCGAGCTTCGCAGTTGCGCAACCTTGGCCAAGAGATCTTGAACTGGCAAACCAGGTGTAAAAACATCGCCATTGATGACTAAAAAATAATCATCCGCTTTAAGCAAGGGTAGCGCCTTCGCAATGCCGCCCGCAGTTTCTAGAGCAGCACCCTCAGGTGAGTATTGAATGTGTAAGCCAAATTGGGTGCCGTCACCTAAGGCGGCCTCAATTTTTTCTCCCAACCACGCATGGTTAATGACAACTTGCTGAATACCAGCTCCAGCTAAAGCATCTAAGTGCCATGCGAGTAGCGATTTATTGTTGATGGTGAGTAGTGGTTTTGGTAAATCATCTGTCAGAGGGCGCATACGTTCGCCTCTGCCGGCAGCTAGTAAAAAACAGGGAAGGAGATCGCTCTTACTCATTGAATGAAGTGATCACGCTTTATTGGTGCGTGTAGATTCTAAAATACGCGCCAGCGGCTTTAATTCAATATAGCGATTTGCTGTTGCAATCGCATATTCCAAAACCAAAGGGATGTCCTTGAGATAACCATCTTTGCCGTCGCGATGAAAGAGTCTGGCGAAAATGCCGAGCACCTTGAGGTGTCGCTGGAGACCCATCCACTCAAAGTCGCGATAAAACTGTCCAAAGTCTTCTGGCATTGCTAGTCCGGCTTTGCGACCTTGCTCCCAAAATTTAATTACCCAATCAATCACCCTTTCTTCTGGCCATGCAATATAAGCATCACGCCACAAGGATGAAGCATCGTACGTGATAGGGCCATACACGGCATCTTGAAAGTCCAGTACGCCTGGATTGTTGATACTTGTCACCATGAGGTTGCGCGAATGATAGTCGCGGTGAACATATACCCTTGCTTGCGTTAAGTTATTTTCAATGATTAATGCAAAAGCATTTTTCAGTTGTGCTTGCTGCGTATCGCTCAGTTCAATTGATAGATGTTTTTTTAAATACCACTCTGGAAATAAATCTAACTCACGCTGAAGTAGTGCTTCATCATAGTTTGGTAACACATTTGGCTTGCTTACTAATTGCATTTGAATTAATGCGTGCGTGGCATCTTGATATAAGACGTTTGCTGTCTCATTATTCAACTCTGATAGATAGGTTTTGTTACCTAAATCATTGAGTAATAGAAAGCCGAGAGCAATGTCTTGCTCCAAAATTTTTGGCACATTCAAGCCGGCATCAGAAAGTAATAAATCTACTTGAATGAAGGCATCCAAGGGCTCATGTTGAGGAGGGGCATCCATGATGATGAGAGTGCCAAAATCCGGGTTTTTGGACTCAATTCGGAAATACCGTCTAAAGCTGGCATCAGCTGAAGCTGGGGCCAAAGTATCAAGATCTAATTGCCAGCTAGGCTGGAGGCCTTTTAGCCAGTTGCGGAGGGTATCTAAGCGAGCGTCAGTCATGGTCGATTCGTATAATAAGGCGGTCTGGATCCATGAGTCATTATCGCCTTCGCGCCGGCCTTCGCGCCCCTCTTTTTTTGCTGATAACCCTACGCGTCATGATGGGGGTTGTATTGCTTCAATTTGCCTTGCCGACAAGTGCTCAGGCTCCTGCTCCATTACCGCCAATTTCACAGTCCAATAGCAATTTTATTTTATTGCCAGATCGTGGATCAGTAACCGTTTTGAAGTTAGATGATCAGTTGCGCGTTGGCAAGCCAATTGATGATGGCAAGGCGCTAACTTTTACTTCAAGTGATGCAATTGATGGGGTGGTGGAGCGCGATATGCATCTAAAAGGACGTGCTCAAATTCGTCGGAATGGCGCCGTACTGAAGGCGGATGAAATTACATATAACCCAGATACCGATGTTGCTGATTTGTTGGGTAATGCAGAACTATCAAAAGGTAACACTACTTTTAAGGGTCCAAAAGGACAATTTAAGGTCGATGCCCGCGAAGGTGTCATGGAGACTCCGAGTTATGAGATTCGCGATACGCGTGGAAACGGCACCGCTCAAAAACTCACAATAGAAAATTCGGATATTTTTGTTTTTGATAAAGCCACTTATAGTACTTGCACTCCAGAAAATATGGATTGGTATTTCACTGTAAGCAGTTTAGAAATTGATAACGAACAAAAAGAAATGGTTGGCACGAATGGCGTCATGCGCTTCTTCCATGTGCCTATTGCGTACGTACCTTATTTCACCGCACCAACCTCTGGTGAGCGCCGAACCGGCCTTCTAGCCCCCGTTGCCGGTTATAACTCGAACAACGGTTTAGATATTACTCAGCCTTATTACATCAACATTGCGCCCAATCGTGATTTGTTGTTGCTTCCTCGAGAGATGAATCACCGCGGCTTTATGTTGGGCGCATCGTATCGATTCTTGGAGCGAGAGTACTCAGGCGTTGCTACAGGTGAGTATCTGCCTTACGACAAGCAAACCGGTACCAATCGATGGAAGTATGACTGGCAGCAACGTCAAATTTTTTCAGGCGGGGTTGGACCAGGCGGTGCACCATTGCCGGGCTCATGGAGTGGCTATGTCAATATGGCGCGAGTTTCCGATAGTCTTTATCCAACCGATTTCTCTCAGAGTATTGCCGGCCAGGTAACGAGTCAGTTCCGCCAAGAGGTTGGTACTACGAAACAGTTAACCGGTGAGTTAAGTAACTGGATGGTAGGAGCGAAAGCAGCAAGCTTTCAAACTTTGCAGCCTGATCCCAATAATTTAGTACAAGCACCATATAACGTATTGCCAAACATTACTGCCGCTTATAACAGCCAGCTCAGCCCAGTTGTTTCAGATGCTAGCGGTAAGTATTTGGCTCTGCCTTCTGGACCTAAAACCACTTTCTCTGCTGACTACACACGCTTTGCATACGCCTTAGGGAGCAACTTTGGCGCGCCACCTCCAGGTGCTTATACCCAAGCAGACCGGAGTGTAGTCAAAGGCGCTATCTCCCTGCCGCAAATTACGCCAGGCTATTACATCACTCCTACCGTGAGCTTTCAGTCGAACACTTACAATGCGACCCCCTACGCATCTAGCAACACCACACCAAATGCACAAGGCTTCACTATTCCTACCTTCAGTCTAGATTCTGGTTTGGCATTTGAGCGTGATGCATCTGAGTTAAAAGGTTTTTACGGTCGCGATATGTTGCTAACTATGGAGCCGCGTGCGTTTTACGCCTTTACTCCATATCAGAGTCAAGCCAATACGCCGGTGTTTGATACCGCTGATGCAGGCTTTGGTGTGTCACAAATTTTTACTGCAAACACCTTCATCGGTAATGACCGTGTTTCTGATACCAATGCCGCTACTGTAGGTTTAACGAGTCGCATGTTGGAGGCGAACACCGGGGCAGAGCGTGCCAATGTCACCTTGGCACAAAAGCAGCAATTCACTGGGCAGCGTGTTGGCTTGAACGGCAATATTGCTACGCCATCTACTTACTCGGATACCTTGGGATCGGCATCGGTGCGTTTGCTCGGGAACTTTAGTGCAGACATGTTTGGTCAATACAACACACAGTTAAATCGCTTTGTGCAAACAACGGTTGGTGCAAGTTGGAGACCTACACCTGGGCGTAGTTTGAACTTTGGCTACCGCAATGTGTGGTCGCCACCAGTGCAGGCTTCTGTTCAGAATAATCAAGCCTTCACACCCTCTGCCACAACTACCGATCAATATAACGTTTCTGGGCAATGGCCGGTGACGCGCGAATTGTCAGTTCTGGGGCGCTGGGGTTATGACGCCCTCACGGTAAAAACCTTGAATACGATGGTCGGCCTAGAATGGACTCGAGACTGCTGGACCTTCCGCGGCGCCTATTCACAGGCGGTGAACACATCCTTGATTACCACCACACAAGTGCTTTTCCAAGTCGAATTTAGGGGCTTTGCTAGCGCCGGAAGCAATCCAGTTGATATCATGAAGTTAAATGTTCCTGGATATATGCCTACTTCGAAGCCTATCCCACCTTCTATATATGAGAATTATCAATGATGCTTTGTTGTAATCGCTTGAAACGGATTGTTCACTCCATCATGATTGTTGGGGCATTTTTACTGGCTGGCTCTGTGAGCGCGCAAGACTCATCGCGTACAAGCTCAACCACAGACAGCAAGATTCGCAATATTGATGGAGTAGCGGCGGTAGTCAATACTGGTTATGTTACCCGTAAAGAAATTGACGATCGCATTGTTACGCTTCAAAAACAAGGTACTAAACTCCCAGAGCAATCTACCTTGCGTAAGGCAATTTTAGAGCGCCTCATCATTGAAAAAATTCAGTTACAAAATGCCGAACAGGAAGGCATTAAAGTTACCAATAAAGAGTTAGACAAGATCATTGGCGATATTGCTGCAAAAAATAAATTATCAGTTGCAGAATTTAAGGCAAAGGTAATTGCATCAGGGATGACAATGGACCGTTATCGCGAAATGCTCCGTGAAGACATTATTGTTGGTCGCTATCGTGAGCGCGAGGTCGAGGCTAAGATAAAAATTTCTGATGCAGAAATTGATAACTTCATTGCTGAGCGTAATCGTGGAATGGGCGGTGGACCAGCGCCTCGCTCTGCTCCTGCAGCAAAAGGCGAGCCAGAAGAAATCGATGTGGCGCAGATCTTTATCCCAGTGGACCCCAATGCCGGGGTTGGAGCTCAGGCAGAGGCTAAAAAGAAGGCAGAAGCTTTATTGCGTGATGCAAAAGGAGATGCTGACTTTGTGCAGCTTGGCGCTATGGCCAGCAAAGAGAATCCCAAAATTAAGTTTCAGGAACTCGGCTACAGATCTCCAGACAGATTGCCACAGTTGTTTTATGAGGCTGTCAGAAATACTGGTGGTGGCCAAGTTGCTAACTCGGTTGTGAAAAGTCCAGCTGGTTATCACGTCTTAAAAGTATTGGATCGTCGTGCATTAGTTGCTGGCTCAAGCCCGCAACAGCAAGCTGCCCCACAAGATACGGCCGCTTCAACTCCGCAAAATATCATGATCACTCAAACTCTGGCACGTCATATTTTGCTGAAAAATAGACCTGGCTTAAGTGATCAAGATGCAGAACGACGTCTCCAGGGATATCGCGATCAAGTTCGTGCTAAGACGGCAGATTTTGGCGACTTAGCTAAAAAGTATTCCGAAGATGGGGCGGCTGCCAATGGCGGCAGTTTGGGTTGGATGGGGCCTGGTGATTTGGTCCCAGAGTTTGAGTTAGCAATGAACCGTTTGCAAATCGGTGAAGTCAGTAATCCTGTAAAAACAGAATTCGGATGGCATTTGATTCAAGTGCTCGAACGTCGAGATGCTCAGCTCACAGTAGAAAAGCAACGTGAGTATGCGCGTGCGGCCATTCGCGAAAGAAAATTTGAGCAGGCTTACCAAGATTGGATGCGAGAGTTGCGCGATACCGCAACAGTCAAGATCTTGAACGTTGAAGATGCAGCAAGCAGCGCACCACGTTAATTTAGTTCTTACCACTGGTGAGCCTGCTGGCGTTGGGCCTGAGGTTTCACTTGCTGCAGCCAATGCGTTTCTAGATGAGCAGCCAAATGTAGTGGTCACGCTTTTGGGTGATCCCGGCCTATTTCATTCTGATCGCTTACTACATAGCGACTCCAGACGCCTGAAAATTCAAGCTGTACCACTCGCTGACGTAGTCAAGCCCGGTGTTTTAAATACAAAAAATGCACCGTATTTAATTAATATTCTCAACCAAGCAATTGATGGCTGTCTCAATGGGCAGTTTGACGCGATGGTGACTGCACCAGTTCAAAAAAGCATTATTAATGTAGCGGGCATACCTTTTACAGGGCATACCGAGTATTTAGCGCAACGTTGTGGTGTTGATCATGTAGTGATGATGCTCACAGCCAATTTACCCAAAGGCTTCTTAGGTCTACAGGCATTAAGAGAATTGCGAGTGGCTTTGGTGACTACCCATCTGCCATTGAATGCGGTTTCAACTGCGCTCAGCCATGAGCTAGTGCTTGAGACGATTCAAATTGTTGCCCAAGACTTGCAGAAAAAATTTGGCATTGCGCATCCTGTTATTCGGATCGCGGGCTTAAACCCTCATGCTGGTGAGTCTGGTTATTTGGGGCAAGAAGAAGTGAGTATCATTACTCCTGCCATTGAGGCTGCCAAATCGCTGGGAATTGATGTCACTGGCCCCTATCCTGGGGATACGATGTTTGACCCTGCTGCACTAGGATCTGTGGATGCATTTATTGCTATGTATCACGACCAAGGTTTGGCGCCATTCAAGTTTGTCACCTTTGGAGGCGGCGTCAATGTCACCTTGGGTCTACCCATTATTCGAACCTCTGTGGATCATGGTACAGCGCTGGATATTGCTGGCAAAGGTTTGGCTGACTCAGGCAGCATGCTAGAAGCTTTGCGCTTGGCTTATCAGTTAGCGCTAAACCAGAAGGTAATTTCATAATATGCATCGCGCTCGCAAACGCTTTGGGCAAAATTTTTTACAAGATCAGGGAATTATTTATTCCATCGTTGCACTGATTAATCCCAGTCCAGAAATGCATGTGATTGAAATCGGTCCCGGCCTTGGCGCCTTAACAAGACCCCTGTTAAGCAATCTAGACCAATTAGATCTATTAGAAATTGATCGTGATTTAGTTGCCTATTGGAATCAAGAGAGCCTTCAGGGGCTGACCATAATCGAGGGGGATGCCCTGAAATTTGATTTTGATGCATGGGCCATCAATCACGGTGATAAAACAGGTCTTACCAAGGTTGTTGGCAACTTGCCGTACAACATCTCTTCGCCATTACTCTTTCATCTCGTTTCGGCTGCAGCACACATCGATGAGCAAGTTTTTATGTTGCAGGCGGAAGTGGTTGAAAGAATGGTTGCACCTGCAGGGAGCTCCGACTTCAGCAGGCTTTCCGTAATGCTACAGGCGCGTTACGAGATGGAGCTAGTTCTAGAAGTTCCACCAGAAGCCTTTGATCCTGCCCCCAAGGTGAACTCTGCGGTTGTCCGCATGATTCCCCGTCAACATTTTGATTTAAGTCTGGCGCAATGGAATGCCCTAGAGCAAGTGGTGGCAGCTGCTTTTTCTCAAAGAAGAAAAATGTTGCGTACTAATCTACAGAATTTTTCTGACAGACTGAAGCTAACTGAAGAAGAGCTTAAATCTAGAGCGCAGGATATTTCAGTAGGGCGCTATATTGAATGGGCGAAGACCCTATCTCCGTCAGTGAGGACTTAGAACGTCTGCCTACTGGTAAGCGCTTGGATCAATTACGCGCATTTCGGTTTCAATCCAACCCTCTATCTCTTGCTGTAATTCTTCACCAGATTTACCGGTTGAACTAATGGCTGGGCCAATCGAAAAGATCACAGTACCTGGCTTTTTTAGAAAGCTATTCTTAGGCCAGCAACGTCCTGCATTGTGCGCAATTGGTATTACCAAAGCCCCGGTAGCGCTGGCTAGGCGAGCACCGCCTTTGCGGTAAGGTTTATTCGAGCCGGTGGGGGTTCTGGTTCCCTCTGGGAAAAGCAGAATCCACTTGCCCTCACTTAAACGTTTGCGTCCTTGGCTGGCCACCGATAGTGCTGCCGTCTGTTTATTGGCGCGATTAATGTGAATCATTTTGAGTAAGGCGAGCGCCCACCCAAAAAATGGGATCCAAAGCAATTCACGTTTAAATACAAAACATAGTTGTTTAGGTAGCAGAGCGATGTAAGCAATAGTTTCGTAGGCTGATTGGTGTTTGCTGAGGATCACTACCGGCTCATTGAGCACTGCAAGCATATTCTCCATGCCACGAATTTCATAATGGATGCCACATAGATGCCACAACAACCAAATCACGATTTTGTTCCATAGTCCAATGAAGCGATAGCGATTTTCTGGGCTCAAGAATGGAAATGCCAACATGCACAGCACCGACCAGATGGGCGTGAATATCAGCAAAAATAGCGTGAACAGGGTGGAGCGAATGAAGACCATAATTGCCTTAGGCTTGGTTTTTTAGCAGTGTAGTTGCAAAAGCGAGAAGGTCAGCATGAATTTGGGTGCCCTCTGGCAAATCCCCTTTGGCCAAAGTTTTTTGACCTTTGCCGGTGAGAACCAGATGAGGCGCGGCTCCCAGCGCAATCCCGGCTTGTAAATCTCGTAATGAATCGCCAACAATCGGTACGCCCAAGAGTGGTTGAGTGCTATTGGCTCGTTGGTAGCGCAATGCAATTTCTTTCATGAGGCCGGGAGCTGGTTTACGGCAATCACAAGCATGCGCATCTACATGGGGGCAGTAAAAAATACTATCGATATGACCGCCCAATGGTTTGAGCAATTGCTCCATTTTGCTATGCATTGCATCTAAGTCATTGATGGTGAAGTAGCCTCTAGCCAATCCTGACTGATTGGTAGCAATCGCAATCTGATATCCCGCTTGATTGAGTAAGGCAATCGCTTCTAGACTTCCGGGTAGAGGTACCCATTCATCTACAGACTTCACATAATCATCGCGATCTTCATTGATCACACCATCGCGATCGAGAATAATGAGTTTAGAAGAGCTATTGCTCATGCTAATTTGCCGAGATCGGCAACGAGATTCATTTTCTGGTGAAGTTGTTGCAGGAGAGCTAGGCGGTTATCGCGTAACTCCGGATTAGGGTCCATCACCATGACATCAGCAAAGAACTGATCTATAGGGCCGCTCAGGGTGACAAGCGCTTTTAACACTTCCACAAACTGGCGCTTTTCATAAGCGGCGGTCAATGCAGGAGCGGCCGCTTCTAAGGCTTGATGTACTGCAATTTCTGCCGGGATTTGGAGTAATTTGTTTGAGCAAGCTGCTGGGATAGTAGTTGTGGTTTTCTTCAGAATATTACTGATGCGCTTATTCGCTGCAGCCAGTTGCGGCGCTTGCTCAAGTGCATTGAATTGACGCAAGGCGCTCAAGCGTTCGATGAGATCATTAATTTGTGCGGGAGACTGACTCAAAACAGCATCAATCTCAGCACTTGTGAACGGTTTTCCACCAACCGACTGATCTCGCAAATAGGCACGCAAGCGGTCGATGATGAATTCGTATATATCGGCAGCTTTGGCCTTTTCTTGAACATCTGCTTGCGGAAATTGTTTACGAGCAATTTCGATCAGCTCCGGCAGACTCAAAGAAAGATTTTTTTCTAACAATAGACGGCAAATACCAAGAGCGTGGCGGCGTAATGCATATGGGTCTTTATCGCCCGTTGGAGCAAGGCCTACGCCCCAAATGCCAACGAGTGTCTCTAGCTTATCGGCTATTGCCAAGATCGTGCCAGTTTGGGTTTGTGGGAGCGCATCGCCAGCAAATCTTGGCATGTAGTGCTCGCTACAGGCAGCAGCCACTTCAGCGTGTTCCCCATCATGGGTGGCGTAGTAGCGCCCCATGATGCCTTGCAGCTCTGGAAATTCCCCAACCATATCAGTGAGTAAGTCGGTCTTAGCGATCTCTGCAGCATGGCTTGCTAAAGAGGTATCGGCTTGGAGCGCTTCAGCAATTGCAGTGGCGATACCCTGAACACGTTTCGTGCGATCTAATTGATTACCCAGTTGGTTGTGATAAACCACTTTACCTAAGTCCGCTACCCGAGAAACTAAGGTGCGCTTTTGATCTTGTTGGAAGAAGAAGCGAGCATCAGAGAGGCGAGGGCGTACCACTCGCTCATTACCAGAGATGATGGCGTTTGGAGTAGCAGTTTCAATATTAGACACAATCAGGAAGCGATTGCGCAATTTGCCTTGCTTGTCAGTTAAAGCAAAGTATTTTTGATTGGTTTGCATGGTCAAAATCAAGCATTCTTGAGGCACCTCTAAGAACTCTTGATCAAAATGGCATTCATAAATTGCTGGCCATTCCACTAAAGCAGTTACTTCATCTAGCAAGCTATCTGGCATTAACACTAGATCGTCACCAGCGGCTTTTAATAGGGCGGCTTCAATCTGTGCGCGGCGCTGGTTGAAGTTTGGGATAACCTTGGCTTGGTTTTGGAGCACATTTTCATATTGATCTGCTGCGCTTACTGCTAGGGTTCCAGGGGCTAAGAAGCGATGCCCCTCAGTTTGGTTGCCAGCATGTATTCCCAAGGCGCTGATATTGAGGACTGTATTGCCATGCAATGCGATGATGCGATGTGCAGGACGTGCAAATTGAACGTCGGCCAATTGACCATCTTTCTGCTGCACTTGGTAGTGCATCATTTTTGCAATCGGTAGCTTATTAAGCGTTTGCTCGAGCGCTGTTTGTGCGGTGGACTCCAGCACTGCACCTTTAGCAATGGCATTGAGGTAGAGGGCTTCGTTCTTACCTTCACCTGCTTTTTCTAAGGTGGATAAATCGACGTCTGCATAGCCCAGCGCCGCTAATTTTTTCAGTAAAGGTGGAGTTGCATTGCCACCGGCATCGAAGGCAATGCTGGTGGGCAACAGTTTTTCTCTTACTGGATAGTCGGGCGCTTGAGCAAGCACGTTACTCACTTGAACCGCCAGGCGACGTGGTGTCGCAAAGCTGGTGACGGAGGATGAGTCTGTCGTCAGCTTGGCAGCTTTGAGGCTGGCAAAAATACCTTCACTAAAGGCGTCACCCAGGCGACGCAGTGATTTTGGTGGAAGCTCTTCTGTAAATACTTCAATCAATAAATTTGCAGATTGAGAAGATGAATTGGTTGTACTCATATTTAACTTGCGCTGTTCTGGTCTTAGGCTTTAGCTTGGCGTTGGCACATAGGGAAGCCCAACTTCTCTCGGGATTCAAAGTAGGCCTGAGCAACTGCGCGGGATAGGTTGCGGATGCGACCAATATAGGCTGCACGCTCTGTTACGGAGATAGCGCCACGGGCATCTAAGAGGTTAAACGTATGTGCTGCCTTCAGGACCATTTCATAAGCAGGCAGTGCTAGTGGTACTTCCATTAAGCGTTTTGCTTCACTTTCATAGTTAGTGAAGTTTGCAAAGAGAAGGTCTGTATTGGAGTGCTCAAAGTTATAACAAGATTGCTCAACTTCATTTTGGTGATAGACATCGCCATACGAAATACCATCAGCCCAAACTAAGTCATAGACATTGGAGCAATTTTGAATGTACATTGCCAAGCGCTCAATACCGTAGGTGATCTCTCCTAAAACTGGTTTGCAGTCTAAGCCGCCCACTTGTTGGAAGTAGGTAAATTGCGTCACTTCCATGCCATTGAGCCAAACTTCCCATCCCAGGCCCCAGGCTCCGAGGGTTGGGTTTTCCCAATCATCTTCCACAAAGCGAATGTCATTTTCTTTCAGATCGAGACCTAGAGCGGCCAAGGATCCTAAATAGAGCTCCAGAATATTTTCTGGCGCGGGCTTGAGAACCACTTGATATTGGTAATAGTGTTGCAAGCGATTTGGGTTCTCACCATAGCGACCATCTTTTGGTCTGCGAGAAGGCTGCACATAGGCCGCCTTCCAGGGCTCGGGTCCAATCGCACGCAGGAAGGTGGCCGTGTGTGACGTGCCTGCACCTACCTCGAGGTCAATGGGTTGCAATAGGGCACAACCTTGTTGGTCCCAATAATCTTGAAGTTTGAGAATGATTTGCTGAAAAGTAAGCATGATTAACCTGGCTAAGCCTTTGATTTTACATGGCTAGCCCGGTTTGGAGTCAAAAAATGACTAAAAACGTCTGCGGCGAATCAGGCCCCAGATCAAGAGTAAGCAAGAAATACTCAAAATAGGGAAATTGCCCCAGATCACATAAGGCGTTTTTCCGGAATACGCCTGTACTTGGGTGCTCAGGGTAGCCTGGGTGAACTCAGGGAGGGATTGCAGTACCTTGCCGTCCGGGCCAAGCACTGCGGTAATGCCGGTATTGGTTGCGCGTAAGGCAGGTAGGCCAGTTTCCAATGAGCGAAGTTGCGAGAGGCGCAACTGTTGGGAAGGCGCTTGCGATTGCCCAAACCAGGCGAGATTAGTCATATTGATCAGTAGATTGACTTCTGGTTTGCTATCTCTAATGCGTGCAGCCAATTCTCCGCCAAAGACATCCTCGTAGCAAATCGTGATCGCTGCGTAAATAGAGGTTTGATCTTGAAGATCAATTTTGAATGGTGTTTGAGCGGTATCGCCGCGCGCAAAATCACTGAGCGGAACTTGAAAGGCATTCACGAACCAATGAAAACCCGGTGGAATAAATTCACCAAATGGCACTAAGTGGGATTTATCGTACTGGTAAGTAGAGCCTTTAGGAGAAAGGCCTAGAGCTCGATTAGTGTATTGAATATTGCGCTGGTTGGCAGCTTCACCGATTACACCAAGTAAGACATTGCTAGCGCTCGCATTGACAAAACTTTGCAGGTAATTGATGAGGCCTGCAGGAAGATTACTTTGTGGCCAAGGGAAGGCAGTTTCAGGAATGACAATGAGCTCGGCCGGTGCCTTAGTAATTTCAGTAGCATAAAAATCAATCTGTTTGGCAATCGCAGAAGGATTGAATTTGAGACTCTGCTCAAAGTTTCCTTGGATGATACGAACAGTAATAGGTTGTCCAAGTGCTTGGGTAAAGTGTAGTAATCCTGCCAGCTGTGCAATCAGAATGCTGCCGATGACAAGGCTTGCGCTGACAATGGGACGCTTGGATAGCTGTAAGAGCTCCCAGGAAATCCAAATGGTCAAAAAGGTGCAGGCTAGACCACCCAATAAGGGAGCAAGAGCTGCGAACGGACCATTGATTTGACCTTCTGCTAAGCCCATCCAAGGGAAGCCAGTAAAGAGATAGCCGCGCAGAAATTCCATAGCTACCCAGCTAGCAGCTAAGAGCAATCCCGTCACCACACTTTTTTTGAAATACGGAATGGCCATTGTGGCTATCGAGAAATACAGTGCCATATAGGTGGATAGTAGAAATACGGCCGCGCAAGAAAGAATGCTATTCATGCCGCCAACATCATGCAGGCTAATGTAGAGCCACCACAACCCAATCACAAAATAGCCAAGGCCAAAAATCAAACCCGATTGAAAATAACTTTTGCAAGTGTGGGTTGTTGTGCGATCTAGATGCCACCAGATCAGACTCAGAATCGGAATCTGAATCCAGCCACCATAAGGCAATTCAGTTACACCAGCAAGCAACGCACCTAAGATCAATAATCCCGAGAGTGCTAATGCACGTTGACGCTTTTCCGATGAGAAGGGAGGCTTTTTGACCAAGGGGATCCTTAGTCGGATTTTTTGGGTATTTGCCGCGCAAGCAAAATGTGAACTTGCCGTGGGTCAGCTCGTTGCACCTCAAATTCAATGCCGTCGATTTCAATCAATTCACCCATCTTGGGCACACGCCCCAAGTGTTGAATGACTAAGCCGGCAACGGTTTCAATATCATCTATTGCGAACTGCGTACCTAAGGCTTCATTGAATTGATCGAGCTCGGTAATACCTTTGACGCGAACATCACCGTTGTCCAGAGAGATGATGTTATCTGCTTCTTCGTCAATATCATGCTCATCTTCGATGTCGCCAACAATTTGCTCAAGGACATCTTCAATCGTGATGATCCCGGCTATGCCGCTGTATTCGTCGACCACTACCGCAAGGTGATTGCGATTATCTTTAAAGTCGCGCAACAGAACACTCAAGCGTTTTGATTCAGGAATAAATACGGCTGGCCGCAGCCAATCTCGGACTTGAAAATCCTTTTCGGTGGAATGACGCAACAAGTCTTTTGCTAATAGAATTCCGATGACGTTATCGCGCGTACCTTCAAATACAGGAAAACGAGAGTGAGCCGCCTCAATCACAGTCTTCACAATTTCCGCAAGCGGAAGGGTGATATCAATCCAATCGATCTGAGCACGTGGCACCAAAATATCACGAGCGCAAAGTTGACCTACCTGAAAGACGCCTTCAATCATCGACAGCGCATCAGCATCAATTAAGCCTTCAGACTGGGCTTCGCGCAGGGTATCGATGAGTTCTTGGCGGCGTTCGGCGGGGCTCGTTGGCTGAGGTGATAAAAATTCAGCTAAACGATCTAAAAGAGATTTATTGGGGTCAGGCATGTTGCAAGAATAGCGTAGAAATATGTCAGGGGCTCAGTTTGTAGGGAGGTAGGGGTTAGTAAAGCCTAGTTTTTTCAAGAGGCTAATTTCTAGCGCTTCCATTTTCTTTGCCTCTTTATCTACTTCATGATCGTAGCCCTGAGCATGTAGGCAGCCATGAACGACGAGATGAGCTAAATGCGCTTTTAAGGACTTGCCTTGCGCTTTTGCCTCTTTTTGCAGAATCGGTAGGCAAAAAATAATATCCGCAACGACATGATATTTGTCCTGCTCGTAGGGAAAGGTCAAAACATTGGTAGCGTAATTTTTCTTGCGAAAAGCGAGGTTTAATTTTTTTCCTTCTGCGGCATTCACAAAACGCAGGGTGATTAATCCGCTAGAGTTAATGCTAGCCTTAAGCCACTTTTTCATTAAGGCAGATGAGGCTGCTGTGGAGAGCGTCGCCTCAATTGCTGGGCTGGCGTATTGAATATCGATAGCCAGTTTGGCACTGCCAAGTTTCGATTTAATTTGCATGACGATTTACCAGCTCACCTCTTAGGGTGTAATTAAGAACTTCAGTGATGCGAATGTCTGCCATCTGACCAATTAGTGAATCAAGGTCTTGATTGGGTGGCGTGAAGTGCACAACGCGATTGTTTTCAGCACGACCTTGCAAGTTCACCCCATCTTTTGCAAGTCCCTCGATCAATACTTTCTCAGTATTACCCAGCATCTTTTGACTGATTTGATTGGCTTGCTCTTCAATCACTCCCAGCAAGGTCTGCAGGCGCTTGAGTTTGACTTCATAGGGCGTATCGTCAGTCAAATTGGCGGCAGGTGTGCCTGGGCGCGGACTAAAGATAAAGCAAAAGCTGTTATCAAACTCTAGCTCTCGCACCATTTTTAATAATTTCTCAAAGTCTGCATCTGTTTCGCCGGGAAAGCCGACGATGAAATCGCTCGATAAGGTGAGATCTGGTCGAACGGCCCGCATTTTGCGAATAATGCTTTTGTACTCAAGTGCGGTATAGCCGCGCTTCATGGCCGATAGCATGGCGTCAGAGCCGTGCTGCACGGGCAGGTGAAGGTGGCTTACCAGCTTTGGTACCTTGGCATACACATCGATCAAACGTTGTGTAAATTCTTTTGGATGGCTGGTAGTAAAGCGAATGCGTTCCACGCCCGGAATCTCGGCAATATATTCAATCAGTAAAGCAAAGTCAGCAATCTCTTCTGTATCACCCATCTTACCTAAGTAGGCATTCACATTTTGTCCGAGCAATACGATTTCTTGAACACCTTTACTGGCAAGACTAGCTACTTCGGTTAGAACATCATCAAAAGGTCGGGATACTTCCTCGCCACGGGTGTAGGGCACAACACAATAACTGCAATATTTTGAGCAGCCTTCCATGATGGAGACATAAGCGGATCCGCGGGTTTGGCGCGATGCTGGGAGATGATCAAATTTTTCGATTTCTGGAAAGGAGATATCGACCTGCGAGATACCCGTCTGGCGACGCTTTGCAATGAGATCACTTAAGCGATGCAAAGTTTGGGGGCCAAATACAACATCGACATAAGGTGCGCGACTGACAATTTGTTGACCTTCTTGGCTGGCCACGCAGCCACCAACGCCAATCAGGAGATCCGGCTTGGTTTTTTTCAGCTCACGCAAGCGACCCAAATCAGAAAAGACTTTGTCCTCGGCTTTTTCACGAATAGAGCAGGTGTTGAGTAAAACAACATCTGCATCTTCAGGGGTGTCAGTCATGACCATGCCCTCATCGGCATGGAGGAGGTCTGCCATCTTGCCCGAGTCATACTCGTTCATTTGACAGCCAAAGGTTTTGATATAGAGCTTTTTCATATGCCGTTCTCAGGTTTATAGCTGGGGGCGAAGCTCAGATTTTACTGCTAGAACGTTTTAGCAAGCCTTATATCAGTCTATAGGCAGCAATCGCTATCAATGTGGGCGGAACAGCTGCAATAAATAGATAGATTGCGGAGACCGCATTGCCTGGAAAGTAGGGTCTCAAAATCGCAATACCCGCTGGGTTAGGTGCATTGGCAATGACAGTAAGCCCGCCACCTGCAACTGCACCACCCACTAAAGCCAATTTAAATTCCAGTGAAGTGCCTGTCACTAGTGAGCCTAAATACGTTAAAGCGGCGTTGTCGGTAATGGCTGTGAGCGCCAGACTGCCATAAAACACAGCGGTTGGACTCATCATTTGCAGTATGGGCTGTAACCACCACCCTTGCAGCGCGCCAAGGACTACCAAGCCAGCCAAGAAGAAGCCAACTAATAAGGCCTCCTTCAGAATAAGTGGGCTTTGATGTTTGGGGTATGCGGTGGTGTAGCCAATGAAGAATAAAAGAAGCCACATAAAGATGATTGGATCGTGCGCAAAAAACACCACGCCGAATAAGAACAGCAAATGCATCGCAATCACAGCGGCGGGTATGCGAACCTCTTTATTGGTCTTGCTGGGCTCCAGTAATTGATTTTTAAATAGTAGTGTTGCTACTAATGCGTTGATGAAGATGGCAATACAAGATTCAAGTCCAAAGTTGGAGAACATAAATGCAGAGCTCCACTCCCAAGTAGAAGCAACCATTAATACCGGTGGAGCCGCAAAGTTTGTAAGGGTCCCGCCAATGGAGATATTGACAAACAATACTCCCAGAGTGCCAAACAGAACTAATGAGGATGGGCGATGGCGATATACCAAGTCACGCAACAAAAATGCTGCTAAGGTCATCGCAGCAGGCTCTGTAATCAATGAGCCAAGTAAGGGAGTAATACCCAGGGTTAAAAAGTAGAGCGTCGGTGCGCTGCCGGTACGCAATACATACTGCAGGCCTTTGGCAAGCGCATGTAGGAGTTGAGTGGAAAAATACAAAATAGGCTTACTACCCGCCACGATCATGATGGCGAATACGAATAGGGGTTCAGTAAAGTTGCGATGATTGAGAAAATCTTTTGCTGTACTCAGATTGTCAGTGAGAGAAATATAAATAATCAGTATGGCTGCCCAAAACCCAAAGACAATCTCAACCTCGCCCAATAGATGCCATAAACCCGCATGTCTTGGATTTTTTCTAGCCAGCGATTCAAAATACCCTGTACAGAAGGTATGTAACACTGCAATTGCAAAAATAATACTTGCGCCAAGTTCTGTAGGGGTAAAGTTCATAACAGAATGGTAGCAGGTCAAAGAGTCATTAAAAGCAATGTTGATTTAGGAGATTTTGGTGAAATTAAAGATTGGATATCAAGCCCTCATTGCCGATGCAATGGCGCATATTGAAACCATTCCGCTTGGCGAGGCGCAGCTACTGTTGTCTGATCCGAATGTTCAGTGGGTCGATATCCGTGATGTGCGCGAGTTAGAGCGCGAGGGCATGATTGCTGGCGCGTTTCATGCGCCGCGAGGTATGTTGGAGTTTTGGGTAGATCCCGAAAGTCCGTATTTCAAACCCGTATTTGGCGAGGGTAAGCGTTTGCTTTTGTATTGTGCTTCCGCATGGCGATCAGCCTTGGCCACGGCTACATTGCAAAAGATGGGTGTTCCCCATGTTTGCCACCTTGAGGGTGGGTTTACTGCATGGAAAAATGCCGGTTTGCCGATTGTAAAAAAATGAATGCGTATAGCATTCGCTTAGTAATGAATTTAGCTAGATCAATATTTTTAGAATGGATAGAAAAATGAAAACAGTTGTTTCTCAGTTTGGTGTTGGGGCTTTGCAGCAAAAGTTAACGATTGGCGATCTGCATTTATTATCGGACGCCTACGTTAGCAATGGAGGGGCAGAGACTGGCCCCACTCCACATGAATTCTTAGGAGCCGCATTGGCGGCCTGTACTAGCATGACCTTAAAAATGTATGCTGGTCGTAAGTCGCTCAATTTGGACAATGCCATTGTGAAGGTGGATATTGAGCGCGCAAACGATGTAGAAATTTTTACGCGCACCATTCAGCTCGAAGGCAAACTAAGCTCAGAAGAAAAAGAGCGCCTTATAGAGATTGCCAACAAATGTCCGATCCATAAGGCTTTATCAGGCGACATCCAAATAAAAACCCAGCTTGTAAATTAATCCAAGCTGGGCTGGGTAATGCAGTACTACGAGTAGAGTACTAAATTAGTTCGGTGCGTTTGCAGGCTTGTTATTTTTGCCAGCGTTGTAACCAGAGTTGTATTCAGATGCCTGTTCTTTTTTGTAGGCATCATAAACATATCCAGATGCTGCGCCAACTGCTGCGCCACCAACCGCACCCCAAATCGGGTTGCCGTGGAAAATTGCTGTGCCAACTGCACCAGCAGCAGCGCCAATACCTGCGCCAGAGAGAGTGCGTTGCTCAGTGTTGCTCATATTAGAACAACCTGCAATTGCGAGAGTAGCAGCTGTAATCGCGATAATTTTTTTCATATCAACAGATCCTTTAAATAAATGTGTAATTGATTAGCTTGTTTGGATTACTTCTTGGCGCAAGGGAAGCGTGAAGCCAAAAAGCCTAAGAAAACACCAGATGCTGGTTGATTGGCAAGTTGCGGAACATCTTGTCCAAATTTTACGAAATCAGCAATTACTTCATCGCGTGATGGAGCGGGTTGCTTAACGCAAATAAATGGTTTTGCACGTTGAGGATGGCGAGTTGCCAGGTAAGTGTCATAAATAGCAGTGGAGTAACCAACGCAGAAACTACGGGATTCTGGGCTTGCTGGTAACTTGCAGGCGTTCACGAGCTCTTGAGTGCTGAGTACTTTTACGCTGGCATTTTGTTGGGCTTGAGCAATGCCTGAGAATGCTGCAAGAGTGGCTAAAGCTACGAGGACTTTCTTCATGGGTTCTCCCTTAAGTGTATGTAAATCCATCATAAACCATAAATTCAAGCATTTAATGCACTAATTTAGTGCAATGTGCACCGAATTAGGTTTTTAATTCCCCATAATGATGCAAAAAAAGAAGGGGGAACTTGAGATGGAAATTTTGAAATCCGGAAGTGATGCTTTATTTATTTTGCTTGGTGCCATCATGGTCTTGGCGATGCACGCAGGTTTTGCATTCTTAGAGCTGGGTACCGTTCGCAAGAAAAACCAAGTCAATGCCTTGGTAAAAATCCTGGTGGACTTTGCAGTGTCAACCATCGCGTATTTCTTTATTGGATACAGCATTGCGTATGGCGTGAACTTTTTCTCCGGCGCTGAATTGCTCGCTGAAAAAAATGGCTATGAGTTGGTGAAGTTCTTTTTCCTGCTCACTTTTGCCGCAGCTATTCCAGCGATTATTTCGGGCGGTATTGCTGAGCGTGCCAAATTTAATCCTCAACTCATTGCTACCTTTGTATTGGTAGGTTTTGTGTATCCCTTTTTTGAGGGCATTGCATGGAATCAGCATTATGGAATTCAGGCATGGATTAAAGGATTGACTGGCGAGGAGTTCCATGACTTCGCTGGCTCAGTTGTAGTGCATGCCGTGGGCGGGTGGATTGCTTTGCCGGCAGTCATTCTCTTGGGGGCGCGTCGTGGGCGTTACACCAAAGAAGGGCAAATTTCCGCACACCCGCCATCAAGCATTCCTTTCTTGGCTTTGGGCGCGTGGATTCTCGCGGTTGGTTGGTTTGGATTTAACGTCATGAGCGCACAGACTATCGACAAGATTAGCGGTTTGGTCGCATTAAATTCCCTGATGGCGATGGTCGGAGGCACATTGGCAGCTTGGGTCATTGGTCGCAATGATCCTGGCTTTACCTACAACGGCCCCCTTGCAGGCCTGGTTGCGGTATGCGCCGGATCGGATTTGATGCACCCGATGGGAGCGTTATTTGTGGGCTTAGTTGCTGGCGCTCTGTTTGTATATATGTTTACCTTAGTGCAAAACCGTTGGAAGATTGATGACGTGTTAGGTGTGTGGCCTTTGCATGGACTCTGCGGTTTATGGGGTGGATTAGCAGCCGGTATTTTTGGTACTAAATTATTTGGCGGCATTGGTGGCGTGACATTTACCGGTCAATTGATTGGCAGTGCTCTAGGTGTTGGTATCGCGCTCGTGGGCGGCTTTGTGGTCTATGGCACTCTAAAAACAGTCTTAGGTATCCGCATGTCTCAAGAGGAAGAATACGAAGGTGCTGACTTGAGCGTGCATCGCATTTCTTCAACTCCGGATCGCGAACCGAACTGGTAAGCGCATCAAAAACGGCAGCTGACCTATAGCCATGATTCCTACCTATAATGAGTCATGGCTATATTTGAACTAGACGGAATTGCCCCGCAATTGGCTGAGGGCGCTTGGGTTGCTGAGAGTGCCGAAGTCATCGGCAAAGTCGCGCTACACAAAAATGCCAATATTTGGCCAAAGGTGGTTATCCGTGGCGATAACGATCTCATTCAGATTGGCGAAGGTAGTAATGTGCAAGACGCCTCTGTTTTGCATACTGATCCAGGTTACGAACTCATCATTGGTAAAAATGTGACTGTGGGTCATCAAGTGATGCTGCATGGATGTCATATCGGTGATGGCAGCTTGATTGGTATTGGAGCGGTAGTATTAAATGGCGCCAAAATTGGAAAGCATTGCTTGGTTGGTGCTGGTGCATTGGTGACCGAAGGCAAAGAGTTTCCTGACGGCTCTATGATTATTGGCTCTCCTGCTAAAGCAGTAAAAACACTGAGTCCAGAGCAAATTGCTGGGATTGGTGAGATTGCAGGGCGCTATGTCAATAATGCGCAGCGCTACATCAAGACGCTTAAAAAGATCACTTAATTCACTTAAATAAAAATCACTTGCTCTACGTATTTAATGTAGTACTGCCTGTATTTGCTCTCATCCTGATTGGGTATGTCTGTGGGCGCGCCGGTAAATTGGGCGAAAGCGCTTCAGTAGAAATTAATCGATTTGTAGTCTGGTTGGCTCTGCCCGCCCAGCTTTTTAATTTTGCTGCGAATGCGGGTTGGCAAACACTCTGGCAACCCGGTTTTATTGCCGCCTTCTTTTTAAGTTGCATCATTGTCTTTGCATTGGTTCTGGGTTTGAGTTGGTGGCGTGATCAAGACTTAGCGGCTGCTAGCTTTAATGGCCTGAGTGCCTCCTATTCGAATACCGGATATATGGGTATCCCCCTTTGCGTACTTGCACTTGGACCGGAGGGGTTGGCGCCAGCCATTATTTCTACCTTTATTGTGATTGGCATGTTTGCGATTGCAACGATTTTTATAGAAATTGGTGCGGCCTCACATCAGAAAACACATCAAATAGTTTGGAGTGTGATCAGGTCCTTGTGTAGTAACCCGCTATTGATTGCACCCACGCTAGGCTTGCTATGGTCTGTAACTGGCTATCAGATCTATGGACCTCTGGCACAAGTCATTCAATTTTTAGCTGCAGCCGCTATCCCTTGTGCATTGGTATCGATTGGATTATTCCTGATGCAAAAACGGGACACTGCCCCTAGTCAAGCGTGGGGAATTGGTTTTGCAAAACTCGTTATTCAACCAGCGATCGCATGGCTGATTGCGGATCCGATTTTGGAATTGCCTAAACTGTGGACGCATGCGATTGTGATTCTGAGTGCGCTGCCAACGGGTACAGGCCCTTTTATGTTGGCGCAATATTACAAAGCGGATGGCAGCATCATTTCACGCGTGGTATTGATTACTACCGTTTGTTCTTTGCTAACTCTGTCTTTATTCCTGTGGTGGAATAACGGGGTTTGATCCCTCGGCGTCGATTTGCTTTTCCCAAGAGGCATCAATAAAAGCTGGTAATTTCATGCATTCGTTCAAGATGCGAATGAGCGTAGGGTATGTGCTGACATCGATTTTGGCGCTCAATGCATTAAACAACTGGGGCACTAAGCAGATATCTGCAAGACCTGGCTCATCACCATACACAAAACGCCCAACCCGCTTATCCGTGCTCAAGCGTTTTTCAAGACTAGCAAGCCCAACGGTAATCCAGTGTTGATACCAGGTATCTTTCGCTTGGGCGCTTACGCCCAATTGTTTGACGAGGTAACGTAAGACACGCAAATTATCAATAGGGTGAATATCGCTGGCGATATCAAAAGCGAGAGAACGTACCCAAGCCCGATCGATTAAAGATTTAGGGAGTAGAGGTGGTGTTGCTTGTAACTCCTCAAGGTATTCAATGATGGCAAGAGATTGATGCAGGTGGTTTTTGCCATCATCCAATAAAGGCACCAAGCGATTAGGATTTTTACTGCCATATGACTCAGAGTGTTGATCGCCACCATTTTTATTTAAATGTACTGGAAGCACTTCATAGTCCATGCCCTTGAGATTGAGAGCAATTCTGACGCGAAAGGCTGCAGAGCTGCGCCAGAAACTATAGAGCTGGGGTTTAGGCTGTGAAGTCATGTGCGGATTTCAATAAATAGATTGCTCTTAGTATATTGATCACAAGATCATCACGCCTACGAAAATTAAAGTGTTTTAGACTGCTAACTATGGAACAAACTCAATTTTGGATTGGCGTTATTGCAACGATGGCATTTGCTGTCACTGGAGTATTGGCTATTGCTGATCGTGGCGTAGATATTTTTGGCGTTCTCGTACTTGGCTTAATTACTGCGATTGGGGGTGGAACCATTCGCGACATTATTTTGGAGGCGCCGGTATTTTGGTCTGAGAATCAAATATATGTTTGGCTTGCATTGGGGGCAAGCATTCTGACATTTGTTGCGGAATCATTTTTTACACAGCCGCAGATCTATCGCTGGATGCTCTACATTGATGGCTTTGGTGCGGCCCTTTTTGGGATTCAGGGTGCTGATAAAGCTTGGAGCATGGATTTTGGTTTGCCAGTGGCGCCAGTCATTTTGGGCGTCATTACCGCAATTGGCGGCGGCTTGATTCGGGATATTTTGGCTGGCAGAAAAACACTCATCATGTCGCATGAGTTGTATGCCATTCCGGTTACCTTGGGCTGCTGTGCTTACGTGTTGATTTTAAATTTCTTGCCGCAATACGCTCTCGAGGGCTCGGCACTTTGCATGTTGGGCATTTTTGGTTTGCGTGCGGCTGCAATTTACTGGGACCTACGTGTACCCAAAATATTGATTACCAAAACTCGCTAAACAATTAGCCTACTAATTTCCCATTCTAGTTTCATGGTTATTTTGTTTTTTATTAGACCTAGAGCTAGTTCTTGTTGCGTAATTGCAGCGCACTCATATTTTTTGTGGGAAAACCCTCACTCTATTTGATGGGGAATTACCCTAAGTAGTGGATTTCTTTGAAATCTTTCGCAGCATAATCAGCTCGTTGTAATTTATTTCAATAAAAATAGTTAGGAGCTACTGATGTCAACATCAACTAAAGCAGCCCCAATGACCGCCGAAGAACGCAAAGTGATTTTTGCTTCCTCTTTGGGAACGGTTTTTGAGTGGTACGACTTTTATCTTTACGGTTCACTTGCCGCAATTATTGCTAAGCAATTCTTCTCAGGTCTAGATGCAGGCTCTGCCTTCATTTTTGCTCTGTTAGCGTTTGCTGCCGGTTTCATCGTGCGTCCATTCGGCGCGTTGGTGTTTGGTCGCCTTGGTGACTTGATTGGTCGAAAATATACCTTCTTGGTCACCATCCTCCTAATGGGTGGCGCAACCTTCATCGTGGGTATTTTGCCTAACTATGCAACGATCGGCGTTGCCGCTCCAGTAATCTTGATCGCATTGCGTATGCTGCAAGGTTTGGCTTTGGGCGGTGAGTACGGTGGTGCTGCTACCTATGTTGCAGAACACGCTCCGCATGGTCGTCGTGGTGCATACACAGCTTGGATTCAAACTACTGCAACATTAGGCTTGTTCCTCTCCTTGCTCGTGATTTTGTTCACACGTGAATTCACTGGCCCAGACTTTGATGTTTGGGGTTGGCGCGTTCCTTTCATCGTTTCTATTGCATTGTTGGCGATTTCTGTTTGGATTCGTTTATCCATGAATGAATCACCTGCTTTTAAGAAGATGAAAGAAGAAGGCAAGTTGTCAAAAGCACCTTTGTCTGAGTCTTTCGGTCAATGGAAGAACTTGAAGATTGTGATCTTGGCATTGTTTGGTCTGGTTGCGGGTCAAGCGGTGGTTTGGTACACAGGTCAGTTCTATGCTTTGTTCTACCTCACCCAGGTGTTGAAGGTAGATGCGAAGACAGCAAACTTATTGATTGCCGCTTCATTGGTAATCGGTACACCATTCTTCGTAGTATTTGGTAGCTTGTCAGATAAGATTGGCCGTAAGGTCATCATCATGGGCGGCTTGTTATTGGCTGTAATTACTTACATCCCGAACACTCCCGTATCCGTGTTCAACGCTTTGACCCACTTCGCTAACCCAGCGTTGGAAAAAGCGATGGCTACTGCGCCAGCGACTATTACTGCTGATGTGAATGAATGTACATTCCAGTTCAACCCAACTGGTACAGCCAAGTTCACTAGCTCTTGCGACATTGCAAAGCAAGTGATGGCCTCTAATTCTGCTAGCTATAGCACGATTCCTGGTCCAGCTGGTTCTACAGCGGTTGTGAAAATTGGCGATATCGAAATCCAAGGCTACTCTTCTAAGGGCTTAGACCCAGCAGAAGCAAAAGCGAAGGATGCTGAGTTCAAGAAAGCCATTCGTGAAGCTCTGACTAAAGAAGGTTACCCAGTTAAAGCAGATCCAGCACAGATTAACTATGTCGCTGTATTGCTCCTCTTGGTTTACCTCGTACTTTTAGTCACCATGGTTTATGGTCCGATTGCAGCGATGTTGGTTGAGATGTTCCCAACCCGCATTCGTTACACATCGATGTCCTTGCCATACCATATCGGTAACGGTTGGTTCGGCGGTTTATTGCCAACAATCTCCTTTGCCTTGGTTGCGCAAAACGGCAATATTTACTATGGCCTCTGGTATCCAATCATCATTGCTGCAATGACATTGGTAATCGGTACATTGTTTGTACGTGAAACCAAAGACGTAGATATCTATGCCCGCGACTAAGTATTTTTAGTCTGCAGCAAATCAGAAACCCGATCAGAAATGGTCGGGTTTTTTTATTCCCATAAATCTTTTTGATTGCGATTGTTTAAGAGCTTGAGATTTTGCTGTGCAATGGAGATTTCTCTAGGGCCTGGGATAAGCGTAATTTGAGCGCCGGCGCTCAGTACTCCAGTTTTGAGAACCCGTAAGTACCATCCGCTAAACCCAGATTGCAACATTGCCTTACTGGCACCCTGATAGCCAAGAGCGGCATTGAATTTGAAGCAAGGTTCACGCAGTTTGACAACAGCAAACTCGAGCTCACCAATTAATAGCTTATCGCCAACAAAGACATCGGCTTCTAATAAGCCTTCGATCGTGAAGTTTTCGCCAATAGCTCCATGCTGCAACTCCACAGCTCTTTTGGTTTCTCGGGTGAGTAGCGCATTCCAGAAAGGGTAGTGCTCCGCTGGATATACATAGATTGCTTTGTCAATTCCACCATGCACACTCAGGTCCGCCTGCTCATCTCCTTGAATGCCGAGCGCACTGATTTCAACAAGCTGTGCATCTAGTAAGGAGCTAATACTCGATTTTCGTATCGCTGAGGCTACCGATTTGTAGTTGGGATGATGATTGCCAAATAGGGGTGCAACTTTACCGCTGCAAATAGAGAGTAGCCTCATGGGGACCTTGAGTTTGGTTAATAGCGACAGCGAGCATCACTCTTGTATTTGGTGAAATACACAATGAGATCGGCATCTGATTTGTATTGGGTGTAATAAATGACTGCGCGCGCATCACCTTTGTATTTTGTGTAAAACCATACGCCTGGGTCGTTATCGCTGGAGTATTGGGTCTCATACACAATGCAATTGGCTTCAGATGGGTATTTGGTGACAAACACTTTGGCATTTGCCTCGGAAGGGTAATTGGTGATAAAAATTTGCGCACCAAAAACAGGGGCGTGGAAAAGGATACTCAACAGCATCCACTTGAGGGAGTGCAAAAGAAATCGACTCATGGTGGTGAAATGGTACGCCTTCTGCTTTGAGTGTGTTCACTCGGCTGATATGATCAACCCATGAAGTTTCAAAAGAGGCATTTTGTGATTAGCCGTTTGGCCCTCATCTTGCTTGCGGGCATGATGAGTCAAACGATCTACGCCAAGTGGGATGAGGAGCGTGATATGACTGCTAATGGCAAAGAGGAGTTGGTCTACTACTACAAGACCAACGAGCAGGGGCAAAAGCTCGTATTGGACAAGTATGTAAAGCGGCTCATTTTTATTCGTCCGGATAGGCTCTACAAGCGCTCTATTAAGCAAATGAAGATTGATGGCGCAGTCATTGATGTGACGAGCGACCCTTTTTCTCACTATCCGGAGCAAACTGCCATTATTTTTGAAAATAAGGACGAGGTTCTTAAAAAACTCTTTTTGGCTAAAAAAGTGGAATTTAACGTCCTCTATGGGCGCGAAGAGGCGGTCAGCGTATTTCAGATTAAATAAGGGTTAATCGAGGGTTTTAGGCCCTTTACCCCCGTCGTTTAGACAGATGAAGCCTGATCATTTACAATAGCGAGTTCGGCGAATTAGCTCAGCTGGTTAGAGCGACGGAATCATAATCCGCAGGTCCGGGGTTCAAATCCCTGATTCGCCACCAAATCCAAAGGCCATTGCCCACCGGCAGTGGCCTTTTTCTTAGGTTCGCTGGGTATATCAAGATGGCTAAATTTTGGAACTTTGTCTTTTTCCAGCTTGGTTGGTTTGCTTGTGTCTTGGGCGCCGCACATCAGCAGGTGCTTTGGGCTGTTCTCGCGACGCTGGCTTATATCGCCTTTCATATTTGGCAGTTGGATGAGCCTAAGGTGTCGATGCGCCTCTTGGGTAGGGCCCTCATATATGGGATCGTGACCGATAGCTTAGTCATGCATTTGGGGTATTTGGGTTTTGAGGACTCTTGGCCTACACCCTACTTATCTCCGGCATGGATGTGGGTGCTTTGGGTATTGGTTGCCACCACTATTAATGGTTCTTTGTCTTGGCTGCGCGGCAAACCTGTTTTGGCAGCGCTTTTAGGTGGGATTTGCGGTCCCCTGTCTTATGAGGCGGGTATGCGAATGGGGGCTGGTAGCTGGGGTACTGGCAATCAGACCATCGGAATGATCCTTATCGGGCTTGTTTGGGCCATCGCTATTCCCCTCTTTTTCTATTGGGATGGCGCCCCTGTCGAAGGTGGCTTAGTAAAAAATCCGTAAATTCCTTGAAAAAGTCGCTTGCAAAGAATACTGTTTTTATATACAGTAACTCCTAAGTTGTCGAATAGTAGAAAAAACTTCGGGAAAAAGCCCAATAAAAGCGAAAAAGGAACAAAAAATGGCCTTGGATGATAAAAGAAAATCAGCCTCTTCAGAATTTGAGGGGATGAGCGGAGACAAGCAAAAAGCACTTACAGCAGCGCTAGCCCAAATTGAGAAGCAATTTGGTAAGGGTTCAATCATGCGATTGGGTGATGCTGAAATTAGTCAAGATATTCAGGTGGTATCCAGCGGTTCCCTAGGCCTCGATATTGCCTTGGGAGTTGGTGGTCTTGCACGTGGTCGCGTCATTGAGATTTACGGCCCAGAGTCATCCGGTAAAACCACTTTAACTTTGCATGCGATTGCTGAAATGCAAAAGCTTGGTGGTACTTGTGCCTTTATCGATGCTGAGCACGCATTAGATGTTCAATACGCTTCCCGTCTTGGTGTGGATGTTAATAATCTATTGATCTCTCAACCAGATACCGGTGAGCAAGCATTGGAAATCGCCGATGCCTTGGTGCGCTCTGGTTCGATCGATTTAATCGTGATTGACTCTGTTGCAGCATTGGTACCTAAGGCTGAGATCGAAGGCGATATGGGCGATTCATTGCCAGGCTTACAAGCCCGCTTGATGAGTCAGGCTCTGCGTAAGTTGACTGGTGCAATTAAGCGCACCAATACAACTGTGATCTTTATTAACCAAATTCGAATGAAGATTGGTGTGATGTTTGGCTCACCAGAAACCACCACTGGTGGTAATGCATTGAAGTTTTATGCCTCTATGCGTTTAGACATTCGTCGTATTGGCAGCATCAAAAAAGGTGATGAGGTTGTTGGTAACGAAACCCGCGTGAAGGTTGTTAAGAACAAGGTTTCTCCACCATTCCGTGAAGCGATTTTTGACATTATGTATGGCGCCGGAATTTCAAGAGAAGGTGAAATCATTGATATGGGTGTTGAAGCCGATATCGTTGAAAAATCAGGCTCTTGGTATAGCTACAACGGCGATCGCATTGGTCAAGGTAAAGATAATGTGCGTGAATTCTTAAAAGAGAATCCAGAGATTGCAAAAGATATCGAAGCAAAAATCCGCGAGAAGCTGGGTGTGAAAGTCGGCTCTGCTGTGGTGACTGATGTCCTGAGCGAGGAAGAGGAAGTCGAATAATTCGATGTCAGAATTAGGTAGTAAAAAACCCAAACAAAGCCCGAGTCTCAAAGCTCGGGCTTTGCGTCTTTTATCCTTGCGCGAATACAGTCGCAAGGGTTTGGCTGCAAAGCTCGCCGAATCAGAAGCACGCTGGGCAAAACTTGGGGCTGAGCAAAATGAGCAGACCCCCCAGACAAGCGCTTTGAATATTGAAGCTGTTTTGGATGATTTCGAGGCGCGGGGCTGGCTGTCCAACGAGCGTTTTGCCGAAGCCCTCGTGCGCAGGCGTAGCGAGCGTTATGGAGTCCGAAAAATTGCCGATGAGTTAGAGCGGGCGGGCATTGATTCGAAGCAGTCATCTCAGCTGCTTGGACAACTAAAAGAGACAGAATTTCAGCGTGCCTATGAGCTTTGGTCTCGAAAATATGGTGCAAAGGCCCAGGATCAGAAGGAGCGTGCGCGGCAATATCGCTTCTTGGCTTCAAAGGGATTTAGCTCGGATGTGGTGGCCAAGATCATCGGTGGCCAGACCCCGGATTAGGGCAATTACGGATCTAGAAACGCAATTTGCGGCATTGCAGCATGATAGACTTAGGGAGTCGGTCAAGCCGTTCGCATTTATTCAAATTTAGCTAATTTAGCTATATCCAGGGTAAGTATGAGATTCAGGCGAAATCGGTTTTACTAATCCTCATCGCTTGCTAAAAAAGATACCGTTTCGGAGTAATTATGAAAATTCACGAGTACCAGGGCAAAGAACTTCTTCGCCAATTTAATGTGCCTGTTCCTAATGGCATTCCTGCATTTAGTGTTGATGAGGCAGTTAAAGCTGCTGAAAAGCTTGGTGGCCCAGTATGGGTTGTAAAGGCGCAGATTCACGCTGGTGGTCGCGGCAAGGGCGGCGGCGTTAAATTAGCAAGAAGCATGGATGAAGTGAAGAAATATGCTTCAGAAATTTTGGGCATGCAGCTCAAGACTCACCAAACAGGACCAGAAGGTCAAAAAGTAAATCGTCTCTTAATTGAAGACGGCGCAGATATCAAAAAAGAGTACTACTTCAGCATCGTTACAGACCGCGCGACACAAAAGAATGTGATCATGGCTTCTAGCGAAGGCGGTATGGATATTGAGGAAGTGGCTGAATCGCATCCAGAAAAAATTATCAAAGTTTTTGTTGATCCATTGATTGGTTTAACAGATGCTGACTGTGACATCGTTGCTAAAGGTATTGGCGTTCCAGAAGCTTCCATTCCAATGGCACGTGATGTATTTAAGAATTTGTACAAGACTTACTGGGATACCGATGCTTCATTGGTTGAAATCAACCCATTGATTCTTGAAGGCAATGGCAAGATCAAGGCTTTGGACGCCAAGTTCAACTTTGATCCAAACGCATTGTTCCGTCATCCAGAAATCGTTGCTTATCGCGATATCGATGAAGAAGATGCTGCGGAGATCGAAGCTTCTAAATTTGACCTTGCTTACATCTCTTTAGATGGCAACATTGGTTGCTTAGTAAACGGCGCAGGCTTGGCAATGGCTACGATGGACACGATTAAGTTGTTCGGTGGTGAGCCAGCAAACTTCTTGGACGTTGGTGGTGGTGCTACAGCTGAAAAAGTAACCGAAGCTTTCAAGATCATGCTCAAGAACAAGAGCGTTGAAGCGATTTTGGTCAATATCTTCGGCGGCATTATGCGTTGCGATGTGATTGCTGATGGTGTTGTTACTGCATGTAAAGCAGTCAACCTCACAGTACCTTTGGTTGTGCGCATGAAAGGTACAAACGAAGAGTTGGGCAAGAAGATTCTTGCAGACTCTGGTTTGCCAATCATTAGTGCCGATTCAATGGCTGAAGCAGCTACCAAGGTAGTTGCTGCTGTTGCCAAAAACAAATAATCCAGGAATTTCAATATGTCTATTTTGATCAATAAAAACACCAAAGTTATTACACAAGGTATTACTGGTAAGACCGGTCAGTTCCATACTGAAAAATGCCAGGAATATGCAAACGGCAAGAATTGTTTCGTTGCTGGTGTAAATCCTAAAAAAGCTGGCGAGTCTATTTTTAATATTCCTATTTATGGAACTGTTAAAGAAGCTGCTCAGCAAACTGGCGCAACTACTTCAGTTATTTATGTTCCGCCTCCAGGTGCAGCTGCTGCAATTTGGGAAGCGGTTGAGGCTGATTTGGATTTCGTGATCTGTATTACTGAAGGCATTCCAGTGCGCGACATGCTTGAAGTGCGCAATAAGATGAAGGCTAAAGAAGCGAAGGGTGGCAAAAAGACTTTATTGCTTGGCCCAAACTGCCCAGGCATCATCACTCCGGACGAACTCAAGATTGGCATCATGCCAGGCCATATTCATAAGAAAGGCCGCATCGGCGTTGTTAGTCGTTCTGGTACCTTGACTTATGAAGCGGTTGGTCAATTGACGGCTGTTGGCTTAGGTCAATCCACTGCCGTTGGTATTGGCGGTGACCCAATCAATGGATTGAAGCACATCGACATCATGAAGATGTTCAATGAAGATCCTGAAACAGATGCTGTGATCATGATTGGTGAAATCGGTGGACCAGACGAGGCAGAAGCTGCTCGTTGGTGCAAAGAGAATATGAAAAAGCCAGTGGTTGGCTTCATTGCTGGTGTGACAGCGCCTCCTGGAAAACGTATGGGCCACGCGGGCGCATTGATTTCTGGTGGTGCCGATACTGCAGATGCCAAGCTTGCTGTTATGGAAGAGTGTGGCTTCAAGGTAACGAAGAACCCATCCGAAATGGCTGCTTTGTTAAAAGCGATGTTGTAATAAAGAAGGGCGCTGCAAAAACAGCGCCCTTTTTGTAATATATACCTACTAAAAATATAAAAAATTAGGGAGACAATTTATGGATTTTTCAGCATTTTCTGACGCCACTTTTTGGGCAGCATTACTTTCCATCATCGTTGCCAATATTTTGTTATCCGGCGATAACGCCGTGGTAATTGCTTTAGCGTCACGCAATCTGCCGCCTAGTCAGCAAAAGAAGGCGATTTTCTGGGGAAGTGCTGCAGCCATTATTTTGCGTGTGGTACTCACCATTACCGCAGTCCAATTACTATCACTGCCGTACTTAAAAATTATTGGCGCCATTCTATTGGTATACATTGGTGTGCAGCTATTGGCTGACAGCGATGATGAAGCAGAAATGGATGGCCACTCCAATATTTGGGGCGCTATTCGTACGATTTTGGTAGCAGATTTGGTAATGAGTTTAGATAATGTGATCGCGGTAGCAGCTGCAGCTCAAAAAGGTCCAGAAGAAACTCGCTTGGTTTTGCTCATCATTGGCCTCGGCTTATCAATTCCATTGATTATTTTTGGCAGCACTATGTTGCTCAAGGTGATGGATCGCTTTCCGATCATCATCACTTTGGGAGCGGGCTTATTGGGCTTATTGGCTGGCGGTATGTTAGTTGAAGATCCAGCAATTAAAGACTCTATTCAGGAGGCGATGTCTGATGCCCATATGATTTTCGAGGGTGTTGGCGTGGCCGTCGTGATTTTGCTAGGTAACTATTTCAAGAAAAAGAATGCCGCTAAAGAGGCATAAATTTCATTCATCTCAATCAGAATCAGCCGGCTTCAATAGCCGGCTTTTTTGTTGCTGACTTCCTTGAGCTGAACGGGTATAGACTGGAAGATAGTAGATTTTCACCTCGGGAGCTAAAAGATATGGAACGTTCAAGTAAAGCATTGCAAGATCAAGATTCAGAAGCGGGTTTCACCCTAATCGAAGTGATGGTGGTCGTCGCCATCATTGGGATATTGGTCGCAGTAGCAGTGCCGCAATATCAGGATTACATCGCTCGTAGCCGGGTAGTGGAGGGCATGAATTTATCATCCAGTGCAAAGCTAGCGGTTACTGAGGCTTTTGCGAGTCGGGGCACGGTTCCTATGGATGAAGCAACCCAGGGCTCATTTACCTTTACGCCAACCCGAAGTGTGAAGTTAATTGAAATTACACCCTCTGGTGCCATTGCGATTGATTACCAGGTCAGTGTGGCGCCTGAAGGTAAAAATACATTACATCTCGTGCCCACGAATGAGCCTGATGCAAATTCTCCTAAAGCACTTGATTTATCAAAACCAGAGGCCTCAACTTGGGCTGGTGGTTGGTCTTGTAGATCTGTAGAGACCAATCTTATCCCCCAACTATTGCCTTCGGAATGCAGAATCACTAAGTAGTCTTTTTAGATGGGTTCACTGGCTCAGATGAGTGTCGTTCGATGTTGATAGTTTAGTAAACTGTCAAGAAATCTGAGCCAGCCAACTTCATGACCACCCAACTAAACGAAATCCTTGGCAAAGCCTTTCATGCATTTCAGGGTGGCAATTATTCACAGGCAGAAATGCTACTAAAGAGTGCCATTCAGTTGGCGCCAAATCACTTTGATGCATTACACCTTTTGGCCGTAGTTCTCGCTAGCCAAGCAAAGCATTTAGAAGCAATTGAAGAATATGGACATGCTCTTTTGCTAAATCCAGACAGTGATTCTGCACTCTCAAATTTGAGCTCTTCGCTCAATGCCTTGGGACAGAATGCCGAGGCGATTGTAGTGATGAAAAAAGCATTGGCGATCAATCCTGGGATGTTTCAGGCTTGGTTTAATGCAGGAAATATCCTCAGTGATCTTGGTGAATATCAGGAAGCACTCCTGCACTATGCTCAAGCAGAGGCATTAAAGCCCGACTTTTATGAGGCTTACTACAACCACGCTAAAGCCTTGGTAGAGCTTGGCCAGCTAGAAGAGTCCTTAGCCTATTTCGAAAAATCACTATCCATCAATTCAAATTATCTGAATTGCATCGTGGATTACGGTGCTGCACTAAAACGAGTAAGACGTTTTGATGATGCAATTACTCAATATGATTTGGCCTTAAGTATCAAGCCTGATCTAGTAGAGGCTTGGTTGAATAAGGGCAATACTCTGCATTCCTTAAAGCGCTATCCAGAGGCGCTAGAACACTACAACCATGCTCTGCAGATTGAGCCAACTTCTGCTGAGATTTGGTTAAATAAAGGCGCCTCTTTAAGTGCCTTAATGCAATATCAGGATGCGATTGATTGTTATGACAAGGCGATATCCCTGAACCCAAAACATGCGCAGGCTTGGTTTAATAAGGGTGTAGCGTTCAATGATCTCAAAGAGTATCCAGACGCTTTAGCTAGTTATCAGAAAGCCAATGATATTGGCGTGCATATTGACTGGATGAAGGGCGCCTCTCTTCACACTCAAATGAAAATGTGCCTCTGGGATCGGTTTGAGCAGAAGAATACGATATTGTCTGACGACATCCGAGCCAAGAAAAAAGTTACAGAACCCTTCCTCGTCCTCGCCCTCACCGATGACCCCGCCTTGCATCAGTTGGCTGCCCAAACTTATGCTCAGGAGAAGTTCCCGGCCAACTTGAGCTTAGGCCCCATCCCCAAGAGGGCGCCTGCTTCAAAAATCCGCATTGGGTACTTTTCTGCTGATCTGAATAATCATGCGGTAGCCATTTTGACTGCACAGCTCTTTGAGACCCATCGTCGTG